>NZ_JBXAKW010000057.1:0-508 GCF_058798815.1 Janthinobacterium sp. GW822-FHT07A03 | reverse complement strand
AAAAGGATCACGGTAAGACATGCTGACTTTCTGAGTAAAGCTTGATTGGTCAATTGCCGACTGTCCGCTGCTGGCCGAATCCTGCCTAAGTTGCTCAGACGTTGACGTTACGCAAACCTCGCAACCAAATATATTTGTTCTTCCATAGGGTGATGTAAAAGATCGCTGAGCATGGTGACGCATTCGGTCCGCATTCAAGTATCACAGGCTCTGCAAGACGAACGTCAACCTCAAACTTTTGCGAGTGACACCAATCGATTTGCATCTGCACGGTGTGCTTTCCGGGCTCGACATCGAACTCAACCTCCGAGCCGTTCGAAACTCTGGCAATTTCGCTCCCATCCAGAAGAACGGTGTATTTCCGAGCCCTATCTTGCCAAATTGCTTTCTTTCGTCGAACAATGATTTTTGTCATTACAGATTCATTCAAAAATTAATTAAGTCGGTGTATTTGCCTGGTCGTCACCGGCTCATGAGCATAGCGAATTATTAAGTGCGAAAAGCCACA
>NZ_JBXAKW010000056.1:0-508 GCF_058798815.1 Janthinobacterium sp. GW822-FHT07A03 | reverse complement strand
CGCATCGTGGCGCGCCACGAAAGCCTGCGCACCACCTTCGCCAGCATCGACGGCCAGCCGGTGCAGGTGTTTGCGCCGAGCGAGAGTGGTTTCGGCCTGACGATGCATGATTTGAGTGCGTTGCAAGGACATGAGCAGCGTGCGGCAGTGGAAAGAATCAGTGCCGATGAGGCCACTGCGCCGTTTGATCTGGCGGCGGGGCCACTGATCCGCGGCCGCCTGCTCAAACTTGGCGGCGACGAGCATGTTCTGCTGGTGACCCAGCACCACATCGTCTCCGATGGCTGGTCGGTTGGGGTACTGGTGCATGAATTTACGGCGTTGTATTCGGCGTTTTGCCGCCAGTTGCCCGATCCGCTGGCACCGCTGTCGATCCAGTACGCCGACTACGCCGCCTGGCAGCGTGGCTGGCTGCAGGGCGAGGCCCTGCGGCGCCAGGTCGACTTCTGGCAGCAGCACCTGAGTGGCGCGCCGGCCCTGCTTGAGATGCCGACGGACCGTCCACGTC
>NZ_JBXAKW010000055.1:0-552 GCF_058798815.1 Janthinobacterium sp. GW822-FHT07A03 | reverse complement strand
GGACCGTGAAACAACTTTGCGCCGATGATAGTGCTGCAACCAGTGTGAAAGTAGGTTATCGTCAGGCTTGTTATTTGCAGTAGAGAAAAACCCCGCCGGATTCCGGTGGGGTTTTTTTTCGTCTGGAGATTTATTTTCCAGAAATTATTGGTAATTCAGCCCTCAACCGGCATTAACTTCCTTATTGATGCTCCTGGAGCGGCCTGGCCGGCGCTGAGCTGGTGCGGCTGCCTGCGCATCTTCAGCGGGCACCAGGGCGTTCCGCATGGCATTACCTGGTTAATTTGATGGTGATATGGCATCGAGTAATTAAATTTCACACTTTCTTAGAATAAACCTTGCTGCCTGCGTACAGCTTTGCTATAGTTCGCCTCCCCAATGAGACGCAGCAGTTTGCGAAACAACGGGATCACTGGAAACGGTGAGGGTAGTAAAAAGAAGGTTGACGGATTTAGCGAAATGCTTCATACTCTTTCTTCTTCGCAGCTGACAAACACAACGCTTTGTCGATAGCGCGAAAGCAGTAACCGAATACAGTTCTTTAACAATTAA
>NZ_JBXAKW010000054.1:0-552 GCF_058798815.1 Janthinobacterium sp. GW822-FHT07A03 | reverse complement strand
ATATCCGCAGCTTCGGTGACTGGCTTAGCCCCGTTACATCTTCCGCGCAGGACGACTCGATCAGTGAGCTATTACGCTTTCTTTAAATGATGGCTGCTTCTAAGCCAACATCCTGACTGTTTTAGCCTTCCCACTTCGTTTTCCACTTAGCCAATCTTTGGGACCTTAGCTGGCGGTCTGGGTTGTTTCCCTCTTGACGCCGGACGTTAGCACCCGACGTCTGTCTCCCAAGCTCGCACTCATCGGTATTCGGAGTTTGCAATGGTTTGGTAAGTCGCAATGACCCCCTAGCCATAACAGTGCTCTACCCCCGATGGTGATACTTGAGGCACTACCTAAATAGTTTTCGGAGAGAACCAGCTATTTCCAAGTTTGTTTAGCCTTTCACCCCTACCCACAGCTCATCCCCTAATTTTTCAACATTAGTGGGTTCGGACCTCCAGGGCGTGTTACCGCACCTTCATCCTGGCCATGAGTAGATCACTTGGTTTCGGGTCTACACCCAGCGACTGATCGCCCTATTCGGACTCGATTTCTCTACGGCTTCCCTAT
>NZ_JBXAKW010000053.1:0-567 GCF_058798815.1 Janthinobacterium sp. GW822-FHT07A03 | reverse complement strand
TGGTAAGCGGCGCTGGCGGCGTGGTCGAGCTGGTCCAGGAACCACAGCCGCTGCTGCGCAAACGACAGCGGCAAGGCTTGCGTACGGTCGGCAGTACCAATCTCGCCGCGTCGCTGCGACGTGTGGCTCAGATTGTTGAGAAACACAATAATCTCACCCTTGTGCGCCCGGACTTGCTCTTGCAATGCTGGAGTCAATGCTCCCTTGCTCCCCTGACTAATCAATTTCCCATCTTTGATGGCCAATACAACACCAAGGCGGCTGATCTCCAGCAACAACTGCTCAACTTTATTCATTTTTATATGTATCGTTTATGTTAGAACTCGATTATTTCGTTCTCATCAGCTAATTCTCCGACCGCAGGCGTGGTCGTCAAAGCTAACAGGCTCTGGATATTTTTTGCAATGTGGGCAAGGATCGGTACTTCGAACAGCATGCGGAGCGGCAGCGTGATGCCCAATTGATCGTTCACGGCCGACATGAACCGGGTCGCGAGCAGCGAATGGCCACCTAGTTCAAAGAAGTGATCATCGCGGCCGACCTGGTCAAGTCCCAGCAGATCCATCC
>NZ_JBXAKW010000052.1:0-567 GCF_058798815.1 Janthinobacterium sp. GW822-FHT07A03 | reverse complement strand
CAGCTGATTGTCCTGTGGCAGCGCACGCGCAACCGCCTGGAGCGTGCGGCATGAGCGCCACCATCCGCCTGACCATGGCGCAGGCCTTGATCCGCTACCTGTCCGTGCTGCGCACCGAGGACGGCCAGCCTCTGTTCGGCGGCGCCTTCGCCATCTTTGGCCACGGCAACGTCGCCGGCATGGGCGAGGCGCTGTACCAGTACAAGGATGTGTTCCCCACCTACCGCGCCCACAATGAACAGGCGATGGCGCACTCGGCCATCGCCTATGCGAAAGCGCACATGCGCCGGCGCATGATGGCCGTCACCAGCTCCATCGGTCCCGGCGCCACCAACCTGCTCACCGCCGCCGCGCTGGCGCACGTCAACCGTTTGCCCGTGCTGCTGTTGCCAGGCGACGTGTTCGTCTCGCGCGCGCCGGACCCCGTCTTGCAGCAGCTGGAAGATGCTTCTGACGGCAGCGTCTCGGTCAACGATGCCTTCAAACCGCTGTCGCGCTACTTCGACCGCATCGTCTATCCGGAGCAATTGCTCACGGCCTTGCCGCGCGCGATTGCCGCCTTGACGG
>NZ_JBXAKW010000051.1:0-610 GCF_058798815.1 Janthinobacterium sp. GW822-FHT07A03 | reverse complement strand
GTGCTGCGCGCCTTTCCGCGCATCGCCGGCATCTCCTCGTTTGGCGCCGGCGGCGCCAACGCCCACCTGGTGCTACAAGAATATGTGGCTGCACCGGCGGCGACCAGCCACGGCACTGTAGCGCTGCCAGCGCTGGTCGTGCTGTCGGCGCGCAACGCAGAGCGGCTGCGCGCGCAGGCCGGGCAGCTGCTGGCGGCCTTGGAGCGCCTGGAGGAAGAGGGCGCGACCGTGGCCGATATCGCGTATACCTTGCAGGTGGGACGCGAGGCGATGGAAGAACGGTTGGCCTTCGTGGTGCAGGACATGGCACAGTTGCGCGCGCGGCTGCAGGCCTTCCTGGCCGGTGAGGGTGAAGCGGCGCTTTGCCACGTGAGCCGGGCGGGCGACGGCGAGCAGGCCGCGGCACTGGCCGCGGACGAGGACATGGCAGGCGCCGTCGATGCCTGGGTGGCCAAGGGCAAGTACGACAAGCTGCTGGCATGGTGGGTGAAGGGCATGGCCTTCGACTGGCGCGCGCTGCACGGCGCGCAGCCGCCACGCAGGATCAGCCTGCCGTGTTATCCGTTTGCGCGCGAGCGCTACTGGATCGCGCCTTCCTCGCCTTCAGCCC
>NZ_JBXAKW010000050.1:0-622 GCF_058798815.1 Janthinobacterium sp. GW822-FHT07A03 | reverse complement strand
GACTGGGGTGAAGTCGTAACAAGGTAGCCGTATCGGAAGGTGCGGCTGGATCACCTCCTTTCTAGAGTTTGCACGAATCAGTAATGGTTCACGCATCAAATGTTCACACTTATCGGCTGTTTAATTAAGAAGAAACAGTAGTCGTAGTAGCACCGCGTTGGGGCTGTAGCTCAGCTGGTTAGAGCACCGTGTTGATAACGCGGGGGTCGTTGGTTCGAGTCCAACCAGCCCTACCAGTCATACCCAGGGGGATTAGCTCAGCTGGGAGAGCACCTGCTTTGCAAGCAGGGGGTCGTCGGTTCGATCCCGTCATCCTCCACCAAAGTTTTACCCGAAAGTGCAAACGTAAGCCAGTCAGGTTTAGGTTTGATCTTTTAGCGATCAAAGCTGTTTCGTTCTTTAACAATCTGGAAGAAGTAAAGATTATTTATTGATCGGTTTGCCGTAACAAGCAAATCGATGGGTAATGATTGTATGTATCAACAAACAAGCAACAACGTTGTACTTTCTTATCCCTGTAGCGCTCTTTTCGTTTGAAAGAATGAAGAGGCTAACGTTATAGGGACAAGCGAATAAGTGCACATGGTGGATGCCTTGGCGATTACAGGCGATGAAGGACGTA
>NZ_JBXAKW010000049.1:0-626 GCF_058798815.1 Janthinobacterium sp. GW822-FHT07A03 | reverse complement strand
CCGTCAGCGCAGCGAGGTCGAGCCGCTGATGGGCTTTTTCGTCAATACACTGGCGCTGCGGGTGCAGCTCGGGGACGACCCGACCGTAGCGGAGCTGCTGGCCCAGGTCAAGGCCAGCACGCTGGATGCCTATGCACACCAGGACTTGCCGTTCGAGCAGGTTGTCGAGATCGTCAAGCCGCCGCGCAGCCTGAGCCACAGCCCGCTCTTCCAGGCCATGCTCACGTTGCAAAACACACCAGTGGAGAGCGAATTTGCCTTGCCTGGACTGGCGCTGTCGGGGATAGCGGCCCCGCATACGACGGCGCACTTCGACCTGTCGCTGTCGCTGGCCGAAACCGGCGATACCCTCTCGGGCAACCTGGAGTATGCGAGCGACCTGTTCGACGCGTCGACGATGGCGCGCCTGCTGCAGCACTTCGACGTACTCCTGCGCGGGATGGTGAGCGATGAACAGCAGCGTGTCAGCGAGCTGCCGCTGTTGACCCCATCACACCGGCAACAGCTGCTGCTGGACTGGAATGACACCGCTGTCGAGGTGCCGTCCGGCCAGCTGGTGCACCAATTGTTCGAAGCCCAGGCTGCTGCCCAGCCGGAGGCGATCGCGCTGGTGTGCGAAGCGCAGT
>NZ_JBXAKW010000048.1:0-629 GCF_058798815.1 Janthinobacterium sp. GW822-FHT07A03 | reverse complement strand
CCGCTGGCACTGGGCTTGACCGCACGCCACCTGGCTTATGTCATCTACACCTCCGGTTCCACCGGCCTGCCCAAGGGCGTCATGGTCGAGCATGGCAGCCTGGCCCACTTGGCGCTGGCGCAGATCGACCGCTTTGGCGTGGTTGCCGGCAGCCGCGTACTGCAGTTTGCGTCATTCAGTTTCGATGCCAGTATTTCAGAAGTCGCTATGGCTCTGTGCCGTGGCGCCGTCCTGCATGTGGCTAGTCAGGAGGCCTTGCGTCCGGCCGATCCGCTGATCGGGACGCTGCGCGCCGGTGATATTACACACGTGACACTGCCATCGGCGGTGCTTGCCCTGCTGGGGGAGCCGTTGCAGTTCGCTCCCACGACCTTCATCGTTGCTGGTGATGCCTGTCCGCCAGCACTGGCCCGCCAGTGGGCTGCGCACCATCTTCTCATTAATGCTTACGGCCCGACCGAAGCGACTGTCTGCGCCAGTGCGTATGACTGCGACGCGGAATACCGTGCCATTACTCCGATCGGCCGGCCGATAGCCGATGTGCAGATCTACCTGCTCGACGCGCACCAGCAGCCGGTGCCGCAGGGTGTGAGCGGCGAGATGTACATCGGCGGTGCCGGTGTTGCGCG
>NZ_JBXAKW010000047.1:0-640 GCF_058798815.1 Janthinobacterium sp. GW822-FHT07A03 | reverse complement strand
GATCGAGCAGATAGATGCGGGTATTGGCGATCGGGCGGCCGACCGGTTCAACCGGCGATGCAGAACATCTGCCATCAATCTTGCGGCACGTAGACCAGATCGTCGTTTCGGTCGGGCCATACAGGTTCCATACCTCCGCCACCCGTGGGCACAGGCGTTCGGCCAGCTCCACCGTCAATGCTTCACCACCGCACAACGCACGCAGGTCACGCTTTCCGCTCCATCCGTTATCGAGCAACATTCGCCACGTCACCGGAGTCGCTTGCATCAATGTGACAGAGTAAGCTTCCAGCGCCCATTGCAGCCGCGCATGATCCGACGCCGCGGCACCGGGCAGAAGCACTGTTCTGGCACCGGTCACCAGTGGCAGATAGAGCTCAAGCCCTGCGATATCGAACGAGAGGGTGGTCACTGCCAGCAGCGTGTCGTCCGCGCCAATACCTGGCTTGTCCCACATCGTCATGAGGAAGTTCACCACCGACGCATGCTCAACCATGACTCCCTTGGGCAGGCCGGTCGAGCCGGAGGTGTAGATGACGTAGGCCAGGTGGCGCGCGCTCAACCCCAGTGCCAGCGGATCCGGATTGGTATCGCACTGCGGCGCCAGGTCATCAAGCAGCAGTACGGCCGCGTCCGGGAC
>NZ_JBXAKW010000046.1:0-694 GCF_058798815.1 Janthinobacterium sp. GW822-FHT07A03 | reverse complement strand
AGCGCGCCGGCAGCGAACTCGATCCTTCCATCCTATTTGAATACCCGACCATCGCCAGTTTTGCCAAGTGGCTGTGCGGCGCCCATCCGCATCTCCTGTCGGCCAGCGTGCCAGGCACCAGCGCACCGGAAATGCCGGTATCCGTGCCGGCGCCACTAGCCGCGCCGCAGCTGTCGCAGCCATCCGCGCCACCCCCGCTTGCGCACGCGGCGCTTCAGGACATCGCCGTGGTGGGACTGTCCTGCCGTTTTCCCGGCGCGCCGGACTTGGCGCAATTCTGGACGCTGCTGGCCGAGGGCCATTCGGCAATCGCGCCCGTGCCGGCGCATCGCTGGGGCTACGACAGCGGTCACCATGCCGGACTGCTCGATAGCATCAGCCATTTCGATCCGGCCTTCTTCCTGACGTCTGCCGCGGATGCGCGCGCCATGGATCCACAAGCCTTGCTGCTGCTGGAAGAGACGCTCAAGCTGTTCTGCCACGCGGGCTACGGCCTCGATGAAATCAAAGGCAGCGCCGTGGGTGTGTATGTGGGGGCGCGCAGCCAGCACCGGGCCAATGACGAAGCGTTCAGCAAGGCGACGAATCCTGTGATGGCGATCGGCCAGAACTACCTGGCAGCGAACGTCTCGCAGTTCTTTGACCTGCAAGGTCCCAGCCTGGTGCTCGACAGTGCTTGCTCATCGGCCCTGGT
>NZ_JBXAKW010000045.1:0-734 GCF_058798815.1 Janthinobacterium sp. GW822-FHT07A03 | reverse complement strand
TGCAGCGCCGGTGGCTGCAGTGGCTTGCGCCGCGCCGCGCTTGCCCCGGTCTCCGGCCACGATTCCAGGATGGCGTGCACGTTGGTGCCGCCGTCGGCAAAGCTGTTGATCGCCGCGCTGCGCACCCCGGCGCCGCGCCAGGCGCCGGCGCTGCGCGTGAAATGGAACGGCGAAGCCTGCATGTCGTAGTGCCGCATCGGCTGGTGCCCCGATAAAAACGGCACTTCCAAGCCGTGATGCAGCATCAGCACCACCTTGATGAAACTGGCGATGCCTTCCGCGCACAGCGGATGGCCGATGTTTGGCTTGATCGAGCCGAGGCTGCACGGCGTGCGCTCGGCCGCCCGGTAGACCGCCTCGATGGCTTTGAGCTCCAGCAGGTCCGTCACTTCCGAGCCGGAACCGTTGACCTCGACATGGTCAATCTGTGCCGCCAGCTTGCCGCTGCGCGCCAGCGCTGCTTGCATCACCGCCTTTTGCGCCTGAAAACTTGGCGCCACGGGGCCGGCCGTGCGCCCGTCGTTGTTCACCGCGACCGCCTTGATGGTGGCGTAGATGCGGTCGCCATCGCGCTGCGCCTGGTCGAGGGTTTTTAACAACACCATGCCAATGCCTTCGCCCAGCACGGCGCCGCTGGCGCGGGCATCGAAAATATGGAATTCGCGGCTCAGGATGTCGCGCTGCTCGAATACCTGCAGCGGACCATCCGTATTGAGCAGGCTGACGCCGCCCAC
>NZ_JBXAKW010000044.1:0-745 GCF_058798815.1 Janthinobacterium sp. GW822-FHT07A03 | reverse complement strand
CCGGCGCGGCGTATGTGCCGCTCGATCCGTCCTACCCGGCCGAGCGCCTGGCGCATATGTTGGCAGATAGCACTCCTGTGGCGGTGCTGACCCAGTCCGCATTACGCACGGGGCTATCGCTGGTCCCGGACGCGGCCGTACTGCTGCTTGATGACCTGGCGCCGCAGTGCGATACCAATCCGGATCCGCTGGCACTGGGCTTGACCGCGCGCCACCTGGCCTACGTCATCTACACCTCTGGCTCGACTGGCTTGCCCAAGGGGGCAATGAACCAGCACGACGGCGTCGTGAACCGATTGTTGTGGGCACAAAGCGAATACCGTCTCGGCGGCAGCGACCGTGTGCTGCAGAAAACACCATACAGCTTCGACGTGTCGGTTTGGGAGTTCTTCCTGCCGTTGCTGGCTGGCGCGCAGCTCGTCATTGCCCGTCCTGGTGGGCATCATGATCCACACTACCTGGCCGAGCTGATCGAGCAGGCACGGATTACTACGCTACACTTTGTGCCATCGATGCTGTCGGCTTTCCTGGATCACGCCCAGCTTGGCGATGCCAGTGTGCTGCGCCGCGTGCTGTGCAGCGGCGAAGCACTGCCGTATTCGCTGCAGGCCCAGTTTGCGCGGTGTCTGCCCGGGGTCGAACTGCACAACCTGTATGGTCCTACCGAGGCGGCCGTTGACGTGACGTCCTGGCGCTGCCGCATGGGTGTCCAGGATACGACCGTCCCGATCGGCCATCCGATCGC
>NZ_JBXAKW010000043.1:0-757 GCF_058798815.1 Janthinobacterium sp. GW822-FHT07A03 | reverse complement strand
GCGCTGCCGACCTATGGCTACCGCCGGGCTGGCGCTCTGGTCAACCGCACGCGCGCCTTGATGGGCCTGCCAGCAATCAATCACAAGCGGTTTTATCGCGTGATGAAAGCGAACAGTCTGCTGCTACCCAAGGCGCCCAAACGCCCAGTGAGCAGCCGCGTGCACAATGGCGTGGTGGCGGTGGACGAACCCAATCAGCGCTGGTGCTCGGACGGCTTCGAGATCGCCTGCGACAACGGCGAAGTGGTGACCGGTGTGTTCATGAAGGATTGCTGTGACCGAGAAATCATTGCCTGGCGTGCGTGGGCCGAACGTGGCCTGCCAGGCGAACCCGTGCGCGACATGCTGGTGGAAGCGGTCGAGACAAGATTCGGCCAGGCCAGCGTCGGCTCGACCAGGCTGGAATTCTTGAGCGACAACGGCGGCGCCTACCGGGCCCATGAAACGCACGCGCTGGTGCGCGCACTTGGGATTGAACCGGTGCATACACCGGTATGCAGCCCGCAGTCGAACGGCATGGCCGAGAGCTTCGTGAACACGTTTAAACGGGACTACGTCAGCCTGATGGATCGCAGCACGGCAGAAGTCGTGCTCGCCCAGTTGCCAGACGCTTTTACGCATTTCAACGAGGTGCATCCTCACTCGTCGTTGAATTTGAAATCACCTCGCATGTACAGGAGAGAGCTGGCGCGCCGGGCTCAGGAAAGCGGCGCTAACTAAACGATTGGCTGTGTCTGGTTATACGGGGGCAAGATCA
>NZ_JBXAKW010000042.1:0-803 GCF_058798815.1 Janthinobacterium sp. GW822-FHT07A03 | reverse complement strand
GTCGTGAGCCACAGGTTGCCGAAGGCATCATATTGATAGCTGATCGTTTGGCTGAGGTTGTCAGTCACTTGGGCCAGCTGGCCGTTGGCGTTCAGCACCTTGGTGGTAGTCTGGTTCAATGCATTGGTGGTTGTGCTGCGCAAGCCGTCATACGCGTAGCTAGTAACAACTTCATCGGGTGCAGTAGAGGACACCAGCCGATTGAGCTCGTCATATGCATAGCTGGTCCAATGTATCGCGCCATTGGCGAAGTAAGGACGAGTGCTGCGTGCCAGGTTGCCGCGGCTGTCATATTCTTTTTCCGTATAAATCATGAGCGTGGTATCGAAACCTTCCGTCTCACCGATGATTTCGCGGTCAAGTGCATCAAAAAAAGTTCTTTGCAAGGGGGCGCTCTGTGTCACGCCATCACTGGCATAGGTACTCACTTTGATGAAATAGCTCGCCTCCTTCGAGCATTTGCCGTCGCACAAGCTGTAAAGCCATTTTTTTTGCGTACCATCCGGCAGCACTTCCTGCACCTTGCGGCCAAAACCGTCGTACTCGACCAGCATGGTTAACTGGTTGACGTCGTCGATACGCGAGACTGCGCCGTAGCGCGCGTCATATGCCGTCGTACTGACATGGCCCAACGCATTTTTTTGCGTCACCGGAAATTGGCCACGCGTGTCATAGGTCTGGCTGCTCTTGGTGGTGACGATGGCCGCACTACCAGTCGCCGGCGACGACACTGAGGTTTCAATGCGGTTACCCCAGGCATCATATTGATAGCTGGTTTCCAGTCTGAGCTGTGCGTTGTCGGG
>NZ_JBXAKW010000041.1:0-818 GCF_058798815.1 Janthinobacterium sp. GW822-FHT07A03 | reverse complement strand
GGCATGTGGTAAGCGGCGCTGGCGGCGTGGTCGAGCTGGTCCAGGAACCACAGCCGCTGCTGCGCAAACGACAGCGGCAAGGCCTGCGTACGGTCGGCCGGCAGAATCGCCGACAGCGTCGAGGCTCCCGTATCATCAATCTGACTGGCCAGCCCGGCCAGGGTCGGATGCGCAAACAGCGTGCGCAATGGCAACTCGATCCCCAATGCGCTGCGCAGGCGCGAGGCCAGCTGCACCGCCAGCAGTGAATGGCCGCCCAGCTCGAAGAACTGGTCATAACGGCCCACCTGTTCGACCTTGAGCAGGTCTTGCCAGATCACGGCCAGCGCGCTTTCAACCACCCCCTGTGGCGCGGCATAACTACGCGTCACCACGGCCGAAGCATCTGGGGCAGGCAGCGCACGGCGGTCCAGCTTGCCGTTGGCCGTCAGCGGGAACGCGTCCAGGCTCACGAAGGCCGCCGGCACCATGTATTCCGGCAAGACCGCCAACAGGGCACTGCGCAAGCTAGCCACGTCGATCTCGCCCTCGGCCAGGAAATAGGCAACCAGGCGCTTATCGCCCGGCACATCCTCGCGTGCCAGTACGACAGCTTCGCGCACGCCAACGCACGCCGCCAGTTTCGCCTCCACTTCGCCCAGCTCGATACGGAAGCCGCGGATCTTGACCTGGAAGTCATTGCGACCCAGATATTCAATGTTGCCATCAGGCAGGTAGCGCGCCAGGTCGCCCGTCTTGTACAGACGGGCCTGTGGCGCGTCACTGAATGGATCAGCGATAAAACGTTCCGCCGTCAGTTCCGGACGGTTCAGGTAACC
>NZ_JBXAKW010000040.1:0-946 GCF_058798815.1 Janthinobacterium sp. GW822-FHT07A03 | reverse complement strand
AATTCGCGGCTCAGGATGTCGCGCTGCTCGAATACCTGCAGCGGACCATCCGTATTGAGCAGGCTGACGCCGCCCACTACTGCGGAGGTGATATCGCCCGCGCGCAGTGCCTGGATGGCCATGTTCATGCCCACCAGGGCCGATGAGCAAGCACTGTCGAGCACCAGGCTGGGACCTTGCAGGTCAAAGAACTGCGAGACGTTCGCTGCTAGGTAGTTCTGGCCCACCGCCATCACGGGATTCGTCGCCTTGCTGAACGCCTGGTCATCCGGCCTATGCTGGCTACGTCCGCCAAGATAGACGCCAATCGGCTGGCCTTTGATTTCCTGCAGGCTGTAGCCAGCATGGCACCACAGATTCAAGGTCTCTTCCAACACCAGTAGCGCCTGCTGATCCATCGCCCTGACATCGGCTTCTGACATCAGGAAGAATGCCGGATCGAAATGGCTTACGCGGGCCAGCAGGCCAGCGTAATACGCGCTCTCGTAGCCCCAGCGTTCTTTCGGCACGGGGGCAATCGCCGACCGTCCTTCTACCAGCAGGCGCCAGTACTGCTCCAGATTGTCCGCGCCAGGAAAACGGCAGGACAGTCCGATCACGGCAATATCGGTCGATGCCGTCCCAGTCTGCCGCGCCGCTGGCATGGGTGAAGAGACAGCCGGCGACAACGCTTGCGACACTGGCGCGGCCATCGGGGGCTCGGCCGTGGGTGAGGCTGGAGCGGCGGCAAGCAAGGCGCCCGCCAGCTCGTCGCCGTGGCGGCTGCACAGCCACTTGGCAAAACTGGCGATGGTCGGGTATTCAAATAGGATGGAAGGATCGAGTTCGCTGCCGGCGCGCTGCGCCACCTGCCGCACCAGTTGCAGCAGCAGTACCGAATCGGCGCCGTACTCGAGGAAGGTGTTGTCCGCATCGATGAGCGCCGCATCCATCTTCAGCGTCTCGG
>NZ_JBXAKW010000039.1:0-951 GCF_058798815.1 Janthinobacterium sp. GW822-FHT07A03 | reverse complement strand
CTGGTGACGGGCGGCACGCGCGGCATCGGCATGCTGTGCGCGCAACATGCCGTGCGCCAATATGGCGTGCGGCGCCTGGTGCTGAGCGGGCGCGACGTGTTTCCGGCGCCAGCGCAGTGGGCCGCGCACCAGGATGCGAACGGTCCGCTGGCAGCGAAGATGCGCAGCATCGAGCAGCTGCGCGCGCAGGGCGTGGAGGTGGAAGTGGTGGCCCTGGCGCTGTCGGACGAGGCGGCGGTACAGGCGTGCCTGGCCGATGTGCGCACCAGGCTGGGCCCGATTGCCGGCGTGATCCATGCGGCCGGACTGGGTGAATCGGACACGCCGGTCTTCGCGCGCAAGTCGCTCGCAGCGGTGGCGCGGGTGCTTGAGCCGAAGGTGGCGGGCCTCGACGTACTGCTCGCTTGCCTGGCGCAGGATGCGCCGCGCTTTTGCGTGCTGTTCTCGTCGGTCTCGGCGCTGCTGCCGGCACTGGCGGCAGGGCAAAGCGATTATGCGATGGCCAACGCCTACATGGATTACGTGGCCGAAGCGCAGCAGGCGGGCTTCGCGCTGCAGAGCATCCAGTGGCCCAGCTGGAAAGAAACAGGTTTTGGCGAAATTGGCAGCGCGGCGTATGCGCGCAGCGGCTTGCTCTCGCATACCGACGCGGAAGGCCTGGCACTGCTCGATCATGTGCTGCGCGGCGGGCAGGACAGCGTGGTGTTGCCGGCAATGGTCAATCCGCAGGGCTGGCAGCCACACGTGCTGCTGCAGCACCAGCGCGCCGCCGCCCCTGTCCCGGCTTCGGTGGGCGCCGACCCGGCGCGCGTAACGGCGGCCGTGGCGGCGCCACTGCTGGAACAGGTACAGGCCTGGCTGATCGTGCTGCTGGCCGAGACGCTGAAGATGGATGCGGCGCTCATCGATGCGGACAACACCTTCCTCGAGTACGGCGCCGATTCGGTACTG
>NZ_JBXAKW010000038.1:0-989 GCF_058798815.1 Janthinobacterium sp. GW822-FHT07A03 | reverse complement strand
AGACGGGCCTGTGGCGCGTCACTGAATGGATCAGCGATAAAACGTTCCGCCGTCAGTTCCGGACGGTTCAGGTAACCGCGCGCAACACCGGCACCGCCGATGTACATCTCGCCGATCACACCCTGCGGCACCGGCTGCTGGTGCGCGTCCAGCAAGTAGATTCGTGCATTCGCCAGCGGTCGGCCGATATGTGGAATCGGAACCGTGCGGTCGACAAGTGCAAGCGTTGCATCAACAGTACATTCAGTCGGACCGTAAACATTGAAGAACTGAATAGCTGGGACAAGACTCAATTTAATCCACGTTCCTGGACTAATGGCTTCGCCGCCAACCAGAATGCACTTCGGCGGATGCAACATATCAAGCAAGCCGGCTGAGAGAAGCGTTTCCAGCTGGGTCGGCGTACAGTCGAATACGTCGATCTCATAGCGATACAGAAAATCAATGAATTCTAGTGCGTTGGTACGTGTCGACTGCGGAACAATAACAACACGGTGCCCGGACGTCAGCTGCAATATCGATTGCAACGAGGCGTCGAAAGTGAAAAACGCATTCAATGCAACGCTGGAACAATCCGTCGAGAATCTGAATGCCGTCTGCGCAAGCGCTTCCCGCAAGTTCAAAAGTGATCGATGTTCAACGATTACACCCTTGGGTAGGCCGGTAGAGCCGGAGGTGTAGATAACATAGGCCAGATGGGACAGATTTACATCCAGTACAGTCGGGTCTGGATTGGTCTCGGACTGTTCACCTAGCTTATCTAGCTGCAACACCGGCACCGCGACGTTACCGAGCGGGGCTAGCGTGACGCGCAGCACGGATTGTGTCAGTATGACTATTGGCGCGCAATCTGCCAGCACATATTCCAGCCGCTCATCCGGATAAGCAGGATCGACCGGTACATACGCCGCACCGGATTTGAGCACGCCCAGCAGGCCGACCACCATCTCGATGCTGCGCTCCACGCAGATCGCCACCCGGTCGTCGGG
>NZ_JBXAKW010000037.1:0-1012 GCF_058798815.1 Janthinobacterium sp. GW822-FHT07A03 | reverse complement strand
AATTAATTAAGTCGGTGTATTTGCCTGGTCGTCACCGGCTCATGAGCATAGCGAATTATTAAGTGCGAAAAGCCACATATTGTCACATCAACGTGAATGGCTGCTTCTGGCCGGTTGCCGTCGTTGGCAGGTTCCGCCCCAAAGCGGACCATCGCCATCAACGGTTATTGCCTTTCGGCCTGCTGTACTTTCCGGCGTCGACGACTTCTAAAGTCGATAATTCCGACGAAAATAGCTATGGCGGGTAGCAAGAACACCCCAATGACACTAGCAATACCCAAAAGCCCGAGCAATTCACTGTACTGAATCGCCTGGAAGTGAAGCGCCAACATTTCAACACAATGTTTCTCGCCGGTCTTGAGATCGACCATGAGCGCAACCCCGCTATGGTTTGCAAGATATACAGCAGCAAGCCACAGCAAAAAAATACAGCAGTACGGCAACAATTGGTGAGGCTTGATAGACATATTTCTCCAGCGGGCCGTCGGCGATATGTATGCGATGCGTAAATTGAATTTCCATAAATGGCTGCTCTTGGCCGGTTGCCGTTGTTGGCAGGTTCCGCCCTTTTGTAAGCATTGCGGGTTAAGAAAACGAAGGTTTAGGATTAAACTTATCGACGATTTTTGCTGCAGAAAAAAACGCTCGATCTCCGCCTTGGGGTAGTGTGAAATACGAGCCGTTTGGAGATTCCTGCATCGCTCAAGGGGGGCAAGCGATTTATCTGGCGGGCAAATGCCAAAAAGTTCCAAATAGGCAAGCTCCGGGATTGCTGCCAGTGGTTCAAGCGATTGAATGATGGTGGTCTTCTTCGACGCATCCCAACTTGGGAGTGTCGCCAAAGATAGCGACTTCAACTGTGCCAGTTTGGCTAGTGGTACGATATCGCTAATCTTTGGCATATGAAGTACGTGCAGGACGCGCAGCTTTTCAAGCTGATCTTGCCCCCGTATAACCAGACACAGCCAATCGTTTAGTTAGCGCCGCTTTCCTGAGCCCGGCGCGCCAGCTC
>NZ_JBXAKW010000035.1:0-1520 GCF_058798815.1 Janthinobacterium sp. GW822-FHT07A03 | reverse complement strand
CCTATTGTGTTGAAAAACTCTTGGGCAAGACCTCTCACAAACCAATAAATGTACAGGAAAATTGTACGCAGTGGCGTTGCTGGGCTCGCTTAACGCATCACGAGTTTCACGCTCTGTCTTGGCGGCAGCAGCTTTTTGGCCATTCGCCGCAGATTTTGTGCCGTCGCTGCCAGCAGAAACTCATCGTGGGCACCACTAGGGCCGCGCAAGCGCAATTGGCCGAGTTTAAGGATGCGTTTGAGGTGGGCAAATAGCATCTCGACCTTTTTCCGTTCTCTACGCGATTGTCGATAAGCGTCGGTCTTACCAATGGCTCGTGCCACGTCGCGTGCAGGTTCATGTGGGCTACGATCGATCTTACGGATATCCATATTGGGACAGCATTTCGATTTGAGCTGGCAGGCCTGGCAGTCATACAGGCTGGCCCGATAGCGAAATGGGTTTTTCTGCTGGCTACGCTGAGCGGGTTTCAAGTACTTGCCAGCAGGGCAAACATAACGATTGTTTTCTCTATCGAAAATGAAATCGGTACGGCTGAAAGTGCCGTCGTGATGCTCGGATTTATCCCAGACAGGAACGTGCGGGGCGATCTTCTTTTCATCGACCAGCCATCCCAGCATTGCAGCCACACCGTAATTCGTATCGCCCACCAATCGCTGTGGCTTGATAGCGAACTTCTCCTCAACCCGGTTGATCATCGTTTTGGTCGCTTCGACCTCGGCTATCTTGTTGACGGCTGATGCCTCGACATCGACAATCATTCCCGCTTTCAAATCGATCAGGTAATTTGTTGAATAGGCAAAAATAGCCGGCCCTGCAGCGGCAGTCCAGGTTGCAGCCGGATCGGTCAGCGAGATTCTTTTGGGCGGCACTGGATTAGCTTGCTCCAGAGCTGCCAGATATTCTCGCACCGGTCGACTTGCCTGCTCGGGATTACCCCAATCGATAGCGGAATCGCCTGAACAGGAACGTTGCCGCTGGGCGTCAGCCTTGATCATGCTGGCGTCGGCTGCAAACCCTTCGCCCTGTACCAGGCCTTCTACCATGCAACGTCGAAGTACCGAATCGAATAGCTGGCGAAATGCATCGTGATCGCGAAAGCGGCCGTGTCTATTTTTGGAAAAACTTGAGTGATCCGGCACCTTGTCCTTCAGGCCCAGCCGGCAGAACCAGCGGTATGCCAGATTCATGCCGACTTCTTCGCACAACCTCCGCTCGGAACGTATGCCGTAGCAGTAGCCAATGATCAGCATGCGGGCCATTAACTCGGGATCGACTGATGGCCGACCAGTATGGCTATACGACTGAGCCAAGTTCTCGCGAAACTCGCTCAGGTCGAGGTAATGGTCCACCGCTCTCAGTAGATGGTCTTCGGGAACGTATTCGTTTAGACTAATCAACACGAACAGCTCCCGTTTGGTCTCCTGACGTCCCATCATCGCAGCCTCCGTCTTTTCTTTGCTTAGACAGCGGCAAATCGTGAAGATCGCCTGCTCAACTGGAGTTTTTCAACGCAATAG
>NZ_JBXAKW010000034.1:0-1772 GCF_058798815.1 Janthinobacterium sp. GW822-FHT07A03 | reverse complement strand
GGGTAATGATTGCGATCAACAACACGCAACATGTACTTTCTCATCCTCTGTACCTGCTAAGGTTATAGGGACAAGCCGTACGGGCAATTAGTACTGGTTAGCTTAATGCATTACTGCACTTCCACACCCAGCCTATCAACGTCCTGGTCTCGAACGACCCTTCAAAGAGCTCAAGGCTCTGGGAAATCTCATCTCAAGGCAAGTTTCCCGCTTAGATGCTTTCAGCGGTTATCTCTTCCGAACTTAGCTACCCGGCAATGCCACTGGCGTGACAACCGGTACACCAGAGGTTCGTCCACTCCGGTCCTCTCGTACTAGGAGCAGCCCCCTTCAAATTTCCAACGCCCACGGCAGATAGGGACCAAACTGTCTCACGACGTTTTAAACCCAGCTCACGTACCACTTTAAATGGCGAACAGCCATACCCTTGGGACCGGCTACAGCCCCAGGATGTGATGAGCCGACATCGAGGTGCCAAACTCCCCCGTCGATATGAACTCTTGGGAGGAATCAGCCTGTTATCCCCAGAGTACCTTTTATCCGTTGAGCGATGGCCCTTCCATACAGAACCACCGGATCACTATGTCCTACTTTCGTACCTGCTCGACTTGTCAGTCTCGCAGTTAAGCACGCTTATGCCATTGCACTATCAACACGATGTCCGACCGTATCTAGCGTACCTTCGAACTCCTCCGTTACACTTTAGGAGGAGACCGCCCCAGTCAAACTGCCTACCATGCACTGTCCCCGATCCGGATAACGGACCAAGGTTAGAACCTCAAACAAACCAGGGTGGTATTTCAAGGTTGGCTCCACGAGAACTAGCGTCCCCGCTTCAAAGCCTCCCACCTATCCTACACAGATTGGTTCAAAGTCCAATGCAAAGCTACAGTAAAGGTTCATGGGGTCTTTCCGTCTAGCCGCGGGTAGATTGCATCATCACAAACATTTCAACTTCGCTGAGTCTCGGGAGGAGACAGTGTGGCCATCGTTACGCCATTCGTGCAGGTCGGAACTTACCCGACAAGGAATTTCGCTACCTTAGGACCGTTATAGTTACGGCCGCCGTTTACTGGGACTTCAATCAAGAGCTTGCACCCCATCATTTAATCTTCCAGCACCGGGCAGGCGTCACACCCTATACGTCCACTTTCGTGTTTGCAGAGTGCTGTGTTTTTATTAAACAGTCGCAGCCACCAGTTTATTGCAACCCTTTCACCCTCATGGAGTAAACCAATCAAGCTACCGGGGCGTACCTTTTCCCGAAGTTACGGTACCAATTTGCCGAGTTCCTTCTCCCGAGTTCTCTCAAGCGCCTTAGAATACTCATCTCGCCCACCTGTGTCGGTTTGCGGTACGGTCTCGTATGACTGAAGCTTAGAGGCTTTTCTTGGAACCACTTCCGATTGCTTCGTGAACAAGTTCACTCGTCTCAACCCCTTGAATTGCGCGCCCGGATTTGCCTAAGCGCCTTCTATGAGCCAAAAACCAACTATTCCAACAGTTGGACAACCTTCCGCGATCCGTCCCCCCATCGCATCATACGACGGTGCAGGAATATTAACCTGCTTCCCATCAGCTACGCATCTCTGCCTCGCCTTAGGGGCCGACTCACCCTGCTCCGATGAACGTTGAACAGGAAACCTTGGGCTTACGGCGTGGAGGCTTTTCACCCCCATTATCGCTACTCATGTCAGCATTCGCACTTCTGATACCTCCAGCATCCTTTACAAGACACCTTCGCAGGCTTACAGAACGCTCTCCTACCATAT
>NZ_JBXAKW010000033.1:0-2010 GCF_058798815.1 Janthinobacterium sp. GW822-FHT07A03 | reverse complement strand
CTGGCGTCCCCAAGGGGATTCGAACCCCTGTACTCACCGTGAAAGGGTGATGTCCTAGGCCTCTAGACGATGGGGACCTGTGCTGGCTTTACTCTCAGCGGACTCTTCGTTGAAGGCTTTGCTTAGCCCCTCAAAAAAGCGTGCGCGAAGTTTAACACGAAGCGATTCACGAAATCAACTGCTGGCCTTCTTTTTTCCACCTTATTTGAATCCCCCTCCCTATGAAGACGGGGTGATGGCAGGAAGGTATGCAAAGCGGCAGCGCGCCAGGCACGCCAGGAAAACCGCGCCAATCGTCTGGCGCGGCAAAAGCATTCCTTAGCGCAAGATATCATCCGCACTGATGATGCGCACATCGTGCATCTGGCTCAGATACGCTTCCAGATAGCCCTTGTGGGACGCGCCAACGAGGACCAGGGTGCGCATCCCCGGGCGCGCCGCCATGATTTCGCGGATATTCGATGCCATGCGCAAATTACGCACTTCCCAGGAGGCGACGTAGTTGCGGCCATAACGCTGCGGCGACGGCTCTTCCAGCGCCGCGCCAAAATCGCCGCGGAAGGCCAGATCCGCCTCGGCGCGTCCGTTATAGGCGCGATAGATCGCCAGTACACCGGCCGGCGTATTCAATTGCCCTTCAAACCCGGCATGGATGCGCTTGCGCTCCGCCGAAAAGGGGTTATCCCAGGCCTTCCTGATCGCTTTGGCATACGCCTTTACATCATCAACAGACATATCGGACGTATGATCATCCATGCCATGTACCCGCTCGTGCCCGCTCTTCGCCGCCAGCACGGCAGCAATCTGATAGTTCTCGTTGCGCTGCCCCTGCACGGAATTGAGCTCAGCGACCAGCGGTTCGCTCAAGCCGTCACCGGCGCGCCGCTCATCCACGGGCAGCCGCAGCCATTGCACCAGCGCCGATGCACGCTCGCCACCGGCCAGGAACAGGGAGGCCAGCGTGCGCCGCTGCGCGGCAGACGGCGCCGCCGGCCAGGCCGCCAGCAAGCGCTCCGCCTGCGCCGTGGCCGCGATCACATCGAGCCCCGTGGCAGCCCGCGCGGCGGAAGTGTCATAGCAATAGGTTTTCACCGTATCATCATAGCGCTGCGGATAGGCACGCAAGAAAGCGCATTGCAAACCGGAAAGTGCCTCGATCGCAATCGCGTCCGGCCGCCAAGCCGCCAGGCGCTCGTTGAGCAAGCTCAATTGAGACGGATCAAACGATTTCGGCAATTGCGATAAATGGGGTGAACCGAGCACCAGCACGTCATTGGACGGGCCCTTTTGCAACTTCAGCGCACCAGGATCGAATCTCGCCGCAGGCGGCGCGTCCGCGTGCGCGGGAATGTGAATAACGGCGGCAAGAAAAAAACTGGCAAATACGCGATGCATCCTATCTCCTGAATGTAATGGTCCATTTTTAATCACAGGTCACGATGATGAGTTCAACCTGCCGGCCAACTTTAACCATTCTGAAAGCCACTGTCAGTTATATCCATGCAACCAATAGGCACAAAAAAAGCCGCCCGGGGCGACTTTGCATACCTTGTGACTTAGATGCCATTGACGGAGGTTGACGGAAAATGCACCGAAAATAAAAAAGCCGCCCAAGGCGACTTTGATTTATTCACTGCCTGTTTCTGCGCTGCCGGTGGAGGTTGGCGGGAGCCAACCGCTGACCTCTTGCATGCCATGCAAGCACTCCCCAGCTCAGCCCCACCTCCCCCGAGGGGTATGGCGATTAATTCACAGACGTAAAAAAAGCCGCTCAAGGCGACTTTGATTACCATGTGATTTCTGCGCTGTTGGTGGAGGTAAGCGGGATCGAACCGCTGACCTCTTGCATGCCATGCAAGCGCTCTCCCAGCTGAGCTATACCCCCCGGGCGCAGAAACACTGCTACTTCTTTACTACCAAACACCAGACTGAACTGGCGTCCCCAAGGGGATTCGAACCCCTGTACTCACCGTGAAAGGGTGATGTCCTAGGCCTCTAGACGATGGGGAC
>NZ_JBXAKW010000032.1:0-2339 GCF_058798815.1 Janthinobacterium sp. GW822-FHT07A03 | reverse complement strand
ACCGGCATCGCCGAAGCACGCCGCCTGGTTGATCCGGCCTTGTCCCGGCGTGTTCGCCTGGAGGCACGCAAGCTTGGCGTGAGCGCTGCCAGCGTGATGCATCTGGCCTGGGCGCAGGTGCTGTCCAAACTATCCGGCCGTCAGGAAGTCGTGTTCGGTACAGTGCTGCTGGGTCGCATGCAAGGCGGCAACGGCACTGACCGCGCGATGGGCATGTTCATCAATACTTTACCACTGTGCATCGATGTGGGTGGCCGCGGCGTGGCCGACAGCATCCAGCGCACCCACAGCCTGCTGACGCAATTGTTGCATCATGAGCATGCCTCGCTTGCGCTGGCACAGCGCTGCAGCGGCATCGCCGCGCCAATGCCGCTGTTCTCGTCGCTGTTGAACTACCGCCATAGCCAGGCCGGTACATTGCCGCCACAGGGTGCCGGCAGCATCTTGCCTGCCTGGACAGGCGTCACGGTGTTGAGCGCCGAAGAGCGCACCAACTATCCCTGCTCCTTGTCCGTGGATGATCTGGGGGAAGATTTTGGCCTTACCGCTCTGGTGGCCGACAACGTGCCAGCACAGCGGGTTTGCGATTACATGCACACTGCGCTGGAACATCTGGTGACTGCGCTGGAAACAACGCCGGAGCTGCCAGTGCACCATTTACCGGTGCTACCGTTGCACGAACGCGAGCAAATGTTGCTCGAATGGAACCAAAGCAGTACTTCCCTGCCGCGCGACCAGCTGGTGCACCAATTGTTCGAAGCCCAGGCTGCTGCCCAGCCGGAGGCGATCGCGCTGGTGTGCGAAGCGCAGTCCCTGAGCTATGGGGAACTGAACCGCCGTGCCAACCAGGTGGCCCATGCGCTGCTTGCCTTGGGGGTACGACCCGACGACCGGGTGGCGATCTGCGTGGAGCGCAGCGTCGAGATGGTGGTCGGCCTGCTGGGCGTGCTCAAATCCGGCGCGGCGTATGTGCCGCTCGATCCGTCCTACCCGGCCGAGCGCCTGGCTTACATGCTGGAAGACAGTGCGCCAAGGCTGGTGCTGACCCAGACCACCTTGCGCGCCATTCTGCCGCAGGCGGCGGATGCCCTGCCTGTGTTGCTGCTCGACGACATGCCGGCGCAGCGTGACACCAATCCGGATCCGCTGGCACTGGGCTTGACCGCACGCCACCTGGCTTATGTCATCTACACCTCCGGTTCCACCGGCCTGCCCAAGGGGGTCATGGTCGAGCACCGCAATATCATCCGGCTGGTCGTCGATAACCGGTTTGCCGATATTGGTCCTGGCGACTGCATCGCCCAGTGCGCCAATGTCGCCTTCGACGCAGTCACCTGGGAGGTTTGGGGGGCATTGCTTCAGGGAGCCCGGCTCCACATCGTCCCACGTCAAGTGATGCTGGATGCGGCTGCGCTGCAGGCATGTTTGATCGACGGCGGCGTGAATGCCATGTTGCTGACCGTGGGCATTTTCAACGAATACGCTTACACGCTTGAACGCGCTTTCGGGCAGTTGAAGTATCTGCTCGTCGGTGGCGATGTGCTCGATCCAAAGCCGGTCGGGCATGTACTGCGCCTTGCCCGTCCGCCGCGGCACCTGATCAATGCATATGGACCGACCGAGGCCACTACCATTGCCACCACCTGCGACACTGCCTTGGGTATGACGACACGGCCTATCGTGCCGATTGGACGTCCGATCGCCGACACCTCCATTTATCTGCTCGATGCGCATATGCAGCCGGTGCCGCTGGGCGTTGCTGGTGAACTGTATGTGGGGGGCACCGGCGTGGCACGCGGCTACTTGAACCGTCCAGAGTTGACAGCCGAGCGTTTCGTTGCTGATCCGTTCAGTAGCGCGTCGCATGCCCGCCTGTACAAGACGGGCGACCTGGCACGCTATCTGCCCGATGGCAATATCGAATTCCTGGGTCGTAACGACTCCCAGGTCAAGATCCGTGGGTTCCGAATCGAGCTGGGCGAGATCGAAGCGAAGCTGGCAGCTTGCACTGGCGTGCGCGAAGCGATCGTACTGGCGCGCGAAGACGTGCCGGGCGACAAGCGTCTGGTCGCCTATTTTATTGTCGAGGATGATGGTGGCATTGATCGCGCGGCGGCACTGCGCGATGAATTACTGGCGACCTTGCCTGAATACATGGTGCCGGCAGCCTTCGTGCGCCTGGAGGCGTTCCCGCTGACGGCCAACGGTAAGCTCGATCGCCGTGCCCTGCCTGCGCCAGAATTGACGAGTGCCGTGACTTATACGGCGCCACGCACTATGACGGAGGAGCGCATTGCTGCCATCTGGGCCCAGGTGCTCAAGCTGGACAAGGTTGGCAT
>NZ_JBXAKW010000031.1:0-3473 GCF_058798815.1 Janthinobacterium sp. GW822-FHT07A03 | reverse complement strand
GCGTGGTCGAGCTGGTCCAGGAACCACAGCCGCTGCTGCGCAAACGACAGCGGCAAGGCCTGCGTACGGTCGGCCGGAGGAATCGCCGGATGCCGCAATTTGTCCCGGTCGCTATCAATGCGTTTGCTGAGCCGCTTGAGGAGAACGGCCTGTTTTAATTCTGCTAAAGTGAGTTCGCGCTTATTCATTTTCCCAACCCTGATTCTTCCACGTTACCGGTATCACAACGAACGACCTCATAGCCGGAATTCCTCAACAACATCACCACCGGCGTACAGCACCGCGTCAGGAATCAAATTCGCTGGCGCGACGAAACCAGTGTCAGCGTGTCCATTGCTGATCGTGGCTGCCGCCATGGCTTGCAACGTTGGCGCCGAAAACACGGTGCGTACGTTCAACTGCATGCCCTGCTTTTGCAGAAGCCCGATCAGCGACACGACGAGCAGCGAATGACCACCCAACTCAAAGAAATGATCTTGGCGTCCGACCTGTTCGATCTGGAGCAGTTCCTGCCAAATGGTCGCCATCGCCCTTTCGGCCTCTCCCTGCGGTGCTTCATAGTCACGTGCGACCAGTGCTGACTTCTCCGGAGCAGGCAAAGCGCGCCGGTCGAGCTTACCGTTAGACGTGAGGGGTAAGGCAGCCAGACATACGAATGCTGACGGCACCATATATTCGGGCAGCACACTGGAAAGGTAACTGCGCAGCTCAGTCGGTTTCGGCCCCTCTTGTATCGATGCAGTGAAGTACGCGACCAAGCGTTTGCTGCCAGTCACATCGTCCCACGCAGTGACAACCGCTTCGCGCACTCCCGGACAACTAACCAACTTCGCTTCAATTTCCCCAGGTTCGATGCGGAAACCGCGGATTTTTAGCTGAAAATCGTTACGGCCGAGGTATTCAATGTTGCCGTCAGACAGATAGCGCGCAAGATCGCCTGTTCTGTACATACGAGCATGGGGATTGCCAACAAACGGATCTGGGAGGAAACGCTCGGAGGTCAGTTCCATGCGATTCAAGTAGCCACGCGCCACGCCGGCTCCACCGATATAAATTTCACCTGTCACGCCCGTCGGCACTGGCTGCAAATGCCTGTCCAACAAATAAATTTTCGTGTTAGCGATCGGACGCCCAATCAGCACATCCTTATGACTATCCAGCGTCAACGCAGCGTCATACGTAATACAACCGACGACAGTCTCGGTTGGTCCATACTCATTAACGATACGCGACGCCGGGCTCAAGTTACGCCATAAAGCCACGGTTTCAGCAGGCAATGCTTCTCCTCCGACGACAAATACCTCCACGTGCGCCAGAGGCGACTTGCCCTCCAGACGACGCCCCAGCATTTGCAGATGCAACGGGGTAATCTTCACCAAACCGAGATTGCTAGAGCTTCCGAGCATTTGTTCCAGGTCCGTCAATTCACCACCATCAGGAATCAGAACAACTTTCCCGCCACTGATCAGCGGAAGATAAAGGCTGGTAATGGTGGCATCGAAAGAAAACGAAGAAGAGACGATTGCATCGCACGTCAACGTCGAAGCATAGTCTTCCAATGCCCATTGCAGATAATTGAGCAGACCCGAATGTTCAATCATTGCCCCTTTGGGAAGACCGGTAGAACCCGATGTGTAGATCACATAAGCCAGGTGACTTTTTTTCAAGCCAAACGCGGCGGGGGCCGGATTGCCTATGAATGACGGCGCGATATCATCGATCAACAGCAATGGCACTGCCTGCTCGCTGCCCGCGAATCGCGCTGACGCATCTTTCGTGAGTGTATGTGCCAGCAATGCCACGGGAGCACTGTCGGTCAGCATGTGGGCTAAACGTTCGGCTGGGTATGTCGGATCGAGCGGTACGTATGCTGCGCCTGCCTTGAGTACGCCAAGTAGGCCAATCACCATATCGATGCTGCGCGTGACACAGATAGCAACCCGCTCGTCCGGACGAACGCCAAGAGCCAGCAACGCGTGCGCAACACCATTGGCGCGTCGGTTCAATTCGCCAAAGCTCATACTTTGTGCTTCGAACACCAGTGCCGTTGCCTCGGGTTGTGCCGCTGCCTGCGCTTCAAACAACTGGTGTACAAATTGATCACCTGGCATTTCTATTGCCGTGTCATTCCAGTCCACCAACAGCTGCTGATGCGATGGTGTCAGTAGCGGCAACTGGCTGACTCGCAGCTGCTCATTACTCGTCATCCCTCCCAGGAGCACGTCGAAATGCTGCAGAAGCCGTTCCATCGTCGACTGATCAAACAGATCTATGGCGTACTCCAGACGGGCAGAAATCGTATCTCCAGTCTCGCTCAGGGAAAGAGACAAGTCGAACTGTGCGGTTGCCCGCGATGTCCAGCTTTCTACTAGCATCAGGCCAGGTAGCACCAAAGCCTCACTTGGCATGTTCTGCATGACCAGCGTAGACTGGAATACCGGGCTGTGGCTCAGGCTTCGTTGCGGCCGGATAATTTCTACAACCTGCTCGAAAGGAATATCCTGGTTGGCGTGGACATCAAGCATTGTCGACTTCACCTGTGCCAGTAATTGCGCCACGGTCGGGTCATCCTGCATTTGCACGCGTAACGCTAACGTGTTGATCAGGAAGCCTATCATTGGCTCGACTTCACTACGTTGACGATTCGCGAACGAAGTGCCGATAACGACATCATCCTGCCCACTAAAGCGCGACAGCAGGCTGGCCCAGCCTGCCAGCATGGTCATGAACAGCGTGACGCCATGGCGCTGCGTCAATGCACGCAAGCCGGAGGTCAATTCTGCCGGTATTGTCCAGGCGATGCTGTTACCGGCATAGCTTTGCACCGGCGGACGCGGACGGTCCGTCGGCATCTCGAGCAGGGCCGGCGCGCCGCTCAGGTGCTGTTGCCAGAACACGCCTTGTTGTTGCAGTCGATCACCTTGCAGCCAACCTCGCTGCCAACTTGCATAATCGGCAAACTGGAGCGCCAACGGAGGCAAGGGATCCTTGGCAGACTGGGAAAATGCTGTATACAAAGCGGAAAGCTCACGGACCAGGATATTGGTTGACCAGCCGTCCGAGATGATGTGATGCTGGGTCAGCAGCAGCACATGCTCGCATTCATTCAGTTTTATCAGGCGACCGCGAAATAACGGTCCTGTGCTCAGATCGAAACGGGCAGCAGCCTCGTCAGCACTTACCCTGTCGACCGCAGCCTGCTGCTCTGCACCGTTCAGGTTAGACAGGTCGTGATGAGCAAGGGCGAAGCCGCAGTCGGCTGGCGCAAACACCTGCACCGGCTGGCCGTCGATGCTGGCGAAGGTGGTGCGCAGGCTTTCGTGGCGCGCCACGATGTGGTCCAGTGTCCGCTGCAACACAGCGCTGTCGAGCTGTCCCTGCAGGCGCAGGCCTGCCGGCATGTGGTAAGCGGCGCTGGCGGCGTGGTCGAGCTGGTCCAGGAACCACAGCCGCTGCTGCGCAAACGACAGCGG
>NZ_JBXAKW010000030.1:0-3477 GCF_058798815.1 Janthinobacterium sp. GW822-FHT07A03 | reverse complement strand
GTGCGGCTGCTGCTTCGCATCGGCCGCTTCCCAGGCCTTGCTCAGCAACAGCGCCTCGCGCGCAGCTGCCGCTGGCGTCACCGTGGCTGTTGCCGGCACAGCGGCGACAACGGGTGCCGCCGGAACCCAGTAGCGCTCCTTCGCGAATGGATAGGTCGGTAGGCTGATGCGACGCGGCATGGTGCTTGTCCAGCTAGCATACAAGTGGTGCCAGTCTACTGCCAGGCCCCTCACCCACAATTCGAGCAACTTGCCATGCTTGCCTTTTGCCAGCCAGCTCTGGACCGTAGTGGCAAGCGCACAGGCCATATCCTCGTCATTGCCGAAAATATCCAATGCGTCGCTGCCGCGCCTGACCTGGCCGCGATAGTATTCGCCGCTGTCCTCATCGCCCTCCAGCCACGCTTGCAGGCCATGCCGCAACTGCTCCATCGACAGCGCAATGAACGCCAGGCGTTCTTCCATCGATTCGCGTCCTATCTGCAGGGTGTAGGCGATATCGGCCAGGTCAGCATCCGTCAGTCCCTGTTCATCCAGCGCTTCGGCCAGTTGCAGCACCTGTGCCCGCAAACCATCTTCGTTCTTCGCAGACAGCACGATCAGTGCCGGGTGCGCGTGCGTCACCTCGATGGCCGCCCGCGGCGGCGCGGCATACTCGGCCACCAGCACACAGGCATTCGAGCCGCCGGCACCGAAGGAGGAGACGCCGGCGATACGACCCCCTTCGACCTCGATGCCATCGCGCAGGAATGTGGGGCGCTTCCACTCGGCCAGCTCCTGCTGCACGGTGAACGGGCTGGCGGCAAAGTCGATATGCGGATTGAGCACGGCGGAATGCAGCGACGGCGCCAGCTGCCCGTGGCGCATCTGCAGCAGCACCTTGGTCAGGCCGGCAATGCCGGCCGCGCTCTCGCAATGGCCAATATTCGACTTGGCTGATCCAATGGCGCAAAACTGCCGGTCAGGCGTCTGCTCGCGGAAAGCGCGGCTCAGGCCGGCGATTTCGATCGGATCGCCCAGCGACGTGCCCGTACCATGTGCTTCAATGTAGCTGATGGAGCGGGCATCGATGCCCGCCTCGCGTAGCGCGCGCGTCATCAACTTGCTCTGCGCAGCCGGGTTTGGTACCGTGTAGCCATTCGCCTTGCCACCGTGATTGAGCGTCACGGCCTTGATGACACCATAAATATGGTCGCCGTCGGCGATGGCCTTCGCCAGGGGCTTGAGCAGGACCGCGCCCACACCTTCGGCCGGTACGTAGCCGTCGCCGCCCTCGCCAAAGCTTTCGCACTGGCCTTTGCTGGAGACGAACCGCCCTTGCCCCAGCATCAGGTACTTATTCGGATGCAGGGACAAGTTCACGCCGCCGGCCAGGGCCAGCTGGCAGGCGCCTGCCTGAAGGCTCTGGCAGGCCAGTTGCAATGCTGTCAGCGAGGAGGAGCACATGGTGTTGACCACCATGCTGGGGCCGTTAAAGTCGCAAAAATACGAGACCCGGTTGGCCACCGAGGCCAGATTGCCGCCGACGGTGAGGTGGCTGCCGCGCGCCTGCTCCTGCGCCCCGTACAAATGGTATTCCTCGTACATCACGCCGACAAAAACGCCCACGTTGCCGTCCGCCTGGCTGGCCAGCGCCGCGCGCGTGTAGCCGGCGTCTTCCAGAGTCGCATACGCGCACTGCAGGAACAGACGTTCCTGCGGGTCCGTCGCTGCCGCATGGCGCGGCGGGATATTGAAAAATAGCGGGTCGAATTCGTCGACACCGTCGATGAAGCCGCCCCACTTGCTGTAGGTCTTGTCTTCCCGGTTGCGGTCAGGATCGAAATACTGGCTATGATCCCAGCGTTCGGCCGGAATTTCGCTGATGCAGTCCTTGCCGCTCTTGAGATTTTCCCAGAACTGATGCACGTTGGCGGCGTGCGGATAACGCCCCGCTAGCCCGATGATGGCGATGTCTTCGCGCTGCCCGCAAGGTGCCACGGTTGGCGCCGGCCCGGACGGCGCAGCTGCCGCTGCTGGCGGCACGGAGGGCGGCACTGGCTCGACGGCCGTCATGGCCTCAGCCTCGGGCGAGGCTTCGCCCAGCAAATCCTGCGCATGGTGGGCTGTCAGATAGGCAGCCAGTTCGGCGATATTCGGGTATTCGAACAGCAGGGTCGGTGTCAGGCTGAGTTGACCCATGCTGTTGAGCGTGGCGACCACTTCCAGTAAATCGGCCGATCCCAATCCCATTTCATAATAGCCAGCATGCAGCGCAATCGTGTGTGCCGCCTGCTTCAGGCGTGTGCCGATCAGTCGCCGCAGCAATCCTTCGATGGCGCCGGTGGACTGGCCGCTGGTGGCCGCCTGCGGCAGGAACGGCGCGGGTGCCAGCGCCGGTGCGCCTTGCGCATCGAGCAGGTTGGCGTGGCGTATGAGCTTGTTGGCGCAATCGCGCAATTCGGCTACCTTGCACCCCGATATATCAAAAAATTCCAGCGTGGAGTAAAACAGCTCACCGCTCTGGCGAACCGATGTGGACAGGATGCGCGTGATGCAGCGCGCACCGAGGAGGGATGTGGCGCGGAACGACGCATAAAACAGCGGCACGTGCAGATCCGGCAACGGTGGCTGCAGCCCGGCTACGCCAATGGCGCTGCCATCGATCAAGACCGGATGAAACATGGCATCGGACGCGTGCTCCCGCGCCTGCTGGCTCAGCGCCGCGTCCACCAGTACGGCGTGCGGCAGGGCATGGACGCTGCCCACGGCCCGCATATAGGGTGAATGCTGCAAATGACGGCTGCGGCATTGCGCATACACTTCTTCCATATCCAGTACGCGCAAGGCGTCTTGCTTGGCGGTCTGCAGGTCGAGACGATCCTCGAACGGTTCGGCGGCGACGCGGTGCATCTGCGCCTTCGCGTGGCGTGTTACCGCGCCGCCAGCCACATGGCCGCTGATTGCGATTTCCCAGCTGCCGGGCGCAGACTCTTCGCAGTCGATCGTTAGCTGCATGACGCTGTCGGGTGCGACCAGCAGGGGCACGTAGATCACCATATTGCGCAATTCAAGATGCCGGTAGTCATGGCCGTGCTTGCGGAACAGCTGGTACAGCATGTCGATATAGGCCAGGCCAGGCAGCAGATGCCGCCCGTGTACCAGATGTCCCTCGATCACCGGATGTTTGCTACTTATGGAAAACGTCGCTTTCACATCTGTCCTCTTTTATCTTATGTCCTGTTGCACCCGGATGGGTGTCAACGCGTCCTGTGCCGATCACAAACCCCAAAAACTGTCCTGGCCCCCCTGGACGTACTGCACCTCCGCAGACACTTCCACTGCATCGACCTCGTCCCAGAGGGCGTTGGCGCCGCTGGTGTCGCTCGTGTCGCCAGCGACATGGCGCACATCGATATAGTGCAGCGCCGGTGGCTGCAGTGGCTTGCGCCGCGCCGCGCTTGCCCCGGTCTCCGGCCACGATTCCAGGATGGCGTG
>NZ_JBXAKW010000029.1:0-3636 GCF_058798815.1 Janthinobacterium sp. GW822-FHT07A03 | reverse complement strand
TTGAAGACGCCGTCGGGCAAGCCCGCGTCCGTCAACAGTTGCGCCAGGAGCAGGCTGGCCGACGGGTCGCGCTCCGACGGTTTTAATACAAACGTATTGCCGCAGGCAATGGCCATCGGGAACATCCACATCGGCACCATCACGGGAAAATTGAACGGCGTGATGCCGACGCAGACGCCCAGTGCCTGGCGGATCGACCAGGCGTCGATACCGCCGGCCACCTGTTCCGAATACTCGCCCTTCATCATCTGCGGGATGCCGCAGGCAAATTCCACCACTTCAATGCCGCGCGTCACTTCCCCTTTCGCATCCGTGAAGACTTTACCGTGTTCGGCCGTAATCAGGGCGGCCAACTGATCCGCATGTTCTTCCAGCAACTCCTTGAACTTGAACATGACTCTAGCGCGGCGCAAAGGGGACGTTTGCGACCAGGCGGGAAAGGCCGCGTGGGCGGCGGCCACGGCGGCGTTCAGTTCGCTAGGCGTCGCCAGCGCCACCTGCGCCGTCACGGCACCGGTGGCAGGGTTAAACACGTCGCTCGTGCGCTCGGAACGCGAGGCCATGGGGTTGCCACCAATAAAGTGGCCGATTGTCGGGGTCGTCATTGTCTTGTCCTTGGTTATTTCGTCATCAGCCAGTCATGGGCCGGGTCGTTTTTAAAGTGCCAGACCCGCTTGGGGCCGGCCATCACGTTCAGGTAATAGCCGTCATAGCCATACGGCACGGTGACGGGGTGGTAGCCCCTGGGCACCATCACCACGTCGTGGTTTTCCACGGCCATGGCCTCGTCGATGGAACGGTCATCCGTGTAGACGCGCTGGTAGGCAAAGCCCTGTTCGGGGTTCAATCGGTGGTAATAGGTTTCTTCCAGAGAACTTTCCAGCGGGATATTGTCGCTGTCGTGCTTGTGCGGCGGATAGCTCGACGAATGGCCCGACGGCGTGACCACCTCGACCACCAGCAAGCCGTCCGCTTCCTCTGTCTGCGGCAGGATGTCGCACACATAACGCGTGTTGGCGCCCTTGCCGCGCACGGAGCGCGTCATGCTGGCCGGTTCGATCAGGCGCGCCGGGCGCTTGGTCGTGGCCGGGGCGCTGCACAGGGCGACCTCGGCGGCGCTCACGGCCGTGATACTGACCGTGGTGTCCAGCGGCACATACACGGCGTAGGGCGAGACGTCCTCGAAGACACTGGCGCGCTTGCCGATGGCGTCCCAGGTCTGCTCGCCCGCCTGCACGGTGACCGTGCCCGTCAGCACGACGAGGCACAGTTCGCGCTTGCCCGTCTCCAGGCTCAGCGATTCTCCGGCCGCCAGGCGGTGGGCGGCAAAGCCCACGTGCGTCCAGCCGGCCGATGCGGGCGTGACCTCGACGATGGTCTGTCCCTGCCCCGCTTTCACCAGCAGCGGGCTCATGCCGCCTCCCGGCCCAGGCGGGGAATCGCATCGACCAGGCGTGCCAGGTAATCGTGGCCCATCTTCGCGTATTCGTAGCTGGGGGCGACGGCCGGGTCCTGCTCCGCTTCCACCACCAGCCAGCCTGCGTAGCCGTGCAGATACAGCCGCGTCAGGATGGCCGGGAAGTCAATGCTGCCGTCACCGGGCACGCTGAAGGCACCATTGATGACGGCCTGCAAAAAACTCCAGTGGCCATTGCGGGCCAGTTTCACCACGTTCGGGCGCACGTCCTTGCAATGCACGTGGCAAATCCTGTCGATATGTTTGTTGAGCACCGCCAGCGCGTCGCCGCCGGCAAACGTGATATGACCGGTATCAAACAGCAAACCGACCTCGGCCCCCGTCAAGGCCATCAGTTGGTCCACGTCGGCCGGCGTTTCCACATAGGCGCCCATATGATGGTGATACGCGAGGCGCACGCCGTGGGCCAGCAGGTGCTGCGCAAACGCCGTGAGTTTATCGGCGTAGTCCTGCCATTGCTGGGCGGACTGGAAACGCGGGCGTTTATACAAGGGACGCGCTTCGCCCTGGATGGCGTCGGCCACCTCGCCGTAGACCATGACGGTGGCGCCGCTGTCGGCCAGCAACCGCAAATGCGGGCCGACGGAGGCGATCTCCTCTTCGACGCTGCGGTGCGCCAGGCGGCCCGAATACCAACCGGAAACGCAGGCGAGATTGTATTTGCCCAGCACGGCGTTCAGGGACGGGGCATCTTTCGGAAACTTGTTGCCCAGTTCAAAGCCCACGTAGCCGATCTCGGCGCCTTCCTTGAGGGCCGTTTCCAGGGGCGTTTCGCCGCCCAGGCTGGGCAAATCGTCGTTCATCCACGAGATCGGGTTGATGCCGATGCGTACATTCCATGTAGTAGTCATTTTTGTTGTCCTTGGCGGTCAAGTTCATAACGGACGCGCGCAGCTTGCACGCCGGCTTGCGTCGAGACTTCGGGCACGGCCACTTCCCACCAGCAGCCGCCCTCTTCTGTCGTGCGCGTATCGTCCGTATTGATGCAGATCAGATACGTGCGGGAAGCGGCGCGGGCGCGCAGCATGGCTTGCTCCAGTTCGGCGATACTGGCCACGTGCTCGCTCAAGGCGCCCAGGGATTGCGCATGCAGGGCGAAGTCAATACGGGGGGCGCTGTCGGGCAACATATTGTTGAACGAGGCATTGCCGCACGCCTGCTGCAGGCGGTTGATGCAGCCATAGCCCCGGTTGTCGAGCACGACAATAATCAGTTTTTTGTCCAGCATGACGGAGGTGGCGATTTCCGAATTCATCATCAGATAGCTGCCGTCGCCCACCATGACGATGACTTCGGCTTCCGGCTTGGCCATCTTGACGCCCAGGCCGCCGGCAATTTCATAGCCCATGCAGGAGTAGCCGTATTCCATGTGGTAGCCGCCCGGCGTGGACGTTCTCCACAGCTTGTGCAGCTCGGCCGGCAAGGTGCCCGCCGCGCAGACGACGATATCGTTGCCGGTGGAATCGGCTGCGGAACGCTGCACGGCGCCGATGACTTCGCCGTCATACGGCAAGCCGGCGACTTCCCGCTTGCCGGTAATGGACGCCACGGTATCGCGCCAGGTATTCCCCGCCTGCTGCGCGCGGTCCAGCCACTGGCCCGCGCTGTTCCAGCTGCCCAGCAGGCGCGACAGCCCCTGCAAGCCGAGTGTCGCGTCCGCCTGCAGGCCCAGGCCGCGGCGTTTCAGCGCATCGAAAGCGTTGACGTTCAGGCTGACCAATTGCGCCTGCGCAAACAGGGAGTTGGACCCCGTCGTAAAATCCTGCAGGCGCGTGCCGACGGCCAGCACCACGTCCGCGTCCGCCGCCAGCGCATTCGCGGCGGGCGAACCGGTGACGCCGATGGCGCCCAGCTGCAACGGGTGGTCCCATGGCAAGCTGCTCTTGCCGGCCTGGGTTTCCGCCACGGGAATGCCGTGGCGCTCGGCAAACGCCTGCAAGGCGGCGCCGGCCTGGCCGTACAGCACGCCGCCACCGGCGACGATCAGCGGCTGCTTCGCCGCTTGCAGCAAGGCGGCCGCCTCTTCCAGTTCCTGCTCGACGGGCGGCACGGCACGGAAACGCACGACTCTCGGTTCGAAAAAGTCGGCCGGATAGTCATACGCCATCGTCTGCACGTCTTGCGGCAGGGACAAGGTGACGGGGCCGCAGGCGGCCGGG
>NZ_JBXAKW010000028.1:0-4452 GCF_058798815.1 Janthinobacterium sp. GW822-FHT07A03 | reverse complement strand
GCGTGCCGACGTGCAGGCAGACGAGCGCGTGCGCAAGCTCGATATCGACCTGTGCGATCCCGATGGCAAGGTCTGCGTGCGGCTGACGGCATTTTCTTCGCGGGTGCCCGGCGGTGCGAGCGGTGCAACGGCTGCGGGACATACCGTACTACTGGAGCCGGAATGGCTGCAGAGCGAGGTGCGTTTGCAGGCAGAGGAACCCGCATATGCCCAGCATGTGGTGATGATTTGCGACATGCCCAGCGTCTCCAGCCAGGATATCGTGGAACCAACCGGTGCACGCTGCATCCAGATCGCCTCGCATCATCACGGCATGGTGGCGGACTTCCAGCGCTACACCGTGGCCGCCTTCGAGGAAATCAAGTGGATACTACAGGCGCGGCCGGCGGGCAAAGTCCTGTTTCAGATCGTGGTGCCCGCCTTGAGCGGACACCAACTCATGGCGGGGCTGAGCGGCCTGCTGAAAACGGCGCATCTGGAAAATCCCTTGCTGATAGGCCAGTTGATCGCCCTCGACGACACGCAGGTGCATCCTGGCCTGCATGCCAAGCTGCTGGAAAACCGCCACATGCCGCAAGACCGGCACATCCGCTACGAGGATGACGGCCGCTGGGTCGCCGGCTGGAAGGAGGTCACGGCCAGCGCGCACGGCATGCGCAAGCCGTGGAAGGCGGGCGGGGTATATCTGATTACGGGTGGCCTGGGCGGGCTGGGACTGATCTTTGCGCGGGAAATCGCACAGCAAGTGGCTGCCCCTACCGTGGTGCTGACCGGGCGTTCGGTAGCGGGCGAGGCCGGTCTGCGCCAGTTGCAGGCACTGGAGGCACTGGGTGCGCGGGTGCAGTACATCCAAGCGGACGTGGTGGACAAGGCGGCCGTCGCCGCACTGGTCGATGGCATGGTACGCGACTATGGCACGCTAGACGGCATCATCCATGCGGCCGGCATCATGCGCGACAACTTCATCCTGAAGAAAACAACGCACGAGCTGCAAGCGGTCCTGGCGCCAAAAACCCTGGGGTTGCTGCATCTCGATGAGGCAAGCAGAAAGCTAAAGTTAGATTTCCTGATCTGTTTTTCCTCCCTGGCGGGTGCTTATGGCAATGCGGGACAAGCCGACTATGCCGCGGCCAATGCGTTCATGGATGCCTATGCCGTTTACCGCAACAGCCTAGTGGCGCTGGAACAGCGCCATGGCCGGACGGTATCGGTCAACTGGCCGCTGTGGCAGGAAGGCGGCATGCGCATGGATCAGCAGGCCGAGCAATTGCTGGCGCAGGACTCGGGTATGCTAGCCATGAGCACCGAAGACGGCGTGGCCGCTCTGTATCGCGTGCTGGCCACGGGGCAGGACCAGATGGTGGTAATGCAGGGCGACGCCGGACAGATGCGCAACAGCTGGAAAGGGTCGGCCGTCACTGCCGTCACGGTCAACGCGCCACCGCTGCCAGTAACGGCCGATGCCCAGTTGGCAGGTAGGGCGGCACAATATTTCCTGAAATTACTCTCTGGCATCATCAAACTGTCCGTTGACCGCATCGATGTCAGCGCTCCACTGGAAAAGTACGGCATTGACTCCATCATGGCCATGGGACTGGTCAGCCAGCTTGAAAAGGTCTTTGGCAACTTGTCAAAAACCCTGGTGTTCGAACACCATACGACACAGGACCTGATCGATTATTTCATCGCCACCTATCCGCAGCGGCTGCAGGAAGTGCTGGGGGTGAAGCCGCCAGCGCCGTTGACCGCACCGTCGACACCTGCTGCAATGCCAGCAGCCGATGCGCATGCTGCTAGTGCTCCCGCGCTGCGGCAACGCCGCTATGCGTTCGCTGCCGCAGCCATTCCCGCGCCTGCGCCTGCCAGCGCACTGGCGCGCCAGGATATCGCCATCGTCGGCCTGGCCGGGCGCTATCCCCAGGCGGATAATGTGCAGGCATTCTGGGAGAACCTGAAAAACGGCAAGGACTGCATCAGCGAGATCCCAGCCGACCGCTGGGACCACAGCCTGTACTTCGATGCGAACCGCGACATGCCGGGCATGACCTACAGCAAGTGGGGCGGCTTCATCAACGGTGTTGACGAATTTGACCCGCTATTTTTCAATATCCCGCCGCTGCATGCGGAATTCACCGATCCGCAGGAACGCCTGTTCTTGCAATGCGCGTATGCAACCCTGGAGGACGCCGGCTATACGCGAGAGGCGCTGGCCCGCAAAGCAGACGGTAACGTGGGAGTCTTCGTCGGCGTGATGTACGAGGAATACCAGCTATTCGGCGCAGCGGCACATGCGCGCGGTCGCCACGTGGCGGTCTCGTCGAACCCGTCGTCGGTGGCCAACCGGGTCTCGTATTTCTGTAATTTCAATGGTCCCAGCATGGCCATCAACACCATGTGCTCGTCATCGCTAACGGCGATACACCTGGCTTGCCAGAGCTTGCACGAAGGCGAGTGCGAGCTGGCACTGGCGGGCGGCGTGAACGTATCGGTGCATCCGAATAAATACCTGATGCTGGGGCAAGGGCGGTTCGTCTCGAGTAAAGGCCAGTGCGAAAGCTTTGGCGAGGGTGGCGACGGCTACGTACCGGCCGAAGGTGTGGGCGCGGTCCTGCTCAAGCCCCTGGCGAAAGCCATCGCCGACGGCGACCATATCTATGGCGTCATCAAGGGCTCGGCGCTCAATCACGGCGGCAAGACCAATGGCTATACTGTCCCGAGTCCGGCAGGGCAGGGCAAGGTGGTGGCGCGCGCCCTGCGTCGTGCCGGCATCGATGCGCGCGATATCAGTTACCTCGAGGCGCATGGCACCGGCACGTCGCTGGGCGATCCGATCGAAATCGCAGGCCTGAGCCGTGCCTTCCGCGAACAGACGCCGGACCGGCAGTTCTGCGCCATTGGCTCGGTCAAGTCAAATATCGGCCATTGCGAGAGCGCGGCCGGCATCGCGGCGCTGACCAAGGTGCTGCTGCAGATGCGTCACGGGCAGCTGGCGCCGTCGCTGCATTCTGCCGTGCTCAATCCACATATCGACTTTGCCGCAAGTCCCTTCGTGGTACAGCAGGAACTAGGCGAATGGAGACGGCCGGTACGCATGCGCGACGGCACGCCACATGAGGTAGCGCGCATTGCCGGCATTTCGTCGTTCGGCGCAGGGGGGGCGAACGCCCACCTCATCATCGAGGAGTATACCGCCACCGGCAGCGCCGGCGCCAAGTGCCGCACGCCCGCCCTGGTCGTGCTATCGGCGCGCACCGTGCAGGCGCTGAAGCTACAGGCGCAGCAACTGGCCGAAGCACTGGAACAGCCAGACTGGACGGATGCGGACCTGGTCGATATCGCCTACACCCTGCAGATAGGACGCGAGGCGATGGATGAGCGACTCGCCATGCCGGTCGACTCGCTGCAGGCACTGCGCGACCAGCTTGGTGACTGGCTACGCGGCGGCGATGGCAGCGCTGCGGTCTTCCGCGGCCAAGCGCGGGGCGAAAAAAGCGTCGTCGGCATGTTTGCCGCGGATGAGGACATGGGCAGCATCGTCGACGCCTGGATTGCCAAGGGCAAGCATGAGAAACTGCTCAGTCTTTGGGTCCAGGGGTTCAGCTTCGACTGGCTGAAATTATACGGCCAGGCCACGCCGCGCCACGTCAGCCTGCCGAGCTATCCATTCGCGAAGGAACGCTACTGGGTTCCGGCGGCACCCGTTGTCGCCGCTGTGCCGGCAACAGCCACGGTGGCGCCAGCGGCAGCTGCGCGCGAGGCGCTGTTGCTGAGCAAGGCCTGGGAAGCGGCCGATGCGAAGCAGCAGCCGCACGCCGGGCGGCGCCTGGCGATCCTCGCCTGTGCGCAGACGGCGGCGCTGGCCATGCAGCTGGCGCAGCGCCATGCCGGCAGCATCGTCATCGATGGCGGCAAGGACGACGAGCTGCATGCAGCGCGCGACTGGCGGCAGTACGACGGCTGGGTCGACTTGAGCGGCTGTGCCAGCGTGGCGCCAGCGACGCTGGCATGGATCACGCCGCTGCAACAGTGGATCGAGGCGCGGCGACAGGAGCATGGCGTGGTGCTGTGCGTCACGCAGGGATTGGAACGTTTCCGCCAGGCGCAGGTCAATTTGGCCGGCGCGCCCCGCGTGGGGCTGTACCGCATGCTACAAAGCGAGTATGGCCGGCTGGTGTCGCGCCACGTGGACCTGGAGGAGGGGGCCAGCGAGGCCGAGCTGCTGGAACAGGTGTGTGCGGAACTGGAGACCGATGACCTGGAATCGGCAGTATGCTACCGGGGCGCGCAGCGCTACCGCGCGCTGCTGCGCGGCGAAGCACTTGCTCCCGAGGCCAAGCGGGCGCCGCTGCCGCGCTTCGATGCGCAGCAGGTACTGCTGGTGACGGGCGGCACGCGCGGCATCGGCATGCTGTGCGCGCAACATGCCGTGCGCCAATATGGCGTGCGGCGCCT
>NZ_JBXAKW010000027.1:0-6415 GCF_058798815.1 Janthinobacterium sp. GW822-FHT07A03 | reverse complement strand
ACAAAGCGTTGTGTTTGTCAGCTGCGAAGAAGGAAGAGTATGAAGCAATTTGCTACGTCCGTCAACTCCTTCTTTTTACTGCATCGCCGTTTCCGGTGATCCTCAAGTGCCGCATTTGACTGCGTCTCATTGGGGAGGCGAACTATAGCAAAGCCGCCCACGGGCGGCAAGCTTTATTTCAGCAATTCGGCAATCGCCATGCCAACGTCGGTCGTACTGGCGCTGCCGCCCATATCCGGCGTACGCGGGCCATGCTCGAGCACCTGCTCGATGGCGCGCACAATCGCGTCATGTGCGGCCGTGTACCGGGCGTCGCCATTGCCGAGAAAATCGAGCATCATAGCACCCGACCAGATCATGCCGATCGGGTTGGCGATATTCTGGCCATAGATATCGGGCGCGGAACCGTGCACCGGTTCAAAGACGGAGGGGAATGTGCGCTCCGGATTGATATTGGCCGACGGTGCGATCGCAATCGTTCCTGTGCACGCGGGGCCCAGGTCGGACAGGATATCGCCAAACAGGTTCGACGCCACCACCACGTCAAAACGCTCGGGGCTCAATACAAAGCGGGCCGCCAGGATGTCGATATGGTATTTATCCCAGTGCACATCGGGAAAGCTCGGCCCCATCGCTTCGACCCGCTCATCCCAGAATGGCATGCTTATGGCGATACCATTCGACTTGGTCGCCGAGGTCAGGTGTTTTTTAGGCCGGCTTTGCGCCAGCTCAAATGCATATTTCAGAATGCGATCGACGCCCTTGCGCGTAAAAACGGATTCCTGCAGCACCGTTTCACGCTCCGTGCCCTCGAACATGCGACCGCCCACGGACGAATATTCTCCTTCCGTGTTTTCACGCACCACATAAAAGTCGATATCGCCCGGTTTCTTGTTCGCCAGTGGGCAAGGTACGCCAGGCATCAAGCGCACGGGACGCAAATTGACGTATTCGTCGAACTCGCGCCGGAATTTCAACAAGGAACCCCATAAGGAAATATGGTCGGGCACCTTGTCCGGCCAGCCCACGGCGCCAAAATAGATGGCGTCGAAATCCTTGAGCTGGGCAAACCAGTCCGAGGGCATCATTTGTCCATGCTCGAGGCAATAGTCGCAATTCGCCCACGCCATCGTCGTGAACTGCAGGTCGATATTGAAGCGGCGCGCAGCGGCCTCGACAACACGCAGTCCTTCCGGCATGACTTCATTGCCTATGCCGTCGCCGGCAATGACTGCGATTCTGTGTGCGGGCATGACATTCTCCTGTAGATAGATGGATGCGTTGATGATACTGGCGCCACATCAGAATACAATCAGGGAATTCATAACCCCAGTATCCACATTTCGTGGTCAATCAATGAAAAATACGCCGCTACTGGAAGACTTACGCCTGTTTTGCCAAGTCGCCCATAAAACCAGCTTTGCCGCTACGGCGCTGGAACTGGGCATTTCCAAGGCGGTTGTCAGCAAGCGCATCGGCATGCTGGAAGCGGCACTGCAAGTGCGTTTGCTGCACCGGACCACGCGTCGGGTCAGCGTCACCGATCACGGCGAGATTGTACGGTAATGGGCGCAGCGCATCCTGGAAGATGTCGAGCAAATGGGTGAAGCGGTGGCGCAGTCGAAATTGCAGCCGCAAGGCGTGCTGCGCATCTGCTCCAGTTCCGGCTTTGGACGCAACCGGCTCGGTCCCGCACTATCCGAGCTGGCGCGGCAATATCCAGAGCTGAAAATACAGCTGGAATTGCTCGACCGCCCCGTTGACCTGCTGGGTGAGGGCTTCGACCTCGACATTCGCATCGGCGAAGTGCGCGAGCCAGACCTGATCGCCCACCGTATTGCCAGCAACCAACGCGTACTGTGCGCCGCACCCGCCTATCTGGCCCGACATGGCACGCCTGCCACCCTGGAGCAATTGCGTGAGCATGACTGCATCGTCATCCGAGAGCGCGACCAGGATGGGCGACGCTGGAAACTGCAAGGGCCGCACGGACAGGAAACGGTAAAGGTCGATGGACCGTTATCGGCCAACAATGGCGAGATCGTCCATCAATGGGCGCTGGATGGCCACGGCATCATCCTGCGCTCCGCATGGGATGTGGAAAGTAGCCTGGCGCAAGGCAAGCTGATCCGCATTTTGCCCGCGTATCAACAGGCCGCCGATGTGTGGGCGGTGACCACCTCGCGGCTGTCGAACTCGGCCAAGGTCAGGGCTTGCGTGCAATTTCTACAACAATGGCTGCAGGCCCGCGCTTGATTGGGCCTGATTCGCTACACGAGACGCGGCACATCCGGGTATAGACGCGCAAGGGTATCGGAAGTGATGGCGGCAATCACGGGGGCGACGCGATCGGCAGCTTGTTCAGGCGATTTTTCCCGACGCACATCTTTCCACAACTCAAGTAAGGCAGCATCATGGCGCGCGACCGCTTGCTCGACCTCATCTTGCCAGAATGCCGGCGCCTCGCCTTCCACAAAGTTGCCGCGGCCACGGCCAAAGTGCGCCACCGCCAGGTAACGCAGCACGCCCGCCACCACCAAGGTGCGCAGGAAGGCGTCTGTAAACTGCATCGTGGGCTCGTTACGGTCCGTGCCGGAATTAAACCCCCAGGCTGCGCCCGCAAACGTCAATGCACCGACCACGCCGCCAAGCAAGGCGCCCGTACCCAGAGTCAAGCCACCGGAAATCAGGTCGGCCGACAGTCCGGTCGCCGCACCGGAAATCATGGCGCCCAATAGCCCCGCTTGCGCCTTGTCAATCGGCGCGCGCACGGCGAAATTTTCCCGTATCCGGCTATTGATCTTATGCGCATCGGTGGGGTCGAGTTTGTGCAAGATCAACAGTTCACGCGTCGTTTCCCCACTGTGCGTATTGAGCCGCGTCACCAGGCTAGCCATGGCCTTTTCCTGGCGTTGCTGCTCTGCATTTTTGCCGATACCCACAACTTGCAAAGCCGATCTCAGCAAGCCCCTGGACGCCGACTCGATGGCCTCGCGATCCTGGGCAGCCACGGCCAGCTGCGTGGCCAGCAAGTACATGGCCTGCTGGAAACGCGCCGTATTCTGCGCTTGCCAGGTAGCAAACAAGCGCGCATAGCCAGCTTGCTGCGATTGCGGCAACAACTTGCCCACGGCTTCGTAAAACACGCGCTCATGTACCCAGCAGCGCGCAAAGGCATCGAGCGCCAAAACGTCGCGCACGATGGGATATTGCTGTAAATGTTCGCGCCAGCGCGCCTGCTCGCTGTGTTCCTCATTACCCGGACGTGGCGGCCCCATCTGATTGAGCAAGACCACCACGGGCTTACCCAGCCATTCGAGGATTTTCATTTCCGCCGGCAAGTACCCCGCATCCCTTGGATGCTCCGAGGAGTTGACCAGGTACAGCACCACGTCGGCCGCGTCCTTGGCCGTGCGCAGCGCTTGCTGGCTGAGCCAGAACGGCCGGTCGCGATAACGGTCCAGCACTTCGCGCAGGAACCAGCCGATGGGATTGCCCGACTGCCCCAACCGCTTGAGCAGGCGCACGGAGTCGCCAAAGCCCGGCGTGTCCCACAATTGCAGGGCATCACCCTGCGGCGTCGCCAGCAAGGTATGCGATTCGGCAAACACCGTCACATGGGCGGCGTCGCGCACTTCGCCGATATCCACGCCCACCAGGGTGCGGGCCAAAGTCGTCTTGCCATTATTCGTGTGCGAAATCAGCGCAAACTGAATCTGTACCGCATCATCCTGGATATCTTTATTCACATTCACACTCATGCTGCTGCCGATACTTTCAAGCCGACACCGGCATCGAGCGGGTGCAAGGCAGGATTGAGCAAATTGACCAGGGTGGCCGTGGTTTTGTGGAACTGGCAGAACTGTTGCCACAGGGCGACTCTTTCCGCCAGGCGCACGCCTTTATCCGCCTGCTCGCCCGCGCGCTCCAGGTAACTGGACTCATCGATCAGGACGGCGATGCCGCGTGCGGACGATTGCACCAGGTAATCGAGGAAGGCGCCGTGATTTTCCTTTTCCGGCGTCGCCGTCAGATTGAACAGCACGGCCGTGATATTGACTTGCGGATCATTCAAGTCGGTGCCGCGCAAGACTTCCTGCGGCTCTTCACCATACGACGTCGATGGACGCAGCATCATACGCCCCTGCTCGCCGAACAACATAATGGAAAGCTGGCCCAGGCCCTTGTGGCGTGCCTCATCGACAGTAAAGCTGTACGGCAAGACGCGCAGCATGCCGCCCGTGGCCACGCCGATACTTTCATTGAGTTTGCGGAAATACGGTTGATCAAGATCAAGCGGAAAGTGTTTCGCCAGACGCGCGGCGCGCCAGTGATTGAGCAGCGTCAGGATCACGCGGGGAACGACCACCAGCAGGAAAATCGTTGCCGCATACAAATGCACCCAGCGCGCGCCGCCTTCGACGGTCGTCGTTTGCGGGAAACGCAGCGCTTCAATTTCCGCCAGCGAAAAACCTTGCAAATGAAACAGGGCGATGGCCGGCGCAAACAGGGTCGACAGCAGGCTGTGCACCTGGCCGGCATTCAGAAACGTGCTTTCCCAGCCGGCCGCGTATTGCGACAGGAAACCGCGCGCATACAGCGAGGCAACGGCGCCGATGGCAAACATGGCGGCGCTCAGATGGATGGTGCGACCGAGGCGCGCGGCCGTCAGCTTGGCGCTCAGGTGCGCCCATTCCCCCATAAAACTAAGCAAGCCCGAGGACAAGGCGTGCGGCAATTTGCGCGGCAAGGCCAGCCGGCCCACGCTCAGGTGGCGTACCAATCCCGCCTTCGGCCAGCCCAGGGAACGCGAGGGGATGCATAGCCAGATCAGCAAGCCCAGGTACACCAGCACATTCCAGGCGATGATCAGCAGCAAGGGCGCCGACAGCAAGTCGACGCGATGGGGATCCGTGATGCGATCGAGCCCGGCGCCCAGCAGCAGTGCCAGCAGGGGCAAAGTCAGCGCCAGGGTTTTCATGCCGTTACGGCGTTTCGCGAAAGCGGCGAAGGCGGGCGTGCGCTCGGTGATGCGTTTGATGATCAGCTCGGAACGCTGCTGCAGGAAATCGTCACCCGTGACTTCGGCCTGCTTGCCCGAAGCTTGCCACTGCGCAAGCTCACGCGCACTGCGGCTGGCATACATGCGGTCATCCTCGCTGAGGACTTCTTTTTTCTGGTCGGCCGTCTCGATAGCACGGACCAATACCACTTCTCTCGCAATCTGCTCGTTCATGGTGCTCCTGTTTTTGTATGAAACGACAACTCGACAGGCAGATTGTGACGTACTTTCGTGTTTCAGGCCAACGCGTCCTCGGTCCGGAACAAATGATGCAGCAGATAAATCAGGAAAGAAGCGATCCAGGCAGACCACAAGGTGTGCGTAAAAAATTGCATACCTTGCAACTGTTGCTGCCAGCTTACCGCCAAACCGCACAGCAGCATGATGCCGACGAACAGCAGCGCCGTGCGTGGCCGTCCAGGCAGACAGAACAATGGCAAGGCCAGCATCCACCAGGCAGTGTTCGCCTGGATAGCGGGCAGGCATGCCATGGCAGATGCGCTGGCTGGCAACGTTTCCAGCAGACGCGTGTACGGCTCCAGTCCGCCATAGCGCAACAAATCCGTGGGGCAGGGCACATCGCTGAAGGAAGAGAGCCAATAGATGCTTAGCGGCACGAAGATAGCCGACAGCGCCACCACGCGCAAGGCGCTGCGGCGTGAGGCAAGCCAGGCCAGCGGACGCAAGGTGTCCCAGACGGCCAGGCCAATCACGACGGCACCAAGCAAAATCATAACGAGCTGGAAATTGCCCGCCCATGCGCTGTCAGTACCGATAAATTGCCCACGCGCGCCGTCGAACATACTGTCGGCAATCATGAGGTCGAGGTTGCTGTAATTGCCGATCCAGAGTATCAGCATGGCCGACAGCATCAAAACGCTATCGATGCCTTTGGAAGTTTTGACGAGTTTCAGCTTGGACAGCATGGTTGCACACATTTACTTGATGAGATGAAAGGGACTGGCCACTCAAGAGCTGCAGCCATGCAAGTCATCGTACAGTGTCAATATGAAGAGAACATGACGGTGCCCGCCGGGCGCAACACAAACGGGGCAAGGCGGGTTTCCAGGATCACATTACAAGTCTGGGCATGAATTACGCGTTAAAGGCATTCTGGCATCACCCGCAAAAAGCGCTCGCGGCCGACAACTTCGCCCAACTCCGCCTTACGCACGGCAAAAGCGCACACCAATCAGTCCGTGGCATGGTGGGCGTGGTCGGGGGTGAATCGGCTTAGCGCTGTGTGCGTAAGCCGACAGCACCACCGGCGCCCCACAAAACCGCCAGACGAAAAAAAACCCGACCATTGCTGATCGGGTTTTTCTCAAGAAACCACAGCCAAAGACTGTTGCT
>NZ_JBXAKW010000026.1:0-6672 GCF_058798815.1 Janthinobacterium sp. GW822-FHT07A03 | reverse complement strand
AGACGGGCCTGTGGCGCGTCACTGAATGGATCAGCGATAAAACGTTCCGCCGTCAGTTCCGGACGGTTCAGGTAACCACGCGCAACACCAGCACCGCCGATGTAAATCTCGCCGCCCACACCCTGCGGCACCGGCTGCTGGTGCGCGTCGAGCAGGTAGAAGTTCAAATCGGCCAGTGGCCTACCAATCAGGCCACCTGCCAGCCGGGTGCGCATATCGTCCTCGGTCACCTTATGGTAGGTGGCATGGACCGTAATTTCGGTAATGCCGTACATATTGGTCAGTTGAGTAGCTTTCAACCCGTTGCGCTCGATCCAGGGAGCGAGCGTCCGGAACTCCAGCGCCTCCCCCCCAAAGATGATATGTCGCAATGCATGCGCGCCGACCTGCCCGACCTGGCATGGGATAAGCTGCTGGAAGGCGCTCGGGGTCTGGTTCAAGACGGTGACGCTTTCTCGGCACAGCAAGGCGAAGAAATCACTTGGCGCCCGCGCCACAGATGCAGGGACCACGATGAGCTTGCCGCCATGCAAAAGCGGACCCCATATTTCCCATACCGAAAAGTCGAAGGCGAACGAGTGGAACAATGTCCAGACGTCACTCGCATCGAACCGGAACCAGTCCCGGGTGGCGCCGAACAGGCGAGTGACGTTGTCATGGCTGACCATGACGCCCTTAGGTAGACCTGTCGAGCCCGACGTGTAAATGACATAAGCCAAATGAGACGGGTTCAAATCCAATGAAACCAGATCCGGATTGGTCTTGATCTGATTTCCCAGCTCGTCGAGCAGCAGCACGGGCACGGTAACATCGAAGAGCGGAGGTACCACAGCGCGCAGCGCGGATTGCGTCAGTACGGCCTTTGGCGCACTGTCGGCCAACGCATATGCTATGCGTTCCTCAGGATAAGCCGGGTCGAGCGGCACATAGCCTGCTCCAGCTTTGAGTACGCCAAGCAGACCAATTACCATCTCCAGGCTTCGCTCGGTGCAGATCGCAACCCGATCGTCGGGTTCCACACCTATTGCGAGTAGCGCGTGGGCCACCTGGTTCGCGCGACGATTCAGTTCCCCATAACTCAGGGTTTGCGTTTCGTACACCAGCGCAGTGGCATCGGGCCGCGCGGCAGCTTGCGCTTCGAACAGCTGATGAATCAACGGACCTTGCGCATAACGCTCAGCGTGGCCGTGCATACCCACCAGCAAATGCTGCCTTTCTGCCGCAGGCAGTACGCTCAGGGAGCGGAAAGGCTGCAGTTTCTCCTGCTCGAGTGCAACAACTAAACCTTCCATCGCAGTGGTTATGTAGGAAGCGATGCTGGTTGGATCGATGCCCGGTACGCATTGGACGGTCAGACCGAAATTCTGACCAAGGTCATCGATGGATACGACCAATGGGTAATTAGTACGCTCCTGTCCACCAATAAAATGCATGCCCTGCCAGGCCGCCGCAGCCGTGGCATTTTCACCGTCGGCCATCGGTGATGGGCTATGCCGATAGTTTAGCAATGTCGTAAATAGCGGCTGCCCAGCAGGCACGCCGCTGCAACGTTGAGCAAGCGCCAGTGAGGCTTGCTCATGCATTAGCAACTCGCTCAGGCGCCGGTAAATATCCACGACAACATCTTGTGCGTTCTGTTCGGCCAGGGAAATACGAACCGGCAAGGTATTAATGAACATACCCAGAATCTGCCCCCCTCCTTCAGAACCTTGTAGCCGCCCTGCAAGGACAGTGCCGAACACGACATCGTCCTGTCCGCAGCATTGCGCCAGGACCAGTGACCAGGCAGCATGAAATAGCACGCTCGGCGTAATTCCATGCTGACGGGCGCACGTGCGAATCCGTTGTGCCATGGCTCCGCCGAGCGGTACGTGCGCGTCCAGTACCGCGTCGCCATTAAACTGAACATTGAGCAAGCCGAAAGGCGCGGTCGATTCGTTGATATCGGCCAATTGTGAACTGAAATATGCCTCATGTTCAGATGCTGGAACTGACAGTACCTGAGCAATGAAGTTACGATAAGGCAGCGGCTTGGGCAGGTCCCCGCCTTGCCCACGCAGGAAAGCTCCAATTTCATCGAGCATGAACGATAGGGTGACGTGGTCGCCAATCGAATGATGGTAAAGAAGTGACAGACTCCATGCGCCGGACGCCTGCTCTTCAGCAATACAGGCCTTCATCATGGGTGCCTGTTGCAAGTTTAGACGGAGATAGCGTGGATCACTCAGATCGAGCAATTGCTGGTAACCACTTGCCGCCCCTGTCTGCATGATCTGCTCCACGGGCAAGGTGACATCCCTGAGCACGACTTGAACCGCTTGCGATAGACCGCTCCACATTACTGCACTGCGCAAAATATCATGGCGGTTGATTACCAATTGCAACGCGTCAATGAAAGCATCGAGATGCTTGCGACTATCGAAGGACATGAGTGAGCGCATGAGGTATGCATCGCGGCCATCCTCCATCAGATGATGGAAGAGTATCCCTTCTTGCAAGGGCGACAATGGATAAATATCTTGTATATTCGCTACCCCACCCGGCACAGCACCGACAATCGTGTCAATCTCTGACTCGGTCAGCTGTATGAGCGTCAGCATCTCCGGAGTAATCTTCTCGCTGTTGGCGCCAATGAGATTGGGGGGAATCGTAGCCACAGCACTTGGTGCAGCTGCCGCCGACGCGGCAAAAGCAGCAAGTTGGGGGGACGCGAAAATGGTACGCACATCCATCTGCAAACCACGTTCGCGTAAGTGCGCGATCATGGTAACTACCATAAGTGAATGGCCGCCCAGCTCGAAGAAATGATCGTGTCGACCTACCAGCTTAATTTTGAGCAACTCCTGCCATACAGCGGCGATGGCAATCTCGACCTCTCCCTGCGGGGCTTCATAGCTGCGTGTACTCAACGCGAAATGGTCCGGCGCCGGTAAGGCGCGGTGGTCAACCTTGCCGTTGGGAGTGAGCGGGAATGCATCCATGCGCACGAATGCCGTCGGGATCATGTAATCAGGCAGGATTGCGAGCAGTTCGCAGCGCAGGTCCAGGCTTTCCGCATTCTGTTCATTATTAACGATGAAGTAGGCAACCAATTGCTTCTCTCCCTGGACATCTTCACGCGCTAATACCACGGCTTCGTCGACGCCCCTACAAGCATTAATCCTGGCCTCAATTTCGCCTAGTTCAATACGGAAACCACGAATCTTTACTTGGGAGTCATTTCGCCCCAAGAATTCGATGTTACCTGTTGGCAAATATCGACCACGGTCGCCGGTCTTGTACAGACGACTTTCTGGTTCAATGCTGAATGGATCGGCAATAAAGCGTTCCGCAGTCAATTTCGGACGGTTCAAGTAGCCGCGAGCGATACCAACACCTCCGATGTAGAGTTCACCAGCAACACCCAGCGGTACCGGTTGCAAAAGGGCGTCAAGCAGGTAAATTCGAACATTGGCGAGCGGACGGCCAATCGGCACCATAACGGCATCTCCAGCATCGCAACGATGATGTGCGGCGGAAACCGTGGCTTCGGTAGGTCCATATGCGTTGAAGAGCCGACACTTGGCTGACCAGCGGGCGGCAACCGCAGCTGGCAACGCCTCGCCGCCAACAATCAATGTCTGCAGCGTGTCCATAGTGGCGTCGTGCGGGAGAACAGACAGCGCCGCCATCGGCATGCTGATGTGAGTAATTCGGTGTTGCTGCAGCGTCTGCAGCAAGGGTTCGCCTGGCAGCAAAGCTTCCTGGCTCGCCAAATAAAGTGCCGCACCGCTGCACAGAGCCATGCTTACTTCGGAAATGCAGACGTCGAAACTGAAAGACACGAATTGCAGTACCCTGCTGTCGGTATCTACGACGAACTCATCGATCTGAGTGGCAACCAGATTGGACAGCGAACAGTGTTCGACCATCACTCCTTTTGGTTGCCCGGTGGAGCCGGAGGTGTAGATGACGTAGGCCAGATGGCGCAAGGTCAACCCTAGGGTGCGTGGGTCGGGATCAGTGGCAGACTGTGACGTAAGGTCGTCAAGCAGCAGCACCGGCACCAGTGCTGGGTCCAACGGCAACAACTCCCGCAGGGCCGTCATTGTTAGTACGGCCACGGGTGTACTGTCCTGCAGCATGTAAGCTAGGCGTTCAGCGGGATAGGACGGATCGAGCGGCACGTAGGCTGCACCGGCCTTGAGCACACCCAGCAGGCCAACCACCATCTCCAGACTACGCTCGGCACACAGAGCGACCCGGTCGTCGGGCCGTACCCCCAAGGCGAGCAGCGCATGGGCCACCTGGTTGGCGCGGCGGTTCAGTTCCCCATAGCTCAGGGACTGCTCTTCGAACACGAGCGCGGTGGCATCGGGTCGCGCAGCAGCCTGCGCTTCAAACATACGATGCATTAACTGGTCGCGAGGCACGTCAGTTTCGGTAGCATTGAAATCGGTCAGCAGCCGTTGGCGTTGTGCGCAGGACAGTAGCTTCAGTTGGCTGATAGGAAGGTACTCGTTCGCCACCATGCTCGACAGCAACTCCTCGAAGTTTTGCAGCAACCGCTCCATCGTCGAGCGGCCGAACAGATCACTTGCATATTCGAGATTGCCGAATACCGTGTGACGCGATTCCGTCAACGACAAAGAGAGATCGAAGCGCGCCGTGGTGCCTGGAGCGGAAAGCGCCGACAGCGTTAGCCCAGGCAAGGCAATGGCGCCGCCGCCCGGAGTATTCTGCAAGACCAGCATGGTCTGGAAGAGCGGGCTATGGCTCAGGCTGCGCGGCGGCTTGACGATCTCGACAACCTGCTCGAACGGCAAGTCCTGGTGTGCATAGGCATCCAGCGTGCTGGCCTTGACCTGGGCCAGCAGCTCCGCTACGGTCGGGTCGTCCCCGAGCTGCACCCGCAGCGCCAGTGTATTGACGAAAAAGCCCATCAGCGGCTCGACCTCGCTGCGCTGACGGTTCGCGAAAGGTGTACCGATGACCACATCATCCTGCCCGCTAAAGCGCGACAGCAGGCTGGCCCAGCCTGCCAGCATGGTCATGAACAGCGTGGCGCCATGGCGCTGCGTCAGCGCGCGCAAGCCGGCCGTCAAGTCGGCCGGCACCGTCCAGGCGATGCTGTGGCCGGCATAGCTCTGCACCGGCGGACGCGGACGGTCCGTCGGCATCTCAAGCAGGGCCGGCGCGCCACTCAGGTGCTGCTGCCAGAAGTCGACCTGGTGCTGCAGGGCCTCGCCCTGCAGCCAGCCACGCTGCCAAGCGGCGTAGTCGGCATATTGGATCGCCAGCGCCGGCAGCGGATCCGGCTGTTGCTGGGTGAACGCCGTATAAAGGGCCGAAAATTCACGCACCAGCACGCCAGTCGACCAGCCATCGGAAACGATGTGATGCTGGGTCACCAGCAGTACATGGTCATCCTCGCCCAGACGCACCAGGCGGCCGCGGATCAGCGGACCTACGGCCAGGTCGAACGGTGCAGTAGCCTCGTCGGCACTGATCCTTTCCATTGCCGCGTGCTGCTCATTTCCTTGCAGCGCGCTCAGATCATGCATCGCCAGGGCGAAACCACACTCGCTCGGTGCAAACAGCTGCATCGGCTCGCCGTTAACACTAACAAAGGTAGTGCGCAAGCTTTCATGGCGCGCCACGATGCAGTCCAATGCACGCTGCAAAGCATCGCTGTCGAGCTGTCCCTGCAGGCGCAGGCCTGCAGGGAGATGATAGGTAGCACCGGCGGCGCGGTCGAGCTGATCGAGGAACCACAACCGCTGCTGAGCGAACGACAGCGGCAGCGCAACATTGCGAGCAGCATGTGGAATAACCGAGAGCGTGGCTGCCGACGTGTGCTTTAACGTCTGCGCCAGGGCGGAAAGCGTTGGTTGCGCAAATACATCGCGCAATGCAAGCTCAATACCCAGTGCGCTGCGCAAACGCGAAACCAGCTGCACCGCGAGCAGCGAATGGCCACCTAGTTCAAAGAAGTGATCATCGCGGCCGACCTGGTCAAGTCCCAGCAGATCCATCCAGATTGCCGCGATCGCCGTCTCGGTCACCCCTTCCGGCGCCGCATAGCTGCGCGCCGCTACCGACGACTGGTCCGGCGCGGGCAGCGCACGGCGGTCAAGCTTGCCATTCGGCGTCAACGGAAACGCCTCCAGGCGCACGAAGGCCGATGGCACCATATACACAGGCAAGACCGGCGCCAGTACCTCCCGTAGCTCCGCTACGCTCATCTCCGCGCCATCGTGCTGGACGAGATAGGCAACCAGCCGCGGCTCGCCGCTCGCATCTGTGCGGGATACCACGACCGCCTCCCGCACACCCGGGCAGGCGGCCAGTTGCGCTTCAATCTCGCCAAGCTCGATGCGGAAGCCGCGGATCTTGACCTGGAAGTCATTGCGCCCCAGATATTCAATGTTGCCATCAGGCAGGTAACGTGCCAGATCACCCGTCCTGTACATGAAGGACCCAGCTTGTCCAGTGAACGGTTCAGCCATGAAACGCTCGGCCGTCAGGTCCGGACGGTTCAAGTAGCCGCGTGCCACGCCAGCGCCGGCAATATACATTTCTCCCGGCACACCCAGCGGTACCGGCTGCAACAGCCGATCGAGCAGATAGATGCGGGTATTGGCGATCGGGCGGCCGACCGGTTCAACCGGCGATGCAGAACATCTGCCATCA
>NZ_JBXAKW010000025.1:0-6927 GCF_058798815.1 Janthinobacterium sp. GW822-FHT07A03 | reverse complement strand
CACGCCATCCTGGAATCGTGGCCGGAGACCGGGGCAAGCGCGGCGCGGCGCAAGCCACTGCAGCCACCGGCGCTGCAGCGTATTGACATCAGCCCGCTGGGTGCGATAACGAGTGACCAGGCGAAGGTGCAGCATTTCCATGCGGCAGTCAAAGACCAAGCCATGTCGCCAGCGGAAAGTTTATGGGGGCGCTGAACGCCCCGGCAGGACAATTATCAGGCGCATCCGCGGGTGCGTCCTTACCATGCTATTAATGAGGTTAGATGTGAAATCCACGTTCTCCATGAATTTGCAGCGTCCAATGATCCTTGGCCACCTGGTACATGGCCAGCACTTGCTGCCTGGCCTGGCCTATATCGATATGCTGTACCAGCTGTTCCGCGAACACGGCCACGATTATGCGCAACTTGAATTGCGCAATCTGTCGATCTACCAGCCGCTGATCGTCCTGCCGGATGAGACGGTGCAGCTGGGCGTCGACTGCGTGTTGCATGAGGATGGCCATTGGGATATCACGATAGGACGGCACGAAGCAGAGGAGGGCGCCGCATCATGCTATGCCACCGCCGAGATGCATCCTTGCGCGCCTGCCGCCTTTGTTTCCCTTGCCGCTGTCGGCGATATCGCCGCCGCACGCAGTACCAACGTATGCAGCCGCGATATGCAGGATGTCTATGCACAGTGCCGGCAGAAGGAGCTGGTGCACCGCGGCTTCATGCAGGCAGAGGGCACCGTGTATCAGACTTCCGAGGCATTGCTGGCCGACCTGGCGCTGGGCCCCGAGGCGGCTGCCAGCGCAGCTGGCGCCATGTTCCACCCGGTGCTGCTCGATGCCAGTGCCGTCGCGGTATCAGGGTTCCAGGAAGCCGAACCGAATTTGCGCATTCCGCTGTTTTACGAGTCTTTCCGCGCCTGCGGCCTGCTGCAGTCGGTCTGTACGGTCCGCATTCCTGCCTCCTCCGTGCAGCATAAGGGTGAGCTGCTATGCATCGACCTGGAGTTCTACGACGCAGACGGTCGCCAGCTGGCACAGTTGCTCGGGTGCGCCAACAAGACGATCCGGTCGCCTGGCTTGCTGCACGCGTCGCCAATAGCACCAGCAGTGGCAGCGCTTGTGCCCGCTGACGCTCCTGCCACCATCGATGCACAGGCCATCGCCAAGTACCTGCAAGAACTGATCGCGATCCGTCTGCAGAAGGAAGTGGCCGCCATCGGCGCCGATTGCGGCTATTATGAACTGGGACTCGGCTCCGCCGACATGCTCGAGCTGGTACGGTCCATCAATGACCGCGTCGGTGGCGCATTGGCGCCTACCCTGCTGTTCGAATACCCGACCATCAACGAGACGGCGCACTATTTGAGCGGGCACCATGACTGGCAGGCGGCGACAGTGGCATCGGCGATCCCGGTCGCGCAACGCAGCGGGGAAGGCGCGCCGCCACTGGAGGCGGTTGCCGTTATCGGCCTGGCGGGACGCTATCCGAAGGCGCGCAACGTGTGGGAGTTTTGGGAAAACCTCAAGGATGGTGTCGACTGCATCAGCGAAATTCCGGCCGAGCGGTGGGACCACAGCCAATATTTTGACGCAGACAAGTCGGTGCCTGGCAAGACATCTAGCAAGTGGGGTGGCTTCATCGATGGTGCCGATCAATTCGATCCCCTGTTCTTCAGTATTCCACCGCTGCACGCCGAATATATCGATCCGCAGGAACGCTTATTCCTGCAGTGCGCCTACGAAACGCTGGAGGATGCAGGCCAGACGCGGGAATCGCTGGCGCGGCAGGCGGGCGGCAATGTGGGTGTCTTCGTCGGTGTCATGTACGAGGAATATCAGTTGTACGGCGCGCAGGAGCAGGTACAGGGGCGGCCGGTCGCCTTGTCATCGAATGCTGCCTCAATCGCCAACCGGGTCTCGTATTTCTGCAATTTCAACGGCCCCAGCATGGCGATCAATACCATGTGCTCGTCGTCGCTGACGGCGATTCATCTCGCTTGCCAAAGCCTGCACCATGGCGAATGCGAGCTCGCCTTGGCCGGCGGTGTCAATTTGTCCTTGCATCCAAATAAATACTTACTGCTAGGGCAAGGAAATTTCGTTTCCAGCAGCGGTCGCTGCGAGAGCTTCGGCGAGGGTGGCGACGGCTACGTGCCTGCTGAGGGCGTGGGCGCCGTGCTGCTCAAGCCGCTATCGAAAGCCATCGCGGACGGCGACCATATCTATGGCGTCATCAAAGGCACTGCCGTCAATCATGGCGGCAAGGCCAACGGTTATACGGTGCCCAATCCTGGCTCCCAGGCCAATGTGATTGAACGGGCCATCCGGCAGGCGGGCATTGACGCGCGTAGCATCAGCTATGTGGAAGCGCACGGTACCGGTACGTCGCTGGGCGACCCAATCGAGATCGCCGGTCTGAGCCGTGTATTTCGCCAGCATACGCAAGACCGCCAGTTTTGCGCCATTGGTTCGGCGAAATCGAATATCGGCCATTGCGAAAGCGCGGCCGGCATCGCCGCGTTGAGCAAGGTATTGCTGCAGATGCGGCACGGTATGCTGGCGCCATCGCTGCATTCGGCCAATCCCAACCCGCATATCGATTTTGCTGCCAGTCCCTTCGTGGTGCAGCAAACACTGGCTGCCTGGCCACGCCCCCGCATCGAGGTCAATGGCGTACCGACCGATATGCCGCGTATCGCCGGGATATCATCGTTCGGTGCCGGTGGATCGAATGCCCACCTGGTGCTGGAAGAGGCTCCACGCAGTGTACGCACTACGGCACCGGAACGCCCGCGCGCGGCGCTATTTCCCCTGTCGGCAAAAGATCCGCAGGCATTACGCGAGGTGGTGCGCCTGTTGCTGGAGGCCCTGGGAGGTCGCTGTGCTGGCGCGGATCTGGCCGATATCGCCTGTACGCTGCAGCTGGGACGCGAGGCCATGGCGGAGCGGCTGGCCGTGACGGCCGAATCGCACACTGATCTCGCTGCCAAACTACAGGCCTGGCTGGCGGCCGAGGATAGCGGCAGTGCGGCCACAGGCGTCCATCGTGGCCGTGCTCGCCAAGGAACGGAGCAGGCCAAGCCCACCGGTGCTGCGCACATGGATACGCTGGCGCACGCCTGGCTGCAGCGTGCCGATGCCGTGGGCGTCCTTGACGCCTGGGTCGGCGGCACGGACATCGACTGGGTGCGCCTGCAGGGCGAGTCCCGACCGCACCGCACCAGCTTGCCCACTTACCCGTTCATGCGCGATCGCTACTGGATTCCCCAGATAGCGACACCGGGAGAGCAACCGCAAACACCCGACTGGCAGCTGCATCCATTGTTGCACCGCAACGTTTCCGACTGGACAGGGCCGCGTTTCAGCACTGTTATTCCAGCCAGTTCCGCGCTAGCCGAGCGCCACATCTGGCAGCAGCAGACCATCAGCGGGGCAATTTGCCTGGAAATGGCGCGCACCGCGTATTGCCAATACTCCGGCATGACGGCGCGCCCCGATACGATGCTGCGCCTTGAAGATCTCAACTGGCCGCTCCCGCTGGCACATACCGGGAGCCTGCTGCAGCTTGACCTGAGTCTGTATCAGGATGGCGATGCCCAGGTCGCGTTCGAAGTGTTTGATGGCGCGCCGGAGGGAGATCGGTTGCTGTATTGTGAAGGGCGCATCGGCCTGGTTGCTGGAGCGGCGCCGGAGACCCTGGACCTCGCGGCGCTGCTCAGCGAATGTGGCAACACGCGGCTATTGCCGGAACAGTGCTATGAGTGGCTGGAGGGCACAGGCTTGAGCTACGCACCGTCACAGCGGGTGATTGGTGCGGTGTACGTGGGAGAGCGGCTGATCCTGGCCCAACTGGTGTTGCCTCCTCATGCGCTGCCGGATGCGCAACGCCAGCATCTGCATCCGCTGCTGCTGGAGGCGGCGCTGCAGACAGCAGCGAGCTTCGCCTTTGGCGCAAGCCACAATTGCCAGCTTCTGCTGCCGGCCGCGTTGCGGTGTATCGATATCCTGCGTCCCTGCGCGCCTGCAATGTGGTCGGTGGTGCGGCCTAGCGACGGACTCACAGGACTGGCGTTCGATATCGACCTGGTCGACGAAATGGGCGAACTGTGTGTGCGCATGACGGGACTGACGCTGCGTGAAGCTGTCGCGGACAACGCCGCATCCCTGCTGCTGCAGCCGCAGTGGCAGGCGCAGGCGCAAGCCATGGCGCCAACGCCTCGCTATGCGGCGCATGAGGTAATCTGGTGCGGCGTGAATGGCGTCGAAGAACTGAGTCTGTCCGCTGCGCTTGGTGCGCGGTGCGTGGTGGTGCCGCCTGCCGCAAACGGTACTGCCGCCGCGTTTCGTCAGTGCGCACATGCCGTCTTTGACAAGCTGCGTTCCATGCTGGCGGCGGCTGATGGCGGCACACAATTGCTGCAAATTGTTGTTCCGGCACACGGCGAAGGACAGACACTGGCGGGTCTGGCCGGGCTACTGGACAGTGCACGCCTGGAAAATCCGCGCTTGATCGGGCAGCTGATCGCGTTCGACGCGGTGAGCGACAGCGCGCTCCTGGCTACGCAACTGCGCGTCGACAGCCAGCGGCCGGACGACCGGCGCATCCGGCATGTGGGCACGGCACGCGAGGTAATGCGTTGGGCCCCTGTGCCAGCAACGCCGTTGCCGGACCATCCGTGGAAGGCAGGTGGCGTGTATCTGATTACCGGCGGAGCGGGGGGGCTGGGCCTGATATTTGCGCGCGATATCGCACGCCAGGTACCACGTGCCACGCTGATATTGACAGGACGGTCTGCACTCGATGCGCAGCGCCTGCAGCAGTTGAGCGAACTGGAAACAATGGGAGCGCGCGTAGTCTATGAGCGCTGCGATATCGCCAATGCCACCGCGGTGCAAGCTCTGGTGGAAGACGTGGTGCGCGTGCATGGGCGCATCGACGCCGTATTGCACAGCGCCGGCGTGACACGCGACAGCTTTCTGGTGAAGAAGACAGCGGAGGAACTTGACGCCGTGCTGGCCCCGAAAGTTGATGGCCTGGTGAATCTTGACTTCGCTACGCGCGATCTTAAACTCGACTACCTGGTGTGTTTTTCCTCACTCGCCGGCGCGTACGGCAATGTTGGCCAGGCCGATTATGCGGCGGCAAATGCCTTTATGGACGCATATGCTGTTCACCGCAATGGTCTGGTGACGCTGGGACAACGTCACGGACACACGTTATCCGTCAATTGGCCGCTATGGCGCGATGGCGGTATGCGATTGGACGCCAGGACGCAACAGGCGATGCTGCAAGCAACGGGAATGGAACTGCTCACCACACAGGACGGTATCGTCGCCTTGTATCGGGCGCTGGCCGGCCGCCAGGAACAGTTGCTGGTAATGCATGGTGACCTGGAACGCATTGAACGCCTGGGCACGTCACTGGAAAGGCCTTCCGCGGTCGCACAGTTGGAGCAGCAGCCGGAGCTGGCAGTGCTGGTACCGGCGCTGGAGCGGCAGTTGAAGACGATGTTTGGCCTTGTACTCAAAATACCGCTGGAAAAGATAGACCTGGACCTGGGATTTGAAAACTACGGGGTCGATTCGGTACTGGTGACACAACTGAATGCTCACTTGGAGAACGTCTTCGGCACCCTGCCAAAGACGCTCTTTTACGAGTGCGCCAGTCTGCGCGCGTTGGGTATCTATCTGCTGGCGCAGCACCGCCACGCCTGCCTGCAGTGGAGCGGCCTGCCACAGCCCGAGGGGCGCACCCTTGGGGCGGCTGCATTGCCGCCAGCCACGCAGGCAGTTGCTGCCGCGGTGCCGCGCCGCGCCAGGAAGGCGGCACATGCGCCTGGTAGCGGGGAGGCGGCAGCACCGCTACGGCACGAGGCGATCGCTATTATCGGCCTGAGCGGCAGATATCCGAAGGCGCGCGACATGGATGAGTTCTGGCGCAATCTACAGGCCGGCAAGGACTGCATCAGCGAAATCCCGGCCGATCGCTGGGGGCTCGATGGCTTTTTCGATATGGCAGGAGGCGCCAACACAAGCTACAGCAAATGGGGCGGATTTGTCGACGGGTTCGCCGAATTCGACCCACTGTTCTTCCGTATTTCGCCCCTCGAAGCGCTGGGAATGGATCCGCAGGAGCGCCTGTTCGTCGAGACTTGCTGGGCCGTGCTAGAAGACGCCGGCTACACCCGGGAACAGCTGGCGCGGCAATATGACAACCGGGTTGGTGTGTTTGCCGGCGTAACGAAGACAGGATTTGAATTGTATGGCGCACAGCAGGCAGGTCAGGTGCTGCCCCGCACCTCGTTTGCCTCGGTAGCGAACCGAGTGTCCTACTTGCTCGATCTGAAGGGCCCGAGCATGCCCATCGACACGATGTGTTCATCGTCACTGACCGCGATTCACGAAGCCTGCGAACATATCCGGCGCGGCGAGTGCGACATGGCTATTGCTGGAGGCGTCAACCTGTATCTGCATCCATCGAACTACACTGCCCTGTGCTCGCAGCGCATGCTCTCTGAAGATGGCCAGTGCAAGAGCTTTGGTACCGGCGGCAATGGCTTCGTGCCTGGCGAAGGAGTCGGTGCGGTCCTGCTCAAGCGCCTGTCCGCCGCCGAAGCCGACCAGGACCACATCTATGGCGTGATCCGCGCTAGCAGCATCAATCACGGCGGCAAGACCAACGGCTACATGGTGCCCAATCCGCAAGTGCAAAGTGAGGTGATTCGCAATGCACTCGACAAGGCAGGCATCGATGCGCGCAGCGTCAGCTACATCGAGGCGCACGGCACGGGCACGGCGCTGGGCGATCCGATCGAGATCCGCGGCCTGGCGCAGGCGTTCGCGCGCGATACGCAGGAGCGCCAGTTCTGCGCGATCGGCTCAGCCAAGTCGAACATCGGCCACTGCGAAAGCGCAGCCGGCATCGCCGGCCT
>NZ_JBXAKW010000024.1:0-11766 GCF_058798815.1 Janthinobacterium sp. GW822-FHT07A03 | reverse complement strand
ATGTGCTGAACCGCCTGCGCGTACGCACGGAAGCGGATATGGTTTCGCGCTGGGATTACGATAACTGCGCCAAAGGCGTTGCGAAGTTATGTCGGGTTTCTGCCGACAACGGCTATCAGAGCGTGCCAGGCTATGACACGTATGGTCGTATGAATAGCAGCACTACTACCATTGATGCAACGTATACCGGCAGCACCACATTCGACAGTAGCGGCAGGGTAGCCACGATGACTTACCCTACCGGACTGACGCTTGAATATGAATACCAGGGCCATATTTTCCTGAAGGAAATACGCAACAAGGCCACTGGCGCCTTGTATTGGCGTGCGAAAGATATGGACGCCGAGGGGCGCTTGCGTGAGCAGCTGTACGGCAATCAGATTGTCAGCAATGCGGTGTATAACGAGGCCAATGGCGCCATCAAGGAACAGTATGCCGGCGCAGGCAAGGGCGTGCAGAACCTGCTCTACGATTTCGACAAGATCGGCAACCTGCAATCGCGCAGCGACAGCAATCAGAATCTGTCGGAAAGCTTTCTGTATGATGGCTTGAACCGCCTGACAACGGCCACGGTCAACTCGGGCGCCGCCGGCCTGGTGACACAAAGCTACGATTATGACGGCATCGGCAATATCAAGCAGCGTTCGGGTGTTGGCAGCTATGTCTACCTGGAGACAAGCAACAAGCCGCATGCCGTCTCATCCATTACGCTGGAGTCTGGTGGCAAGCGTTATTATACTTATGATGTGGCTGGCAATCTGGTTACCGAATTGCAGACATCAGCGGCAGGCGGCACTATTGCGGCAAAAGGGCGGACGGTATCGTACACCAGTTTTAATATGCCGCTGACAATTGCCACGCCGTCAGCCAGCATGACCTTTGTGTATGGCCCGCGGCACCAGCGTATCAAGGAAATCGCGCCGGGCTTGACTACCGTCTATGTGAATGGCAGCGGCAACCTGCTGTATGAAAAGGATATCAAAAGCAATGGCGAGGTAGAGCACCGCCAGTTTATCAGCGCCAATGATGTGGTGGTCGCGGTGGTAAAAACCGTCGGCGGGCAGAGTACGACGCAGTATTTCCATCGCGACTATCTGGGCTCGGTGGTGGCCGTCAGTGACGATGCCGGCACGGTGATTGAACGCTTCGCCTACGAAGCCTCGGGCAAGCGTCGCTTCGCTGCGGGTAACCAGGATCAGCAGGATACCTTGGCTGGCGTGAACACCAAGCGTGGCTTTACCAACCATGCGCATCTCGATACGCTTGGCCTGGTGCATATGAATGGCCGGGTCTATGATCCGCTGGTAGCGCGTTTTATGAGTGCCGATCCGGGTGTGCCGCATCCGGAAGACCTGCAGTCGTATAATCGTTATTCCTATGCACGCAATAATCCGCTGGCTTATGTGGATCTGGACGGTTTTAATGACGACGATCACCGCAATGAAGGGCTGGCTGAAGATACCGTCATGCAACGAATGTGGAATTTTATTGCGGAAGCTTTTAGCATTAACAGCGATAGTGCGAAAAATCAAAGTGACTCTAGAAATAATGCGCAGCAGGTTGATGTTATTGGGCAAGATTCCGAAAATGTTATTAAAATTACTGCAAAGAGGCTGCCAAAAAACAACGGGCTATTTTTGGATGAACGATCGAGAGAGTCACTGTTTCGTCAAAAAGTTCCTGGGGATTTTGGATATATTCCAGGCGCAAGAGAAGCTCTACCCACTCCAGGAATAGTAATCGCTGTAAATGTTTTGGGAAGTATTGATGGGGCAGCTGGTGTTATTAAAATAGTTGGTGCTGGGATAAAAACACTTGCAGCAAAAGAATCTTTATTTATCATAAAAAAAGGGGCTGATGTAACTCCTGAGATAATACAAAAAGCATTAGCGGGAGATCCGGTAAAAACACTGCAGCCTGCTATTTCTTTACCTTGGGTTCAGCTGTATGTAGATAAACTATTGGCTGGTGAAATTGCTCCAGCGATTAAAATGGATGGGCAAATTATTGTGGATGGAAATCATACTTACATAGCTGCTAAAGTCCTTGGGCAAACTGCCGCAGTTAGGCCTGGGACGGCATCAATGAGTCAGATTTCTTCTGCTAAACCAATTTCACAGCTTATAATCGACCCAACAAATTGGCCGCGGAGGTGAGACTATGATTACCATAAGATTTGAGACTGATGAAGAAAAAACCTTCGATATAGATTCTCTAAGTGGAGCTAATTTCAATGATGGAAGTTTTCATAGGGCAATATTTGATGGGCTTATAATGCCCAGAGTTTCTTTTAAAAATGCAAATTTACGCAATGCAAGATTTGACCAGGCTGATCTAGAATCTGGAATTTTTTGTGACGCACTTTTAATGAATAGTTCATTTGTTAATTCGAATCTAAAGCTGGCTGACTTTTCCCTTTCGATAGCTATATTTGCCAATTTCTCAAATTCTAATTTAAATGGAGCAAACTTTACGGGGGCAGATGTCGGCGGTGCCATTTTTAATGGTGCCGATTTGAGAGGTGCAAAATTCTTATGCAAAAGGATTGGCGAGGCAGATCTGAAAAATATTATTTTTGATGATACAACCTCTTGGCCTGATGGATTTATTCCTGATAATTTCAACACATAGTGCATTAATGTTATCATGTTATCATTTTGATTGGAGGCGTATTTTTAAATCCTCCCACTCATTTTATTTTTTATTTATGTGTATTCTAAGAAAGTTCGTTGCTTTATGGGTTTTGTGAAGTACATATTTGGTGGGCTGTTTTTTTTATTCTTGTCAGCCTGCGTCGGCGAACGCGAACATCGTTCAGGCCTGAATCTGCTAGCCGAAGGCAAGACAGAAGATGGCTTGAAAAGTTTGGAAAGCGCCGTATCGCAAGCGCCCGACAATTCCCAGTTCCGCTTGGATCTGCTGAACCGCCGGGCGGAGCAGGTGGCGCGTTTATTGACCGCCGCCGAGGCCGAACGTAGCGCCGGCCGGTTTGAAGAAGCGCGCGTGGGGTATGAGCGGGTGCTGACAATAGAAAAAGACAACAGCCGTGCCTTGCAAGGCATCGCGATGCTGGCGCGCGAACGGTTGCATGCGCCACTGATCGCGGAAGCGAGGGAATCCTACAAGCGTGGCGACTTTGAGCGCGCGCTGGGACTGCTGCGCCCTGTGCTATCTGAAAGCCCTAACGATCCGGAAGCACAGGCGCTCAAGCGCGAAGTGGAAGGCAAACAGACGCAGGAACGAACGGTCGAACCATTGTTCCGCATGGGGCAGGGCAAGCCGATCAACCTGGAATTCCGTGACGCCAGTGTACGCATGGTATTCGAGGCGTTGGCCCGTACCAGCGGCGTCAATTTCATCCTCGACAAGGATGTGCGTCCCGATTTGCGCACTACGATATTTCTTCGCCAGGCGACGCTGGAAGACGCGATCGAATTCATCCTGCAAACGAGCCGGCTGGAAAAAAAGGTACTGAACCGCAACACGATCCTGATCTATCCGAATACCGTGGAGAAGCTAAAGGATTATCAGGAACTAGTGGTCAAGGGCTTTTATCTGGCCAACGCCGATGCGAAGCAGACGCAGGCCATGCTGAAAGCATTGTTGAAAACCAAGGATACCTTTATCGATGAAAAGCTCAACCTGCTGGTAATGCGTGATACGCCTGACGCAATACGGCTGGCCGAAAAGCTGATCGCCATGCATGATTTGTATGAGCCCGAAGTAATGCTGGAAGTGGAGGTGCTGGAAATCAAGCGTTCGCGCCTACTGGAAATGGGCATACAGTGGCCGAGTCAATTGGTACTGGCACCGATCGGCAGCATTGGCGGCACCACGCTGAGCGACCTGAAGGGGCTGACCTCGGACCGCATCACCGCCAGCATCGGTCCGACCACGGTCAACTTACGGCGCGCCGTTGGGGATGCCAATATCCTCGCCAACCCGCGCATCCGCGCGCGCAACCGCGAAAAAGCCAAGATCATGATCGGCGACAAGGTACCCGTCTCTACGTCGACCACCACGGCGACCGGCGTCATTTCGGAAAGCGTGCAATACCTCGATGTCGGTATCAAGCTCGATGTCGAGCCGACGATTTACCTAGGCGATGAAGTGGCCATCAAGATCGGACTGGAAGTCAGCTCCATCAGCAGCGAAGTACGCACGCCTGGTGGTTCGCTGGCCTACCAGATCGGCTCGCGCTCGGCCTCGACGGTGTTGCGCCTGAAGGATGGCGAAACGCAAGTGCTTGCAGGCCTGATCAACGACGAGGACCGCATGGCGGCCAACCGGGTACCAGGCATCGGCGATATTCCTGTACTTGGACGATTATTCTCCAGCCAGAAAGATGATCGCAACAAGACGGAAATTGTGCTGTCCATTACCCCCCGGCTGGTGCGCAATATTAACCGTCCTGATGCGGCAGCGAGCGAATTCTGGTCGGGTACGGAGACAGCCTTGCGTACGCGCCCGCTAACCATGCAAATGACTAATGAGCGCAAGGCAGTGGAGTCTGCCACTCTGGACTCCGGCAATCGCGTCGTACAACCGGCAAGTACGCTCATGGCGAGCCAGGCTCCGCAGCAAGGTGCTGATGCTCCCCGCAAGGACGTGGAACCGATGGCGGTCAGCTTGCAGTTGCAGGCACCTCAGCAGGTGAAGGTGGGGCAACAATTCAAGCTGGCCGTGCAGTTAAAGAGCGATGGTGATTTGCGTAATCTCCCGCTCCAGCTGGGCTATGACACCTCCACCCTGCAAGTGGTAAGTGTCGAAGAGGGCGTTTTTTTCAAGCAAAATGGGGGGCAAAGCAGCTTGTCAAGCAACGTGGATGCCACCACGGGACGCATCTTTGCCAGTGTGCTGCGCTCCGGCACTTCGGGTGCGCGCGGCGAAGATATTGCCGCAATCGTGACCTTCAAGGCTGTGAAGGCGAACCCCAAATCGGAAGTCAGGATATTGTCGTCGACCCCGATTACTGTCAGCAACAAGACGATAGTGCCGGCCTTGGCAAGTCCTTTGATGATTCACGTCGTGGAAGCCAAGTAGGCGACGATCCAGTAATTGACGTCAGTCAGGTCCGTCAATAGTAATGACGAAAAAGTGGTCAGGTGGGCGCCAGCCTCCCTGACCACTTTTTTTCGCCGTTTAAAAACGCTGAACTGAAAATAAAGAGGCTACCGAATATCGGGTTCTGTCGCATTATCAACCCGCTGGAAATCGATCAGGCAGACTACGACGCCAGAATAATGGACTCGACATGCTCAGCTTCAAAAGGATGCGTTTTCCGATCGATGTGATCCGGGCTTGCACCCGTGGGTATGTGACATACCCGCTGAGCTACCGGCATTGGGAAGAAATGATGGAAGAGCCCGGCGTATCGCTCAACCGTTCGTCGATTAACCGGTGGACGGTCCGTTTCCTGCCGCTCATCCAGAAAATGACCCGCAAACACAAGCGCCCGATCGGTGGCAGCTGGCGCATGGATGAGACCTGCATTAGAGGCAAAGACAACTGGAGGTAGCTTTACCGCGCCGTGGACAAGCGGGGAAAGACCGTCGACTTCCTGCTCACAGCGACGCGTGACATGGCTGCCGCGAAGCGCTTTTTCAATAGGCGATAGAATCAAACGGCGATCCGGACAAGGTCGCGATGGACAAGAGTGGCGCGAACAAGGCAGCCATCGAGGCGGTCAGTGCCGGCCGCGACGTGCCGATCCTGGTGCGCCAAATCAAATACCTCAACAATATCGTGGAGCAAGACCACCGCACTATCAAAGAAGTGACCAAGCCAATGCTCAACTTCAAATCATTCCACTCTGCCGCCTCCGTAATTGCCGGCATCGAGCTCATGCACATGATCCGCAAGGGGCAGTTCGCAATGGATCACACAGTGATGTTGCCGTTCGCCGATCAATGTTATGCGCTGGCAGGACAGGTACGTCCAATTTGAGGGCAGAAGTGCCATGCTGGGATAACTTGACCCTCTGATCAACAATCCGAGAGAACCAGAAGATATTGCGTGTACTCGTTACTGGTCTATCCATCCGCGCCCTTGCCAGGGCGCCTTGGACGAGCAACAAAACTGGACTCCTCAAGTCAATTTCTGCGATGTTATATTTTCACCACTGAATTAATAATTTTACATCATTAACCTTCCGTAATAGCTACCCAGCCAATCTGGCAATAGCCGGCCACACTATTGCTATGGATCGTGACCATTTTATTAGATGCTTGCGCCATTAACAACATGGCCAAGAGGCCCTTGTAATTTGCATCAGAGGCATTAAGATAGCTCCAGGCTGGCCGTGACGGTAGCGTGCTTGGACAAGGCGGGGTAGGTGAGGAGAGATATACTCGGAGATCGAAATTGCCTGCACCACCCGCGCCCCCGACACCTTCAATTTGTATAATTTTCCCGCTGATTACTCCATCCCAGGCAGATGCTTGTAAACTTGCAGCGAGAAGCAATAGAGCACAAAAAAAACTTTTCATAATTCCATCTGTAAATACATCGATATAAAATCCCTAAGTAAATTATACTATTTTAAGATATCTTTATCAAAGTTTTTAGAAAAAGCCAAACTCCCTTGCCTTACCAAACAGTCGATATCCCACCAAGTCGCTATATGTCCAGTCCCGTTTGATCACAAACGTGCTCTACGAATAGGTCCGGCTTCTTGAGCTGCCATTCTTTGAGCGCCTGGATGGGTGTTTTTGCACCGATGGCCCGTTGTGGAGTGTGGTGATTGTAAAGCGTCAAACAGTTAAGCAAGGTCGCCTCCAGATCCGTCCTGCTGCCGAATCGGGTCTGCTGCAGCAGCTCGCTGATACGGCCGTTGAATTGTTCAACCATGCCGTTCGTTTGCGGATGCCGGGGCGGTGCTAGGCGGTGTTCGATGCCCATGGCGGCGCGGACTGAAGGCGTACTGGCCGCTGCGCTTCCTGTCTTTTGTTGTGAAGCGGTCGGTGAATTGCGAACCGTTGTCGGTCAGCAGTTTGATGATCCAGATCGGCGAGGCCAGCTTGAGCCGGCGCAGGAAGTCGACAATGCATTTGTTACCCGTGTCACCGTAGATGCGCAGGAACACCCAGCGCGTGGCGCAGTCAATGACCACGAACAGATAGCGGCGCGCGCTCTCGTCCAGTATCTGCGGCAAGTATTTGATGTCGACGTGAACAAAGCCGAGTTCGTAGTCCTTGAAGGTCTTCTTGGCCGAGATCGTTTCTCCTCGGCCCTGGGAATGACATCTTCCAGGCGGGCCATGCCTTCACGTTTGAGCAAATGGGCAATTCCCTAGCGCGAGACGTCGGGGTTGATGTATTGCCGGGTAACGTACAGCAGGTCGTCGAGCGGCAGTTAGAGCGACTGGCGCAGTGTCAGCACGATGACTTCCTGCGTCACGCTCAGCGTGGCATGCAGCGTGTGGGCCCGGTGCGAACGGTCTTGTACATCGTTCCGCTTGAGCCATTTGGCAGCCGTGGCACGGGTGATATTGAAGACCTTGGCGGCCTCGCGGTCGGACAGGTCGGAGTCCTTGATTTCCTGGCGGATTGGCGGGGTTGTGTGGGCTAGGGATGAGTGCGTGAGCTCATGGACTGAAGTTTATGCGATGTGCTGCAACCGGTGGGACGATCTCGGTGGCAAACCGCCGATCAACTCGTCAAGCGCAGCTCTGGCACGGAACAGGACCATGCTGCGACGAGGAGTATGATCACACGAACTAAACACTTTAACCTCTACTTTTAGCGCGCTCTAAAAATGGGAGGATTACCGTCTCAATATTGGCCCATCATAGATTGAAAACTTTGATGATGGTGCAGGCAGCGGTTTGTAGCTGAATGCCCTTCACTTTGAAGGAGTCATTTTTCCATACCTTCCTCCTCGTGTACACAGTACGTTTGAATATTTCATTGTAGAAATTAATTATTAATTATAGAATCGTAGGAATATAAATTTCCATCTATTTCATTTTGATTTTCAATGTCTAAAATTTTACGAATTTCTAACAATCTCCAGCGCGCCACACATACGTCCATCCATGCATGCCTGTTTTTAGTTGGCTACATCTTCTCGCTGCTCATTCCCTTTAGCGCCAATGCCGCCATGCAGACGCCTGGCAAGTTCGCCGTTAATGATCTTGGCGCAGCAACCTATACCCTCCTCATCGCGGTGCCGCCAGGATCGGCTGGCATGGCACCATCCTTATCCCTGTCATTCAACAGCCAGTCGTCTGGTGGCTTGATGGGCAAAGGCTGGTCACTCGGTGGCTTCTCCAGCATTACGAGGTGTGCTCAAACGCCCGACCAGGATGGCGCAGGGCACGGCGCTGTCCAGTTCGATGCGAATGACCGCTTTTGCCTCGATGGGCAAAGGTTGATGGTAAGCAATGGTCTTGCCTATGGTGCGAACGGTGCAGAGTACCGCACCGAGCGCGACGTCTTTTCTAAAATTGTCTCATACGGCACTACGGATGGACCAACTTGGTTCAAGGTGTGGACCAAGGCCGGCCGAGTACTGGAATACGGTAATACAGCCGATTCCCGCATTGAAGCACAGGGAAAAATCCAGGTGCGTACCTGGGCTCTCAACCGAGAGCAGGACATCAACAGCAATTATCTGACGATCTCCTATACCGAAGATAATGCACATGGCGATTTTTATCCGATTCGTGTTGATTACACAGGAAATGCCAATATTGGCATGGTAACGAATAATTCAGTGCGGTTCATTTACGAATCGCTGCCAATCTCCGTACCTGCTTACAAAGCAGGATCATTGGTTCAGCCCACAACGCGCCTGAAGCATATTGACGCCTATAATGGTGAGGAACGCACCCATCACTATCAGATGTCATATATGGATGACACTCTGACAAAACGTACGCGCCTGAGTGGCATGAGGCAATGCCAAGGTGACGGCATCACCTGTCTGCCTGCCATGACATTCGACTGGCAGGAACCAGGTACCGTTGCACAAACCGCAGGTGCATGGATTTCACCTGGAATTAATATCGACAGTACTGTCAACATGGATTCGAAATCGCTCATGCCGATTGACTTGAATGGCGATGGCAAGACCGATTTGCTACAGCATGTTCAGAAAGACGGCCAATCCTGGTTGATCCCGATGTATTCCAATGGGTCTGATTTTACGATCGGTACGTGGATTGCTCTCGGGGGACTATATTCTGAATTCCTGGTTGCTGACGTCAATGGTGACGGCTTGTCCGATCTGATCAGTGTCGCCACTTCTCCAGAAGGCATGCGGCAAGTGAATATTTTCTTTTCTACCGGTACGGGCTTTCAGGGTGTCGACGGTGGTAGGCATGCAAGCGCGAAGATTTATGATCCAACTTTTTTTGGGACCGATGGCCATCCCACCGCAATGGACATCGATGGAGACGGCAAGGCGGAACTTGTCGAATACTGGAATGATGGGGTAACGACGTATGAGCTATGGATTTCCATTTCGAAATTTGACGGTACCACTTTTGGAGCGCCGGCTTGGAAAAAAATAGATACGCGCAAGGTAAAGAACTTTACTCGCGTCCGTATGATTCCAATGGATATCAATGGCGATGGAAAGATGGATTTAGTCCGCGCTTGGTGGGTCAGTGGAATGCCGAATAATATCTTATTGCAGCCCATGCTATCCAATGGATCCGAATTTTTTCCTGGAGAATGGATGGATTCGGGCTTCAGTCATACCATTCTGGCCGACAATCGGCAAAACACGGTACAGCAAATCATACCAATGGATATAAATGGTGACGGCCTGACAGATATTGTTCTTGCAGGGCAAGTGCCCGATGCAAATAATTCTCGATTATTCAATTTCAAATTTCATTCATTTTATTCTAATGGCGTGAATTTTGTCCCGGGGGAAAGTGGACTATCGTCCGGTGTGGCTGGATCAGCAAGCGATATTGGGCTGCGTCCTGATTTTGTTACTGCCAGCGACATCAATGGTGATGGTAAAACTGATTTGTTGTTGACCTGGTATGGCCAGAGTTCAACCCTGGAAGACGCCAAGTTATTCATTCAGCCGATTATTTCCCAAGGAAAGGGATTTTTGCTGAATCAGGCAATGTATGATACCGGGCAAAAATGGGCCACGGTGTGGCATGTGGTAGAACAAGTACAGGGACCTGCCATTCGCCAGCCGGTCAGTCCCGCGTTCATCGTGCTGGATATTAACGGTGACGGCAAAATGGATCTGGTTCAGCAAAAATATAAGCAGCCTTTTTCGAAGCAGCCAGTGGAATTCAACTATTTCCTACCCTATCTGGTCAACGGTGGCATTGGTGATTTGATGACGGGCGTGACCAGTGGACTGGGAGCCAAGACCACTATTCATTATGCGCCCTTGACCGATAGTGCCACTTATGAACGCGACGCTACGGCGAGCTACCCATATTTGAATGTACAAATGCCACTATATGTTGTGGCCTCAGCTGATATGTCAAATGGCGTAGGCGGTAGTGAAACCATCAAGTATCGCTATGGCGGCCTGAAAAAAGATCGCAGCCGCAGCGAACTGACGAGCTTTCGCTGGAAGGAAGAGCAGCAGTTGTCGACCGGCCTGACGAAGCTTGTTGAATACCGCCAGGACTGGCCCTACACGGGTATGGTACTAAAAAGCACCGCAAGCCTGGCCGGCTACGGGCATGGCAATCTGTTAAGCCAAGCCGACACCCAGTTTGCTTGCCTCGATACGCTCGATGGCTTACCTTGCGCGCGCCGATGGGGCCGCAGCTATTTTCCATTTGTCAGTCAAAGTACCGGTCAGCAATGGGACCTCAATGGTGCGCTCCTGCCGGTACAAACCAGTACTGCGGCCTATGACGTATGGGGTAATAACACCGACAGTACCGCCAGCGTCAGCGCTGGCGGCCAGACCTGGTCGACGCATACTATCAGTACCTACTACCCAGCTGACACCAGCAACTGGCTGGTTGGTCAGCTCAAGGACACAACGGTTACCAATACTGTGCCGGCGTATACCGGACCAGCACTGCCATCAGGCCAAGCTGGTACTCCGGGTGGCGAAAACGGAAGCGGCAATAATGGCGGCACGACTCCAGGCACCGGCATGTATGCCAGTTCGGTCAGTTGGGTCGCTGGCCTTACTCCACCGGCGCAGACCAATGCCGGTCGCTCAACTGTCTTACAGGTACAAGTAAACGGCACTGCTCCGCTGGCCGGCAACGTGACGTTTTTTGACGGAGATGTAGCACTGGCTGTGATTGCGCTCGATGCCAGCGGAAAGGCCAGCTTCAACATATTGCTCAATAGCATAGGTATTCATTCTCTGCGGGCCGTGTACTCGGGAGACGCAAACAATGCCTCCAGCGTTGCCACTGCAGCCGTATCGGTCACTTTGGACATGACGCCGATCCTGATGCTGCTGCTCGATGAATAAATACAGTTTTTTTGCGTCCCTTATCATGATCAATCTATTGCAATACATCAGCATGCACGAGAATATAAAGAAAAACTCATTCAAACTGCTGGCTACGATAACACTATTTTCGCGGCGGCTGGCGTTCGCCAGCGTGACACTCGCTCCCTGCGCGGCGATCCAGGCGGCCACTCCGCCGGTAGTTGCCATTACGGCTCCAGCCACTACAGTGACGCGTACCACGAGCTTCACATACCATGTAAATGGCTCTCTCAAGCAAGAAATCCATGAACCCGACAACGCACAGCTCAGACTGGAAACCAGCTATCAATATGATGCCTGGGGTAACCGCATTGAAACCTCAGTGTC
>NZ_JBXAKW010000023.1:0-18263 GCF_058798815.1 Janthinobacterium sp. GW822-FHT07A03 | reverse complement strand
GGCAGCCTTCGTGCGCCTGGACGCGTTCCCGTTGACGGCCAATGGCAAGCTTGATCGCCGCGCCCTGCCCGCCCCCGGACAATCTGCATTGCTCGTACGTACCTATGAAGCGCCACAGGGGCCAGCTGAGACCATCATGGCGGCGATCTGGCAAGACCTGCTCAAGGTCGAGCGGGTGGGTCGTCAGGATCACTTCTTTGAACTGGGTGGCCATTCGCTGCTGGCGGTGCAGCTGGCAGCACGCATAGATCAGGAACTTGGCATGTCGGCTCCCTTGCGTGTTCTCTTCGTATCTGCGACGTTACATCAATTTGTTGCAGCGTTACAAAAGGCCCAATTGGCCCCCCGGCATCCCAACTTGGTGCCGATCCGGATAGGGGGTAACGCACGTCCCTTATTTCTCATCCATCCTGGATTGGGAGAGGTTGGCTATGTACGCAAGCTGGTACCGTGGATCGACGAGGCCATACCCGTCTATGGCTTTGCGGCAAGTGGTTTCTTGCCCGGTGAAACTCCGGCGAAAACGATCGAAGAGATGGCACGGGTGTATGTCCAGGCCTTGCGTGAAGTGCAAGCCGACGGTCCATACCGCGTGGCGGGGTGGTCGCTGGGAGGCACGATCGCGTATGAAATGGCAGCTCAACTCATTGCCGCAGGGCAGAGGGTGGAGTTTATAGGCCTGATCGATACGAGTCAGCATTACGGTACTGCAGACAATAGCAGTGATGTAAGCAATGACATGGCGACAATTTTGTCGTGGCTGAAGAGAGATCTACCAAGCACAGACGCTGATGAGCTGGAAAGGCTGGCTCGCGAAGATGATATCGAAAGCATGATCGTCCTCGCTCAAGCTGCCGGCACAGTGCCGTTGGGCATTGAACGCCGACATCTGCTGGTCTATGCCGCACTTAGCAATGCTTCGATATTGTATTGCCCGCGCAAACTGGCAATACAGGTCGATCTGTTCAGTGCCGATGCTGCGGACCGCCCAGATCCAACACTGGGATGGCGTGCGTTCCTGAAAGGCCAACTGCGCGTTACCGTTGTTGGGGGGACCCATATGTCCATGGTGGAGGATCCGATTGCGGGCATGTTGGGTAGCGCATTGTCTTGCGCTCTTGGCTTATCTAGTGAAGAGGTTGCGGGGGGGGCGGCGGTGCGGAGGTAAATGGCGATACGGTGCATGACGGTGGCAGCTCGATGCCCAGCGATACATGTATTTCTGGATGCCGCCGTTTGTGCCGCTTCTCATTGCAATATTTATGTACGAGTCTCAGTGAAGATTGCCGTTAGAGTACAGCCATAAAGGGACTTTGCCAAAGGTTACAGTAAAAGATGAGATTGATAAGCGCCATTAGATTGTGGGAGGGGCAGTGATATGGCGGTCTCGTCAAGGAGCCCTGTTTCCTGATTGTTATTGGTTGGTGCCTGTTATAGATTGAGATCTGAGTGAGAATTTAGTTCAGGTGAAAATTTCGGTAAAATTATTAGCATGGGATTTTTGGTGGAGATTAAACTAGCAGCAGCGAATTTGTGTTGTATGTAATTTTTTTGATGGACTGTTTTGCATATTAAAAAATATGTGTAATGCAAGATAATTTGAAAAAATATTCTATCGGTAATTTGAGTGCTATTGTAATATTGAGGGGCTGATGTCGAAAGTGGATGTGCGGGAAGTGTCTGCGGATTTTTTGGGAGACGGCGAAAGGAGTCCCGCATATTTTGAGGATTGACGACACTTGTTTTTATTGATTTGTATGGAGAAATTCAATAGTTTATTTTAACAGCCGGTATATGGATTTTGCATGAATGGAGGGGCGTGAAGGAATGCAAAGGTGACTCCATGCGGAGGCATCGGCAGCTGAAATGGCTGATCAAAAACTGACTTGCCGGAATCATTTACAATATTTTATTAACGGTCTTAGAAGGGACATATGCGTGATCTTTTAGAAGTCAAAGAATTTTACCGGAATGCAAATTCAGCTGCCGTTGAATGTGTACTTCGGACGTGCCGACAAATTGTCGTAGAGCCCATGATTGCAAAGAAAATCGAGCTTGGTCTAGCGCTTGGCTCCTTGTTGGAAACAGTATCGCGTGTAAGTGGGCGCCTCAGCGATATCGCTGATCATTCGGTGTTGCAGCATTCGATCACGCCTGCATGCGAAGCAAAAGGCAGTGCTGCAAGCAATATCGCGGAGCAAGCTGCAAAGCTCGCCAACGAGTTGAAGGGATATGTACTATTTGGAGCGGACATCTCCGTGCTATTGCAAGTTGCGGAACATTTCCCGCCGGCTGGTCATGGCTTTGATCATACGAGCGAAGACGCGTTACCCGTCTTACCCGCGCGCGAGCCGTCGCTCTGGCATTCGACGACTAAGCCGTTTCGTTTTCCTGAAAAGGGCAGCATTATTGCTGGCGAATCGAACTACCTTGGATTTTTGTTCTACGTCTTGGTAGATGTCGAAATTTCTGCGATGGAAGTTTGCTCGTACATGGCGCTCAAATACCGGGAAATGCCGGATGAGTTTGTGTTTGATATGGCGAGGCAGATATGGGACGAGGCACGGCATGCAGCCTATATTTTTGAGATCTACACTAAACTTGGTGGGGAATTGACGACCTTCCCTTACACAAATACGGTTATTGACCGGTTCAATGCTGCCCCTAGTCTCTTAGATGGATTGATCGTGCAGCAGCTTCTTCAGGAGTCGAATGCAGTTGAGAACAATATTGCGCTAGCGCGCGATCTTGCAGAAGCTGGCCGCGATGAAGAAGCAATGAGTTTTCTGTTGATAAACAACGATGAAGCATTACATGCAAAAATTGGATTTAACTGGATTGCGTATCTTGCCAAGGAAAACTCCTGGCCAGCTGATTATTTATTCGCTCGCACTATGGCTATGTGCGGGAAGGTCGGGTTACCTCTTTTCGGTATGGGGGCATGGACCGATATGATTCGCGAATCGATCGGCACTCCAGAGTGGTTGATGCACAAGAAGACGTATTTTGGCGAGTACTTCGGTCGGCCACGTGCAGTGAGCCCGGAAATGATCTATCGCTAATGAACGTTTGTGCCGGTTTGTGCTTTTCCGGCATCACGTTTTTAGCACGGGGACGAAGGTACGCAAATCTGCACATCCCATGATGCGGTATTTTTCTCCATGCAGCAGGTGGGGCGGCTTTTTTTCAATTCTGGCTACTGGCTGCTGCGAATCAATAAAGGTATACGGCTTTGGGGAATCGGCTGATTTCCCGCCGCCCTGCCCAGCGGATGGTCGTCCTCTCGTTTGTTTGGTCAGATCTGAATTGCTGCCATCTGATTCGACACAATCTAAGGTAGCCCGGTGCGTCATCTGCTTGAAGCAACGCTCGGTGAGATCCACGTTTTTGTTCGCTGATGGTGGACTTGAAATCACGGCCGGCCCAACATCGAACTTGGTAACAGCGGGCCAGGACAACAAACTACCGGCTGCAAGGACGCCCGTGCCTTGTAACACGCTTGATTGGCACGTACGCCAGTGCGGTCGGGCCACGAAATCTCTAGGAGGCGAAGTTACTTGCCCGCAAAGCATCGCGGCAAGGTTGCGGACGTGAGCAGCCCACAGTGCAGATGTATTACCCTGTAGTGGTTTAATGTACCCGGACACTGATTTAGGCGAGAATGCTCGCCATGGAGAGGTGTTTGATGAGCAAGCAAAGACGTACGTTTTCCCCCTGAGTTCAAACAGCAGGCGGTATGCTTGGTACTGGATCAAGGATATAGCCATACGGAGGCAAGCCGGTCGGTGGGCATCGGCGAATCAGTGCTACGCCGCTGGGTGCAGCAGCTTCAATTGGAGCGGCAAGGCATCACGCCACAGAGTAAGGCAATGACGCCTGATCAGCAGCGAATACAGGAACTCGAAGCACGCATTGAGCGTCTCGAGCGGGAGAAGTCCATTTTAAAAAAAGCTACCGCGCTCTTGATGTCGGAAGGGATAGAACGTACGAGGTAATCGATCAGATTTGTGGTGACGAATCAATCGAGTTGATCTGCGCGGTGTTCGACGTAGCGCGGTCATGCCTGTATGCATATCGGGAGCGCGCCCGCCACATTGATGTTGAGCGCATGGCATTGCGTAGCCGTGTGCACGAGCTGTTCGTCGAGAGTCGTAGTTCGGCGGGAAGCCGCAGCATCATGGGCATGATGCGCGAGGAAGGCACAGCAATTGGCCGCTTCAAAGTCAGTCGTTTGATGGAAGAGTTGGGGCTGGTCTGCAAGCAGCCTGGCAGCCATGCCTATCAGCAGGCCACGGTGGAGCGGGTCGATATTCCGAACCACCTCAATCGTGAATTCACAGTCGAGGCGCCAAATCAGGTCTGGTGCGGGGACATCACCTATGTCTGGGCGCAAGGCCGATGGTATTACTTGGCAGTGGTGTTGGATTTGTTCGCTCGCCGAGCGGTGGGCTGGGCATTCTCGCTACGACCCGACGCCGACCTTGTTGTGCAAGCGCTGGAAATGGCTTACGAGCAGCGAGGTCGACCGATGGCGCTGCTGTTTCATTCGGATCAAGGTAGCCAGTACGCCAGTCGAAAATTCCGTCAGCGCTTGTGGCGCTATCGGATACGACAGAGCATGAACCGGCGGGGAAATTGTTGGGATAACTCCCCGATGGAACGGCTATTCCGTAGCGTCAAAACGGAATGGGTGCCGTCAACCGGTTACGTGACGGCACAAGAAGCACAACGGGACATCAGCCACTAGCTGATGCATCGGTATAGCTGGGTACGGCCACATCAGTTCAACCAGGGACTGGCTCCGGCCGTCGCCGAAGAAAAACTCAATATAGTATCCGGGATGGGTTGACCACTACAAACCGAACTAACGAAACCGAATCCTACCTTGACGGCACCATGTTGGACGCCTTGCGCCAGCGCGCCAAAGAGGAATTGTGTCCGGATCTGCACGCCCTGCGCCACCCTATCATTCGCAACCATTTTTGATTGATAATAATGTAAAATATCTCATCGGAATTCATTTCGTGCCTCCCGATGAGAGCATCAACCGACGCGCCCATCCCGCGCATAGTGATGGATACCGAGGGCTTGCCGCCCGCCCGTGCCACCGCCATCTGGCGTGAGCAGATCGGCGTGATGTTCGATTCGCAGCCATTGTCCAACGGGCGCGAGGATCCTCGCTATCGCGTGGAGGCCTGTCATATGGGCGCGCTGGCGGTGGGCATGGCCAGCATGACGCCGCAGCGCTTCCAGCGGCCCGCCAGCCGGGTCTGGCGCGATGGCCTGGACCACTATCTGCTGCAGTTTTACACCCACGGTAGTTGCCGCAGCCTGACCGGCCGCCATCCGCCCGGCACCAACCCCGGCGACCTGTGGGTGACGGACCTGGGCCAGCCGCTGTCCACCGAGATCAACACGGCCACCAATCTCACGCTGGTGGCGCCGCGGGCCCTGCTGGCGTCCATGCTGCACGAGCCGGACGGCCAACACCAGCGGGTGCTCGATGGTCGCCTGCCGCTGGTGACGCTGTTGCGCGAGCATCTTAAGACGATCCTGCAAACCTCGGGCCAGATGCGCGCTTCGCATGCGGTGGCGATCACCCCCACCATCCTGGCTCTGGCGGCGGCGACGCTCAATGGCGCACCGACCGAGGCACAGTGTCCGGCGTCGGCGGCCGGGATCAAGCTGGTTCTGCTGCGCTACATCGATCAGAACCTACACGACAGCCAGCTGTCGCCGGCCCGGCTGGCGGCGCATGTCGGACTGTCGCTGCGCACGCTGCAGTATCTGTTCGAGTCCGACGGCGGCGCCGCAAGCTACATTCAGCGCCGCCGATTGCAGAAGGCACGCCAGCTATTGTGCTCCCCCGGCCCGTGGCGCACGGGAATCGCGTCCGATGCGCCCCTGCCCCCCGACGCGCAGCTCAGCATCGCCGCTGTGGCGCGCACGGTCGGCTTTACCTATCCGGAGAGCTTCAGCCGCGCCTTCACCCGCGCCTACGGAATCAGCGCCCGCGGCGCGCGCTCCTTCGCGCTGGCGAATCGCGGCGGTACAGCGTCGCCGGCCTGGTCACCAGACCGGTGGGATGAATGGATCCAGCGGCTGGCGTGACGCGCGGCACAGTCAGTCGACGAAGATCACGCCGAACTGGTCCACGAACTTCGTGTAGCGTCCCGCGAAGCCCAGCAGCTTACGGCCGCCCAGTTTGATGGCTGGACGTTCGGTGCCACCATTACCGCCAAAATCGACCGTCTGCTTGTTGGTCACCACGCGGATATGGTCGACGTACAGTTCCGAGCGTAGCACCAGCGATTGGATCGTCTCGTCGTCGGCGAACTCGATCGACTTTTTCTCGCCGCCGACGCCACCGATCGTGTAGCCGCCGTACATCGGACCGCTGACCAGGGCGCCGTCCTGGTTCAGCCAGTGAAGCTGGATGGCGTCGATGTAAGCGCCCTGCCAGACGTCGAGCCGCACCAGGCGCTGCATGTCGGACAGGTTGATCAGGAATGGAATGCCGCCGCTGCCGCCATAGACCACGGTGTGATTGGTTTGCAGCGCATGCTGCACGCCCAGCGCGTCGATCACGCCACCAGCGCGGCCCAGCAGGCCGATCACCGCTCCCTGAGCGTCATCGCCGCCACCGAGCGTGGTCTCACGGTCGCCGCCACCGCCACCAAAGCGGTCCGATACACGGATATTGGTCTTGAACTGCACACTGTCCACCACCACGCCAGCCTTGACCTTGACGCTGGCGATGTATTCGCCCGGATGCAACGTGAACTGATGCAGTTGGCCGCCACCGCCGCCGAACTTGCGTCCGCTGACGCGCTTGTTCGCATACGGAGAGCCCGGTTTGCCGCGCCAATGCATCTGGATCGCATCGACCACGTTGCCGGTCCAGATATCCACGCGATCCACTTCCCACTGACTGGCCACGCTCTGCGGGAAATCACGGAATAGCCAATCCGTGGTCTGGTGGTGGTCCAGCACGTCGCGGAACAGCGTGCCGCCCTTACCTCCGAACTCGATGGAGGAATGCAACTCCGGCTGGATGACCCACTTCAGGAAGGCGATCAGCGCGGCAAGCCCCAGCGCGAGAATGCCAAAGATCGCCGAGCAAACGGCGAAGAACAAGGCCGGCGCGACCGTTGCGGAGAAGATCGCGGCCAGCACGCCTGCAATCACCGAGGCGATGCCCAAGTAGGTGCTCAAGGCGATGCCCACATCTTCAAGAATTTCGTTGGTGTAAGCGTCATCCTTCTGATCTGGTAGCGGAATCTCGATGCCCGGGGGCGTCGCTACGCCGTGCTTGTGCACCGCCACCCGCATCAGGGACGACCACGCCTGCTCGGGCAGAGCCCCAAGTTTGGACAGCTGCGCGTTGCTGACGCCGGTTCCTATTATACGATCGACAAAGTCCAGTGCCGACAAAGGGTTGCTGAAGAATTGCTCTTGTGTTGCGAGGGTGGTAGACATCGGAATCTCCTGATTTTGGATGGTTGTTGTCGAACGGTGATACAGCGTCGCATCCTATAGCGAAATACCAATCTTTTCGCCCCTCCCATCCGCCTTATAACCGGACGCGCAAGCGACTTAACCGGCCGTGCAACGAGGGGGAGAATGTGGGACATCGATTTCCTCCCCAGCGAGTCCACGACATGCCAGCTGCGTTACTCGTCCCCATCCGTACCGAATGCCCGCCCGGCACCTGCGAGTGCGGCCAGGCCGAGTTGTTGCAAACGAGGGAATAGGCGCCGGACGGCACCGACATCCGCGTGCTGCAAGTGATCCGCGAGCAGGAAAAGCGCCTGCTCGACAAGATCGAATCCATCGCCACCTACGCGGAACTGGACCGCATCGAGCAGCGCCGGAAAGACAACCTAGGCGTGACGTGGGAGTTCACCCCCAGCGCGGTCAGCGTGCGCACGGTGCGCGGCTCGTAATCCTAGCTGCTGCCCTGCCCTGCCTGTGCCGCAAGACGCGCCAGAACGTGCCGGCCGCGATCCGCCGCTGCATGGCGCAGTCTCAATGGTGTTCTTGGCGGTGTCCTGGTATACGTTCCGCGTTGCCGCATGCGCCGGCATGCAGGCTCGACCAACTTTATTCCCCCCTTGCTCAAAGGTATATTTTTTGAATGTCTCGACCAACTTTGATTCAAAATGCAGGCCCAACCGGTCAGAAGCGGCCCCCGATATAGACATGGAACAATCCCCGGAAGTTAATGCAAATGTTGAATAAAGGACTTTTTATGCTATTGCATGTGCGGTGGACTTGGATGACCCTGCAGAACAATTTTTAGCTCAGCGTTTCATGATTGAGGCGATTGGAAGAGTGACTTTACAATTGCCTGAGGTTGCCAAGTCAGTGGTAGCCGTGGCGAATCGATTCATCACTGGCGCGGCGACCGCTGAGGTGGCATAGCTGACCGAGGCAACAATAAAGCGCCTGCTTCCACGCGCTATAGGGGCACAGTTGGCTTTGACAGCCTGGTCTGTTATCTGCTTGAAGCGCGCGATAAGATCGAGAATTTTGCACCCTGGCGGTGGACTTGCCACCACGGCTGACGCGACATGGTGCCTGACGGTATCACGCCAAAATAGAAGCTTGCCATTGCCGCATAACCTCTACTTTTAGAGCGCTCTAAAAATGGGGGGGGGGATTACCACACGAAGGCACTGACGCCAGCCGGTCTATTGAGCCTGCCCGCCACGTCAACTCGCCGTTTGGATGCCAGCTGAGGGTGATCTCCGTGACGATCAGAAACGACCCCGGCGTGATGTGCTTCCCTGACTTACTACCAGCTACTTAGATCAATAACTTGAAGTTAAATCCTCAAATAAGAGAATAACTTCATTTATATGAATTTAGTGGGATATGTACTTCGTTCTAAGTTCTTTAAATGCTAAAATAGTGAAATTACTTTCCATATAGCGCGATAACTTCAACATGTTGGATTTTACATTCGCTACACCCACCGAACTGTGCATGGAGATAGCGCGGCGTCTCAAAGCACAACGCATGCGCCTGGAACTCTCTCAGCCTGAACTCGCACAGCGCGCGGGCGTCGCATTGGGCACGGTGTCTGGTTTTGAAAAGACAGGGAAGGCCACACTCGAAACGTCGTTGCGCCTTGTCGTTGCCTTGGGCCTGACAAAAGAACTTGAATCGCTCTTTTTGCAAAAGCCGACGTCAATCAAAGAACTGGAAGAGGCCAGCAGGCCAGTTCGCCAACGTGTTCCCCGGAAAAATAAAAGGGCGTCATGAAAAAGCTCAACGTCAATTTTTGTGGATGGGGTCAACAATGGCATCTCGGCACGCTTGCACACGAAGGGCGTGCTCTCCTGTTCGAATACTCTGATGAAGCACTGCAGCGGGGTATTGAACTCTCTCCAATTTACTTGAAACTGCGCAAAGTGGCCTATTCGGATTTTCCGAACAGCCAAGAGAACCTGCCGGGGTTGATTGCCGATTCGTTGCCTGACGGCTGGGGCCGGCTTCTGATGGACCGCTGCTTCCAAAAGGATGGGCGCGACCCGACTGGCATTTCACCATTGGATCGACTGGCGTTCATCAATGATCGCGCGATGGGTGCGATGGTGTTTACGCCGCCCGATGCGTTGAGCCATGATCCGGAATATCAGGAATTGCGCGTACTGGCCGAAGGCGCGCAGGCGGTGCTGGCAGGCAAAGATACCGCGACCCTCGAACAGCTGGCACTGACTGGCGGCTCGCCCCACGGCGCGCGACCAAAGGTTCTGGTTCAGTACAACGGCGCTACGGGACAGGTCAGTACCGACCGCGCTGCGCCTGGCGCGGCATGGCTGGTGAAATTCCAGGCTCAGGGTGAAGCCAAGGAAGTATGTGCTATCGAGAAGCTGTACGCTACCATGGCGGAGAAATGCGACCTGGACATGCCCGCCACGAAATACTTCGACTTGTCCCCGAAGTTGGCCGGCTTCGGAATCGAGCGCTTTGATCGTCAAGGCGGCATGCGGGTGCCGACCCTGAGCCTGGCTGGTTTGCTCGACGACAATTTCCGTTTGCCGACACGGGACTATACGGTGTTCTTAAAAGCGACCAGGACCCTGACCAAGGACGAGCGGCAGGTAAAGAAGGCTTTCGAGCGATGTGTATTCAATGTCGTCTTCCACAACCGTGACGACCACACCAAGAATTTCGCCTACGTGATGAACGAATCGATGCAGTGGGAGCTGGCGCCGTGTTACGACCTGACGTACAACGTCGGCGTTGGCGGTGAGCACCAGATGACGGTCAGCGGTGAAGGTCGTCACCCGGGGCTGCAACACCTGCTCAAGCTGGCGGCTGCGGTCGACCTGCCGGAGACATGGGCTCGCCAAACGATTGAGCGCATCACGACCGTGGCGGGCCAGTTCGCCACTGATGCAAAAGGGAGCGGCATTAAGTCAGCCACCCGGACCTCCATCAAAAACGCGATCGAAGCAAACCGGAAGAGGATGGCATAACGTTGTGAATCGCCACCAGTAGCTTAGACTCTCCTGACCCATAGTTCTTGAAAGACAAAAAACCGATGGATCGTGTTTGGAGCCTGGGTGTCCTGCCAGGCTCTTGGCGTGCGATCTCGTAGTTGCCTGATCCAACGGCGGTTCGGGTCTGGGTCTATCTCCCCTGCCCTGCATAGACCCCTACCGCGCGCTAGCAAAAGCTTGCCTCCCCTCCATAACTGCCGGCGAAGGAGAGCGCCTGCTTTTGCGCGCTATAGCGGCACAGTTGGCTATGACAGCCTGGCCCATCATCTGCTTGAAGCGCTTGATGATATCGGGGATTTTGTTCGCTGGCGGTGGACTTACAATCACGACCGGCCCAACATGGCGCTTGGCGGCATCACACCAAAACAGAAGCTTGCCTTGGCCGCTTAACCTCTACTTTTAGAACGCTCTAAAAATGGGGGGGTACCGCTTGAGTTTCGGTGGATTCCTGCATGAATTCCCCATGGCTGAATATCTTGTGACGCTGCGGCTTCGGTTTCGCGGGACATCGACTTTGATTTGGTGCGTCGCCATGCAAGCGGTATGGATCTCGTCGCCACTGTCGACCTAGGTGACTGAGTGTCATTTGGTGCTATCGGTGGACTGTTCTAGTCATTGCATTATGCGGCAGCCCAACTCCAATCACCCGGTCAATCGCGTTGACGAGATCTTGCTCTGGCATTGCGCCAAGTAGGCACTCGCGAGTCGTTCAAAGTACCTTCGCTCAAACTCCAATGGCGAAAGCCTGTCATTAAATCCGTGACGACGCTTGGGATTGTAGGGCATCTCAATGTAATTGAAGATGTCCTGCCGGGCGTCATCTCGGGTTGCATAGTTTTTGCGTTTGATGCACTCACGCTTCAGCTGTTGGAAGAAGCTTTCAGCGACAGCATTGCCGTGACAGTTTCCACGTCGGCTCATGCTTGCTTCCAGCCGATGCGCAGACAAGAAATCGCGCCAGTCCTTGCTGGTGAACTGGGCGAAAATTCCGTCAGCGCTTGTGGCGCTATCGGATACGATAGAGCATGAGCCCGTGGGGAATTGCTGGGATAACTCCCCGATGGAACGGCTGTTCCGCAGCTTCAAAACGGAATGGCTGCCGTCAACTGGTTACATGACGGCACAGGAAGCACAACGGGACATCAGCCATTACCTGATGCACCGGTATAACTGGATACGGCCACATCAGCTCAACCAGGGACTGGCACCGGCCGTCGCCGAAGAAAAACTTAACGTAGTGTCCGTGATGGGTTGATCACTACATGCGACAGAACCTAAGGAGTGTTTGTAAGCAGGTTTCTGGCCGATTTTGGATGACTTTACGATAACATGGGCCGCATCACGGTCATCCTTCCTGGCGGACGGCTCTTAACTTTCAAGGTAGCCGGCACTGTCAGCAGAAATTGCAGCTTTCTGACTGTCCGCTGCAAGCACCTGTTGCATCTCGCCCTCTGCCTCAAGAAACCAGAACTGTCCGTACTGCAGCCACTCAAGGCGGTACCTTTTTCGAAGCGAGATATTGACTTGCTTTCCGCCGATAGGGGTTTTGAGGACGATCGGACCAAACGCGGCTCCGTGGGATATGTCGTAGTGCCAGCACTTCGCTATCTTGTTCCGTGGATGCCCCAGGTGTTTCATGTCGTTCATAACCAGCGCTACTCCCTCATTGGCATGCCCATACTCAACATAACTCTCCAAGACAGCGAGATCTTCATAGATGTCTTTCATGAAAATGTCTGTTGCTCCGCGCTTTCCGCCTGAGGATGCAAGAGTCCTGTAGCACTTCAATTCGACAGCAATCCGGTGGATGTATGACTCCGAAGCGCCCGTAAACAACACGTCTATCTCGCATGTGGAGCTTCCAATCCTTACTCCGGTTTCCAACTCCAGGCGGAGTGTCTCCGACTTATGAAATGTAATCAGCGGAAGCAGCTGTTGTAGTATGTAGCTGAACTGCAGCTGCATCGAGGCTTCTTTATGGATATCGATTAGGCCACTGCCAACTTTTCTTGAGAATAGGGACCACGCCAGCGAAATTGCAGCTCTCATGCGAGCAGGCAATTCATCAGATTCGATGCTTCGGAGTTCAGTCATAGAGCCCACCTGGTGCTTATGCAGGCTGGACGAGCCTGTTGAATGTTGGAAAGCTGATACGCACATTGGACTGATACTTCAGAAGCAGCAGTGCTAGCTTTTGCAATGAGCTGCATGCGCACACAGTGCTTATTTATCGTGAAAATCGTCAAACTCGAGTACGCTCTTATTCGAGAGAGAATACTCTTCTTGATCAGATTTTAGAATTGCATTAATGACACTATTGAAGTCTACGCATTGAACGTGATTATGTCCATGGGCAAGAGCTAAGCTACTACCTGCGGTACACCGATGATCTCGATCTGTGGCAGACGCGCCTAGAAACAAATTTTGTGTGGCAGGTCTTGGCAGCTGAATCGCTACGACCATCGTATACTTTACTGATCCATAGCTCTTGAACGATGAAAACCGATGGATCATGTTAGGGGCCTGGGAGTCCTGCGCGGCACCTGGTGCGATCTCGTAGCGGCCTGATCCAACGACGAAATCGGGTCTGGCCTGTCTATCTCCCCTGCCTTGCAGAGACTCTTGCCGCGCAGTAGCAAAAGCTGCTTGAGCTTCGGTGGACTCATGCATTAACGTTCCTATGGCAAAACGCATTGCGACTTTAATCTCGGGTTTCGCGGGGCGCAGCGTAATTGATTCGGTTCTTCTTTCGCATAATTTCTGATCTGCAACGATGCATTTAAGTTAAAGTGTTGCGTTGAACGATTGAGTCCGCAGCCACTAGAGGTCATTGCGAATCAGAATGTTACCGCCAACGGCCGTTTGGCCGCAGTTGAACTTGGATATTAGACGTTAGGAATGACGAAAATTTACTTCTTGCCGAAAGATCAGATTCAACCGCTCGTCTCTGGCTATGGTGCAGGCCTAGCAAGCGACATGATCACTGTCGATGGTCTTCCGGTATGTTTCATGTATCGAGAAAGTCCTAGACACGACCACGATAGTGGATGGTGCTTCATGTCAGGGCAAGAAACTGATGAGTACGCAAACGACATCGAAAATCTCGCGTATTACAATATGAATACGATCGTCAATTATGATCGTTCCATTATTCCTTTGCTAGACGCTCCGATCGGTTCGGCATTCGAACGAAATTCCGGTGATGAGGATTTCGTGGAAATCTTAGACTGGAATTCTACCGAAGACTGAGCGTATTCGGCGCAGAACGCCTTGCTGCGTAAAGCAATGTCGGACTTCCATCCTCTGGACTTCAGCTAGTGGCCAGAAGCGTTCACTCGACGTATCCCTTGGAAACAAATGCAGATGGAAGTTAAATTTCTTAGTCTTGGCGAGCAAAGTGAACATGGTCGCGTCCTTGTTGCTCGCGGCCCAACCTCAGAATCCAACATCGTTGCCAGTGTCTTGATCGCTCACCATAGTGCGCCGGTGACTCGCGTAAACATTCTTGCCAGCGCAGGGTACTCGTGCTTTCAGAGCACACGTTTCACTGAGGGCATCGTTTACATCGGCTTTGGGCAGTTCGTGTTCGTCGTTGATCTTTGCCTTGGCGAAGTTCGTCGCCATCAGCTGGGCGGTTACTTTGGCCATCTGTACGATTCGCGCGACCTTGAGAACCTAGATACCCGCATCGCAGTGCTTGTAACTTCGGCATCTGAAGTTCTTGCTTTTAACCATACAGGAGGTCTGATCTGGGAGCAGTCGCCGCTTGGGATCGACGGTGTAGTCCTTCACGATGCGAGCGCGGGTCGGATTCGTGGTGATGGTGAATGGGACCCACCAGGCGGCTGGCGCCCATTTAGCCTAGTTCCAGAGTCAGGAGCAATACTTCAATGACCGGTATGGGGTGCGGATTCAATCGGTCAACGCAACACATTGTTCAAATCGTTGAGCCGGTGTTTGGTAGTGTAGCGTCTTCCTGGGGCGCTCGTTGAGTCGTCTGGTTACCGCATCGAGTTGCTCTTGCGAATAGGTGGAAATATCCAGCCCCTTGGGGAAATACTGGCGCAACAGGCCGTTGGTATTTTCATTTGAACCGCGCTGCCATGGATTCTGTGGATCGCAGAAATAGACCTGGATGTCGGTGGCCAACGTAAAGCGTTTATGCCCGGCCAGTTCGCTGCCACGATCCCACGTCAGTGACTTATACAGTTCCTGGGGCAGCCTGCGGGCATTGTCGATCAATGCGTTGACCACCGTTTCGGTATTTTTGGCGGCGACTTTTATCAGCATGACATAGCGCGTCTGGCGCTCGACCAAGGTCACGATCTGGCTGTTGTGGCTGCCGCATAGCAGGTCCCCCTCCCAATGCCCGGGCACCGCTCGATCCGCCGCCGTCGCTGGACGCTCGCTGATCGACACGGCATCGACAATTCTGCCGTGGTTGTCCGTCTTTTGGGTGTGATGACGAGAGCGGCGCATGGCGCGCGTACGGCGCAAGTGCTCCAGCAGCTCCTTCTTTAAGGCGCCTCGGGCCTGGATATAGAGGCTGCGGTAAATGGTTTCGTGCGACACGTGATACTCCTCGTGGCTCGTGAACAGATGCTTGAGCCAGCCAGCAATCTGTTCCGGCGACCACTGCAATTGGAGCTTGCTGGCAACCATGTTGGCCAGCATGCGGCTCTCCATCAGCTTACAAGGTTTGGGGCGGCGCGCCTGATCCCACGCATACTGATCGGCCTGAGTTGCGCGATATGCTTCGCGGCCACCATTGCGCCTGAGTTCCCTGCTGATGGTCGATGGTGCGCGTCCGAGGCGTCTGGCAAGTGCGCGAATGGATACGCCGGTAACGATGGCACGCGATACCTCCTCGCGCTCGGCCAGGGTCAGCGCCAGTCTGGAACGGCATCGCTGTGCTGGTCGTATGCCACCAGATTCAGCCAGAATCCGCTGTATCGATGAGTGATTCCGATCAAATAGTTGGGCTATCATCTGCAGGGAGTCGCCTTGCTTCCAGCGTTCCCACATCAAGGCCTTCTGCATCTCGGTGTAATAAATGCGTGGTTTCTGTTTCATCTTCAACACTCCTATAACCTAGATGTTTAGGTTAGAGTGTTGCGACCACCGATTGAATCCGCAGGCGCAAGCGGACGGAGCCGATTAGCGCTCTGAGGCGCTGCCGGTCGCTTACTCTCATGATCCATGGTTCTTGAAAGATGAAAACCGATGGATCGTGTCGGGAACCTGGGTGTCTTGCCAGACGCATGGCGTGCGATCTCGTAGCTGCCTGAAATACCGACGAGATCGGGTCTGGGTCAATCTCCTCTGCCCTGCATAGACGCCTACCGCGCGCTAGCAAAAGCAGGCCTTCCCTAGCCATAGCTGCCGGCGAAGGATGGCATAGCTGACCGAGGCAACAGCAGATCGCCTGCACCTTAACGCTGTAAGGGCATAGTTACTTGCGTCGAACTCATGCGCATAATCCGCGAAAGCTAGTTCGCAATGGCTCGCACAGTGATGATGTCGTTCGCCGACCAATTTTATGCGCTGGCAGGACAGGTCGTCCATGTTGAGGGCTTAAGTGCCATGCCGGGATAACTTCGCCCTTTGATCAACAACGCGATAGGACCCCATGGTGGTGGTAAGCCGAAGATCAACTCACCAAGCTCTGCTCTCGCGCGGAGCGTGGTCATGCTGTGACGAGGAGTATGAACACAAGAAACTAAGCGCTCAAAAACTCAATTTCCGCTGTGTGCAGATTTTAAAAATTGGACCTTCCAATTTTTTACCAGAAAGTTTTTTCATGAAAAATGAACACATTACTCGACTCTCATTCTGCGGCGTTCGTAGACTCAATATATTTTCAACCTCTTCTTCCAATGAAATGTTTCAGGAGTGGATTGAAAAGAGGAAGTGGTATAACTTCAGGGAAATTAATATATTCATAGGGGTCAATGGTGGCGGAAAATCAACCATTCTTGAGCTAATAGATTTCTTGAGAGACCCTAATCGGATCATTTCTCTTCCACGAGAGAACAAGAAAAACAATTACCTAACCGCCTTTGAAATAAACGTGGGAGATGAAACGAAAGTGCGTGGAATTTCACACCCTCACTCTATTAGAAAATTTCCAGATGCGCCCAATGTTGGCGAAGGGATTCACAACGCACAATCCTTGGAATTACTTGCAAAAAAAGAGGGCAAGATTCTATTTTCCTTTAGGAAAAACATCAGTAAGTCGAATTTGGATCTTGAGTCACACGCCCAGCTTAATGAGTATCTGGCAAGTTTGAAGTGCCACGTGGCTTATTGGCCTAATAACCAAGAGGCAAACGTAACAGACCTAGTCAATATCCTCAACAAAGCAGCATCACATCTCCCTGGCGTCATTTCACCAGAATTTGTTCCGAAAAATTCTTTTGAGGAGGAATTTGCTTGGTCATACAAGAAATGCAACCCTTTCCAGGCACATGACAAACAACGTGTTGGCATCTGGCTATCAGATGATATTACACAGCAGAACCACGTCCATATCTCGGCCCTGCCTTCTGGATGGCAGCGATTCGTCTCAATTCTCTCTTGGCTGGAGAAAGTGCCTGACGGATCGGTATGTCTGCTGGAAGAGCCTGAAACGCATCTCCATCCTCGGCTTCAGCGTTATCTCGCAAAACAAATAGACAAAATTGCCGACAAGAAGAGCCTTCAACTATTCATTGCCACCCATTCGACCGTTTTCCAACAGTCCAATCTATGGGAGAAGCCCCCAGCAATTTTTTCCGCAACGGCAGAAGTAATTGAGGAATACTCGTCAGCGTGGCACCTTTTGGAGGCATTGGGCATTCGTGGATCAGATATCTCACAAAGCAATGGCGTGATATGGATTGAGGGGCCATCTGATCGTATATATATTAAGCACTGGCTTAACCTCTACTGTAGAAAGTATGGCAAGTTTGAATACAAGGAAAATGTAGATTACTCGTTCAATTTTTATGGTGGCGCAGTGCTTTCCCATATGAGCTTGAGTGAGCAAAAGTCATTTGTCTCTATGCTGAGCATAAACCGAAATATGATGTTGATAATGGATAGAGATAATGATTTTGAGGAAACTCTTCATGGAAAACTTCACTGCATTAAGCGTAATTCGGCTAAGGCGAGAATAATAAAAGAGATGTCAAGTGGAAAGCAAGAAATTTATAAAATATGGATAACGGATAAGTACACAATTGAGTCCTATTTGCCTTCGAATTTTATAAAAAAATACTTCACTGAAAAAGAGAGTGGTCAATTAGTACCGCTAAGCAGTACCAAAATGGCAATTTCCATGGATTACACTGAAATGTACCCGGACTTCGAGGGTTGCTCAAACATGCCGGAGCAGCTCCTACGCCATATTGAAGGACTGTTCAATTCCATCGAAAAATGGAATTCCTAATATCAAAATTGCCTGGCCTTGGCTGTGCCTCTGAAAAAGGTCGATCTACGATGCAGAACGACAATAAAACACTTTCGAGCGCGATATTTTTCTCACGTGCTCCTTTGAGGGTGAGTTTGACTATGTAGTACAAACACTCTCTGTGTCGCAACCAGTTGAATCGCCACCAGTTGCTTAGACTCTTCTGATCCATAGTTCTGAAAGATGAAAAACCGATGGGTCGTGTTATGGTTTTGGGTGTCCTGCTGAAATAGCCCCTTGATTCACCAGACACAGCCTATGCGTTATTCTTACGGATAGGAATAGGACTGTGCATATGACTA
>NZ_JBXAKW010000022.1:0-19972 GCF_058798815.1 Janthinobacterium sp. GW822-FHT07A03 | reverse complement strand
TTTCGGTCCCCATCGTCTAGAGGCCTAGGACATCACCCTTTCACGGTGAGTACAGGGGTTCGAATCCCCTTGGGGACGCCAGGATTTAGTTGTAAAGCAAGAGTGCAGTGCTGAACGGGCCTGACAAGTCAGGCTTTTTTTGTTTCTGCGATTGCTGCGGTACCGGGTCAGGATGCGAAGTAGTGCATTCAGGACAGATTTCTGTCCCCATCGTCTAGAGGCCTAGGACATCACCCTTTCACGGTGAGTACAGGGGTTCGAATCCCCTTGGGGACGCCAGATTCGCAAGTAGCAAGCAAGTAACAGGTCGGGATGCAGAGCAGCGCATCCAGGACAGATTTTCTGTCCCCATCGTCTAGAGGCCTAGGACATCACCCTTTCACGGTGAGTACAGGGGTTCGAATCCCCTTGGGGACGCCAGACCGGCTGAATCAGCCAACAAAAAAGCCGCCTGGTAACAGCGCGGCTTTTTTGTTATTGGCCGCCATGCCCATGTTTTTCTCTTCCCGTCGACTATGCCACTACCTACCGATCGTGCACCATCTCTCGCCATCTTCTGCAAAGTCGTCGACAACTACGGCGATATCGGCATTTGCTGGCGCCTGGCGCGGCAGTTGAGCGGCGAGCATGGTGTTGCCGTCACCCTGTGGGTCGATGATTTATCCAGTTTCCGGCGCATCTGCCCCGAAATCGACGTGGCGGCCGAAGCGCAGCAGGCGGCCGGCGTCACGGTCCGCCACTGGCGCGGCCAGGATGGCGCGTTTGCGCCCGCCGATATTGCCGACATCGTCATCGAGTTTTTTGCCTGCGACATTCCGCCCGGCTATATCGCTGCCATGGCGCAATGCACGCCGCAGCCCGTGTGGCTGAACCTGGAAGGTTTGACGGCGGAAGAGTGGGTCGAGGGCTGCCATGCGCTGACGTCGCCGCGCCACGGCATGATCAAGCATTTCTTCTTTCCCGGTTTTACCGACAAGACGGGCGGCCTGCTGCGCGAAGCGGCGCTGGATGAAAAAAGGCTGGCATTCCAGGCCGATGCGCCTGCCATGGCGGCATTTCTCGGGCAATTCGGCGTGACGGAGGCGGAAATGCGCACCGTGAAAGTGTCGCTGTTCTGCTATCCGTCCGCGCCCGTCGCCGAACTGTTCGCGGCTTGGCAGGCGGGTGAGCAAGCTGTGGTATGCCTGGTGCCGGAAGGCGTCGCGTTCGATGCCGTTCAGGCGTTTATCGGCGACGATGCGGCGGTGGCCGGTGCGGCGCGCACGCGCGGCGCGCTCACCGTGCGCGTGTTGCCTTTCGTGCCGCAGGACGATTACGACCGCCTGCTGTGGGCTTGCGACGTCAATTGCGTGCGCGGCGAAGATTCCTTCGTGCGCGCGCAATGGGCGGGCCAGCCGTTTCTCTGGCATATCTATCTGCAGGATGAAAACTTGCATCACGTGAAATTGCGCGCCTTTTTGCAGCGCTATGCGGTGGATGCGGACGGCGCCATCGACAGCCTGGTGCAGGCGGCGCTGGCCTGGAATGGCGCCAGCGCGGACGCCTTGCCGTGGGCGCGGCTGTGGCCCGCATTGCAGGCCGATCTGCCGCGCATCCGTGCGCGCGCGCAGGGCTGGCAGCGGCAGATGCAGGCTCATGGCGATCTGGCAAGTAACTTGCTGGCGTTCGCCGGCGCGACGAGATAGGCGCTTGCTCAAAATTAAGGTAAAATGCCCGGTTATTTCTAACGTATTTTTAACCGATCAAACGCAAGCTTGCGGCGCTGATGGCGCACAGGCGGCAGATGGTCTTCATGCAACCCACTTTTTACGTACATTCCTATGAAACCCGCAAAAGAAATTCGTGTTGGCAATATCATCATGGTCGACAGCAAGCCTATGATCGTGTTGCGTTCTGATGTCAACGGTTCGAGCCGCACGGGCTTCACCTACAAATGGAAGATGAAAAATCTTCTGACGAACACCCCGATGGAAAACGTGTTCCGCGGCGACGACAAGTTCGACGTGGTTGTTCTGGATAAAAAGCCAGTGACGTATTCGTACTTCGCCGACCCGCTGTTCGTTTTCATGGACACCGAGTACAACCAGTACGAAATCGAAGAAGAAAACCTGGGCGAAGCGCTGAACTACCTGAAAGATGGCATGGAATGCGAAGCCATTTTCTACGACGGCAAGGCTATCTCCGTTGAACTGCCGACGACCATCGCCCGTCAAGTGGTGTACTCGGAGCCAGCGGTCAAGGGCAACACGTCGGGCAACGTCCTGAAAGAAGCCAAGATCGAAAACGCCATCGACGCACACCGCCACACCGTGCAAGTGCCGCTGTTCGTGGCACAGGACGACGTCATCGAAATCGATACCCGTACCAACGAATACAAGCGTGTCGTACGCAACTGATACGCCCCAGTGCTTGACCATCAAGAAACGCTGCCTTCGGGCGGCGTTTTTTTTTGCTTGAAAAATAATTCCTTTCAACAACAATTGAGTTGCAAGGACTGCTATGCTATGGCTAGCACATTATTGCGGTAGAAACATTGAAGTTTCCTGGAGATAGCATGCAGCGCAGTCAGATGTTACGCAGTGGCGCGTCCCGGGGCGCGGCGCGTCCCGTATTGGCCCGTGCCACGGCGCCCGCCAGCCCCATGGCCCATCTGCTCGATGCTGGCGTCTTGCCGCAACAGCAGATGATGCAGGCAGGAAAACTCAGTTCGCATGCGCTGACGTCGCAGTACCTGAGGCGCATCAGTTCGCTGTGCAGCACCGGCGCGCGGGCCTATCCCGGCATTGAAATCAATCCCGATGCGCTGAAAATTGCGCTGGAAATGGACCGCGAACGGCAGGTGCACAAGGTGCGCGGGCCCTTGCACGGCATCCCCATCGTCTTGCGCGACAATATCGCCACCGGCGACCGCATGAAGACGCGCACGCAGGCGCTCCTGGCCACGCATGCCAGCTGCGATTCCTTTGTCGCGGCGCGCTTGCGCGCGGCCGGCGCCGTCATCATCGGCAAAAGCAATTTGCGCCAGTGGGCCGCCGTCAGCGTGCCACATGCCAGTGCCAGCTGGGCCGGGCTCACCATCCTGGCCGTCGACAGCGCGGCGGACGGCTCCATCGTCGCACCCGCATCCACGTGCGGCCTGGTCGCCATCCAGCCCACGGGCAGGACTGTCGCGGGGCAGGGTGGCGAGCCAGCCACGGCCGGACCGATGGCGCCCAGCGTGCGCGAAGCGGCCTGGCTGCTCGCCGCCCTGACGGGTGAAGGCCTGGCCGATGGCATGGCGCTCGACCTTGCCGGCTTGCACGGGCGCCGCATCGGCGTGGCGCGCAGCCTGTTCGGCCTGTGCGCGGGGACCGACGCCGTGATCGAGCAAGCGCTGCTGGTGTTGCGCGAACTGGGCGCGGAACTGGTCGAGACGCCGCCCGCGCCCGGGCCTGGCGGCATCGCAGCGCTGCTGGACTCGCATAGGCTCGATGCCTTGGCAGGTCCCACATGCCATGGCGTATCGCCGGCGCCGTGCGTCTTGCCGCATATCACGGTGCCGGCAGGCTTGGTCGGGGACTTGCCCGTCGGTTTATCCTTCATCGGCCCCGCCCACGGCGACATGCCGCTCATTGCGATGGCGTATGCCTACGAGCAGGCGACTTTGCACCGGCGCACGCCCGCATTGCCATCGAGCATTACCTTGGCGCTGCGCTGACCATGATTTTTCCTTCGTTTTCTTTCGATAATCTATGCTTGCAACCTTGCTGCTGACTGCGGCCGCGGCCGCTACCCCGACTCCTTTTGATGCCGCGCAACTGTCTGGCAGCTGGTCCGACAGCGTGAATACAAACAGTGTGTGCGAAGAAGCGCGGCACTTTACGCGCATGCAGTTGTCTGACGATCATCAGCGGCTGGCGATCTTCAATGACCGCACGTGGAAAAGCAAGCTGGGCGAAACCAACCGCTTTGCCGCGACGGTCGTGGCGGAAACGGAGCGCAGCCTGACTTTGCGCTATGACAATGAAACCCGCCTCAATGCCGCTGGCAAGCTGGTGGAATGGCAGTTGATCATCGTCGCGCCGGGCGTGTACCGCTGGCGCGAGACGGGCTGGCCGGAAGGCAAGGTCAACGGGGTGGTCGGCATCCGCTGCTCTCCCTGAGGCTGGTGCACAAGCATGCCATTCTGCTATGCTGCCTGCACTACCCGATGCTTTTAGGAGATTGCATGCCCGCACGTTTGCTGTTCCCCCTGTTCCTGGGCGCCGCCGTGGCGCTGGCCGCCATGCCGGCGCAAGCACATACGCCCAAACTGTCGCTGATCGAGCAGGCGCAAAGCTGCGATGGCGGCCATACCTGCCCGTATTTCCCCGATGTCTACAAGGCGGACTACGCCTTTCGCAAGGCTTTCAATGTGGGCTTGAAAAAGGCTGGCCTGAAGCGGCAGCGCTGGGTGCCAGATGGTGTGGCCAGCCCGCTCAAGCCTGTCGAGATCGACGGCAAGGCGCGCCTGCTGAGCAGCGTCTGCGAACCGCACAATTGCGGTCACCGCTACTCCATCCTGTACGACCCGGTCGCGCGCAGCATGACGGGCGTGTACATGGGCAGCGATGCCAAGGGCGGCTTGCGGACCGTGTATTTCGGCGAGCCCAGCATCGCCGAAGCCGACTTGCTGTACAAGAACTGATGCACGCGCCACTACACATTTCCAGTGAGCGGGGCGAGCTGGACGTGCCCATGATTCACCACTACCTGAGCGAGCAGTCGTACTGGAAGCGTGGCGTGGCGATCGAAACGGTGCGCAAGGGGATTGCCAACGCGCTGTGTTTCGGCGGCTATGTGGATGGCCAGCAAGTGGCGTTCGCCAGGGTCATCACCGACTACACGGATTTTGCCTACCTGCGCGACGTGTTTGTGCTGCCGCCATACCAGGGGCGGGGCTATGGCAAGCAGATGGTGGCCGCCGTGCTTGGTGATGCGCGCTTGCGCGATGTCGCCTGGATGCTGGGCACCGATGACGCCCATGGCCTGTATGCGGGCTTTGGTTTTGCGCCGCTGGAGGCGCCACAAAAATACATGCGCCGCCCCGCGCCTTGAAAATTATCAAAACAACCTTTAGGTGTCAAGTGAACTATTAACATTATTGTACGCAATAATGTTGCATTGATAATGACGTCGTGTCATTATTCGCGCTCTGCAGCAATTGCGGTGCGTTGCTGGTGCTGTGCTTTGCCATCGCCTCCGGGCGCGGGCAAAGGTGGTGAGCGGTCCGATTGGTCGTCCCTGGCACGTTTTCTCGTCACTTTAAAGGAATACATCATGAAACAATATGGCGCCGAATTTCTCGGCACGTTCTGGCTGGTACTGGGCGGTTGCGGCAGCGCCGTGCTGGCCGCTGCCTTTCCCGGCCTTGGCATCGGCTTTGCCGGCGTAGCGCTGGCGTTTGGCCTGACGGTGCTGACCATGGCTTACGCCATCGGCCACATCTCGGGCTGCCACTTGAATCCTGCCGTCTCGATCGGCCTGTGGGCGGGCGGCCGCTTTCCCGCCAATCAACTGTTGCCTTACATCATCGCGCAAGTACTGGGCGCCATCGTGGCCGGCGGCGTGCTGTATGTGATCGCCAGCGGCCAGGCCGGTTTCGACGTCAGCAAGGGCTTTGCCTCGAACGGCTTCGGCGCCCATTCGCCGGGCGGCTATTCGATGCTGTCGGCGCTGGTCATTGAAATCGTGCTGACGATGTTCTTCCTGATCGTCATCCTGGGCGCCACCGACAAGCGCGCCCCGGCCGGCTTCGCCCCGCTGCCGATCGGTCTGGCGCTGACCCTGATCCACCTGATCAGCATCCCCGTCACCAATACCTCCGTCAATCCGGCCCGCAGCACGGGCGTAGCCCTGTATGTGGGCGACTGGGCCACCAGCCAGCTGTGGCTGTTCTGGCTGGCACCGATCATCGGCGCCTTGCTGGGCGCGCTGGCGTACCGCTTGATCGCTGGCGAAAAAGAGTAAGTTTTAAAATGTAAAAAAGCAGCCTGCGGGCTGCTTTTTTCGTTTATTCCGCAGCGCGCCATTCGCTCAGGTAATGCTGCGGCGTGCGGCCCAGGATGCGGCGGAACATGGCGCTGAAGGCGCTGGGGCTGGCGTAGCCCAGTGCATAGGCGATGGCCGCGACGCCTTCGCCCCGGTCCAGGCGGCAGAATGCCTCGGCCAGGTGGACTTGCTGCAGCCATTGGCGGTAGTGCAAGCCCGTTTCCTTCGGGAATAAGCGGATCAGGGTGCGCGCGCTGGCGCCCGCATCCTGCGCCCAGTCCTCGATGCTGCGCCGGCTGCCGGGTGCGCTCATGATGGCCGAGCAGACGGCCACCAGGCGGCGGTCGCGCGGCCAGGGGATGGCGATGGGCACGGTATCGGCTGCCGTCAGTTCCGACAGGATCAGGTGCGCCAGCCAGTCGCCGCGCCCCGCCAGCGCATATTCGATCGGTTCGGCCAGCAAGGCCAGGATCAGCTCGCGCAGCAGCCGGCTCACTTCCAGCACCTTGCAATCGGCGCCATACGGGGCCGCCACCTGCGCATCGATGTACACGGTGCGCATGCTCAGTTCGCTCAAGATGTGGACTTCATGCACGACGCCCACGGGAATCAGCAGGGCGCGCCGGGGCGGCAATATCCACACGCCGTGCTCGGTGGAGACGCGCATCACGCCTTCCGTCGCATACAGCAGTTGCGCCCGCACGTGGCTGTGCGGCGCCGTGTAGTCGCCCGCCGCATATTGCCTGGACATGGCCGTCACGGGCCGCGGCACATGCTGGTAATCGTGCGAGCTGGTGCTGCGGCTGAACGGCACGCCATCGGGGTGGGTCTGGGCGGGTGGGTGGGTGTACATGCTGGTCTCTTGATTGTCACCTAGTTGTCACTTAAGCGACGATTATTGGAAGTTATCAGTTCAGTGACCATACTATACTGGGTTCTTTGCCGGGCCGCCCGCCGTGCCCGATCATTGCGGATGACACATGCACACAACCACAACTGCCCCAGCATTGGCCAAGTCCGTGCCGGCGGCCCCTTCGCTTCATAGTTCCCAACAACAATCCGGTCTGGCCATGCACATTCTGGGCGCCGTCGCCTTCGTGCATTTGCTCAATGACTTGATCCAGGCATTATTGCCGTCGATTTATCCGATGCTGAAAGCCGAGTTTTCACTCAGTTTTACCCAGGTCGGCCTTATAACCCTGACGTTCCAGTGCACGGCCTCCTTGCTGCAGCCCTGGATCGGCTTGTACACGGACCGCCGTCCGCTGCCATTCCTGCTGCCTGTCGGCATGTGCTTCACCCTTGCCGGCGTGCTGATGCTGTCCGTCGTCTCGACCTTCCCGACCCTGCTGCTCGCCGCTGGCCTGATCGGCGTCGGTTCCTCGACCTTCCACCCGGAAGCGTCGCGCGTGGCACGCATGGCCTCGGGCGGGCGCTACGGCTTTGCCCAGTCCCTGTTCCAGGTGGGCGGCAACGTGGGTTCCGCGCTGGGGCCGTTGCTGGCGGCCGCCGTCATCGTGAACCGTGGCCACGGCAATGTCGCCTGGTTCAGCTTGCTGGCCGTGCTGGCCATCGGCGTGCTGTACAAGGTCAGCCACTGGTACAGCGGCCACCTGGCCAGCTTCAAGCCGAAGGCGGGCGGCCATGGCCCGAACTTGTCACGCAACAAGGTGATTGGGGCGCTGGGCGTGCTGGCCCTGCTGGTGTTCTCGAAGTACATCTACATGGCCAGCCTGTCGAGCTATTACACCTTCTATCTGATCGACAAATTCCACCTGTCGCTCGGCGATGCCCAGCTCTATCTGTTCCTGTTCCTCGCCGCCGTGGCGGCCGGCACCTTCATGGGCGGCCCCATCGGCGACCGCATCGGCCGCAAGCGCGTGATCTGGATTTCCATCCTGGGCGCCGCGCCATTTACCTTGCTGTTGCCGTACGTCGACCTGTTCTGGACGGCCGTATTGACGGTGATCATCGGATTCGTGATTTCTTCCGCCTTTTCCGCCATCGTTGTTTTTGCACAAGAACTGGTGCCGGGCAAGGTGGGCATGATCGCGGGCATCTTCTTTGGCCTGATGTTCGGCGTGTCCGGCATCGCGGCCGCCGCCATGGGCCACCTGGCTGATATCTCCGGCATCGCCTATGTGTATAAAATCTGCTCCTACCTGCCGCTGCTCGGCATCCTGACGGTGCTGCTGCCGCATATCGAGCAGGCGAAAAAATAAGCGGGGGACGCGGGAGGGCTTGACGGCCCGCCCGCGTACATGCGATATTCGTCCCATGATCACTTTCATCCTCTCTCCAGTTTTTGCATCCGGCGCCGCTGCTGCGCTGTGTCCGTGCGCCTGGCCCCGCGAGGATGCGGCCCGGCGCCGTTAAACTTTTACTCCTCATTCGATGGCCACAGTGTTGAAAAACCTGTGGCCATTTTCTTTTTCCGCAGCGTTCACGAGAGTCCCGCATGACACTACACCTGTACGACACCTATAGCCGCAGCCTGCGTCCGTTCGATCCCATCGCCCCGGGCCAGGCGGGCCTGTACGCCTGCGGCCCTACCGTCTACGACTACGCGCACATCGGCAACCTGCGCACCTATCTGTTCGTCGACGGCTTGCGCCGCGCGCTCGAGTTCAATGGCCTGCAGGTGCGCCACGTGATGAACATCACGGACGTGGGCCATCTGACGTCGGATGCGGACAGCGGCGACGACAAGGTCGAAGCGCGCAGCCGGCGCAGCGGAAAGTCGGCGTGGGAGATCGCCGCCGAGTTTACGCGCGCGTTTGAAGACGATCTGCGCGCGCTCAATATCCTGCCGCCCACCGTCTGGTGCCGTGCCACCGAGCATATCGCCGAGCAGATCGATTTCATCCGCGACCTGGAAGCGAAGGGCTATACCTACCGCACGGAGGACGGCATCTATTTCGATACGACGCGCCAGGACAGTTATGGAAAACTGGCGCGGCTGAACCGAGACGGCCTGCAGGCGGGCAAGCGGGTGGACCTGGGCGGCAAGCGCGATATCTGCGACTTCGCCCTGTGGAAGTTCAGCGGCGTGCCGGGTCAGCGCCAGATGGAATGGGACAGCCCGTGGGGCCTGGGTTTCCCCGGCTGGCATATCGAATGCTCGGCCATGGCGGAAAAGCACCTGGGCACGTATTTCGACATCCATTGCGGCGGCGAGGACCATGTGGCCATCCACCATAGCAACGAGATCGCGCAGACGGAGGCGCGCCACGGCACGCGCCTGGCCAATTTCTGGCTGCACGGCGCCTTCCTCAAGACCCAGGAAGCGAAGATGTCGAAATCCTCGGGCGACTTTTTGCGTTTGCGTAATCTGGTGGAGCAGGGCGTCGACCCGCTGGCCTACCGCTACCTGTGCCTGGGCGCCCACTACCGCAGCAGCCTCAATTTCACGGATGAAGCCCTGCGCGCCGCCAGCAGCGGCCTGGCGCGCCTGCGCGTGGCCGTGCATGCCTTGAGCGAAGAGCATGGCCAGGCGGATGGCGAGGCCGATGCGACATGGCTGGCGCGTTTTATGACCTGCATCAACGATGACCTGAATTATCCGCGCGCGCTGGCCGTCGCCTGGGAGCTGCTGAAAAGCGGCCTGCCGGACGCCGTGAAAAAGGCCACGATGGTCCGCTTCGATACGGCGCTGGGACTCGATCTGCTGGCCTGGCAGCCGGCGCAGGTGGACGTGCCGCAGCCGGTGCAGGCGTGGCTGGCGGAACGGGCCATCGCCCGCGCGCAGCGCCAGTGGGCCGAGGCGGACCGCTTGCGCGAACTGGCGCGCGCGGCCGGCTACGACATCGACGATACGCCGCAGGGGCAGCAGGCGCGCGCTTTGTGACACCCTGTGAGCGTGTGGCCGTATCTGCGGCGGCCATGCATAATGACCGCCTGATGAAACTGGAGATGCCGTGAAGCGTGCTGTGTTGTTACTCAGTTGTTGCCTGGCCTGTTCTGCCGCCAGCGCGGCCAGCGAGTGTCCGGGCTTTCCCGTGCTGGCCACGTCAGGCGAAGCGCTGCTGGCGCAAGTGCGCGCCCTGCCGCCCGTCGGTATCGACCGCGAACGGCAGGCGTGCGCGCCGGCGACCGTCATCGACTTCGCCTACAGCGGCGGCACCTTGTGCCGCTTTGGCGGCGACGAGGGGACGGCCGATGCCGCGACGGCCGCCGTCACCCGTCTGGCCGATGGCGGCGAACTGGTCGAATACCTGTATCTGTTCCCGTACGCACCGGCCACGCATGCGCGCCTGCTGGCACTGCTGGCCGCGCGTTTCAATCCAGTCGACAGGGCGGTCTGGCCGGCCTTCCTGCAGCGCGCCACGCCAGGCAAGGAAACCACGGCCCTGTTCACGCATGGCGGCTACCATATTTCGCTGGGCAAGCCCACGGAAGGCGATCCTGCCGCATGGTATTCGAACGTGATCTTTGAAAAGGTGGATAAGCCCGCGCTGGGCGTGCGCAAGGTGTGCCAGGCGGGGCGCGATGGCTGAAGCGGACGCCTTTCCGGCGGCATGGGCCGGCACCGTGGCGCAGCTGCTGCCCGCGCTGTCCGATGGCCAGCTGCATGCGCCATCGGCGCCGTTTGAGGTGCAGCAGGATGGCCGCCTGCTGCGGATCCCCGCGCGCACCTATTACCGCCGCGAGCAGCTGCTGGCCTGCGCCAGGCTGCCCGGCGACGCGGGCGTGCTCGCCCTGTGCCTGGGCACGCGCCACCATGACGGCCACCTGCGCGAACACTGCGTGGCGCAGCTGTTGCTGCAGCAGCGGGCCTGGACGGTACCTTTTGTGGTGCACCTGTGCGGCGAATACGTGCTGGAGATTATCGAGGCAATTGGCGCGGCGCTGCCGGCCTGGAATGCCGATGCGCTGGCACGCTACCTGCGGGAGAATCCCGCGTATGTCGACACCCTGGAGCGGCGCACCATCAGCTACTGGAGCTGCTACTACCGCCATCGCTATCCCGCGTGGGACGATTATCCGGGGCGCAGGGCCATGGCGGCCCTGCGTGGCTTGCAGGATCTTACGCTTCGATAAAGCGCATCTTGAAGCTGCGGCCCTTGATGTTGCCGAAGTCGCGGCCCAGGGAGTTACCGGCGTTGAGGCGCTTGAAGGCCGCTTCGGCCACCTTGCGGTCGAGCGCCACGTAGGTCATGAATTCGAACACGTTGATCTTGCCCACCTGTTCCTTGTTCAGGCCCGCATCGCCCGTCAGCGCGCCCAGCAGGTCGCCCGGGCGCAGCTTGTCCTTCTTGCCGCCCATGATGCACAGGGTGACCATCGGCGCCGGCAGCGCTTCGATTCCGTCATCTTCCGCCAGTTCCTTCAGGTCGTGCCATTCGGCGGCGCTGTTCTGGTATTGCTCGATCAGCTTCACCCATTTTTTCTCGTTCGGCGCGCACAGCGACAGGGCCAGGCCCTTCTTGCTGCCGCGGCCCGTACGGCCGATGCGGTGGATGTGCACTTCCGTGTCCTTCGAGACGTCGACGTTGATCACGGCGCCCAGGTCGGAGATGTCGAGGCCGCGTGCGGCCACATCGGTGGCCACCAGCACGGAGCAGCTGCGGTTGGCGAACAAGACCAAAATTTCATCGCGCTCGCGCTGTTCCAGCTCGCCGTACAGGGCCAGCGCGGAAAAGCCCTGCTGGCGCAGTTCTTCGGCCAGTTCGCGGCAATGTACCTTGGTGTTGCAGAAGGCCAGGGTCGATTCCGGCTTGAAGTGTTTCAACAGCTTGCCGACGGCGCTGTTGCGCTCGTCGAAGCCGATTTCATAGAAGCGCTGTTCGATCTTGTCGTTGTCGTGCTGCGCTTCGACCGTCACTTCCAGCGGATTGACGAGGAACGACGCCGTGGCGCGGCGGATGTCTTCCGGATACGTGGCCGAGAACAGCAAGGTCTGGCGGCGCACAGGGCAGGCGCTGACGATGCCGGCGATTTCCTCGTAAAAGCCCATGTCCGTCATGCGGTCCGCTTCATCGAGTACCAGGGTCTGCACGTGGTTCAGGTTGATGGTGCCGCGGCCCAGGTGGTCGCGCAGGCGGCCCGGCGTGCCCACGACGATGTGGGCGCCGTGTTCCAGCGAGGCGATCTGCGGGCGCATGGGCGCGCCGCCCGTCAGGGTCAGGATCTTGATGTTGCCGGCCGCGCGGGCCAGGCGGCGCAATTCATTGGCCACCTGGTCGGCCAGCTCGCGGGTCGGGCACAGCACCAGGCCTTGCACGGCAAACCAGGCCGGATTGAGCTTGTGCAGGATGCCGATGCCGAAGGCGGCGGTCTTGCCGCTGCCTGTTTTCGCTTGGGCGATCAGGTCGCGGCCATCGAGCACCGCCGGCAGGCTTTGCGCCTGGATGGTGGTCATCTCGTGGTAGCCGAGCGAGTCCAGGTTGGCCAGGAAGGCGGGCGTCAGCGGCAGGCTGGAAAAAGAAGTGGTGGCGGAGGTGGTGTTCATAGGGGCGGAGCCGGTAAAAAGCGGTGGATGGGCACAGTCTACAGGCATTACGCCCTTGTGCGGATGGTGGTGTGGAAGCTGGCGGCAAACGGCCGCCGGCATGGGGTGCTAATTGTCAGGCGCCCAGATGGGCAGGCCGGTGAGATCCAGGCCGGCGTCGCGCGTCCACACGGGCAAGCCCGTGGCATCGGTCGGCTCCAGCAATTCGAGCTGCACCTGCTTCAAGGCCACCTTGCGCGCGCGCGCGCGGCGCTGCGGTTCCGGCGCCGGCGCCGGCTCGGGCGCCTCGGGCGCTGGCGGCGGGCCGAAGCCGGGCAAGTCGATGGTGGCGTTGTCTTTTTTATCTCTCATTTCTGAACCTCTGGTCCCCGGCCGCGAAAACCCGGCGCCGGGGAGCGGGCAAAAAGCTGTCCGCTGTGTGAATACTCTGTACGCTTCGTCCACAAAACAAAAGCCCGGCTACTGGAGTCGGGCTCATTGTTGGGATAACCTGCAGGAAAACTTGTCCTGCGGATTTAAGTGCGGCACGCAGTGTATCACAGGCGTGCCGCACTGTGTGGGGCTTAGCGGAAGCTCAGCGCACCCGTCAAGTCGCCCGGCGGCAGCGCGCCACGCGCCGCGAACGCGTCGTTGCGCACCTTCAAGCCTTCGAGCAGCGGCAGGTCGTGCAGGCGCGTGATCAGGCGCAGGATCGACGTCGTGTCGTAGAAACTGTGGTCGACGGCGCCTTTTTTCGCGTAGGGCGAGACGACGATGGCGGGAATGCGCGTGCCCGGGCCCCAGCGGTCGCCCTTCGGCGGCGCCACGTGGTCCCACCAGCCGCCGTTTTCGTCGAACGTGATCACCACGATCATGTCCTTCCACTGCGGCGATTCCTTCAGATGCTGGATGATGTTGGCCACGTGCTGGTCGCCCGACTCGATATCCGAGTAGCCCGCGTGCAGGTTCAGGTTGCCCTGGGGCTTGTAGAAGGTCACGGCCGGCAGCTTGCCGGCCACGGCGGCGGCGAGGAATTTGTTCGAGATCGGGCTGTCGCCCGTGCCGCCGTCGCGCAGGTGCTCGGCGCGCGCTGCGGTGCCGGGGGCGAACTGCTTGAAGTAGTTCAGCGGCTGGTGGTGGAACTGGAAGTTTGGCTTGCTGCCGCCACCCTTGTGGTCGAGCGCCGCTTGCCAGCCGCCGCCATACCATGCCCAGCTGACGCCCTTGCGCGAGAGCAGGTCGCCGATGGTGTCGTAGGTTTGCGGCGGCAGCGTATTCGCGTCGGCCGGGTCGGCGTGCAGCGGGTCGCCGTCGAAGGCGGGGCGGATATAGCTCGGCTGGTACGGTGGCGCCATGGTGTTGACGGCATAGCCGTCCGGCGTGATGGCGCCGTCGTTCACATATTTCGGCTTGCCGTCCAGCGCCGAGGCGGGGCAGTCGGGCGAGATGGCCAGGCGCACGCCTTGCGGGCCGTCGGACAGCACGGCGATCTTTTTCTTCGCCGCCGTCTCGGCAGCATTGAAGTATTCGTTGGCGCGGCCCGTGACGAGGAACTGGTGGTTCATATAGGAGCCGCCGAAGGCCGCCATGAAGAAGTTGTCGCACAGCGTGTACTGCTCGGCGATCTGCCACAGGTTCAGGTTTTTCGACGTTTCACCGTAGTGGCCCATCACCAGGCCGCCGCTGTCGGCCCACGCGGCAAAGCCGTCGTTCTTGCCGCCGTTGATCTGCATCTGGTTGTTATAGAAGCGGTGCACGAGGTCGCGCGTGATGATGCTCTCGGGCAAGGGCTTGCCGGCCGCGTCGCTCAGTTTGTAGGGAGCGTTGGGCAGGCCGGAAATCTGCTCCTCCTTGATCAGGTAATCGATGCCGCCGATATTTTGCTGGTTCGGCACCAGGCCGCCCCAGATTTTCGGCAGGGTAGCCAGCGGCTTGCCGTCGCGGTCCATCTGCTGCGCCTGTTCCGCCGTGACGGCGGACAGGGGCGCGCTGGTGCCGGGGAAGTTGGCGAACAGGTTGTTGAAGCTGCGGTTTTCCAGGTAGATCACGACCACGTTCTTGACGTGCGCCTTGAGTTTCGCGTCGAGCGAACCCTTGGCGATGGTCTTTCTGGCTGGCGCGGCGTCGGCCAGCGCCGGCAGGCTGGCGGCCAGGCCGACTGCGGAAGCGGCCTGGAAAATGCGCCGGCGCGAGGGATTGGCGGGTTGGTCGGCCGGATCGGCTGGCAGGGCGGGGGCGAGGTCCTTCACACATTCTCCTTGGGTGTCTCTATGGGCACGGGCGTTGGCGGCAATGGCCGGCAACGCCCGTGAAGCGGGAAAATTGTATCACCGGCCCTGCGCCAGTGCGAAATATTCGGCCTGCCCTAGAACTGGTAGCGGACCTTCAGTGCCACCTTGCGCGCCGGACCATGCATGCCCGAGTACCACCAGTCCGACACGGAAGTCGTGTACTGCTTGTCGAACAGGTTGGCCACGTTCACGCTGGCAGAGAGCTTGTCGTTGACGTCGTAGCGCGCCATCAGGCTGGCCACCGAGTACGCCTTCTGTTCCCAGTGGAGGGTACTGTTGATCTGCCACGCGTCGATGTCGGAATACACGCGGCTTTGCCAGTTCACGCCGCCGCCCACCGTCAGGCGATTGAGCTCGCCGGGCAGCCGGTAAGTGGTCCACAGTTTCACCAGGTGGCGCGGGAAGGTGGTCAGGATCGCCTTGCCGGTATTGTTTTCCGTCTGGCTGTAGGACCACGAAGCCGAGATGTTCCAGTCCGGCGTCAGCGCGCCCGTCGCTTCCAGGTCCACGCCCTGGGTCCTGGCGCCCTTGATGGCGCGGTTGGCGGGATTGTTCGTGCCAGGGACGGTGTAGCCGGGGTCCGATTCGGCCAGGTTGCTCTGGCGGATCTGGTACAGCGCGGCGGAGGTATTCAGGCGGCCATCGAGCCAGCCGCTCTTGACGCCCGCTTCAAAGGTCTTGCCCTCGCGCGGCGCCAGCAGCTTGCCGTAGCGGTCTTGCTGGGCTTGCGGCTGGTAGATGGTGGAATAACTGGCGTAGGCGCTGTGCGTGCCGTCGATGTCGAACACCAGGCCTCCATACGGCGTGAAGACACGGCTTTCCTCGGCTGGCGACGCGCTGTAGAACGGCACGGAAGGCGCGTCCGAGATGTAGTTCTCGCTGTAGCGCAGCACCTTGGCGCCGGCGATCAGCTTCAGGCGCTCGGAAAGGTTGAGGCGCGTGGCGGCATACGCGCTGGCCTGGCGGCGCGTGCTGTCGTAGGTGACGTAGGTATCGCCAAACACGGGCGTTGCCAGGCGATTCCAGCGGTACAGATTGACGTCGCTGCCCTGGATGCTCCAGTCGAAGCGGCCGTCCGTCTTGCTCTGGAATTCGCTGTAGTCCATGCCCAGCACCAGTTCGTGCTGGCGGCCGAAGGCGCTGAACGGTCCGCGCACATTGACGTCCACGCTGTTGACCTTCAGCTGGTAATCGCGGTAATCGGCGCTCAAGCGCAGGCCATCGCCAGTGGCCTGGTCGGGGAAGCCGGCGCTCACGTTCATGTAGACGGCGCGCTCCTCCTGCGACGACTGCACGCGGTTGGCCGAGATTTTTAGCTTCCAGTCGTTCGCCAGCGCGTGCTCCACGGTGGCGAAGATGTCGGTTGAATTGGTGCTGAAGCGATTCCACCTGGCCGCCGGGCTGAAGGAGCGGGGCAGGTCCGTCATTGCGCCATTGCCGTAGAACAGGGGGAAGCCCAGGTAGGACAGGGAACCGTCCGAACGCTTGCGCTGGTGCGTCACGCCGGCCGTCAGCTTCGTGTCGTTTGACAAGTCCGCCTCGACCACGCCGTAGACGACTTTCTTGTCGCGGCTGTAGCCGTCGATGATGCTGTCGCCTTCCTCGTACACGCTCACCAGGCGGCCGCGCACCGTGCGCGCCTCGTTCAGCGGACCCGAGATGTCGGCCATGGCGCGCCGTTCATCGTAGGAGCCCAGCTCGCCTTCGACGGATGCCTGGAACTGCGCCGTCGGCTTCTTGCGCACCATGTTGATGGCGCCCGAAGCGTCGCCCGCGCCCGTCATCAGGCCCGAGGCGCCGCGCAGCACTTCGATGCGGTCGTACAGCGCCATGTCGGCCAGGCTTTGCGACGGTATCGCATCGAGGCCCAGGTTTTCCGAATGCGTGCTGACGCCGTCGAGCTGGTAATTGGTGATCGAATAGCCGCGCGAGGTAAAGCCCGTGCGCTCGCTGCCCAGCGAGAACAGGGTGACGCCCGGCGTTTGCGCCATCACTTGCGCGATCGTGCTCAAGCCCTGGTCCTGCATGCGCTGCTGCGTGATGACGCTGACCGACTGCGGCGTTTCCCTGATCGACAGGCCCAGCGGCGTGGCCGTGGCGATCGGCAGGGGGGAGACATACGCGCCCGAGCCTTCGGTGGCGTCCTGCTGCGCCTTGACCGACACCTCCGGCATCATGGCGATGGCATCCGCGCCGGATTCCACCTGGGCCTGGGCCGGGCGCAGCACGTAGCTGCCATTGGCGCTGCGCTCGGCCTTCAGGCCCGTGCCGCGCAACACGCCGTTCAGGGCGGCCAGCACGTCGTGGCGGCCGCTCAGGCCCGCCGACGTCTTGCCGCGCGTCTGGTCCGGCGTGAAGCTGAGGATGACCCGCGACTGGCTGGCGACCTGGCGCAGCGCTGCCGCCAGGTCGCCGGCAGGCACCTGGAAGTCGAGAGTGGCCGCTGGCGCGGCCACGATTTCCTGCGCCAGGGCTGGCGCGGGGATATTCAGCAGCAGGGCCGAACCGATGAAGATGCATTGGATGGCATGCGCCATGTGCTTGATGCGCGGCCGGGACCGGGGCCGGGAAGACATAACTTGGGACATGGTTACCTTGTGGTGTAGTCGTCAAAAAGAACGTTGCCTACACAGGTCACGCGAGAATCGGAAACGGGTACCTTTTTTTGCGCTGGCGTGAAAATACATGTTCAGCGCTGCCGCCGCGCTTCCACCTGCACCCAATAGCGCGTGCGCAGGCGCACGTCCACCGGCAGCGAATCGGGCAGCGACAGCAGCACGGCGTCAAGGTCGGCCAGCGGGAAGACGCCGGAAAGGCGCAGGCCGGCCACCGCGTCGTCGCAGCCCAGCAAGCCGTGGCGGTAGCGGCTCAATTCGTGCAGGAAGTCGCGCAGCGGCATGGCATCGGCCAGCAGCAAGCCCTGTCGCCAGGCCCAGATATCGGGCGAGACGGCGTGCGCCGGCGAGGTGTTTTGCTCCGTCATGCCGCCGCCCTGGCCTGCGCGGATAAGCAGATTGCCATCGCCCTGGCGCGGCATCAGCCGCACGGCGCCTTCCTCGACGGCGACCTGGGTGTGGCCCTCGTCCTGGCGCACCGAGTAGCGCGTGCCCAGCGCCTGCGCCCGGCCTTGCGCCGTTTCGACGAGGAAGGGGCGGTAGGGCCGGCCCGTTTCGCGGGCGGTGGCGATGAAAATTTCGCCCCGCACCAGTTGCAGCAGCCGCTGCGTGTCCGTGTAGCGGATGTTGACGGCGCTGCCGCTGTTCAGATGCAGGCGAGTACCGTCGGGCAGGGCCAGCTCGCGGCGTTCGCCCACGCCGGTGGACAGGTCGGCCAGCGCGGCGCGGGCCATGCCGGGCGCATATTCCGAGCGCGCGCCGAACCAGCCCGTGAGGCCGATGGCCGATACCCACGCCAGCAGCCGCAGGCTGCCGCGCCGCGAGACGGAACGCGAGATGGGACTTTGCAGCAGCGCCTTGCGGCTGGCTGGCCCATCGAGTTCGCGCAAGCCGCCGCTGACGCTTTCGATGTGTTTCCATGCCCGTTCATGGTCGGGGTGCGCCTGGCGCCACTGCTGCCAGGCCGTTTTTTCCGCCGGCGTGCTTTCGCCGCTCATCAGGGTGGTCAGCCATTCGGCCGCCTGCATGGCGACGGCCAGGTCGATGGGCTGGCCCTGGGCGTAGACGGTGGCGCCACGCATGTCAGGGCGCGGCAAAATCGGGCACGGCAAAAAAGCACAGCAGATTGGCCTTGCTCAGGTATTTTTTGACGGAGTGCGCGGTGGTGCCCAGTTCGGCAGCGATTTCGGCGTAGCTCATGCCATCCAGGTGAGCCAGCAGGAAGGCGGCCTTGGCCTTGGCGGAGAGCCGGTCCAGCGCGCGGTCGATCAGCTGCAGCGATTCGAGCAGGATGGACATCGCTTCCGGCGAGGGCGTGCACGCTTGCGGCTGGTGCAGCAGGGCGTCGAGGTAGATCCGTTCGAGCTCTTCGCGCCGGCAGTGATTGGCCAGCAGGCGCCTGGCGATGGTGGCCAGGAAAGGGCGCGGCTGCGCGATGCCGCCACTGCTGCGCGCGACGAAGATCTTCAGGAAGGTATCCTGCGCCAGGTCGCCCGCCAGCCCCGCATCGTGCAGGCGGCGCTTCAGCCAGTGCAGCAGCCACGAGTGGTGCTCGGCATACAGGGCCTGGAAATCGGATGGCGGGGAAGGGGCGGACAGCATGGCTTAATCTAAATGAGAATTGTTCTCATAATAGCCTAGCGGGGCACGCCAGGCAATCGGGAAAACGCGGCGTTGCTGAAATGCGACTGCGCCCGGGCCGCCTGCGGCAAGGGATTTGCGCCTGCGCACGGCAGATGTAAAAGTTTCCTTGGCGCAAGCTTTCATGTGAGAAAATGCGGGCTGTCGATGTGGTGCGGAGCGAAAAAATGATGTGGATGGTTGGCGGTGCCCTGGTTCTATTGGTCGCCAGATTTTTATGGTTGGCCTTTTTTCATCGGGTCAACGCGATGTCGCGCCAGGCGGAATTGATGAACTGGCTCGACATCGGCCGCGTGTCGAATGCCGATGGCGGCAAGGATATCCTGTTGGCGAGAAACGAGCGCGGCGCCAGGATAGACTGGCGCACGGGCGAGGTCTGGCTGATGAACCCCAAGGTGGAGGAGCCGTTTGCCGACTTCCTCGCCGTCGAACGTTGGCTCACTTTGCGCGACATGCCGGCGGCGGACAAGCCGGCGCCAGCCGCTCCTGCGCCAGCGGAGTCGGAACCCGAAGCGGCGCCGGATGCCGGTCCCGTGCGCGACACTTTGCCGGCCTTCCAGCAAAAAGTCGATGCTTGCCTGGCCAAGGCGGAGGGTGGCCAGGAATTGCTGGAAACCAAGCAGGCGTTCGAGGCGGGCAGCGAACCATATCTCGAGGCGTCGACGGAATTGAGCAAGACCGCGCTGGAGCTGGAAGTGTCGCCCGCCATGGTGGCCACGTTTCATATCAGCGCCTTTGCCGCCCTGGCCGAAACGGCGGGCGCCGACAAGCTGGAACGGGTGGCGGCCAGCCTGCATGCGGCGGCCAGGCAGATCAGGGCCAGCGTTACCGCGTAATAGCATTGACAGTATTGACCCGGCCCGGAATGAAAAAACCGCTGAAGCCCTTGCAGGCATCAGCGGTTTTTATGTATTGGTTGCGGGGACAGGATTTGAACCTGTGACCTTCGGGTTATGAGCCCGACGAGCTGCCAGACTGCTCCACCC
>NZ_JBXAKW010000021.1:0-21881 GCF_058798815.1 Janthinobacterium sp. GW822-FHT07A03 | reverse complement strand
ACTGTATTCGGTTACTGCTTTCGCGCTATCGACAAAGCGTTGTGTTTGTCAGCTGCGAAGAAGGAAGAGTATGAAGCGTTTCGGCTAATTCGTCAACCTTCTTTTTTACCCTGCTTTACTCGGCATTTGCATGCGTCGTTCAGCGAGGGGGCGAATTATAGCCCTGCCCCGCGCGGCCCGCAAGCGCTATTTTGCCGCGCCGTGAAACGGCCCTGGCACCGCACTTGCTTATACAGCCCTATGCACTGTCCACTGATGAGAGCAACTCTGGGCCTGGCAGCAACACTGGGGACAGCCCGGCTCGCTTTGCTTTGCTCCCATTTGTGACAGGTGCTACATTATGGAACACTCTCGATATTCAAAAGAGCGCCGCAGTACAGGGCCCAACGGAGGCAACGAGATCATGTATCAACCGTCAGCTACTTACCGTAGCGCACCGTTTTCGTCCATCGCGGACGCGAACACTTTGCCGGCAGGACAGGAGAACGTCCCCGTCATCATCGAAACTTCCCATCAGCGTTCCGTCGCTTTTGGCCTGTCGCCCACGGCCACGCCCGACTTTACGCCAGCCGGCAAATCCGATCTGTCCTTGTTGATCGAGCAAAACCGCATGCTGCACACGCATGCGCTGCCGGCCATGGAAACCCTGTACCAGCAAATCGTCAACACGCACAATATGGTGATTCTCACGGATGCCAACGGCGTGATCGTGCATTCGCTGGGCGATGATGATTTCCTGGAGAAAGCCAACCGCGTCGCCCTGCAGCCAGGCGTGGCGTGGTCGGAACAAAGCCGCGGCACGAATGCCATCGGTACCGCCATCACGGAAAAAGTACCGACTTTGGTCCATGCGGACCAGCATTACCTGGCCGCCAATCACTTCCTGACTTGCTCTGCGGCACCGATCACCGACCACCGGGGCAATGTCATCGGCGTACTGGACGTTTCCAGCGACCAGCGCAGTTTTCACAAGCACACGATGGCCCTCGTGCGCATGTCGGCACTGATGATCGAAAATCAGCTGTTTTCCGCCACCTTCGAAGATGCCATCACTGTGCACTTCCACGCGCGCCCCGAATTCATCGGCACCTTGATGGAAGGCATTGCCTCGTTCACACCGGGTGGACGTTTTTTATCCGCCAACAAGAATGGCTTGTTCCAACTGGGCCTGTCATTTGCCGCGCTGCAATCGCACACGTTCAGCTCCCTGTTCGGCTTGCCCGTTTCCGCCCTGTACGACCATTACCGTACGGCCTCACCCGGTTTGCTGAACCTGTGCATGCACAGCGGCGTTCGCGTGTACGGGCGCGCGCAGTTGCGCCTATCCAATAGCGTCTTCCAGCACGGCTTTACCACCAGCACCGATCAAAGCGACATCAACGCCGTGCCGGCGGCGATCCCCGCGCCGGCCAGCCATGCGGCCAATGCGGCGCGGCGCCTGTCCGGCTTGCGCTACCTGCGCACGGGCGATCCGCAACTGGAACTGGTGATCGAAAAGGTGAATAAAGTCCTGGGTCGCGATATTCCCATCCTCGTCATGGGCGAAACAGGGACTGGCAAGGAATTGCTGGCGCAAGCCATCCATAACGACTCGCCTCGGGCCATGGGACCGTTTATTGCAGTCAATTGCGCATCCATCCCGGAAACCCTGATCGAATCCGAACTGTTCGGCTATGAAGACGGGGCATTCACGGGCGCGCGCAAGAAAGGGGCCATCGGCAAGATACTGCAAGCCAATGGCGGCACCCTGTTCCTCGACGAAATCGGCGACATGCCCTTCGGCTTGCAGGCACGCCTGTTGCGTGTGTTGCAGGAACGCATGGTCACGCCGCTGGGCAGCAGCAAGTCCATTACCGTGAATGTGGAACTGATTTGCGCCACGAATCACAACTTGCGCGAACGCATGGCCAAGGGCTTGTTTCGCGAAGACTTGTATTACCGATTGAATGGCCTGGTGGTCAAACTGCCGCCCCTGCGCGAACGCACGGACCTCGATACCGTGGTGAAGAAAATCCTCGCGACGGAAGCGCCCGATACGCGTTATACGGTGGCGCCCGACATCCTGCGCCTGTTCCACCAGCATAAATGGCCAGGCAACTTCCGCCAGCTGACCAATTTGTTGCGCACGGCCATCGTCATGGCGGGCGACGAGCATGAAATCTGTTTGCGCCACATGCCCGATGATTTCCTCGACGATATTGAGATGACGCAAGCGACTGCCGCCAGCGCCAGCACGGACCGCATGATCGCAGCCGGCGCCAACCTGGAAGAGATGGAGCAAAGCGTGATCCTCAAGTCGCTGGACGCCCACGGTGGCAACGTCTCGGCTACGGCGCGGGCCTTGGGCGTGTCGCGCAACACGATCTATCGCAAGGTGCCGCACCTGAAATAGCCTAGAGTAGACGGGGAAAGCCGGGCGACATCTTGCGCCGGCCCTGCTTGTCGATGGTCATCAGGTCGACCCCGTCCATCCGCGCGGCCATGGCATGCGCACGCGCGGCCCCCGTCACCATGAAGGTTGTCGACAAGCCATCGGCCAGCAAGCCCGTAGGCGCCAGCACCGTTACACTGGCCAATTCGCCCGGCGAATCGCCTTTCGCAGGATCGAAGATGTGGTGATGCACGAAGTCGGGCGTGAACGTGCATTCGTAGTCGCCCGACGTGGCCACGCTGCGCCCCTCCACTTTCAAGGTGGCCGCCAGAATTTCCGCGTCGCGCGGGTCCTGGATGCCCAAAGTCCACGGGCGCCGCACGGCACGCTGCCCGCGCGCGACGAACTCGCCCGTGTCGAGCAGCGCGTGCCGCACGCCGCGTGCCTGCACGGCCGCCAGCGCCATGTCGGCCGCGTAGCCTTGCGCCAGGCCATTCAAGGTCAGCGCCATGCCGGGCTGGAGAAAACGCACTTCCCGGCGATCCCACGCCAGTTGCCGCCAGCCTACCCGCGCCCGCGCCGCGTGGAGCAATGCTTCCGCCGGTAAACTTGCCTGGTCTGCCGCCGCGCGAAACAGCTGCCATAAAGGTTGCACGGTGATATCAAACGCCCCGTCGCTCCATTGCGACAAGGCTTGCGCCTGCGCCAGCACCGTCAGCAGATGGGCATTCGGCCGGGCCAGGCGGCCGTCACGGTTCAACTGAAAGACTTGGCTGGCAGGATTGTAAATGCTCATCAGGTGGTCGATATTCCTGGCCGCATGCAAAGCGTCCTCAATGGCCAGTTCGGCCTGGCGCTGATCGTGGTGTAACACGGTGACAGCAATCGTCGTGCCAAACGCCAACGCGGCGCCTTGATAAGGCCGCACGCCGGACGCCGTGGCCGTGCCACGCGCCATGCTGCCAGGCAAAGACCAGCTCGCCATGCCGGCCACGCTGCCGATGGCGGCGGAAATAAAGGTTCTACGCTGCATTGCTGCTCTCCTCTGCCGTGGCCCGGACGATGGGTATGGTGCGGGCACGCTTGATTTCCAGCATCAAGGGTGCGCATTTTTCATCGCTGGCGTAAATCACCACGCAATCCATGCACTGGAAACACTCACCGTAATCGACTTTCCCGCTGGGCGCGATGGCGTGATACTCGCAACGGTGGCGGCAAGTCTGGCAAGGCGTGCCGCATTCCTTGCGGCGGGGAATCCAGTTGAACAGGCGAAAACGCCCCAGCAACGCCAGCGCCGCGCCAAACGGGCACAGGTAGCGGCAAAAGAATTTGTAGGAAACACTGCTGAGCAGCAGCAAGCCCGCAGCATAGGCGACGAAGGGCCAGGCGCGCACGAAATTCAAAGTGATCGCCGTCTTGAACGGCTCCAGCTCCACCAGCTTGTCCGTGATCTGGCTGGAAAACATGCTGCTGCCCAGAATGGCCGCCAGCAAGCCATACTTGATCCACTTCAAGCGCCCGTCCAGGCGCGGCTTGATCTTCCACTGCGGCAAGCGCAGCCACTGGCCCAGCTTGCCCGTGAATTCCTGCAGCGCGCCAAACGGACACAGCCAGCCGCAAAACGTGCCACGCCCCCAGATGAACAAAGTGAGCAATACGAACGCCCACAGGATCACCGTCATCGGATCGAACAGGAAAAAGCCCAGGCTGCGCCCCGCCAGCAGCGCCTGGATCACCCCCGTGATGTTGACGATTGATAACTGCCCCTGCGCGTAATAGCCGATAAACGCAATGGTAAACACCAGGAACAGGCGGCGGAACCAGATGAATTGCCGGCCATCGCGCACCAGGCGTTTCTGCCATGCCAGTGCGCCGGCCAGCAGCGCCAGCCCGGCCAGCAAGATCAACAGTTCAGCCCGGCGCGCCTTCCACGTGCCGCGCCAGCCGGCATCGTCGCCTTGCGGCGCCGTATAGAGCCCGGCCGGCAAGCGGTACGTGAAGTCGACGTTGCGCGCGATGCGTTCCGGATACACGATGCCCTTGCTGCGCGTGATGGGGAGAGAAAATGCCAGCGGGCTGGCCGCATCGAGCCCCGCCTGGCTGATGACGCGAAAGACGGCGATATTTTCCGTTGGCAATGGTCCCGCCTCCGACAAGCTCAATTCCAGGTCCAGGTCGCGCATGTCGATGGGCAAGCCATCCTGCTTCAGCAACAACCGGTCCGGCACGGTGCCGCGCACGAAATCGTCGCCCAGCACGCTGTAGCGCCCGCGCGACATGACGAGGATGGCGTGGTCGCCCTCGTCGAGCCGGTTGCGCAGCTTGTTCCAGCTGCGTTCCGTCAACAGATTGCGCCCCGCCGTGGGCACGGAGACGTAGGCCAGATAGAGATCGATGAACACGCCGTCCGGATCGCGCGCGGCTTCCGGTTCGAGTCCGGCTCCGAGACTGCCGGCAAACAGGACTTCCACATCCTTGTTGCTCAGGCGTACATGCTGGATCAAGCCCTGCTCAAGCATCTGCGCCACGCTGAGTTTCTCGAACACGTCCATGCGGATGCGGGCGATCTGGTCCGGGTCGCGGCCTTGCGCGAATCCGAGCTTCTTGCGCGACACTTTCAAGGCGGATGCCAGCACACTTTGATTGATGATGCGCACGGAAGCCGTCGCCTTCGACACGCCGTCGATATCGGCATGCGTGGCATCGGCGGCGCGTTTCCTCCTGGCATCGATGGCAATGTTCTGTTTCAGCGACAAGCCCTGGTATTGCTTGACGAACTGGAACAGCGGCGCTTCACCGAGTCCGTCGAGAAACACGGGCTCGTGCTGCGACAGCACGGCCACGCCCAGAAAACTGCCCTGCGGATTGATGGCGATCAATAAATTGACGGGAACGCCGGAAAAACCGGGAATCGGCGCCAGGTCCACCGACTCAAAGGCATAGCCGACCAGCTCGGTGGCCGTGGCATTTTGCTTGAACAGGGGCCAAACGGGCAAGTCGGCTTCCTTCTCGCCCACGACGAGCGGCGCAGGGAAGCGCCGCGCCAGCTCGGCCTTGGTGAGTACGCCGGCCCACGCCTGTCCCAGGACAAACAGGAATAGCCAGCATCCGATGAACAACCGCATTATCCGCATGCATTGCACTCCGTGCGGCGCCGCAGCTTCCGGCGCCGCTTTCATTGATTAGAAGAAAATGATGCCGCCCAGGGACACGCCATTCATCTTCGCTTCGCCGCCCATAAAGCCTTTCGAGCGCGTCTGGCCCAGCTCGCCCACCAGGGTGATCGCACTGTTGAGCGAGTAGTAAGCGCCGAGGGTCAGGTTGGCGTTCGACTTCAAGCCGCCCGTGCCGGCCGTGTTGTCGTCGTTCTTGCTGATGCCGTAGGACAAGCCCAGCTTCAGCTTGTCCGTCGTTTTATACGTGCCTTGCAGCAGCCAGTTCTTCGACTTGGTATCGCCCTGGTCCGCATCGGAGAGAATGCCCAATCCCTTGCCGCCCTGGAAGTTGAACAGCACGCCAGCCGGGCCCATCTGGTACGAAGCGCCCACTTCCACGCCGCGCATGGTCAGGTCATCGACACCGGGCGTTTTCGACGTGAATTTTTGCGATTTCACACCGAGCCAGGCTTTCAAGCCCTCCTGCGCATATGTCAGCTGCGCCTGCACTTGCGGACTCGACTTCGAAGAATAGGTCGAGCCTGCCACGATGGGCGTATCGGAAACGGGGCTGACCAGCGCCACGTCGGCGCCAAAGCCGCCCGACTTCGGCGTGCTGTACATGATCTGGCCATAGTTGCCCAGATAGGTATAACCAGCACCGATATGGCCCAGGGTCACCCTGCCCCGCTGTGTCGCCTGCACGGGCGCGCCCGAGCCCAGCAAGGTCATGTCGGACAGGATCGCATTCGCGCCGAAGATGCCGTAGTCGCGGCCCAGCTTGAAGGTGCCCATTTCAGCATTGCCGAACGTGAAGAAGGCCTGGCGCACGTCGACCACGCTGTTCTGGCTGATGGCGCTATCGGTGGCCGTCGAGTTGTAGATGCCGATCAAGGCCTTCACGTCGTACTCGCCCAGGCGCGAGCTTGCCGAGGTGATCAAGCCGTTCGGCAGCAAGCCGTTGCCGATGGTGGTGCGGTCCTTTTCGCCGCCGCAACCGAGCGCCTGGCCGCCCAGCGCCAGCCCGCCCACCGCATCGCCCGAACACGATACTTGCGTGTAATAGGCGTTGACGATGCCGCCCACCGACACGGTCCAGTCGCCCGCCTTGATATCGACGGCTTGCGCCTGTCCTACCGCTGCGATTGTCATGACACCCACGCTCCCCAGCTTGCTCAATGTGTTCATTGCTTCTCCTCTTTCTTCTCTGTTTTTAGTGTGCACACCAGTGATTGATGTACCTCAAGCTTTGGCAATAAGCGTGCCCAGCACGGTTCACAGGGAGAAAGAGAAAATACGTGTTTGACGTGTGCAGCAGCGGATCAATCGCCCCGCACGGTGTTCCTTTTTTGACCGCCAGCACACTGATCGCGCAACTGCGTAAACAAAAAACTGACGGCCTGGGCCGTCAGAAAAAAGAAAACGCCCGGCGGACAGGGAGACACCCATCCGCGTGGCCCGGGCGCTTCACCCCGTTACTTCGACGCCAGCTTGAAGACCCACACGGAACCGCCCTGTTCCAGGAAGTTGACCTTCTTCGCCACCTCGCCGCCCCACAGCGGCACGGCGCCGCCCCAGCCGGACACGACGGCCACGTATTGCGTGTCGCCATCCTGCCAGGTGACGGGCGGCGCCACGACACCGGAACCCGTCTGGAATTTCCACAACTCCTTGCCCGTCTTCGCGTCGACGGCTTTCAGGAAGCCTTCCGGCGTGCCGTAGAACACCAGATTGCCGGCCGTACTCATCACGCCGCCCCACAGCGGCGCGTTGTTCTTGATTTCCCAGACGATCTTGCCCGTCTTCGGATCGATGGCGCGCATGGCGCCGATGTAGTCGTCAAACAAGGGCTTGATGGTGAAACCGGCGCCGAGGAAGGCGCCGCCCTTCTTGTAGCTGATCGGCTCGTTCCAGATGTCCATGCCCCATTCATTCGCGGGCACATAGAACAGCTTGGTTTGCGGCGAGTACGCCATCGGCATCTGGTTTTTTGCCCCGAGGAAAGCGGGGGCGGCAAACACGGTCGAGCCCTTCTTGCCCTCCTCTCCCTTGGTCGGGTCGCCTGGGCGGCCGGCGGCTATGTAGTTCGGCCGTCCCGTCTTCAGGTCGATGCTGCTGGCCCAGGTGATTTTCTTGACGAACGGAAAGGCGTTCTGCAGTTTGCCCGTGTTGGCGTCGATGACGTAGAAGAAACCGTTGCGGTCGGCCTTGCCGCCGTAGCGCTTGCCATCCATGTCGAAGGTGACGAACTCGTTGGCGCCGTCGAAATCCCAGGCATCGTTCGGCGTGTTCTGATACGCCCACTTGATCTGCCCCGTTTTCACGTCCAGCGCCACGGTGGACGATGAGTACAAATTGTCGCCGGGGCGCAAATGGCTGTTCCACGGCGCCGGGTTGCCGGTGCCGAAATAGGCCAGCTTGGTTTGCGGATCGTAGGTGCCGCCCATCCACGTGGAGGCACCGCCCGTCTTCCACAGGTCGCCCGGCCAGGTCTTGTTCACCGTTCCCGAGATGCCGTTGTCGATGGCCTTGCCATCCTTGTCGTAGCGGTGGCCCATATGGCCCTCCACCGTCGGACGGCTCCACACGAGGTCGCCCGTCATGGGATTGCGCGCCTCGACCCGGCCGACGATGCCGAATTCGCCGCCCGACACGCCCGTCAGCAGCAAGCCTTCGGCGATCAGCGGCGCCGCCGTCATCGAGTAGCCGGCCGCATAGTCGTCCACTTTCTCTTTCCAGACGATCTTGCCCGTGTTTTGATCCAGCGCAACAAGATAAGCGTCGAGCGTGCCGAAAATCACCAGGTTGCCGTACAGGGCGGCGCCGCGGTTGACCACATCGCAGCAGGGCATGATGCCGTCCGGCAAGCGATGTTCATATTTCCACAGCTTGGCGCCCGTTTTCAGGTCGACGGCAAAGATGCGCGAATACGATGCCGTGACGAACATCTTGCCGTTATGAATCAACGGCTGCGATTCCTGGCCCCGCTGTTTTTCGCCGCCAAACGAGAACGACCAGGCGGGCACCAGCTTGGCCACGGTCTTGTCATTGATCTGCGTCAACGGCGAATAGCGCTGGCCCTGCGTGCCCATGCCGAACGACAGCACGCTGGACGGATTCTTTGCCGTGCTGTCGAGCATGGCGGTGGTGACATTGCCCACGTCGGCCGCCTGGGCCAGCGATGCCACGCCCAAACCGATGAGTATCCCCATGATTTTTTTCTGCACAATCATCTCCCTCTGTTTTATTAGTATGTGTGTGTAACTCTCAGGTACTTTTTCTGTCGTGCTCATGCGGCTGGGCATGCAACAGCGCACACTCTTCATCGGTGAACAGGCGCGAGCGCGTCAAGAAGCGCTTGCCCGTGCCGTTGTCGAGTGAAAACATGCCGCCATTGCCATCGACCACATCGATAATCAACTGGGTATGCTCCCAGTACTCGAATTGCTCGAGTCCCACGTAGAACGGTGTGCCATTCAAATTGCCGAGATAGATGTCGGTATCGCTGACATCGAACTCGCCCAGCGCATAGCACATGGGCGCACTGCCGTCGCAGCAGCCGCCCGACTGGAAAAACATCAGCGGGCCGTGACGCTGGCGCAACTTGTCCATCATTTCCAGCGCCGCATCGGTGGCGACCACCCTGGCAATTGCTGCACTCATGGCATCCCTTTCTGCGCGCCGCGCCTGGACTGCGGGCGCGGCGCTTGTTGCCGGTTTAGAAGAAGCCCAGCGCTTTCGGGCTATAGCTCACCAGCAAGTTCTTCGTTTGCTGGTAGTGGTCGAGCATCATCTTGTGGTTTTCGCGGCCGATACCCGATTGCTTGTAGCCGCCGAACGCGGCGTGGGCTGGATACAGGTGGTAGCAATTGGTCCACACGCGGCCCGCCTGGATGGCGCGTCCCATGCGGAAGGCGCGCGAACCGTCACGCGTCCACAAGCCGGCGCCCAGGCCGTACAAGGTGTCGTTGGCAATGGCCAGCGCGTCGGCCTCGTCCTTGAAGGTCGTCACGGAGACGACCGGTCCGAAAATTTCTTCCTGGAAGATGCGCATCTTGTTGTTGCCCTTGAACACGGTCGGACGCACGTAGTAGCCGCCTTCCAGGTCGCCCGCCTGCGTGTTGCGCTCGCCGCCGGCCAGCACTTCGGCGCCTTCCTGGCGGCCGATGTCGAGGTAGGACAGGATTTTTTCCAGCTGCTCCTGCGACGCCTGGGCGCCGATCATGGTGGACGAGTCGAGCGGGTTGCCCTGCTTGATGGCGGCCACGCGCTTCAAGGCCCGTTCGATGAATTTCTCGTAGATCGATTCCTGGATCAGCACGCGCGATGGGCAGGTGCACACCTCGCCTTGATTCAGCGCAAACATCGCAAAACCTTCCAGGCACTTGTCGAAATACTCGTCGTCGGCATCCATCACGTCTTCAAAGAAGATGTTCGGCGACTTGCCGCCCAGCTCCAGGGTGACGGGAATCAGGTTTTGCGCCGCGTAACCCATGATCAGGCGGCCCGTACCCGTTTCACCGGTAAAGGCGATCTTGGCGATGCGCTTGCTCGACGCCAGCGGCTTGCCCGCTTCCAGGCCGAAACCGTTGATGATGTTCAACACACCCGGCGGCAGCAAGTCGCCGATCAGCTCGATCAACACCATGATGGAAGCGGGGGTTTGCTCGGCCGGTTTCAGGACGACGCAATTGCCTGCGGCCAGCGCTGGCGCCAGTTTCCACACAGCCATCAGGATCGGGAAATTCCACGGGATGATCTGGCCCACGACACCCAGCGGCTCATGGTAGTGATAGGCATAGGTTTCCGCGTCGATTTGCGCGACGGAACCTTCCTGCGCGCGGATGCAGCCGGCGAAGTAGCGGAAATGGTCGATGGCCAGCGGAATGTCGGCATTCATCGTTTCGCGGATCGGCTTGCCGTTGTCGATCGTTTCCGCCGTGGCGATCAGGCTCAGGTTCTGTTCGATGCGGTCGGCGATGCGGTTCAGGATATTGGCGCGCTCGGCGGGCGAAGTCTTGCCCCAAGCTTCCTTGGCGGCATGCGCGGCATCCAGCGCCAGCTCGACGTCTTCCGTCGTGGAACGGGCGATTTCGCAAAACGGCAAGCCCGTGATCGGCGTAATGTTGGGAAAGTATTCACCTTTTACTGGTGCAACGAATTTGCCGCCGATGTAATTGTCATAGCGTTGTTTGAAGGGATTGGCTACGCCCAGTTTGCTGATGTCTGCGAGATTCATGTCGTCCTCTATCGGGTTAATTAGAATGGAATTACTTAATTAAAATCAAACGTCCTGGTACAGATGGGGTGAGTACACGCAGTCTTCCGCAAATGCCGTGCCAGCTCGCCATCCCCCTACCCAACTTAGCGGGTTTTACCTCTGTTGCAAGGGCCTGGTGGCGATATCGGCGGGTTCAATTGCTGCCGTAGCACGCCATCGCCGCTGCACAATGGAACAGGTGTACCAGACTGGAACACCTGTTCCTGTACCGCTACCGAATCACCACGCCCCATGGCAATTCGCCGACGGCAATATCGGCCACCTTCTGCGCGCGGGCCGTGTCGATGACGGACACGCTGTTCGAGCGGCCATTGGCCACGTACAGCTTGGCGCCGTCGGGCGTGATGGCCATGTTCCACGGGCGCTTGCCGACGGGAATGGTGGCCGTCACCTGATTGCTGGCCGTGTCGATCGCCATCACCGTGCCGTCCGTGCCATTCGATACATACACTTGCTTGCCGCCGGGATGGACCACGATGCCATTCGCATTTTTACCCGCTGGAATGATGGCGACGGCCTTGCGCGCCGCCATGTCGATGACATAGACGGCATTGACCAGTTCGCACGCCACATAGGCGCGGCCCGAGTCCGGACTGAAGCCGATGCCGCGCGGACGCAGTCCCACGGCGATGGAAGCCACCTGGCGGCGTTGCGCCACATCAATGACGTCGATTTGCTCGGCCTCTTCGGCGCTGACCAGCAGCCAGCGCCCATCCGGGCTGAAGACGGCGTGTTCCGGATTGCGTCCCTGCACTTTGATGTCGGCGAGCAAGGTGCCCGTCTGGCCATCGAGCAAGGCCACGCTATTGTTTTCCTCGACGGCCACGGCCACGTGACTGCCGTCTTGCGAGGCGCTGACGCCTTCGGGCGACTTGCCCAGCGCCACCGTGCGCACGGGCGCGCCGCCAGCGTTGTCGATCAGCAGCAAGGCGCTGCTGGCGGCATCCGTGACAAACAATTGCCGTCCGGTGGGGTCGGCGGCGATGCCGCGCGGCCGCTTGCCGGCGGCGATCTGGCGCACTACCTGGTCGGTCGCCGTGTCGATCACGCTCAAGGTGCCCGATTTTTCATTGGGAACATAGGCAAAGGGAGCGGCCTGAAGGGCCGTGCTGAAGAGCGCAGGCAGCAGCCAGCACACCTGGCGCAAGCGCGGGAAGAAGTTGGGCATAATCACCTTTTCAATGGCAAAACACAGGAAAAGCGCGCGGTAGCGGCGCCTCTGATAATTGCTGTATGCAAACGCCGTGCCACTGACACGCGTATAATTTCCGCCCACCAATGGAGACATGGCAGGCATATTGCTTGATACAACTATGCAGACCTGCGCCGCTCACGCGCTCAAGCAGGCTTTTATTCACATTGGAGAATCCGCATGCAGCATCGTTTCCGCCTGAACACCATCGCCAGCCTGTTTGTCGCCGGCAGCGCCACCCTGGCCCCCCACGTCTTTGCCGCCGAGTCCGCCGACCTGGCCGCCGGACAACTGATGGATACGGTGGTCGTCAGCGGCAGCCGCATCGCCCACCCCAGCCAGGAAGTGCCGGCCTCGATCGACGTGGTCGACAGCGCCCGCATCCAGGATGGGCAAATTCGCGTCAACGCGTCGGAAGCGCTGGCCGCCGTGCCGGGCCTGGTCGTACAGAACCGCCAGAACTATGCGCAAGACTTGCAGATCTCGTCGCGCGGCTTCGGCGCCCGCTCGGCCTTCGGCGTGCGCGGCGTCAAGCTGATCAGCGATGGCATTCCCGCCAGCATGCCCGACGGCCAGGGCCAGGCCGCCACCTTCAACCTCGATACGGCCGAGCGCATCGAAGTACTGCGCGGGCCGTTTTCCGCCATCTACGGCAACCACTCGGGCGGCGTGATCCAGCTGTTTTCCAAGGATGGGCAAAATCCTCCCTCCGTCGAACTGAACGTGACGGGCGGCAGCTTCGGCACCAGCAAGGTAGATATTTCGGCGCAGGGCCAGGCAGGCGGCATCGGTTACGTGCTCGACGGCTCGCGTTTCCGCACGGATGGCTTCCGCGACCACAGCGCCGCCACGCGCGAACAGGCGTTCGGCAAGATCACCGTCAAGCCGAATGCGGACAGCAAACTGACCATCGTCGCCAACAGCCTGCACCAAGGCAATACGCAAGATCCGCTGGGCGCCACCTGGGCCACGTTTGCGCGCGATCCGCGCGCCGGCGAAATCGACACGACGGACACGCAAAACCCGAAACGCACCCTGGCCGAACGCTACAACACGCGCAAGAGCATCGACCACCAGCAAATCGGCGCCACCTATGAACAGTCGTTCGGCGATGACCGCCTGCACGTGACGGCCTACGGCGGCAACCGCGACGTGATCCAGTACCAGGCATTCACCAAGGGTTTCCAGGCACCGGCCAGCCATTCGGGCGGCGTGGTCGACTTCCAGCGTGAGTTCTACGGCATCGACACCAATTGGCTGCACGTCAGCCAGTTGGCCGGCGGCAAGCTGAGCACCACCATCGGCATCGACTATGGCCGCTCCAGCGATGACCGCACCGGTTATGAAAATTACATCGGCAACACGTTTGGCGTGAAGGGCAAGCTGCGCCGCGACGAGCAGGATGTCGTCTCCAGCCTCGATCCGTATATCCAGGCGGAATGGCAGAGCGGGCCATGGCTGCTCAGCGCAGGTGTGCGCTACAGCAAGATGAAAGTGTCGGTCAACGACCATTTCCTCGGCAATGGCGATGACAGCGGCAGCCTGGAATACAGCCACACGACACCGGTGCTGGGCCTGCTGTATAAACTGACGCCCAACGTCAACGTGTATGCCAGCGCCGCGCGCGGCTTCGAAGCCCCCACCCTGAACGAACTGTTTTACTCGGGCACGGGCGGCGGCTTCAATTACCAGCTGAAACCGGCCACCAGCACCAACCTGGAGGCGGGCGTCAAGGCCAGGATCGCCAACAACACGCATGTGAACGCAGCCTTGTTCCAGATCAAGACGAACGATGAACTGGTGGTCGACAGTTCCAGCGGCGGGCGCACCAGCTACCGCAATGCAGGCAAGACCTTGCGCCAAGGCATGGAAGTGTCGCTGGATTCCAACCTGCCGTATGGTTTCACGACAAAAGTGGCGCTGACCAGCCTGCACGCCGTGTATGACCAGGCCTTTGGCAGCGTACGCGAAGGCAGCCGCTTGCCTGGCGTCCCCAGCGCCAACCTGTTTGCGGAACTGGCCTGGAAAGACACGCTGGACCGTTTCGGCGCGGCAGTGGAAAGCGTGGCCAGCAATCAGGTCTACGCGGAAGACAGCAACAGCGAAAAGCCGGCGCCCGGCTATACGGTCTTCAATGCGCGCGTCAACGCCAAACAAAACGTAGGGAATTGGCGCTTCAAGGAGTTTGCCCGCCTGAACAATCTTTTCGACAAGACCTATGTGGGTTCCGTCATCGTCGGCGACAGCAACAAGCGCTACTATGAAGCGGCGCCAGGACGCAATTGGCTGCTGGGTGTCAGCGCCCAATATAATTTCTAAAAAGAAAAAGCCCGCGCCTCTTCCGAAGCGCGGGCTTTTACCATTCAGCATAGTCTGCTACGGCCGCGCTTCCTTCACGCCATACTTCTCAAAGATGGCTTTCAATTCGCCGCTGGCCGCCATCTCGTTCATGGCCGCCTGCAGTAACTTGGCTACATCGAGCTGTTGCTTGCTAACGGCCAGCCCCACGGCCCAGCCGGCACGCGGCAGGCGGGCGAACGCCACTTCGCTCAAGGGGAAAGCGGGATCGCTTTTGAGCACCGACTCGATTTCCGAGCGATTCGCCAGCACGGCGTCGAGCTTGCCTGCTTGCAATTGCTGCAAGGCTTCGGCGGCCGTGTCGAAGATGTGCACGTCGTCGCGATACTTGCCATTGTCCTCGCCCAGCATCAGCATGGCGGCGATCGAGACCTTTTCCACGCCGATACGCTTGCCAGCCAGCGAGGCGACGCCATCGAATTGCGGCACGGCATGCGCACTGCGCGCCAGGCGCACAGTTTCCACGTAATACGGCGCAAAGATCTCGACCTTGTCGTTGTCCGCCATCAATTTCTTGTCGACCGGCACGTGCAGCATCACATCGGCGGGACCATAGCCGAGGTAATGCCCCTTCCACACCATATTGCGCAAATCGTCGTTGAGGTTTTCGCCGGCGGGAAAAGGCAGCAAGCTCAGTTTCAGCCCCAGCTTTTTCGCCAGCGCTTCGGCGATGTCGATATCGATGCCCGTGCCCATGTCGGAAAACGGCGCGAACTCGTTGTACACCGCCACTTTCAGGCTGCCCGACTGCTGCACTTTCTGCCAGTCGGCACGCGCCGGCGCGGCTGCGCACAGCGCCAGGCAGGCGAGCGAGAGCATCGCGCGCGCGCCCCGGAATGGAAATGAACGCATGGGACTCCTTCGTGATCAGTTCGACCTAATTAGACTCGCGGCGGGTTTCCAGATAGGTCTTGATGGCCCACATGGCTTCCTGGTTGAACACGCCCTCGAACGGCGGCATGTACACGGCGCCATTACGCACTTTACCGTGGCGGATGGTGGTGAGATAGTAATTGTCCGTTTCCTTGTAGCAAGCCTGTTTCTTTGTCTCATTCTTGATACCGAAACAATCGCGGTCCAGTTGGCGCAAGTCCGGTGCGATGCCGCCCGAGATCGCTTCGATGCCATGGCAGCGGGCGCAATTCTGGTTGTAGGCCGACGTGCCCACCGTCAAGGCCAGCTTGTTGCCCCGATACGGATTTTGTTCGAGCCACTTGTCGCCCACCTTGGGCAAGCCAGTGGTGTCAACGCCTTGCGGCGTGACATTGCCATGCGCATAAGCTTGCGGCAAGGTCAGCAGGGAAGTGAGGGCAACGGCGCCGGCGGCGGCCACGCCGAGCAGGGTGCGGATGGAATAGGTCATGCTGGTCTCCTTGGTTTTTTTAGTGAATATCCAAAGAAGAGCAAATGCCATGCCATGCTTGCGTGCCCCACATCTGACTGCCCATGTATCAATTTGGAACAGCTGCAACAGGTATTTGTGTCACCGCGTACGTCAGGCGGCGGCCACCGTGCAGATGCTGGCCCGCTCCTGCTGCTCGAAAGTAATACGCACGGGTAAAAATCTGGCAATCACTTCCGCATTCGTCAGCGCATGCTGCGACACCTTGTTGCAGCTGAAAGTACCTCCACCGGCCAGCGCCATGGGCAGCAAGAGCTGGTCGGCCAGGTGCTCGCCCACGGCCGCGTCCGTCTTGAGATAAGCGCGCACCTCGTTCAACAGGCGCTTGGCCACGGATTCGGCCAGCAGGGACTTTTCGCCGAACGACGTAAATACTTCCGTGACGTGTTCATGCTCCAATGTCAGCAGCAAGACGTTGCCCGGGCCCTGCTCCGCCGGCAAGCCGACGATGCGCAGCTGCTTGCCGCTCCAGCCCATGCCGTCGGCGACACGCTCGAGCTCGCGCTGCGCCACGTTCACATGCACGCCGGCCACCACGCTTTCCGCATACCCGGTCTTCCGCTCGCCGCGCTGCAGCAGTGAAATGGGCCGCAAGCGCTGGCACGGTTGCACCGCGGCAATCACTTCGCCGCCGCCCGCGGGATGAAAGCCATAGCGCTGCTGCGTAATCTCTACCTCGGCGCCCATCTGTTCCAGGATGCGGCCATACGCGCGCTGCAGGAAATGCACGGGCGGCGCCATGGCATTGTGCGTGCCGCCGCTGATGCGCACGGTGGACGGCCCATCCGCATGCAGCAAGGCCGGCAGCAGGGTTTGCAGTACCAGGGTGCAACTGCCGGCACTGCCGATGGCAAAGCGGTAATCGCCGCCGCGTATGGCGCCAGGCACGAATTCCAGGCTGGCTGCGCGCAGCGCCACCGGCGTCGTGCGCGCCCCGCAAATGGCGGCCGCTGCCTGCACGGCCAGCAGATGCTGGCGCAGCAAGCCGGGCTTGTCCCGTCCCGCGCGAATGTTAATCAGCCGGAACGGCTGCCCCGTAATCATCGACAGGCTCAGCGCCGAGCGCAAAATTTGTCCGCCGCCTTCACCTTGCGCTCCATCAATTTCTATCATCTCTACTTTCTCTCTGTTAACCTTTGACGCAAACGACCTGCTTCAGGATATGCACCACGTCAACCAGCTCACGCTGCGCCAGCATCACCGCATCGATATCCTTGTAGGCCATCGGAATTTCATCGATCACGTTTTCATCCTTGCGACATTCCACGCCTTGCGTGGCGCGGATCTGGTCGTCCAGGCTGAAGCGCCGCTTCGCTTCCGTGCGGCTCATCGTGCGTCCCGCACCGTGGCTGCAGCTATGGAAACTGTCCGCATTACCCTTGCCGCGCACGATAAAACTCTTGGCGCCCATGGAACCGGGAATGATGCCCAGCTCGCCGGCGCGGGCCGAGACAGCGCCCTTGCGCGTGATCAATACGTCCTTGCCGAAGTGGTGCTCCTTCTGCACATAGTTATGGTGGCAGTTGACGGCCTCCACATGCGTCTGGAACGGCTTATGGATGACCGTGCGCACGGCGGCGATCAGGTTTTGCATCATCACTTCGCGGTTGTTGCGCGCGAAACGCTGGGCCCAGCCCACCGCTTCCACGTAATCGTCGTAATGCCGCGTGCCTTCGGCCAGGTAAGCCAGATCCTGGTCGGGCAAGTTAATAAAATGGGTACGCATATCCTGCTTGGCCAGTTCGATGAAATGGGTGCCGATGGCATTGCCCACGCCACGCGAACCGGAATGCAGCATGAACCATACAGAACCCTGTTCATCGAGGCACACTTCGACGAAGTGGTTACCGCTGCCCAAAGTTCCCAAGTGACGATAATTGTTCGTGTTTTTCAGCTTCGGTGTTTTCAGGCAGATCGCATCGAATTCATCTTTCAATTGCAGCCACGCGGCATCGACCACCGAGGGCGGCGTATGCCAGGAACCCTCGTCGCGGCCCCGGTGGCCGCGCGTCTTCGGCGACATCCCGTGCGGAATGGCGCGCTCGATGGCGCTGCGCAGCGGTCCCAGGTTATCGGGCAGATCATTCGCCGTCAGCGTGGTTTTCGCCGCCATCATGCCGCAGCCGATATCCACGCCGACGGCCGCCGGAATCACCGCGCCCAGGGTAGGAATCACGCTGCCGATGGTCGAGCCCTTGCCCAGGTGGACGTCGGGCATGACGGCGATGTGCTTGTAGATGAACGGCAGGGTCGCCGTGTTGCGCAATTGTTTTTTGGCCGCTTCTTCGACGGGCACGCCACGCGTCCACATTTTCACGGGACGACTGCCTTCGGTATGCAGAACTTCGTATTCTTCGTTTTTCATCGCTATGCTCTTCTTCTATTGTATAGGGGGTGATGACAAGGATTGGTGAAACATTGCCGACGCATCGGTCCTGGATGTAGTTCCACCGGCATTCATCAGTACGACAACCCGACAAGGCGGGACAGGATTTTCTGGCTGGGTAATGCGCACGCCAGGCCGGTTTGACGCGGCTGATCGATGTAATCCTGTCGGCATTCGGGGTACTGCGGCGCATGACAAGCCTGGACAGGACGTCTCTTATGTAGTCTTCTCCGCATTCATGCGCCTTGCTTCAACAAGCTGCTGCCGCGATATCGATGGCGGCGATTTCTCCCACCCAGTGGGCCGGGTCCAGCTGTCCCGCGGCAAAGGCGGCGATGATCCTGAAGACGTCGTCGGAAAAACCGCCGATATTCAGGATATCCTCGCGCTCCATCGCCTGTGTCGTGGCATGCGGCGAAATATCGATGCAGACCAGCTTTGCCTGCGGATTACGCTGCTTGAAAACCGTCCACTGTCCCATCGTCGCCGTGGCGCCGCTGCGCTTTGCATCGATCCACGATTCGTTATCGGACACATAGATCACCAGGTCGGCCAGCTCCTTCCTGCTGTTCATGCGCAGCAGGGGCGCGCTGCAATTGGTGCCGCCACCGCCGATGGCCGCCAGCCTGGCCGCATTCTCCATCACGCTGTCATCCGCGCCAAGTGCGCACTGCACCACGTTGTGCTCGAACGGCAGCACCATGGCATCCGGATTCTTGCGCAGCATGGCTGCCGCCACCAGGGCCGCCACGTCGATGCAGCGCACGTTCGAGGTGGCGCTGCCGCGAAAACCGCTGACGGGCGAGGCATCGAGCCGGAAACGTCGGGACACACCACCACCTTGCCGGCAATCCGCGGCACGTTCGCCAGCGATATTTCCAGCGCCTGTTCCAGCGCATCGCGCACGACGGCCGGCACGTTCTCGCCGGCCGCCATGTACGCCGACATCAGCTGGTACGGAAACACGCGCGAGCTGGCGATCGCCTCGGGATCGCGCAGCTTGGCGGCGATCAGTTCCGGCATGCCGGCTAAGTCGTACACGCCATGGCGGGCAAAGGTATTCAGATTCATGCGCACCATCTGCCAGCCACCCTGGCGGGCGATCTGCGCCCAGTCCTGCGCGCTCAAGGGCAGCGCCGTCAGCATCTGGAACGGCACCTCCGGTATCGACTGCGAAGGATCGGCCTTGTATGCCTCGAATGCGGCCAGCGCCGGCGGCAAGGCATCGCGTGTATATTCCTTGCCGATCAGCCAGGCAAAAAATGCCTCCCGCCACGCTGCCTGCGGTTTCGGGTGCACCATTTTCACCACGTCGGCCAACGATGGCGCATTGCCCACGGCAGCGGCCAGCAAGGACTGCTCGGATGCGTTGTTCAACCATGCCTGTACCAGCTTTTTCGGACGCGATCCCAGCGACTTGCGGCCTACGGCGCCCGAACGCATGATCTGCACGAAGTTGCGCAGCATCTTGCCGTTGTTAATCACTCGCTGGAAGGCCTGCGTAAATTCTGCAGCGCCCTGCCCCGCCAGCACGGCCACCAGCAAGGCCGGCATGTCTTTCATGTAGCCCCGCTCGCGGCAGTACACAGCCGTTTGTGCGATGAAGGCTGGTTCGACCGCCTTGCACAGTTCCAGTACCATCGCCAGCTGCGCTTCGGCGCTGACATAGAACGTCGTGTTCAGGCAACCAGTGGCCGCATATTGCGCCAGTTGATGCCGGGGTGTCAGCGCATAGGCCGGCGCGCCTTCGGCATTGTGTGCCAGTGCCGAAGGCAAGGTCGCGGTCTGTTGTGCGCTCTGGAATAAGTGGGCGTTGGCCATTTTTCGTTCCTCTCTGCTCTCTACGTTTATCTCGTTGGTATCGCCTCTATTGCAAACGCTGTGCCAGCTTTAATAATTTTGCCAAAAATAAATGTAAGCCATTGATTTTATTTAATAATATTCTCATTCACGCTTGGTATTGAAAATATCCCACAGATTACGATTTCGAATACAATTATCTTTTCAGATAAATTTTTATCCAATATATGCAAGCAAAACGCACCGTCGTCATCGGCTTTCTCGGCACGCAACTCGACAATGGCAGAGGAGCGGCACGCTGGGAAAAGTGGCGCCCCAGCGTCGCGCTGACCCAGCATGAAGACAAGATCATCGACCGTTTCGAACTGCTGTACGCCGGCGAGCAGTTTGCCAGCCTGGTGCGCCAGGTGTCGCAGGATATCGCCAGCGTTTCGCCTGAAACCAGGCTGCTCGCCCATGAACTGCCCATCAGCGATGCCTGGGATTTTGAAGACGTATACGGCGCGCTCTACGATTTTGCCAACAACTACGCCTTCGATCCGGACAAGGAGGAATACTGGATACACATCACCACCGGCAGCCACGTGGCGCAAATCTGCATGTTCCTGATGACGGAAGCCCACTATTTCCCCGGCCGCCTCGTGCAAACGTCGCCACCGAAACGCCAGGCCATCGGCAATCCCGGCAGCTACGCGCTGATCGACCTCGATCTGTCGCGCTACGACCTGATCGCCCAGCGTTTTACGCGTGAGCAGGCCGAAGGCGTGGCCTTCCTGAAGTCCGGCATCGCCACGCGCAATGCAAAGTTCAACGCCATGATCGGGGAAATCGAGCGCGTCGCCATCAAGTCGAAAGCGCCCATGCTGCTGATGGGGCCGACCGGCGCCGGCAAGTCCTTTCTTGCGCGCCGCATCTATGAACTGAAAAAATCGCGCCACCAGATCGATGGCAAATTCATCGACCTCAATTGCGCGACCCTGCATGGCGACGGTGCCGCATCCACCCTGTTCGGCCATATCAAGGGTTCATTCACGGGCGCCGGCGCGGACCGGCCAGGCTTGCTGCGCAGCGCGCACAAGGGCTTGCTGTTTCTCGATGAAATCGGTGAACTGGGACTCGACGAGCAGGCGATGCTATTGAAAGCGATCGAGGAAAAGCGCTTCTTCCCCGTTGGTGCTGATACGGAGGTGCAAAGCGACTTCCAGCTGATCGCCGGCACCAACCGCGACCTGGGCAAGGAGGTGGCGGCCGGCCGCTTTCGCGAAGACCTGTATGCGCGTATCAATCTGTGGACCTACGCATTACCAGGCCTGGCGCAGCGGCCGGAGGACATCGAGCCGAACCTGGAATACCTGCTGGCACAATACAGCGCCGAGACGGGCGAGCGTGTACGCTTCAACAAGGAAGCGCGCGAGCGCTTCATGCGTTTCGCCGCATCGCCATCGGCCGCCTGGCACGGCAATTTCCGCGATTTGTCTGCCGCCGTCACGCGCCTGGCCACCTTGTCGGAAGCGGGGCGCATCACGGACCAGGTCGTGGACGAGGAAACCGCACGCCTGCGCCGCCTGTGGCAGCATCACGGAGGCCGGAATGAAGGCGAAGCAGTGGCGCTCGAGGAAATCATGGGAGAAGAAGCGGCCGCGCAACTGGACCTGTTCGATGCGCTGCAGTTGCAGGCAGTCATCAAGGTGTGCAGGCAGTCGAACAGCCTGTCCGACGCGGGCCGCACGCTGTATACCGTCTCGCGCGCGGCGAAAGCCAGGCCGAACGATGCGGACCGGATCAAGAAATACCTGGCGAAGTTTGGCTTGAGCTGGGATGAGCTGATTTATCGCGGGAGTTAGACGACGTTCAACGATAAAGGCAGCGCATGGCGCTGCCTTTTTTACGCCGGTATGCAGTGAAAGTAGGTCAAAGCGCCAGACGAAAAAAAACC
>NZ_JBXAKW010000020.1:0-22116 GCF_058798815.1 Janthinobacterium sp. GW822-FHT07A03 | reverse complement strand
GCCTCCGTCTTTTCTTTGCTTAGACAGCGGCAAATCGTGAAGATCGCCTGCTCAACTGGAGTTTTTCAACGCAATAGCCCCATTGCGGACATTGATGCTTAAATTTGATGAGTGTTCGAACGGTCATCCAGTTCATTGTTCCGTACAACTGGACGAAGGAGATAGGCTGTAATGCCGACGGTAAGACCAGCAGCGATTGCACCTAGCGCTGTGCGAGTCGGTGCATCCAGAAACATTATGTAGGGCACACAGCACCCGGCAATACAGGTGGCCAGCAGCAGCAGAGAATCATATTTGCGCAGGAGTATGAGCAATGGCAGGCCCACCAGTGCCAAACCCGCAAATGACATCGGAACAGCGAGTAGTACGGAAAAAAGAAGTCCGACCCCGACATCAGACGCGATACCTGCATCGGAGCTTCCGATACCTGCCAATGTGACTGCCGGGATACTCGACAGCGGCGCCAAAAACAAGGATTTCATAGGGAAGGGTTTGATCTTCATGGGTCTTCCTGTGGTTTTTTGTCTGCTTCTGGCCGGCTGCCGTCGTTGGCAGGTTACGCCCTATTGTGTTGAAAAACGCGGGTACGTTGCAATTTAGATAGAAGATTTACCAGCCTAGACTGGCCAGAACTGCCGCTATTGACCGATCACCGACTGCTTGGAGGTCTGAGACATCCTGAAATGGTTGCCGTTCGAATTTTTCAACACGATAGGCTGGAATCGGCCATACGCAACTATGCCTTTCTTTTGGCCTTTTCGTGTTGCAAAATCGACCTGCACTCGTCTTCGGTTGGCACGTTTTTCTCAGTCAGTATGGTATGCCAGCCACCGCAGTCAGGATCAGAGCAACCGCACACAGTTGTTCGCACCGGGTGCTGGGTTAATCTATCGCGCTTCTGAATAGCATTAGTTCGTTCCTGACTCTTGATAAGGTGGACTAGCGCGCCTCGACTCAAAAATTTTCCTGCCATGACTCTCCTCTAGGTGCCTCGTGCCGCACAAGGCGTTAACGTTTTCAATGTCTGCTGTTGGCCTGTTGACGTCGTTGGCAGGCTCCGCTCCAAAGCAGCCCTTTTTGCCATTGATTACCACGTTAGAAACAGCATGTACATCATACTTTCACATCATGGTACATAAACCATGTAGACGTTGACGACGGCATCGTTATCAACCTCCAAAAGGTGAACCTGCGACACAAGCTCGCTGCAGCTGCGGCTGCATCAGTCGGATATGACATCTCTTATTGCCGAATAAGGCTAATCCGTACCGGTGGAAAAAAGAAGCCCGCTGGAACTTTCTACAAGGATAGAAGTCTAACAAAATCTACTAAAGTATAAGTATGTATAACGCGAGAAGCTTATACTTTACTAGAATTTCCTATTAATGGAGGTTGCATGGACCCCGTAAGAAACCCTTTCGCGCCCGGCGCAGGTAGCCGCCCACCGGAACTCGCAGGGCGACAGGCGATTATCAATGATGCGCGCGTGGCAATTGATCGAGCCTTGCTTGGAAGACCTAGCCGATCTCAAGTGTTCCTGGGCCTTCGTGGCGTCGGTAAAACCGTACTTCTGAATGCTGTTGAGGCCATGGCCAACGAGCGCGGCCATCTAACTTCCAGCATCGAAGCGCCGGAAAGTAAGCCGCTAGGAGAATTGCTTTTGCCGCGCGTACATCAGGTGCTACGCAAGCTCTCTCTTACCGAGAATGCTAAAGGCAAAGCATACGAGGCACTGCGTGCGCTACGATCCTTTGCCGCTGTGTTCAATTTTGAATACGGAGACATGTCAATCTCCGTCGATCCCGAAGTAGGAGTAGCAGACAGTGGCGACCTGGAGAACGATCTTCCTGAGTTGTTCGTACGTATTGGTGAAGCTGCAAAAGCCGCTGGAAAGGCTTGGACGCTCCTCATTGACGAGCTCCAGTACCTTAGTCAGAAGGATCTGGCAGCTCTCATCGTTTCGCTCCACAAGATCAATCAGAGTGAGCTCCCCGTCTTGTTTTTCGGTGCCGGATTACCCCAAGTAGCAGCATTATCTGGCGAAGCCAAATCCTATGCAGAGAGATTATTCCACTTCCCAGAGGTCGGTGCCCTGTCTGAAGTCGATGCCAAGGCAGCCATCCGGCAACCTGTAAATGAAGAAGGCGCAGTGATCGATGAGGGGGCTCTAACCGAAATATTCCTTAAAACCAAAGGCTACCCTTACTTTTTACAGGAATGGGGCCACCAATCCTGGAACCTTGCCATCGGGGATACGATCACCCTTCATGACGCAAGACAGGCAGAAGCAACCACCCTGAAGCGTCTGGATGAAGGCTTTTTCAAGGTGCGTTTCGATCGATTAACGCCGAAAGAGCGCGAGTATGTCATCGCTATGGCAAGGTTAGGGAACGGGCCATACCGCTCTTCAGATGTGGCCGACGCGCTCGGTGAATCCGCGCAAAGCCTAGGGCCGCGCCGAGCCCAGATAATAGGCAAAGGAATGATCTACAGCCCATCTCACGGAGACATTGCATTCACTGTTCCGATGTTTAATGACTTTCTCACTCGCAATTTGGCCAATCTTGGCTGACCGGAGCCTTGTCTTCATGCCTGCCCAGATCCCTGCACGCATGCTTAACAGTCCAAGACGTGACCGCCAAGGATACCTGTTGGCAAACTGCACATGTCCGCGGCCGGGAAATATGCTTTGAATTGGCTGCTCACTGTCGCAGGCAGAGGATTCGGATAAACTGTTGTTATGAAGGGTTCTGTCGTGTTGTTGATCAGAGGGCGAAGTTTTCCGGAATGGCACTTATTCCCTCAAACTGGACGGACCTGTCCTGCCAGTGCATAAAATTGATCGGCGAACGGTATCATCATTGTGTGATCCATTGCGAACTGGCACTTGCGGATCATGTGCATGAGTTCAAGTCCTTCCAGCGATAACAAGCAGGCGCTCTGCTTTTGCCTCGGGAAGCTATGCCATCTTTCGCCGGCAGTTATGGAGGGGAGGCAAGCTTTTGCTAGCGCGCGGCAGAAGTCTCTGCAGGGTAGGGGATAGACAGGCTAGGCCCTATCCCGTCGTTGGATCAGGCAGCGACGAGATCGAACACGACGCCTGGCAGCACATCTAGGCCCCTAACACGATCCATCGCTTGTTTCAAAAACTATGGATCAGGAGAGTCTAAGCTACTGGTGGCGCTTCAGAACAAGCAAGCAATCGACGTGGTGGCGGTGAAATCAGGACCGCCGCAGCCACTGGTTTACCGAGGAAAAAACAACGCTGGTACGTAAGTGGGTGTAGATAAAATCAATAACGAGGTTGTGGCATGCGCCTCTCACATCGAGATAGCCTGCCACAGATCCGATATTGATTCTGTCTACACCCTCGGACGCTACTGGCGGGGATTCACGAGTGACAGGTGTTCCCCAAAAGTGCTCGTTGAGCTACAAGGTATCAGAATGTCGATGCTACCTGAATTGCCTGCCTTAACCAATAGTGTGCTGGATCAGCCTCTTTACGCATGTGCCAAGCCTGTTGATAGTCGAACGATGGAATATCCAGGGGCGGCACAAACGCTCTGAGGGTTTTATGTGGACTTAGCGCTCCCACCGCACGGCTGGCGACAGTCAAGACCAAATCAGTCCCGGCAATCACTGACACGGCGGCGCCCCAGTGCGGCAGCGCCAGAGCGATGTGGCGTTGCAAGCCGCGTGCGGCCAGGGCCCGCTCAATCTCGTCAGTGGCATCCGGCCGCAGTGCCAGCATGACATGCGGGCGGCTCAACCAATCTTCCAGGCTCAGCTCCCCCTTTTTTGGCAGCACGGCCTTGTCTGCAAGGCTGATGAATCGCTCAGTGAACAATGTCTGCAGGCGGATGTCTTCTGGCGCGTCCGGAAAAATGCCAAGTGCCAGATCCAGTTCACCATCGGCCAGTTGTGCCAGCATGACCTCCCTGCTGGCCTGGCTGATCGCCAAAACCAATCCGGGCGCCTTCTGCCTGACATGGCGCATCAGTCGGGGCAAGATGATGCTGGCGGCGTAGTCCGACAGCGAGATCCTGAAGCGGCCGCGTGCCAGGGCAGGATCGAATGCCGGTGCTTCCAATAGCGCGTTCAAGCCACGTAGCGCACTTTCAAGCGGCTGAACCAGTCCTTGCGCCCTCGCGCTCAGCGTCATGCGGCCGCCGCGCCGTACCAGCAGAGGATCATCAAACAGCACGCGCAACTGTGCCAGCGAATGACTGACCGCCGGCTGGCTCTTGTGCAAACGGAGCGCCGCGCGCGTGACATGCTTCTCGATCAATAGAGCGTGGAGCGTCAACATCAAATTCAAATCAATGCGCCGGAGTTCATCCATGGTGCGAATGTGGTATGTGCATATAAATGATTTCCATTAGTTATATGGATGGATCATCATACTTTCATCCTAACTTCTTCGCAAATATGAGGAACCATCATGTTAAGTAAAGCAGCATTTTCCTTCTGGCCTGTCGGCGTGGCCTTGCTCGCCGGAGCCGGCCTGCCCTTTCAAGCGACCAGCAACGCCGCCGTTGGCCGCGCATTGGGGCATCCATTTTGGGGGGCGATGACCTCGCTTGTCATTAGTGCCATGGTGATCCTGCCTCTGCTTGGGGCACAGCGTGTCTCTGGCCCCGCGATTTCCACTGCAATGCAAGGACCCTGGTGGCTTTGGGTGGGGGGCATTTTCGGCGCGATGTATGTCGGTGGTGCTGCCGTTGTCACGCCGAAGCTGGGCGCCGGTGGATTTCTGGCCTGCGTCGTTGCCGGACAGATGGTGGTGGCCATGGCGATTGATCACTTCGGTCTGACGGGCATTGTGCCCAAACCCGTCAACTTGTTGCGCCTCGCCGGCGTCGCGTTGATCCTGGGGGGCGTTCTGCTGGTGCACTTTGCAAGTACTAAACAAGCGGAACAGCAGAGCAGCCACGCCTCCGAAGTTGAGCAGAAGCCCTTGCGTTCAGCCGCCGCTATGGGGTCTTGAAAGCGAGGATGGTACGGCGCGCAATGCCGATGACCTCATCTTTGGTGAATGTTTCTCCTGTAATCACGCCGCGAAAGAAAAGTGGGGAGGAGGCCAGCTCCAGGAACTGGCGAGGGTTGGTCCCGACGGGTAGTTCACCCCGTTCAGCCGCCCGCACCACAAGCTGGCCGCTCACGGCGAAACGCTCGGACCAGAACTGGATGCGCATGCGCTTGATAATTTCCGCATCCTTTCCCTGCGTCACGGCTGCCTGCAACAGGCCTGCGATGAGCGGCGATTCGATTGCCGCCAGTATGTCGAGCAGCAGTGCGCTCAAATCACCGAGCAGTGTTCCTGTGTCCGGAAGCGGTACGCCTTGCTTCATGTGGAGCAGGGCGATGTCGAGAACCAGCTCGGCTTTGCTTGGCCAGCGGCGATAAATCGTGGTTCTGTTGACGCCGGCACGAGCAGCTACTGCCGGCAACTCCAGGCTCTCATAACCGCTTTCCATCAGGATTTCCAACGCAGCCGAGTAGATGGCTGACACTACCTCAGCTGCACGCCCTCCGGGTCGATGACGTTTGCTGCTGCTTTCTTGCTCGGTGTCACTCATTCACTTTCTCCTTGCTGCGTTCCGTTGAGTCTCTGCGCAATGATTGTCGCATGAACAGCTACCTGCGCGTTATCGCCAGCCCTGGGGCGTGGCCGCTCGTCTGCATATTTCATCCTGATAGTTTACATGCTCATTAAAAGCAACTATAGTTGCCTTAATGGGTGGCGCCATGCGATCTTACCGAATCAGCATCAATAAAAGCGGAGTTAGTCATCATGGTTGTAAGTATCAAGACGTTCATGGCGGGACATGAAATCCCTCGCGAGCAAGTGTTGCAATGGGAGAGGCAGCGTGCACTGACGGTACTGAAAAGGCTGGGGGGGCAGCCTTTGGGCAACGAAGAACTGGAGAGCCTTAGGCATCAAGTTCTGGAGCGAAAGCTTGCGCTGGGATCGGATGGCATTCGGCAACTCCTTCGGCGTGAGCTGGCCGTGGCCCAGCCTGCGGCAAATTTCGTGGCCCGGATCTCATGTGGTTTGCGTCGTTTCAGTATTACCGAGTTGCTGGTTGATGGTGGCTCTGCGGAGGCGTTTGCGGATTGGTTTTGCAAGCGTACCGAGCTCAATGACGAACGCGCCATGCTGGCCGCTTGTCCCGATCATTATGTGATTCGCACTGACGCCGATGGCGTGCAGGAAGTGATCGAAACCACTGGCGGATCGCCGTTGGTGGGGAGGTTCCTGATCGACTATCAAGATCTCTCCAGTCTTCGTTCTTCGTCCGACCCCCTCTATCCCCACCAAATAGCAGGTGTAGCAAGAGCCGAGAGCGGTCTCGTTCTCGGCGGCGTGCGTCATCAATTCAGGAACGAAGGTTCGGGCTTCCGAGCCAGGCTGCTGGTCGAGTTCCCGGCAATGATCGTTCCGGGGGCTGTTTCTGCCCATCGCTGGCACCTTGCCAGTGAGTTTTCCAATTGGATCGAGGCTGCATTCAGGCAGCGATCCTCCTAAGACAAGTACCCGAACGCCGCCGGGAGCATGCACTCGCACGCCTGTTCCGGATTGGCGAATTGGCAGTTCCGTAGCAGAGATTCACCCACAACTAAAATCAGGAGACAGCATGAAAAATACATCCTTGGCAGCCGCAGGAAAAACGTACCTTCCCTTGCTCGCCGTTTTGCTCGCCAGCTCCAGTGCCGTACATGCACAGTCGGCCGGTGATTTCGTGGTCAGTTCGGGATGGCTGCATTTATCCCCGAACGACTCAAGCGAACCCATGAAAGTGTCGGCACTGGGCCAGCAAAGGACCATCCCTGGATCCGGGGCATCCGTCAGCAATGCAGATACCCTGGGCGTGACGGCTACATACTATGTGACCGACCATGCGGCAATCCAGACCATCCTGGGCGTTCCAACACGATTGAGTCTGTATGGCAGCGGAACCATGTCCGACATGGGGAAACTGGGCGATGCCAAAGCATGGAGTCCGGCGGTCTTGTTACAGTATTATTTTGGTGAAGCCAATGCACGGATAAGGCCCTACGTAGGTGTGGGGGGGGCGTATGTCTGGTTCTCCGACATCAAATTGACGAGCGGCACGGCGAGCGGCAGTTTCTTGCACTCTCCGGTCACCGGTTCCGCACTTGAGGGGCCGACTTCGGTCACCTTGAGCAAGTCTTTTGCGCCACTTGCCAATGCCGGGATTGCCTATAACCTTGATGATCGCTGGTCCGTCAATCTCTCCTTGACCTATGCTTTGTTGTCCAGCCGCGCCACGTTGACGACACAGTCACGCGTTGGTGTCGTCACGAGTGGTGCGAAGATCAAAATCAATCCTCTGGTCAGTTTCCTTTCGATCGGATATCGTTTTTAGACATATGCCTGATGCCAGCGGAGGTCATCCGTTGGCATCAGCATGGTGATCGATAAATGGAGGGTGACAATGCTGCTGTGCTCGAAGTTGCGCTATCTGCGATGGACAGGATTGTCAGGGTAAATCAAGCAGTCCATCTTCTCTCGAAGTCCATGTCCTTGAAATGCTGGACAAGGAAATCAATGAAGGCGCGTACCTTGGCGGGCAAGTGCTTCCTGGACTGGTAGGCGATGTTGATGGTCAGCCGCGGCAAGTCCCATTCGTTCAGGCAGGGAACCAGGAGGCCTGCGACCACATCATCGTGGATGATGTAGTTGGGCTGTACCAGGATGCCCAGCCCTTCCATAGCCGCCGCCCGGATAATCTGCCCATCGTTGGACTCCATCAGGCTCTTGACCTTGACCACGCTGCTTACGCCATCCTTTGTGAAGTGGAGTTCATATGGGTTGTTGGCATGGCTATAGATCAGCAACTTGTGGTTGGCCAAATCCTCCAGGGTCTGCGGCACGCCATGGGCGGCAAAGTATGACGGCGAAGCGGCCAGAATTCTGCGCGTCGAAGCCAGTTTGCGGACCGTGATATTCGAGTCGGATTCACATTCGCGCGTGCGAATGGCAAGGTCGATACCGCTATCGAGCAGGTCAAAATACCGGTTTGCCGCGACGATCTCCAGATTGACATTCGGATATCGGCGGTTAAATTCGGGCAATAACGGCGCGATGTGCTTCATGCAGAAGGAGAGGGTGCCGGTGACGCGCAGGGTGCCGGTCGGGTTGATCGTGGTCGCATTGACCGTGGACTCCGCTTCCTGCATCTGGGTCAGCATGGCCTTGCACTGACGGTAAAACTCCTGTCCCACCTCCGTCAGCGCCAATCGCCTGGTGCTGCGTTCGATCAAGCGGGCTTTGAGGCGTTCTTCCAGTGAACTGAGGCAGCGGCTTGCCGCGGCATTCGACATGTCGAGCGCATCTGCAGCTTTTGTGAGGCTCCCCAGTTCGGCGACTTGGACAAATAATTCAAACTGCGTCCATCGATCCACACGAGTCTCCTTGTTTCCATTTAGCGGAAAACAGTTTTCCGTTTTTGGCATTTTTTGTAGTTTGTTTTCAACTTATATTACCACTCAGCGGAAAACGATGGCTAGCCGCTTTCGACCATTCTCGGAAATTTGGAAGGTGGTATCGAGGGAGGCTGTGGCCAGTCAATACAGCTTAATTCAAGGCAAGGGAGAAGTGAAACATCATGCGTAATTTGAATGAGGACACCATTACTCAGGCCGTGCTCGCACGGCACGCCGGTATGCCAGATGAGCGGTTGCGAAAGATCATGACCAGCCTGGTCCAGCACCTGCATGCCTTTGCGCGCGAGGTCAAGCTGACCGAGCAGGAGTGGGAAGCCGGCATCCGTTTTCTGACTGAAACCGGGCACATGTGCACTGACAAGCGCCAGGAATTTATCTTGCTGTCCGACGTCTTTGGCCTGTCGATGCTGGTGACGGCGCAAAACAATCGCAAGCCAGAAGGCTGTACTGAATCGACCGTATTCGGGCCGTTTCACGTTGAAAATTCTCCGGTGTATGCGCTAGGCAGCGATATCTCCAACGGGGCCAAGGGCGAACCCTGCTATGTGCGCGGCATCGTGCGCCGCCTGGATGGCACGCCGGTAGCCAATGCAAGAATAGAAGTATGGCAAGCCGATGAGGATGGGTTTTACGATGTGCAGCAAGGCGACCAGGACGAACACCGCGCACGGGCAACGTTCTTCAGCGGAGCGGCAGGCGAGTACGACTTCCGCAGCATCGTCGCCAGCCCCTATCCGATTCCGCACGACGGTCCCGTCGGCCGCATGCTGGCGGCACTCGGCCGTCATCCGTGGCGCCCGGCGCATTTGCACTTCAGGATACAGGCAGAGGGCTACGAAACCCTGATTACCCACGTGTTCCGGGATGGCGACAAATACCTCGATTCCGACGCGGTGTTCGGCGTACGGTCGACGCTCATTGCAAACTGGGTGCGCCACGAACGTGGGCTCGCACCGGATGGCGCGAGCCTGGAGACATCGTTCTATACCCTGGTGTTTGATTTTGTGTTGAATCCTGACTGCGCGTAGAGGCACACATGTTTGAATTCATCTACAACAGCACGCCGTCGCGTGTGGTATTTGGCGCCGGCAGCCTGCAGCACCTGGTGCGCGAAATTGACTTGCTGGGAGCAAGGCGGGCGCTGGTTTTATGTACACCCGAGCAGCGGGGCAGCGCCGAGCTTGTTGCCCAGCTGATCGGCGAACGCTGCGCGGGGATCTTTGACCGTGCAGTCATGCACGTGCCACTGGAAACAGCCAGGGAGGCGCGGGAGGTGGCCCGGCTGCTGCAGGCCGATTGCGCCATCGCCATTGGCGGCGGATCGACGACGGGTCTTGGCAAAGCGATTGCGTTGGAATCGGCGCTGCCTATCCTCGCGATTCCCACGACATACGCCGGCAGCGAAATGACGCCGATCTACGGCATCACTGATGCGGGAATCAAAAAGACGGGTCGCGACAACCGCGTGCTGCCAAAAACCGTCATCTACGACCCGGAACTCACGCTGGCATTGCCGACATCGCTATCGGTTACCAGCAGCATCAATGCCATGGCGCATGCCGCCGAGGGGCTGTATGCGCAGGATGGAAATCCCATCATGTCGATGTTTGCCGAAGAGGGCATCCGGGCGCTGGCACAGGGCTTGCCAAAGGTGGTTGACAAGCCTGGCGATATTGCGGCGCGCAGCCAATGTCTTTACGGCGCTTGGCTCTGCGGCGTTGTCCTGGGCCATGTCGGCATGGCCCTGCATCACAAATTGTGTCACACGCTCGGTGGAACGTATGGCTTGCCGCACGCGCCAACGCATACGGTCGTGCTGCCGCATGCCTTGGCTTATAACGCGGCCGCCGCCCCCGAAGCCATGCAACGCATTGCCCGGGCACTTGGTGCGACCGATGCAGCCCAGGGGATGTACGACCTTGCGCAGAGCTTGCATGCGCCATTGGCATTAAAGGATCTCGGGATGCCGGAGAGTGAGTTGGACCGGTGCACCGACATCGCCCTGCAAAACGCTTATGCGAATCCGCGCCCGCTGGAACGGCAGGCACTGCGCGCTTTATTGGAAAACGCATTCCATGGCCTTCGGCCAGAAGCGGTCTGACGACTGTTTTTTTTACCAAAGGATCATTATGGAAACATCAGCACAAATTGGCTTCATCGGGATCGGGAAAATGGGCTCGCCGATGGCGCGTCATCTGATTCAGGCCGGATACCGAGTACAGGTATTCGATACGGACTCGCAACGGGTTGCGGACCTGGTCGCCCTGGGTGCAAGCAGCGCTGCCAGCGTGCGCGAAGTCGCGGGCAATCCTGTCCTGTTTTCATCGCTGCCGCATGATGCCGCATTGCGCGCCGTCGTCTTCGGCGAGCATGGCTTGCTGACCGGCGCGCAGCAAGGAACGATCTATGTCGACACGAGCACCGTGTCGGTGGCGATTTCAGGGCAGGTTGCGAGTGCCTGTGCGCAGCACGGCATCGCCTATTTGCGCATTCCCGTCTCGGGCAATGCGGTGGTTGCCGAAATGGCCGGATTGACCACCATGGCTTCCGGGCCTCAAGTTGCGTACGAGCATATCAAGCCGCTACTGGAAAAGATAGGGAAGGTACATTTCTATCTCGGCGACGCTGAACAGGCGCGCACCATGAAGCTCGTGATCAATCTGATGATCGCCGTCTCGAACGGCATGATGGCCGAGGCATTGGCGCTCGGCAGCAAGGGTGGGCTTGCATGGAATGACATGCTCGATGTGATGGAGTCCAGTGCGATTGCCTCGCCGATGGTCAGGTACAAGGCGGCCACGCTGCGCAACCACGACTATGTATCGACGTTCTCCGCCGAGCAAATGGCAAAGGATCTTCAGCTCATTCTCGCCACGGCACAACAAACGCACGTACCGGTTCCTCTGGCCGCCCAGACGATGCAGCTGTACCAGGCCGTGATCGGCACCGATAGGGGCGCGCTCGACTACAGCGCGGTCACCTTGCTTGCCATGCAACTGGCCGGTGCCCAGGTAAAAACGTCCAGGCAATAGCGCTCATAAAACCAATCAGGAGACAACCATGAGCATGACCATAGAGGCTGACACAGCCCGCCCGCAACACAAATCTGCCACGAAGTCCACCGAGAAGATACCGTTGCTCGAACTGCGTGACATCAGCAAATACTTTCCGGGCGTTCGCGCACTGGACTCAGTGTCCTTTGCCGTGTACCCGGGCGAGGTGCACATGCTGCTCGGTGAAAACGGCGCAGGAAAATCGTCGCTTATGAAAGTGTTGTTCGGCGCCTATCGCGCTGATGAAGGAACCTTTCATTACCAGGGACAGCAGGTCCAGATCAATTCACCGGCCGACGCACGGCGCTTTGGCATTGCGGTGATTTTCCAGGAATTCTCTCTCGTCCCGTATCTGAATATCGCACAGAATCTCTTCCTGGGGCGTGAATTTCCAGGTGCCATCCCTGGCACGCTGGATCACCGCCGCATGCATGAGGAAGCGCGCAGGGTACTCGCGCGCCTGGGGATGCGGCTCGACACCCGCACCCTCGTGCATCGGCTCGGTGTCGCCCAGCAACAGATGATCGAGATCGCCAAGGCCTTGTCGCAGGATGCGCAAATCTTGGTGATGGACGAGCCGACGGCCGCCTTGTCCGACAACGAGACGGAGGCATTGTTCGAGGTCATCCGCGACTTGCAGGAAAAGGGCGTTGCCATCATCTATATCTCCCACCGCATGGCGGAAGTCTTTTCGATGGGCGATCGCATCACGGTCCTTCGGGATGGAAAGAAAATCGCTTCGCTACTGCCAGGTGAGACGAGTTCAGATGATCTCGTACGGTTAATGGTCGGACGCAACGTCGACATGAGTTACGCCCGCCAATTCTGCAAATCGCCCGGAGACATGGCACTTGAAGTGCGAGGGCTGCATGCGGAAAACGGCATACGTGATATCAATCTGACCGTGCGCACGGGCGAAATCGTGGGACTGAGCGGACTGGTGGGATCGGGCCGTACCGAGGTTGCCCGGGCCATTTTCGGCGCCGACCGGGTGACAGCAGGAACCGTGAGCATATTTGGAAAGGGATCAACTGGCGGGCCGGCCGAGGTTGCTGCAAAAGGCGTGGCCTTGATCCCGGAAAGCCGGAAGCAGGAAGGGCTGGCGCTGATGCGTTCTATTGGCGAGAACCTCATGATGTCCGGCATGCATCGCCTGTTTCCAACGAAGCTGTTCAGCCCACAAGTTGCCGATAGCGCGGCGCGCGAGCTGATCGCGAAGTTGCGTGTCGCCACGCCATCCATCCATCGCCCGGTGCGCGTGCTGTCAGGTGGGAATCAGCAAAAGGTGGTAATCGGCAAATGGCTCAATGCCCAATCCCGTTTATTCATTTTCGACGAACCGACGCGAGGCATTGACGTCGGTGCCAAGGCAGAGATCTTTGCGTTGATCGACCGGCTTGTCCAGGAAGGCGCGGCAGTATTGATGATCAGCTCTGAATTGTCGGAAATAGTCCACGTATGCGACCGTGCTTATGTCATGCGTGGTGGCCGTATTGCGGGTGAGCTTGGTCGCAGTGAGCTCACCGAAGAAAATATCTTGCGTTTGGGGATGCATCATGAGTGAAATAACATTGTCTTCGAGAGCCTCGACACTGGCCCGTGTGCCAGGCGTGGCATGGATGCTGCTCGCCATGCTGCTCGTCTTTACCGGTCTCAACCGCGACTTTCTCGGGGCAGGGAATATCGCCAATATTGGTCTGCAGTCGTCCATTCTGCTGATGCTGGCTCTGCCGATGACGCTCATTATCATGACCGAGGGACTCGATCTTTCCATTGGCGCCGTGTTGACCCTCTGTGGCGTGGTCCTGGCCTGGACCTTGTTGCGCACCGGCTCACTTCCCCTCGGATTGTTGGCGGCAGGATTATGCGGACTCCTGTTCGGATTGCTGAACGGCGGGCTCGTCGCGCTGCTGGACATGCCGCCCTTCGTGGCAACGCTCGGCACCCTGGGCATTGCGCAAGGCCTTGCATTGGTATTGACGGATGGGCAAAGCATCGTCGGAATTGATGACGCCGTTGGTTTCTTCTATGGCGGTTCGCTGGGCGGCATCCCGCTTCCTATACTCATCGCTATCGGCTGTTATGGATGTATGCATGTGTTGCTCTATCACACCCGCTTCGGAACTTATGTCTGTGCCATCGGCGGGAACAAGGAAGCGCTGCAACTGGCCGGGGTGCGCGCCAATCGCTATCTCATCGGCGTCTATTGCCTGGGTGGCGCGATGGCAGGTTTCGCGTCGCTGCTGCTGACGGCACGGATGAGCGCAGCGCACCCGACGGCTGCCATCGGGATGGAATTCGACGCCATTGCCGCGGTGATCGTGGGCGGTACGTCGTTTGAGCGCGGCAACGGGTGGCTCCTCGGTACCTTGCTGGGTGTGCTGACGGTCGGCATGTTGCGTAACGGACTGAACCTGCTTGCCGTCCCATCGTCAGTCCAGGTCACCTGCATCGGTCTGCTCGTTATTTTAGCTCTGTTGATAGATGGCATGAAGGAGAAAGCATGAACACGCTCGCTGCACCGGCTTCGTCCGGTGGTTTTCTACCCAACGATTTGCGGGCACTGGCATACCGCCTGGCAGCCGCCGCACTACTGTGCGTCCTCCTGTCGATACTGGCCGAGTCGTTTCTCACGTCCGGCAATCTCTTGAACGTCTTGCGTCAGGCAAGCCTGCTTTTCCTCATGGCTTCCGGCCTGACTGTCGTGATACTGGCCGGTGGCCTTGATCTGTCGATCGGCGCCAACGTCGGGATATCGCTATGTCTCGCGGCTAGCGTGATGCAGGCTACAGGCTCGGTAGGCTTGGGCGTCCTTGTCGGACTTGCTTGCGGAACCGCGATTGGCCTGATCAATGGGCTGCTGGTCACCTTGCTGCGTCTACCTCCCTTTATCGCTACCTACGGCATGCTCTGGGTGCTGAACGGCATCGCATTCTATTACATGGCAGGCGCCACGATACACGGGTTTCCGCCAGCCTTCAGGGCACTCGGAAGCGGCTACTGGCTCGGCATCCCGATACCGGTATATCTGATGCTGCTGTTCCTGTTGATCGGCGTGGGCTTCACGCGGCGCACGACATATGGGCAGGAAGTATACGCGATGGGGGCAAACGGTATCGCGGCGCATCTGTCCGGCATTCCAGTGGTCAGGCGGCAGATCCTCGTCTATACGCTCAGCGGCGCCATGGCGGGGATGGCCAGCCTGGTGTATCTGGCGCGTCTCAATGCGGCGGAGGCCGATATCGGCGAATCGTTGGCGCTGCCGGCTATCGCTGCCGTGCTGATTGGCGGCACTTCCCTCTTCGGCGGCGTAGGCACCATTTCCGGCACCCTGGTGGGGGCGCTGATCCTGACGTTAGTGCTGAACGGCATGAATCTGCTCTCTATCAATGCCAACCTGCAGCCACTGGTGACCGGCCTGATTGTGATACTGGCCGTTGCCATCGACATGTGGCTGCGCAAACGTGCAGATGCACGCGTATAGGGAGCGGCTTGTTCATCTTCTCGAAGGGGGCCCGTCGGACAGATGAACTGAAAGGGGAGGGCAGTGCCAGTTCGGGTGAAACGAAAGGGTATTTCCCTCATAGGGTTGAAATAAACCAATCAATTGGAGGATACGATGCTGTACTGCTTTTTTAATGTTGATAAACCTGGTACCCAGGCGATACGCAAGGATAACCGGCCGGCGCATAAGGCGTACCTTGCCGACATTGCGGACAAGATTGCGTTCGCAGGACCGCTGCTTGGCGACGATGGGATCACGATGCAAGGCAGTTTGCTGGTCATCGATTTTGCAGACCAGGCTGCAGCCCGCGCTTGGGTGGATAAGGAACCATTCAACGCGGCTGGCTTGTACGAGTCCGTTTCCATTCGTGCATTTCAAAATCTGTGGCCGCAGCGGGCAGGTTTCCCGCCAACGCAGTAACGGCCATTCCACGCCCATGCTCCGGAATCGGTCGAGCGCCAAAGGCCGCTGCCTGTTCGATTCTGGATTTTACTTGAACATATCGAGGCAATCACAATGACTGTACGGCATATAGTGATGTGGAACGTGCGCGGTCAACGGGGCACGGCTGCGCATCTTCATAACATGCAGAAGCTGAAACACGTGTTCGAAGGCCTCGATGGCCAGATTCCGGGCCTGTTGAAGATAGAGATCGGGCTCGATTTCAGTGCCGTCGATTATGCCTGCGACGTGGTGCTGTATTCGGAGTTCGATAATGTCGCTTCGTTGCGGGCGTATCAGCAGCATCCTGCCCATCTCGCGGCGAGGGACCAGGTGGGCGACATTCGCAGCGCGCGCTTTCAAGTCGACTATCTGCATGAGTAGCGCGACATCTTCCATGAGTAATCAATGACAAATCAAAAGAGACATCCCATGCGCAACGTAATCAAGATTGTCGTAGTGGCGAGCTTAACGCTTTCGCCATATGCCTTAACTTCCGCTCATGCAGACGGCGAAAAAGTCGCTGTCATGACCAAAAACCTGACCAATCCATATTTCCAGACGTTCCGCGTGGCCGCCGAGACGGCTGCGCGGAGCATGCATGCCACGGCGATCCAGTACACCCCGACGAAGGCCGACAACATTGGCGAGCAGCTCAGCCAGATCGAGGATGTCATCACCAGGCGGCCGAACGCCATCGTTTTCATCCCGGTCGACAATAAGGCGATGTCACCGGCCGTCGGCAAGATCAACGCGGCTGGCATCCCCGTGGTGAATGCGACGGACCGCAGCGAGAACGGAAAATTCGTGGCTTTCGTCGGATCGGATGACTACAACCTGGGCTTGGCAACCGCGCGGTACCTGTTCAAGAGCATTGGCGGCAAGGGCACGGTGATTGCGCTCGAGGGCGTGCGCGGTGCCGTGACTGCATCGGAACGCTTTCGCGGTTTCAAGCAAGCCCTGGTGGAATTCCCCGGTATCAAACTGATGGCCTCTCAGCCGGGGAATTACCTGCGCCTTCAGGGATTGCAGGTCACGGAAAACATGCTGCAAACCTATCCCAAACTGGACGCCATCTGGGCTGCCAATGACGCGATGGCGATGGGGGCGGTAGAGGCGCTCGAAGGGGCGAACCGGAAGGCCAAGATTGTCGGCATCAATGGATCGCCCGAGGCGGTGGAAGCGATCAAGGCGGGTAAATTGCTGGCGACCGGAGACTACAACGGATTTGGCCAAGGTTGTATCTCGACGATCGCGGCCATTCGGCACCTGCGCAAAATGCCGGTGCCCGCCAATATCGTTTTTCCAGCTGACGTGATTGACCGCAGCAACTATCAGGGTAAGGACATGCCGGACAACAAACGCTCCTGCCCGAAGTGGGAAGACGTGGTCAAGAGCTGATTGCCAGGGAGGATGCCGGGGATTCCTGGTATCCCGACGCAGCAAGACCTGGCAATGGTTTTGCTCATGCAAGCGCGTTTTAAAGCGCGTTGTAGCTGGATATCAAAACACAACATTTTTATTGCAAAGGAAGTGACATGTTAAATGCCGCCGTGGTGGGCCTTGGTTGGTGGGGCAAGCAGATCGTGAAATGCCTTGTGGATAGCAATAGAATTCGTGTCACGCATGGCGTCGATTTGGCCATCGAGAACCTTGCTGACTTTGGCAGGGAGTATCAACTGATACTGCGTTCATCGCTGGACGAGGTATTGCAGGATCCCGAGGTGGATGCGGTCATCCTGGTGACACCGCATAGCCTGCATGAGGAGCAAGTCCTGGCGTCCATTGCCGCCGGCAAGCAGGTTTTCTGCGAAAAGCCGTTGACGCTCACAGGGGCCGGAGCGGAGCGGATACTTGCCGCGTGCGAAGAGGCGGGCATCGTACTGGGAATCGGGCATGAGCGTCGTTTTGAACCTGCCATGGAAGAAGTGCTGGCGATGATCGGCAATGGCAAGCTTGGACAGATCCTGCATATGGAGGCGAATGTCAGCCACAACCTGTTTGCGCATGCGAATCCGGAAAATTGGCGGGTGAACAAGAAAGATGCGCCAGCCGGGGCAATGACCGCTCTGGGTATTCACCTGACCGATCTGTTCATTTCGTTCGCGGGCCGGCCGTTGCAAGTGCGGGCAAAAACCGCGAAGGTATTCGACCAGGCGCTCGCCGACGACCACGTATCGGTACAGATCGATTTTCTGTCTGGCGCGACGGCGTCGCTTACCTGCTTGTCGACCACGCCGTTCTACGGCAGGCTGTCCGTGTTTGGAACCGCCGGGTGGATCGAGGTTAGGGAGAACGGCAATGTGGATTGGGGACTTCCCAGCGAGGTGGTGATTTCCGACTCCGAAGCGAAACGCATCACGACATCGCATCCCGCGTCCAACACAGTGGCCAAAAACCTGGAATCGTGGGCCGCGGCCGTTGCTGGCGAAGCGACGTATCGCTATACGCCGCAACAGTTACTGGACAATGTGCGCATCCTCGAGGCACTCGTGTATTCCGCCGCCAACCAGTCGGCAGCAGTAAAGCTCAACAAAAAGGATTAACGTGAACAAATTTCTTTGGAGAAAAGAAGTAACTTCCGTCACCGTCGGCGGCCAGCAGTCGCAGGCCATCACGGAGGAGATCCCCATTATCGATGTCGGGCCGTACCTCGCAGGTGTTCCTGGCGCTCTCGAAGACGTCGCTCGGCAAATCCGCCAGGCCTGTACCGAGATCGGTTTCTTTTATATCGTCAATCACCGTGTATCCCAGGCAACGGTGGACCAAGTATTCTACGCGATGGAGAAACTGTTCACGCTGCCCGTCTCCGAGAAAATGAAGGTGCGCATGAACGAGCACCAGTCGGGCTGGCAAGCTCCCAATGTGGCCATTCATGGCGACAGTTTCGACAAGGTGGTGAAGCCACAGGTCACGGAGGCATTCAAATTCGGCCACGAGCTTGAGCCGACGGATCCCGATTTTCTGGGGAACAAGCGTTTTCGCGGACATAACCAATGGCCGGAAGCGCTGCCCAAGGAAGAACAGCAGGCGTTTTTGCGTTACCACGCAGAGCTCGACGCACTTGCCAAGCGGCTTCTGTCTCCGGTCGCGGTGGCGTTGGGTCAATCCCCGGATTTCTTTGACGCGGCATTCCAAAAAACCGACTCCGTGATGCGCAGCGCTTACTACCCAGTGGTCAAGCCGGAGGAAAACCAGTTTGGTTTGCCCGGACACACGGATCTGAGTTTTCTCACCTTGATTCCGCCAGCCACGGCCCCAGGGCTTCAGATCCTGACCGCGGCCGGTACGTGGATAGACCAGCCTGTCGTCGAAGGTGGCATTCTTGTCAATGCGGGCGATACCCTGCGTACCTGGTCCAACGACCAGTTTATCGCCACGCCGCACCGTGTGCTTGCCTCGACCAGGGAAGAGCGCTATTCGGCCATCTTCTTCTTGTACCCGAATCTGGATGCTGTTATCTCATGCGTACCGACTTGCTGCAGTGAAGACTATCCAAGGAAATACGCGGACCAGGTGTTCGCAGATTTCTATGCTGGATATTCTTCCCGAAATTTCGGGTACGCCGAGAAAAAGGCTTAAAACATCCATGCACACTTACGCTTCGGAGACGACAATTGGAAGTCCTGAATAACAGGGAAAAGGTTGGATAGTGAGAAGATCGCCGACGTATGTAACGGCTTCCAGTACGCCTTGCTTGGCCAGGTGGGTTTGCGAACGGATATCCTTTGGGGTTTTGTGTGCAGGCAAACCACATGGCTGGCGGCTTAGTGTCGCCGGCTGGTCAGTCGTCAGGACAATACTCGATTGCTGAACACCATTTGGATCAGTAGGTGGTAGTCATTGGCATTTGGAGCAGGAAGACTATCCAGTGTGTCGCCAGCAGCGTCCGTACCACGCGTAAGGCTGACGATCGTCGTCACTTTAGTCCTCCAATGGTGGTTGGGACAAGGGCGCTGAATTCCACGGGTGCGGTAATGTGAGCCGCAAAACCAGTCTGGTTTGGCGCGATGTGGTTGGCCAACACGTGCTGGTCTGGATAGTCGCCGCTGTTCTGTTGACGGAAAGCAATCGGTGTGTCGTCGAACAGTCGCTTCACTCGGATGCGCCAGGCCAAGGTTGCTTCAGCAATACCGTTGCCATCGATTCGAGTAGTCCCATATACCGCGAATGTGGGTAGCACCTGCATGCCAGGAAAGAACAAAGTGCCGTGTGTGATGGGGAAGAGCAGTTGCTCCAACGGCCCATTGATGCCACGGGAAGAATAGTCGTCTGCTGGCCCACCGACCGATACCCCCAGCAGTGCACGCTTTCCCGCAAAGCCGCCCTCACCGTAGCGATAGGCATTGCCAGCCCCTTTGTAGCCATAGGCCAAACCAAAGGCCCACACGCGGTCTATCCACCCTTTCATGATTGCGGGCATGCTGAACCACCATAGCGGGAACAGCAGGATCACCGCATCGGCCGCCAGGATCTTTCGTTGCTCTTCTTCGACGTCGGGAGTCTGGCAACCGTTGGAAAAGGCGTATCCAGATTCCTCAATGAAAGACAGGCGATCCTGGTTGGCTCGCATGGGAAAATCCTGGCCGTCAAACACCGCTTTCCATCCCATGGCGTATAGGTCGGATTGCATGACCTCGTGGCCTTGAGCCTTCAGTACCTGGACAGATATCTCGGCCAGTTGACGCGTCACAGATGTTTGTTCGGGATGAGCATGGACGATAAGAATTTTTTTATTGGTTGACTGCATGGCTTGGCTTTCACAAAGTATTGAGACTGGTGGCAGTTTGCACTGCCTCAAGGTATCTGTGAAATCAAAAAAATTTTCTGCTAGTATCCATACTATGGATAGCAAAAAGCGTTTGGACCTCAATCTCCTGGTCACATTGGAAACCCTTTTGGTGGAACAAAACGTAACCCGCGCGGCCGAGCGCCTGTACCTCAGTCAGCCAGCAGTTAGCGCACAATTGAGCCGCTTGCGCGAACTGTTCGATGACCCTTTACTGATACCTGTGCAACGTGGCATGCTGCCAACTGCCAAGGCGCTCGAACTGCTTGATCCGCTTCGCCACGCGTTAGATCAGGTGCGCGCCACATTGATTGGACACCGCCACTTCGACCCGATAAAGGCGCGACTTACCGTTACCATCGCCTGCACCGACTACCTGCAGAAGACAGTCATTCAGCCATTGGTCGTTGCGCTACGAAAGCGTGGACCCGGTGTACGATTTGCGTTGCGCCATCTTGATCCGCTACAGTTGGAAGCGCAGATGGCTAGTGGCGAAGTGGATCTGGCGCTGATGACACCCGAGCATGGCCCAGTCAGTTTACGCAGCCGGCATCTGTTTGATGAGCACTATGTGCTTATCGGCAGACATGGGCATCCCGGACTGCGACGAGGACTTTCTGTTGAACAGTTCGCACGTCTGGACCACGTAATCGTCTCGCTGCGTGGTGGCGACTTCACGACGCCAGTGGACGACGGACTCGCAGCGCTAGGCTATCAGCGTAATGTTGTGCTTTCTGCGGCGTCGTTTCTGCTTGTACCTGAAATCGTCGCGCATTCTGACTTTGTCGCCCTGGTGCCGGAACGGCTGGTGCGTGATCGCGGCGAAGTACTCAAGGTGGTCGAATGTCCTTTTCCTGTGCCGGGCTTTGCCGTGAGCATGCTGTGGCACGAGCGCAACCATGACCACAGCGGACAACGCTGGGTACGCGAAGCTGTCATTGATCTGGTAGGCAAGCTGTAACCTAAAAAGGGTTATAGTTCTTTCAGATGATTTCTCGCCCTCGCGAGGACCGCAGTTCACACGATAGTCGCTCGTCAAAGCGCCACGGCAGCAAGCTGAAGGCCAGGCCGTCGTCCAGCATCGTTGTCGCCCACTGGCGAGCATGACACGGGCAGACAAATGGCGCCCCTAGAAGTGGCGCTAAATGCTGAGAACGAGAATTACTGCGCATCAGCGTCGTGTTTTTAAGTGATGGGATGGGTAATGAAGTCTTTCATCAGAATTTCGGTGAGATCACTACAGCGCTTTACGAAACCCACCCTGCCTGGTCCATTAAAATAGGTGATGTTTAACTTAGAAGGCGCGTACCGCCTCAACCGGAGGTGATTAGCTGGCGCATTCTTACGATGAGATCTCCGGCACCATGCTGCCTCGAAAGGCCAAGGTAAAAAATATTACCGTATCTTCAAGCGCTATAATTGCGTGCGGAATGTCTGGGCTGGCTATCCGCACATCCCCTTCTGAAGCAATACAATGACCTGACTGGGTCTCTACGCGCACTTTCCCACTCACGACATAGCCAATCTCATGATCTGCTCCCGTACGAAGGCCGGCCAGCGGGCTACGCACTCCCTTCGCAATTCGTACCAGGCCAACCTTCATCGCGTGAGTGCCGCTCAAATGAAAAGTGTCAAGTTCACGAAGGTCGTAGTCGCCAGTTAGTCCTACGCTGGTATAGAGTTTCATCGTCATGGAGTTCCCTTAAGTCAATAGCGTAGTGAGCGATGACGAGATACTGTGGCCATCCCACAATGTCACAGATACTTCCGCTAGGTGCTTTTGAAATAGCCCCTTGATTCACCAGACACAGCCTATGCGTTATTCTTACGGATAGGAATAGGACTGTGCATATGAC
>NZ_JBXAKW010000019.1:0-32839 GCF_058798815.1 Janthinobacterium sp. GW822-FHT07A03 | reverse complement strand
AGAGCTGGCGCGCCGGGCTCAGGAAAGCGGCGCTAACTAAACGATTGGCTGTGTCTGGTTATACGGGGGCAAGATCACTTTTTTTAAGCTTTCAAACTGTACTGGACTGAGATAGTCGATGGCGGAATGCCGCCGGCGGGGGAGGGGCTGTAAAGCCTTTCTACTTAGTCGAACACGTCAGCACGTAAATCATCTCATTTGCGGCAATCCAAAGAATTTTTGGCATTCCAACACGATTGAATCTGTATGGAAATGGGGAAATATCCAGCATGTGGCAAATGGGACATGTAAAAGCATCGAGCCCGGCCGCCTTACACCAATATTATTTGGGCCCACCCTTTTCACAGATATGGCCCTACGTAAGTAATTTCCTTGATTGCACAGCAGCGTGATGGTGTGATGTCACTGCATCTGCCAAGGTTATACTGCCGTTATCTACGCGAAACACTTGAACAGTCTCAGAAGTACTCCGTGCAAATCCTTCTACTGATTGCGCTGATGCCGCTATTTCCTCTACTAGTGCCGCATTCTGTTGAGTGATGTTGTCCAATTGGGCAATTGCTGAGTTGACCTGAGAAATCCCGTCTAACTGTTCGCCGGTGGCCCTGCCAATTTCCTCTATAAGTATGTTAACCTCTCGCACGCTATCAAGTACTTCACTCATGGTACTGCGGGCAATCTCTGTCTTCAAATGTCCCGTAGATACCTTTTGACTAGAGTCTTCAATTAAGTTTTTGATCTCTTTTGCTGCATCAGCGCTACGTTGAGCCAGTGCGCGTACTTCTGCAGCAACGACGGCAAAACCTCGGCCCTGTTCACCAGCACGAGCTGCTTCGACAGCTGCATTGAGAGCTAGGATGTTGGTTTGGAATGCAATCCCGTCAATAACCTGTGTAATTTCACCAATGCGCAGGGCCGATTCCTGAATCGTTCGCATTGTAGCCGCTACCTCGTCTACGGCTTGACTGCCACGCTCAGAAATCACCCGAGTTTGAGCGGCAATACCACTCGCGTGCTGAACGGCACCTGCTGTCTGACGGACGGCTCCAGTGATTTCCTCTATCGAAGCCGCTGTTTGCTCCAGATTGCTGGCTTGCGCTTCCGTACGTTGCGAGAGATCCAGATTGCCACGTGTGATCTCGGCAGTGCCCATGAGCATTTCCTGGCTCTGCTCACGCGCGTCGCGCACGATTGATTGGAGGTTTACACTAAGCTGGCCTAGTGCCGTTTGCAGATCCCCTAGGGTATCATTTCGGTTTCGCTTAACAGCCTGCGTGAGATCTCCCGCGGCAAGACGGTTGGCAGAAGATATAAGCTCACCCAATGACTGAACTAAGAACTGCTTTAGAAACCACCATGTACCGATGATCAACAGCAGGCGAAGAGAGCACGCAATTAGCCCCAATTCACTGGTACCGGTTGGTAGAACGTGACTAACAAGCACCGAAGCGGCGAGAAGAAATGTGATTACAAGAATAAGCCTGGTTGAGAGTCCAACTTGAGTAAGCTTCGATACTCTACCGAGTAGGGTATGTTTAATTAATTGGCCCTCTGAAAGCCCATGTACTATGCGACCAGCTTTCTTTTCTTCACGCATGGTGGCGTATAAGTGTTCGGCGTTCTCGATTTGTATACGTGTGGCTTCGGTACGCACCGACATATAACCTATGGGGTGGCCATTTTCGAGCAACGGTGTGGCATTCGCCATGACCCAGTAGTGATCTCCATTTTTTCGACGGTTTTTTACAGGTGCTGACCAAGGGCGTCCGCTGGATATGGTGCTCCACATATCACGGAATGTTTCTTCCGGCATGTCGGGGTGACGTATCAGATTGTGTGGTTGGCCAAGCAACTCCTGTTTAGTGAAGCCACTTACCGTAATGAACATAGGATTGCAATAAAGAATACGACCTTTTATATCTGTTGTTGAAACTAATGTACTTCCTTTGGGGAAAGGATATTCCTTACCTGTTACTGGAAAATTGGAGCGCATTTGTAATCCCCTGATATTTTATAAATGTTTTTATTAATATCTAATCTACTTTATCTATAATGATTTGGCGTTTTTCCGGTCCAACTTGAAAATGCATGGCGAAAATTGGTGGCATCACTGTATCCTAATCGACTAGCTATTTGGTCTATACTTAAATTGGTCTTGGTGAGATAGGTGATTGCGAGTTGCTGGCGAGCTTCAGCAAGTAGCTTTCTATACGAAGTGCCTTGAGCCGCAAGCTTTCTTTGCAGGCTTTTTTGATGCATTGATAGCGACTCGGCCATTATTCCAATATTTTGGAAATTCGATGGTAAATTATTAATTAGTTTCATTTTTACAGTGTTGGCAATACTATTTCCTTGCATTAGATCGGTTAGTTGCCGTTCACATTCATCTTTTGCTAAAGCATAGGTGGCAGGATCGGGGAATCTAGGGCTTCTGTGCATCCAGATGCCATCAATTCCGAGTTCGTTTACATTCTGGTCAAAGTACATGGGGCATCCAAATAATTTCTGGTAGATATCAATATTTTTTGGTTTTGGATATCGTGCCTTCATTCTGCAAAATTTGAATGATTCCCCATAAATATTCCTCATTACTGATAGGTGGATGGAAAAGGCGAACTCCATTAGGAATTTATAATATCCATCTTCAGGGTTTAGATGAAGAAGAATTTCATATTGATAGGCGTGAAAATTATCTTTTTCCACGAAGTCGATTTTTGTTATTATTCCGCCAATTCGTTGATATTTTATGCTGAAATCAATCTTATCTTTAAGTGTTGGAGCACTAAGCAGTGCATATCCATAGAGGTTATATGAGGCTGGCGTCATATGCTGACCAGCGAGGAATGCTATTCTTGTTTCTCCTGATAGATCATATGAATTTTTTAGCACAGTAAAAATCTGTGCATATGAAACTCGCAAATCTGGAGAGGAAAGCATTAATTCATCAATTTTCGTCCCCTCCAAAACCTTAGTAGGACTAATTCCTTCATTTTTCAAAATTTCAACAAGTGCGATAATGCGACGTGGGTTGAAGGTTCGCTGCTCGTAGTTATTAATAAAAAAATTATTAGGCATATTTTCCTCTTTTTCTGTGCCTTATCTACATTGCGGCGATAGCAATTGTGTTTTATGTGATAAGCGGAACTTTGTGATCTTTTACTTTGGTTTTTGGAATTTGTTGAATTTTAAAAAACTCAACAGTATTAACTAGTCGTGCAGCCTGTTCCTGCAATGATGCGGAAGCAGCAGCAGCTTCCTCCACCAAGGCTGCATTTTGTTGAGTTGTTGTATCCATCTGAACGATAGCCTGATTGACCTGCTCAATTCCTGCTGCCTGTTCTGCGCTTGCTGAGGTGATTTCGCTCATGATCGCGGCGACTTTTTGAACGCTTCCTACGACCTCTGACATTGTTCCTCCAGCATCGTTTACGATTGCGGTGCCAGCATGAACCTTTTCTTCTGAGTCGGTAATCAGTTCCTTTATCTCCTTTGCCGCACTGGCAGATCGTTGTGCGAGTGCCCGCACCTCGCTAGCGACCACGGCGAAACCTCGACCTTGTTCGCCAGCACGGGCAGCCTCTACAGCGGCGTTCAATGCCAGAATGTTGGTTTGGAATGCGATCTCGTCAATGACTCCGATGATGTCGGATACCTTACGTGAAGAATCCCCAATTTCATTCATGGTAGATACAACCTTCGAGACAGCACTTCCGCCATGTGTCGCTATTTCACTAGTTTGGCTAACTAATCCATTTGCTCGGCGAGCACTTTCAGAGTTGTTCTTGACGGTGGAGGTCAGCTCTTCCATAGAAGCCGCAGTCTCCTCGAGAGAACTGGCCTGTTCTTCTGTGCGTGCTGAGAGGTCCATATTTCCCTGGGCAATTTCGTCTACCGCTCTGGCCATCGTATCTGCACTTAATCTGACTTCGGTAACAATATTAACTAAGCTCTCATTCATGATCTTGAGTGCATTGAGCATTTTTCCTGTTTCGTCGTTGGATTTCACAACGATGTTGGAGGTTAGATCCCCATGTGCAACAAGTTCAGCGATGTGGATTGCCTCGTTTAGCGGTTTTGTTATCGAGCCAATCATGAAAAATGCAAAAGTAATGGCACCAGCAACAGCTATAAAAGTGAATGTAAGTATGGTCAGTACCGTGTTCCTTGCCGTTGCCGCTGCGAGATCTGAGGACTCCGTCATAAGATGGGATTGATAGTCAATGAGGTGTTGCAACTGCGCCATAAACAACAATTGAGCTGGTCGAACATTGCTTAATAATAATTTTCTTGCTTTTTCTTGATCGCCAGAAGCGAATGCTGATAAAAACTGATTACGTGCTTCAAGATATGCGGGTTGTCTATGTAGGATTTCGGTAAGAAGAGCTTTTCCTTTTTGAGAAAGGATAGAAGCCTTTAGCTTATTTAATCCTTCACTTATTTTCTTATCACTTGTGGAAATGGAATCTAATTCAGATTTTCGTTGATCTTCTTCCTCAAGAATGAACAGGTTGCGCATTTTTCGAGCCTGTTCATTTATCCCATCTATAATTCCATTTGTAGTTACAGTTTTTGGGTATCGATCTAAACCTATAATTTCAATTTCATGGGACAGCAATTCAACGCGCGAGTATGTCAAAATCGCAAGCCCTACGAATAGAGCAATCATTGCGCCAAATCCAAAAATGAGGCGTTGCTTGATGGTAATATTGCGCATTTAAAATCCCTATAATCTTTAATGCAAGTAACTGTTTTGATTTTTTTGAAATATTTTATTTATTTCCAATCTAATGGGGCTGGACGACCAAAGAAATACCCTTGATAAACTTCGCAACCAATTGACTCCAGGTTTTGAAACTGTTGTTTTGTTTCTACCCCCTCCGCTATCACTTGAAGGTTCATGGATTTTGCTATTAAGATGATTGCTTTTATGATGATTTGCTTTTTTGGGTCATCAAATAATGCGTGCACAAAAGATTTGTCAATTTTTAGGCGATCTAGAGGAAGGGCTGTAAGATAACTAAGTGACGAGTATCCAGTTCCAAAATCATCAAGTGCTAGACTAATTCCATTTTCTCTTAAGGCCTGAATTTTCCCTAATGAATCATGATCAAATGCTTCCAATAGCGCAGTCTCTGTTAATTCAACGCATAATCCACAAGGATCTGCGCCAGATGTTTTTAAGGCGAATAGCACGTGATCTGTAAAGTCGGGGGCATTAAACTGTTTGGCACTGACATTAACCGCCACTGTCCAATTGGATGTTTTTATGTCACTTTGCCATTTTTTGAGTGTTGCGCAAGCCGCTTCTAGAACCCATTGACCGATAGGGATAATAAGACCACTTTGCTCCGCGATAGGAATGAAGCAATCAGGCGATAGGAGTCCTTTAGTAGGGTGTTGCCATCTTAGCAATGCTTCCATGCCAATCACCTCCTTGAGTTGATTGACTATGGGTTGATAATAAAGCTGGAGTTCGTTTTTAGAAATGGCAGAACGTAGCTCTGCTTCTACAGTGAAGCGACTCTTAACTCGTTCTTGCTGCGATGGCTCAAAAAAAACGAACTGATTGCGGCCATTTGACTTGGCACAATACATCGCGATGTCAGCTTGCTGAAGCAACTCTTCGCTGGTGATATTGTCACCTTTGAAGAGGACAATTCCAATACTGGCTGTCACAATGATGGCATCATTGTCGACGTCCTTTCTGACAGCCAAGTTATACGGCTGACAAAGAGATAACTGAAGCCTTGTACAGAAATCTATTGTGCTTTGGATGGCCTGATCATCATCAGGAACCAGATTATTTAAGACAATTAAAAATTCATCACCACCAATTCGTGCGACAGTATCTGTATCTCGAACGCCGCTCTGCAGTCGTCGAGCAGCTTTACACAGCAGTAAATCACCCACACTATGGCCATTGATATCGTTAATGATTTTAAATCCATCGAGGTCAATGGATATCAATGCGCAGTATTGATTAGTGCGGCTGGAATTAAGAATGGACTGGTTTAGCCTATCATTAAATAGTCTGCGATTCGGTAAATTGGTCAGTGAATCGTGTAGGGAAAGGTGTTGGGCTTCTTGCTCAACGTCTTTGAGTTTTGTTATGTCTGCCCGAATGGAAATATACTTGAACGGAATGTCATTAGAGTCTAAAAAGGGGACAATGGTGCTATGTACCCAATAGAGAGATCCATCTTTAGCTCTATTGCAGATGTCACCTTGCCAAATTTTGCCATTAGATATTGTTTCCCAAAGGTCTTCATAGAATTCTATCGAGTGAAGTCCAGATTTAACTATGCGATGAGATTGGCCATAAAGTTCTTCGCGTGAATATTGAGATATTTCACAGAATTTATCATTAACAGACGTGATTATTCCATTGGCATCTGTCGACGCTACAATAGCGTGTGCATCTAATGCTGCAAGATGATCTGTTAGACTTTTTTTTGCCTGCAGTAATCGAATTTTATCTGCAATATCATATGAAAATATTAATACTCCATCAATTAGCCCATTTGTGGCGAAATGAGGGAGAATTGATATTTCAATGGCTGCCTTTTCCTGGCTGTCATACGTAACAAAGCATCCATATTCACCATTTAAGGCTTCATATAGGAATTGCTCTAAAAGAAAAAAATATTTTGAGGAAATTGTATATTCTAATGAGGTACCCAGAAGTGGCTCATCGGCCCTGTAAAATTTATCAACGAACGCTTTGTTTGCGTATTGAAGATGGAGATCTGAATCCACTTGGCAAGCTGGAAACGGCAAATGCTCTAAGATCTGATAAATAATTTTTTGGTTTTCATTCATGCAATATTTATATTAGTGAAAGTATTTTGTTTATTACTAATTTTCAATGTCAATGCATTTTCTCAAAATTAACTAAATAAATAAATGTGATTTTGGTGACAAAGTTATGTGAAATTGGGACATTGTGAATCAGATGGTGGATATAAACGCAACTTTTGCATTTTTGTTTTTTTCTATTTTTTCATAAAATGCAATGATTCTTATTTCTATCTTGATTTCAGGCAGCTCTGTAGTCAACTCGATTGGCCCGCCATCGTCAGTTAATGGAAACGTGTGATTTTTAGTGTTCTGAAAATTTCAACATATCATTGATTGGTGTGCATCTTCGGTTAAGATAATCGAAGTAATAGATTCTATTGAAAAAATTTCATTGAATTTTCGACAATTAGTAAACGGAAAGGACATTTTTGCCGCAATTATGGACAAGCACTCATCGGTTGTCGCAAAACTAGTTGTAATGGTCGTTTTTGAAGGTGCAGAGATTCTTGATATAGCAGGCCCGGCAAGTGTTTTTGGCAAGGCGAATATATTTTCGCCAGGGTCGTATGATTTTCGTGTGGTTGCCGAAACGGGAGGACAGGTAGTTGCAAATTCGGGAATAACGATTATTTCGCATGGAGGATGGGAATCAATCGTCCCAGATAGCATTGATACCCTCATCATCGTTGGCGGTCCGTTTGTGGGGGTGCTACAAGAGTTGGCAAAAGGACGGCTTGCACCTTGGATTGCGTCAGTAGCACCCTGCGTTCGCCGTATAGTCAGCGTATGCACTGGTGCTTTTGCATTAGGCCAGGCGGGCTTACTTGATGGCAGATCGGCTACTACTCATTGGGACTCGGTCGATTTGCTGCAGGATTACTTCCCCAGTGCCGCGGTGAAGAGCAATAAGATTTACGTGAAGGATGGAAAAATTTGGACTTCTGCGGGAATTTTGACGGGCATTGATTTGTCTCTTGCATTGGTAGAGGACGACTTGGGGCGAGCTCTGGCGCTGGAAATTGCTAATTTACTGGTGCTGGCCGGGATGCGTCCAGGGGACTCTCCGCAGAGAAGTGCCTTACTGGCCAGCCAGGCCCAGGTGAGTAATCCCCTGCGGGAGCTACTCTCTTGGATTCAACTAAATATGACTGAAGACCTTTCTTCAACATTACTGGCAGAGCGCATGGGTCTAAGTGATCGTCATTTCAGAAGAATTTTTCAAAACGAGACAGGAGTCACCCCAGCGGTATATGTTTCCACATGTCGCTTGAACCATGCTGCATTGCTTTTACGAAATACTAATTGGAGTGTTGAATCTGTGGCAAGCAAAAGTGGATTCGACTCCATAGACACCTTGCAACGGGGCTTCGTTAAGCATTGGGGCGTCTCGCCTACTGAATATCGGACGGAACATAAACTGCCGCCAAGACTCCTTGTGCCATCTCCGCTTTCGCAACGCACGCGTTGATATTTAGAATTACAGCCTATTGGCCTTGTAATTTTCTTAGAACGGCAATATTGGTGTGGCATCTACCTCTTAATTTTTTTGCAGATTTGTCATGTTCACCGTGTATGACTGTATCGTTTTCAAGCATGACTTGAGGCTCGTTTTTTTGGCAGCAATGGTCAGTGTGATATCTTCTTTTGCTGCGATCAACCTCTTACACCACGTCAAGAGGTCACGTGGTAGTGTTCGGTTAACATGGAAATGCGTAGCTGGAGCTACCACAGGATTTGGTATCTGGGCAACTCACTTTATTGCGATGTTGGCATACTCACCAAATATCCAAAGTGGCTATAACGCCACATTGACGCTCATTTCCTTGGTTGCCGCTATCTTGTTCAGTATTCTGGGTTTCGCAATGTCATCAGCTAATACCTTGAAAAATGGTCGCTGGTTTGGAGGAGCTATGGTTGGTGGCAGTATAGCTGTCATGCATTACACAGGCATGGCTGCGTTTGAAATTTCCGGTCACATCTTATGGGCTCCATCATTGGTTGCTGCATCTATTGTTTTAGGAGTGGTTTTAGGGGCAATGGCAATGTCTATTGGGTTACGCAACCGAACGTATCGGTCGACAACCGCCGGGACCGTATTATTGACACTGGCTATTTGTGGTCATCACTTCACTGCGATGGCTGCTGCTGGGGTGATTTTAGATCCCACTAGTAGTGTTTCATCCAGCGTAATCCCAACTTACTGGCTGGCGTTTATGGTCACGATTGCATGTTGCGCGATCTTTTGTCTGACTTTTGCAGGTTTTGTGCTTGACGTAATGGAGTTTCGCTATGCCGAGCGTGAATTACCTCACCTAATCCCGAAAAAACAAAGGATCTGACCCGCATCAGTAACCCCCGATTCTTTAGACGGTAGGCAAGATGAGTTCGCGACAGGGGTTCTGTCACATTGGCAACGCGGCCGCGGCCGGTGATATCGTATTGACGACGAAGCAGCTATCTCAGGTAAGCTGCGGTAGCGAAACCCTGGCGATACGGCATGCTCAACTTTTAAGGGATGCGTTTCCCGATCGAAGTCATCTTAGTCTGTATCCGCTGGTATGCGGCTTACCCGCTGAGCTACCGGCACATCGAGGAAATGACGGAGAAGCGCGGCGTATCGGTCGACAGCTCATCGATCCCCGGTGCTGCAAGGCTTCACATATAACCCGATCCATAGCGATGCGTACCAATGAGCGGAGGAGGGCAGTGTGATCGCACGCCCCAATGCACCAGAACAATGCGTTGCAGTACCGATCAACGTTCATACGCCTGGACCGGTCCTTGCGGCGGAACCCAAACCGCTGGCACCGCCAACGTATCAAGTCAAAGCCGGCGCCCCTCAAAACCTCCGCTACAACGTCGCAAGGTGTTTAATCATGGGAGATTTTCTGCCTGAGCCCGCCGAAGCTCAAGCGGAGTTTGCTTGAGTGCGCACGAGTCTCGGCAAGGTAGGGCATAGACAAGCCATCGGTGACGTTTGCAGTGTGCTTATGATAAGACGTAGAGCATCAGTCAAATAATCCAAGATATTTGCTAATCGGCTTTACAGTCACGTTCTTGGTGGCCCTTTGCCACCGATTACCTATAGGGAATAACTTTGAAAATCACATTTTGCTGGGCGCCACTCCCAATTTTCGATGAGACAAAAGCAGCGACAGAGGACACCATTTGTACAGATATCTCGACTATACATTGGCCGTTTCGGCAATGCCACAGTGAAGCGCTGAGGATCGAACTTGAACCAACCGGCCCCTTCTACGATGACCTCCTTGGAAGCATTATGTGTACTTGCGGTGCCCTAGTAGCGGCATTGACAGGGAAGGTTGACGGGTCGCGGATCGACTACAGTGCCCCCCTTGCCGCAATCCTTCGCGTACCCGCTCACCACTAGCCGTGTTTTAGTTTTACATTAGATATCAGAAAGGACAACCGGACGGCTGCCTCTCTTGCGACTTGCAAAAAAATGACGTGCAAACCTGCAGTTGGATGTGTAACTAGGCAGCTGGCTGTGCGTGTAAGTCGTTACTACGCTCATTTCGACGGGGCGTGACCGTTACCATACAAATCATCGCGGCGGGCCCTAACGGTTGGCTACCTTTTGCTTTGCATATGCTTGGCTAACAAGACATAAGCATCAGCAATGCCTTTCAATGCTACTTGTGCGTGGTCCTTTTCGACACCCGAACCAGGCCGATACTGGAAAACTAATTTCTGCCGTGCCCCTTCAATTTCGCTCCAGGATGCCTCGATAGAAACGCCAAACAGCGCAAACGCTTGTTCTAAGTTGGAACCCAATTGGGAAGTCTCAGTAGCAGAAGGCAGCCGCTGATCTACCTGGGAGGGCAGAATAAGAGGTAATGCTGACGACACGCTTACTGTTTCAGAAGTGTCGATCGCAGCGTCGGAAGTCCGTTGTGATGCCAATGGTGTACTGGTGTTTGTTGTCACATCCGTGTCCGTAGCCGACACCTGCCGACCATTTGTAGCTAGCATCTCTAGCAGCTTTTGTGCTTTAGGGGAATTCCTAGTCCCAAGGACCTCAACCAATGCTGCTCTTACATTGGCATCATGTAGATGCGAAACTGTAAGCATTTCCAGCTCAGGTAAAAGAAGAGATTGAAACGCACGCGGCGACGGATTGCTGGCAATGACCGCTAGAACCCGCTTGCAGAGTGCAACGGCCTTCGGCGTAGTTCGGTGCCTGAGCTCTTTCACAAGCTCCAAAGCAACAACGGTAGCGCCATTCGACGCATCAAGTTTATCGCACAGCTCCACAATCGAAAGATTCAACAATGGCCGGCTCATGCAACCTCCGAACTTTCCCCATCTGCATGCAATTCGATTACTTGCTCGGGCACGATAGTTGCCGAAGGATCGATGATGCGTTTCTCGACATATCTCGTGTTATCCACGGACTCCGCACCGATCGCGTCAATCCCCATCTTGGCCAACGTCGCAAACAAATCTCCAAGTACCTCGTCTTTTCTCATGTAATAACTGGAGGCAAAGCAACGCCAGAAAGTCCAGCCTGCGCGCTCAAGTACCCGTTGACGCGTCATATCATCCAGCCACTGGCCAGGACCATGGAAGCGGTCTCCGTCCAGCTCAATAGCAAGACGCCGGTCTTCTGCACCCTCCACCACAAAGTCGATTTTGTATCCACCGACCTTCACCTGGGGTTTTACGCGATATCCTTTGGTGGTCAGTATGTCGTACACCTCGCGCTCAAAGCCTGAGTCGCACAAGTCCCTCAGATTACTGACAAGCTGAGCATCCTGCGTGAACGGGGAGGAAAAATGGCGGATGAGCTTAGAGCGAAGGTCGTCTGACTTCATGTCAGCATCATCGACCGAGCGGAAAAGCATCATGCGCTCCCGAGCCCGTGATGCTGCAACGTTATAGCGCTGCTCGAAAGTTGCAGCACTACTTGTTGCCTTGTCGCCCTTGGCTGAGACCATGGACACCAGCATAATATCTCGTTCGCCCCCCTGAAATGTCGGTGGAGTACCCACCATGATGTGGCGTTCCAGAATATCGTTCATTGGGATGCGTTGATGCAACAACCCGTGGATATGTGCCGCTTGCGTGGTTCCCTGCAACGTCACAACACCAATAGTGCGTCCAACCAAGGTTGGGTCTGCAATGATGCACTCGATTTCGTCGATGATGGCATCTGCTTCAGGCGGGTTAATATCGCCTTTGCGGTATCCGCTTTTGACGTAAACATCAATTAGGGGCGGATCGAGACGCTGGGAGCGGCTTGGTATACGCAGAGGCCGAATCTCGTTTTGATAGAACTCTCGGTTCGAAAATTCAATAATGGCCGGGACACAACGGAAGTGCTCCTTCAGCATGGTTGAATTGCCGGCAAAAACAACGCGAGCCAGATCATAAATAGATTTGTCTGGCGTCATCTCGGAGCCATGCGGCTGCTTGGCCAGGAACCGATGATGCAAATCTTTGATTTTTTCCTCTGCCATCCCGACTGCGCCAGGTGACACCTGCTTATGATCTCCTACGATAAGGAGTTTCTTTCCACGTAGGAGAACTGGGAATGCCCAGATATCTGATTGAGACGACTCATCCACGATGACCAGATCAAACAATCCCAATTCGGCGGGAATACTTTCCGAAACACGCCATTGCGGCATGACCCAGCATGGGACGGCCGAGTACGCGCGAGTCATGGCCTCACGTGCATTGCGACGGTGGCGAATCGCGCGAATCCCGGTACCGCGACCCACGGACTGAATGGAGTTCAGATATTGCTGTAATGCTTGCTGCACCGACTCAGGGGAGTTGTTGTACACTCCCAGCCAGGTCTTCGCAGAAATCAGCTCCTTATATGCAGTACTCAGCGATCGTTCGGTCTCATGCCGCTGTTCCTGCAGTTTTTTGAGCTTCTCATGTACGTCAATACTGTCCAGGAATGTCCTTGCACAGCGCCAATACCAAGCCTCGAGCCAATTTGTCGGCGTCACAGGATCTATTTCACCAAGCGCAGGTTCCAAACGCAGGCGTGCCGCCCACTTCGGTGCGCCAGAATTCTCAACTCGGCTTGCAACTTGGCTCACCGTATCTAGTTTATCTCGCAGGCTCAACACGTGACGCAACTCGGATAATTTTTCGGTCCATTCCAACCCAATGTATTCAGGTGTACGCGCCGCATTGCCGACTTCATGACGCAGAAATGCGCTCATCGCAATCACAATAGCTCCGCTCTTGTGTTCGAGCTTCGCCTGGAATCCCGCCACACGGGAGCCGGCATAGTTCAAGCGGTTCTTGTCAAAGTGCTCACTGAGACTCGCAAGCAACTGCCCAATTTCTGCAATAGTGGCTGCGGGGACCCGTCGGCCAAACACTGCTTCAACCTGAGCAGGCAAGGCGACTTCATAGGCCTGAACGAACTCGCGGAGCCGCCCGATTTTCGTTGCAATGTCAGTCAACTGGCGCAGTGAATGGGTACCGGTTTCAACGTGTGGTAAATCGTACTCTTCAGCAACGGCATTCCAGCGCGCCACTAACTGGCGCACATCCTTACGAAGCTCGCACGTAGCGGCAACAGCTTGCCATGCCTGCTTGTTGGCGGCTCTTTCTCCAGAAACAGTCACCGTATTAATGATTTCCCGGGCCTCCTTCTTACCAAATGGAAGCGAAAAAGGACTCCTTCCTTGAGTCAGGCGCCCCAATGCATCGATAAAGTCTTCATGCAATTCCGCGTTCGAAGCAAGTTCAACCGGCGCCCTCATCAAATTCCTGCGGCAAGCTTCCAATTCATTGACAACAGACAAAAGTTCATTCAATTGCAACAAGACGACGTCTGGCTGTATCGAAGCGTATGCTTTTGACAATTTCGAAACCCAAGAGTGCCCATAGTCCGCCACTTCGCGTTGGAGCGTCAGGTAAGCTTCCAAGAACGGCGCAAGCGATTCGGCCTTTTGGAATGTCTCCAACGTAGCGTCGACCAACGGCAACGTGTCTCCCGCTTTGACCTTGGATTCAATCTGGCGTGCACGCACCAGATCGTTGTGCAACGTCGCTAGCTCAGGACCGAAACAAAAGTCCTCTGCGGCTGGTAGCTTGGCCGACAAATAGGCAATATCTTTTTTCAGTGATACGCGTGCAGTATGTGCCGCGGCAATATCGCTTTCTGCAAAGGGCACATTGCCGTGTCGTCCAGCATCCAGGACGTCATCGAGCCAACTATAGATCTCCTCGTTATCCAAAACAAAATGCGCTAAATCGGGAGGGTTCATCTCTTTGCCATGCAAGATGAACTTGCTCATATGCTGGCGTGCGAACTCTGCAATGTTTGTGTCAATGGCAGCTAGCTGCCGGTGCATCTCGTCCAAATGCCGCTCGGAGTTGCTAATTTCCTGGGCCACTCTTGCCGGCTGCAAAGCGCTTACCCGAGTTGCTATCTCCTGAATGGAGGCCTCAAACTGCTTCATGCCAGCCTTGTCTTCGGAGAGAAGCGCGACGCAAAGGGGCCGAATTGACTCCGGAAGCTTTTCCTGAACCACTGAAAGAGCAGCTTCGCCCTTGGATGTCACGAGGACACGTTTGCCTTGCGCCAGGTAATGGCTGATGATATTGGCGATCGTGTGCGTTTTGCCAGTTCCAGGCGGACCTTGGACGACAGAGCCATTCCCAGTCTCCAATTGCTGAACGATGGCTACCTGTTCATCATTATAGGGAAGCGGAAAATATAGCTCGCGAACGCCCTCAGCGGAACTGCTCGAGGAAAGGCCGCGAAACACAATTTTTGCCGGCGCCTTTACTTCAGTGCTACCCCGCTCTACGAAGCTGCGGATGACGTCAGGCACCACTGCGCTACCTTCCAACATGGAAATCAGGCGCTCAATGTCTTGCAACAAAATATGCTCAGAGCGCTTACGGGCATAAAACACCCATGTGTCTGTGACGCAAAGACTCTCGCTTGCCTCGGGCATACTCCGATCTTCAGGCGTGGTGTAACGGCCGTTGGCATCAAGATTAGCCACGGCATTTTTCAGCACGCGGTCAAAGGTATTCGAGTCGTATGGGGTAATGCTGTTCGCCGAAGCCGTTTGGTCAGCCTTCCAGAAACCCATTACGGCAGGAACGCCGCTATTCTCAATCTCGGCGTAGCAGTCCAACTCCAAGCGCGGCTCCGTGTCACGTGGCCGCACCTCAAGTGCATAATTACGGTCATTCAAGGTCAGGTCACACAATTGTGTGATGAGAGGATGCTTAATTGTTTTGGCCTTCCCCTCCGGCTTCCAAATGGTGTGACCAATGCCCCACACAAGCTCGATGGGGGTTTCTGCACCCTCGGTAGTCATATGCTGCTGGAGCGAAAAGAGTTTGGCGTAGATATCCATGGTCTTACGCCGCTCACGTTCCACGATGGCCCAGGGCGTCCAGAGGTGTTCAACATACCATTCAAAAAGCTCTTTGATCTCAGGAAAATTGACCAATTTCAAAGACACGGCCTCAGAGTCCGCCTTCTTGGAGGACTTAATCATTACCTCTTTGCGAAGCTCTGGCTCTTTGGTTGGCAACTTCGAAAGAATTAGCCAGTTCATCAGCTCTTCCTGAGGCGGAGGCGGATTGACTTCCATCAACCTTGGGACGCGCAGCCAAACATCGTCTCCATCTTCGACCTGATTGAATTCGAGTCCGGGAATTGCCCGCATCTCCGATTCAAGCACCGAAAAATATTCAGTTGGAACCACAATGGGAGCGGATTTGGTAAGTGTCTCAACGTGTTTGATGTAATCAAGCACCTCGATTACTGCCGCATTTTTAGTTATAGTCATCAATTAAATACTTTTTATCATCAATGAGATCGTGCACGGGCCGGTGGCCAGCCGCTGATCAACATCTTTTGGGTGAAATTTCCAGCCATAGCGAGACCGGAGCGCGATGCCATTAATGCGTTTCTGATGACACCAGTATTGCATCTGCCCATCTTTGAAGCGAGCTGATGCCATTGTAACTTGCGCCTGCCAAGCGGATAAACTGACTTTGATACTTAGAGGGTGTAGACAAAATCAACAACGAAGTTGTGGCATGCTATCTCGATGTGGGGGGAGCATGCCATGGCTACCAAACAGTCACTCGGCAGCACTGCGCCGTCAAGCAGTGCCGGCGGCAGACCACCAGCGTTGAAGCCTGAGCATATCGCCGTTTTGCACGAGATCGTGGCGGAGCGCGCTCAGGCGAGCTTGCAGGAAATCGCCGACGAGCTGCATCACCGCTGCGGTCTGCGCGTGTGCGCAGTCACGATTGGTAGCGCCTTACGCGCATTGGGCGTCGTGCGGCTCAAGGTAATCCCCCCCCATTTTTAGAGGGCTCTAAAAGCAGAGATTAAGCGGCCACGGCAAGCTTCCGTTTGGGCGCGATGCCGTCAGGTGCCGTGTCGCGCCGGCCGTGATCGCAACTCCACCGCCAGCGCGCAAAGTCCCCGATCTTGCCGAGCGCACGAAGCAGTTGACGGGCTAGTTTATCGTATCCAACTGTGCCGCTATCGGGCGTCTAAGCAGGCGCTCCGCTGTTGTCTCGGTTGGATATGCAAACCTTGGCTGGCAGTTATAGGTAGGGAAGGCGTGGTTTTGCTAACGTGGCAGGAGTCTCTGCAGGGCAGGGGATAGCCAGGCCAGACCCGATCTCGTCGGTGGATCAGGCAGCTACGAGATCGCGTACCAGGTGCCTAGCAGGACACCCAGGCTCCTAACAAGATCCACCGTTTTTTCATCTTTCAAGAACCAAGGATCATCTATGTCAAACCGTACTCATCACTCAAGAATTCTGTATATTCATGCAGCGTCGTCAAAGTTGAGGAGACGACGATCACTATAACAATAGAAAGTGTGGATATGATGGGAGCTAAAAAAATGAAAAAGAACAAGCCCGCTGGCAGTGGCTTGGATACGCTTGAAGTCACCAGGCGTTCAATTCGGACCACCGGGATACGCACTGCCGTGCTCGTTGTCGTAGCTTTGGTTATTCTTGGGATTGCTTATATCTTTGTTAACTTTGGAAGGCCGACTACAACAAATTTTATATCGGGGGACAACGGCACGGCTATTGGGCAGGCCAGGGATGTAACGATAAGTAATGGCCCAAAGGAAAGTGAATGATTCGTCACAATATAGCTGCGCTGGCCATCGCATTCTGGTGTGGGCTCGCTTCTTGCGCTAATACGACTACAGTTTCCGGAAATAACCGAATGGCTTTTGGCCAGGCCCGGGATGTAACAATTAAGAATGACAATAGATCTACCAGCATTTTGCAAACGCAATATACGGTCTATAATCTGGCTGACGTTTCTAAACTGAACACCTTACAGCGGCACCAGGATGCACTCCTGATCGCCGAACATCCGACGAAATTGATTGTCGCATCTGCAAATTTCGTACAGTGGACATCAGACCCTGAGCTATTTCTAACCATCACGTTCAGCAATGTAAGCAAACTCCCCGCACTTAAGGTTGAATATGGATTTTCCGACCAAATGCACGTAGGCCCCTCAAGAGCTCCCCGATTCGTAGCAATAAAGCACAGTTCAACAGTGCCAAAAAACCGGAAGTTGGAATATCAAATTGATCCGACCGAAGAAATCCTTACTCCGCTCATCAGTATGTCCGATTTACGTAAACTCCTCAAACTGAAGAACGATTATTGCATCGTCATGCCTCGCGTCTTAAACGAAGCAGGAAAATTTTCCAGTCTGCATTTCAAAGAGGGCGTCTCAAGCACAGCAATAGATTATGCTTTGCCGGTAGCCTACATATATCGGTCCATATTCGAACAAAAATACATTGTCAACGCTGTACTATCAGTCATTGTCGCCCAGCGCGACACACTTATGCCACCAGGCCCAAGCGATGGCGACTCCTATCCGCGATGCCGCGACTAATTTCACAGCCTGCTACAACTGGCCGACTGTTGCCGCTATGGTGCTCAGAAGCAGGATCTCTGCAGCTAACTCGATGAGATATGCCATCCCTCGTCGTGCGTTCCTGCGAGGGATGGCCAGCTATTGTTTGAGCGAAGAATGAGTCTCTGCAGGACAGGGAGATAGACAGGTCAGCCCCGATCTTGTCGTTGGATCAGCCAGCTACGAGATCGCTCAGCAGTGCAGCCAGCCCAGTGTGCGTTCGACCACCCTGCGCCATTTTCCCAGGCGATCGCGCGACTCGATGTGATTGCACACCAACGCTTTACCCGAGCCCTGCCTCACACATATAAGCGATAGCAAACGATTCGTATGGCTGCAGGCTGAGGTGGTCGGTCAAGCTGTCACGCTGGGCATAGTTGCTGATCAAGCCTTGCCCGGCAATGCCGTGCAGCATTGCCGGCAGATCCAGTTCGACGTGTTCGCCGGAGAAGTTGTTGACGACAAGCAGCTGTTGGCTCCCCAAGCTGCGCTGGTAGGCGAATACCTGCGGGTGTTGCTCCAACAACGGCAGGTATTTTCCGTAAACCATGACGTCCCAGTGCTTGCGCAGTTCGATCAGCTTCTGGTAGTGGAAGAAGACCGAATCGGGTTGTTGCAGCGCGGCCGCGACGTTGATCTCGGGGTAGTTGGGATTTAACTTTAGCCAGGGCGTGCCACTACTGAAGCCGGCGTTGTGTGTGCTGTTCCACTGCATTGGGGTGCGTGCATTGTCCCGCCCGTTGGCGTGGATACCGGCCATCATCGTCTCCGGTGACACGCCGGCGGCCGTGCGTTCGTGGTAGAGGTTGAGCGATTCGATGTCGCGATAGTCGTCGATGGAATCGAAACGTACATTGGTCATGCCTATTTCCTCGCCTTGATAGACGTAGGGGGTGCCCTTGAGAAAATGTAGCGCGGTGGCCAGCATCTTGGCCGACTCGACCCGATAGCGGCCCTGGTCGCCGTATTTGGATACGGCGCGCGGCAGGTCGTGGTTATTCCAGAACAGCGAATTCCAGCCGGCATCGGCCAGCTCGGTCTGCCACTTACCGAGGATCTGCTTGAATGCGATCAGATCGAACGGCCGCGGCTTCCATTTCCCCTCTTTGGTATCGTGGGTCATGGTGATGTGTTCAAACTGGAAGACCATCGACAGCTCCTGACGCGCCGGGTCGGAATACAGCTTGGCGGTCCCCGGGGTGGCGCTCCATGTTTCGCCCACCGACAATACATCGCGTGCGGCCAAGGTCGCTTGGTGCATTTGCTGCAGCAGCGGGTGCAGTTGTGCGCCGTTGGCGATGATCTGCTGGTCGACCTGTTTGCCGATGAGATCGATCACATCCATGCGGAAGCCGCCGATGCCCTTGTCCAGCCACCAGTTCATCATGCGATGCACCTCTTCCTGCACCTTGGGATTTTCCCAGTTCAGGTCCGGCTGTCGTTTCGAGAACAGATGGAAGTAATATTCACCGCTGGCGGCATCGTATTCCCATGCACTCCCGCCAAAATACGAACGTTGCTGGTCGGGCGGGGAGCCGTCGGCGCCTGCCTTGCGCCAGATGTAGTAGTCACGGTAGGGGCTATCCTTGGATTTCTTCGCCTCGACGAACCAAGCATGCTCGTCAGAGGTGTGGTTGACCACAAGATCCATCAGGATACGGATGTCGCGCTTGGCCGCCTCTGCGATCAACTGCTCCATCTCGGCCAATGTGCCGAATTCAGCGGCGATATCCTGATAGTCGGAGATGTCATAGCCGTTATCGTCCATCGGCGACCGGTACACCGGCGACAGCCAGATCAGGTTGATTCCCAGATGTTGCAGGTAGTCCAGTCTGCCGATGATGCCGGCCAGATCACCGACCCCATCGTGATTGCTGTCTTGAAAACTACGTGGGTAGATCTGATACACGACGGCGTTGTGCCACCATTTCTTATCCAACATGATTATCTTTCTCGCTTATGGATTGGCGGCACTGTCTTGCAACGTGCCAAGGGATCGCCAGGGGGAGGGCAGACCCGATCTCGTCGTTGGCTCAGGCAGCTAGGAGATCGTACACTAGGTGCTTGGCAAGACACTCAGGCTACTCACACGATCCATCGGTTTTTCGTCTTTCAAGAACCACGGATCAGGAGAGTCTAAGCGACTGGTGGCGATTCAGTCCGAAGCGCATTTAAACTAAATTTCCAGTGATTTGCTAGGAAATATCTGGGACTGAAATCTTGTCACGAATAGGTGTATCACATACGCGCAAGCAAGCAAATACTTGCTGAAACGGAAAATTATTCTCTTGGCAAAGGCTGGACTTATTTCTTGCCGACTTATAAAATCTGCGGGGAAAATATTTTGTATTGAGGAGAGTTGTGGAAGATTTTTTAAAAACGGTAAAGGCACAGCTTTATGAGAGAGTTTCAAGTCCCCTGATGTTTTCCTTCTGCGTTTCTTGGATTGCTTGGAACGCCCGCTTGATATTGGTCGCAATGTCATCAATGGATCCTGAGAAAAAGTTTGATCTTATCGATGCCACTTTGTACGAAAATGGATGGATTTGGCTTGGTCGCTGTGTGATTGGGCCACTTACTACAGCATTAATTTATATATATCTTTATCCTTTCCCTGCGCGGGCCGTCTATCGATATAATCGAGAACAACAGCGGGCGCTTAAAAAGATACAACAAGAGATTGATGATGAAACCCCGCTGACAAAAGAAGAAGCAAAGGAAATTAGAGATAACGTGCGTAAGGTAACTGCTCAATTTGAGTCACAGTTAGAACAGCGAGATGCCACTATTGCACGCTTGAAAAGTGAAGTGGCGGATATGAATGAACTTATAGAAAAGAGTCGGTCTGTTACCCCCGAACCGTCTGAGACCGATGCTCTGAACGATAGGCAACAGAGATTGCTTAAGGAAATTGCAAGTTCAACGAAGCCTGTCTCAGAAGACATGATTCTGAGTCTTGCTGGTGAACATAGATTGAAGGCTCAGCATAATCTGGATGTACTCTTGAAAAGGAAGATGATTGCACGTGAATTTTCATCCGACCTCGGAGGATATAGCTATACTGGGACAGAGCGTGGTCGAGCATATCTTGTTGAAAGATCCCAATAGTCAGTTGAATCGCCACGATTGCTGTCGGGTAATTCCCCATTTTTAGAGCGCTCTAAAAGTAGAGGTTAAGAACGCCTAACAAAACCGCTGAATGTATCTCCAGCAGATTAGTATGCAGGCAAGCGAGAGGAATGCCTGGTGGATATCGGCACGACGCTCGTAGCGGATGCGTCATCGGCGGAAGTAGTGCAGCCAACCCAGTGTGCGTTCGACCACCCAGCGCCATTTACCCAGGCGTTCGCGCGACTCGATGCCATAGCGGGCAATGCGTGGTGCAATGCCTTTGCTACGTAGCCAGGCGCGATGGGCACGCGACGCATAGGCCTTGTCGGCGTGCAGTTTTGCCGGGCGTTTGCGCGGCCGTCCAGCCAGTCCGGATACGGATGGGACAGCTTCAAGCAGGGGAATCAGCATGCGGGAATCATGTACCTGAGCCCCTGATATGCTCGCCACCAGAGGCAGTCCGCGCTGGTCGACGAGCAGATGGTGCTTGCAACCGAGCTTGCCGCGGTCGGTGGGATTGGGGCCGGTATGCTGTCCGCCGAGGGGGGGGGGGGGGGGGGATGGCACGCTGGCCGAGTCGACACTGGCGCGTTCCCATTGAATCTGGTCGTATTCCCGCAAGTGCTGCAGCATGGCGTCATGGATGCGTTGCCACACACCTGCCTGTTGCCATGCATGCAGGCGCCGCCAGCAACTCATGCCGCTGCCGCAGCCCAGTTCACGGGGAAGATATTCCCAAGGCAAGCCTGTCTTGAGGACGAACAGGATGCCGGTCAAAGCGGCGCGGTCGTCAATGCGAGGTCGTCCACCCTTGGGGGAAGGACGATATGCTGGTAGCGATGGCTGAATCAGCGCCCGCAGGTCGTCAGGAAGTAGTGCTTCGGCCACTGCGTGGCCCTCGAAAATGATGTCAGGTAGGTTTGACCAGCATCGGTGCCCTTTGTTTCCCTGGACGACGTTTTGTTAGGCGCTCTTAGTGTCCGAGATGGGTTGACCACTACACCGACCAGGATCGCATATGAAAGTCAAAGATTGATCTAATTGGAAAACTCGAAGCAATCTAATATTCACTACAAAGCTACATCAAAACCACCAGGTCAAATCAAGGTCGAGTGCTCACGAATACTGAGACAATGAAGTAATATTGCTGCATGCCAATTTTTTTACTTACCCCTATGCAACTCCTCCAAGACATTCAGAAAATTCATCATACCGACAGCGCGGTGTTTCGTATCCCAACCAAAAACGGTGACGCCTTCATGCGGGTTTCGCGCTCGAACTATCGCAATGAGAAACGAGCAGTGGTCGTCGTCGACGCACAAAAATTCTTGGCGTTGTGGCGTCGGCCCGGAAGTTCACATGACGACATTGCGCATCTATCCTCAGATACCTGGCCAAGTGATTACAAATTTAAAGATGCAGTGAAAGGATTCAGTCACGGTGAAGTGAATCCTGTGCCACTGGCGCTCGTACATTGCTATGAAGAAGATGAACCATTCAAGGTTTTCAAACGTGGCCTGTTCAATACTTGGAAGCATATTCGAACCGACATACGCAAACGGATAACGGTTTCTTTCACGAATGGGATTACTCGTACGATCTGGCTGTTGGTTGAGGGTGCGCCGTCGTTCCCGGTAGAGTGTGACCTTAAAAGTGCCGACTTGCTGCAAGCTCTGGCAGGAATACCAGGTGAGCGTTATCAGACAGTTGAAAGTCTCATTCCACAATAGAAGCGTAGGAATGTCAAAATACTGGGAGGAGGGGCAATCTGATCTGGACAATCAGCGTCCGTATGGGGACTGTTATTATCTGCAGCTACGTTGACCGCAACATGGGCGGGAGGAGTTGGTGTCTGCCTAGAAGTGGAACTGTAATGTCCGCTTCGGGGTGCGGATTTAATCGATCAACGCAACACCGTAACTTAAATGCATCGTTTCGGAACGGAAATGATGCGAAAGAGAACCCGAATCGATTGCGCCGCGCCCCGCGAAACCCGAGATTGCCGTCGCAAGGCATTTTGCCGCGGGAACGTTAATGCACGAACCTGCCGAAGCTCAAGTAGCTTAGGCTCAAGCGCGGCATGAGTCTCTGCAGGGCAGGGGAGATAGACAGGCCAGACCTGATCTCGTCGTTCGATCAGGCACCAAGTGCCAGGCAGGACATCCAAGCCCGTAATACGATCCATCGGTGAGAACTATGGATCAGGATAGTCTAAGCTACTGGTGGCGAGTCACTAAGTGGCTGAAGTTAGAGCGAAATTTTCCGGTGATTCACCAAGAATGAGGTGGCAGATGACCGCCCCTCATCCCTCATATCTCCACACTGCTCACAACGAAAGGACTTCGTTGAGCGAGCATATACGTACTTAATTGCGTTCAGACGGTCGCTTTATGCCAGTTGCGATAATTGTGACACGAATCACATCTTCCATTGTGTCATCATATGCAATCCCTTGGGCAATAGATGCGTCGGGGCTCGCGATTCGTCTGACTTCAGCCATTACCTCCTTTATTTCCCTGCCTTTCAAACTGCGGCTTGCGGTAACGTTGATTAACAGCCCAGTCGGCCTTTCTGAGTCATATAGATCAAAGGACGGTGATGAAATGGCATCGACTGCCGCGCGGCGCCCACGATCATCACCTGCCGCCGAGCCCGTTCCCACGATGGCGAATCCGGGCTCTCGGAAAATTGTCTCGATGTCATTCACGTCGATGTTGATATGGCCTGGTACTTCCACGATGTCAGAAATGCCTATCACAGCAGCGGCTATCGTCTCGTCAGCACGTTGCAGCCACTCCTTCACGGATGCATCTTCAAACGCCATTTCCAATTTCTTGTTAGAGATGGCAATAAGACCATCAACATGCTTCCTCAATTCCACTAACCCAGATTCAGCAATTTTCCTGGCCTTACTGCTTTCATATGAAAATGGCATGCCTACAACGGCGATGGTCAACGCCCCCAATGACTTTGCCACCCCTGCGATAACTGGAGCTGAGCCAGTACCGGTGCCGCCACCGAGACCAGCTACAAGCAACACAAACTTGGAACCTCGTATCGCATCCTCCAACTGAGCAAGGGACTCTTCCGCGCACAACCTTCCTGTTTCAACTCTGCGCCCCGCGCCCGTGCCTGCACTTCCTAGCTGAACAATGTTTCTTGCCTGCGAAGTCGTTAATGCCTGCGCATCTGTATTGGCCACGACGAATTTGATGTCCTGCTGTCCCGTACTAATCAAATGGTTGATCACATTTCCGCCGGCACCGCCGACGCCAATCACCAGCGCATAAGGCGGTTTAGTCTCCGGTAAAGGGGTATCCCAATTCACTTCCTTGGACGGACGACTTTGACTCTGCACAACCGACTGCACTGTCCGAGAAACAGTAATAGTAGGGCCTTGTAGCATGTTGTATATCGATTCCTCCAGCTCTTCTGGTGTCCGTACAAAATTCACAAGTTGGCGTTTCACTAGAAAACGACGGAAGGCTGCCATTCGCCCAAACTCTTCTTTTTTAATTGCCGCAGAAGCTGGCGCGTCTTCAAACATAAACACGAAAATGGGCTTACCAAGTCGAACTGCTTCTTCGTATTCCACCTCAACGAGTAATCGCCTATTGCTTTTGGACTTCTGATTGGCTACTTTGTATTCATTGTCTGTGCCGACCAACAGCAGAACAAGGTCGCAATCTTGAAATTGCGCAATCCTCACTTGCAAATCAGCGGGGGACTCTATTGTTGCGTTTTCTACAACCTGAAGACCTAAGTTTTGTAGTATGCGGGCGGCCTGTGCGCTATACGCAGCGAGTTCCCATCCTGTAGTGCTGATGAGAATACGTCTAATCTCGTGTTTAACGAGCGTAGAATCTTTTGGCGTAGATATAATCTGATTAAGAATGTAATGAACATTTGGATCGTTGCGGCCATCCTTCAGTAATTGCTTTCTCGTATTTGCAGCTCTGCCACGTATTTCCTCCTGAAACTGCTTTGATAGCTGTGGCATCGTGTCCAACAGGGCTTGAACCGCCTGAAACGCGAGAAAGGCCTGTTCTCCGAGCACACATTCGAAAAGCCAGCCAATATAAGCTGTAGAAAACCTAATTTGCATAGAGACAATCGCTATCAAATTATTGCCTGGCGATTTGCTCAAGGTGGCTAGCTTTAAGTCTGGCTCTGTAAGTGGTGGCACGGAGGCCATCTGCTTAACTATCTCCTGCATTTCTTGCGTTCGGGTTAGACTTGGCACTTTCTTATAGCGCAGTTCGTCATATCTTTGCGCTGAAGCCCGCAGTTGCATTAAGTTTCCAGGCACTATGGCGACAATAGCGTCCTCGACGGCGCTAGGTAAATTAAAGATTGACCGGCTACAGTACCAACCTGGGTCGTCCATGCTACCGAAATACACTACGAAGTCGTCTGTACGATGCTTTTCTACCGCTACAGGAAGTGCGTCGAACCAGCTACTGATCCGCTGTACAAGGCGAGCCTTGCGACCGACACCTTTGTTATCTAAGACAAAGGCCAGTGTGTGGTCGGAAGCTACTAACCACCTGTGTTGCTTGTCTGTTGAGAAGAACAGCAAGCAGCGTAGCTCCGATTCCCCAGGAACGAACGCATCCTCCAGCATTACCACTTCCTTTATATCTTCTGCGGAGAGGAAACCTTTCTGTGTCCTGGTAGCGGGCGCCTCAGCGCCTCGGCCAACGAAGATATTCGGTGGCGCCAACTTGCTGACGGACGGTGCCGAATCAGGTTGCGCCTGACTTTTCTCAGGCCTGCTGTTTGTCGTTATTTCGGCCCACTTCGCTGCCTGTTCGTGCCACTCATGCACCGTGATCTGCGTAAGTGTCGACGCTATCTCTGCATCGAGTGTGAGGTCGATGACGTGGAATACCGCAGGCCGGTCGCGCTGAGTAGACAATGCCACTCCGGAGCTGATCATGGGAGCCCTGTTGGACACGATGAGCATTGACGTGGTCTCATGGCCATGACCATGCAGCAAGACGTTCACGCGTGCACGTTCCATTCGTTCGCGCAGATCGAGTGGCGCCAGGATTTGCTGGGGCTGATGGTGCATGATGGCAAGCGTCACCCCGTTCTGCCCACCCACCTCCAGTACCTGTAACTGCTCGGCCGATAGGGCGGCGCACGCTGCAATTGAGGTCATCCAAGAACTGTCGAAACCTATGATGCGCACCGGTACGACCCAGCCCGAAAGACTCAGCTCGAAATCAGAAAATTCTCCTCTGGTTGCCGCAGATTGATGCGGCAAATAGTGCTTGAGCCATTCGCGATAGCTCAACTGAGCGCTTGCCACAGCCGCTGTTTCGGTGCCCGTCAGCTCAGTCCGTATGGCCCCGCCCTCTCCAAGTAGAGTGGAGGCGTGAGTCCGGAGTAGCCCTGGCTCGCGTCGCATATCATGATTGCCGGGAACTACGAACAAACGGCTTTTTGGCAGCCCAAGGGCCTTAAGTGTTTTGCCAAGAAAATGTTCGAGCTTTGCGAATTCGTTCGGATTGCCGGTCCAGGTCAGGTCTCCTGAAACACAGACCAAGTCGATCCCGCCATTTTCCGCAAGGTTGGATAGGTGTACATGCCAGGCAGGGCCGAAGGGCAGAGTCCTGTTTGGAGGCGCCAGGGAGGGAGGACCGCCAAAATGCAAGTCGCTGAGATGCAGTACTCGCAGGCTCGTTCTCGCCGCGGCCACTCCGGACTCATCGGAACTTGCGAGGGCACGGGCGGGCACTTCTTCCTGCAGGATCTGGCCGCGCAAGATTTTTTGCGACACAGTTGCAAACGGCAGCGCCCATTCACACAGGCTTGCCCCCCCCGTCGGCATCGGAAAAGTCACCTCCAGATTACGTGGTTCGTCGTCGTTGTCTTCTAGCGCTTGGCCCACCAAAGCGAGCTGTCGGGAAATCGTTTTCTCTTCGCTATACCGTAGGGCTTTGAGCAACTCGTCCGCGACACCGTCACGAAAGTAATAGAGGCGTTCGGCTTGTCTTTCTTTCTCTTGTCCGTGCGTAAGCAATCCCCCCAATAGAAACTCGGCGAGCTCACCTTCGCCTGAGTTCGGCAGCATGGTTCGCTGGATCAGGCGCATGATAGGTATGGTCAGTGGATTCGTCTTTGATAGAAACACCGCCAACCGGTAGGCTGGGTCAGACGCCATGTTGCGATAGCGAGCCACGAGCTTGACCGGGTCAGGGATCGCAGCCGGCGCCGGCATAGTGGGGGCAATGGGGGCGGTTGGGCGGATCACGAGCACGCCTGGCATTGTGGCCCCCCCAAGTGCGCTGATGGCCCGTGCCCATGCCCCTGCGCTGTCCGAGTCTAGGCTGAGCACGGGCACAGGCAACGCTTCCTGGGTTTCGTCCGGCTCTATCCACCACGGCAGGTGGGTTTGAAAGCGCGTATTCGGCGCGCCCGGGCGCTCGCAATGCAGAGAAACGTTCGGTTCGCCGATCAGGGTGCGGCGCCAAGTGGCGCGTGGTAGCAGATGCAAGAGACTGATCGACGTGCTGGCACCCACGGAGTGAATAAAGGCTTGCGCACTGCCGTTGCGCCAGCGCGGCGACGTACCGTCAGTAGCAAACAGTATCAAGTGGCGCCCATCGTGGGCGTTGTGGTCTTTCAGGTGTTCGATGCCATATTCGGCAGCCCCATTCAGGGCCACCAGCCTGAGCCGTGAATCGCCCCGCAGCCAGTAACAACGGACCTCGCGCAAACCGCTGTAGTTGCGAAAATGCCTGGATAGATCCCGTAGCGTGTCTTCTCGCAGTTCGGCGGACGTACTGTCCTCAATCACCAGAGTCAAATCGAAACGGTGTTCGCGCACCGGCGTGAAAACCGGGTTCCAGAAACCTGTGTCGACCGTGCGCGTCACGGTCGCTTCTTCATCCAGGAGTATCTGCCAGCGAGAGGGGACACGTCGGACAAAGGGTTGAAGGGCGCGGCGCAATGCCTCGGGGGCAGGAGAGTAGCTCGGTCCACTAACGCGCAACGTCGATCCGGCGATGCTTCCTTGTATGCCCGTGGCATAAAGTGGCCAGGCCGGCTCGATCTGGCCTGGCTCACTTCGCGCGTTGATGGGTTTGCTCGGCTCATCCAGGGCGCTACCCTCGTCGGACTCCTTGTCGAGATTGTCGATATCACGGTCGTGTGACGCAGCTTCGGCCGGGGCGGAAGGTGGATCGCTTGCCAACGGTTCGTTGAAGCGACTGGCTAGCCAGAGGATGTCTTCGATCTCGCGTGCTGTAAATTGCATGCCGGCACGCGCCAGGAGATCGGCGATCTCGGCGATCATCAGGATTTCCTGCCTAGTCCCACAGTGAGCGAAGCCTCGAGTTGCCTCTTGTCCTCGTCGTTCATCGCATATGAGCCCATGACCATCTGTATGGCGTTGAGTAACTGATCCGTTGCCAACAACTCGCCCTTGCGGGCACGATCCATAAAGCTGTCGATTAGCCGTGCCGATCGGAGGGTCTTATCATCGTCGAGATGGGCGCTGACAATGGCTTCGAGCCGTTTCCGGTCGGCCAGGGCATCTGGCATGCGCAGTTGGAGGCAGCGGCGCAGGAAAGGGGCGGGAAAGTCGCGTTCGCCGTTGCTGGTGAGTATCACAATGGGAAATTCATAGCATTCGACTTTGCCATGTTCGATGTCGACCTCGCCGTTGCCGCCGGACAGGCGCACCGTAACTTTGTCCTGATTGATGCGGCCCAACTCCGGGATGGTGAAGCGGCCTTCGTCCAGGACGTTCAACAAGTCATTTGGCAGATCGATGTCTGCCTTGTCGATCTCGTCGATGAGCAGGATGCGCGGGCGCAGCGAGGGCAGCATGGCCGTGCCAAGCGGTCCGAGCTCGATGAAAGCGCCGATGTTCAGGTGTTCGCCGGCGCCCTTTTCTGCGTCAAGGGATTGGAGGCGGCCGATCGCATCGTAGCTGTAAAGCGCGCCGAGCAGGGTGCTGCGCGATGTAACCGCCCAGCGCAACGGCTCGCCCAGCCCGAGTTCATGGGCCACCGCGTCGACCAGAGTGGACTTGCCGGTGCCCGGCGCCCCCGTCACGAGCAAGGGCCGCCGCAGGTAGATGGCCGCGTTGACCATTCTAACAATGTCGTCGTTGGATTTGTAGGCTACGCCGTTGATATAGGCCGACGGCGACAACGGGGGACGAGCCGGGTCGCGCTGAGCTTGTTCTTCAGAGGCGCGACGCGGGCGCCATTTCGGGGGCTCGGGCAAATCCCAGCTCGGATGAACCGTGCCATTACCTTGAAAGATGCGCCAACTGGCGTCTTGTGATTGCGAGCGAGACGGGGTCATAGATGGTCTTCCAGAAGGGATTGATTCGGATTATGCGTTGGTAAATAAGAGGGAAGGTCCCACACGATGTGGTTCACTCCGAGCTGCTGCTCTAGTTTCACACCGCGTTGCTCTCGCAACAGTGAAAGCGGGGCGCTGCGCGGCAACTGGCGCGCAAACGCGCCACCGATCCGGTCACGCAATGCCCGGGCTTCGGCGCTTGCCCCTGGCTGTTGCAACCAAAAGAGACAGGGTACGCCGCGCTTTAAGCATAGCTTGATGGTTTCTAGCCGCGAGTGATCGAGTTCATCGGATAGATGCTCGATGCCAAGGGAAATCGCTGCTTCGGGGCCGACCCGAAGTGTGTCGAAAGCGCGCACGTAACGCGTCTTGTCGTCGTGATCGCCTTGCTCCAACCATATCACCCCCGTACCATCGCCGGATTCGACACGTTGCTGCAGTACTTCGACCAAGCTGTTCCAGTTATTCACGCTTGGCGTGGAGCGGCCCGATAGGCGTACCGACCAATGGAACAGCACGGGGTATTGCTCGTTGAGCGCCACGGGCGCATCGTCTTCCTCCGGCGGTTGCACGACGATGCGTTCCAGCCCCGACAGCAGCAGGCCGGCAGGCAGGATGAAGCCGATACGGAGCTCAAAGTGGCTCTGCACCAGGCCTGTCGCGTGTGCAAGTATGTCCGGAAGGATACGGTTTAAGGTCGCGTGAAGTCCATCGCTGCCAATGGCGACGGATTGCGTATTAGTCGCTTCGAGCGAGAGGCCCTCTAGCCACCAGCTGAATTCCGGTGCGTCCTCGGTCTTGATTTCGATGAAAAGACTCGCGATCTGCTTGTCCTGAATTTGCTGTTCATTCTCGAGCCTTGTTTGCAACGTTCGATAGTGGCCAGGTTTGCACTGTCGGGATGCCCAATCTTGCAAGTCAGGCGCAGTTAATTCACGCCCGATCCTCTCGGCGAATTCGATCAGCGGAGACGGGTAACCATCAGTTAGGCGCGGACGGGTGTCCTTCAGGTCGCGCATCCATTGTTCCAAGTCGCCCGCGATAGGTCTGAGTTCAACATGTGGCTGAGATTGTAAATAAAGGCGTTTGAGACGCGAGTGAGCTAGGTTGATCTCGTGAATCCGGGCGAATAGCCATTGTTCATCGGGCGTCAACTGACAGGTTGGCTGGCGCGATACATAATGGTCCGGCGCGATTATCAACGGAAATTGCTTATGCAATTCGTGGAGTCCGCCGTTTTGTTGGAGGGACGTGAAGGCATTTATGAAATGCTGCATGCTCGGCGCGGGGTACTTGCGCAGATCTTCAAACAGCAACTGTGAAAACAAGCCCCCTTCCCGCCCGGCGCCAGTGTTGTTGACCGCACGCTTGCCCCGCGATGCACCGTACATCTGGCATTGGGTAATCGTCGCATCCAGACTGCGTGTATCGACCAGTCTCGCTGGCAAAGGCGTGGCCTCACCGGCAAAAATCCTCTCCTGGTTCGCGCAGACATCGAACACGAATACCTGCTGCTTAAGGTTGCGGTAACGGTGGTTGCGGAAGGTATTCACGAGCTCTTGCGCGCATATGCAATGAGGTACATCCTTCGTGGCATCTGCCGTGTAGAGGTATTGCCTGTTTGCCTGATCGCTGACTACCCCGTGGCCACCCCAATGCAGTAGCAGCGCTGTCGCTGTAACGCCGGGCAGCTCTTCGTTGATATATTTGGCAACGACCTGACTAATCGCCTCTTTCTTGACCAGGGAGACCCTCAATGCAAGCCTTTCCTTGACAAGCTGTGTTTCCCAGCTATCTGGAGACAGAAATAAAGCAATATTTTGCTCGGGTACCCCTTGATCGCAGAGCCAGTCAACCGTGTCGAGCGCATCACGGGTCGGCCCATTGAGATTCCACATTTCACATGCTTTATAGTTGTCCACACCGACTACAATGGCCAGGACCTCAGTCGGGGAGCCCTCAAACATAGTTGATCAGGGAAGCGAGCTGCTGCCAGAACGGCTTGCTGTGCAAGTAAGCGCTATGAGAGGCAGGAAACGATTCCCCAGATTCGATCGGAAAATCGGCAACGCGACCCGGAAAAACCTGTTCGCAGACGTAGCTTAGCGGATCATTCAGGTCGTAAAAATTGCTCCAAGCGGGAAAATTACTCGGTAGAGGCTCGTCTACGGGCAATGTCTTCAGTGCATCGATTTCATAGAAAAACGACGCTTGAGAGCCGAAAGTAATCAGGCGTCGGACATTGGGCAAATCATTCTCGATCAAGGTTTCGACCGAGGCAACGCCACCGAGGCTATGTGCCAGGATATATACTTCATCATCCGCATACGCCTTGATACATTCGCATAGGTAGTCGCGCAGTTCTTTGCCACGTACCTGGTACCGAAGAATGTCGCCTGCGGCCGGGAAGGATGCGTCAGCTAGCGAGGTACGCTTGCGGCGTCCTTGCCAGGTGGCCAGGTGAGTCGCGAGTCCCTTAAGCGGCGTCAGAGTGGCGGCCATGACCCCGCCCTTGTCGGCAGTCAGCAGGTATCCGATTCGCATGACCAGTTCGTCTCGATTCGGCGCATCAAGCAAGGGCGTATTTTCATCCAGGGCCAGTTTCTGGATGCCCGCAACAATCGCGCGCGCCAACGCATCGCGATGTCTGGCTTGTCCTGCGATCGGCGGGAGGGCGCACCTTTGGTATCCGTCAGACCTAGCAATGCGACTAACCACCTCTCGTACCTGTGGCTTGATCCTCATCGGCTCTATGAGATGATCGAGACCCATATCGTCCAGGGCGGAATGAAATCCTTCGCTTGAGCCCAGCGAATCAAAGTTCGCGAGCAATGTATCCGCTGCGGATTCGGTTGTGGGGTCTTCCGGACGCAGGTTTACAAGTACTGAGAGTTCGAAAGTTGGATCCTGCAGCAACAGATCCCACAATGCCGGAGAGGTGTCCTCAACATCCTGGTCCGGCGAGCGGGTCTCGCCGTAGGTAGGGATCGATTTTCCTTCGAGAGAGAGCTTGGCGCCGAAATCCTCTCCCCATAAACATCGTGCGAACCGGACCGTTTCTAAGTCGTACCGCTTCATTTGACGCACAATCAGTCCGGCGGCAGCTGCATAGGCCGCACCACGCACACCAGTTCCGTGAATAAAAAGTAAAGTTTTTCGCATTTATTACCGAGTTGCCGAAAAATCCAAGTTTCCCAGCTTCAATGATCCAAGGTTTATGACTGTTTGGCAAGATATTACGGAGGCGGGTAAGTCAGTCGCTCCCAATAGCCTTGATTTCGCACTTGTAAACGAACATTGTAGTTCTGTCGCGGCTAAATTCCCATAGAATTGAGTACAACCCGTCTTTCTTCAAAATTGATCTGAAACGCCAGGTTTAAAATCCAACTAGGTGAGATGGAGTCGAGCAGGGTACAAGTAATTTGGCCAGCACTGACATCAACCCAGCGCAACTTGGCCATGAGATTAGGACATAAGCCGCCCCCCCCCCAGTATTCTTTAATTCTTATGCGCATCTTTGCGGTTCGGAAAGGTCGTTTTCACTAATTGAACTTATCGAACAAACTTGGCACCGCGACTTTGAAGACCTGAAACTTGGCACGGTTACTGATCTTGCCCCCGTATAACCAGACACAGCCAATCGTTTAGTTAGCGCCGCTTTCCTGAGCCCGGCGCGCCAGCTCT
>NZ_JBXAKW010000018.1:0-52933 GCF_058798815.1 Janthinobacterium sp. GW822-FHT07A03 | reverse complement strand
ATCGCGGCGCAGCCTGGCACAATCAAATTCGGCGGCACCTCGACCACCATAGCCGGCGCGGCAGCATCCGCCAAAGCGGCGATGGTCGGGGTCGCGAACAAGGTCCGCACATCGCCCTGCAACCCGGCGCCGCGCATGCGTTCGATCAGCGACACCGCCAGCAGCGAGTGGCCGCCAAGTTCAAAGAAATTGTCATGAATGCCAACCTTGTCCAGCTTGAGCACCTGGGCCCAGATGGCAGCAATGCGCTCCTCCGTCATAGTGCGTGGCGCCGTGTAACCAGTCTCGGTGCGCGTCAGCTCTGGCGCAGGAAGGGCGCCACGGTCAATTTTTCCATTCGATGTCAGGGGAACATGATCAATTCCGATGAAATGTCCCGGGACCATGAAGCTAGGGAGCGTTTCCAGCAGCATGTTGCGTAGCGTGGCTGCATCGAAGGCGGGCGCTCCTTCCTGCATCAGCACATAGGCCACGAGACGTTTGTCGTCCGGGCTGTCTCCATGGGTAATGACAATCGCCTGGCGGATGCCAGGACAAGCCGCAAGTTGCGCCTCGATCTCGCCCGGCTCGATCCGGAAACCACGGATCTTGACCTGGAAGTCGTTACGGCCTAGATATTCGATGGTACCGTCAGGGCGGTAGCGCGCCAGGTCGCCCGTCTTGTATAGGCGGGCCTTCGGAGCGTCACTGAATGGGTCAGCGATGAAGCGTTCAGCGGTCAGCTCTGGACGGTTCAAATAGCCGCGCGCCACGCCGGCGCCGCCGATATATATTTCGCCAGGGAAGCCAAGCGGGACTGGCTGCAGATATTGGTCCAGCAAGTAGATGTCTGTATTGGCGATTGGACGACCGATGGGAACCTCGCTGCCACTTAACTGGGAGGCGACCGCGTCATGCACAATGCACCCGACGACTGTCTCGGTGGGACCGTACTCGTTAACAATGCGTATGGCCGGATCGATGCTATTCCAAAGCGCGACTGTTTCGCGTGGCAGGGCCTCACCGCCGACCACAAATACGTCGACCGAAGACTGCAGGCCTACCTGCTGCAACCGCTCCCCCAACTGCTTCAGGTGCGAAGGGGTAATCTTCACCAAGCCATGGCTGCCCGGCTTTGCCAGCAGCGCTTCCAGGTCAATCAACTCGCTGCCATCGGGAATGAGCGTTGCGACACCACCACTGAGCAGCGGCAAATAGAGACTAGTGATCGTAGCGTCAAACGAAATAGACGAAGAAACGAGGGCGTTGCGTCTGCCTCGCGCAGCATACTCGGACAGTGCCCACTGGAGATAATTGAGGAAGCCAGCATGCTCAATCATGACGCCCTTGGGCAAACCGGTCGACCCCGATGTGTAAATGACATACGCCAGATCGCTGGCGGTAAGACCTAGCGCAGAGGTATCGGGATTGACCTCGCTCTGCGCTGCCAAGCGGTCGAGCAGCAATACAGGGCGTGTGGACACCGCACTGCCCGACCGAGCAAGCGTGTCGAGCATCGAAGACTGCGTAAGGATAGCGACCGGCGCACTGTCGTTCACCATATGTGACAGGCGCTCAGCGGGATAGGTCGGGTCCAGCGGGACATAGGCAGCCCCGGCTTTGAGAACGCCCAGTAGTCCAATTACCAGGTCAGGGTCACGTCCGGCGCAGATCGCGACCCGGTCATTCGGGCGCACGTTGTAAGCCAGCAGGGTATGAGCGACCTGGTTAGCACGTCGATTCAACTCGCCATAACTGAGGCGGCGTCCTTGAAACACCAGCGCCGGCGCATCCGGATCGGCCGCAGCCCACTCCTCGAACAACTGATGCACCAAGCGCCCCTGCGGATAGGCCTGGGCGGTCTGATTCCATTGATTGAGCAAGGTATCGCGTTCGGCGCCATGTATGAGCGGGATGGCAAATACGGGCGAATCGGCATGGTGGACCAGCTCCTGCAACAGAAACGCGAAATTGCGCTGAATCCTTTCCGCCTCGTCGCGCTCAAAAACCGCCGTGTTGTAGTTGAAGTCGACGGTAATCTCTTCTTTCGCATGGTGGTCGCGGAAAATAAGAGCCAGCGGCGTCTGGTCGAAACCGGTGTCCATGGCGTTAATGATTGCCGGCGCATCTCCCAGCATCATGTCAGCGCGGAACCCCATGAAACACATGCTGACATCGAACATGTGGCTACGGCCCGAACGGCCTAGCTTTACGCCACGATTGACTTCGGCGATCGGAAAACGCTGGTGACGGTAGCAACGACGCAATTCAGCGGTAATGTCTGCAACAAACTCCTTGAGCGACACTGCCAGATTAACCTTAATACCAACAGGAATAATTGATGAAAACATGCCGAACGTCTGCTTGTGACTGGCAGTCGCACGATTATGCATTGCATAGCCGATGACTACTTCGTCCGCCTCGCTACTGCGCGCAAAATAAAGAGCGAGTGCAGCCAGGATCAGTGTTGGTGCAGAGGAACCCACGTCAACGGCAAATGCAGCGAGGCGATCAAACTGGGAGCGAGAAATTGCCCAACGTACGCGACCACTTGGCGCAATCTGGCTCTGAGACAAGCCGCGCTTGCGTTCAAACAGCGGTGGTGGCAAGAGCGGAAAACGCTCGCGCCAGAACTGCATGTCATTGTGGTAACGCTTGGAGCACAAATAGTGACGATCTTCAGCGACAAAATCAAGATATGACGGCCCTTGAGGCTGCACCGTACTGCGGTCGGACAACAATCGATTATAGGCGTCAGCAAAGGTCCGCGCTACCAGGATAAAACCATAATAATCAGTCATCAGGTGGTGATGACTATGCAGGCAGTAGCCCGTGTCGGCGTCGACACGCACAAACACGGTATCCCAGATTAGTCCACCATCGAGCTTAAATGGCCTGTTTAATGCCGCCTGCAGATGCTCGCGCGCAAGTTCGTTGGCGTTGGGCTGGCCGCTCAGGTCGATGAAACGCAACTTGATTGCCACCGACGGCAGAACGGTCTGCCGAGGAAACCCATCCTCGACGCTAAAGATGAGGCGTAGCCCATCGTTGCTGTTGGCCACCTGGTTGATTGCCTGCTCCAGGAGATTGGTGTCGATGTCCCCCCGCGTTTCCCAAACGAACCCGATGTTGTAATAAACGGACTCCGGATTCAATATTTGGTCGAACCAGACCATGTCTTGCGCGGACGATAAGGGGTGCATCTTGGTTTCATTCTCTGGAAGCAAAGCCACGACAAATCCTTTGTTAAATGCAATATCTGTTCGAAGACGCGAAGAAACGCCGCCGCGCCAGTGACGGGAATGGAAGAACCGCTGCGAGAGAGCGGAAAGCGTGAATCACGTTGGGACGGCGCACCTATTCAGGGCGACGTATCGCAACATACGCATTCGCTCCAAACGGCGGAAAACAGGTGGCCTTGGTTATGCCCGTTTGGATGCGAATTTTGACCGCAGGCGCATGCGAAGCATCGCGCCAAACGTCATGTCGCCGGGATAGGGGTCGTGCACGCCATGCCAGGCTGGCCCACCGATACGGTCGAGCAGTAGCTTGTTGACGTGAATAAAATCTGAAGGGTCTGCGGTCGAACAAAGCTTCAGATATGCTGCTTCCACTTTTTCAGCAGAGGAGGGATCATGTTTGCGGAATACCTTTGGCAAGATATCCATATTATATGTTTCGTTTTTTTCGTGACGAAGGATCGCCAAATACAAGGTGGTGTAAACGTTATATGCGTGGTGCGCCATACTAAATGCGTCCTGGACTTGTGATAGCTTGACCAGTTGCGAGGATACATATGTCCGGAAATAGGTAAGGAATATTGGAGCCATCGGAGGCCGAGGCTTGGCAATCGATATGCGCGTGGTTTCCTGCAGCTTTTTGAACGTCTTTTCACATCCGGCGACGAGCACCCCTTCGAGCACGGCCGCATGATAAACAAATCGTCCATCCCGGGTAAGTCGTTGCATTGCCTTTTGGAACGACTCCTCCGTATAAACGAAGGCTTCGACCCTCAGCCCTTTGTGAATAATACGCTGCATCTCGCACATCTTTCCGGCTGAGAACTTTGGAAGAATCACAAATACATCCAGATCAGAAAACCACTTCTGTTCATTTCTAGAATAGGATCCAAAGCAGAAAGCGCAAATGGCTTCCGGGAATCGCGTAGCGACAAAGTCACGTACCGTCTGAACTGCCTCCTCCCTCGATGGAATTGTTCCCTGTGGTGCAATGCCTGGGTATGCAACGTCAAGAATGCTATTAATCATTTAATCAGTTCATGAAAACAGTTGAAAAGCCTGGTTCAAGCCGCAACACAGGGATAGAGTTAGGGCTGATGTCGACCAGTGGAGGGAAGCATGCAACGTTATGGTGCTTGCTCCAGATGACTCCTCAGGTCTCAAACGCGGCGCAGATCAGCGGATCTCTTCCGACTCTACAGGCGCGGGACGACACATCCCCGAGTTATTTCATCGAAAGAACACCTGTAAACATGAAGGAAGAGGGAGGAGGTGACGCGAGATACTTCCAGATGACGAATGTCTCATAATTTTTCCAGCATGGCACATACGTAAATTTCTCAAAAATGTCGATAAATTGGTTGACTAATTTTTATTGAGTAAAAATATTTAGAATTATGAAAGCACCACTGCGCGGCAAAGAACCGCGACACTCAATCGATCCCCTTTATTGGTCCTAGACCAAAAAAAATATCGAAGCTATTTGCCCAACGTAATTCAATTATGCCCAACAAATAAAATCAGCAAGAGTACGCAGATGTTCCAGGCATACGTTAGCCGACCAGAAACGATGACTGGAATTCGTTTCAGAGCGGCTGAGTATATCAGGGCAAAATGCGTGTAAAACTCACCAATAATAACCAATCGACCACACGCCAAACTTTTCCCCCAAAAAAAATCCGCACGGGGTAGAAATAGCTTCCCACATCTCGTCATCGCCGCAAATAGTTTCAGCGCAGTTCGGAATAATGATGAAAGTCCCTGCCGACGACACCGTCACAGGGATTTTCTCCAAAACGTTATATGCGCCCTAGTCACAGCCAAAGAGAAATTTTCAGTTAAAGTGCAAGACGCCTGCTAATTTCTTCCTCGTTTGTATTGCACTAAGACCAGGCAATCAATGCTTAATGACTATCTCGAGGCCTGACGATCAAAGCGGGCGTAAGGTTGCAAGTGGTAACTTGTATAGCGATGCTCAGTCATTGACATCATCCTTTTCGAGAAGAGCCATGAGCTCCTCCGCAGTCATGGAATCGAGCTGGTCCTCCAAGTCTTCTTTTTCTTGCCCCAAGAAATGCGCGAACTGAAGTTCTGTGACATGTTCAGCAAGAGCCGCAAGTTGCGGTTTGTCAAAGACTGACCGGACGGGCACATGCACATGGAACTCCTCCTGAAGGCGAAGAACTAGCTGCATCGCCAGCAGAGAGTGGCCGCCAAGTTCAAAGAAGTGATCGCGGCGCCCTACCTGCCCCACGTGCAACAAGTTGATCCAGATCGAGGCGATCGCTATTTCAACGAGCCCAGTTGGCTCATCGTAGGCTTTGCTCACGATGGCTGCATGGTCGGGCGCAGGTAAGGCTCGGCGATCGAGCTTGCCATTAGGCGTGCGGGGGAAGGCATCGAGAAACATGAACGCATTTGGCACCATATAGTGCGGCAACACAGCCGACAACTGGGTGCGCAGTTCACCTACCGGCAAACTGATACCATCCTGCCCAATCAAGTAGGCAACCAAATGCATGTCGCCCGGCTGGTCCGCTATACGTTCGCGTGCAACAACAACCGCCTGATGTACACCTGGGACGTCGATCAGCCTAGCTTCGATTTCGCCAAGTTCAATGCGTAGGCCACGAATCTTGACTTGCGAGTCGTTACGCCCCAGGAATTCGAGATTACCGTCAGGAAGATACCGCGCCAGATCGCCAGTTCTGTATAAGCGCCCGCCCGCTTCGGTATCAAATGGGTCGCTGATGAAACATTCGCTGGTCAGTTCTGGGCGGTTCAAATAACCACGCGCCAACCCCGCGCCACCGATATAGAGCTGGCCGATGACACCGAGCGGAACCGGTTGCAGCTGGCGATCCAGAAGGTAGATGCGCGTATTGGCAATCGGCCGTCCTATCGGCTCAGTTAGTGTAGCGGGGCAGCGCTCGGTGACCTGCATGCAGGTGGACCAGATTGTCGTCTCCGTCGGGCCATATAAATTCCAGACTTGACCGACATGTCCGGCAAGTCGCTGCGACAGCTCGACCGTCATCGCTTCACCGCCACAGAGGGCCCGAAGCCTGCTATTGCCCAACCAGCCATTCGCAAGAAGCAAGGTCCAGGTCGCTGGTGTGGCCTGCATGACGGTGACTCCGTAGTCGTCGATTGCCGCTTGCAAACGGGATGGATCAGATGCAGCAGACGCATCCAGAAGGACGATCCTGGCACCAGTCATGAGCGGTAAATACAACTCGAGGCCAGCAATATCAAAAGACAAAGTTGTGACCGCCAGCAACGTATCTTCGGAGGAAATGCCCGGCACGATCGACATCGACTGCAGGAAATTCACAACCGAACCATGCTCTACCATGACTCCCTTAGGCTGGCCTGTTGACCCTGAGGTATAGATAACGTAGGCGAGTTTTTCCGGCGTCAATATTGACGCACACAGATCCGGATTGGTATCAGCAGACGCAGGCATTTCATCCAGCAGCAGCATAGGCATTGCAACGCTGCCGACCGGCCCAAGTGCTTCGCATACTGCAGTCTGGGTCAGAACAGCTTTGGGTGCACTGTCGGCGAGCATATACGCCAAACGCTCAGCCGGATAAGCCGGGTCGAGCGGCACATAGGCAGCACCCGCCTTGAGCACGCCGAGCACGCCGGCCACCATCTCGGGACTACGCCCGACGCACAGGGCAACACGGTCGTCCGGCCTGATGCCAAGGGCGAGCAGCGTGTGGGCGACTCTATTGGCACGGCGGTTCAGTTCGTTGTAACTCAGCAGGTGCCCCTCAAACACCAATGCTATCGCATCGGGCTGTGCGGCTGCCCGTGCTTCAAACAGCTGATGGATCAGCAAATCTTGTGGATATTCGACCGTTGTATCGTTGAAGTCGACCAGCAACTGCTTCTGCTGTGGGGCCGACAACAGCGGCAGTTCGCTGATGAGTGTCCGCTCGTCTGTCACCATCGCCGTCAGTAACACCTGGAAATGCTGCAGCAGGCGTTCGACGGTACCCTGATCAAACAGGTCGCTCGCATATTCGAGGCGACCGACGATGCCACCGTCCGCTTCAGCAAGCGACAGAGACAAATCGTAGTGAGCAGTGGTATGGACCGTCGCGATTCCCGACAGAGTGAGGCCCGGCAGTGACATGGGCTCCATGTCTGGCGTGTTGAGCAACATTAGCATGGCCTGGAAAATCGGGCTGTGCCCAAGGCTACGGGCGGGATTGACCAATTCGACGACCTGTTCAAACGGGATATCCTGATGCGCATGCGCTTCCAACGTGGTCGCTTTGACCTGCTCGATCAGCGCAGCCACGCTCGGATTGTTCTCGAGCTTGACGCGCAGCGCGAGCGTATTAACGAAAAACCCGATCAGCGGCTCGACTTCGCTGCGCTGGCGATTCGCGAACGGCGTGCCGATCACCACATCATCCTGCCCGCTCATGCGCGCGAGCAGGGCCGACCAACCCGCCAGCAGTGTCATAAACAGGGTCGCGCCATGACGTTGGCCTAGAGCGCGCAAGCCTGCAGTCAGTTCGGCCGAGAGCGTCACCGCGACGGTGTTGCCGGCATGGCTCTGCATCGAAGGACGTGAGCGATCGGTCGGCATTTCCAGCAGCGCCGGCGCACCAGCCAAGTGATGGTACCAAAAATCAGCCTGCTGCTGAAGCGCCTGGCCTTGCATGCGCTCGCGCTGCCAGGCCGCATAATCAGCATACTGGATCACCAGTGCCGGCAACGGATCAGGCAGTTGTTGGGTGAACGCAGTGTATAGCACGGCGAATTCGCGCACCAGAATACCGATGGACCAGCCATCAGTGACAATATGGTGCTGCGTGACCAGAAGCACATGATTGTCTTTCCCAAGGCATAACAGGCGACCGCGGATCATCGGACCCGCGGGCAACTCGAATGCTGTACGTGCCTCTTTGCTGGCAAGGCTTGACACGGCCTCTCTCTGCTCACTCTCGCCCAACGCGCTCAAGTCATGCTCGACAAGCACAAACCCGCACTCTGGCGGTGCGATGCATTGTGTCGGCTGACCCTCGACCTGCACGAACGTGGTACGTAACGCCTCATGGCGAGCAACGACGCGGTTCAATGCAGCTATCAGGGCGTCACGATCGAGCTTGCCCTGAAGCCGCAGTCCAGAAGCCAAGTGGTAGGCCGCGCTGGCGGCGTGATCAAACTGGTCGAGGAACCAAAGACGCTGCTGGGCAAACGATAATGGCAACGGTTTGCTGCGCTCGGCCAAAGGAATTGCTGTCGCAATTTCCGGGGTTATCATATCAACAATTTTTGCCAGCCCTGACAGCGTCGGATTCGCAAACACATCACGTATTGCAAGCTCAATTCCCATTTCAGCACGCAAGCGCGAGGCAAACTGCACAGCAAGCAGCGAATGTCCGCCAAGATCAAAGAAATGATCATGCCGGCCGACATCGGTCAGCTTGAGGAGTTCCTCCCAAATCGTAGCAATGGCTTTTTCCGAGGTGCCAAGTGGCGCTTCGTATGCCATTGCCACAATGGCCGATCGATCGGGCACAGGCAGCGCCAGACGATCGAGCTTCCCATTAGGGGTAAGCGGAAATACATCAAGAGTAACGAAAACACTGGGCACCATGTAGTGCGGTAGCAGGATCGACAGTTGCGCGCGCAATTTTGCTGGTGATAGCGTCTGGCCCTCATGCGCTACCAGATAGGCCACGAGCCGCTTGTCGACAGACTGGCTGGCCAAATCATCTGTCATGGCGATCACCGCCGTGTCGCGCACCCCATCACAGGCGGCTAATGCTGTTTCGATTTCGCCGAGCTCAATGCGGAAGCCGCGAATCTTGACTTGGAAGTCATTGCGACCCAGGTATTCGATATTTCCGTCTGGCAAATAACGCGCCAGGTCACCCGTCTTATACAGCCGCGCGCCGGCATTGTTGCTCAACGGGTCGGCAATGAAACGCTCTTCGCTCAGGACTGGCTGATTTAAGTAGCCACGCGCCACCCCTATGCCGCCAATATAGACCTCGCCTGCTACGCCCAGCGGAACCACCTGCAGATTGCTGTTCAGGAGATAGATCCGGGTGTTCGCGATCGGACGCCCGACCGGTACACTATGGCGGTCAGTGATCCTGCATGGATATTGGGATACGCAGACGGTGGCCTCAGTCGGCCCATAGGCATTAAAGAGATTGCACCGCGCCGCCCAGCGGTTCGCCAATGCCGGGGGAAGCGCCTCGCCACCGACTACCACGGTGCCAAGCTTGTCGAGCTGAGCGTCACACGGCAGCGCCGCCAGCGCCGCCATCGGCAAGCTGATATGCGTAATGTCATATCGGCGCAAGGTTTGTACGAGCGGGGCACCTGGCAACAGTGCTTCCGGCGTCGCCATATACAAGCTGGCACCGCTACACAAGGCCATGCCAATTTCGGAAATGCTGACGTCAAAGCTAACCGAGACGAATTGCAGGACGCGACTATCCGCGGTAACCGAAAGAAGGGGTATCTGTGCGGCGACAAGATTGCTCAATCCAGCATGTTCGACCATGACGCCTTTCGGCACCCCAGTCGAGCCGGAGGTATAGATGACGTAGGCCAGATGGCGTGCCGTTAATCCGAGCGCGACCGGGTCTGGATTGGTATCGCCATACGCATCCAGGTCGTCAAGCGATAGCACCGGCAGCGTGCCAGTGCTATCGAGCCGCGCAACGGTGTCCTGCAGGGCACGTTGCGTCAGCACCGCCACGGGTGCGCTGTCGGTCAGCATGTGGGTCAGCCGTTCGGCCGGGTAGGCAGGATCAAGCGGAACATAGGCAGCGCCCGCTTTCAGCACACCGAGCAGCCCCACCACCATCTCAAGGCTGCGCTCGGCGCACAGCGCAACACGGTCATCCGGACGCACGCCGAGCGAGAGCAGCGCATGGGCGACGCCGTTAGCACGCCGATTCAGTTCGCCATAGCTCAGACTAGTGTCCTCGAATACGAGCGCGACGGCATCCGGTTGCGCGGCCACCTGCGCTTCGAACAGCTCATGGATCAGCAAATCTTGCGGATACTTGACCTCGGTATCGTTGAAACCAACCAGCAACTGCTCCTGTTGGCTGGCAGACAGCAGCGGCAGTTCACTTACCCGCGTCTGTTCGTTTTCCACCATGCCCGTTAGGAGTACATTCAAATGCTGAGCCAGGCGCTCGACGGTGCTGTGATCAAACAAATCACTTGCATACTCGAGTCGTCCCGTGAGCACATCGTCCACTTCCGTCAGCGACAGCGACACATCGAATCGGGCGGTCGTATGTGCCGTCGCGATGCCCGACAAGGTCAGGTCCGGCAGCGAGACGGGCCCCGTGTCGGGCGTGTTCTGCAGCACTAGCATGGTTTGAAAGACCGGGCTATGGCTAAGGCCGCGTGTAGGATTGATCATTGCGACCACCTGTTCGAACGGAATGTCCTGATGGGCATGCGCGTCTAGTGCGACGTCCTTGACCTGTTCGATCAGTGCCGCCACGGTCGGGTCATTATCGAGCTTGACGCGCAGCGCGAGCGTATTGACGAAAAAGCCGATCAGTGGCTCAACTTCGCTGCGCTGGCGGTTCGCGAATGGCGTGCCGACGACGACGTCGTCCTGCCCGCTCATACGTGCGAGCAGGGCCGACCAGCCTGCCAGGAGGGTCATGAACAGGGTCGCGCCATGAAGCTGGCTGAGCAGACGCAACCCGGCGGTCAGTTGGGCGCTAAGAGACATCGGGACCGTGTTGCCGGCATGGCTCTGTATGGCCGGACGCGGGCGGTCCGTTGGCATTTCCAGCAGCGCCGGCGCGCCGGCAAGATGCTGGCGCCAGAAGTCGCCCTGTCGTTGCAGCGCCTCGCCCTGCATGCGCTCACGCTGCCAGACTGCATAATCGGCATACTGGATCGCCAATACCGGTAATGGGTCTGGCTGCCGCCGGGTGAATGCCGTATACAAGGAGGCGAATTCGCGCACCAGGATGCCCAAAGACCATCCATCCGAAACGATGTGATGCTGGGTAACCAGCAGAACGTGATGATCCTGGCTGAGGCGCAATAGCCGTCCGCGGATCAGCGGACCGGCGGCAAGATCGAACGGCATGCACGCCTCATCAGTACTGATGCGCGCCACCGCTGCTTGTTGTTCATGTCCCGCCAGCATGCTCAGATCTTGCTCTAACAACGAAAATCCGCAATCGGCCGGCGCGAACATCTGTACCGGCTGGCCATCGATGGTGGCAAACGCTGTGCGCAGGCTTTCATGGCGGGCAACGATACGGTCGAGTGCCGACTGCAAGGCGCTGTGGTCCAGGCAACCCTGCAGCCGCAAGCCTGCCGGCATATGGTAAGCAGCATGGCCAAGCTGGTCGAGCACCCAAAGGCGTTGCTGGGCGAACGACAGCGGCAGCGGGGTGCGCCGATCAGCCAACCCGATTACCGGTAGTGCCGATGGCCCGGAGGCACCTAGCTGCTGCGCTAGATCAGCCAAGGCTGGGTATGCAAACAGATCGCGCAGCGGCAGGTCGATGCCAAGATCTTTGCGCAGGCACGAGGCGAACCGCACTGCCAGCAACGAATGGCCACCCAACTCGAAGAAGTTGTCGCGGCGCCCTACTTGATCCAGTCGCAGGAGATCCTGCCAGATGGTGGCGATGGCAGTCTCTAGGTTCCCTCGCGGGGCCTCATAGGTCCGGTTCGCCACAGCCCACTGACCAGGTGCGGGCAGAGCGCGGCGGTCTAGCTTGCCGTTTGACATGAGTGGGAAAGCAGCCATAGTAACGAAGGCGCTCGGTAGCATGTAGTCCGGCAACAGCACCGACAGGGCGTCTCGCAAGTCGGTCGCCGTCGGCGAGGCACCGTCCTGGACGACCAGATAGGCCACCAAACGCACTTCGTCCGGCTCCGCAAGATCGAGGTCCCGTGCAATAACGACGGCGTCACGGATGCCCGGGCAAGCCATCAGTCTCGTCTCGATTTCACCGAGCTCGATACGATGACCGCGGATCTTGACTTGAAAATCTTTTCTGCCAACTAAATGAAAATTGCCATCTGCAAGGACGGTCGCCAAGTCACCCGTCTTGTACAGGATATCGTCCGTTCCTGTGGTGAACGGATTCCGGATGAAAGCCTGACGGTTCAACGCGTCCTGTCCGTGGTAACCCAGGCTACGGTAAGGCGTGCGAATATATATTTCACCGATTTCGCCAGCTTGGCATGGATCAAGATTATCGTTAAGCAAAATAGCCTGCGCGCCGGGGATTGGTCGGCCAACGGGGATGAAGCTGTCGGTGGTGATCCGGCTCGGTACCAGGTAGAAGAACTTGGCCAGGGTGGTTTCCGTGGGTCCGTACAGATTGACCAACTGTATGCGCGCACCGAACAGGGCTATCCACTGGTTTACCATCGCAGGACTCAACGGCTCTCCAGCCAACAACGCCCATTGCAGCGTCGGGAGTCTCTCGCCCCCCAGGTCTGGGCCGAACAGGAGTTTGAAGAGCGACGGCACGCAGTGCATGAGAGTAATACGTGCTTGTTCAAGCCAGGACAGCAGCGCCGCATTGTCGAAGACTTCAGTTGACGGTGGAATGCATACCGTGCCGCCGGAGCACAGACCGGCGAAAATGTCGCGCAGGTAGACATCGAAGGTCGGTGTCGTTAGCTGACTGATGCGCGAAGATTTGTCAAGATTGAAAGCGCTGATCTCCCATTGAACGAAATGTGCAAGACCATTGCTGCGGCCAACCACTGCTTTTGGCGTGCCTGTGGAACCGGAGGTGAAATAGATGTAACACGGGGCGTCTGGTGACACCGCGACTTGCACTGCACACTTGCTGACCGAAGCAAGGGAGTCGACGGCCGCGCCGTTGCGGGTGCAGGTAGCCGGTAGCATCGCTCTATCTCCATCATCGAGCGCCAGGATGTGGGCAACACTGGTGTCGCCCACCAGAAGCGGAGCCAGCCGATCGAGGCAGAGCGTGTCGGTCACGACAAAGCGCGGCGAAACGAGGCCGAAAAGCGTGCGCAAGCGTTGCTCGGGGTGCTGGATATTGGCCGACGCGAATACACAGCCGGCCTTGAGTACGCCAAGGGTAGCCACAATTTGCGCCACCGGGTCCTGCAGCAGCAATACAACGATAGCACCAACACTGGCCCCGTGGCCAAGCAACCAGTTGGCCACTTGGTTAGCACGGAGGTCCAGCTCACCATAGCTGAGTTGGACGTCGCGCCATTCGATGGCGACATGCCCAGGATCCTGAGCGGTAATCCGCCCAAACATCGCCATGACATGATCGAATGGCAGGGCGAGCTTCAAGTCGGCATCGGACAAGTCCGTAAATCCAGGTTGCACCTGATCCCAGGCAGCCAAGATACGTTGCTTATCCTCTGCCGCGAGGGTGCTCGGAAGCGCCAGGAAATCGAAATTTCCCGGAACGAGTTCGGGATCGTGTGCAACCTGTTCGAGCAGGTGCGCATATTGACCAAAGATATGCTCAATCGTTTCCGGCTTGAAGCAGGCGGTACGGTAATGGCAATCGAAGCTGATTTCGTCGCCAGATTGACGTGCATACAGGTTTAGGTCGAACTTGACTTCGCTGTCGAGTGACCGGTGGCCGCGTTGTGGACAGGCCTGGGAGCCATCGAAATACGAAGCATCAGGTTCGCCAAGCGCTTGGAAATTCATGAACACGGATGAGATGGGGAAACGTCCCAGATCACGAGGTACGTGCAATTCATCGAGCAACTTTTCGAACGGATAGCTCTGATGCTCCAATGCCGCCAGTGTCGATTCCCTGACCTGCTCGACAATCCGGGAAAAAGATGCCGTATTGTCAATGCGATTGCGCAACATCACCGTATTGATGAAGCAACCAATTAGTTCCCGGGTATCTGGATGTTCGCGCCCCGCTACAGGCATCCCGATAATAAGGTCAGATTGCCGGGTAAGCTTGGACAGCAAGGCCAAGAAGCCGGACATCAGTACCATGAAGGCAGTGGCGTTGCGCGCGGCACCGAGAGCCTGTAACCCCTTCGAAACGTTGGCGGAAACGCAAAACGAGTACGACGCCCCCTGATGGTGTAGATGGCTCACTGGCGGATAGTCATACGGAAGGTCGAGCCTAGGCACCTTACCTCCCAGATTGGCGTGCCAGAACAAATGACTACCCTGGCGATCCATGTCGAGCATCGCTTGCTGCCACGCTGCGAAATCGACGTAACGGATCGGCAATCGGGCCAACGGATCGGCCTGCCCTTTTTGATAAGCGGCGATCAAGGCCAGTGCCTCCCGCTTGAGAATCTCGAACGATGCGCCATCCGCAATAATGTGGTGCATGTTCCACAGCAGCGTCATGCTGCCGTCAACGCGTTTGGCAATGGTAGCGCGAAATAGCGGGCCAGTTTCAAGGTCAAACGGACGCAAGGCATGCTCATGCATTAAGGCGGACAGGGAGTCGTCGCATGCGACCTTGACCACAGGTAGCTCGAAAGGCATCTCTTCAAGAACGATCTGCGCAGGAATGCCATCCACTGGTATAAATACCGTGCGCAGAGAGGCTTGGCGTTCGACCAGTTTGCGCACGACACGCTGCAGCAGCATCGGAGACACTTCCGATGGCAGTTCCACGGCACCGGGCATGTGGTAGGCGGTACTGTGCGGGTTGATTTGCTGGAAGATCCACAGCCTTAGCTGCGGATGCGACAGGTTGTAACGCGGTGCAGACGGCAGTGCCGGGATAGCCAGGTACGCATCGGTCTCAGCTTCTGCGATCCGCTCGGCCAGCGCCGCAATGCTTGGATTGGAAAAAAACGCGGCAAGCGGCAGGGCAACGTCAAACTGTTGGTGTAGTTTAGCAATCAGTTGAACAGCCAGCAGCGAGTGTCCGCCCAGCTCAAAGAAATTGTCCTGGCGTCCCACCTGGGTCAATTTCAGCAGCGCGCTCCAGGTTGCGGCTATCTTTGTCTCCAGTTCCCCGTGCGGTGGCTCATACGCACGCGTCACCATCGACGAGGCATCCGGCGCGGGTAGGGCGCGACGATCCAATTTCCCACTGGAATTGAGCGGGAATGCATCAAGCGCGACAAATGCTGCTGGAATCATATGCTGTGGCAACACGGACATGAGCTCGCCACGCAAATTTGCCGGTGCCAAGATCACGCTGTCTTGCGCAATCACGTACGCTACCAGACGCTTCTCACCAGGCTGATCGTCGCGTCCATCTTCCATGGCAACGACAATAGCTTCGCGTACCCCCGCGCAACTGCGTAGTTTGGATTCGATTTCGCCCAGTTCGATGCGAAAACCCCGGATCTTGACCTGAAAATCATTGCGCCCTACGTATTCAATGTTGCCATCCGGCAACCATCGCCCGATGTCACCAGTTTTATACATGCGTGCGCGGACACCGCTGTTAAACGGATCGGCCAGGAAACGCTCTGCAGTGAGTGCGGGCCGTCCAAGGTAGCCCCGCGCCACGCCCGCACCGCCGATGTACAACTCCCCAGTGACGCCAACTGGTACCGGCTGGCGTGCGCCGTCCAGGATGTAAACCTGCATATTGTCGATCGGGCGGCCGATCGTGGGCGATGCGCCGGCCTCGCGGATACTACAGAGCGTCGCATCGACCGTCGTTTCGGTCGGACCATACATATTAAAGAAACGTGTGGTCGTCGAACCTCTGAGTTTCGTCCACATAGCAGTATCGATCACGTCAGCACCAACCAGAATACAGGGCGGACGATAGCGGGGATGATCGAGCAGGCCCGCGGCCAGCAGCGCCGATAGCTGCAGCGGGGTACAATCGAACGATTCGATCTGGTTCGCTTCCAGGTATGCAAGCATGGCCGCACCATCGGCGCGAATGCCCTGGGGAATCACATATACGCAACGGCCCGAGAGCAACTGTACGATGCCTTTGAGCGAAGCGTCAAAAGCAAATGACGAGTTCAGTGCGACACGCGAAGGTTTGTGTTGACCGTATGCGGTATGTTCCAGTACGTGCCAGAAATTGACTGGGGATCGATGCTCGACCGCCACACCCTTCGCGTCGCCGGTCGAACCAGAGGTATACATGACGTAGGCCAAATGGTGCGCGCCGAGTCCCAGTGCGACGGGGTCGGGATTGTGCACGGGCAAGCCGGACCAAGGCTGATGCCCGCCGTCGAGAGTCAGTACTGGCATCGCGGACTGAGGCAAGCTGCTTATCAACGCCTGCTGGCTAAGCATCGCGGCCGGTGCGCTGTCACCCAGTATGTAGGCAAGCCGCTCGGGCGGATTGTTTGGATCAAGCGGTAAATAAGCGGCACCTGCCTTCAAAATACCGAAGAGGCCAACCATCATCTCGATGCTGCGCTCGACACATAGAGCGACCAAATTGTCTGGCTTGATACCCAAGCCGATCAGGTAATGTGCCACCTGGTTGGCGCGCTGATTTAGCTCTGCGTAGCTCAGACTTTTGTCTTCGTACACTACCGCTGGCGCATCTGGATGCGCAGCAGCCTGGACTTCGAATAGCGCGTGAAGCAGCTGCATATCCGGGTAGCCGACGGCCGTGTCATTGAACTGCTCCAATACCTGGGACCGATGTGAAGCGGACAGCAGCGGCAATTCGCTCACGGCTCTTTGCTGATCCTCCACCATACCTTCGAGTAACACCTGAAAGTATTGAACCGTACGCTCGATGGTGCCGTGATCAAACAGGTCGGTCGCGTACTCAAGCCGGCCGACAAGTACATCGTCAACTTCTGCCAACGTTAGCGACAAGTCGAAGTGAGCGGTCGTCTGAACCGATTCGAGTCCCGAAAGGCTCAAGCCTGGCAGCGATAAAGGACCGCTATCCGGTGTATTTTGCAACACCAGCATGGCTTGAAAAATCGGGCTATGACTGAGGCTGCGAGCAGGATTGACGAGTTCTACCACCTGTTCGAACGGGATGTCCTGGTGCGCATGCGCCTCGAGTGTGGCGGCCTTGACCTGCGCAATTAGCGCACTCACGCTCAGGTCGTTTTCGAACTTGACGCGCAGCGCGAGCGTATTGACGAAAAAGCCAATCAACGGCTCGACTTCACTACGTTGGCGGTTCGCAAACGGCGTGCCGACCACAATGTCGTCTTGCCCGCTCATACGCGCAAGCAGGGCCGACCAACCGGCTAGCAGAGTCATGAACAAAGTCGCGCCATGGCGTTGACCAAGTGCGCGCATGCTCGCTGTCAATTCAGCGGACAATACCACCGGGACGGTGCTACCGGCATGGCTCTGCACCGCTGGGCGCGGACGGTCGGCTGGCATTGCCAGCAACGCCGGCGCTTCGGCGAGGTGCAGGCGCCAGTAATCCACCTGCCGCTGCAAGGCCTCGCCTTGCAGCCACTCGCGCTGCCAGGCAGCATAGTCGACGTACTGGAGTGCCAATACCGGTAACGGATCCGGCAGTTGCTGGGTAAACGCCGTATACAGCGCGGCAAACTCACGCACAAGGTTGCCGATGGACCAGCCGTCGGAGACAATATGATGCTGTGTCACCAACAAAACATGATCGTCCTTCCCCAGATGCAAAAGGCGACCGCGGATCAGGGGGCCGGTCGCGAGATCGAACGGCGTGAGGGCTTCGTCCGCACTCATGCGTCCAAGAGCGGCTTTCTGTTCGTTTCCTGACAAGGCGCTCAAATCATGTTCAGTCAGGGAAAAGCCGGATTCGGCGGCGGCAATCACTTGCATGGGCTGGCCGCCGACACTGACAAATTGTGTCCGCAGACTTTCATGGCGACCGATAATGCGATCGAGCGCCGCCTGCAATGCACCACGGTCCAGGCTACCCTGGAGGCGCAGGCTGGCAGGCATGTGGTACACCACGCTAGCAGCATGATCGAGTTGGTCAAGAAACCAGAGACGTTGCTGTGCAAACGACAGGGGCAAGGCCTGATTGCGGTCTGCCGGGCGGATGTTCGACAGGAGCGATGGTGCCGCATCTTGTACAACCTGGCTTAAGGCCGACACGGTCGGATGATCAAACAGTTCGCGCAAGCTGAGTTCGATACCAAGTTCAAGGCGCAGGCGCGATACCAGTTTCACGGCCAGCAGGGAATGCCCGCCAAGCTCAAAGAAATGGTCATGACGGCCGACCCGCTCCAGACAAAGCAGATCCTGCCAGATTGCCGCGACGGTAATCTCGGCGGTACCTTGAGGCGCTTCGTATGAGGTACTTAGCATAGCCAGCTGGTCGGGCACGGGCAGGGCGCGGCGGTCGAGTTTACCGTTTGCGGTGACCGGGAAAGCATCCAGGAAGACGAAAGCGCTTGGCACCATGTATTGGGGCACCAAGCGCGACAGCTCGGCGCGCAGTACTGCGACGGAAGGGGCAGCGCCCTGCTGGACGAGCAAATAGGCTACCAGGCGCGCGTCTCCTGGCTGATCGCTAGCATCGCCACGCGCAATGACGATCGCTTCCCGTACGCCTGGACAGGCCTGGATGTGGGATTCAATTTCCCCCAGTTCGATACGCAGGCCGCGGATCTTCACCTGGAAGTCATTGCGGCCCAAATATTCAATATTTCCATCAGGCAAGTAACGACAGAGGTCTCCCGTCTTGTACATGCGACTTTCCGGATCATTGCTGAAAGGATCAGCAATGAAGCGCGCGGCAGTCAGCTCTGGACGGTTCAGGTAACCGCGGCCAACGGCAACACCGGCGATATGAAGTTCCCCGGCAACGCCCAGCGGAACCAATTGCAACTCATCATCGAGCAGGTAGATACGAGTATTCGCAATTGGGCGACCAATCGGCACCATGCCAGCAAACAGATCGGGGTGGCAGCGCCAATACGTGACGTCGATCGCCGCCTCCGTGGGACCGTAGAGGTTATGCAACTCCACACCCGGATAAACCAGTTCAAAACGCTTCTGCACGTTGTAGGGTAACGCCTCGCCACTGCATAGCACGCGGCGCAGGGTGGAGTGCGGAACGGTACGATCCTGCGCCAGGAATGCTGACAGCATGGACGGCACGAAATGCAGGGTTGTAACCCCCTGATCATCGATGATCTGGCTCAGGTAAAGCGGATTCTGATGCCCTTCAGGACTGGCGATGACGAGGCGTGCGCCGGCGAGCAGAGGCAGGAAGAATTCCCAGACGGAGACGTCAAAGCTGTATGGGGTCTTTTGCAGTACGCGATCACTGCTATCGAGCCGGTACTCGCCTTGCGCCCACAGCAAGCGGTTCACCACGCCGTCATGTTGATTCATCGCCCCCTTGGGCATACCAGTCGAGCCGGAGGTATAGATGACGTAGGCCAGATGGCGTGCCGTCAATCCGAGCGCGACCGGGTCCGGATTCGTATCGCCATACGCATCCAGGTCGTCGAGCGATAGCAGCGGCAGCGTGCCAGTGCTGTCGAGCCGCGCAACGGTGTCCTGCAGGGCGCGTTGCGTCAGCACCGCCACGGGTGCGCTGTCGGTCAGCATGTGGATCAGCCGTTCGGCAGGGTAGGCAGGATCAAGCGGAACATAGGCAGCGCCCGCTTTCAGCACACCGAGCAGCCCCACCACCATCTCAAGGCTGCGCTCGGCGCACAGCGCAACACGGTCATCCGGACGCACGCCGAGCGAGAGCAGCGCATGGGCGACGCCGTTAGCACGCCGATTCAGTTCGCCATAGCTCAGGCTAGCGTCCTCGAATACGAGCGCGACGGCATCCGGTTGCGCGGCCACCTGCGCTTCGAACAGCTCATGGATCAGCAAATCTTGCGGATACTTGACCTCGGTATCGTTGAAGCCAACCAGCAACAGGTGTTTTTCATCTTCCGGCAGGATGCTCTGCTGGCGTACAGGCTGCGTGCATTGCTGCTCAAGCGCGTCGACAAGTCTTTCGATGGCCTGGGCCAGGTATGCCGCGATACGCTCCGAATTCACTCCGGGCACGCATTGCACTTTAAGGCTGAAGCCCTTTCCAAAATCGTCCACCGATACCGTCACCGGGTAATTAGTGCGCTCTTCGCCACCGACGGAACGCATGCCAGCCCATTCGAATCCATCGCCGGCTGACTCCGCGCCGTCTGGGCTCGACGCGCTATGCCGGTAATTCAGGATGCTTGTGAACAACGGCATTCCTCTCTCAACGGCGCTGCAGCGCTGTGCCAAGGACAAGGACGCCTGTTCGTGAGCGAGCAGGGCACTCAGATCGCGATACGTTGCCGCGACCAGATGCCGCGCATCCTGCTCATGCAGGGAAATTCGGATCGGCAGCGTATTGATAAACATACCGAAAGTACGGTCCGCCCCCTGCGAGCCCTGCATACGGCCAGACACGACTGTACCGAAGACCACCTCGTCACGACCACAAAGTTGCGCCAGGACCTGCGCCCATGCCGCGTGGAACAGTACGCCCGAAGTAACGCCCTCTTGGATAGCAGCGGTCCGGATACGATATGCCGTCGCATCATCAAGCGTTAGCGTCGCCTCCACCACTTGCGCCCCATCAGCGGCGACCTCCAAAATGCCATACGGTGCGGTAGCTTCATCGACCTGGCCAAGCTGCTCCTTGAAATAATCGCTGTGGTGCGACTCGGGAACAGACAAAATTTGTGCAATAAAATTTCGATACGGCAACGGTGCCGGCAAGCTACTCGCGCGACCGTCAAGGATGGTCTTGATTTCATCGAGGATAAGGGCTAGCGTCACATGATCGGCGATCAGATGATGATAGAGCAGGGACAGGTAGACTTCACCGGCCAGTGGAGCTTGCGCAATATACGCCTTCAATAGAGGCGCTTGCGCAAGATCGAGGCGGACCTGGCGCGAATCGGTGCGCTCGATTATCTGCTGACGCGTATTCCCGTCCGCTGCCACGAGCAGCTCTTCGACCGGCAGCGCGACTTGCCGAAGCACGACTTGCACTGCCTGTGGCAAATCCGCCCATTGAACCATACTGCGCAAAATATCGTGACGGTCTATCACCTTTTGCAATGCGCAGACAAATTGGTCGAGCCGCTCCCGTTTTTCAAAAACAAAAACTGATCGCGTCAAATATGCATCGCCCGTACTTTGCATCAAATGGTGAAACAGTATACCTTCCTGCAACGGGGAGAGTGGATAGATGTCTTGCACATTTGACGCCCCACCCGGCACAGCGTGCACCACGCGATCGATTTCAGCCTGGGATAGCTGCACGAGCGGCAGCATCTCGGGGGTGATTCTTGTCGTCGCTGTCCGATAAGCTGACGAATTACCCAAGTCCGTCTCCACGTCCCCCTGCGCTTCCTGCTTTGCGCTGCAAATCTCCAGTAGCGCCTGTTTATGCTCCCTGAGAAGGGCGGCAAGCTTCGCATCCATCGTACCTTGAGGTGCGCGAACGACTAGTTCTCCATTTTTTGCACTGACAGCGATGTTCTTCTTTTGCAGGAAAACTAGAAACTCATTCGTGTTCATATAAAAATTCCTCAATAACCGGGGGACTGAATAGATTCGGGATGATTTGTAGCGAAAGTCGGTGGTCAAACACCGACATGACAGGCGGAATGCACCATTACGACAGCAGTGAAGGAGAGCGTGGCCCCATCATTGATTCCGAGCGGCAATATTTTCGATTCTCGGCATCCACAGTGAAATTCATTTTTTTTAGGCAAACCAGAAAATAATTCATACTCATATAAAAATTCTCAATAACTAGACGCTTAATCGAGTCAGATGACTTGCAGCGCAGTTTTTCAGTCAACTGCGGCAATGACATGCGTTTTTTCTACCACAGACGTGAGGCGCAACGCCATCGCGGTCCTGTGGCAGGTGCGCATTCATAACCGAGATTCCTATTTGCTTCAACGCAGCCTCATATACTCCTGAGGAGGTGAAGCTAAGTGGAGTGAAAAAGGGACACAGCCGCAAGTGGCTTCCGTACATATGAACTGGAAATATTCCCGCTCATATGCCTCCTCCAAAGAGGCAATACCTCTGGATCGGAAAGCACAGCTATGTCGCTTAACATAGGAAGCCATCATCTTGGATGGCACCGTTGGGATAAGCGCCAGACGTTACGCCTATCCCGGTGTAACAAGGGACAGCAAGCGCCTAGCGCGTTGGACGAGCGGCCTGAAATGCACTTCTGCGATATTGACGGATCTCGTATATCAAACAATGGCTGAATCATCGTGCGGCTTGCTTCTTTGGTTAAGGACAGTCATTGCATGCCTGCCTCTTCGAAAAGCAGGCCATAGCGCCAATTACGCGGCTAGAGACTTTAATTGCATAATTATCTAATTATCTATGCTTTCTTTTTTTTTGGCAACAGTCAAACACGTTATATCCTCCCTACTACAATTGATACTATCTGGTGTGATGTGCAACCCTGCAATAGGAACTTCTGATTTGCGTATTTTGGTGAGATTTCATCCTCGCGCGCGATTGTGAATATTGGTGAGATTCTTGAACAATGAACTCCGCGTATATTGGTGAGATTTAAGCGAGTTACACCGCATATTCAACAATCATACGCCAGCATCGGCAAACTTGTAACCGTCAAGTTACTCGAACTCAGGACCGTTTAATACAAAGTATTTTTTATTTCTTTCAGAAACATTGGCGTTGCGGAAGCAAAACCTTGTGTTATTATTTGTCGCGCTATAAACAGCCGGATGAAGAATTTGCCCAGTGCACCGACCCGCTGCGGCGGCATATTGTTATTTTTTTCTTGATGTGCAGTGGACATGGACGGCTTCTTGTATATAGAAACTGTGACCTGATGCATTCTATTAGGTGATAGCAGGAAATATGCTGGATGTGCGTTTTCGACAGGCTTGACATCGCGGTAGCGCATGGTGGCTTGGGCACATTGTTGAGGCCAGCTAGCAAGCTTTGCCCACGTATGGGGCTAGGTTTTATTGAGGAATAAAATGATCGAAAAGGTAATACGGGTTATCGATTTGGTACCAGGAACGGTTCAAGCCATGCGCACTGTGGATGCGTCGACGCTGACGGAAGAAAGGTTTTTGGAGGAGTTCATCAACCGTCATGAGCCTGTCTTGATTAAAGGCGCGCTGAAGGATTGGCCTGCCTTCCAAGCCTGGCAACAACCCGGCTACCTCGAATCTCGTTGCGGCGACAGGCAAGTCCGCGTGAGCCGCACGTTCAATGCGAACCCGTACTTTAGAACCAACCGCGAGCTGCGTACACTTAGCGAGTGCATACAAGAAATGCGCGGCGCTTCCGATACGTCAACCTATGCGGTTCCTGCCATTGCCGCTCCCGCGCAATGGCAGGCGGAGATGGGCAGTTTCCCGTTTATGGGCAAGCGAGTTGACCTCAAGCCTCGGCGCTATCCGCGCAACCGAGTATTCATTTACAAAAATGCGTCGACCGACTGGCATTACCATGATTTTGACGAAACGCTCACTAGCCAACTGGTCGGCAGCAAACGAATCTCTTTATTTAGGCTGTCGCCAAAGAATTGGGGGGCCTACTCGCAACCAATTCGCGGCAACTTCCACCATTTCTCATGCGCACACGAATTTTTTCCCCGCGATAAAGGGCTCGTCAAACTCGAAGGCGTACTCGAGGCTGGGGACTCAGTCTATATTCCACCATTCTGGTGGCATGGCATCGACCCAGCCGATACGGATTTTGGTGTCACGCATGCACACTGCTTCAGAACCCCATTGAAGCGTCTTGGGCATTGGAAAGAACCGGCTACGCGAGTTTCCATTAATGAGGTACGTGGTTCCTATCGGCGCTTGCTGCCACTGCTAGCCAGTATTACTGCTAGCGCCCTTAGCCGCAAAATCACCAAGGAGCGATGGTGGCCGCTGTAACAGCGCCGCGCACCTAGCATCAAGTTGCCCGCAACGAAGTCCCGTGCGTTCTGACGGGTGTATCGCGCTGTATATAGGCGCGTAGTCGATCACAGTCTGATCCCTTTTCGACAATCGATACTTTTCGAGGCAGCGACCTCATAGCTCAGGTCGTTCATGATCACCCCCATTATATTGATGGTGGTGCCTTTGTGCATGACCTAATACTTGGCAAGTAAAATCTCATCCCCGAAGACGAATGATCATCATCACCTACCTTTTTCGCAACGCTTGGAAAACTCTGTTTTTTGTCACCATCGCCAGTCTGGTTTCAGGTTTCAGCGGAGCCAATCTGGCCAAACTTATCAGCAATGGTCTTATAGGCGGTGGCAACTTCTCTGTCGATGCTAAGCTGTTTTTTGGTCTCTGCTTTCTCTATCTCGCGACGAAGACATATTCCGAACTCACCGTAACGCGCCTGAGTCAAGAAGTGATGTGCAAAATGCGTCTCGACTTGTGCGAAAAGCTACTGCGGACACCACTCAAAACCCTGCAAGCGCTAGGTAAGTCGGAATTACTGGTAATCCTGACAAGCGACGTGCCGGCATTTCTCGCCGCATCTCAGAAATTACCAGCCGTTTTTGGAAATAGCATCATCATCCTGTCCTGCTTCGCCTACATGGCATTCCTATCATGGCAAATGCTGCTACTTGTGAGCGCCTTCGTCGCACTGACGATATTCACACACTATATTGCAGAGCGTGGGCCTAAGGAAAATGTCGTTGCGATCCGTACCCAGGTGAATAGCCAGTATAAAAACTTCGCTGACCTGATCGACGGGAGCAGGGAGCTCAAGTTGAATGACGCCCGTGGTGATCTGTATATCAAGAATGTGCTTGCACCCGATGCGCATGAACTTACGCGACTGTCGATCGATACAGCCGCAACTTACGCATGGCTCGGCAACGTGGGGCTGCTATTTTTCTATTGCTTTATCGGCATCTTGCTCTTCGTAATGCCTGGCCGGAGCCCTCAGGGACTTGAGGTGCTGGCAACTTTCGTCGTTATACTGATTTTCTTGACGCGCCCGCTAAACGAATTGGCACAGGCCATTCCAGTGATTAGAAAAGCCAGCGTTTCTCTCAAGAAGATCGCACAGTTAGACGGACAGCTGAACGTGGTAGAAGCTCCCTCGAGCCGTCTCAACAATACATTCGCCAGCGAAACCCCGCTTGTCCTCGAACTGCGCGACGTCTGCCATCAGTATTCGTCCGAAAAACAAGACAAATTCATGCTTGGCCCGATGAGCCTCCGGATCGAGCAGGGCGAAATTGTCTTCATCATTGGCGGCAATGGAAGCGGAAAGACCACGCTTGCAATGCTCCTGCTGGGTCTGTATGAACCCGAGTCCGGCCAGATTCTCCTGAACGGAAAATTGGTAACGCCTGAGCGGGTGAGCGACTACCGAAACCATTTTTCTGCAGTTTTTGCCGACTTCCATTTGTTCGAACAATTGCTCGGTACCGAAAAGATCGATGAACACGCCCAAGCCTACCTCAACAGATTAGATATTGCCCACAAGGTCAAGGTCGAAGACGGGAAATTTTCCACGCTCAACCTGTCGACGGGCCAGCGCAAACGCCTGGCACTGGTGTGCTCCTATTTGGAAGACCGTCCGGTCTATCTCTTCGATGAGTGGGCAGCAGACCAAGATCCTGTATTCAAACGCATTTTCTACACTGAACTGTTACCCGACTTGAAGGCGCGTGGAAAAACCATCATTGCCATTACGCACGATGATTCGTACTTCCCCTATGCAGACCGTATTGTGAAGATCGAGGACGGCCATTTGCGCGATATAGGCAAATGACGAATACGGCTTCATATACAGTGAGCAATCCAACATCAAATGAACCCGGGCGTCAAATCGAAAAGCGGCTGTTGCCCAATTGCCTTCGGCGCATTCGCTGCTGACCAATCGAATACTTGAAACAAGAGGAAATATGAGTCGTAAAGTGCTAAGTGGAGTCGGGATCGGCATCGTTGTCGTTACGGCAGTCATCATTGGCTTCCAATTCCGTACGGTAAAGCAGTCGAAAGAAATCGAAACGGCCACAGTGCAACGCAAGGAAATCCATCCTGCAATTCTCGCATCCGGCAACTTTGTATACCGCCAGGAAGTCCAGTTATCGAGTGAGGTCATCGGTAAAGTATCGGAGGTCTTGGTCAAGGAGGGCGATAGGATTGAGGCTGGCCAAATCTTACTGCGCTTGAACCCGTTTACCTATCAAGCCGAGGTGGCGCAGCAGGAGGCGAATCAAGGCAGTGCGTTATTGGCGATCGAACGTGCGCAGCTCAATCTGCGCAACCAGCAGCGCAACGTCGAGCGCAGCAAACAATTGTTACAGGCGAAATTCATTGGACAAAGTCAGTACGATGAGGTCGTGCATCAGGAAGAATTGGCCAATGTCGAGTTGCGTGCGAGTCGCGAAGCTTTACAGCAAGCGCGGGCCATGCTATCGCAAGCCCAGCAACGCCTCGCCAAGACCGAAGTGCGTGCCCCTATTACCGGTACAGCAACGGCTATTCAAATCAAGATCGGCGAGACCGCTGTAGTCAGCGCCACCAGCGTTGCCGGCTCGAGCCTGATGACAATTGCCGACGTCGCCAGCATGATGGCGGAAGTAAACGTCGATGAAGCCGACGTCGCGCGCGTGTCCAAGGGGCAGCGCGCCCGCGTCTATGCGGCGGCCTTTGCGAACCAAGCGGTCAATGCCACTGTGGAATCCGTGTCGTTGACACCAAAGGTTAGCACGCAGGGCCGCAGTTACATCGTCAAGCTGCGCCTCGATGAGGATTCGAGACCTTTGCGAACCGGGATGACCTGCCGTGTCGAGATTGTCGTCGAGTCTGCAGGTACCAAACCGGCATTACCGATTCAGGCGATCTTGACCGCCGAAGTTACGGACGAAAAAGCTGCCAAAAACGCCAACTATGTGTTCGCGCTCGTGAATGGCGTCGCGCGCAAGACAGTGGTCGAAGTAGGCATGGCAGACGATACCAATCAAGAAATTCTGAAAGGCCTTGCATTGGGCGATCCGATTATCGTCGGGCCAGCTCGTATTCTTCATGAATTGCGCGATGGCGACGCCGTCGCAACCTCCAAGACCACGCCCGCCACGCTCAAGCTTGCCGGAAAGGCATCCAAGTGATTACCCTATCCGCGATTGAAAAGCAGTTTCAGATGGGTGATCAGACCGTACGCGCACTACAGGGGGTCGATTTACATATCGCGCACAACGAATTCGTAGCGTTCATTGGTGCATCAGGTTCCGGGAAATCGACCATGATGAACATCGTTGGCTGCCTGGATCGACCCAGTGCAGGCACCTACCGCCTCAACGGGCGCGATGTCGCCACCATGGACAGCGACGAACTCGCCCTTGTACGCAACAAGGAAATCGGATTCATTTTCCAGAGCTTTCACTTACTGCCTCGTGCAAGTGCACTCGACAACGTAGCGCAGCCCTTGATCTACCGCGGCATTGCCCAGCGCGAACGCAAGCAAATGGCGGCTGCGGCACTTGAACGTGTCGGCTTAGGGCAGAGGATGGGCCACCGGCCGAATGAACTGTCTGGCGGGCAACGCCAGCGCGTCGCGATTGCGCGTGCGCTCGTCGGCAAACCGTCGATCCTGCTCGCCGACGAGCCTACAGGAAATCTCGACAGCAGTACCAGCAAGGAAATCATGGCCCTCATCCAGGAATTACATGGCGAAGGGCAAACCGTCGTGATGGTCACCCATGAGCCCGAGATTGCCGCACAGTGCCATCGCATCGTACGCCTTCAAGATGGGCGCGTGGTGAGCGATACACGTACTGGACAGGCGAGCTAAGCATGTATCTCTTTCTCGAAAGCCTGCGCTCGGCCTTGGCATCAATCAGAGCGCACCGCCTGCGTAGCTTCCTCACTTCGCTCGGCATTATTATCGGGGTCGCTTCGGTGATTACCGTCATTTCATTAATCCAAGGTTTGTCGAAAACAGTGTCGAAGGAGTTTGAGGGGCTGGGGAGCAACGCATTGACAATCTCGGCCCATAATGACTTCAAGACGTTCATGAGCGGCAAGACCAATACGTTGAGATTCGACGATATCGAATACCTGCGTGCCCATATTGAAGGCATCCGTGAGGTGAGCCCGAGCTTTGCCTTGCCGCCATCCGAAATCCGGTTTGGCGCCTCCACCGAGACGGCTCGGGTCTTTGCCGCCGGTGCCAGCTACCAAAAAGTGCAGCAACGCTACACGCGTCTGGGACGCTTTCATGGCCCCACCGACGAAGCCAGCGCACGACGCGTTGTGGTGATCGGGGACAAGTTGCTTGAAACCCTTAATCTCCCAGAACAGCCCTTGGGGCAATTCATCGCCTTCAATGGAGAGTGGTTCAAAATCATCGGGGTCATGGAAAAAAGGGGCGAATTGTTCGGCGCCTCGCAGGATGACTACTTGATCATTCCGTTTCAGACGGGCCGTAGCATTGTCGGAAATAATCAGCCGCTCAAGAACCTAACCTTGACAGTGACGCTTAAGGACACGACGAAATCGGACGAGGTCCGGCTCCGTATTGCAAGTGTGCTACGAACAGCGCATCGTTTGGCGCCCGGTGAACCTGACGACTTCAAGATCGATGCCTCGGATCAGATCAGCAAGAGCCTGTCGCAGATCACCACCACAGTGACACTGGTCATGGGTGGCATCGTCGGCATTGCCTTGCTCGTTGGTGGTATTGGCATCATGAACATCATGCTGGTGTCTGTCACTGAGCGCACTCGCGAAATCGGTATCTGCAAGGCCATCGGGGCACGCCGCCGGGATATCTTGATGCAGTTCCTGATCGAGGCGGTGACGCTTTCGTTGATGGGTGGAGCGATCGGCCTGGCACTTGGCTATGCCATGGGGTACGGTATTGCCGCATTAATTCCGGACTTCCCCGATCCCGTCGTTCCGTGGTGGGCGGTGGCCATGTCCATTCTGTTCTCAGCGGGCGTTGGCATTCTGTTCGGCGTATTGCCTGCGCTGAAAGCATCCAGATTGGATCCAATCGAAGCCTTACGCTACGAATAGCCGACGCGCAGATAACCATTTTTTCTTTTGTATTTGGGATATTGAGCAATGACACAGCAATCGAACCGCTGGCTGGTACGCCAGCCAGGTGCCCCTCGCCCCATTCGACTTTACTGCTTTTGCTATGCAGGTGGCTCGGCAGCCGCTTATGCAAACTGGCAGCCAGACCTGGATCCGTCGATCGAAATATGTGCAATAGAGCTGCCTGGGCGGGGTATGCGCTTCGGCGAAACACCGTTGACTTCGCTCCCCATGGTAACGGAAACAATCGCGAAGCTGATCTGTCGCGAGAACCATCCGCGTTTCGCGTTCTTTGGGCACAGTCTCGGTGCATTGGTTGCGTTCGAGGTAGCACGCTACCTGCAGCAGCACGACATGGCAATGCCGTTCCACCTGTTCGCCTCAGGTGCCAGCGCACCGCAGCATCGGCGAGCGTCGGATGTACACTTGCTCGGCGACAAGGCACTGATCGACAAGCTCAAGGAATTCAAAGGAACCCCGCCTGCGGTGCTCGAAAATCGTGAATTAATGGAGTTGCTCTTGCCAATGCTACGCGCTGATTTCATGATGGCTGAGACATACACGTATCATGCTGGCCCCAAATTACGCTTACCAATATCGGTACTGATGGGACGCGAGGACGACAGCAAAGAAAACAACGGTGCTGAGGGATGGTCAAAGGAATCCTCTGGCCAAGTCCTAATAGACTGGTTTGATGGTGGACATTTCTTCATCCATCCCATGCGCAACCAGGTTCTCGCATGCATCGACAACCGTTTGCAAATTGCCGAATACGTCTAGAAAAACGTAATGCACTGTGACAAACTTGGCCGACAATCAAGTTGGCCAATCATCGCCTGAAGGCGAAACCAAGTCGGCCGGACGCCTTCTGCATCTCGGAATCAAGCATGCAACAGCGTCACCATAGAAAATGGGTCAATACCAGCCCATCCCCTAACAGGAGCAAGCCGATCTCGCTCCTTTTACCACGCGGCCAGGCTGGGCAAACTGTCTGCTCCAGCGTAAAAGAGATACGACCATTTTCCACATCGATATCGTCGATACATATGGCTTCAAAGCCAAAATATCCTCCGGCTGCGGCAGATACAGCCTTGTAAAAACTTTCTTTCGCAGAAAAGGCTGCCGCCAGCAGCAATCCGAATGGAAGTGTCCGAATGGCCTGTAACCGTTCACGTTCAGCAGGAAGCAAGACCAATTTTTCGATTGCATGACGCGCCTCCAGCGTGATCGCCGCTTCGATATCAATGCCGATCCCTCGCAGATCACCGCATGGTAAAACACAAGCTGCGGCATGCTGAGCGCAATGACTAATGCTGCCGATAAATCCAGATGGCCAGAGCGGCTCACGATTGGGACCGGGTATCACCTGATAACTTTGCTGTCCGAAAGCGGATAGGGCGGTGCGAGCCGCCATACGCCCAAACAAAAACTCCCTCTGCCTCGACTCCACACTACGGGCTATTGAGGAAGGCAGGTGGATACCTATCCTATCAAAGGCGTCCGGCATGGCATCTCTTCGATCGAACTTGAGCATATGGACATCAACTGCCACGGCCCCCGGAACAGTAATGCACGCATAGGCCACCACGCCGAGGGGTACTGGGGATGGTAGCAACCCGGCTACGCCGACGACTGATGAAGACAACGCAGCTGTGCTCATATTGCAGAATGTAGGATGGGATATGCTGTCATCTTGTTTACCGCCGTTCTTTTCCAGATTCGCATTGCGGGGTTCTTTTTGATGCGACACGATAAACAGCGCCATGGTTGCCAATGATCGGTGCACTACCTAGGACGCGTTGGTGCTAGTAGGCGTGTTGATTAACAAAATCACAGTGCGTTAGCTCCAGCAGCGCAAAGACGTAGCTTATTCAGAGCAAACTGAGACAATAGCAGCATGGTGTTTTTCGAGGAAAACAAGTATGCCTGATCCATGGCATTAATTCCATTACCCATAGTAATTTTTCAGGATGTTACTCTTAAATTTCCGAATACAATCATCATTCGGCCACTATATATGCATATCTACAAAAACTCCCATTTTTTGCTCACAGCGTGAACAGCGGTTGACAGCATGTCGCCAACCATAATAAATGCTGGTCCAAGAATTTGGCGGCAAATTTACGCAGAAACTAAACTTCCTCATTGATCTCGGCAGCAGTATTGTTCACGGTGCTTTTGCCGAATGGGGGCGAAGTAACTTGCATAGGCTGGCGAAGTGAATGTGAGCTTTCTGCACTCAGATAATCCGAGAACGGTAGTTCAAACAGCGCTGCTCCTTGCCACCTTAATCTGGAGGTGTTGTCTTGCACCGGTACGGCCTTGTTGGTGTAGGCCTGGCCAAACTCTCTGATGAGACGCGGGAAGACACGGCAATAGCTGGCGGACACGCCAGCAAGACGGGCAAGTTGTTTGTATTCGATCACGTCAGTCGATGGGATTGCATCGAGTACTGCGCGTACCCGCTCTCGCCAATCGTTTGACCATCCAGGCAACAGCGGCCCCAGACTCCGAACGGCATCACCAGATTGGATAAGGCCACCACGAATGACGCGAGCCAGCATGCCCCGGCGTACACCGATAGCCTTCGATAAGCCACCTTGATGTGTATTTAACTGGCCGCATGCCTCACACTGGAAGGTCAGCCACAACAGCACATGTTGACCAATGCACAATACCGTACCTGAACTCAAGCGTGAGGTATCAAAATTCACGAGAAGATTTTCGCGCAAAGCTAAGGGCGGCAAACGCAGATCGTCATAGGCACCTGCTTCCGCCAACAAAATCTGGCGCATTGAAAGTGGGTCTGCGTACATATCACCGGACAAACCAAAGCCAGCAATCGCCTCAGCAACATCCACCATGCAGGGCGATTCATGGCGAGATCGCCGGATAGCCAATGTTTTGACACAACCTAAATCCATGCCGCTGCGGGAGCTCAACATGCTATCGTCATAATAAATGGACAAAAAAGATAAGTGCAGTTTGGAGATTATAGCAGCCGACTCCAGGGTGATACTCACGCAATGTAACCAAGGCAGCAACAACACGTTAAATTCAGATGCCGGTAACCCAATATTACCCATTACTACAGAAATACTCCCAAGTCATATTCCGCGCCTAATCCATATCGCGCTCGCCGTTCAAGATGATGAGATGACTTAGAATATTCCGCTTCGTCGGTAGCATGCAAATTAGAGACAGAGTGTCGTCCTCAGCGAGATGCCTTTCTACCTACCGGGCAATCATCCCATATAGCGAAATTTAAGAAGCTCAAAAAAATATGGAAGTATCAGACTGCGAAATTTGGCGGATGTCTACAGCGGTAAATAAGTCAATGCAAGCGAATGTCGGTCAGTACAATTTGATGATACGATTCGTATCGCGGTACTCTCTGGAAAATCTTTCCAGGCATTACTTAAGGACGACTACTGAACCAAGCAATGCCCCTCGGAGAAGAATTTGCTTCATCTGAGGGGCTGCATGCTATCTCGATGAAGAGCAATTTCCCGCGACTTTAAAGGCTGCATGCTCAAACGGATGCTAAAGTTGTTGATTAATAACCAGATTCTTGAGATTCAAAAATGAATATGATGAATATGCGTGTGTTAAAAATAGGTAGTCTTCTAGTGGGTTTGTGCTGCGCCTCGATCAAAGCATACGCTGACACGCCAGAGCCCATAGCGGTACCCGAGCAAGATGTTACATCTCTGGTCAGCGTGAAAGGAATCAGGGACCCGGATTGGAAGCCGTACAGCGCGATGCTCAAGGGAGTGAAAAGATTTAAGGAAAAGCACGATCTAGCACCTACTGCAGAGCTGAGATTCATCCTGGAGTCCCGCCGTCCAGATGTTGATATGAACGCACTGCAGCTCAAACTTGAAAGTGACGAGGTGGGTTCTGCGATTCCTCTGGGAGAAGGGAATATCTTCACCTTGCCCGTTGAGCAAGGCCCTCTGTATGACAAAGCCGAATTAACACTCAATCGGAAGGCTGGCTCAGTCAGGTGGATTCCTTACGTTAGGAGTACCACTACCACCGATACCACCCGCCGCTTGGGGGATCTGAGACTGACGTGTGAAGTCCATTGGGCCATTGACAAAGAGACGCTGCCGTTTGCAATGCGCACCACCATTAGCGCATTGGGCGGCCCATGTAATTTCGTATCGCAAAAGGGAACCTATAGTCTGTCCGAGCCAAAGCGTATCCTCAGTGCCACTATCAGCTTCAATGGGAAAACCGAACCTGTGCCATTTAGCGGACATTCATTTACACCGCCTTTGCGCGACAAGGACTGGGGTGATGACAGCGTGATCGATTTAACATTCGAAAATAGCTAGTGTGCGCTGCACCTGAAGCGTAGCTCGATCTTTAATCGGCCGTCGATGTTTGAATCGCCACGAGTTTGTAGACGCTCCTGAGCCATAACGATCCTGCGACGGCTCATTCGGATCAGAGCTCGCAGTTTACCAGCAAGGACTGGCGCGATTTCTTGAACGCGCGTCGGCTGGAAGCAAGCATGAGCCAATATGGAAACTGTCACGACAATGCTGTCGCTGAAAGCTTCTTCCAACTGCTGAAGCGTGAGCTCATCAATCGCAAGACCTATGCAACTAGGGATGACGCCAGGCAGAACATCGTCGACTACATTGAGATGTTCTACAATCCCAAGCGCCGTCACGGATTTAATGACAAGCTTTCGCCAACAGAGTTTGAGCGAAGGCACTTTGAACGGCTCGCGAGTGTCTAGCAGACTCGTGGAGATTCACTGCAGGCAATCCAGCAACGCATAAAATTAGAGGCTTGCTATAAATGAAATTAGTACACGACGCTCCGCATCATCGGCATTCACAAAGGCAAGGCGGCTAGCCTCTCCTTCACCGCCATGCCATAAAATAGCCTCGCTCAAATTTCGTGCTCGACCATCGTGCAGATAGCCTGCCTGCGAGGCGACTTGGGATTGCAAGCCGATGCCCCACAGCGGAGGCGTGCGCCAGAGGCGCCCAATCGAGCTGGTATCACTCATCAAGCCAGGTCCCATATTATGTAGCAACAAATCGCTGTACGGATGGATCAATTGCCGTCTCAAACTCGCTACCGGATGCGTTGAGCCCGTGCGCAACGCGGGTATATGGCATGCCGCGCAGTGCATGCGTTCGAACTGAACTGCACCGCGCCGCAACTCTACTCCTTGTGTCTGTGTACGTGCACCGACGCCCAGTAATTGCATGTAATTAAACAAATCAAGATGCACCTGCGCCTCCCCAACATGCGCTACACCCGTCGCTGATATTTGTACGCCAAGCTCCTCATCCAGCGCAGTACGAACCTGCGGCAGCAAACCTGGCAGATCTGCCTTCCAGCCGAAACGGCCAATGCTTCGCCCTCCATGATCATCGTCGATCCAACGTAGTTGCCCAGTAATGCCTAGATTAGCATGAGTGTGCCGGCTAGCCATTCTCTGCAGCGTGGCCCCGTCGACCGCCTCCAACAATCCCAGACCATAAACCGGCGGTGCCGCGCGCAAGCTTGCAGCGCTCAAGCTCACTCCCCCAATGCTGATCATCGGTGCGCGCAGCGAGTAGGTCGTTCCATCGGTATAACTACCGGACAGTTCGCGCCAATCTACTTTAATAGTTGGCGCCTGCCCCGGGCGTATGGACTGCAGGCGAAAACGTGTCTCAATACCGTCGCCACCACCCAGCCTTAGAACCAGAGGGCTTTGGGATTCATCACCTGCCTGTGTCAACGAGCGCCCATCCCGCACATGACATTCAGCACACGAATGCGCATTGAATTGTTCATGAAGAACTATGGTCTGATTGCTAGGCAGGGCATCGGCCGCAAACTGCTCACGGAGCTGGTTAAAGAGCACCGCCCCACGCGCAAACGCCGTGCGCTGCTCTAATGTAAGAAAGGGAGCTGCACGGGTATAGGCCTGACTTCCATAGGAATACACAGTAGCACTACCACCCAAGGAGGTGGCATTTTGCCAGCTTGCCTCCGTTGTAGATGGTGCCGCCGATACTCGCCAAACGAGTGCAGTAGACACGCCGAAGAGGCAGAATACTATGCAGTGCATAGCATTCTGCTTCGTATTTCCAGACCGGGGTCGGGGAGCTTTAGTTAGCAGCAACACGCTGAACTTTAGCTTCTGCAGTCCTAATAGCCTGTGCATTGGCACCTACTGGTAGGCGGGTGTACTGCAACTCGCCTTTGAGGCCATGCGCCAGCACATCCACGTAAACTTGCCCATCACGATCTTCGAACAGGCATTGGCTCATTTTAAAGACAGTGTCCGGGCCGAAGTCACGCAGACCCAACTTCTGCAGTTCAGTGGCGGAGAAACTGCGTAGTTGATCAAAGGTCTTGCCTGTATCTTTAGACGTCGCCACCGTCAACCGCACACCCGATGTTTTCGATACTTCCAAGTAGCTTGCACTACGCACTGGAGTATCGACCAAGGCACTATATTGGAACTGGCGAGTTACCGCATCAGGTAGGGCGAACTGAATCCCTCCCGGCTTCGTATAGGTTTCAATCGCTTTTGCGTCCCCGCGCACAAATGCATAGCCCGCAATACTGTGAGTCCAAGCTGCGCCTGGAGTTAGCGGACGAAAACTGACCACCCCTATGTATTGCTGGGAGACCGGCGAGGTGCTCAATTCACTCAGGACAAAGACAATGCCAGAATCAGTGCCGGCCGTGGTAGTCTGCCACACAAGCATGCCCGCCAAGCGTCCATTTGTACCTCCGCTGAGGCGTTCCTTCTCTATGCTGGCCTGCTGGCCGGGGCTCACAGTAGTTACATCGATGTTCGGATAATTAGCTGATGTGGGGCCGAACAAAGGCTGCGGCTTGCTCCAACTGGTCCCGCCGTCACGTGACTCTATCCAAGCCTGGTAACTACGACCTGATGCTTTTAGGTCAGACGGCGCAATCGCCGGATCGGTGGTGAGGTAGGTCACCATTACATATTTCCCCCGAATACCCACCGACGGGCCGGAAGTCGCATGCCGGTCAGCCACCACCTTGCGCGCTTTTGGGAATGTTTTCCCATCGGGAGAAATACCGACATACAGATCCTTGCTCTTTGCATCTTGCCAGCCATAGGCGACCGTCTCAGCATCCTTGTCGGCCTTTTCACCCCAGCCCACGCGCGAAGCTTGGATAAAGCCGTCTACAGGTATAGAGCCATCCGGCATCAAGGATTGAGACACAGAAAATTTGCGTTGCGCCGATAACGGGGCAGCCGTATAGGCCACGCGCGCCACGTTCTGTTTCCCACTCGCACTAACGAAAGCGATATAGGAACCCTGGAAGTTTGAGTCGATCGCACTATGCAGTACGCCACTGCGATCAGCAGCGTACACAGTGCTGGTCTGCCAGGACTGGCCGTTATCTCGCGAACTAGCAAAGGCCAGCTCCCGCCCCCTGTCGGCAGCACGGCCGAATGTGGCAACCAAGGCACCGTCTGCCATTCGCATGACAGTACGGCCACCTCCGACCATACTCTCTTTGGTCGATTGCATGACGTCAGGCTGGGCGGATGCGGGCAAAGCAAAGAATGCTGAGAGCAACACTCCGACAAGGTGCGAACGTAACATAGTTGAATCTCCTTATTATTGGCATTCAAGGGAGACAGCAAGGGCGGCATGCAAAGCGATGGTCAGGCAAAACAAACCGCAGTCAGTGTAAGCTACACACCTTAACTGCAAGCAAGGTAACATGAACTAAAGGGCTAAATTTACGTGTATTGTCACGTCTTGAAGTAAATAAAGCAGATGCGTTTTGAGGGTTTTTCTGACTAAATTATTGGCCAAGCCATTTGGCCTATTATGTTTTAATTAAATTTACGAGGCGACGCCGATTAAATTTTCATTCTGCTTTCTGGCAGGCCCCTCGGTTCTGTCGCATTGACGACGAGGCCGTAGCCTCGGGTAAGCTACACCATTGAAACTTAGGCGGTACGGCATGCGCAACTTTAGAGGAATGCGTTTCCCGATCGAAGTCATCTTGGTCTGCATCCGCTGTATGCGGCTACCCGCTGAGCTACCGGTACATTGAGGAAATGATGGAAGAGCGGTGCGTATCGGTCGACCATTCATTGATTAACCGGTACAGCTGGGCCTGACATATAACTCGATCCATATCGATGTGTACCAATCAGCTGAGGCGGTCAGTGTGAGCGCGCGCGGCCAAATGCAACGTGACTAGAGCAATGCGTTGCAGTACCGATCGACGTTCAAACGCCTGGACTGGCCGTGGCGGCGGAACCCAATTTGCGGGCGCGGCGACGTCCCACGTCAAAGTCGGCGACCCGCAAAACCTCAGTTATAACGTAGCAGGGTGTTTAGCCATGGAAGATTTCATGGGGGGATTCACCGAAGCTCAAGCAGCTTGTGCTTGAGCGCGGCACGAGTATCTGCAGGACGGGGGATAGCCAGCTAAGACCTGATGTCGTCGTTAGATCAACCAGCTACGAGATCGCACACTAGGTGCCTGGCAGGACACTCAGGGCTCGAACACGTTCCATCGGGTTTTCGTCCTCCAGAATTATGGACCAGGAGTGTCTAAGCTACAGGTGGCGATTCAGTTCGTTCGATCGCCATGCCACCATTGCGATAGAGCCTGGGTTGTAAGCGTCAAATCCTTAACAAAAATTTACTGGCGATATGCCAAATTGTTAATTTGTTTGATAAATTATTTCCTTATGAGGCCATAGTTATATAAAATAGAAAAATTATCAAGGAGGAATAATGTCATTTAGATATCTTGCAGCTGCTGTGTTCGTTTGTATGGCTGGCCTGGCCCATGCGGATGAAATTACGGGGGACAGAAACATATTGGGTTATGGATGCCATAAAAACGATGGCACATGTTTTGTATCTCTTGATGGCCCTGCGTTTACTGGCGGACCCGAATGCACGGGTACCCAAATACGTTGGGATGCCAAAAATGATGCCAATGGCAAGTCATGGCTGGCGATCATCATGATGGCCGCTGCCAATAAAAAGAAAATCAGTTTTTATGTGTCCGGGTGCCAATCTCCGAACTATCCTACTTTTTTGTATGGTACGGTAGAACCGTAACAATAGCTGAGACGGCGCATGTTGTGTTTTTTTAAGGTGCCGCGTATGTGCGGGGAAATGAGGGATTTTTTTTGGTCCAGTGGAATGAACGCCCTCTTTTCAAACGGCATCGAGGTGCCAAAATAGGGGTGGTATACCCTTAACCGAACGGAGCGTCCACCATAGAGATGACTACCGCGACATTGATCTAGGGAAGCGCTGAACAATTCACTTTCGCGCGCGAAAGTCAGTGCGATCACTGGCTGAGTTTCGCGCTCTGCGATTTTTGATCGAATCAGATGCTGTGGTGTCTCGAATCAGCCGTTTCGCGCGACATTTGTGGCCAATTTCCGACCTCAGCACGCAACTTGGGCGTGCGCCGTTCCGAGGAATCTGCGTGCCAGGACCAGATTGGCGAAGCCGAACAGCGTGAACAGTTGGGCGTTGTTCTTCGCCAGGCCGCGATAGCGCGTCTTACGATGCTTGAACAGGCACTTCACGACATGAAAGCAATGCTCGACCTTCGCGCGCACGCTGGCTTTGGCCTTCTCGAGCGTCTCCTTGGCTCGGCCCAGTGGATTTTTCTTGAGCGTCTTGCGCACACTCGGACGCATCGCAACGTGCCAGTCGATTGCCTTGTCCGTGTTTTCCGGACGCTTGCCAACGCCCTGGTAGCCAGCGTCGCCAAGCACCGCCTTCTCGCCGCCGTGCAGCAGCGCATGCGCCTGGGTCACGTCGGCTACATTGCCTGCCGTGCCGACCACCGAGTGCACCAGGCCGGTCGCCATGTCCACGCCCACGTGAGCCTTCATGCCGAAGTGCCAGTCGTTCCCTTTCTTCGACTGGTGCATCTCGGGATCGCGCTCCGTGTTGCGATTTTTCGTCGACGGCGGCGCGGCGATCAATGTCGCGTCCACGATCGTCCCCTCGCGCATGACCAAGCCTTTCCTGGCCAGGTGCATGTTGATCTCATCGAAAATCCGGCGTGTCAGATTGTGCTTCTCCAGCAGTCGACGGAACTTCAACAACGTCGTCGCGTCCGGTGCCGATTCGTTCGTGAGATCGATGCCGACGAAGCCTCGAATGGACTGGCTGTCGTAGATCGCATCTTCGATTCCCTCGTCCGACAAACCGAAGCACTGCTGCGCGATGTACATGCGCAGCATGCGCTCCAGGCCCGTCGGTGGACGGCCGCGGCCATCGCCCTTCGGGTAATACGGCAGCAGCGCCGCTACCAGCGGCAGCCACGGGGTCACCGCCTCGATCTCGGCCAGAAATCGGTCTCGGCGAGTCTGCTTCTTCTTGTGGATGAACTCGGCGTCGGAGAACGTGGTTTGCTTCATGGCTCTCTGGAAGGAATCGAAGACGTCATTGTGCCAGTTCAGGATGTCAGGCGGGCCGCTGCCGGTTCAAATCAATGCTTCCCTGGATACTCAACTATTCGGGCACATTCGCCCCTGTTCTGGAGGACCGCCCATAAGCTTGTTCAGCTATGATGCTGTTCATCCGAACTCAAGCGAACAACGTCATGCATGAACCCACGCCCGAAACTATCAGTGCGCTTGCCGAACACTATCTTCCCGTGTCGCCAACTGTCGCCTACATCGGGCCAAGCAAGGTGACCCTGGTGACCATCCAGTTCGAACTCACCGCGGACCTGCCGGTTGCGGTCCGCAAATGGGAGCAGTTGGGCTTTGTGCGGGTCAACCCGTGCGGTGAGACATCGCTAGCCGACAACATGGATCGGAGCGGCTTTCCCTTCAAGGCGGCAGCCATTGGAGCATCTGTCGTCGTGTCTACGGCTTGGCCAGCTCCGCCGCAAGCCGTCTATCTGGCGCCGGCCTCGTCACAGGCACGAGAGGCAGGCCGGACCGTGCGAGGCTATGGAAGCACGACGTTCGAACTTAGTGCGCCACCCCCGGTTGCAACTTCCCATCTGGAACCGGAGACATGTGAAGCCGCGCGAATTCTGCTAGACCACACGCAGGATTTGCAAGCCACCTTGGAAAAATGGGAAAACGTGGGATTCGTGAGGCTGGGCGCCGCAGATGCGGTCATGAGAAACGATTTGATGGGCTTTTCGCACATCATCGCTTACACGGCCCTCGCGGTGGGGGCAACGCTGGTCGCCTTCCAGGGAACGCCGGCGAAGCAGCGCAGGATCCGGCGCCTGGATGAAGGGCATATCGACATGGATGCCGTACATGCGGACCCGCCGGTACAGATGTCCCCGCGCGGGTCGTCGGTGATCCAGGCCGTCTTCCTCGCGCCCACCTCGATCGACGCAAGGGCAAGGGCCGAAGCGGCATTGACCTGTAGCCACGTGCCCACCAATCCTTGAACCGATCAAATCGGCTGAACCGCCTCTGCCAGTGCCTGGGCGTCGCTTAACTAGTATTGTTCCGTTGTGTAGGTAGTTTGATGGGTAGTGATTAAATCAGCGGTTCCCTAGGGCCGCCCGAATTGAAACATTGAAATTTCTTTCCCAGAAAATTACATCTTCGAATCAACAACGAGACAGCGCCTCAATAACTCTATACCTAAAGCTTACCTAAAATCATCAAGTATTGTTTGACAACAACACCAGAAATATTGTAACATGAACAACAGCATAAAATCAATGCAATGCTACCGCATTAACAATAAAATAACTTACATGAAAAATCTCCCAAAGATATTAAGAATTCTAGCTATTTTTTTCATATTTTTTTTTGATTCCGCACATGCTGAGCGACGCCAAATCTTTTATTCTGTGGCATCCGGGCAACCGAGCTGGAAATTGGAAAACTACATGGCTGATGGAGTTGCCATATGGAACACTCCTTCGTCATGTAACAATGGTGCGATTAGCTTTCCAAGTAACATGACTGCCGCTGATAAAAATCGTTTTTATGCAACACTCATTGCAGCAAAAACCTCCAATGCAACGATGTTTATTTATTATGATGAAAACCCAGGAATCTGCATGCTAGTTAGTTTCGGCCTACAATAATTCTTATTTTTCATTAATAAATGCTTCATCCTCTCACATTATCGAATTCGAAACGCCACGCACCTGCCAACGTCACCTTAAAATATATTGAATGACATTAGATATGAAAATAAAAAATATCATTAGAATAGGCATGCTTTCTGGAGCTGCATTTAGCACAACGGCAACTGCGGCATTCTGCAATGAAAATATTGTTACCATAATTAGCCATTCAAATGGGAATATTTATTTCACAACAGGCCTAACCTGCGTGAATTGGTGTCAATTCACAGGAAATACCTCTTTTGTTAAGCAATCATATGCAATGCTATTATCAGCTCAGCTAAGCAATAAAAAATTAGGATTTGCCTGGAATGATTTAGCCTCATGCAACGAGAAAAATAAAGTCTACGCCATTCCTGATTTCGTGGTTGCGACACCACAATGACATTTTTAAGAAACTTCTTTTATTTTTAAGTAATAATTCAATACTCAAACGACCACTTAAATAGCCCCACTCGAAGAAACCATTGAAATAATTTTCATTAATAATAATTTTTAATTATAGCAAGTTTCACACCTATCAAAATTGCAAGTATAATTTTTAAAATAAATATTTCTTGACGGAAATCTGTAAAATTGATATAATTTATTTTTAAATAATACATAGATGCATTTTGAATAATGCCACTCAAATAGGCTGCATATGTACGCACTTCTCCAATTTGATATTATTGGTTGTGTTGATCTATTCTGGGGAATAGCGGAAGTGCGCCAAGCACTTAGCGCTACCACAGCTGGCCTGGCATCTTGAAAAATTGAAATTACTCACTTAATATAGGCGCGATTTGCGGGAGGGTATTCCAGTTATACGGATCGTTTCTGAAATTTTTCGGAGATGCGTCGCACACTGGCAAAGCCGTTTCTACACCACGCAGGCGTAGCCTAAAGCATAGCGCTACCATGCATATTTATTGGCAACTGAAACGCCACACCATTATCAGTTCTGGATTGGTGCAACCCGGAAAAGGTGAGTACAATTTTCTGATTAAATTAAATGCAAGTTAAAATCAAGACTTTTCGTCCAGCACAAAGGGTGGCGTGGTTGGTTCTGCAGGCAGACAGCTTTGCTGACGCGAAGAAACAAGCTGAGGTGCTCGGATATCAAGTCCTCTCCATGCACAGGCAGTGGAACTGGCGTCTTTCCTCTAAATCCAAGCATGATTTCTCGGTGCCGCTATTTAGCCAGGAGTTGGTATCGCTATTGGAAGCGGGGCTGAGCCTGATTGAAATCGTGGATCTACTTGAGCGAAAATCACAACATGCTGGCGCCAAAAAAATTCTTGCTGCCATTTATGTCCGATTACAACAAGGATTTTCTTTTTCTCGCACATTGGAAGACCTCCCCGAAACTTTCTCTTCTCTGTATGTGGCGACGATTCGTACGTCGGAGCGGACCGGCGATCTGATTGCCTCGTTGCGGCGCTACCTGTCTTACAATCAGCAGATTAATCTTGTTCGCGAAAAAATCGTTGCTGCCTCAGTTTATCCGGCGCTACTGATTTCAGTGGGCACATTGGTCATTTTATTTTTGCTGGGTTATGTCGTGCCACGTTTTAGCCAGGTTTATGAAGATCTTGGGCGCGATTTGCCCTGGATGTCACAAGTGCTCATGTATTGGGGCAAGTTGGTCGGCAATTATGGCGGCTGGCTGGCGTTGAGTATGGTGGCCATCATGGCTGGGCTGGTCGCCATCTTCGTGCGACCGTCCACGCGCATGGTTATTGAGCAACTGTTGTGGTCGATCCCGGCGGTAGGGGAAAAGATGCGCCTGTATCAGCTTGCGCGTTTCACTCGAACGCTCGCAATGCTGGTAAAGGGGGGCATTCCCTTTGTCACCTCTTTGGAAATGGTCGGCGGCCTGTTGCATCAACCGGGTCTTCAACATGGTTTGACTAGGGCATCGCAATGGATACGCGAGGGCCGTTCGGTATCGGACGCCTTTGCCGCACATGGGCTGGCCAGCGAGGTCGGCGTGCGGCTGCTGGCAGTCGGAGAACGTTCCGGTGAACTGGGGCTGGCCATGGAGCGCATCGCGACACTATATGAAGATGAATTGGCCCGCTGGGTGGACTGGTTCGGGCGCTTATTTGAACCTTTATTAATGATAGGGATAGGCTTGATTATCGGTCTGATCGTAATTTTGATGTATATGCCCATTTTCGAACTCGCGAGCAGTATTCAATGATGCTTGCACGTCCCGCTGTCGTTGGGCAGGTTATTCCCAATGCCGTATTTGCCGACTGCCGCAAGGAAGCGATCCTTGGTGGCGGCAAATTGATCGATCTGCTGGAAAAGCACTTGCAATTGCCGCCAGCGCAGTTCATACAGTCTCTCGGCCAGACCTTGCATTATCCGGTGTTTGAGTTGGAGGAGCTGCAACGGCTGGTGCCCGAGTTTGTGATTTTGCCATTTGCTGAAGCATTGCAGCAGGCTTGTTTTCTGGCCCGCGACAACGACGAGTTGGTCTGTGTGATCGCCGATCCATTCGATTTGGCCTCGCAGGCAGCAATCGAAGCGCGCAGCACCGAAGCGGTCAGATGGTGCCTCACGCACCGTGATCACCTGAAGGTTTTCTTCGCGTTTCACGAAAATACCTTGCGCGCCATTGATGGTGCCCTGCACAGTACCCCGGACGAGGCACCCGCGTCATTGACGCTGGAAGACCTGTCACTCAGCTCCATCGCCAGCGATACCAATCCCGTCATCAAGCTGGTTAATTCGACCATTTATGATGCGCTGAAAACCGGCGCGAGCGATATCCACCTCGAAATTACCCGAGCCGGCTTGCACGTGAAGTACCGAATTGACGGAGTATTAGCCAGCATCGCCCATGTCCAGGGGCTGGAGATGGCCGAGCAGGTTGTATCTCGCATCAAGGTCATGGCCGAACTCGATATTGCAGAGCGGCGCATTCCACAGGATGGTCGTTTCAAATTGTCGGTGCGTGGGCAGGAGATCGACTACCGAGTGTCCATCATGCCAAGCCTGATCAGTGAAGACGTGGTCATCCGTATTCTGGACAAGCGCAACCTGACCGATCAGATCCAGGGCTTGCGCCTCGACCTGCTGGGCTTCAATCCTGCCACCCTCCTGCAAATACGCCGCCTTGCACGTGAACCGTATGGCATGTTGCTGGTCACAGGGCCCACCGGCAGCGGCAAGACGACGACGATGTATGCGGCCCTATCCGAGATCAACAATGGGCAAGACAAGATCATCACGATTGAAGATCCTGTCGAATATCAGTTACCCGGTGTCCTGCAGATCCCCGTGAACGAAAAGAAAGGCCTCGGCTTCGCTCGGGGCCTGCGCTCGATCCTGCGCCACGATCCCGACAAGATACTAGTGGGTGAAATACGTGATCCGGAAACAGCGCAGATAGCCATTCAATCCGCACTGACCGGCCATCTGGTATTTACCAGTGTCCATGCAAACAATGTGTTCGACGTACTGGGGCGCTTCCTTCACATGGGCGTCGATACCTATAGTTTTGTCTCGGCCCTGAACGGTATCCTGGCACAGCGATTGCTGCGGCTAGTTTGCCAGCAATGTACGGCACCGTATGTACCTGACCTGGAAGAACTTGCATTGTCTGGCATCAGCGCGGACGATGCAGCGAGCATGAGTTTCTGCAAGGGGCAGGGCTGCAGCCAGTGCCGCAGTACCGGCTATCACGGACGCCATGCGATCGGCGAAGTGCTTGTACTGAACGATGAATTGCGAGAACTGATCATTTCCAGGGCGCCGATCCGCAGCATCAAGGAAGCCGCACGCGCCAAGGGCACTCGCTTCCTGCGGGATTCCGCCATCGAGTTGCTGGCACAGGGCAGGACCACGCTAGAGGAGATCAACCGTGTCACTTTTGTTGCGTAATCGCCTGCGCGTAGTGCTCTGCCGTGAGCAACTGGCCCTGAGCGTGCAGTCGCGCGGCTGGCGCCAACTCGCGTCAGATACCCTCATTATTCCCTGTGACATCGATGCCGATGGCTCGGATTGGGAGCTGGCAATCGCGAACCTGGGCATATGGCTGGACCAGAACCAAATCGCGGCGCGCGTGGAAGTAATCCTGGCGGACAGCCTGGTGCGCTACGCCATCATGCCATGGTCTGCCGATGTATTGGCCGCAGACGAGCACCGTACGATGGCGCGTATCCATTTCGAAGCTATGTTCGGGCCGATGCTTAGCGAATGGGAATTCCAGGCGGCACCGGCGGGCTATGGACAAGCGCGCATCGCCTGCGCCGTCGACTCTCGCTTGTCATCCGCGCTGCACGCTCTTTTTGCTGCCCACAAAATACGCATGGTCTCGCTGCGCCCTTATCTGATCTGTGTCATGAACCGCTGGCATGCCCAGCTGAGCGGCGACGCCTTGCTGGTCGTGGTAGCGCCAGAGCACTGCATGATGGCAGGCTTCAAGGCTGGCGCATGGCACAGCGTGCGTCGCATTCGGCTTAGCGATACCAGTGTCTCTCAACTGCAGCAGCTGATAGAACGCGAGCTTGTGCTGCAAGGACTGGACGGAGCAACCGTGTATCTGCATGCGCCAGGCCGCGATATGTCGGCCACCATGCCAGACAGCGATGCCACCATCCTGGTCGTCGCCGCCAACTCCGCCCCGGTTGCCGCGGCCATGATGGCCGCATGCGGAAATGATCCATGAAAAAAACGGACCTCGATTTTGTACGCAGGCCACAGCTATTGCGCATGGCCGGCGTCATTCTGCTGTTGCTTGCTCTGCTGGGCCTGACTGCGCTGATGTACGTCTATCGCCAGCGCACAGCCGAACTGGAAACGCTGGACGCACAACTGCATCGCTTGACGCAGATGCAGCGTAAGGCGACCGCAGCAGTCGCTATCGGCAACAGGACCAGTAAGCAACTGGCGCTGGAATTGTTGCTCGCGCAGCGAGTGATCGACCAACTCGCGATGCCGTGGGACACGCTGTTTCAAACGCTGGAAACAACGCTGGGTGATGACGTGAGCTTGCTGGGCGTGGTGCCGGATGCGGAAAAAATGACGTTGAACATCAATGGCGAAGCGCGCAGCCTGGCTGCGATGGTAGCTTACCAAACGCGCCTGGCGGATGACGCACTGTTTCAGGATGTGTATATTTCCAGTCACCAAACTCAGCAGCAAGATCAGCAGAAACCAGTGCGCTTCCTGGTTAGTGCACGCTGGCTCACCGGCGCAGCGCCACTTGCCAAGCCTCTGGAAGCACAGCAACAGGCTACCCCATGAAGCTACAAATAAACTTTCAGCGCTTTCGCTGGCAGCTGTGGCAGCACGCGGTGGGCCTGGGCTGGCCAGCCATGTTGGCCCTGGTCCTGGCCCTCGTGGTGGTGGGCGCGGCAAAGATGATCGTGGCTCCCATGACGGACCAGATCGCCGTCGCGCAGCAGCGGCTGCTCAGCCATCGCAAAGCGCAAACCGTGCGGCTGATGCAATTGCCCCCAGCAGACGGTGCGGCGGAGCAACTGCGGCAGTTCTATCAGTTTTTCCCGGACAGGAACAGCTTACCTGAGTGGCAGACAAAATTGTACGAGACCGCCAGCGAAAACGGCGTGGTGCTGGATCAAGGTCAATACCAGCTTTCTCATGATGACAAAGGTGCCATGTGGCGCTATGACATCGTGCTGCCCGTGCACGGTAGCTATCCGCAAGTACGTAAGTTCCTTGGGCAAACACTGGCCAGAATTCCTCATCTCGCGTTGCAGAGCATCTCGTTTGAGCGCCAGAAAGTGGGCGATGCGATGCTGGAGGCGAATATCAGATTAACGCTTTACCTCGGCGACCATCATGAATAAGAGGAAATTTTTTTTGTTGACGCTGCTGGCGGCAACGGTGGCCGCTGCATTGTGGCCAAGCCCGGAAGTTGACCTGGGGATCATCGAACCGAGTGCAGCTCGGCCAGCGGCCCCTGCACGCGCGGCGGCATCAGCTGCGAAAAATACAAAGCCCGCTCCAGCGCTGCCACTGCATAAACTGGAACGCGAAACGATGGTGGTCACCGAGCAAAACCCCTTTTCTCCAACCGCCTGGTTTGTCGCACCGCCCCCGCCGCCACAGCCTTCCGCTGCGCCGCCACCACCGCCAAGCGCACCCGCCATGCCTTTTGTCTATGCGGGGCGCCTGCAAGGAGAGGGCGGGCGCTGGACCTATTATTTGATGCGCGGCGATCAATCGTTTGCCGTCAGCCGCGGAGACACCTTCGATACCTCGTATCGCCTGGACAGCGTGGACGACGCGCAAATGGTGATTGAGTACCTGCCCCTATCCGTCAAGCAGACATTAACCATCATGGGCGACTCATGATCGGTGCACAGCGTGGCTTCACGATCGTCGAAATGCTGGTCACCGTGGTATTGGTGTCCATCCTGGCCAGTGCAGCTTTTCCCATGGCGGAGCTGGCTTATCAGCGCGACAAGGAGCAAGAGCTTCGACGCAGCCTGCGAGAAATCCGAGTCGCTCTGGACGCCTACAAACAAGCCACCGATGAGGGTCGCGTTATGCGAAAAGCAGACCAGTCCGGCTACCCGCCCAACTTGCAGGTGCTGCAGGACGGCGTGCCCAATGCCAAGGATCCGGACGGCGCACCGATCTTTTTTTTGCGCCGCGTGCCACGCGATCCATTGGCACCCAAGGCTGATGGCCAGCCTGCTGCCGCAACCTGGGCTACCCGCAGCTATGCATCAAGCTCAGTGGAGCCGAAAGAAGGCGACGATGTCTTCGACGTGTATTCCAGGAGCGCCGGCAGCGGGATCAATGGGATTGCCTATCGTGAATGGTGAGCAGATGAAAAATTGCGCGTTCCTGCCGGCATCTACCGAGACCGGCTTTACCTTGATCGAATTACTCGTGGTCATGACGATCATCGCGACCTTGCTGACGCTTGCCGCACCGCGCTACATGGGCAATGTCGACAAGGCCCGTGAGTCAGTGCTGACCGAAAATCTCGCCACGCTGAGAGACGTCATCGACAAGCATTATGCCGATACGGGCAGATATCCGACCGAATTGCAGGATCTGGTGACAAGTCGCTATATCAGAAAAATACCGCTCGACCCACTTACCGACAGCAACCGTACTTGGATAATCGTACCGTCGCAGGATCCCGAAAAAGCCGGCATATTCGACATCCACAGTGGAGCAAAGACCCGCGCCCGCGACGGAAGCTATTACCGTGACTGGTAACAGAACGGCTCGCCTTCCATCGCGCCAGCTGGGTTTTACCTATCTTGCTGTGTTGTTCGCAATAAGCATCGCCGGGATCATGCTGGCGGGTGCTGGTGTTCTGTGGTCAACGCAGCAGGCGCGCGAGCGTGAGGCGGAGCTGCTTTTTATCGGCAATGAATATCGCCAGGCTATTGCCAGTTATTACGAAAAAACCCCGGGTGCAGTCAAGCGCTACCCCGGCGATATCGACGCGCTACTCGAGGATTTGCGCTTTCCTGCCGCGATGCGCCATCTTCGCCGAGCTTATCGTGACCCAATCACCAAGCTGCCTGAGTGGGGCGTGGTGCACGCTCCGGATGGCGGCATCATGGGCGTCTACAGCCTTTCCGCATCCCCGACGATTAAGCGCAACGCTTTTCAACAACGCGATAGTGAATTTGAGGGCAAGGAGTATTACAGGGATTGGCGTTTCATATACGAGCCGCAAGTAGTGGCAAGTTCCAAAAATTAAAATGTAGCTGTAACACTTGGTCAAGCTTTTTCTCATCGCGATATGACTGGATATTCAAAGTATTTTTCATCATCTATTGAGACGCTTTGTCAAGGACAATTTTCTTTACGTATTTTCTTGGTGAAAATTCATTGAATGCAATCTTTCGTTGTGGAAATTAATTAATAATTATAAAATTATATAAATAGAAATCCTTCCTCCCGTCAATCCCCTGATTTTCCTCAAATGCCTACAATTTCGCTAGTTCTTGCCCAGTTGCGGCGCTCAACATTTGCATCCCTTTTCCAAGCAAGCCTATTTTTCCTAGGATGTGCCGCGTCACTCGCGATACCCGTACACGCCACTGCCGCAGTCCACACCCCAGGCAAATTCAGCGTCAGCGATTTAGGCGCGGCAACTTATACGGTGCCCATCGCTATACCGCCAGGCACTGCCGGGATAGCGCCTTCCCTTTCGCTGTCCTTCAACAGCCAGGCCAACGCGGGATTACTGGGCAGGGGCTGGTCACTCGGCGGTTTGTCCAGCATTACACGCTGCGCACAAACACCGGGCCAGGATGGTGCCGGACTTGGTGAAGTTCAGTTCGATGCGAATGACCGTTTTTGCCTAGACGGGCAGAGGTTAATGGTCAGCAATGGCCTTACCTATGGCGCCAATAATGCCGAGTATCGTACGGAAAACGATTCCTTCTCCCAAATTATTTCATATGGCGGCGTACAAGGACCGACCTGGTTCAAGGTGTGGACCAAGGCGGGCCGCGTGTTGGAATACGGCAATACGGCTGACTCCCGCATTGAAGCACAGGGCAGGGCTGAGGTACGTACTTGGGCGATCAACCGCGAGCAGGATATCAAAGGCAACTTTCTGATTGTTTCATACACAGAAGATAACGCAAACGGTGATTTTTATCCAGTCCGCATCGACTACACGGGCAATGCCAACACCGGCACGACGACAAATAATTCCGTGCGCTTCAGCTATGAACCCTTGCCGATCCTGATCCCCGGCTACAAGAAGGGTTCCCTGATTCAGGCGACGGTGCGCCTGAAAGCCATCGATGCCTATCAAGGTGAGAATCGCACGCATGACTATCAACTGTCGTATGTCGACGACGCACTGACCAAGCGCTCGCGCCTGAATGGCATCAAACAGTGCCAGGGAGACGGAGTCACTTGCTTGCCGGCCATTAAATTTGATTGGCAGGCGCCCGGAACATATGGAAGTACGGCCGGGGAATGGGTTTCGCCTGGATTTGTTGTGGATGGCAATATTGATTCTAAAACCGTCATGGCTATCGATCTGAATGGCGATGGTAAAACCGATTTATTGCAGCACGTACAAAGGGATGGACAGTCCTGGCTAATTCCGATGTATTCCAATGGTACTGGTTTTACGATCGGTGAATGGATCCCCTTGGGCCGCATTTATAGTGATTTTCTAGTTGCGGATGTCGATGGCAATGGTCTGGCTGACTTGATCAGCGTTGCAACAGGGCCGGATGGGATAAGGAAAGTTGATATTTTCATGTCGACGGGAGCAGGATTTATTCACGTAAACGGCGGCAGTCATCATAGCGATAAAATCCCAGACAGAACCTACCTTGGTGGTTATGGTTATCCCTTGGCCTTGGATATTGACGGGGATGGTAAAGCGGAGTTGGTCGAGTTCTGGCACGATGGATTGCTGACCTATGAAATGTGGATTTCTATTTCAAAATTCAACGGCACGACTTTTAATCCTCCTGCCTGGAAAAAAATGAATACCCGGCGAGGAAAATATGTGGCGCGAACCAGCCTTATTCCACTGGATATCAATGGTGATGGCAAGATGGATCTACTTGAAACCTGGGCAGTTGAAGGAGATGGTACAGGTAACATCTGGACTCAGCCCATGTTGTCAAATGGAACTGATTTTGTATCAGGGGAATGGCGGGACTCTGGATTTTTCTGGAGGAGTTTTAACTATGACGGCCCAAATGCCGTACAACAAATTTTACCATTGGACATGAACGGCGACGGCATGATGGATCTGATGTTTGCCGGCCAGGTTTTGGATGATCAAGTATTTTTGCGTACCAATTTCAAGCTGCGTCCATTCTATTCCAATGGTGTTAATTTTATACAGGGAAAAAGCGAAGTTTTGCTTGGTGAAGCAGGAACAGGAGGAGATATGGGAATGATTCCAGATTTCCTGACTGCCAGCGATATCAATGGTGATGGCAAAACTGATTTGCTGTTGACGTGGTATGGCCGCGCTCCTACATTTGATGAGGCAAAGCTTTTTATTCAGCCGCTCATTTCAGAAGGGAAAGGATTTTTGCTGAATCAGTCAAGGCATGATACAGGGCAAAAATGGGCCACGGTATATCATGTCGTCGAAGATCCAGACGGCAATTATATTCGTCAAGCGGTAAGCCCGGAGTTTATCGTGCTCGATATTAATGGTGATGGAAAAATGGATCTGGTTCAGCAACGTTATAAACAGTCCGTCTGGAACCAGCCATCGGAAGCGAGCTATTTCCTGCCGTATTTGACTGATAGCGGCATCGGCGACTTGATGATAGGCATTACCAATGGGCTAGGCGCAAAGACCACCATGCGCTACACGCCCCTGACCGATAGCGCGACCTATGTGCGAGACGCTGATACAGACATCTATCCGATGATGAATGTCCAGATGCCAATGTATGTTATCGCCTCGGCAGATTTGCCTAACGGCAATGGCGGCAGCGACACACTCAAATACCGCTATGGCGGCCTAAAAAAGGACCGCAGCCGCAACGAACTAACGGGTTTCCGCTGGAAGGAAGAGCAGCAGTTGTCGACTGGCCTGACCAGCCTGGTTGAGTACCGCCAGGACTGGCCGTACGCGGGCATGGTATTGAAAAGCACCACCAGCCTGGCGGGCCGTGGGCATGGCAATCTGTTAAGCCAGACTGACAGCCAGTTTGGCTGCATCGATACGCTTGATGGCCTACCATGCGTGCGCCGATGGGGCCGCAGCTATTTTCCGTTCATCAGCCAAAGCAGCAGTCAGAAATGGGACCTGAACGGCACGGCCCTTCCTGTGCAGACCAGCACTGTGGCCTATGACGTATGGGGAAATGCCACCAGCAGTACCACCAGCGTCAGCGACGGCGGCCAGACCTGGTCGACGCAGACCGTCAATACCTATAACCCGGCCGACACCAGTACCTGGGTGATCGGCCAGCTCAAGCGTACCAGCGTGACCAACACGGTGCCTGCGTACACCGGACCAGCACTGCCTTCGGGCGAAACGGGAATCCCGGGCGGAGGCAATGGTGGCGGCAACAACGGCGGCGGCACGCCAGGGTCCGGCATGCAGGCCAGCACGGTCAGCTGGGTAGCCGGTTTTGCACCGCCGGCGCAGGCCTATCCAGGCCGCACAGTGGCCTTGCAGGTGCAAGTGAGTGGCGCAGCACCGCTGGTCGGCACGGTGACGTTCTTCGATGGCAATGCTGCCCAGGCCGTGATTGCGCTCGATGGCGCAGGCAAGGCCAGCTTCAGCATGGTATTGAACGGCATCGGGACGCATGCCCTGCGGGCAGAGTATTCCGGCGATGCAAATCATGCCGCCAGCAGTACCGGTGCCGCCGTGGCGGTGACGATCGACCTGACACCGATCCTGATGATACTGCTCGATGATTAAAAAGAGGCTTGTCGTTGAACTCACTGTCATCAACCCATTGCAAAGACCCTGGCATGCGTAACACACTACAAAAACTCAAATCGAAGGCAGATACTATTTACACTACCGGTCGGCACTGGTCATTGGGTGCCGGCGTGGCGCTGTTCTGGTGCGCGTCGGCCCAGGCGGTTACGCCACCTATCGTCGCCATTACGGCGCCGGCCACCAGCGTCACGCGCACCACGGATTTTACTTACTACGCTGATGGCTCGCTCAAGGCGGAAATCCGTGAGCCCGACAACGCACAGCTCAGACTGGAAACCAGCTATCAATATGATGCCTGGGGTAACCGCATTGAAACCTCAGTGTC
>NZ_JBXAKW010000017.1:29124-59238 GCF_058798815.1 Janthinobacterium sp. GW822-FHT07A03 | reverse complement strand
TGGTTGCGGGGACAGGATTTGAACCTGTGACCTTCGGGTTATGAGCCCGACGAGCTGCCAGACTGCTCCACCCCGCAGGCGAATTATAGCGGGGTTTGCTGCAATGCGCAATGGCTGACTCGATTACGCCGCCGCCAGACGCCACAGCGAGGTGATTTCCTGCGAGCGGGCCGCGTGCAGGCTGTCGGTGGCGTCCTGCGCGCGCGGGTGCGTGGGTTTCACGTCCAGGCGGTCGACGACTTTCAAGCCCGCTTGCGCTATCCATTCCAGCAATTGCGCGCGCGGGCGCAGGCCCAGGTGCTCGGCCAGGTCCGACAGGATCAGCCAGCCTTCGCCGGACGGCTCCAGGTGCCGGGCCAGGCCGGCGAGGAAGCCGCGCAGCATGCGGCTGTCCGGATCGTAGACGGCGTATTCGATCGGCGAGCTTGGTCGGGCCGGCAGCCATGGCGGATTGCACACGACGAGCGGCGCGCGGCCGGCGGGGAACAGGTCGGCCTGCACCACGTCGACCTTGTCGATCAAGTCGAGGCGGGCCAGGTTTTCGCGCGCGCAGGACAGGGCGCGCGGGTCCTGGTCGGTGGCGACGATGCGCTTGACGCCGCGCTGCGCCAGCACGGCGGCCAGCACGCCCGTGCCGGTGCCGATGTCGAAGGCCAGGCTGGCGCGCGCGGGCAGCGGCGCTTCCGCCACCAGGCCCACGTACTCGCCGCGGATGGGCGCGAACACGCCGTAGTGCGGGTGGATGCGCTGGCCCAGGGCCGGCAGTTCCACGCCCGTGCGGCGCCATTCGTGCGCGCCGATCAGGCCCAGCAGTTCGCGCAGCGAAGCGACGAACGCCTCCTCGCCGCGGCCGTATGCTTCATTGCACGCCAGTTTCACGTCCGGCGCGCGGCGCAGCGGGATCGTGTAGTCGGCATCGAAAGGCAGCAGCAGCATGGCCAGGGTGCGGGCGCGCTGCGACTGCGCCTGGCGGTGCAGATGGAAGGCTTCCATGGCCGATGGTTCGGGTTTCGCCAGCTTGGCGGCCTTGGCCTTCTTGCTGGGTTTGTCGTTCTTGTGGTCGGCGCGCCGCGCCAGCGCCTGCAGCAGCTGGCGCGCGTTCTGGAAGTCGCCGCGCCACAGCATGGCCGTGCCTTCGCAGGCCAGGCGGTAAGCCTGGTCGGCCGTCGTGCGGTCATCGGCGATGACGACGCGCTTGGGCGGCGGCATGCCGCTTTCCGAGCGCCAGCGGGCCGAATGCTCGGCGCCGTTTTCGCTCCAGTGGATCTGCGGATGAACGGTAGGGGAAGAAGTGTCGGACATGGATTTCAATCGATAGAAGGGGGCGCGCGGCATGGTCGCCTGCGCAGGCCGTCTTCCATTATACGTCGCTGGCCGTGCTCTTAGCAGTGTCCGTGCCATAGGCGAGTGCCAGCGCGCGGGCGCGCGCCTGGTCTTCCGGCGTCGTTTCCACGGCTTTCTTGTCGGCTTTGACCGCCGCGTCCGGCTGCACCAGCTTGAGCAAACGCAAGCTCAGGCTGCCCGCCAGGTCGCCATCGTTGCCGCTGGCGCTGGCGCCGTCGGATTTGTCCTGATAGAGATTGCTTTGCAATTGCTGGCCCAGCAGCTGGAACAGGTCGTGCAGATTGCCGCCGAAGTGTGTGGCGGGCAACTCCCTGGCGGGCAGGGCGGCGTCATCGGATGATGTGGCTTCCGGCGTTTCACCTTGCGTTTGCTCAAGGACGCCCGCGCTGATGTTCGATTGATATTGCACTTCCACTTCGAAGTCGAAGGTTTGCCCATCGGCCGTGGTGATCTTGCCCTTGCCGATGAAATGGGCGTTTTCATCGAGGCTGAAAGCGGCCGCGCTGCTGCTGCCTTTGGTGCCCGAGACGCTGGCGCTGCCGTTGCTGAAGCGGGAGCCGGCTTGCAAATCGACGGCATCGAAGGCGACGGTGGCGCCGTCGCCGAACAGCTGACGTGTCATGTTGCCAAGAAAATCCTGCGCCACGTCGACGGTGGCGTTGCCCAGCGCATCGGTCCGTTGCGACAGTCCCTTGGCCGACAGGTCCAGGCCATTCTTCGACAGGGCCACCACGTCTTGCGCCGTGCGCTGCATCAGGGGCGAAGCGGCCAGGCCGGCCGTGCCGGCGCCCGTTTTAGGCGGCGTTTGCCCTGCCAGGGTATTGGCGGCGGGCTTGCGCGAGCCGGGAACGAGGGCGGGAAGCTGGGACATGAACAAATTCCGAATGAGTAAGTACTCAGTTAACGGCAGCCGTGCCCCATACTTTAACCATTAGTGGTGGTGCGACCAGCTACCGTCTGCCGACTCCAGGTAGGACTTGACGGCATCGGCCTGGCCCGTGGCGTGGCGCTTGAGCTCTCCGCATGCGCAAATGCCCTGATACGGCTGGATATGCGAGCAGGCGGAGACTTTTTGCAGGTAGACCTGCATGGATTTGTGACATTTTACGCACTTGAAGGTGAGGCTGCGGGCGGCTTTCATGGGTTTCCTTGAACTGTTGCGGGGCGTAGCGGGTAGTTACGCGAAGGCGGCGATTTTAACGCACTCCGTCCATCGTTACACGTTGTTGCATCTGCGCCACGCGCAGGTCAACTGAATCCGCGCCATGACGTTGAACGTATATAGGAGGTCGTCTGACCGCCATTGAAGAGGTAGCACCATGGACAAGCATGACAAGGAAAAGCCTGTACAGCCCGCCAAGGAGCTGGTCAGGAAGTGGTTGAAAGCGGAGCTGGAACAGCGCCGGCCCCCGCCCGATCCCGAGCAGATCCGCCGCGAACTGGGCTGGGATATGCTCAAGCTGTGCCGGGAGCCGGCCAGCCGCTAGCGGTTTACAACGCCTGACAAAACCGTAGCGAGCGGAAGTGGGTTGTGGTTGAGACGCGGAACTGTGCGAATGCACAGTGAGCATCGGAAACCGCGACCCGCGACGCGCAGTAGGTTTTGACAGGTGTTCTTAGCGCACCATCACCACGCTCTTACCGCCTGAACCGGGCTGCACGAGAATACGGGTGGCGATGCGCTCCGTCATTTCCTGTACGTGCGAGATGACACCCACCTTGCGGCCCATCGCTTGCAGGCCGTCGAGCGCATCCATGGCCACGCGCAGGGTTTCCGTATCGAGGCTGCCGAAGCCCTCGTCGATGAACAGCGACTCCACGCGCACCCGGTTCGAGGACAGCGAGGCCAGGCCCAGCGCCAGGGCCAGCGAGACGAGGAACGATTCGCCGCCCGACAGCGAGTGCACGGAGCGCAGCTCGCCGCCCATGTCCTGGTCGCGCACCATCAGGCCCAGCGACGGATTGTTCGGGTTGTCGATGCGTTCCAGTTGATAACGGCGCGCCAGATGCTGCAAATGCGCATTTGCATAGCCGAGCAGCACTTCCAGGGTGAATTGCTGCGCGTAGTTGCGGAATTTCTTGCCGTCAGCCGAACCGATCAGTTCATTCAGGCTGGCCCAGCGCCGCTCGATGACGGCTTGCGCCTCGATTTGCGCCAGCATCGCTTGCGCGCCCTGGCGCCGCGCGTCGTCCTGCGCAATCGCCAGGCGCAGCCGCGTCGCTTCCTGGTTGGCCGCCTGGCGTTCCAGCAGCAGCGCGTCGAGCGCATCCTGCAGCACCGCCTCGTCCATTTCCAGTGCCTCCGGCGGTTGTTGCACATGCGCGGCCAGCTGCAGTCGGCGTTCGGCCAGCACGGAGACGGCCGCCGTGTGGCGATCGGCGATCATTTGCAGGGCCTCTCGTTCGGCGCGCATGGCTTCCGGCGCGATGGCCAGATGCACGCGCAAGGCATCCATGTCCGCGGGCGCATGGGCCGGATGGGCATCCTGGAACTGGCGCAGCCAGTCGTGCAGGGCGGCGCTGGCGCCGTGTTCCTGTTCACGCAAGGCGGCCAGGCGCTGCGACAGCTGCGCGCACGCTTCGTCCAGGCGCGTGCGCTGCTGGCTGGCCGATTGCGCCGCCGTTTGCTGCTGCGCGAGCAGCTCCCTGGCCGCCGCGATGGCGCCTGCCAGCGCGCGCTCGACCTCGGCCACGCTCCGGCCCTGCCATAGCGCGTGGCGTTCCGCCTGCATTGCCGTGCGCTGCTTGTCGGCGGCGGCAAAGACGGCGTGGGCTTCCTGTGCCGCTTGCTGCGCCTTGGCGGCGGCCAGCTGTGCCGCTTCCAGCTGCGCGGCCAGGGTCGCCAGCGCGTGGCCGCGGTGGTCCTGGTCCGCCTGCTGTTTCAGCCATTGCCGGCTTTCCGTTTCGCGGGCCGCGCGGAAGGCGGCCGGGCCGGCGCGCCAGCTGTCTTTCCAGTCCTCGGCGCCGTCGGCGTCGGCGAACGCGCCATCGAGCTGCGCCAGCAAGACATCGAGCGCGGCGCGCGCCATCTCGCCCTTGTCGGCGTTGCCCGCTTGCTGCGCCTGCAGCTGCGCCAGCCGCGCCTGCGCCTCGGCGACGGTGCTTGTGCAGCGCGCGTGCTCGCTCGACGCCAGTTCATGCGCCGCCTGCGCCTGCTCGCGCCGCGCACCGGCCTGGCGCAGCGCCGTTTCCTGCTGCGCCAGCGCCTGCAAACCGGCCGCATTGGCCGCCAGCTGCTGCGCGAACCAGTCCGCGCGTTGGTTTTCGGGCGGCAGCTGCAAGGTATCGGCATGCGGCTGCCACTGCGCGAGCAAGCTGTCGATGGCGGGCGGCAGGGCCGCCAGTTCGGCCTCCGTTTGCGCCTGCTCGCGCGCCGTTGCGGCCAGCGCCGCCTTGTGCGTGGCCAGCTGCTCCAGATTGCCGCGCGCCTGCGTGCGGCAAGCCAGCACCTCATCCTGCAAACTGGCCAGCATCGCCTGCAAGGCATGATCGGCGTGGCTGTACGGGTGTTCCAGCGCGCCGCAGACGGGGCAGGGCTGCTCTTCCTGCAAATTGGCGCGCAGCTGCTCGACGCTGGCCGCGCACGCCGCTTCCGCGCCTTTCAAGGATTTTTCCGCCTGCGCCAGGCGCGCTTCCAGCAGCGCCGTTTGCGCCGCTTCCGCCGCCAACGCTATACTTTCCGTTTGCGCGGCCTGCGCCAGCTGGGCCGCCCTCGCTTGCCAGTGCGCCAGCGCCTGCTGCTGGCGCGCCAGTTCGCTCCAGGTCTTTTCCGCGCTGGTCAACATGCGCGCGTGCGCCTCCAGCTGGCCGCGCTGTTCCTGCAGCCTCTGGCCATCGATGGCTTGCATGGTCGCTTGCGCCGCGCGCCGTTCTGTATCGCGTGCCGCCAGCACGGCCGCGGCACTGGCCAGCGCCGCTTGCGCCGCCTGCGTGGCGTCCAAGGTCTGGCGCAGCTGCTGTCTTGACTCGGCCATGCTGGCGTCGGCCGCATCGGCTTGCGCGGCCGCCTGGCCGGCCTGGGCAAACAATTGATCCCACAACTGCCACGATTGCGCCAGCGCCTGCCACTGCTGGTGCGATGCCAGCCATTGGCGGCCCGCTTCCTGTTCCGCCTGCGCGGCATGCTGGCGCTGCTGCAGCGCGTGCAGCGCGGCGCGCGCCGCCTCGTTGGCCTGGTCGGCGGCCAGGGCGCCAGCTTGCGCGTGGCGATGCGCGGGCATGTGCGCCGCAATGCCCGCGTCGAGCGCCTTGGCTCGGTCGAGCAGGGGCGCCGCGTCGCGCTGCGCCGCTTCCCGGGCCAGCAAGGCCGCTGCCGCCTGCTGCACGGCCGTCGCCAGCTGCGCCTCGCTGGCGACGGCCTGCGCCGCCTGCGCGCGCGACGCTTCCAGCGCGGCGCCTGTGCCAGCGATGTCGCCGGCCAGGCGCGCCACATCGTCGATCAGGGGCCGCGCCGGCTGCAGCAATTCCCATTGCGCCAGCGCCGCGCGGCGTTCCTCCGCGGCGGCCCGTTCGGCATCGGCGCCGTCCAGCGCTTCCTGCGCGGCCGCCACCTGAGTTTGCAGCTTGTGCGTCTCCTGGTGCCAGCGCTGCTGCAATTCCAGCACGGCCTTGCGCAGGTCGATGGTTTGCAGGGCGGTTTCGGCCGCGCCGCTTGACGATTCGGTCTCGCTGCGCTCTTCCGGCGACAGCGGCCGCTGGTCGGCCAGTTTTTCGCCCAGCCGTTCGAGCACCTGCTTTTCCTTTTTCGCCCGCTCGAAGGCGCGCATGGAAATGTCCGTATAGATGCTGCTGCCCGTCAGGGTTTCCAGCAATTCGCCCCGTTCATTGTCTTCCGTCTTGAGGAAGGTGGAAAACTCGTTTTGCGCCAGCAGCACGGCGCGCGTAAACTGGTCGAAGGACAGGCCGATGCGCTTTTCGATCTCTTCCTTCACTTCCGTCTTGGTGCCGCCGATGGGCTGCAGCGCGGGCAGCTGGTGCAAGCTCATGGCGGTCGCCTGCAGCGCCCCTTCGGCCTTGGTGCGCGAGCGGCGCACGCTCCAGCGCGCGCGGTAGTGACCGCCGTCGTTGCCGACGAAGTCCACCTGCGCGTAGCCGTCCGGCGTGCCGCGGCGCAGCAGGGTGCGCGTATCCTGCGCGTTGACGGTTTCCTTGCCCACGTCGGGCAGGGCGCTGCCCCGGCCCAGCACCTTCAACAGGCGCGGCGTGGCGTCGTACAGGGCCAGGCACAGGGCGTCGAGCAGGGTGCTCTTGCCCGCGCCCGTGGGCCCGCTGATGGCGAACAGCCCGCTTGACGCCAGCGGTTCCTGCTGGAAGTCGACTTCAAATTCGCCGGCCAGCGAAGCCAGGTTCTTGCCGCTGATTTTCAGTATTTTCATGGTTCTTCAGGTGCGCTCACGCGCCGGGCAGCAGCAGTTCGGCCAGGGCCGACAGTTGTTCGGGCGGCGCTTCCTTGCCGTATTTTTGCAGGTACAGGCGGCGGAAGATGTCGTCGGGCTGCAGCTGGCCCAATTGGTCGAGCGTCATGTTTTCCGGCGCGCTGCTGCGTGCGGCGCTCGACGTTTCGATCTTCGCCAGGCGCACGGGCTTGCCGTCGAGCGCCGTTTCGATGCGCGTGCGCAGGCCCGGTTCGGGCGCATCGAGGCGCACGCGCACTTCCAGGAACGGTTGCGCCTCGGCCGGTGCGTCCGGCACGTCGAGGGCGGCCAGCTGCGCCAGCACTTCGTTGATGGGCGCCGGCGTGGCCGGTACGCGCAGCAGGGGCACGGCGCGCGGCACGTCGATGGCGCGCACCTCGGTCAGCTGCTCGCCGTCGATATCGAGGCACAGCACCTGGTGCCGGTAATTGACTTCGGCGAAGGACAGGGGAATCGGGCTGCCGCAGTAGCGGATGTGTTCCTGGCCGCCCACGGCTTGCGCCTTGTGCAGATGGCCCAGCGCCGCATACGCGATGGCGGCGTCAAAAATCCCCGAGGGCAGCATTTCCGTGCCGCCGATGACGATGCGGCGTTCGGAATCGTTCGACATTTCGCCGCCCACCATGTGGCAATGGCCCATGGCAAGGATGGCTTGCCCGGGCTGACGGCGCGTCAGCGCCAGGTCGGTCAATTGGCGGTACAGCAGGGCGATGCCGCCCAGGTAGGCGTCCTGGGTGTCGCCGGCCGGCAGTTTCGGCACGTCGCCGGGACGCAGGAAGGGCACGGCCAGGCACCAGGCCTGCACCTGGCCATCGCTGCCGGTGAGCGGCAGCAGCAGGCGTTCCAGGTCGATCTGGCCATCGTCGCCGCGCAGCAAATGGCCGATCACGTGCGTGCCATGCGCGGCCAGCAGGGGGCCGGGCGCTTCCAGCCGTCCCGCCGAATCGTGGTTGCCGGCGACGACGACCAGCTGCAGCGCGGGCAGGCGCGCGCGCGCCTGCTGCAGGAACACATACAGCTGCTTTTGCGACGCGGCGGAAGGATTGGCGTTGTCGAATACGTCGCCTGCCACCAGCAGCACGTCGACCTGCTCCATCACGAGCGTGTCGAGCAGCCAGTCGAGGAAGCGCTGGTGTTCGTAGCCCCTTTCAAAATTGTGCAGGGTCTGGCCCAGATGCCAGTCGGAAGTGTGCAGCAGGCGCATGGTGGGGCAAGGGTAGGGAAGACAGGCGCCAATATAGCTGAAATGAGGCAGGTACTGGAGAATTGAACGAATTTCGAAGAGCGTTTTCGATTTTTATCGATACATCCAGAGTGCCTGAAAAACGTTCAGGGCAAGGCGTAGTGCCGTAGGCAGTACGAATAGTACGGCAAGGCACTGCAACGCAGCCATGGACGTTTTCTCAGGTGCTCAAGCAGTCAGCACGCCGGCCCTGTAGGTATTGCGCCCATCCTGCTTGGCCTGGTACAGCAGCACGTCGGCCCGCTGCAGCAGCACGGCGGGGGAAATGTCTTCGTCGCGGTAGAAGGCCAGGCCGATGCTGGCGGAAATGCGCACGGTGATGCCTTCGAGTTCGAACGGCTGCCGCATGGCGGCGACGATTTTTTCCGCCAGCACGGCCGCGTCGTCGGGCCGGGCGATCTGTTCCATGATGATGGTGAATTCGTCGCCGCCCAGGCGGGCGACGATGTCGGTGGCGCGAATGGTTTGCGTCAGGCGCTGGGCGAAGGCGCGCAGCAGGGCGTCGCCCGTGCCGTGGCCATGCGTGTCATTGACGGGCTTGAAACGGTCGATATCCATGTACATGACGGCCATCAGGTGCTGCTGCCGGCGGCTCGCGTGCATGGCGTCGCTGAGTTTTTGCTGGAAGCCGGCGCGGTTCGACAATCCCGTCAGCGCATCGACCTGGGCCAGCTTCAGCAGGCGCTGTTTCTCGCGCTTTTGCACGGTGATATCCTGGCGCATCACGTGAAAGCCCACCACCTGCAGCCTGTCTTCGCCGATCTGCGGGATGTAGATCACTTCCATGCAGCGCTCGATGCCTTCCTTTTCATCTTCCTCTTCAAAGCTCAGGGTTTCGCCGGCCAGCACCCGTTCGATATACGGCGCCACCGTGCCGTAGCGCGCCTCGCCCACCGTGTCGCGCACGCTCTTGCCCAGCGCCTGGCGGCCCGTCAGGCCGAATTCGCGTTCGTAGGCGATGTTCAGGAAGCGGTAGACCTGGTCGGCGTCGATGTAGGCGATCATGGCCGGCAAGGTGTCGGCGATGGTGCGCAGGCGCGCCTCGCTTTCCAGCAGCGCCACTTCCGATTCGCGCAAGGTGGTGATGTCGTCCAGGCTGCCCACGTAGCCTTCGATCCGGCCGTCGATGAGGATGGGGGCAATCTTGACGGAGACCCAGACCAGCCTGCCGTCGCGCTGCAGGCAGCGCAGGGTGGACTGGAATGGCGCGTGGCTGCGCGTGAGCTGCTCCAGCGCCACGTGCATCAGCGGATAGTCGTCCGGGTGCAGGGTGCTGGTCCAGCCGGCGCCCAGCGCGGCGGCGCGCGGCAGGCCCGTGATCGATTCGAAGGTGCGGTTGACGTAGGTGCAGCGGCGCTGGCGGTCCAGGCGCACCAGCCCGAGCGGCGAGGCGTCGTTGACGGCGGCCAGTTCGGCCTGTTTCTGGCGCAGTTCCAGTTCCTGCTGGCGGCGCTGCGAGATATCCTCGGCGATGCACAGGATATGCTCGATCTGCTGGCGCTCGTCGAACACGGGCACGGAAACGGCGCGCAGGTAGCGCAGGCTGCCATCGCGCAGGCGCAGCGGCTTTTCCGTATGGTCGATGACGCCCCGCTCGGCCAGGATGGCGCGGTCGTCCTCGGCGTCGTGCAGGCCGAAGTCGGGCGGGAAGGCCTGGCAATCGGTCTTGCCGATGACGTCGGCGGCCAGGTGGCCCGTGATGTCTTCGGCCGCCTTGTTCCACACCTCCATCTGGCCGAAATTTTCGGGGCGCGCGCTTTTTACGTAGACCAGCACGGGCAAATGGTCGATCAGCGACTGCAGGAAGCTGCGGTTGTCCTGCAGCGCCAGTTCGTCGTGCTTGCGCGCGCTGATGTCGCGCGAGGTGACGGCCACGCCGTCGGCGATCGGCACCACCTGGTGGCGCAGCCAGCGCGTGCCGCCCGAGGCCAGCGTCAGCTCGAATTCGTCTTCCAGCGGCTGGCCCGTTTCCATCACCAGCACGAAGCGCTTGAAAAAGCGCTCGCCGCGCAGCAGCGGCACCTGCGGCAGCACGCGCTGGCCCAGTAGTTCGGAGCGCGGCTTGCCCAGCATGTCGGCGGCCCGCTCGTTGATGTCGGCGAAAACGAAGTCTTCCACCGGCTTGCCCGGCGCCGGGCGCCAGGCTTTCAGCAGCAGCACGGCATCGAGGCTGGCCTGGTGCGCCGCGCGCAGCAGCGCCTGCGTTTCCTTGGCCTGGCGGATGCTGCGGCGCAGGCGCGCGCTCTGGCGCATCAGCAGGGCCGTAAAGCCGGCAATGAGCACGCTGGCGGCGAGCAGCGCGCCGATATACACCAGCCGGCGGTGTTCGAAGCGCGTCAGGGCGACGGCATGGCTGACGCCGACCACCGCCAGCAGCGGGTAGCGCGGCAGCTCGCGGTAGCTGTAGATGCGCGACGTCGCGTCGACGGGCGGCTCGATCAGCAGTTCTTCCGGCGCATGCTGGGGCGGTCCCGGCATGCGGAAGTCGATGCGGTCGCTGAGAATCAGTTGCTCGCCGATGCGCCCCACCGTCAGACCGCTGTCGCGCGCCACCAGCATCAGCGCGCCCTGCTCGTCGAGGTTCAGGCGGTCGTAATCGTCGACAAAATACGTGGGGTCGACGAGGATGATGATGGCGCCGGCAAAGCGGCCCTGCGCATCGTTCAGGCGGCGCGCCAGGCGGATGGTCCAGTGCTTGCTGTCCGCGTCGAGCATGGGCGTGTCGACCAGGGCCGTGTCGGACGCATTCGCGGCCAGCGCCCTGAAAAAGGCCTGCCTGGCCAGGTTTTCCGGCAAATACGCGTTGGCGCTGTCGATCACGTCGCCGTGGGCGTCGACAAGGGCGATCGGCAGTTCCAGCTTCGAGGGCAGCACGCTGTCGAGCAGGCCCTGGCGGCGCGTGAATTCGTTGAGGCGCAGGGCGCCGTCCGACTCCTCGTATTTGAGCTTGAACAATTGCGTCGCGTGATCGGTCTGGCGCAGGGTGAAACTGGTATGGTCGGCCAGGGTACGCGCCAGCGACTGGCTGACGGCCACGGCGTCGCGCACGGCGCTGGCGCGTTCCTGGCCCACCTGGTAAAAGACGGCCGCCCACAGCGCCAGCAGCAAGATGAGCGCGAACAGGGGCACCAGGCTGAGACGGTACAGGCGGCGGGCAAGGCGTTGCAGGGGTCTTGTTATCGCTATCACGGGCGCTTGCAGGCTAGGGTCATGGAAAGGTGAAGGGCGGCGTGGCGCGCATCATAGCCGAAATATGCTGACCTGCGCGCTGCCTGCTGCCCTAGCGTCTGTTCGTGGTCTGTCGCTGGCCTTATTTTGCGTTAAATCAAGTACCTGTGGGGCCGCGCACGCTAAAAAAAGCACGCCGGGGGTGGCACGGGCTGGCACCGTGGCAGAAAAAGTACAATTGCGCCCCCATCCTCATTAAAATGGACGCTTCTTCCTCCCATATCGAAAGTTGTCATGCAGAGTAAAAAGCCCGACGCGGCAAGACTGGACAAGATCGTGGCCGAAGCGCGCCGCGCCGCCGACCAGCGCGAGAGCGGCTACCGCGAGCGCTCGCTGAAGATGTATCCGTGGGTCTGCGGCCGCTGCATGCGCGAATTTACGCGTGCCAACGTGCAGCAGCTGACGGTGCACCACCGCGACCATAACCACGATAACAATCCGCCCGATGGCAGCAACTGGGAACTGTTGTGCCTGTATTGCCACGACAATGAGCACTCGCGTTACCTGGAAGCGGACCGTGGCGCCGGCCTGCTGTCGGCCGAGGTGGCGCCCGCCACGCACAATCCGTTTGCCGCGCTGGCGGGCCTGATCAAGAAGAAGGACTGAGCGGGCCGTCCGGCTCCCACGCCATGCGCATCCTGCTGACCGAAGACGACCCGCAGCTGGGCCGCGCCACGCAGATCGGCCTGGAACAGGGCGGCTATGCCGTCGACTGGGTCACGAGCGCCGAACACGCGCACACGGCCGTGCGCCTGCACGACTACGGCTGCATCCTGCTCGACCTGGGCTTGCCGGGGCAGGACGGCATGCAGGCGCTGGGTGTGCTGCGCGACAATGGCTACAGCGGCGCCGTGCTGGTCGTCACGGCGCGCGACCAGGTGGGCGAGCGCATCGCCGGCCTCGATGCGGGCGCCGACGACTTCATCGTCAAACCGTTCGACCTCGACGAGCTGGCCGCGCGCATCCGCAGCGCCTGCCGCCGCGCCGCGGGCCGCCTGCGCGAGCATCTCGTGCACGGCGACCTGGTACTCGATATCGCGGACCGTCAGGTGACGCAAGGGGGCGTGCCCGTGATGTTAACCGTGAAGGAATTTCGCATCCTGCAACTGCTGCTGGAACATGGCGGCCGGGTGCTGAGCCGGGAGCAGCTGGAGAAAAACCTGTACAGCTGGGGCGATGAAGTGGAAAGCAACGCCGTGCAAGTGCATATCCACCACCTGCGCAAGAAGCTGGGGCGGGACTTGATACGCACCGTGCATGCGGTCGGCTATTGCATTGATAAAGCGCAAACGGCTTGACGAAAAAACGGGCTACCCTGAGGCAGCCCATTCGATGTTGACGCTGACTGCGCGTTACGGCATCAGAAATCGACGGTGGCCGACAGCCACAAGCGGCGTCCGTCCAGGCTGTTGACGTAGCGGTTGGCGTAGTTCAATGCCGGTGCGCGGTAGGGCTGGTAGTCGATGAAGTCCTTGTTGAGCAGGTTGTACACGGCCGCGTTCAGGGTGACGCGCTGGCTCAGCTGGTAGCTGCTGCCCAGGTGCAGCATGGTGTAGCCCTTGTAGTCGCCCAGCGCGGCCTTGGCGGCGCGCGTGGCGGCCGAGGTGCCCGGATCGCGGAAGCGCTCGCTGCGGTATTCGGCGCGCAGCCAGCCGTTCCACTCGCGCGAGATATCCCACGATAGGCGCGCGTTGACGGCGTGCTTGGGCGTGTCGCTCAGCGGCTTGCCCGCATTGCTGCCGCTCTTCTGTTCGCTTTCCGTGTACGTGTAGTTGGCGCTGGCCGACAAGGTCTTGCCCAGCGGGAAGCGCGTGTTCAGCTCGACGCCGCGCGTGACGGCCTCATCCACGTTGACCGACTGGCCAAACGCATCGACATTGGGCCAGTTGCCGAAGCTGACGCAGCCGGGACGGTTGGGCGATGGACGGTAGCTGCAGTTGACGAGGCCCGTGCCCGTCGTGATCTTGTCCTTGAATGCGTTGTTGAACAGGGAGCCGCTGGCGGTCCAGCCTGCCAGGTTGTCGAAGTAGGCGCCGATTTCCGTTGTCGTGCTCGTTTCCGGCTTCAGGTCCGGGCTGCCGACGAGGGGGATCGTGCCCTGGCCGCCGAAACCGTTGATGCCTGGGGACAATTGTTCCACGCGCGGCGTCTTGTAGCCCTTGCTGACGCCGCCCTTGACGGTCCAGCTCGGTGTCGCGTTCCACACGGCATACGCGCGGGGGCTGGTCTGGCCGCCGAAGATGCTGTGGTCGTCATAGCGGGCGCCGAAGGTCAGCGCGACGTTCTCCAGCACCTGCCATTCGTCTTCCACGAACAGGGCTTTTTGCGTGAATTCGAATTTCTTTGGCGCCACGCCGTCCGTCATGTCCGCCTTCCACCATTGCGCGCCGACGGTGGCCATGTGTTTGCCCAAAGGCATGACCAGCTTGGTGTCGAAGACCTGGCTTTCCACTTCCAGGGTGCGCGCGCTGCCGGCCACGGCGCCCGGCGTGCCGGGCGGAATCGTGCGCCCCAGGGTTTCGGTCTTGTTCACCATGTAGCTGCTGTCGAGCGTGCCGAAGCCGAAGCGGCCCGTGTGCGACAGGGTCCACTGGTCGCGCTGGTATTTCTGCTCGGGACCGTAGCCGCCCTGCAAGCCCAATGTGCCCAGTTGCTGTTTCGAATTGTCGTAGGTCTGGCGGCCCGCGTCGGCGTCGAGGATAACCGTGTGGAAACGGTTGGGCGTGAAGGCCAGGCGCGCGCCGAAGTTGTCGATGTCCGCGCGCACGGGATTGGCGCCCATGTTCGGGGTGACTTCCGCACCGGCCGCGCCGTTGTAGCGGATAGCGGCCGCGTCGCGGCGCTGCTTGCTGCCGCGCAGGGACAGGCCCAGCAGGTCGGTGGCGATGGGTCCGCTCAGGTAGAAGCGGCCGCTTTTCACGTCGCCGAAGTCCGATTCCTGCTGCGCGGTGTAGTCGGCCGAGACGGAACCCATCCACTGCTTGCCCACCTTGCGCGTGATGATGTTGATCACGCCGCCCATGGCGTCCGAGCCGTACAGGGTCGACATGGGGCCGCGGATGATTTCGATGCGCTCGATGGCGGCCAGCGGCGGCATGAAGCTCGTCTGCGTGCCGCCGAAACCGTTCGGCGTGACGTTGCCGGCCGCATTCTGGCGCCGTCCGTCAATCAGCACCAGGGTGTAGTCGCTGGGCATGCCGCGGATGCTGATGTTCATGCTGCCCGTCTTGTCGCCCGCCGCGCCCACGTCGATGCCTTCCACGCTTTCCAGCGCCTGCGTCAGGTTGCCGAAACGCTCCTTCGACAGCTCCTCGCGCGTGAGCACGGTGATCGACGCGGGCGCCTGCTTGATATCCTGCTCGAACCCGGCGGCGGAGACCACCACTTCCGGCATGCTGGCAGGCGTGCCCGTCTGGGCGTAGGCAGGCAGGCAGGACAGGGCGGCGAGCGCCAGGGCCAGGGTGGTGGGACGCGGCAGGCGCGCGCGGCGGGTGCGGTTGGACATGCAAACTCCTGAGGGTTGATTAGTTATTGGTCTGTATTGATTGGGTAATGGGAATCATGAAAGCAATAAGAATCATTTACAATTACGGGCATGGCTTCCCAAAAAATATTTCGCTCCGGATCATGCGCAGAAGTTCTTAAGAGATTCTTAACTGCCGGCGGCGGCGTGCAAACCTGGTCGCTGCGGCGCACCTTGCTGGCCGTGCTGCTGGGCCTGACCCTGGCCCTGTGGGTGGGCAGCGCCGCCATCGTGTACGTGGAAGCGCGCCGCGAAAGCCAGGAATTGTTCGACCAGTCGCTGACCGAGACGGGCCACCTGCTGCTGTCGCTGGTGGAGAAGGATGCGCGCGAACACGGCTTGACGGGGCCCATCGACCTGCCGTTGCGCGGCCAGCCGAATCCCCACCATTATTTGCTGTTCAAGGTGCGCGACGCGCAGCAGCGCGTCTTGTACCGCAACGATGCAGCGTCCGACATCGCCCTGTCGCGCAGCGCGCCCGATGGCCTCTCGTGGACCACGATAGCCGGCCAGCGCTGGCGTCTGTTCTCGCTGTGGAACCCGCAGCGCAGCCTGCAACTGCTGGTGGCCGAGCCGACCAGCCACCGCGACGACATCAGCCGCGGCTTCTTTTACCGCATCGCGCTGTTCGGCCTGCTGCTGGTAGCTTTGGCCACCATCGCCATCTGGTGGAGCATCCACCGCGTGTTTCGCGTGCTGCAGGCGTCGGCCGATGAAGTGTCGGCGCGCACGCCCGATGAACTGGCCGACGTCAGGCTGGCGGGCGCACCGGCCGAACTGCATCCGCTGCTGCTGGAAATTAACCGCCTGTTCGGCAGGGTGCGGCACAGCCGCGACAACGAGCAGCGCTTCACGGCCGATGCGGCGCACGAATTGCGCACGCCGCTGGCCGCCATCAAGACGAATCTGCAAGTGCTGCAGCGGGCCCGCAGCGCGGACGAGCGCGAGGAATTCATCGGCGCCCTGGGCGCCAGCGTGGAGCGCGCCACGCGCCTCGTCAACCAGCTGCTGGCGCTGGCGCAGCTCGATCCGCAGGCGCAAGCCCAGGTGGCGCTGGCGCCGGGCGACCTGGCGCACCTGCTGGCGCAGCAGGCAGCTCAGTGGCAGGCGCTGGCCGCGCCGTACCGGCTGGCGCTGGCCGTAAACGTTGCGCCGGCGCCGTGCACGCTGCATGCGGACAGCCTGCAGATGCTGCTGCGTAACCTGGTCGAGAATGCGCTGCGCTACACGCCGGCACCGGGCGCCGTCGAGATCAGCTGCGGCGTGGAAGACGGGCGCAGCTACCTGCGCGTGGCCGATACGGGACCGGGCATCGCCGAAGAATGGCACGAACGCGTGTTCGAGCGCTTCGTGCGCCTGGGCGGCTCCCAGCTGCCCGGCAGCGGCCTGGGACTGTCCATCGTGCGCCGCATCGCCGAGCGGCATGGCGCGGCCATCGTCCTGAGCGCCGGCTTGCAGGGCAGGGGGCTGGCGGTGAGGCTGGTGTTTCCCGCCGCGTAGTCTGGCCAGCGGCTGCGCGATCCGATAGCGATAAAACGCACAAGGCGCGTGCAGAATGCGGTATCTTTCTGTTATGCACAGACCACATCAGATCCTGCCTCCTGACATCCCCCCGCTCTCGCTGGCCGCCGCCCGTGCGCTGCACCTGGCCGCGCAGGGCCTGCTGCAGGCGCGGCGTAAAAAAGCCGTGAAGACCGACGTGCTGGCCGCCATCCGCCGGATGGGCGTGCTGCAGATCGATACCATCCACGTGGTGGCGCGCAGCCCCTACCTAGTGCTGTGGAGCCGGCTGGGCGACTATCCGCAGCCGTGGCTGGAGCAGTTGCTGGCCGAGGGCGCGCTGTTCGAATACTGGGCGCATGAAGCCTGCTTCGTGCCCATCGAAGACTATGGCTTGTACCGCCACCGCATGCTCGACCCGGCCGCCATGGGCTGGAAGTATTCCGTCAAATGGATGGCCGAGCAGGGCGATGCTGTCGCTTCGGTGCTCGAGCATATCCGCGCCAACGGCGCCGCGCGCTCGGCAGACTTCGAACGCACGGATGGCCAGGCGGGCGGCTGGTGGAGCTGGAAGCCGGAAAAGCGCTCGCTCGAAGTGCTGTTTACCTCGGGCGTGCTGATGATCGCCAGGCGCCATCAGTTCCAGCGCTATTACGACCTGGCCGAACGGGTCCTGCCGGGCTGGCACGACGGCTTGCTGCCGCCCGAGGACCAGGTGCGCCGCCGCCTGCTGCTGGCCAGCGTGAAGGCGCTGGGCCTGGCGCGGGCCAGCTGGATCAGCGACTACTTCCGCACCAAACAGGTGCGCGCCAGCCTGGCGCACGATCTGCAGGCGCTGCTGGACGAGGGCGCGCTGCTGCGCTGCGCGGTGGACGGCTGGAGCGACGCCGTGTACGTGCATGCCGAACATGGGGAGTTGCTGCGCGCGGCGGCTGCCGGCAAGCTGGCGCCAACGCTGACGACGATCCTCTCGCCCTTCGACCCCGTGGTCTGGGACCGGCGCCGCGCGCTGGAATTGTTCGATTTCGACTACCGGCTCGAATGCTATACGCCTGCCGAAAAGCGCCGCTATGGCTATTTCACGTTACCGATCTTGCGCCGCGGCGCGCTCGTAGGGCGCCTGGACGCCAAGGCGCACCGCGCGCAGGGACGCTTCGAGATCAAGTCGCTGGCGCTGGAAGAGGGCGTGCGCCTCAGCCCCCGCCTGGTGCAGGACGTGGCCGGCGCCGTGCGGCGGCTGGCGCTCTGGCATGCCTGCCCTGCGATTGATATAGCGCAAGTGCAGCCGGCAGCCTTCGGCGCGCAGCTGGCCCAGGCGCTGCAGGATGGCGGCCGCGGGGAAAGGCGGGCCGCATGATGCTGCCGCCGGCCCCGCCCGCGCTGCTCGACGCCGATGGCGTGCCATGTTTCGGCCGCTACACGGGCCAGCTGGACGCTTACGACTGGGCCGCGCTGGCGCCGCCGTACGCGCGCGGCGCCCTCTGGCGGCTGTTCCACCACAAACGCTGGCACTACGTGGCCCTGTCGACACCGGCCGTGTTCTGCGGCGTGGCCATCGTCGACCTGGGCTGGACCAGCACGGCCTTCGCCTATGCCTTCGACCGCCACAAGGGCAAGATCGTGGCCAGTTTTTCGCAGGATGGCATTCCCGGCCTGTGCGCCACGCTGGCGCCGCATGCGGGGGCCAGCAGCCGTTTCCGTTTTTTGTCGCAAAAGATCAGCATCGAAGCCCAGCCGCAGCAGCGCTACCGCCTGCGGCTCGAGTGCGGCCACTTCGGCATCGATGCGGAATTCGGCCCGCCCGTGGCGCCCACCCTGCTGGCCGTGGGACCCGTGGGCGAGGGCGGCAGCGTGCATGCGACGCAAAAGTCGGGCGGCCTGCCATTGTGGGGCAGCGTGCGCTGCGGCGCCGTCGGCTACAGCCTGGACGATGGCGTGGCCAGCTTCGATTATTCGAACGGCTTGCTGGCGCGCGAGACGGAATGGCGCTGGGCTTCGGCGCACAGCCTGGACCTCGGTTTCAACCTGCAGGCTGGCTATTTCGGCGCGCACGAAAACGCGCTGTGGCTCGATGGCCAGCTGTATCCGCTGGGCCGTGCGCATTTCGACTTCAATCCCGACAACCCGCTGGCGCCGTGGCACGTATGGACGGACGACGATCTGCTGGACCTGCACTTCAAGCCGGAAGGCGCGCGGCGTGAGGACAAAAACCTGTGGATCGCCGCCAGCCGCTACATCCAGCCTATCGGCACGTTCAGCGGCTGGGTGCGCACCAGCGCGGACTCGCCCAAGCGCATCGTGGCGCAGCTGGCGGGCGTGACGGAAAGCCACCGCTCGCGCTGGTAGGCGCATGGTTTTTTGCGAAACGCGCGACAAGGTCAAATTTTTTTGGCAAGGCATCCGATACACTGGGGGAGTACCTTTAGCCACTCCGGCAAACCATGAGGCCAGAACATGAGTATCCGTAATCTCGACAAGCTGTTCAAGCCGGCCTCGGTGGCCCTGATCGGCGCCACGGCGCGCGAACGCAAGCTGGGCGCCATCGCCCTGTACAACCTGCTGGGCGGCGGCTACCAGGGCGATATTTGGCCCGTCAACCCCAAGTACGACGAGCTGATGGGCCTGAAATGCTACCGCAAGCTGGCGCAGCTGCCCAAGGCGCCGGACCTGGCCATCATCTGCACGCCGCCCGCCACCATCACGGCCCTGATCCGCGAACTGGGCGCGCTGGGTACGCGCGCCGCCATCGTCATGACGTCGGGCCTCGATCCCGTGCGCGAGCAGTCGCTGCGCCTGGCCATGCTGAAGGCGGCCAAGCCGCATTTGCTGCGCATCCTCGGCCCCAACAGCATGGGCCTGCTGGTGCCCAAACTGGGCTTGAACGCCAGCTTCGCCCACGTCGGGGCGACGGCCGGCAAGATTGCCTTCGTGTCGCAGTCGGGCGCGCTGGTGTCGGGCGTGCTCGACTGGGCCAACGCGCACGGCGTGGGCTTTTCCAAGTTCATTTCGCTGGGCGCCAGCTACGACATCGATTTCGGCGACCTGCTCGATTACCTGGCCGGCGACGTCGACACGGCCGCCATCCTGCTGTACATGGAAGACATCCAGGCGGCGCGCAAATTCATGTCGGCGGCGCGGGCCGCCGCGCGCAGCAAGCCCGTGATCGTGCTGAAGGCGGGGCGCGAGGCGGAAGGCGCGGCCATGGCGGCCTGGCATACGGGCGCGCTGGCCGGTTCCGATGCCGTCTACGACGCGGCCATCCGCCGCGCCGGCATGCTGCGCGTGTATTCGGCCGAGGAACTGTTCGACGCCGTGGAAACGCTCACGCATATCCGCTCGCAGCGCGGCGAGCGCCTGGCGATCCTGTGCAATGGCGGCGGCCTGGGCGTGATGGCCACCGATGCGCTGGTGGGCAGCGGCGGCAAGCTGGCCGAGCTGTCGCCCGATACCGTGATCGCGCTGGAAAAGGCGCTGCCACGGGGCTGGTCGCACGATAACCCCGTCGGCTTGCCCGGCGACGCGGCCGTGCAGCGCTATGCCGACGCCATCAAGCCCCTGCTCGACGAGCCGCAGGCGGACGCCTTGCTGCTGCTGCACGCGCCCACGGCCATGGTCTCGTCGATCGACATCGCCGAAGCCGTCACGCCGCTGATCAAGGCCACCTCGCGCACGGTGCTGTCGTGCCTCCTGGGCGGCACCACCGTGGCGCCCGCGCGCCAGGTCTTCAATCGCGCCGGCATTCCCACCTACGACACGCCGGAAAAAGCCGTGCATGGCTTCATGCAGATCGTGCAGTACCGGCGCAACCAGGAAACCCTGATGCAGGTGCCGGCGCAGCTGCCCATGTCGGCCACGCCGCGCCGCGCCAGGGTGCGCGAGATCGTCGCCGCCGCGCTGGCGGCCGGCCAGACGGTGCTCGGCGAATGCCGCTCGAAGGAGATTCTGGCCGCCTACGGCATTCCCGTGGCCACCACGCGCATGGCGGCCGACGTGGAAGAGGCGCTGGCCGTGGCGGCGGACATCGGTTATCCCGTCGCGCTGAAGATCCATTCGCCCGACATCGCCCACAAATCCGACGTGGGCGGCGTGGCGCTCGACCTCGACACGCCCGACATCCTGCGCACGGCCGCCGCCGCCATGCTCAAGCGCGTGCGCCGCATGCGGCCCGACGCGCTGATCGACGGTTTTACGGTGCAGCAGATGGCGCGCCGGCCGCAATCGCATGAATTGATCGTCGGCGTCACGACGGACGCCGCCTTCGGCCCCGTGATCCTGGTGGGGCAGGGCGGCATCGCCGTGGAAGTGACGGCCGACCATGCGATCGGCCTGCCGCCGCTGAACATGGTGCTGGCGCGCGACATGCTGGCGCGCACGCGCGTGTCGAAACTGCTGGCCGGCTACCGCAACCAGCCGCCGGCCGACATCGACGCCATCTGCTACACGCTGATCCAGGTGGCCGAACTGGTGGCCGACATCGGCGAGCTGGCCGAACTCGACATCAACCCGCTGGTGGCCGACGCGGACGGCGTGATCGCCCTCGACGCGCGCATCCGCCTGCAGCCGGGCCAGCAGCGCGACCGCTTGGCCATCCGCCCGTATCCGCAGGAACTGGAAGAGCAGGTGACGTGGATGGGGCAATCCATCCTGCTGCGCCCCATCCGCCCCGAGGACGCGCCGCAGCACATGGAGCTGTTCCACGCGCTGGACCCGGACGACGTGCGCCTGCGCTTCTTCACGTCCATGCGCGAATTGCCCGTGTCGCAGCTGGCGCGCCTGACGCAGATCGATTACGACCGCGCCATGGCCTTCATCGCCACCCACACGGGGCAGGACGGCAAGCCGGAAACCCTGGGCGTGGTGCGCGCCGTGGCCGACCCGGACAATATCCACGCCGATTTCGCCATCGCCGTGCGCTCGGCCCTGAAGGGCAAGGGCCTGGGCCACATCCTGTTCGAAAAGCTGGTCGACTATTTCCGCAGCCGCGGCACGGAAGCGCTGGTGGGCGAGGCGATGGCGCGCAACAAGGGCATGCAGCGGCTGGTGAAAAGCTTTGGCGGCGAGGTCACGCCGTCGGAAGAGCCGGGCGTCGTCAACCTGCATATCGGCTTGCGCGCGCCGTAAAAGAAAGCGCGGCTGGCCCGCCGAGGGTTTGTGCAGGATCAAACCCATCCCTGTCGGTAGTCTTTACACTTTCACTTCCAGGATCAGACATCCAGCGCGTTTTCGGGAGTGAGTGCATGCTTACGGCAACATATATATTGGTTTCCCTGTCGGTGGAACAGGCCAGCATCCGCATGAGCCTGCTGGCCTTTCAGAAGTACATGCATGTGCAGCTGCGCCAGCAAAGCAGGCTCAGCCTGGCGCAGCTGCAGTACGCGGGCGACTGGCTGAACCGGTTGTACCAGGGCGGCTACTGGCGCAAGGTGGAAATGTATCTGGTGCCCGCCATCCGCCAGGCCGCGCCGCATGCGGACGGCTTGCTCGATGAGCTCAATGGCTTGAACCACGTGGCGCTGGAAAGCATCAATGTGGTGCAGCAGCGCGCGGGCGCCGCCATCGACCATTCCGAATTGCAGGCCGAGCAGCTGTGCGCGGCCATCGACGCCTTTTGCGCGGCCTTGCTGCAGCGTCTGGAAAAAGAAGAGCGCGAACTGTTCGCGCTGGCGCGCAAGGTCATCGTGGGCGAAGCGTGGTTTGCCATCGCCTACCAGTTCCTCGCCCACGATGCGCGCGCGCAGGAAGCGCGCCGTGGCAAGGCGCAGGTGCTGCCCTTTGTCTTGCCAGCGCCTTTGCCAGCGCCGCTGCCGGCAACCGGCGGCGCTGAAGCGGCAGCCGATGGTGGCGCGTCCGCGTTGCCGGTGGCGGCACAGCCGCTGCGTGCGCAGGCTTGAACGGGTAGCGAGCACACACCCCGACAAGCGGAGTTTGCTGTAGGCACTTTGGGTATGCTGGCTGGCGAGCTGTCATAGGAAAAAATAGAGGAAAAAGATTCGCTTTATTCATTTGATAACTTGTTCAGTCCTGTCCGATGCAATACCCCGGGCTTTGTTATGATGGTGGTTTTGATCCACGCGAAACCCGTCATGTTCGAATTTCTCTTCAAGCGTTCTGCCAGCAAGACTGCCGTCCCCGATCCTGTCGTGGCAGAACAGGCCGCCGCCTCGGCGCAGAGCGCATCGCGCCGCGCCGAACAGGTTGCGCGTGCCCATGCCGTGGCGGGCGACGAAGCCGCCGCCTGTGAATTCATCCTGTCCAGCGAATTTGCCGATGCCCGCCTGATCGCGGCCGAACACGTCCATAGCTTGCCCCTGCTGGAAAAAGTCCACCACGCCATGCGCAATACGGACCGCCGCGTTGCCAAGCTGATGCAGGGGCGCATTGACCTGATCCGCCATCAGGCGGCCGAGACGCAGCGCGCCCAGGCCAGCATCGAGACGGCCCAGCGCCTGTTGAGCGATGACAAGCTGAGCCCGAACCAGGTAGCCGAGCTGGACCGCCAATGGCAGGTCATCAAGGCCACGGCCGAGCTGGAGACCGCCTTTGCCGCCGCGCGCGCCGCGCTGGCCGCCCGCCTGGAAGCGCAAGTGGTGCTGCAGCGCGCCGTGATCGACGCCGTGGGTGCCATGCGCGCGCTGGCCAGCAATGGCCAGTCCGCCGGGGAGCTGGCGCAGGCGCTGGCCCGCCTGGACGCGGAACATGCGCAGCATGCGCAATCGCCGGAGCGTGCTTCCTTGCCGAAACATCTGGAACTTGACTTTACGCAAGCGCGCGAGCAGGCGCAGTCCGCCTTGCAGGCGCTGCAGCAGCACCAGGCCGTGTTCGACGCGCGCCAGGCCGCGCTGGCCGAATGGCAGGCGCAGGATGCCGCCGCCCTGGACGCCGATGTGCTGAAACGTAGCTGGCAAGCCTTGCCGCGCCTGCCTGAATCGAGTCTGTCCGACAGCCTGCAGCAGCAATTTGCGGCCCTGCTGGCCAGTGCGCCAGCGCCGGCCGTCACCGCCGCAGCCGTGGATGCGCCAGCGCATGCGGAACCGGCGCCGCGCAAGCCGCGCCAGGAGCACGCCCCCGTGTCGAAGGAAGCGACGGAACAGTTCTTCAAGACGCTCGACGCCATGGAAGCGGCGCTGCAGGAAGGCTTGCTGCACCTGGCCTCCGAGCACGACAAGACATTGCGCGATAGCAAACATGGCCGTTTGACGCCCGCGCAAGCGGACCGCCTGGCCCATGTGCGTGCGCAATTCAAGCAATTGGCCGACTGGGCGCGCTGGGGCGGCAACGTGTCGCGCGAAGAACTGGTCAAGGCGGGCGAGGAATTGCCGGCGCAACAATTGCCGATGGCCGAGCTGGCCAAGAAGGTGGGCAGCCTGCGCGAGCGCTGGAAGTCGCTCGACACCCTGTCCGGCCCCGCACCGAAATCCCTGTGGGAGCGTTTCGACGCCGCCTGCAGCGTGGCGTATGCGCCGGCGGCCCAGCATTTCAAGCAACTGGCGGAAGAGCGCCACGGCAATGCGGCCAAGGCCCAGGAATTGATCGCCGAAACGGCGGCCCTGGCGGCCGAAGAGAGTACCGACTGGAAACATGTTGCTTCCGCCTCGCAGCGTTTGCGCCAGGCGTGGACGCGCCTGGGCACCATCGACCGCAAGGAAAAGAAACGCCTGGATACGGAGTTCGGCGCCGCGCTGGACGCCCTGTCGAAGCCGCTGGACACGCAGCGCCAGATCGAGACGGCGCGCCGCGAGCAATTGATCGTCGAAGTGGGCCTGCTCAAGCCATCGGAGCGCAACACGGTCGACATGCTGAAAGCCTTGCAGGACAAATGGCAGGAGCTGGCGAAAGCCCTGCCGCTGGAACGCCGTGCGGAACAGGCGCTGTGGCAGCGTTTTCGCGCCGCCTGCGACGATATCTTCGCCAAGCGCAAGGAAACGGCCCACGCGGCCGACCACGAGCGCCGCGAACACCTGCATGCGCGCGAAGCGCTGTGCGCCGCGCTGGAAACGGCCGTCGTGCCCGAGGGCGACGACAAGGCCCGCACGGCCTTCATCAATCATTTGCTGCGCGACACGCGCGCCGCCTGGAATGCCACCGGCCCCGTGCCGCGCGCCAGCGAAGCGAAGATCGAGCAGCGCTACCAGGCGGCTGTTGCTGGCGTGCAAGCGCAGGCGGACGCTATCGCCGAACGCGCCGGCGCGGCCCAGGCCAACGCCTTGCGTGACAAGCTGCGCCTGGTGCAATCGCTGGAAGCCGCACTGGCCGATGGCGGCGACGGCGCCGACGCGCAAGCGTGGTCCGAGCGCTGGAGCGCCTTGCCGCCGCTGGACGCCCAGTACGAACGCAGCCTGCAGCAGCGCTTTGCCGCCGCCCAGGCCGCGCTGGGCGAGGGCGCTGCCGCCTACGTGCGTCAATTGCAGGCTAACCAGGAACGCTTGCTCGCTGAAGTGTTGCGCCTGGAAATCGTCGCCGGCGTCGACAGCGGCGCCGAATTTGCCCGCGACCGCCTGAAGATGCAGGTGGAAGTGCTGCAATCGTCGCTCAAATCGGGCCAGAAGCCGCTCACGCAAGTGTCGCAGCTGATGCAGCTGTGCGCGATTGCCGCCGACACCGATGCGCGCACGGCCAGCCGCATCGAAACCCTGCTGCGCCGCATTGGAGGCAATGCCAAATGAATACCAGCGTCCGCGTCCAGCAAGCCGATTTTGACTTGAGTCAAGAAATCGCACAATTGCGTGCAGGCAACCCCAAGGTGGGCGCCGTCGTCGGCTTCGTCGGCACGGTGCGCGACATGAACGAGGGACTGGACGTGGCCGCCATGGAGCTCGAGCACTATCCGGGCATGACGGAAAAGTCCATCGAAGCCATCATCGAGCAGGCGCGGGAGCGCTGGCCCCTGTCCGGCGCACTGGTGATCCACCGCGTGGGGCCCTTGCTGCCGCAGGAGCAGATCGTGCTGGTGGCGGTCTCTTCCGCCCACCGGGGCGAGGCGTTTGCCGCCTGCGAATTCATCATCGACTACCTGAAGACGGAAGCGCCGTTCTGGAAGAAGGAAGACACGCCGGAAGGCGCGCGCTGGGTCGATGCGCGCGACAGCGACGAGACGGCCCTGGACAAGTGGGCCGTAAAAGCCGGCCCCATTTGAGTTGTATCTGCCGCGCACGCTAGCATTTGCTCAAGTGCAGCGGTTTTCTGCTTTGTGTATGCTTGAAAAGTACTGCCTCACCCCAATTTGGTTAACAACTAATTAACCGGGAGCGCTTTTCATGCGACAAGACAAACTCACTACCAAATTACAGGAAGCCCTGGCCGATGCGCAAAGCTTGGCCGTGGGCAACGACAATCCCTATATCGAACCAGTCCACCTGCTGACGGCCCTGTTGAACCAGGACGACGGCGGCGCCCGCTCGCTCTTGCAGCGGGCCGGCGTCAACGTGGGCGGCCTGTCCAAGGCCCTGGGCGCCTCGATCGAACGCTTGCCGAAGGTCTCCGGCACGGGCGGCGACGTGCAGGTCAGCCGCGAATTCGTGGCCCTGCTGAACCTGGCCGACAAGGAATCGCAAAAGGCGGGCGACCAGTTCGTGTCCAGCGAAATGGTCTTGCTGGCCATGACGGACGATAAGTCCGACTGCGGTAAGCTGGCGCGCGAAAACGGCCTGACCCGCAAGGCGCTGGAAGCAGCCATCGACGCCGTACGCGGCGGCAACAAGGTCGATTCGCAGGAAGCCGAAGGCCAGCGCGAAGCCTTGAAAAAATACACCTTGGACCTGACGGAGCGGGCGCGCAAGGGCAAGCTCGACCCTGTGATTGGCCGCGACGATGAAATCCGCCGCACCATCCAGATCCTGCAGCGCCGCAGCAAGAACAATCCCGTGCTGATCGGCGAGCCGGGCGTGGGCAAGACGGCCATCGTCGAAGGCCTGGCGCAGCGCATCGTCAACGGCGAAGTGCCCGAGTCGCTGAAAGGCAAGCGCGTGCTGGCGCTGGACATGGCCGCCCTGGTTGCCGGTGCCAAGTTCCGCGGCGAGTTCGAAGAGCGCCTGAAGTCCGTGCTGAAGGAACTGGCCATGGATGAAGGGCAAACCATCGTCTTCATCGACGAGATGCACACCATGGTGGGCGCGGGCAAGGCCGACGGCGCGATGGATGCCGGCAATATGCTGAAACCGGCGCTGGCGCGCGGCGAGCTGCACTGCGTGGGCGCCACCACGCTTGACGAGTACCGCAAGTACATCGAGAAGGATGCCGCGCTCGAACGCCGCTTCCAGAAAGTGCTCGTCGACGAACCGACCGTGGAGGCGACGATCGCCATCCTGCGCGGCTTGCAGGACAAATACGCGCTGCACCACAAGGTGGAAATCACGGACGCGGCCATCATTGCCGCCGCCGAGTTGTCGCACCGCTACATCACGGACCGCTTCCTGCCCGACAAGGCGATCGACCTGATCGACGAGGCGGCGGCGAAGATCAAGATCGAGATCGATTCGAAGCCGGAAGTGATGGACAAGCTGGAACGCCGTTTGATCCAGCTCAAGATCGAGCGCGAAGCCGTCAAGAAGGAAAAGGACGAAGCATCCTTGCGTCGCCTGGGCCTGATCGAGGAAGAAATCCTCAAGCTGCAGCGCGAATACAATGACTTCGAGGAAATCCTGAAGGCGGAAAAGGCCGTGGTGCAGGGCAGCACGCACATCAAGGAAGAGATCGAGCAAGTCAAGCTGCAGATGGAGCAGGCCACGCGCGAGAGCAACTGGCAGAAAGTGTCGGAATTGCAATACGGCAAGCTGCCGCAATTGGAAGCCCAGCTCAAGCAGGCTGACAGCGGCATCCCGAAACTCGACCCTGACCAGCCGAAACTGCTGCGCACGGAAGTGGGCGCCGAGGAAATCGCCGAAGTGGTGTCGCGCGCGACGGGTATTCCCGTGTCGCGCATGATGCAGGGCGAGCGCGACAAGCTGCTGCACATCGAAGAGAAGCTGCATGAGCGCGTCGTGGGCCAGGATGAAGCGATCACGGCCGTGGCCGACGCCATCCGCCGCTCGCGCGCCGGCTTGTCGGACCCGAACCGTCCGTATGGTTCCTTCATGTTCCTGGGACCGACGGGTGTCGGTAAGACCGAGCTGAGCAAGGCGCTGGCGACCTTCCTGTTCGATACGGAAGAATCGATGATCCGCATCGACATGAGCGAGTTCATGGAGAAGCATTCCGTGGCCCGTCTGATCGGCGCGCCGCCCGGCTATGTGGGCTACGACGAGGGCGGCTACCTGACGGAAGCCGTGCGCCGCAAGCCGTACAGCGTGATCCTGCTCGATGAAGTGGAAAAGGCGCATGCCGACGTCTTCAACGTGCTGCTGCAGGTGCTCGACGATGGACGCATGACGGACGGCCAGGGCCGCACGGTGGACTTCAAGAATACCGTCATCATCATGACCTCGAACCTGGGTTCGCACAAGATCCAGGCCATGGAAAGCGATGATCCCGGTGTGGTGAAGCTGGCCGTGATGGCCGAGGTACGCTCGCACTTCCGTCCCGAGTTCGTCAACCGCATCGATGAAATCGTCGTGTTCCACGGCCTCGACGAGAAGAATATCGGCGCGATCGCGAAGATCCAGCTGAAAATCCTCGAAGAACGCCTGGAACGCATGGACATGCAGCTGAGCCTGACGGACGCCGCACTGCAGCAAATCGCCGAAGCGGGCTACGACCCGGTGTATGGCGCCCGTCCGCTGAAGCGGGCGATCCAGCAGCAGATCGAAAATCCGCTGTCGAAGCTGATCCTCGAAGGCCGCTTCGGCCCGAAAGACGAGATCCGCATCGACGCCCAGAACGGCAACCTGGTGTTTACGGGGGCGCAGGTGGGGCTGGACAAGGTGTAATGTTGACCCCAGCGGCGAAAGGCTGGGGTCGGACCCTCAGGGGGCATGCGGCGCATGCCGATTCCGGAGGAACCGACCTCGGTGTTTGCGGTGGGGTTGATTTAGCAGTAATAAGCAAGGGCGCGATCGGGCTAGACCTGATCGCGCCCTTCTTGCTATCATCGTCACTATTTTCTGACTAATTTTCGGAGGCGGTACGATGGCAAACACATGGCAGGCAGGACGGCGCATTGGACTGGGACTGGCCTTGGCGGCGGCCATGCTGGCATTGTCTGCCCAGGCTCAGGCGCAGGAAGAGAAGGTCCTGAACATCTATAACTGGTCGGACTATATCGGCGACGATACGATCAAGAATTTTGAGAAGGAAACGGGCATCAAGGTGCGCTACGACGTTTTCGACAATAACGAAATCCTCAATGCGAAACTGGTGGCGGGCAAGTCCGGCTACGACATCGTCGTGCCGACGGCCCAGTGGGCGCGCCTGCAGATCGATGCGGGCCTGCTGCGCAAGCTCGACAAGAGCAAGCTGACCAACCTGGGCAACCTGGACCCGAACCTGCAGGCGAAGCTGTCGAAGATCGACCCGAACAACGACTACCTGGTCGACTGGCTGTGGGGCTACACGACGGTGGGCATCAACGTCAACAAGGTCAAGGCCGCGCTGGGCAGCCTGCCCATGCCTGACAACGCCTGGGATCTGATCTTCGACCCGAAATACGCGGCCAAGCTGAAATCGTGCGGCGTGTCCTTCCTCGACTCGCCGTCGGAAGTGCTGCCGGCAGCCCTGCAATACCTGGGCAAGCCCGCGTACTCGAAAACGGCCGCCGACTACCAGGAAGCGGGCAAGGTGCTGCAGGCGATCCGTCCCTACGTGACCCTGTTCAGCTCGTCAGGCTATATCAATGACATGGCCAACGGTTCCGTCTGCGTGGCGCTGGGCTGGTCGGGCGACATCAATATCGCGCGCCAGCGCGCCATCGACGCGAAGAATGGCAACGTGATCCAGGTGCTGGTGCCGAAGACGGCCGCCCTGATGTTCGACACCATGGCCATTCCCGCCGATGCGCCGCACCCGAACAATGCGCACCTGTTCATCAACTATATCCTGCGCCCGCAAGTGCATGCCAGCCTGAGCAACAAGGTGTTCTACGCGAATCCGAATCCGGCCAGCATCAAATATGTGCGCAAGGACATCGGCGAGAACAAGGCCATCTTCCTGCCGGACGCCGACAAGCAGCGCATGGCGGCGCCAGAAGCGACCACGGCCGATATCCGCCGGTTGATGACGCGCATCTATACGAAGTTCAAGACGGGAGTGTAAATGCAAGGATGGCGCGAGAGACGGGCCTGTAGGCCGTCGCTGGCGCCATGCGATAGTGCCGAGGTGAGCGCTACTCGTGGTAGCGGTCCATCAGCTTGTGGTGGCTGCCGCGCATTTCTTCGACCAGTTCAAAGGCGACAAAGCCGATGATGGCGGCGAAGATGGCGATGAAGAGAAAAACGAGGAAGGTGATTAACATGGTCTTTCAGCCGCCGTTGGACGGCCGTCCGCTGGGTTGCTCAATGTGCCGGAGCAGCGCTCCAGCACGTAGTTGATGCAATTAAACTCTAGCAGATCGGCAGCGCTTTACAAGGCTGCTGAGTTGTAATTCCCACCAGTATTTGTCCCAGCGCACTTTTTGCGCATTTTCTGCTTCAGCCCCCTTATTTCACCACCCTCATTTCACCACCAGATCATGCGCCATCACGGCTTTTAAGTAGACGCTGATCGGGTCGCCGGGTTCGCGCTGGGAGAACCCTGTCCATCCTGCGCTGGCCTTGCGCATTTCCCTGTATGACTACTTCTATTTCACCACCAGATCATGCGCCATCACGGCTTTTAAGTAGACGCTGATCGGGTCGCCCGGTTCGCGTTGCGGGAACCTGTCCATCCTGCGCTGGCCTTGCGCATTTCCCTGTATGACTACTTCTATTTCACCACCAGATCATGCGCCATCACGG
>NZ_JBXAKW010000017.1:0-29028 GCF_058798815.1 Janthinobacterium sp. GW822-FHT07A03 | reverse complement strand
ACGGCTTTTAAGTAGACGCTGATCGGGTCGCCAGGTTTGCGCTGCGGGACCCTGTCCATCCTGCGCTGGCCTTGCGCATTTCCCTGTGTGACTACTTTCATTTCACCACCAGATCATGCGCCATCACGGCTTTTAAGTAGACGCTGATCGGGTCGCCAGGTTCGCGCTGCGAGAACCACCACGCGCTGGCCTTGCGCATTTCCCATTCCTGCTCTTCGCCCGTCAGCAGCAGGGCGGCCGCCTGGCCCAGGGTGGGCTGGTGGCCGACGATGAGCACGGTTTCCTTGCCGCCGGGCCAGTTGGCTGCCTTCAGGATGTCTTCCGCCTCGGCGCCGGGGGCCAGTTCCGGCATCAGCTTGAACTTGCGCCCCAGCGCTTCCGCCGTTTGCAGGGTGCGCAGGGCGGGGCTGACGAGGATACGGCAATTTTCCGGTAGTTGCGAGGCCAGCCATTCCCCCATGCGGCGCGCCTGTTTCTGGCCTTTGACGGTCAGGGCGCGTTCGAGGTCGGGGACGCCCGGCTCGGCTTCTGCGTGTCGCCACAAGATGAGGTCCATGCTGTGCTCCTCTGTGTTGAAAGTCGAAAGCTGTCTATTCGCCGACCTCCGCGCCCGGCGTGCCCAGTGTGTGCATCAGGTATTGCTGGGCGCTGAACGGCGTTTGCTTGCCGCGCGGCTTGCGGCGCGCGTAATGGCCCGTCGGTTCCAGTTCCCATGCATTGGTATTATCCTTCAAATACGGATTCAGGCCCTCGGCGATCACGCGCCGTTTCAGCGCCCGGTCCAGCACGGGGAAGGCCACTTCCACCCTGCGGAACAGGTTGCGGCTCATCCAGTCGGCGCTGGCCAGGTAGACATCGTGCGCCAGATCATTGCGGAAGTAGTAAATGCGGCTATGCTCGAGGAAACGCCCGATCACGGAGCGCACCTTGATGTTTTCCGATAATCCCGGCACGCCCGGCTTCAGGGTGCAGGCGCCGCGCACGATCAGGTCGATCTTCACGCCGTCGGTCGAGGCCGCATACAGGGCGCGGATCACGGATTCATCGACCAGCGCGTTGACTTTCACGATGATGCGCCCGCGCCGGCCCGCACGGGCGATCTTCGCCTCGTTGCGGATGGCCTTGATGATTTCGCTTTGCAGGCCGAACGGCGCCAGCCACAAGTGGTTCAGGTTGTGCGGCTTGGTCAGGCTGGTCAGGTGGATGAACACCTCATTGACTTCCACGGCCAGGTCCTGGTTCGCCGTCAGCAAGCCAAAATCCGTGTACAGCTTGGTGGTCGTGGGGTGGTAGTTGCCGGTGCCCAAGTGGGCGTAGAAGCGCAGCGCGCCTTCTTCGCGGCGGATGACGAGCGCCACCTTGGCATGGGTTTTCAGCCCCACCACGCCGTACACCACCTGTGCGCCCGCCTGCTCCAGCTTGTCGGCCCAGTTGATATTGGCTTCCTCGTCGAAGCGCGCCATCAATTCCACGATGACGGTTACTTCCTTGCCCATCTTCGCCGCCGTGATCAAGGATTCCATCAGGTCCGAGTTCATGCCCGTGCGGTAGATGGTCTGCTTGATGGCGACGACGGACGGGTCGTAGGCGGCGCTGCGGATGAAGTCGATCACCGTCTGGAACGACTGGTAGGGGTGGTGCAGTAGGATGTCGTGCTTGGTCAGCGCGGCAAAGATGTCGTTGCCGATGGCTTTATGGGCCAGGCCCGGGAAGAACGGCGGGAAGCGCAGTTCGGGCTGCTTGACGTGGTCGATCATTTCCGACAGGCGCACCAGGTTGACGGGGCCGTTGACGCGGTAGAGCCGGCTTTGATCCAGATTAAACTGGTCGAGCAGGAACTGTGACAATTCTGGCGGGCAATTGCGCGCCACTTCCAGGCGCACGGAGGTGCCGAACTGGCGCCCCACGAGTTCGCCTTTTAACGCCTGACGCAGATTCTTGACTTCGTCCTCGTCCACCCACAGGTCGCTGTCGCGCGTGACGCGAAATTGCGAATAGGCAATGACTTCGCGTCCGGCGAACAAATCCGAGATATGCGCATGGATCACGGACGACAATAAACAGAAGGATACGCCGTCGCCGGAAATGTCGTCCGGCAGCTTGATAACGCGCGGCAAGACACGGGGCGCCTTGACGATGGCGATGGCCGTGCCGCGGCCGAACGCATCCTTGCCGCTCAGCGAGACGATGAAATTGAGACTTTTATTCACCACTTGCGGGAACGGGTGGGCCGGGTCCAGGCCGATAGGGGTCAGCAGGGGGCGCACTTCGCGGTCGAAATACTGCTTGACCCAGGCGCGCTGCGCATCGTTGCGGTCGTTGTCGCGCAGCAAGTGCACGCCCGCTTCGCGCAGGGCCGGCAAGACTTCGCTATTTAATATCTCGTACTGGCGTTCCACCAGCGCATGGCATTCCTTGCCGATGCGCTCCAGGTTGGCCGCCAGGGCAGGGTGGCCGGCCAGCGAACCGCCGATGCTGCCGGCCGCCAGCAGGCTGGCCACGCGCACTTCGAAGAACTCATCCATGTTGCTGCTGACGATGCACAGGTAGCGCAGGCGCTCGAGCAGCGGAATGTTCGGGTCTTCCGCCTGGGCCATCACGCGCCGGTTGAAAGTCAGTTGCGACAGTTCGCGGTCAAGCAGGATGCCCGATTTGGTCACTTCCGTGTGCAGTTCAGGTTTCATATTCTTTTGTCTTTGCAGATAGTTAATTCTAGCCGTATTTCATCATGTATGACGCGTTGTGAGTGTAATCATGAAATATGACGTAAGCGTGACATAAGCTGTCATAAAGCGTCGCCTGTCCTGTCATTTTTCGCGCCAAAAAGGGCGACTCCCCGGGCGTAGCCAATTATTTCAGGATTTTTTACCCATGTCATAAAGCTGTCATATTCGCTTGCTAGACTGCGCAGCATTCAACCGGGACTTTGAGCCCTAACAACCCTGAGGACTTGATATGCAAATGAAGCAAATGTTCAAATTTATCGTCGTGGGTGCTTCGGCAGCGATGGCATTTTCCTCCGCTTCCGTCATGGCGGCAGATATGACAGGTGCTGGTGCAACCTTCCCGTACCCGATCTACGCCAAATGGGCTGAGACGTACAAAGCCAACACGGGCAACGGCCTGAACTACCAGTCCGTCGGTTCCGGCGCTGGCATCAAGCAAATCAAGGCCAAGACTGTTGAATTCGGCGCTTCGGACATGCCTTTGAAGGCGGAAGAGCTGGAAGAAGCGGGCCTGATGCAGTTCCCGGCCATCATGGGCGGCGTGGTCACCATCGTCAACCTCGACGGCGTGACCCCAGGCCAGCTGAAAATGACGGGCAAGGTCGTTGGCGACATCTACCTGGGCAAGATCACCAAGTGGAGCGCTCCCGAGATCGCCGCACTGAACACGGGCGTCAAGCTGCCGGACACGGAAATCACCGTAGTGCACCGCGCCGACGGTTCGGGCACGTCGTTCCTGTTCACCGACTTCCTGTCGAAAACCAACCCGGAATTCAAATCGAAAATCGGCGCTGGCTCGGCTGTGAAATGGGCCGTCGGCGTGGGCGGCAAGGGTAACGAAGGCGTGGCAGCAAACGTCCAGCGTATCAAGGGTTCGATCGGCTACGTCGAGTGGGCTTACGCCAAGAAAAACAAGATGTCGCACACCCAGCTGCAAAACAAGGACGGCAACTTCCTGCAGCCTGACGACGAAAACTTCAAGGCGGCAGCCGCTTCGGCACCCTGGACGCAAACCCCAGGCTTCGGCGTGGTTCTGACCGACCAGGCTGGCAAGAACAGCTGGCCTATCACCGGCGTGTCGTTCATCCTGATGCACAAAGTCCAGGCTGACGCAGCCAAGGCCAAGGAAGTCCTGAAATTCTTCGACTGGGCCTACAAGAACGGCGGCCCTGCTGCCGTCGAACTGGACTACGTGCCAATGCCGGCATCGGTCGTGAAACTGGTGCAGGAATCGTGGAAAGCCAACCTGAAAGATGCATCGGGCAAGTCGATCTACTAATCGCATAGCCTGAGTCATTCATCCTTGCCCCGCCGGCAGCATGGCGGGGCAGGGAGTTAGCCAGGACCGCCCGCAAGCCCTTGCAGACGGTCCTGGCTAAAAGAATAAAAGTAGCTGAAAGAATAAAAGCAACGACGCCTGACAAAACCGTAGCGAGCGGAAGGGAGTTGCGGTCGAGAAGCGCAACTGTACGAAGGTACAGTGAGCATCGCAGGCCGTAAATCCCGACGCGCAGTAGGTTTTGACAGGCGTATTAAAACAGCAGCACCGGCAGTACCACCCACATCTGGCACAATATGAGCGCACAATCTACCTCCTCCACGATCCCCATGCCAGGCGGCACCATGACCGATTCCATCAGTCACGCGCAAATGCTTTCCACCATGCGCAAGCAGCGCTTCCAGGATTTCATGTTCCACAAGGTGACGATGCTGTTCGCCCTGTCGGTGCTGATCGTCCTGGTCGGCATCATCATTTCGCTGATCATGGAATCGATACCGGCCTTCAAGACCTTCGGCCTGCATTTCATCGTGTCCGCGGAATGGGATCCCGTCAATGACCAGTACGGCGCCCTGATCCCCATCATCGGCACCCTGGTGACGTCCGTCATCGCCTTGCTGATCGCCTTCCCCGTCAGCTTCGGCATCGCCCTGTTCCTCACGGAAATCTGCCCGGCCTGGCTGCGCCGCCCGCTGGGCACGGCTGTCGAGCTGCTGGCCGGCGTGCCATCGATCATCTACGGCATCTGGGGCCTGTTCGTCTTCGCGCCCCTGTTCGCCGACCACGTCCAGCCCCTGCTGAAAGCCACCCTGGGCAACGTGCCCGTCATCGGCCAGCTGTTCAGCGGTCCCATGATGGGCATCGGCTTGCTGACGGCAGGCCTGGTGCTGGCCATCATGATCATTCCCTTCATCGCTTCCGTGATGCGCGACGTGTTTGAAATCGTCCCTGCCGTGCTGAAGGAATCCGCCTACGGCCTGGGCTGCACGCGCTGGGAAGTGGTGCGCAAGATCGTCTTGCCATACACCAAGACCGGCGTCGTCGGCGGCGTCATGCTGGGCCTGGGCCGCGCGCTGGGCGAAACCATGGCCGTGACCTTCGTCATCGGCAACGCGAATAAGCTGTCGTGGTCGCTGTTTGCCGCCGGTAACAGCATCACCTCCCTGCTGGCGAACGAATTCGGCGAAGCGCAATCGGCGCTGCACGTGTCCTCGCTGTTCTCGCTGGCCCTGATCCTGTTTGTCATCACCTTTATCGTCTTATCCGCCGCCAAGCTGATGCTGGCTGGCATGTCCCGCAAGGAAGGCACGAAATGAGCCAGCTCAGCCAAGTTAGCACCCACGACGTTCCGGCCAAGCCGGCCATGAACCCCGTCTACCGCAAGCGTTTGCTGATGCACCGCGTCGGCATCGCCCTGTCGGTGGCCGCCATGGCCCTGGGCCTGGCCGTGCTCGTGTGGATTTTGTTTACCCTGGTGATCAAGGGTTTCGGCGCGCTGTCCATCGACCTGTTCACGCAAACGACGCCGGCTCCCGGCAGCGAAGGCGGCGGTCTGATCAATGCCATCGTCGGCAGCGCCCTGATGGTGGGCCTGGCGACTGTCGTCAGCACCCCGATCGGCATCCTGGCCGGCATCTACCTGGCCGAATACGGCGAAGAAAACAAGCTGGCGCAAGTGACGCGTTTTGTGACCGACATCATGCTGTCGGCGCCATCGATCGTCATCGGCCTGTTCGTGTATGCGCTGTACGTGGCGCACGTGAAACACTTCTCCGGTTACGCCGGTGCCATCGCCCTGTCGCTGATTGCCGTGCCCGTGGTGGTGCGTACGACGGACAATATGCTGCGCCTGGTGCCGAACAGCCTGCTGGAAGCCGCGTTTGCCCTCGGTGCGCCGCGCTGGAAGGTCGCCACCCTGGTGCGCTTGCGCGCCGTCAAGGCTGGCGTCATCACCGGTGTTCTGCTGGCATTGGCCCGCATCGCCGGCGAAACGGCACCGCTGCTGTTCACGGCCCTGAATAACCAGTTCCAAAGCTTCAACATGAATGCGCCGATGGCCAACTTGCCGTCCGTCATCGCATCGTTTGCGATGAGCCCGTACGACAACTGGCGCTCGCTGGCCTGGGGCGGTGCATTGCTGATCACCTTCAGCGTGCTGGCCCTGAATATCCTGTCGCGCACCGTGTTCAGCCAAAAAGTCCCACATTAAACAGATACCGAGCGAAGCGAACCCATATGAATACGCAAATGAATCCAGCCCAAGACCTGGCACCAAAGAAGAAAACCATCGAGATTTCGGGCCTGAACTTTTTTTACGGCAAAACGCAAAGCTTGCATAACGTCAACCTGGATATCCACGAGAAGAAGGTTACCGCCTTCATCGGTCCGTCCGGTTGCGGAAAATCAACCCTGCTGCGCACCCTGAACCGCATGTATGACCTGTATCCGGGCCAGCGCGCGGAAGGTTCCATCCTGTACCGCGGCCGCAACGTGCTCGACGCCGACCAGGACGTCAACATGCTGCGTGCCAAGGTCGGCATGGTGTTCCAGAAGCCGACGCCGTTCCCCATGTCCGTGTACGACAACATCGCCTTCGGCGTGCGCCTGTATGAAGATCTGTCGAAGGGCGAGATGGACGAGCGCGTCGAGTGGGCCCTGAAAAAGGCCGCGTTGTGGGGTGAAGTCAAGGACAAGCTGACCAAGAGCGGCCTGTCGCTGTCGGGCGGCCAGCAGCAGCGCCTGTGCATCGCGCGCGGCGTGGCCGTCAAGCCGGACGTGCTGCTGCTCGATGAACCGACCTCGGCGCTGGACCCGATCTCGACCTCGAAGGTGGAAGAACTGATCAGCGAACTGAAACAGGATTACACGATCGCCATCGTGACGCACAATATGCAGCAGGCGGCGCGCTGCTCCGACTACACGGCGTACATGTATCTGGGCGAGCTGGTGGAATTTGGCGAAACGGACCAGATCTTCATGAATCCGGCCCGCAAGGAAACGCAGGATTACATCACGGGCCGCTTCGGCTGATCCGCCGCGCATCGCTATATACAAGACAACTGAATACGGAGAGACAGCATGATAGGCGAACATTCATCCAAGCAATACGACAACGAACTCGAAGCGATCCGCTCGAAAGTGCTGCTGATGGGCGGCATCGTTGAAACCCAGTTCCTCGACGCGATGACGTGCTTTCGCATCGGCAATCCGGAACGCGCCGACCGCGTGATGCGCGAAGACGACGTCGTCAACCAGCTGGAAGTGTCGCTGGACGACGCCTGCAGCCATCTGATCGTGCGCCGCCAGCCGGCCGCCAACGATTTGCGCACCATCATGGCCACCATCAAGGTGATTACCGACCTCGAGCGCGTAGGCGACGAGGCGACCAAGATCGCCCGCGTGGCGAAGAACTTGCACAAGCGGGGCAACGCCGTCGTCAACCATTACGAGATGGTGCGCGGCATTGCCAACACGGCCACGGACATGCTGCACGATGCGCTTGACGCATTCGCGCGCAACGATGGCAAGCAGGCATTACAATTAATTGCACAAGATGCCATCATCGACCATGAGTTTCGGTCTATCATGCGCAACTTGATCACCTTTATGATGGAAGACCCGCGCACGATTTCGGCAGCGCTCGATACCCTGTGGGTGGCCAAGGCCATCGAACGGATCGGCGACCATGCGAAAAACATCGCCGAATACGTGATTTACGTGGTTGAAGGCAAGGACATCCGCCACACCAAGGTGGCTGCTCCCGCCATTTCCGAGGAGCTCCCTGAGTAAGCTTTATGGCATCTGATAAAACCACGGTATTGATTGTTGAAGATGAGCCGGCCATCGTTGAACTGGTGACCTATTCGCTGCGCGAATCCGGCTGGAATTGCTGTTCCGTACAAAACGTTGCCGATGCCTGGGAATTCATCCAGCACCGCACGCCGCATCTGATCCTGCTGGACTGGATGCTGCCGGACCAGACGGGCTTGCGCCTGCTGTCGCGTATCCGCGCCGACCGCAATTTCGCCGCCATCCCCGTCATCATGCTCACCGCCAAGAGCATGGAAGAAGACAAGCTGGCCGGCCTGAACAGCGGGGCCGACGATTACGTCACCAAGCCGTTCTCGCCGCGCGAGCTGCTGGCCCGCGCCAAGGCCTTGTTGCGGCGCAAGAGTCCGGAACACGCGCAGGCGCCCATGCGCGCCGGCAACGTGGCCCTGGACCCCGTCAGTTGCACCGTCATGATGGATGAACAGAAGATCGATATCGGCCATGCCGAATACAAGCTGCTGAAATTCCTGCTGGCCCATCCGGAGCGCGTATTTTCGCGCAGCCAGCTGCTCGATAAGGTGTGGGGCGACCATGTGGTGATCGAGGAACGCACGGTCGATGTCCACGTATTGCGCTTGCGCAAAGCCTTGAAAGAGGCGGAAAGCCTGATCAAGACCGTGCGCAGCGTCGGCTACATGTTGTCTGAAAAGTAAAGCCTCACTCTATGAATCCGAAATTGCTGTTCTGGGTACCGGCCGCCTTGCGCATGGTGCTGGCGCTGCTGGGCGTGGCCGTCGTCTGGTATCTGTTTGGCGCCACGTATGCGCTGGGCATCGCCTTCGTGCTGATGGCCATGATGGTGTTCGTGCAGCTGTCGTATCTGTTCCAGCTGAGTAACTGGCTGGACAATCCGCAAAGCGCCAAGCTGCCCGACGGCTGGGGCGCCTGGACCAGCATCTTCGCGCGCCTGTACCGCATGCGCCGCGACGACGAGAAAAACCAGGCCGAGCTGACGGAATGGCTGGCGCGTTTCCGCCAGGCCATGCACCTGCTGCCCGACGGCGTCGTCATCATGGATGACGTGCTGTTCCTCGAATGGTGCAATCCTGCCGCCGAGAAACACCTGGGCCTCACGCACGAGCGCGACAAGGGCATGCGCGTGACGAATTTGATCCGCAGCCCCGAGTTCATGGATTACATCATCCTGGGCCGCTACGACCAGCCGCTGACGATCACCTTCCGCAACCGCAAGCTGATCGTGCAGATCATCCCGTTTGAAAACCGCCGCCAGATCCTCGTCACGCACGATGTGACGGAGACGGAACGCATCGAAATGATGCGCCGCGACTTCATCGCCAACGCCTCGCACGAACTGCGCACGCCGCTGACGGTCATCGTCGGCTTCCTGGAAATCGCTTCCGCCGAGCTGGACCTGGACGCCGCCACGCGCGCCGCCCACCTCAAGCTGATGACGGAGCAGGGCCACCGCATGCAGCATCTGATCGAGGACATGCTGACCCTGTCGCGCCTGGAATCGGTCGATTATCCGCTGCGCCCCGAGCCCGTGGACATCAAAAAGCTCATGCAGCAAGTCTTGCGCGACGCCAAGGGTTTGTCGGCTGGCAAGCATGAAGTGACCATGGAGTGCGACGGTCCCGACGTGCTGGGCAGCTATGACGAGCTGTACAGCGCCTTCGGCAACCTGGCCTCGAACGCCGTGCGCTACACGCCGGCGGGCGGCACCATCACCCTGCGCTGGCAGGATGGCCCGGCCGGACCGCAATTCATCGCGCAAGATACGGGCATCGGCATCAGTCAGGAACATATTTCGCGCCTGACGGAACGTTTCTACCGCGTCGACAAGAGCCGCTCGCGCGAAACGCAGGGCACGGGGCTGGGCCTGGCCATCGTCAAGCACGTGCTGCTGCGCCACGGTGGGACGTTGGCGATCCAGTCCGTGGCCGACAAGGGCAGCAGTTTTATCGTCAGCATGCCCAAATCCGTCGTCACGCCGCTGCAGGGCGAGTTGCTGGTCAAGTAGGCCGGGGAGGGGACTTCCCTTCCTGTTTCCTGTGCGACTAGTGCAAGGTTGGCATAAGTCGTTACAATCTGGCTATGACTTTAATCAACGCCTCTTTTCGCCATGCCGGCGCGCAGCAACTGGCCCAGTCGCTGCAGGCCGCGCGCCAGGACACCCTTTCCCTGTTCGATTGTTACGTCACTGCCGGCCTGGACGTGGTGGCGGGCTTGCCCCGTCATCCGCGCCTCAATCCGCCTTTATGGCAACTGGCGCAGATCGCCTGGTTTGCCGAGTGGTTCATCCTGCGCGAAGCGGCCTCCAGCCATCCGGCCGATGCCATTTATAACTCCTTGCTGACGCGCGGTGACGACTTGTTCGACGCCAACATGGTGCAGCACCGCGCGCGCTGGAAGCTGGAGCTGCCCAGCCCCGGTGCCGTCAAAACGTATTGCCGCGAAGTGCTCGACAGGGTTCTCGACAAACTCTCGCGCGAAGCCAATGTCGACAGCGCCCTGGCGCCGTACCGGCTGGCCCTGGCGCATGAAGACATGTGCGGCGAGGAAATGCTGGCCGGTTTGCAATGGCTGGGCCTGGAAGCTCCGGAATCCCTCGCCGCCAGCCCGGCCTTGCCGCCCGGGGCGGGGCAGATCGCGTTTCCTGGCGGCACCATCGCACTGGGCTCGCCGCGCGGTGCCGGTTTTGCCTTCGACAATGAATCGCCGCCCCATCGCTGCTACGTGCCGCCGTTTTCCATCGATGCTTGCGCCGTATCAAACGCCCAGTTTGCCGATTTTGTCGCCGATGGCGGTTACCAGAACCGCCAGTTCTGGAGCGCGGCCGGCAGCGCCTGGCTGATGCAGCAGGAGCGCTCGTCGCCCCTGTACTGGCTGCGCGAAGCGACGCAGTGGCGCACCATGCGCTTCGGCCAGCGCACGACCTTGCCGCCGAATGAAGCCGTGCGCCACATCAATCTGTATGAAGCGCAGGCGTATTGCGCCTGGGCGGGGCGCCGCCTGGCGACCGAGGCGGAATGGGAGTATGCTGCGCTGTCCGGCCACCCGCGTTTTCACTGGGGCCAGGTATGGGAGTGGACGGCGACGCCGTTCGAGCCGTATCCGGGCTTTGCGGTGGATGCCTGGCGCGAATATTCGGCGCCATACTTCATGCAGCACCAGGTGCTGCGCGGCGCCGCCTTCGCCACGCCGCCGCGCCTGCATTCGGCCCGCATGCGCGCCTTCCATGCGCCCGAACGGGGCGACATCTTTGCCGGGCTGCGCACCTGCGCCTGGTAGCGCACCGAGAACAGACATCATTTCAGGATACCCTTGAGTACAGATAACGCCCCGCAGTTCATTCCCAAACGCATCACGCCCACGCCGGAGCAGGTCGCCATCCAGACGGCGCAAAAGAAAGTGGTCTTGATCGACGCCAATGCCGGCGCGGCCAAGACGACGACCCTGGCCCTGCGCCTGGCTGAAGCCTTGCACCGGGGCCGCGCGCCCGAACGCATGCTGGCCCTCGTCTTCACGGAAGCGGCGCGCGTGGCCCTGCGCCAGCGCCTGCTGGAAGTGGGCGTGCCGCTGGGCGTCGTCAAGCGCCTGACCGTCGATACCTTCGACGCCTTTGCCGCCAAGGTGCTGTTGCAGCTGGAAAACATGCAAGTAGCAATCATGCGCAGCGATGAAGAGCTGCGCCCGGTGGCCTGGGAAGCGCTGGAAGTGGTCTCCGAGAAATACGCTCACCGCTATCCGCTGGAAATCAACACGACGAACGGCGCCATCGCCGAATTCCTGAAATTGCAGTTGCGCACCAAAGCGCGCCTGGATTTCCAGAATCCTGACTTCGAGAGCAATTCCCTCGACGACAACCTGGAGCTGCTGGGCATGTCGCGCACGCATTATCTGTGGCTGCGCGAATACGAAGGCTTGCGCGGCGCCGACACGGGCGATATCCAGTTCCGCGCCCCATTCGACGCCACCTACGACCTGGTGCGCATGCTCGACGGCGACGAGCCGCTGCGCCAGCAATTGCCGGCCTTCCAGATCATCGTGGCCGATGAATTGCACGACTTGAACGAAGCGTCGTTCCGCCTGCTGACCATGCTGATACGCCGCGGCAACGCGTTTTTCTGCGGCGCCGGCGACAAGGATCAAGTCATCTACACGTGGTCGGGCGCCGACCACCGCTTCCTGCGCCAGCGCTTCGAGCAGGAATTCCCCGCCTTGCAGCGCCTGCCGTTGACGGCGTCCTACCGCTACGGCCCGCAGCTGGCGCAGGCCGTGGGCGTGCTGAAGAACAAGGCCAGCGTGTCGGCCCTGTCGCGCGCCACCCACATCGAACTGCTCGAATATGACCATGCGCAGCCGCAGGCGTGCAGCGCCCAGCTGATCGCCGCGCTCGAACACGCGCATGCGGGCACGACGGCCATCTTGCTGCGCGACCGCGACCAGGCCATCCGCGTGGAAACCGCGTTGTTCCAGAGCGGCATCGCGTATGGCCTGGTGGACATGAACAGCTATCTGCTGAGCCTGGAAGTGCTGATGCTGCGCGGCATGGTCGCCATCGCCCGCAAGGATTTGCACGCGATCAAGAGCGGCACGCGCCGCGGCGAAATCCTCGAAGCCCTGGTGGCCTTCGCGGAAATCCCTTTTACGCGCACGGAATTGCTGCAAGCCAAGGCCGACGTGGCCAATTATCCCGACCTGCTGGAAGGCTTCTTGACGAACCAGCTGGCCAAGTCGCACAACCAGGACAAGGCGGCGCTGACCCTGGCCGCCGTCGATTACCTGCGCGCATTGCCAGCGGACGCCCCGGCCGGCGACGCGCTGCAGCACATTTTCGGCCTGATGCAGCTGGAACAGACGGCGCGCCGCATCTATGTCGACCCGGCCCAGGCACGGGTCGTCGCCCGCTCCCTGCACGGCTTCATTGCCGTGTGCCGCGAAGCGGGCGTGGCGCTGGGCGGCTTTGCCGGCTGGCTGGGCGAGATGGAAGAGGCCGTGACGGTCTCGACCGGCAAGGCCAAGCTGGTCATCGCCGGCATCGACCAGATCAAGGGCCTCGAATACAACCACGTGATCTTGCCCTACCTGGCCGTCGACGAATTCCCGCGCAGCAAGACCGATCCGCTGGAAGAGGAAAACCGTTTCTATGTGGCCGCCACGCGGGCGCGCGACCGGCTGACCTTGCTGACGCCGGAAGACCCCGCCTGGCGGAGCCGCTATATCGCCGCCCTGCAGCTCAAGATTGTTGCGTCCAAGTCATAGATCTTTTGCTGTGCGGCCGCTTTTTGCGAAAGACGAAAGCGGGCATACTTTGTTGCTGTGATTGATTGCAATCTGAACCAACAAAGGAGTAATGATGCGAATATTCTTGACCGGCGCGGCAGGTTTCATCGGCAGTTCCATCGCGGCGGGCCTCGTGCGCGCCGGCCATCAGGTCACGGGCCTCGTGCGCAAGCCGGAGCAGGTGGCCGAGCTGGCCGCCATCGGCGTGCAGGGCATCGTCGGCACCTTGAACGACCGCGAGCTGATCATCGAACAGGCGAAGGCGGCGGACGCCGTCATCAATGCTGCCAGCAGCGACCACCGGGGCGCCGTGGAAGCCATCATTGAGGCGCTGGCCGGCACGAACAAGGTGTTTCTGCACACCAGCGGCTCGTCCATCGTGGGCGACGCCTCGGGCGGCGAGGGCACGGAACAGATTTATTACGACGACAAGCTGCCGGCGCCCACGGCCGACAAGGCGGCACGGGTCGCCATCGATGAGCTGGTGCTGGCAAGCGCAGGCCAGGGCGTGCGCGCCAGCGTGCTGTGCAACACTTTGATCTACGGCCACGGCGCCTTGCCGCGCGACAGCGTGCAATTGCCCCGTTTGCTGAAACAGGCGCGCAAGAGCGGTATCGTGCGCCACGTGGGTCCGGGGCGCAATATCTGGTCGAACGTGCATATCGACGACGTCGTCAGCCTGTATCTGCTGGCGCTGGAAAAGTCGCCCGCCGGCACCTTTTACTTTGTCGAGTCGGGCGAGGCGGCTTTCCGCGACATGACGGCCGCCATCGCCCAGGCGCTTGACCTGGGGCCTGCACAGGACTGGCCGCTGCCCGAGGCGATTGCCGAATGGGGCTACGAGATGGCGTCGTATGGCCTCGGTTCCAACAGCCGCGTGCGTGGCGAACGGTCGCGCAAGCTGCTGGGCTGGCAGCCGCAGGGACCGTCCGTGCTGGCATGGATCGAGAATGACATGCTGCAGCCGCCGCACGCCACGGCTGCTTGATGCAGCTCAGCAAAACAGCATCTGTGTGCGCTAGCGAACGGTGCTTTAGCCCGATCGGGAGTATGATGGCTTTGCTTGGTTGAGACGCACTGCCGTGAAGTTGGCGGCATGTTCGATCTTCCAGCAGGTCAGCCGGTCGCCTCAAGGATCGGCACCAGATTTCTGCCGCCTGCGCGCTTGCGCCAGGTGGCTGTGCACTGCAACTCCAGGTCGCGGTGTGTACTGCGAACCCCTTCAAGGCCGGCGCTAGCCGGTCTTTTTTTTTGCCTGTCGCTCCCTCCGCCGCGCCATTCACCGCCACCTGTCCGCCATTCGCCGAAGCGCAGTTTTCGCGCGCCTGAAATCCGCGTATCTTTACGATCAATTAACTTCAAGGGGCGACCGTGAAACCTGAACCAGCCTATTACCGCCGTACCCAGCTGCTGTGGGGCGTGCTGCTGATCGCCATCGGCGCCGTCATCCTGCTGGACCGGCTCGATGTGATCTATCTCCATGATTACTATGCACTATGGCATTATTGGCCGGTGATACTGGTCGTCTTCGGCCTCAACAAGCTGGTCGCGCCCGTGTCCGCCAAGCAGGTACTGAGCGGTTTGTGGCTGATCTTTTTTGCCGCCTGGTGGTATGTGTCGTACGAAGAACTGTGGAACTTGAATTTCTACAATAGCTGGCCAGCCTTGCTGATCGCCTGGGGCGTGGGCCTCGTGCTGGAACCGCTGCTGAACAAACATTTTATTGCCTACCGGGAGTCCGAGCATGAAAAATAGACCGCCGCTGCATTCGCCATCGCAGATCGTGCTGGGCGTCATCGTCATCGGCCTGGGGCTGCTGTTCCTGCTCGATAACCTGGGCTTCATCAATGTGCGCTACACCTTCCGCTTCTGGCCCACCATCCTCATCATTTTCGGCTTGCTGAAAATATCGCAAAGCCATACCCGCTCCGGCTACATTCTCGGCGGCGTGATGGTCTTGCTGGGCTTGAGCTGGACCCTGAAAGCCATGGGCTTGTTGTATATCAATTGGAGCATGCTGTGGCCGCTGCTCATCATCGCCGCCGGCGTGGCCGTGGTATCGAAATCCTTGCCCGGCGGACAGCAGCGGCAGCGCCGCCGGCATTTTTCCGCGCAGCAAGGTGGCACTGCGGCGCCTGACGCCTTCGGCCAGCCCAGGAATGGCGCCGTTTCCCTCGACAAGGATGCCGCCGATGCCACTGCGGCGCCCGGCGCCAGCGGCCAGGCGGACGACGACAGCATCATCGAAGTGACGGCCATCCTGGGCGGCTACGTGCGGCGCGTGTCGTCGCAGCGCTTCAGGGGCGGCGATATCAACGTCATCATGGCCGGCTGCGAAATCGACTTGCGCCAGGCATCGATCGAGGGCGAAGCCGTGCTCAACGTGTTTGCCCTGTGCGGCGGCGTCACCATCAAGATTCCGCCCGACTGGAGCGTCGTGCTGCAAGGCACGCCCATCCTCGGCGGCTTCGAGGAAAAGACCATCGTGCCGCCGAACCAGAACAAGCGCCTGTACGTGACGGGCTACGCCATCATGGGCGGCCTGGAAATCCGCAACTAGGCGCGCATGTCCGGACCCTTGTCGAAGCGGCGCGGCGCCGTGGTGGTGTTCCTGGTCTGCATCGCGCTGGGCCTGGCCCTGGCCGCCATCCTGGCCAGGGTGGCCCATGCACCGCGGCTCAATGCGATACTGCTGGTGGTGCCCGCCACGCTCGTGTATGCGATCGGATCGGGGTTTTCCGCGTTTTACCTGTGCCGCGCCTATCCCTTGCACGCCCGCCATCCGCTCGCCATTGCCGGCGTGATGGGCGTGGCGGCCCTGTTCGCGGGCTTGCTGTGGGCGACCCTGCTGCAATTTCTGAACAGCGTCAGCCTGTTGCTGGAGCAGTACTGGCTGGGCGTGGACCTGACGCAATCGCTGCTGGCCCTGTTTTTCGGCCTGGGCGCGCTGCTGTATTGCCTGGCTGCCGCCGTGCATTATCTGCTGCTCGAATTCGTGCGCGCCAGGATGGCCGAGCAGCGGGGCCTGGAAGCGCAGCTGATGGCGCAGGAAGCGCAACTGCGCATGCTGCGCACGCAAATCGATCCGCATTTCCTGTTCAACAGCCTGAACTCCATCAGCGCCCTGACGTCTATCGATGCGGCGGGCGCGCGCCAGATGACGGTGCAACTGGCCAGTTTCTTTCGCCAGAGCCTGAGCCTGGAAGCGCACAAGCACATCACCGTGGAGCAGGAAATCGTGCTGATCCGCCACTTTCTCGCCATCGAGCAGGTGCGGTTCGGCGCGCGCCTGCAAGTGGCGGAAAGCATCGACACTGCTGCGCTGGCATGCCTGCTGCCGCCCATGCTGATACAGCCGCTGGTGGAAAATGCCGTCAAACATGGTATCTGCGGCTTGACGGAGGGCGGTCTGATTGCTATCGAGGTGCGGCGCGCGGGCAGCCTGTTGCAGATTGCCGTGCGCAATCCTGTTGATGTGGATCAAGGACCAGCCCATGGCAATGGCGTGGGGCTGGAAAATGTGCGCCAGCGCCTGGCCGGCGCGTATGGCCACGAGGCCGGCGTGCACTGGGCGCGGCGCGGCGCGACGTTTGAAGTGACCTTATCGATGCCGGCGCAGACCGGCGGCACGGAGGAAGCATGATGCAGGCAAGAATGCGGGTGGCCATCGTCGACGACGAATTGCTGGCGCGCAGCGTGCTGCGCGAATACCTGGCGCGCCATGACGATATCGACATCGTGGCCGAGTGCGCCAACGGCTTCGACGCCGTCAAGGCCATCGCGGAACTGGAACCGGAACTGGTATTTCTCGACATCCAGATGCCGCGCCTGGACGGTTTCGAGGTGGCCGAGTTGGTCGGCGCGAAGACAAGGCTGATCTTTGTCACGGCCTACGACCAGTACGCCCTGAAGGCGTTCGAATGCCATGCGCTCGATTACCTGCTGAAGCCGTTCAGCGAACAGCGCTTCGAGCAGGCGCTGGCCCATGCGCGCGCCCACCGCAGCTTGCCCGAGGCTGTGCAAACGCTGGCGCGCGCGGCGGCCACGCGCGCCGCGCCCCTGGACCGCGTGCTGATCCGCGATGGCGCCAAGGTGCACGTCATCGCCAGCGCGCGCATCGATTACATCGAGGCGCAGGACGATTACATCAGTATCCGTTCCGAGGGCAAGTCCTACCTGAAAAGCCAGACCTTGGCGGAACTGGAAACCCAGCTCGACCCCGCCAAGTTCCTGCGCGTGCACAGGTCGTATCTGCTCAATATCGACGGCATCCGCCGCATCGAGGCGGCCACCAGGGACAGCCACGTGGCCATCCTGCGCGACGAGACGAGGATACCCGTGAGCAAGGCGGGCTACCAGAAGCTGAAGTTACTGGTTGGCTAGCTGCACATCCCACCACGTCGGCAAGAGCTGGCGGATTTCCGGGCGTGAGAAACGGTCGTCGATCAGATAGACGACGCCCTTGTCCGACTGGGTGCGAATCACGCGGCCGGCGGCCTGCACCACCTTTTGCATGCCCGGATACAGATACGTGTAGTCGTAGCCGGCGCCGAAGATGTCGCCCATGCGCTGACGGATCTGCTCGTTGACGGGATTGATCTGCGGCAAACCCAGGGTGGCGATGAAGGCGCCGATCAGCCTGGCACCGGGCAAGTCGATGCCTTCGCCGAAGGCGCCACCGAGCACGGCAAAGCCGATGCCGCGTGTTTCCAGGCCGAACCGGCCCAGAAATTGCGCGCGGGCACCGTCATCCATGCGGCGCGGCTGCTGCCAGATGGGCACGTCCGGGTAGTGCTGGGCGAACAGGGTGGCCGTCTTTTCCATGTAATCGAAGCTGCTGAAGAAGGCCAGGTAGTTGCCCGGCGTTTCCGCGTATTGCTTTGCCATCAGTTGCGCGATGGGCAGCAGCGAAGCGGCGCGGTGCTGGTAGCGCGTGGAAATGGTATCGGCCACGCGCACGGACAGTTGTTCCGCCTGGAATGGCGATTCCACGTCGACCCAGGCCGTGTCGGCCGGCATGCCCAGGGTATCGCTGTAGTAATTCCACGGGCTCAGGGTGGCGGAAAACAGGGCCGTGCTGTGGCTGGCCGCGAAGCGTTCCTTGAGAAACGGTGCCGGCACGATGTTGCGGATGCAGACGGTGGAACCCGTGTCCGTTTTGCTCACGTCGAACAGCGAATGCGTGCCGAAACTTTCCGCCAGGCGGTTGATCAGCAGCACGCCGAAATAAAAGCGCTGCAAGTCCTCGTCCAGCGCGGTAGCGTGCTCGGCCATGTAATCGCCGATGGCCGTGGCCACGCCTTGCAGGGCGCCAAAGAATTTGTCGGGCAAGGCCGCATGCACGTGGTAGTCGCCATCCTGCTCCTTGAGCAGGGCCGTCCACTGGCGCGCGAGGCGGTCCAGCGGCTTTTTCAAGCCTTCGGGCGCGAACTTGCGCAGCATTTTCAGGTCGATCTGCGCCAGTTCGGCCGAATACATGCTGCGCGCGCGCGACACCATATTGTGCGCTTCGTCGACCAGCACATTGACTTTCCAGTCGTGGGCCAGGGTCATGCCGTACAACATGGCGCTGAGATCGAAATAATAATTGTAGTCGCCGATGACGACGTCGCTCCAGCGCGCCAGCTCCATGCCCAAATAATACGGGCAAATACCTTGCTGCAAGGCGATGGCGCGCACGGCTTCCTTGTCCAATATCAAACCGCTGGCCAGCGCCACTTCGCGCGCCAGCGGCAGGCGGTCGTAAAAACCCTTTGCCAGCGGACACGATTCGCCATGGCACGCTTTGTCCGGATGCTCGCAGGCACTGGTCTTGGCACTCAGTTCCAGCACGCGCAAGGGCAGCAGCGGCGCGCTCTCCTTGAGGATGGCGCAGGCGTCGAGCGCCATCTGCCGGCCCGGTACCTTGGCGGCCAGGAAAAACAGTTTATCGAGGCCATGCGCGGCCGTCGCTTTCAGCATGGGAAACAGGCTGCCCACCGTCTTGCCGATGCCGGTCGGCGCCTGCGCCAGCAAGCCGCAGCCGCGGCTGCTGGCCTTGTACATGGCTTCGGCCAGCTGGCGCTGGCCCGGACGAAAGTTGGCATGGGGAAAGGCCATGCTGGTGAGCTGCGCGTCGCGGCTGGCGCGGTGCGTCATTTCCTGCTCGGCCCAGTCGAGGAACAGCGCGCAATGCTGCTCGAAGAACAGGCGCAGCGCCTCGGCCGTACATTCCTCGTGCATGACGGTTTCCTTCTGGCTGGCGATGTCGAAATACACGAGCGCCACGCGCAGCATGGGCAGGTTCAGCTGCTGGCACAGCAAATGGCCGTAGATGCGCGCCTGCGCCCAGTGCAACTGGCGGTGGTTGGCGGGCATGGCGTCCAGCTCGCCCCGGTAGGTCTTGATTTCTTCCAGCTGCCGGCGCGCCGGGTCGTAGCCATCGGCGCGGCCCCGCACGTGCAGGGGGCCGAAGTCGCCGCACAGGCTGATTTCGCGCTGGTAATCGTCGTCGCGCCGGCCCGTGACGGTGGCGTGGCCGGCCATGCCTTCCTGCGCCGTGGGCGAGGGCGTAAAACGCAGGTCCAGGTCGCCCACCTTGGCCGTGAATTCGCACAGGGCGCGCACGGCGATGGTGTAGCCGCTCATGCCGCCGCCTGCCATTGCAGGTAGCACACGCTGACGGGCATGGCGTGCTGGGCGCAATAGGCGATCCAGCGCAGCTGGTTGTCTTGCAGGCGGTCGCCCGGACCCTTGACTTCGATCATGCGGTAGCGCCGTTCTGCCGGCCAGAACTGGATCAGATCAGGCAAGCCGCTGCGGTTGCTTTTGATATCGAGCAAGATGCGTTCGAACGCCTTCTTCAGGTGCGCGGCTGGCATGCAGGCCAGCGCCAGGTCCAGCAAGCCGTCGCCCAGCACGTCCCAGCTGACGAAGGGCGAGACGATGCCGTGCTTGGCGGCAAAGGTGGCGCGGATGGCGGCGTGGTAGCCGCCGTCGTCCAGCAGCGCCAGGCAGGCGGCGAAGTCCGTGCTGCGGCGCAGGTAGAAATCGGCGCTGTGCAAGTCGGCAGGGCCACGGTGGAACGGGTGGAAGAAGGCGCCCGGCATGGCCTTGAAGATGGCGGGCCAGCACAGCAGGCCGAACAGCGAGTTGATCAGGGTGTTTTCCACGTAGTACACGGGCGAGTCGTCCTGCATCAGGTGCTGCTGCACCACCCCTTCCACATAGCATGCTTCGCTAGGATATGGCAGCAGCAGGTCGATGCGTTCCACGGGCGCGGGGGCGCTGGCCGCCTGCTTCGCATGGCCCAGCTTGCGCCGCAAACGAGGCGCCATGCGCAGCAGCAATTGCTGTTCCGCCTCGCTTTCCGGCGCCGCCAGGGCGATCGTCAGCCGGTCGTAGGCCGCCTGCGGCTGCTCGTCTTTTTCCAGCACGCGGATGGCGCGGCCCCGCGCGCCCGGATAGCGGCAATCGGCATAGGCGCGGTAGGCGGCGGGCCAGTCCTGGCATTTTTCCAGGTGCTGGCCGATCTGGAAGCGCAGCTTGTCGCGCCGGCTGGCCAGCCAGGTATTGTCTTCTGGCAATGGCAGCGCGGCCAGTTCCTGCAGCACTTCGTCCGCCGGCGTGCTGTCGTTGTAGCGTTCGCGGCACTGGTGCAGCACTTCATAGTGCTCGATATCCTGGCGCGTGCGAAAACCGCGCGACTCGGGCGAGAATTCCACTTTCTCATATTGATACACGCCGAGGTCGGACAGCACGAATTCCGACCAGTCCTGGTGATAGTTGCCAAAGTAGATCAGGCGCAAGCGATCGCACAGGGGCTGCAAGCCGATACGGTACAACACGTCGCCGGAGGCCGGATGCCAGGCGGAAAACGGTCTGTTTTCCCCATGCTGCCCGCGCAAGGCTTCCAGTTGCTCGGCCTTGCGCGCCGCCTTCAGGGATGGGGCGAGATCGAAAGCCTGGGCGATTTCCGCTTTCAGCAGTTGTTCGAACAGTTCTTCGAGCGCAATGACGGGATCGGCTTCCACCCATGCCAGGGCCAGCAAGGGCAGGGCGGCGGCGCGCGTGTCGCCGATTTCCGGGTAATTGAGCTTGCTGGCGCGAAACAGACAGCCCTTGCGCATGACGAGGCGCACGAACAGGGCGCGCGACGGCTGCGGCAGCGCACCGAAGTCGGCAATGAATTGCGTTTCCTCAAGACTCAGCAGATCGGCGTAACGGGCGCCGATCCAGTTCAGCACGTCCTGGAAATTATCCAGATAGTACAGGGGATTTTCCAGGACTCTCAGCATGGGGATGGCAATAGGGCAAGTTGCAAGATGATGGCTTTTACTGTGTTTATATACAGTTTAAACCTTCATCCGCCGCTTGCCCAGCGATTTTATGCTCAGCCAGCCGTGCTGTAGGCAAAACCGCTGTCGAACTTTTCGTAAGGAATGAATTCCTTGCGCAGGCTGGCCAGTTCGATATCGGTCAGCAAGCCCCGGTGCGCTTCCTTGCGTCCTTTCGGCAGCACCACCTCGTAATCGAGGATGTCCCTGGCCAGCAAGGTTTGCAGCACGTCGGCTTGGGGCACCGTCAGGTAGCGCGTGTGCGTGCCCAGGGTGTTGGCCAGTTGCTCCCTGAATTCGTCGTCGCTGACCTCGTTGTAGGTATCCTGGTCCGCCATGCTGTTTAATAACATGTGAAACAGGAAGTCCTGCAGGTTTTTCGCCAGGTACTGGGCTTCATTCTGGTCATGCCACAGCAGCACGATGGGCATGTCGCCATCGGGCTGGCCCGAAGCGAAAAAACAGTAGTGGTCGCCCGCACCCGTTTGCGCGAACGGGATGAAGCGGAAGGCAGGGTCGATTTGCCGGTAATCGTCCGTGTCCTGCAAGGTTTCCGCTGCTTCGGCAACGGCCTTGATATTGAGCAATTCGAAATCGTCGGCATGCAGCAGCAGGGTGGGTTTATCCTTTAATGTGGGATAGACCAGCTTGTACCAGTCGGGGCCATATTCGCCCACGGCCAGCATGCCGTCGCGCTCCAGCTGCCGATACAGCGCGGGATAGGTGAAGCCGTGTTGCTGTTCAATTTCTGCCAGTGTCATGTTTGCCCTGTTAAATAAGATTCATGGGGCAATGATAGCCGAGGCGATGGTTTGCACGTTTCATTGTGACAATACCTAGAATTAATAAACATTTCAGTTTACTTATCTGGCATGGTCACGTAGTCTTGCCAGACAATATACATCGAGCCCGCATGAAAAACATCATCCTGATTTCCGCCGCCTGCCTGCTGGCGCTGCTGTCGACCATCGGCGCCTCGCTGCCATACCCGATCCTGCCGCCCCTGTTCGCGGCCGAGGCGCCGAACGCCTTCAACAATTTCCTCGGCTTGCCGTCGAAATTGCTGTTTGGCCTGGCGCTGACGATCAACCCGCTGGGTTTGCTGATCGGCTCGGCCCTGCTGGGGCCCTTGTCGGACCGCTACGGCCGCCGCCCTTTGCTGATGCGCACGGCCGTGGGTGCCGCCATCGGCCACGCCATCACGGCCTGGGCGCTGGTGATCCAGTCCTATCCGCTGTTCATCGTCGCCCGTTTCATCACGGGTTTGCTGGAAGGAAGTGGCGCCGTGGCGCGCGCCATGCTGGCCGACCAGCTGACGGGACCGCTGCGCCTGCGCGCCATGTCGTGGCTGAACGGCGCGTTTTACCTGGGCTGGCTGGTGGGGCCGATCCTGGCGGGCGCGACCCTGCATTGGGGCGTGACGGTGCCGTTCTGGATCGCCGCCGCCGCGCTGATGCTCGTCGCCGTGCTGGTGGCCGTCGGCTTGCCGCGCGAAACGCCCTCGCTATTGACGACGTCGTGGTGGCAAGTGGCGCGCGACCGCCATTCGCTGAACCTGCTGCGCCATGAGGAGCTGCGCACCCTGTTCATCGTGCAACTGGCGTTCACCTGCGGCGTGGCCAGTTTCTATGAGTTTTATCCGCTGTGGCTGGTCGAGACGGCCAATTACCATGCGCAGGCGATTGCCTGGGTGAATGTGGGCCTGTGCGGCACTATGACGGTCACGTCCTTGCTGGCGGGCGGTCCTAGCCGCCATGCGCCGCTGTTGCGCGCCAGCTGGTATGCCTGCGGCGTGGCGCTGGCCGTCGGGATTTTGGCGCTGGGCAACATCTGGGTGGGCATCGCCGCCATCGTGCTGTTCGGCATTCCGAACGCGCTGTACAACACGGTGATACAGGGCTGGTGCGCCGAGCGCTTCAGCGCGCACGGGCAGGGCGCCGTGATGGGCTTGCTGGCCACCACCTTTTGCATCGCCAATATCGTCGTCGCACTCAGCGGTTCCGTGCTGACCCTGATCGACACGCGGCTGATCCTCGTCGCCGGCGCCTTGTCCGCCGCCTGGGCCGCGTGGCGCATGGCGGCCTGGCGCCGCCAGCTGGCAGGCCGTGTTGACGCGAAAGCCGTGGCATGAATGCGAGCACGTCCGGGCAAACGCTGTTCCTGCTGAAGATGCGGGGGCCGCAGACGGCGCAGCAACTGGCTGCCTTGCTCGATATCACCTCCATGGGTGCGCGGCGCCAGCTGGAGGCGGCGCAGGACAAGGGCCTGGTGGCTTTCGAGGACGTGGCCGACAAGGTGGGACGCCCGTCGCGGCGCTGGCAACTGACGCCCGCCGGTCACGCGCGCTTTCCCGACCGCCATGCCGACCTGACTCTGGAATTGATCGCGCAAGTGAAAACCCTGTTCGGCGAAGCGGGCCTCGATCAATTGATCGGCGCGCGCGAGCGCAGCAGCGAAGCGGCCTATAGCCAGTTGGTCGACCCTGGGCTTGATCTGGCGCAAAGGGTGGATAGCCTGGCCCGCGCGCGCGATGGCGAGGGCTACATGGCCCATGCGGAACGGCAGGACGATGGCAGTGTCTTGCTGGTGGAAAACCATTGCCCGATTTGCGCGGCGGCCACGGCATGCCAGAATTTCTGCCGCTCGGAGCTGGCCATCTTTCAGCGGGTATTGGGGGGCGATTGCACGGTGGAGCGCAGCGAATATCTGCTGCAGGGGGGGAGGCGCTGCGTGTACCGGATCGTGCCTATCGGAACCTGAGGAGTCAGGTTCCGATAGTTGCGAACTTATTTTTTGACAACTTACTTTTTGGCAGCTTTCGGCTTGGCGGCAGGCGCCGCCTTTTCAGCCGCAGCCTGGGCGCCGGCCGTGGCCTGTTCCGTGGCCTGCGCCACTTGCGCGCTGGCCTTGGCGATCTGCTCTTCCACGGTCTTCACGGCCTGTTTCGTGGCCTTGGTCACTTGTTCATAGCCAAGGAAGGCGTTGTCGATGGCGGCCTTGACGATGGCCACGGCGTTTTCCGAGCCTGGCGGCACGTTTTTCGTGACGTCGTAGATCAGGGCGCTCAGATTGCTTTTCGCTTCGGCCACGTGGGCTTCGGCGGCCGTGGTGAATTCCGTGTGGATTTCCTTGATGATGTCGTCGAGTTGCTGTTTATACGCTTTTGCACCGGCCACGCCCGGTTGCAGCTGGGCGGCGGCGGCGGCCATGGCGGCCTTTGGATCCTTGGCCTGGCTGATTTCCTTGCCGGCGGCAAGGCTGTCCTCGATGCCGGACTTGGCGGTGGCCATGTTCAGCGCCAGCACCTGTTCCACGCCTTGCACTGCCTTGGAGGTGAGGGTGTTGAAGGTCATCAGCTGGAATTCAAACAGGGCCTTGGTGGCCGATGCGAATTGTTCGGGATTCGTAAACATGTGGTCTCCTCGGTTTGAATAGATACGTTCTTATCGTTCCATACTCTTTCGACGCCGCATTGCCATCGCTTGCTTTCAAGCCGGTGCCCCGTGTGGTCATGGCCCCATTATTTAACAAGCGCCGGTTTTTCGCAACGGCTATCTTTGTACGGTCCCGAGGCCAGTTCCCAGCCAAATCCCAGGGTGGACTGGGCGCACGACAGGGTGCCGTCGATCTTGCTGCGCCATTTGTACCAGGGGGCGGGTCCGGCCATTGCGCAGGCGCAAACTGCCAGCAGGGCCGTGGCGATCAGGTATTTCATAGGTACTCCGAAAGAAAAGCTTGCGGGTATTGTAGCGCGCCTGCCGCTCAGGGCGCGGGCGATTGCGGCGCCACGGCGGGCAGCTGCAGGGTGAAGGTGGTGCCGCTGGCGTCACCGGTGCTGCTGATGGCGTCGATATGGCCGCCCAGCACGCCCGTGACGATGTTGTGCGCCACATGCAGGCCCAGGCCCGAGCCGCCCGAACCGAGCTTGGTCGTGAAGAAGGGGTCGTACACGTGCACGAGGTCGTCGGCGGCGATGCCCACGCCCGTGTCGGCGATGGACAGGGTGATCGTCTGCCCGTCGTCGCTGCCGCGCGCCGTGATGGCGATGGTGCCGCCGCTGCGGCCCTCGAAGGCATGGCGCAGGCAGTTTTCCAGCAGGTTGCTCAGCACCTGGCCCAGCGGGCCGGGATAGCTGTCCATGGCCAGGCCGTCCGGTACGTCCTGCGTCAGGCTCAGGCCGGCGGCCTTGAGCGGCGTGGACAGGGGCAGCATCAGCTCGGCCACGAACTGGCGCAGCAGGAAATGCCGGCGCTGCGAACTGGCGCGGTCGACGGCGATCTGCTTGAAGCTCGAAACGAGGTCGGCGGCGCGCTGCAGGTTGCGCAGCATGATGGCGTCGGCCTCGCTGGCCTGGGTCAGGTAGGCGCCCAGTTCGGAACGGCGCAGGCCGTCGAGAAAGCTGGCCTGGATTTCGCGCGTGCGTTCGGCCATCGTGGTGGCCACCACCAGGCCGTTGCCGATCGGCGTATTGAGTTCATGCGCGATGCCGGCCACCAGCGCGCCGAGCGCGGCCAGCTTGTCGCGGCGCACCAGTTCTTCTTGCGTGATGGAAAGGTTTTCCAGCGCGGCGGCCAGTTCGAGGTTCGTTTGCTCCGAGTGTTCCTTGGCCTGCGTCAGGGCCGCCGTGCGTTCGGCCACCAGCTCTTCCAGGTGGGCGCGGTGGCGCTGCAGCTCGCGTTCGTGGCGCATGCGGCCAATCGCAATGCCGGCCAGGTCGGTGGCCGTATCGATCAATTCCAGGTCACGCGCATCGGGCTGGCGCACGTCGCGGTAGTACATGGCGAAGGAGCCGAGCACGGCGCCATCCTGGCCGAAGATGGGGCGCGACCAGCAGGCGCGCAAGCCGAATGGCGCGGCCAGCTCGCGGTAGGGGGCCCACAGCGGGTCCAGCATGATGTCGCTGACCACCACCGGTTCGCGCAGGAACATGGCCGTGCCGCAAGAGCCCACGCCGGGGCCGATGGCCACGCCTTCGAGCAGGGCCATGTAGTCGGGCGGCAGGCTGGGACCGGCCGCGCTGTGCATGTGGACGCCGTCGTCGTCGAGCAGCATGATGGAGCACAGCACGCCGCGCGACTGGCCCTCGATCAGCAGCAGCAGCTGGTTCAGCGTGGGGACCAGGGGCGCGCCCTTGGCGACCATTTCCAGCAGGGCGCTCTGGCCCGAACGCATCGCTTCGGCGAGGTTGCGTTCGGTCAAGTCGATGATGCGCGCATGCACGAGCTGGCGGCCCGGCACGGACAGGCGCATCAGGCGGATTTCGCAGGCGATCGGGTGGCCGTCGCGGTGGCAGCAGCTGGCGCGGAAGACGACGATCTTGCCTTGCAGGGTATCGCGGATCTTTTCTGCCAGCAGTTGCGGCGAGGCGCGGCCATCGCTCTGATGCTTGGGGAACAGCGGCTCCATGCCGCCTTGCAGCAATGCGGCCAGCGGCAGGCCGAACAGGTCTTCGGCCAGGTGGTTGGCGTCGATCAGCAGGTTGTTGTCGATATCGAACAGCAGCACGGCGTCGGGCGAGCCGGCCAGGATCGAGTGGTAATTGACTTCCAGCGTTTGCGGATGCAGGGGGCGCGGCGGCGCGGCGGGCGTGGCGAAGGGGCGGGCGGCGGGCGCATCGGCCTTGTGCAGCGCCAGTTCCATGAGGATCTTTTCCGCCACGTCGCGTGCATTGAAGGGCATCTTGATGTAGTCGGAAGCGCCGGCGCCCACGCTGCGGCCCTGTTCCTCGGCGCTGGGAGTGGCCGACATCAGCAGCAGGGGCACGCTGTGGCGTCCGCCCGCATTGCGCAGGCGCATGCAGGTAGCGCCGATATTCGTGCCCGCCAGGGCCGCGTCGAGCAGGATCAGGTCCGTGCCGCCGGCCGCCAGCTCCACGCCTTCGTCGATATCGCCCGCCAGTCCCGTGCCCAGGTTATGCCGGTCCAGCACATACAGCAGTTCGCGCACGTCGTTCGGCGAATTGCTGACCAGTAGCACATTGGCCCGGTCTGCGATGGAAGAAATCAACTGATTCATGGTGTCGCGCCCTTACGCGGTTCATGGGCCTAGTATTACATCAAGGCAAGTAGGAGTAAACGATAATTCTTGATGACTAGAAGCAAGAGCCGCAGTGCCCGTTCAGGCGGCGTTTTGCGCGTCGGGCGCCATGGCCAGGTCGGCGCGCGCCTGTTCGATGCGCGGGTAATTGTCCTCGATCCAGTCGACCAGCACGGCCAGGCGTTCGGCCGCTTCGCGTCCCAGCGGCGTGAGGCTGTACTCCACCTTGGGCGGGATCACCAGGTAGGCCTGGCGCAGCACGAAGCCGTCGCCCGCCAGCGCTTCCAGGGTTTGCGCCAGCATTTTTTCGCTGACGCCGCCCACTTCGCGGCGCAGTTCGCTGAAGCGCCGGGTGCCGCTCAGCAGCAATACCAGCACCAGCACGGCCCAGCGGCTGGTCAGGTGGCTGAGCACGGCGCGCGACGGGCAGGCGGCCGCCAGCAGTTGCGCGCCCTGGTTCTGGCGGGCGAGGGCGGCGCGCAGGCTGGCGCCGGGAGTGTCTGTGGACATGATAGTTGGCCTTCAATTTTAGTTTTAATTCATACTTACCAAAAGGTACGTACTTACAATAAGTAAGTAATAGTCCTATTATAGGGTTTTACGACCCACCCTCCAAGGAGAAATCATGATCGTCATTACCGGCGCCACAGGCAATCTGGGCCAGCACGTCATCGCCAATCTGCTCAAATCCGTCCCCGCAGCCAATATCATCGCCGCCGTGCGCAACCCGGCCAAGGCCGCCGACCTGGCCGCCAAGGGCGTGCAAGTGCGCCAGGCCGATTACAACGATGGCGCCAGCCTCGATGCGGCATTCAAGGGTGCAACGAAAATCCTGCTGATCTCGTCGAGCGAAGTAGGCCAGCGCGCGCAGCAGCACCAGAACGTCATCGATGCGGCCAAGCGCGCCGGCGTGTCCCTGCTGGCCTATACCAGTGTCTTGCGCGCCGACACGTCGCCGCTGGGCCTGGCCGCCGAGCACGTGATCACGGAAGCGTCCATCCGCGCGTCCGGCCTGCCGTACACTTTCCTGCGCAACGGCTGGTATCTGGAAAACCATACGGAACACCTGGCGCCCGTGCTCGAGCATGGCGTCGTGCTGGGCGCGGCGCAAAACGGGCGCTTCTCGTCCGCCGCGCGCGCTGATTATGCGGCCGCCGCTGCCGCCGTGCTGGTCTCGGCCCAGCCGCAAGCCATCTATGAACTCGCTGGCGACCACGGCTTTACCCTGGCCGAGTATGCGGCCGAAGTGGCGCGCCAGTCGGGCAAGGCGATCGTCTATAAAGATTTGCCGCAGGCGGACTTCAAGGCGGCGCTGGTGAGCGTGGGCGTGCCGGAAGGCTTTGCGGACCTGCTGGCCGATTCCGATGCGGGCGCGGCCAAGGGCGGCCTGGAAGACCACGGCAAGCAATTGAGCGCGCTGATTGGCCGTCCGACGACGACTCTGCTTGACGCCGTGAAGGCGGCGCTGGCCAAATAAGGGGAGGGTGCCGCAGGTTGGGGAAACCGCGCGGCATTCTGAAATGAAAAAAGCCGCAAACTCGTGAAAGTTTGCGGCTTTTTTGCGAATTAGGTAATGGTGCCCACGAAGGGACTC
>NZ_JBXAKW010000016.1:0-61848 GCF_058798815.1 Janthinobacterium sp. GW822-FHT07A03 | reverse complement strand
AGAGCTGGCGCGCCGGGCTCAGGAAAGCGGCGCTAACTAAACGATTGGCTGTGTCTGGTTATACGGGGGCAAGATCAATCTGAACTTATATCCAATACGAGGTAGCCCAATGGAACATCCACTCCCTCCTGTTATGAGGTTAGATGCATTAAAGAGCGAGGTCCTCGACAAAGGGCCGTCGGCTGCTCTGCCATGTCACTTGTCCGATCACTGGCTAAACTGCGTGGCAGAAAGTTTAGAACAGGTGTTAGAGGTGCAAACTAGTGAATCTGGGCAATATTTAGCAGGACCGTTAGCGCTGGTCGCTCACCTATTGCTCGGTCGTTCCTCACTGAGTGAATTTGAAGTCAGTGACACTCTTCTATATAAGTATCTTCGTACCTACTACATAGAAGTGTCCATTGAAATTCTCAATCGCCGCACAGATGTTCGAATTAAATCAGCCACGTTACAGACAATTTTTACTGATCGAAAATTGACTTCAGTCTTTGCCCAGTGAGTCCGTCGGCTTGGGCCTGCTGGCATTTATAGATTTAATGTTAATAGCGAAACAATACCGAGGTGCGAGTGGCTCCTTGGCGGTCATAAAGGCTTTTGATTTGATCATGGATTATGGCTCGTGCATCGGCTCGGAAGTGGGAGCGTTGATGGTTCACTAGCTCCTTCTTCAAACTGCCCCGGGAGTTTTCTAGTAAGCGTCAAGGCAGCGCCGTCTTTACGAGAGCTGCCCGTACCAGCATGATTCGAGGTTGAGACACAAATCGGTTGTGTCCATAAATTTCGATTATGGACACAATAATTCAACCGGGCCAACGCCCTTCAACACGTGGCAGGTATGGGAAGGCCAAAAACCGTGGTGCACGCCGGACCTCCAGACCAGATCTCAACGGACGCAAAGCCGTCTTCAAACAGTGCATTGAAGCCGGCGTACGCGTCGGCCTGCAAGGCCCCTTCAAACCTGGCCAGATGGGTCTGCGGATGGATCCCCTTGCGATCCGGCGAGTAGGGGAACCACACTGCCGGCGGGGCCGTATCTGCAGCGGGCCGGTTGTCGCGCACATACATCCTCAGTCGGTCGGTTTTTGTCTTGCCGTTGCCGGGCGAGAGCACTCGTACCGGCGTGTCGTCGGCGTGCAGTTTTGTGGCCGCCAGTACGTGTTTCCGGAGTAAGCGTAAAGCCAGCGCCGTCTTGAACCCGACAATGAATTAGAAGATGATGGCATCACACCGCTGGGAAGCGGCGTGTTGTTTAAGCCGAAGGGAGCTGCGCGAAGCAGTTCCAGGGCAGGAAGTCGTCGACCCGATTGACCGGATGATCGGCGATGTGGGTCATCACATGGCGCAGCCACGCTTCGGGGTCAACACCGCCCAGCTTGGCCGTGCCGATCAGCGAGTAGACGGCGGCGGCATGCTCGCCACCGCTGTCGGCGCCAGCGAACAGGTAGTTGCGCCGGCCGATGGCAACGCCGCGCAGCGCCCGCTCGGCCGCCGAGTTGTAGATCTCGATGATGCCGTTGTCGCAGTATCGCAGCAATGCCGGCCACAGATTGAGCGCGTACTGGATCGCCGCCGCCGTGTCCGACATGCGCGACAGCTTTTCAAGCGTAGCGCGTAGCCAACTGCCGAAGTCGTCGAGCAATGGCCGTGATCGTTGCTCGCGCACCTGCTGTCGTTCATGCGGAGGTTTGCCGCGTATCTCGGCCTCGATCACATACAGCTCGGCGATCCGGCGCAGGGCCTCGGTCGTGATGGCCGACGGTCTGGCTGCATGCAGATCGTGGAACTTGCGGCGCGCATGCGCCCAGCATGCCGCTTCCTGTCTGGTGCCGTCGACATAGAGTGCATTGAAACCGGCATACGCATCGGCCTGCAGCACGCCCTTGAAGTTGGCCAGGTGAGTTTGCGGATGGATGCCTTTGCGGTCCGGCGTGTAGGCAAACCAGACCGCCGCCGGCGTGGTGTCGCCGGAGGCGCTATCGTCACGCACGTAGGTCCACAGCCGCGCTGTTTTCGTCTTGCCATTGCCCGGCGCCAGCACCGGAATTGGCGTGTCGTCGCGTGCAGCTTGGCGCCAGCGAGCACATGGCGCCGGATCGCGTCCACCAGCGGGCGCAACAAGGCGCTGGCGGCACCAACCCAGTTCGCCAGCAGCACTCGCTCCAGTTCAACCCCTTCGCGGGCATAGATCACCGACTGCCGGTACAGCGGGAGATGGTCGGCAAACTTGGCCACCAGCACATGTGCCAGCAACCCCGGCCCGGCGATGCCGCGTGCAATCGGTCGGCTTGGCGCGGGTGCCTGCACGATGGTGTCGCAGCACTTGCAGGCCAGTTTCGGACGCACGTGGCGTATCACTCGGAAGCTGCCTGGTATCCACTCCAATTGCTCGGCGACGTCCTCGCCCAACTGGCACAGTGCGCCATCGCATGTTGGGCAGACTTCGGGCTGTGGCTTGTACACGCGTTCGTCGAGCGGCAGGTGCTCCGGCAGCGGTTTGCGCGCCGACTTGGTGCGCGGTGCCTTGTCTGCTGGCGGGCGCTCGCGCTCAGCCTCACCCTCGGTCGCTTGCAGGTCTTCCAGTTGTAGTTCTAGCTGTTCGATCTGATGGTCCAGCTTCTCGGATTTGCGACCGAATTGCATGCGACGCAGCTTGGCGATCATCAGTTTCAGATGCTCGATCTCGACCTCGGTCGTCGTCAGTTGCGCGCGCAGTCCTGACACCAGTTCGTCGTGCGCCGCGATGACGGTGTCGCGCTCACGCACCGTCTGCTCGACCGCCAACAGCAACGCCTTTAGGGCATCGATGTCGTTGGGCAAGTCGGCTGAATTGAGCATGGGCCAAGTTTACGCGAGGGCGCCGACGTTTACAAGGCCGATTGTGGTTGCCAGGTGCTCACCGGCTGGCGCCAATCGATGCCTTCGAGCAGCATCGACAGTTGGGCCTGCGTCAGCGTGACCGTGCCACTGCTGGCCTGCGGCCATATGAAACGGCCCCGCTCAAGCCGCTTGGACAGCAAGCAAAGGCCGTCGCCAGTCCACCACAGCAGTTTGATGATATCGCCGCGCCGGCCACGAAATACAAACACATGGCCATTGAACGGATCGGCCTGTAGCGCCGTCTCGACCTTGGCCGCCAGGCCGTTGAAGCCGCAGCGCATGTCGGTGATGCCGGCGACGATCCAGATCTTGGTGTGGGCCGGTAGGCCGATCATGGCAGCAGCCGCTGCAACACTAGGTGCAGCACGGCAGTGTCAACGGCGCCTTGCGCTGCATGATGCGGTCCAGGATCGCGTCGGCGATGGTGGCGTCGCCGATCCAGGCATGCCAGTGTTCGACAGGCAACTGACTGGTAATGATGGTGGGGAAGCATCAAGTTTGAGTTGATCGTTACCGGCGAGAACCTCAGGTTTGGAAGAAAGCTCTCCTAAGTGCCCCTCTAAAGGCTCCACGCCCCCTATTTTTTTGATTGCTGCGCCTTTAGGCGCTTGTGACTCACAAAGCCCACTACGCAAAAATCCCGTTCTGTTGTTTTTTAGGCACTGTGACAATGCGTGTATTTCCGGCAGAAATTGAGGCCTAGAGTGTCAGAGCATTCCTACAACTGTTGTGCCGAATCCGAATTCCAACATATCGCAAGTCTCGCCAAAAATGGAGCAAACATGGACCGCACTTCGCAGAAGGCCAATTGTCCGCATACTTGTTTGAAGTCCTTTCGTCATCTGAACCGTGCGGCCGTATGCACTGTTGTCTTAGCACTTGTAGGATGCGGCAGCATACCGAACGCAACAGTCTCCTACTACCATGCTCAAAGCAAGGTCTCCTTTAAGGTGGTTCGAACAGTAATTTGTGATGCCAAAAATTTCCCCATTGTCGCCAATACCGTCACGCCCACGGTCACTCACTGGGCAGATCCGAATCAGGCAAATGAATTCGCGCTCTCGACGATACGCGGAACGTTTGTCGATTCAGACGTCAAATTCGAACTTTTCGACGACGGTCGACTGAAGGCGATAAATGCATCAATGACTGGTCAAGGTGACGCGGCACTAAAGGCAGCAACCACACTGGCCGGTGCACTGATCGCGTTTTCTCCCTCAGATGTGGCAAGTGGATTTCCAAAGGAATGCGCTTTTATCAAGGAACATGGTGGTGGGAAGCCGATTAGCATCGGATATGACGATTCCATCGATTTGACGAAAGGAAAGGACAGCCAGGCCATCAGACCAGACCCTGGCAGCGCCTTCTACGCAGCTGCCGTTGAGCCAGCAATCGGTCAAGTTTGCGCAGTAGTAGGCGCCAAAGGAGCGCCGGCCGCGCCTGTGAATAAGGGCACGCAAGGGCTTGCAGGACTAAAAGCTCGGCAGCCGGGGTGGGCCGAGGTGGCGGTAAAAGTAAGAATGCATGGCGGCTGCAGTTCGCCGCCGCTGTGGGAGGGTCGAGTCACAGTTGCCCAATTCGGCGTGGACTACACGTTGCCCATTCCGGCTCCGACGCCTTTTGGAAAACAGGTCTTCGGCGCCGCATTTTCAGATTCCGGTGCGCTTACAAGCGTTCAGTACATCAGCAATAGTGGTGCTGCTCAAGCCATGGGCGGAATGAGTTCACTCGTCACAATTGCCGGGGGCGAAACCACTGCGCAGAAAGCTGCAGAGGCAAAAGCCGAATCAGATCTGATCGTGCAGCAGCAGCGACTTGTCCTGTGTATGGCAGATCCAAAGAACTGCAAATAGCGGGAGTATCGAGAGGATTCAAGATGAACCTAGTCTCAGCTGCACTGATCATTGGATTGTCGATGATGCCGATATTAGGTATTGCAAGTGACGTCGTGCTTACGCTCGTGGGCGACAGTTCTGTCACAGCGAAGCCGGGTGTGGGTGATCCGATAATCGAGAAGGGAAATTTGACAGCGGATGTTCGTGCGTCAGGGCGAGAAGATATTACCAGCTGCGAAAAATACGGCACACGCAGCAGCGCAATCGGAAAAGCTATCGTTGAACAACTGGGATCATCCACGGCAACTTCTCTTAGTTATCGCCTGGATACAACAGCTCGTGCGAATGGTGGGCACTACAGGACAGGGACTTGTATTGCTGGTCGTCGAATAGGATTTAGTGGCCATGACACTGAAGCCGCAGTCGATTCAGTTGCAAGTGCGTTAGTCAAAATTCGCTTTGAAGGGGGTAGGCCAAATGTTCCGTATTTTGTGAAGATCTCGCGGGAACAAGATGGCGCAGCGCAGATCAGTCAGCTCACCGGTCCAGATGGAAAAGTGGTAAACCTGTCGCCAGATGATAGTCCATATCCAGTTATCCTTAGTCGACCGGGCCAGGACTACTTCCTTCGCACGACTATCTCAGCCAATGCCCGCAATAGAGGAGGCTGCTGTAGTGATCAGGCAAAGGCCTCAGCGGTTCTCTCCGTTTCAGTAGAGGCCGCGCCGCTACTATTCGGTGGCCGTCAGACGGGCTTCATTGTTGGTGGCCGCCAAACCGAAGCATACAAGAACGTCGCTGTCATCCTGCTTAATGGTCTTCCTCACTGCACGGCCACCATGATTTCTGCACGCACTTTGGTGACAGCTGCTCATTGCGTCGAAGGGCATATGACTAAGGAACGGCTGGCTGCAGGAAAGGTGACTGCCGTGTTCGGTGCGGTGTACACTCAACCGCTGTTTCAACCGATTGAAATAGCCGAAGCCATTTATCCAAACGTGGGCGAAATGGTGTTTGACCGTCAAACACTCCGTCATGACATCGCCGTTCTGTACCTCAAGAACGCCATAACTAGCGCACAAATTAAGCCGGCAGCACTTCATGAGGGGAAGCCCTCGTGGAGTCAAATCAAGACAGGCAGCAATAAATTAATCTTTGTGGGGTTCGGATACAACGTTATCGACAATGAGAAAGTCGGCATTGGAATCAAGCGCGAAGCGTCTTGGGCGATTTCGGATTATGATGACCTGGCAATCTCGTTTTCGACTCCCGGTACAAGTACCTGCATGGGGGACTCCGGTGGCCCTGGTTTTCTTGAGAACGCGCAGTCGCTACTGCTTGCGGCAATTACGTCAGGTGGCGACCAAGCATGCACCGCCGGTTTTGATACCCGAGTTGATGCGTATTTGGCGTGGCTTCGACCACAAATACGGCAATAAGGTGCGTGGTTGGGTGATGCCGCCCTGAATGGCGTGCGTGAACAGCTCAAACTTTCCCAGGTACGTGATGGCAAGGAAATTTGGATCCTGGCCGTTTCAATATCCGTCCGGGGCTCAATACCTGTCGTTCAGCTCTTTCGCCGCCTAATCGAATACGCTTGGGCCGACAACGTTCACATTACTCGATCAAAAAGAGGGATCCTGAATCACAGGCCTATCTAACGCCTCCAAGTGTACGTATAGTTTACTTTGGCCCGCGCTTGGGCCAGGCCGTCGGTTTCAAGGAGGGCCCACAGTATTCGATATCTCGAGTACGCTCCAAGAGCGAGCAATCCGAAAAGAAGCTCATTAATGCTGGCGAAGTAGTCGGCTCCGGGTGGGAGTTAGTCAATCCTGACCAATGTCTGCGTCTCACGGTCCAGCGTCCGAAGTCGGTCTTGGACAAGCAGGCATATCCAGCTCTCTCTTTGAGGGTGATCCATGCGCGCGAACGAGATACGCCAGTGAATCGGAAGCCCATCGAGTAGAAGTTAATCACCGACTTGCCGGTCGCATCCCGGCGCGAGGCAATTGAAAAACTTGATTGGTATGCCATGCGCTGGAAAATCGAGACGTTCCACAAAATTCTGAAATCTGGGTGTAACGCGGAGGAGTCTCGACTGCGCACGGCGGAACGGCTCGCCAAGCCGGTCGGTCGGCATCGGCGAATCAGTGCTGCGCCGCTGGGTGCAGCAGCTTCAGTTAGAGCGGCAAGGCATCACGCCACAGAGTAAGGCAATGACGCCTGATCAGCAGCGAATACAGGAACTCGAAGCGCCCATTGAGCGTCTCGAGCGGGAGAAGTCCATTTTAAAAAAGGCTACCGCGCTCTTGATGTCGGAAGGGATCGAACGTACGAGGTAATCGATCAGATTTGTGGTGACGAATCGATCGAGTTGATCTGCGCGGTGTTCGACGTAGCACGGTCATGCCTGTATGCATATCGGGAGCGCGCCCGCCACATTGATGTTGAGCGCATGGCATTGCGTAGCCGTGTGCACGCGCTGTTCGTCGAGAGTCGTAGTTCGGCGGGAAGTCGCAGCATCATGGGCATGATGCGCGAGGAAGGCACTGCAATTGGCCGCTTCAAAGTCAGTCGTTTGATGGAGGAATTGAGCCTGGTCTGCAAGCAGCCTGGCAGCCATGCCTATAAGCAGGCCTCTGTGGAGCGGGTCGATATTCCGAACCACCTCAATCGTGAATTTACAGTGGAGGCGCCAAATCAGGTCTGGTGCGGGGACATCACCTATGTCTGGGCGCAAGGCCGATGGTATTACTTGGCCGTGGTGTTGGACTTGTTCGCGCGCCGCGCGGTGGGCTGGGCATTCTCGCTACGGCCCGACGCTGACCTTGTTGTGCAAGCGCTGGAAATGGCTTACGAGCAGCGAGGGCGACCTCAGGGACTACTTTTTCATTCGGATCAGGGTAGCCAGTACGCCAGTCGAAAATTCCGTCAGCGCTTGTGGCGCTATCGGATACGACAGAGTATGAGCCGTCGGGGAAATTGTTGGGATAACTCCCCGATGGAAAGGCTGTTCCGCAGCTTCAAAACGGAGTGGCTGCCGTCAACAGGTTACATGACGGCACAAGAAGCACAACGGGACATCAGCCACTACCTGATGCACCGGTATAACTGGATACGGCCACATCAATTCAATGAGGGATTGGCGCCGGCCGTCACCGAAGAAAAACTTGACGTAGTGTCCGGGATGGGTTGACCACTACACCCCCCCATCCTGCCCATGCTTCGCTCATTTCCCACTTTCCCTTCTAATTTTGCTCAGCTCCAGGCGATCTCAACTAGCGCGGCTCTCACCGCAACCCTGGCTGGCGTACCTCCATGAAACCTACTTCATCGGCGGAAGGGTCTTATGCCGCATCCACACATCGAACTCGGATTCGGTCATTCCCATCCAGGCAGAGATACTTTTCCCCATTCCGTCCATGGCCTGCTGGTATGCCAATTCGAACGCACCCGACGCTGCTTCGGTTGATTTGAAATGGCCACCTCGATACCAGGACGTCACCGAGGTGACGTCGCGCAGACCGCCATCGACGACGATCCCTTGGCGCATTTGGCGCTGTGTGGTGTTGGTCATATCTGCTCTCAGCTCGCCTCGGGGCAATCGACCACTACCTTGCGTCCCAAACGCGCCTCAATTAGCACAGGGACGGCAGCCTTTGGAAGCTTCTCCCACACCATCAGCTGAACCCCTTCTTCGGGCTGCTCGCCGTTCTGCTCGAGTAAGTAGATCTCGCGGTTGTAGTCGTGATGATGCAACGCGTCCGATGGAAAATCACCGACTAGCTTAAAGGAATGTCGGACCGACATAACGTTCCCAGGTAAGTCCATTGTGCTGGCGTCCGCGGCTCCACCAATATATAAAATATCCATCGTCATCCTTCTCTCTGGTCGACACCATGCCGACGCTGTTAGCGCCAAAGCCGCCCCGTGGGCGGCTCGGTAACTAGGCTACGCGCACTATGGGCGCGATCGAGCTTCTGCCTCATATTCGGCTTGCAGCCGCTCATACTCGGACTCCGTGATCTCGGCCCCACGCGGAGCGTGATGCATTAGAAAATAGGAGATGGCCTGTTCGCGGTCATAGCGAGCATCGAACGACTGCGTTGGAACCTCCCCGATCTTATGTTCCCACTGGTTGAGGACGAGACGATTGTCCGCACGGGTGATGTCGATCCACATGTCGACGTCCCATCCAGTTCGCTTTTTCACGCGCCCACGCCCGCCAGTCGTTTCCCTGATATTAGGCACGGCCGGATAGCGGTAGACTGTTCTACTCTGTGCATCGTGTACGAACTTGAACATGAATTTTCCCTTGGCCTATTTGCCACGAGCTTAACGACCGCCACGACAACCGTCAACCACGAGCAAGATATGGACCGGATAGCCGCCAGACTCCCCGTCGTCGTCGGCGCGTGCCGCGCGGGGCTGGCAACGGCCATCACCATCTGCTGGCCCACCTGCTTCAGCAGCTCGGCGCCTTCCTGACCGCACCACAAGGTCGACGGGCGCCGCGAAAAATTCCTTGTTCCGTTTCCTCGGCAATTGTGTCGGCCAAGGAAAACTCACTACAAGAAGCAGTGCTTCCGAGACGGCACGCTGTTCCGAAGGCGGGCAAGCGACGCCGAAAAATACATTTGACTGCATCGGTCGAATTACTTTGCATCCCTGAGACTGTTATCTGTATAGGGTTGGAAAACCCATTAGAGGAACCGAATGCTGCTCTGAATCACAGTAGGAAAATTCGCGCACCTGCTTACGCCGTCGTGAAGGTAACTCTCCCATCCAGCCGGCCTATAGCAAGGTGCTCAACTCTCAGGGGTGACGTTCCAGATCGCACCGCTAAGTGGCAGTTTTACTCAGCTAAAGACGGCTAGCCTTCACTTCCCGCCGGATTTCGGCTAAGACGGCGTCGACGGCAGAAGAATAGTCGTCGCACATATGGCTGCTAAAGTGGCGCTCCTCAGGAGAGCCGGAATCGACGTCGACAAGTTGCAGCGCAAAACTAAACCGGAGTTTGAGCTCGCCGTCCGGCCCCTCTAGAATTTCATTCACAATGACCCCGTCCGCCGAGCCCGAAAGACGTGTGAACACGGTTTTCTTCGGCGGATAAAAAGTGACTCGCTCGCGTGCGGCTTTGCCGTGTATTGCGACGTCACGGATGAGCCCAGCTTCAGTGTCCTCGACGACCTGGCAGCGCGTCATCGCAGGAATAAAGGGCACGCCATTGCGTGCCTTGCGCTGTAATCCAGCCCACACCTGGGCACGGGTTAGCAATGGATCGCTTTGCTCACGAAAGCGGTTTACCGAGATTTCTTTGACGGCATAGATCATATTTTCCCCCATTGAAAATGCGCGACCTCAACATGATCCGTCAAAACTGATCTGGGATAAATGGGGGGAGATGGGATTGATTGATCCAAAAATGGCGTAATCCAGTGTCATCACTGACTACCGGCGCAAATTCTCCTGTAGGAACTCGATAAAGCGCTGGGTTTTTGCTGGTAACAAGCGTGTTTCGGTGATCGCATACACCGGCGTGGACTGGCCATGCCACTCAGGTAGCACACGTTGCAGGCGACCTGCTGCCAACTCTTCTGCAGCAACTTCTTCGGGCAACATGATAATGCCCAGATCAAGAGTGGCCAGCCGTCTGAACATCCCTACGCTGTTGACCAGGAAGCGGCCGGCGACATCCACCTCGATCGTCTCCGCTTCGCGGTGAAGAGTCCAGCGGCCCGACTTCGGAAAGCCCAGGCACTCGTGCCGCACCAGGTCGGTTGGATGCTCAGGTACGCCATTCTGTGCAAGATATTGCGGTGACGCGTATAGCTGCACCGACAAGCGGGCCAGCAGCCGGGCGATCAGGTTGGAATCAGATTGTTCGCCCATGCGGATAGCGATGTCAAAGGGCTCAGTGACGAGATCGACCCGGCGCGGCGTCAAATCAAATTCGAAGGTAATGCCCGGAAACCGCCGCGAGAACTCGGCGATCAGCGGTGCCATGTAGATCGTGGCGAAGTCCACCGGCAAGGAGGCACGCAATACGCCAGTCGGCTGCGCCAGCATTTCACCCAACTGTTCGTGAGCGATACGCGCTTCGTCCACGATGCGTCGGCAGCGTTCGTAGTAAAGCTGCCCGGCTTCAGTGAGCTCGACTCTGCGGGTGGTCCGGTGTAGCAGCCGCAGGCCGATATGCTTCTCTAACGCAGCAATACGCCGCGACAAAGTCGAGTTCGGTATGCCCGAAACTTCCGCCGCGCGGCGGAAGTTCAAGGTACTCGCGACCTCGATAAACAAGGCCATGTCGTTTAGCAATTCCATTGATTACGCCATTTTTGGATCAATCAATCCCATTATACCCTCTTTATCCCACGGTTAAATTAACTGAAGATACGTCCATCGCAATCGCAACCGACGCGAAGTGAGCGTCTTGAACAGGAGATGGACATGAACAAAGGTACTGCAGTAGTCACCGGCGCGGCCACCGGCATCGGCCAAGCTTATGCGCAACGGCTGGCCGCCGATGGCTTCGATATCGCCGTGGCCGACATGAGTGACGCCAGCGCCACCCGCGCCCTGGTGGAAGCGGAAGGTCGCCAATTCTATTCCGCTGTGGTTGACGTCAGCTCGCCTGCATCGACGCTGCAATTTGCCAAGGATGTCGCTGCCAACCTCGCCCCAGTGACCGCCCTGGTCAACAACGCCGGCATCTACCCATGGAAATCGTTCGCTGAAACCGACTACGACATGTGGCGCAAAGTTATCGTCGTCAATCTCGATGGCGCCTTCCTGATGTCCAAGGCGTTTGTACCTGGCATGGTGGAGCGCAAGCACGGCCGGATCGTCAACGTGGCCAGCAGCTCGCTGTGGCTGAATGTTCCGGACATGACGGCGTACATCGCCAGCAAAGGCGGCGTGGTTGGTTTCACGCGGGCTTTGGCCAGCGAGGTTGGCAAGGATGGCATTACCGTGAACGTGATTTCGCCGGGCCTGACCAACACCAAATCGATGCGCGGCACCAATGAAGAGATCTTCGACTACCTGCCGAAATTGCAGGCGATTCCACGCATGATTGAACCAGGTGATCTGGTCGGCGTGGTGTCCTTCCTCTGCTCCGCCGACTCCGCATTTGTTACCGGTCAGACCATCATCGCCGATGGCGGCCAAGCACGTATCTAACGCACATTTTAAGGAAATACCATGAGCAATACTCTCACTCCAGTACGCATCGGCCGCTACGATCTTCGCAACCGCCTGGTGATGGCGCCGATGACCCGTTCGCGCGCCGGCGACAATGGCGTCACCAGCGACCTGACCGTCACCTACTACGCGCAGCGTGCCAGCGCCGGCCTGATCATCAGTGAGGGCGTCTTCCCTTCCGCACTGGGCAAAGGCTATGTGCACACCCCTGGCATCGAGACGCCTAAACAGGTCGCGGCCTGGAAAAAAGTGGCCGATGCCGTGCACGAACGTGGTGGCCGCATCTTCATGCAGATGATGCATTCCGGCCGCATTTCCCATCCGTCGCTGCTCAATGGCGAAACACCCGTGGCGCCATCGGCCATCAAACCAGCCGGCCAGGCCTGGACCAGCGCCGGTCAGGTTGACTTCGTCGAGCCACGCGCCCTGACGACCGCCGAAGTGGCAGGTGTGATCGACGACTACCGCCAGGCGACCCGCCGCGCGCTCGAAGCCGGCTTCGATGGTGTTGAGTTGCATGCCGCCTCCGGCTACCTGCCTGAGCAATTCCTGTCGTCCGGCAGCAATCAGCGGCAAGACCAATATGGTGGCTCGGTGGAGAACCGTGCACGCTTTGTGTTGGAAACGCTGGACGCGATGATCGCGGAAGCCGGTGCAGATCGTGTCGGCATCAAGATCTCGCCGGAGATGAACTACAACAGCATTACCGATGCCGATCCGCAGCAAACCTACCGTTATCTGGTGGAGCAATTGCGCGGCAAAGGCTTGGCCTATCTGCACGTTGCCCTGTTCGGTACCCAGACCGACTACCACAGCATCCTGCGCCCCCTGTTCGGCAGCACCTATCTGATGGGCAGCGGCTTGACACAACAGCTTGCCGAGAGCGTTCTCGCAGAAGGCAAGGCTGACGCTACCGTCTTCGGCGCTGCTTTCCTGGCCAACCCGGACCTGCCAGAGCGCTTCCGTCAAGGCGCCGCACTGAACGAAGCGGACCGCAATACCTTCTTTGCACCGCCGACAGCCCAGGGCTATATCGACTATCCAACGCTGGCCGCCTAAGTCTCCCAGCGAAAAAGAAAGGCACCATTATGAGCACCACTATCGCCCGCATGCAACAAGCCAGCCGTGGCAGCCAATTCCGTGCTGTCCGCCTGCATGGCGCAGACCCTGCGCAGCTCGATCCCTTCATGGGCATCGACCACGCATGGATGAGCGCTCCGACATTTCCACCGCATCCCCATGCCGGCTTTTCGGCGGTGACCTATCTGTTCCAGGACTCTGAAACGGATATCGCCAATCAAGACTCGCTGGGCAACAGCGTCATGATTAAACCGGGTGGTCTGCACTGGACGGCGGCCGGGCGCGGAGTGGTGCATCAGGAAGACCCGGCAATTCTGGGCCGCACCACCCATCTGCTGCAGATCTTCATCAATCTGCCACAGCATAAGCAGAACGATGCGCCGTTCGCCTTGACGCTGGCACCGGAAGATGTGCCAGTGGCGCAGCAACCCGGCGTAACCATCCGCGTTCCGCTTGGCAGCTACGGCGACCATCACTCGCCGTTGACGCCACCAACGGAGGTCACGCTGCTCGATGTGTTCCTGGATGCCGGTGCGGCCTTCACGCTGCCGGTCGCGGCCGGCCAACGCGCCTTCTTCATGCCGATATCGGGCAACGCCGAACTCGATGGCCAGCCATTTGGTCTTGACGACCTGGGCGCACCGATCCTGGCGCCAGGCGCCACCGCGACCAGCCACCAACTAGTGGCCAAGGAAGGCGGCGCCCAGATTGCTGTGTTTATCGGCCAACCACTTGATCAACCCGTACTTTCCAACGGGCCGATGGCTTTTGCTACCAGAGAGAGCCTGAATGCGGCAGCCGCCGCCTACCACCGTGGCGATTTGGGAAATCTGTAAACATCGCCACCCAACCACTTAGGAGAACTGCCATGAAAGTAGAACGTTTTACCGCTGAAAATACCGCGCTGCTGCTGATCGACCACCAGGTAGGCACCATGCAGCTGATCAAAAACATCGACAAGGAACTTGCTGCCAAGCAATCGATCGCTTTGGCCAAAATGGCGAAAATCCTGAACCTGCCAACCATCATCACGTCGAGCCAGGAAGATCGTGCACAAGGCCCGATTCTGCCGGAAATTGCCGAAATCCTGCCCGAAGCACACGCAGGGCGCATCAAACGTCCAGGCGTCGTTAATGCCTGGGCTTATCCTGAATTCCGCAATGCGGTGCTGGCTACCGGTCGCAAAAACCTGATCATGGCCGGCGTCACCACCGACGTTTGCCTGATCTTCCCAGCCATCGATGCAGCGCAAGAAGGCTTCAACGTACAGGCTGTGATGGATGCGTCGGGGTCGCCAAGCGACCTGTCTGAGGAGTTCTCGCGTCAACGCATGCATGACGCTGGCGTGGTGTTGACCGCCACCAATACCCTGATGGCGGAAATCGCCCAGGATTGGTCGACGCCTAATGGCCAACAGCTGATTACCTTGCTGTTCACCGACGTTTTCCCTGCGCTTGGTGCCGGCATCGCGTAAGCGGACATACAGGGCAGAGGAAGTCCAGACTTCGTCTGCCCGGTTTTCTTCGGAAATGGAGTTGAATATGAATACCTCCAACTCGCAGATCGTCATTGTTGGCGCCTCGCTCTCAGGGCTGACGCTGGCGTTGGCTTGCGCGCATCGTGGTGTATCTGTCCATCTCGTTGAACGCGCCGCACGTCGGGTGCAAGGTGGAGATAGCTTGAGCGTAGACCTAAAAGCACTGGCCAAAGCAGTTGGTGTTGATCCTCGTGCTGAGCCGATGCTACCGGTTGTTCCTGCATATCGGGATCGGCATTTGACGACTTGGCCAGCGCTATACAACTGGCTGCGCGAGCGCGCGCAGCAGACTCCTGGTATCACACTTGCAGAAGGAGCGAACGTTGTTGCAGTCGCTGACCACGGCGACTGGGCCACTGTTTCTTTTGCCGACAATAGTGAACGTGTCGCTGACGCCGTCATTGGCGCCGACGGATAGGTCCGCCGCAGGGAACGGCGTTTGATATATAAATCAGTGACTCGCTAAATCCTTAACCGGCAGCAAACCGCTTCGTGTTTCGTTTGTATGCATGACTTCTCCTCGCCTTGGAGACCGTCAGCGGCACCCAAGTACGGGATTTTCCAGTTTGAACGCTCTACGATTCTGGGTGCCGAGTCGTAGGCGGAAAAGAAAAAATTCGTGGTTCTGATTCTCTCTTCACAATTTGCTTACGCAAATCCGCAATAATTTGATCTCGCACTCTAAGCGCTTCGCTTAGCTCCTCAATTTTTGCGTCGAGACGGTAATTGATTCGCGCTAACGAGGCAACCTGCCGCTGCGCGTCTTCCACCATTTTGAGGTATGAAGTTTGTCGAGTTGATTCTTGATCTACTTTGACTTTCTCATTTGACCGGCCGTCAGTAGTTGCGGTCTTCAAATTTCGAATTTGCGCGAGTACCGGTTCGTGAAATCGATATAGGGTTGCCCTATCAACTCCCGCTTCACTAGCCACTGATGCAGCTGAGATCTTTGTTCCAGGATTGTGATTACGGGATATCCCAGTCAGCAGGCGATGAAGGGCAGCCTCCAGTTTTTCGCGAGTATCCTTGATAGATTGCTGTTTTTGTGATGCTAGAGCTTCGATAGTTCGGGTAGACATTTTGCTCATTTTTCACTTTCTCCATCAAGGCGTTTGAGAACTTTCTCAGCTAAGCCGAGGATCTCGAGGGTTCTCGCCTTACCCCCCGGCCCGATATCGTCGAGGGCAAGCGCCTCTTGCTGTTGGTCACGAATGCCGGCCCAGACGGGACGATGTTCGGGGCCAATGATCCCATAGTGGCAATCCACGCAAAGCTGAGCCTCAAAGACACAAAGGCCACCGCACCCCATCCCCTTGGCATTACCCACACACCACGAATGTCCTGTTCCGTTTAAGGTTAATGTCCCAGCATACTCTGCAATTAGCGCTTCCTTATTTGCGGATGTACGGACATTTGAGCGCCAATCGTTGAGCCAGTGGGTACCGTTCGCGAGCGGAAACTCTGACGTTAGATATGTTCGTATAACTCCATTTTGTCGAGAGATTTTTTCGTGTGAGACCATTTCAAGGAGTTCGGTGTCTGCTCGGTATTCGTCGGCCGCCCCGTCAACGTAATACATAGTCATGTCGAGACTCCAGTGCCCAAAATGATCGCGAAGTGTTAGAAGGTCACCTAATTCGGCGCGTGCTACGAACCGAGCATAGGTCCTGCGGAATTGATGTGCGTGGAGCGGATACGGCTGTATATTATCGTCCTTAATATTGTGATCTATGCAAAATTTTTTTAGATCAATGTTCAATTGCTGCCCGGAGAGCACTGATATCGAATTTGAAAATTTTGTCGCAACCGAGAGAAATAACTTGTGCTTCTGATGTTGAATGATATGGGCTCGCTTACTTAGACGCTTCAGCGATTCTGCGTCTAGGTTGCGACGATTACTGTCTCGCAACATGGAGTCAAGTTCCGCTTGTTCGTCAACCATTTTTTTGCGCAGCTGTTCGGTTAAGCGCGATAGCACCTCCACAGCGCTAATCACGATTTGAGGGACAAGCCATTTCTTTGGACGTACGCCGGTTTTGTAAATCGTCCCGAGAAGCCATACGATATCAGTTGTATCGTCCGCACTTCGGGTCTGACTGATGCAGTCGACCTCAAGTGACATCATCTCACTATCACGGATCCCAGAGAACATGTCGATCACAATGTAGCAAGCAGTGCGAAGATGAATGACTTGTTTTTTTAAGTCATACATTCCAACGAATCCCTCCATGCGAGCCGCCTCTGTTCTCGCATCCGTTTGTACTTGGCGGTGACACTCAGACTTTGCCGTTGCTGCCCGTTCAGTGGTCTGGACCGCATCAAGTATTCGCGATGAGCGGTTGGTCACGTATTCGATTGCACACTGGGCCAACTTGTTGGCTACTGAATCCGGGATGAATTCAGTGGTTGGTGTTCGATTTCCCCCCGATCTTTTTTTTCCACTTAAAGATAATGCAGTCTCGTGTGGCCAAGGGTGAGAATAAAGCCCATCCCGTATTTTTTCGCGTTGGAGGTATAAATATTCGACGATGTGCAGACGGTAATGGAACGTTGAATCTGCGACAAACGAGCCATTTACGCTGCTTAGTCGGGCGACAGGGACGTAGTCCATTGTCTTGTCTTGTAGTTCGCTGAACTGTGATAAGCCCTTTGAAACCATCCAACGCAGTAGTGGCTGAAGAAGTTCGAACTTTGCGATTAACGTGTTCATGGATGGCCGCTTCTTTCCTTCAATCGGATCCGCGAACAGTGACCAAATGAAATCTTTTGTTGACTCTAAAAGTAGCCCATGTTTTGGCGACGTAAGCTGCTGGCCGTCTGGAAGCCCTATACACCAATTTATGATTTTATCGGAACTACTCAAGTTTTCCTGAGGAATATACGGGTAAAAATCCCAATACTCATCGCCATAACGACTGACAACGAGGACTTGGCCGTTGTCTCCATTTAGCATTGACACCGGAACGAGAGACTTCTCCTGATAGTTGAGGTTTTTAAGTGAAGCAAAGTTCAGCAGGCCTGACTTCATTATGTGAATCCTTTCCATGCAGGATGGGGATCAGTTTGTGCTTTATTTCTAGCCTCTAGTACTTTCTCTGATGGGAACTGCGGCGCAATTTCGTCGTCAATGCGCCGTAAAATTGGCGCGTATGTTTTAAGCCAGTGATCGGGTCTTAGCTTCGAGCGTTCAGAGAGTAAGCGGAAATAAAAACTAAACAGTCTCCACAAGTCATCTTCGAAGACGAGCATGTTCGGGCATCGGAAGCAGGTAAAGAATTTCTTACAGACAGATTCCTCTTCGCGAAATGGATTGCGGCAATGTGCTACTCCTGTGCTATATCCGCTGGTCAATAGGCCTTTTATTTCGGTAATTGGAATGCTTCCGTCTGCTGCCAAAACTGTCTTTTCATGCGACTCGAGGCGCACAAACTTAGCGACCATTCCTTCAGCCACGAAGGAGTGGTTACGTGTCGCATCACTCGTTAGATTGACATATGAGCGAGCGGTCGTCTCAACGCTGGCATGTCCTAGTGCTTGTGAAACCTTGCGGATGTCATGCGTTCGGCGGTATAGCTCGGTGGCGAACGTGGGACGGAAGCGTCCAAAGCTTAACGCCAACGGTTTTCCTTGATCGTCGAGAAGCGAATGTCGTTTAGAAAAATCTCTGATTCCTGTTTTCACTTCCAGGCGAGTGAGCCTGATAAGTTTATCTTTACGTTTTCCACGAGAAACAGACCATAAAAAAACGAATGAACTATGGCGTTCTTCAATTTTCATGGAAATTGGGGAAGTGAACGCGCACAATGCACGAAAGTGATCACCTACGCTCGTCGGTATGGCATGGGTTCCATTTACCGTTTCAGGAGTTATCTGAGATTTTCTGACCGAAGTGGCGAAAGTGGTCCATCCGCGTCGTTTTTGAGTGAACAACAGTTCTCGATCCTTTAACGGATGGTCTCTTAGACTGTCCCGCCGGAGTTCAAGAAGGGGTTGTAAATTTTCACCTGTGGCAGAGGCCAGGACCAATAAGTACACTACAAGAATTTGTAGCGAGGGAAGAGAATGCACGTTGCTTTCATTGATATGCTTGAGGTCGTTGTTTAATGCCTGTAATATTCGACGATGTTCTTGGTTTGAATAGGGCTGTCTTTTTAAAGATGATTGGTTCGCGTTCGGAAATGGATTTTTTGGGAACGTTAGTAAAGGGCTGACAGCATCAGGATCAAATCGTTTTCGATTGAAGAGGATGGTTTTGATGGCTGAGTAAGCTGTCCGCTTCATGCCGGTTGAAAGTTTTTTTCCAGTATTCTTCTGGTTGTTCGAGACGGTTTGAAGTTCGAGCCACGTGAGATAAGCATTAATGCAACGTCGATCAATTTGATCAAGTCTCGTAATGGCATCTCCAGAGAGTCGAAGGTCATCTAAAAAATTCCAAAACTTGCGTATCGAGTTAAGATAGCTCTGCAATGATGCCCCTTCAGATACATGCCTCATACTCCAAAATGCATCTCGAATGCTACCCGCAATTTCATCGCGTTGGTAATTTCTCATTTCTTGAAAATCGAAATATATAGGGCCAAAATTCGGGCAGTCGATCGTAAATGTCCACATTGGCGGCATGTCGGTTGGTTTTAGTTCATCAACCGGAGATTTTATTTTTCGATCGACTCGCGGGCGGCTAATTTTCATTGCGCAGCTCCCTTAATACTTCAATTTGATAGTCATCGACTTCAGTATTTTGCACAAGATCTGCAGCGTGAATGTAGATTTCAGTGGTTGTTATTGAACTGTGGCCCATACGATCGCGCACCCAAAGTAAAGCCTTCGTTTGGCCGACTTTTTCGGCCATGCGCAGCAATTCATAAGTTCCGTAGGTGTGGCGAAGCATATGTGGGTGGCATTCGATTTGAATTTTTTTGCTGACCTTTGCAAATGCGTTATTCATATAACGAATTGAAAACTCTTCCCCATACTCAGACAGGAAAACTCGTGAACTTTCTCTTCCATGTCGACGGATGTGTTCGGCATTACGTTTCGGCCAAACGCTACAGAGAAAGTCCCAAAGCGCGACAGCTAAATCATATGGGAGCATTACTGTTCTTGTTTTCATCCCCTTGGTTGGAGTGATGCCTGATTCAAGGATCATTGGCATCTGTCTGGACGGATCGTGGCCGCATGGGTTAGGTAATACCTTAAGGTTGAGGCCGATGATCTCCTCGCGCCGCATACCTGTCAGCAACGCGAGATATCCCATCAGCTTTAGTCCATGAGGCGTAATCGCTTCCAAAAATGCAATTGCTTTAGGTAGATGTAGGAACTGGGGAACCGGTCTGTAGCTTTGCATCGTGAGAGAATTTGCGGCAAATCGATGTCCAGAAACGCCTATATGAGCTAGTGCCCCCCTGTTCTTTGCGATTCTGATTTCCTCGGTGCTAAAAGGAGTTCGTTGAGTGAGATTTGATCGTGCCGCCCATCGATAAAAACCATTCACGCAATTAAGTCGTTGATTTACGGTGCTGCGCGAGCAGCCTCGATCAATCATTCCATCACGCCACGCGGCCACTTGTGGGTGAGTCACTAGCTGCCAATCCATTGCGTTGGCCTCGAGAAACGAGAAAAATTCGTAGATATGGTTGGCGTATGTACGCCAGGTTTTTACGGATCTCGTTCGTCCGTTAACAGCTGCGATATACCGCAGGTAAGAGTTGGGAGCGGACACCAGTTCCATCTCTTCATCGCACAGGAAGGGGATCGACGGGCGAGGCAGCCCGTGCCAAATAAACTGTGAGTCAGTGAAGAACAGCTGCACGTCATCTCTCCTGCAACGAATCCGAAATTTTCGGTAAAGAGCGGATACCGCATTGCAAAAAGCGCAAAGTCTGCGAGCACTTAAGGCTGAAGATGCGCGGATTCTATCTTACAAAACCGTGTCCGGCTTACGCAACACTTTTTTGGGGGAGATATCACGGCAGCGGCACCTCATCGACACCGGCGTTTTTGCAGACCGTGCATCCGAGTCTGGCGATCTTCCAGGTGGGACACCGGAACCGCTATAAACATCCGAAGGCGCAAGTGTATGCGCGCTATGGCGACATGGGCATTGTCCGGCTGCGCACGGATGTGACGGGGGCGGTGGTGCTGGAGTTTGGCGACAATATTGATGTAACGCAGTATCGGGCCACCCGGCCGCGCTACTGGCAGGGGCGCTAGCGGACGCGGCTGCATTAATGGTATATATCTGTCATGGGTTGGCAGCCCCGGCGCTGCCTGGATGATACTGAAAGGGTGAAGATGGGTCTGTTTAGTTGGAGGAAAAAGGCGGCCGTGCCGGTGATCAGCTTCGAGTCACGGATCCGCTCCCAAAGCAAGCCGTCGAAGACGCTGTCATATGACTTGCGGGGGCGGAAATTACCGGCGGCGCTACGTCTTCAGCATCCGTATCTGTTTCATGTGACGGACCTGCCAACCGCCGAGGCGATCGTGCAGCACCGGGTGCTGCAAGGCGCTTTCGACTATGTGACGCTGTCGCAGGAATTGCAGGGCGCGCTTTCGCAGGCGGAAAGAAATGGAGGCGTGCTGATTTTTCGATTTCACGGATCCGCCGTTGTCGGGCCGGCGCCGCTGGCGAAAGCGAAGGAGGTGGCATACCACCATGTGGGTTCGGAGGGATATGTGGAAACCTTTATTGCGTATGGCACCGTGGCGCCGCTGGAGCTCATCGCGATAGCGTTTCGTGGCAACGCGCCGATCTATGATGTGGCGCGGGTCCTCAATACGCCTGTTTCTGTTCGCATCAGGTCATAGCGGCCGTTCACGGGCGCAGGCGTCAGCTATGCCGCTCGTCCGGTATCTCCAGCCCCCGCTGCCGCACGTATTCCAGGAACAGCCTTGCCCCCTTGGCCATGCGTGACGTGCCGTACACGGCATGGATGCTGGGATCGAGTTCCTTCGACGAAGTCAGCCGGTACGCCGTGCAGACGCGGCGCAGGGTGCCTGCCGCCACGGCCGGTTCCGCCAGCCAGCTGGCCAGACGCACGATGCCGGCGCCTTCCAGGGCCGCCTGGAAGGTGGCGATGCCGGAAGTGAAGCGGAAACGGGGCTGCACCTGGTAGCGTACGTTGCGCGTAGCCGAGACGAAATGCCAGTCGCGCAGGATGCGGGGTGCCGAGTGCATGATGATGTCGTGGCCGGCCAGCTCTTCCGGTTCGTCCGGCGCGCCCATGCGGGCGATATAGCCGGGCGAGGCGTACATGTAGCGGCGGTAGTTCCACAGGGGATAGCCGATCAGCTCGCTCGACTGGGGGAAGGCGCCGCGGATGGCAAAGTCCAGCTTTTCCTGGATGGGGTCGATCGATTTGTCCGAGAAGTGGATATCGACGGACACATTCGGGTAGTCGCGCGAAAATTGCGCCACCACTTTCGGCAGGAAGCCCAGCGACAGGATTTCCGGCGCCGAGATGCGCACCCAGCCTTGCGGCGAGTTGCTCAATTCCGCCAATTGCTCTTCCGCCTCGGCCTGCGTTTCCAGCAAGTGCCTGGCCGACGCGTAATACGTTTCGCCGGCCGTCGTCAGGGTGAACTGCTTTTGCGTGCGCAGGATCAGCTCGGCGCCGATGGCTTCTTCAAGGAACTGGATGGCGCGCGTGACGGCCGACGGCGAGCGTCCCAGCATGCGCGCCGCGTGGATGAAGCTGCGCTTTTCCACCACGGTGCAAAAGGCGCGGATCTCCCACATCAGTTTCATCGACATCGCGTCACTCCCGGCAAAAGAGGCCAGTAGACCGCACGGGGCGCATTCCGTCAAGCGTTACGCCTGATTGCGTTTTCCGCAATTTGAAGTTGCATCGGAAAAAGTGTCTGACGCCTATACTGCCGCTGTCGCCCATTCCCCATTGCCTATCATGCTGACCATCTCGCTGCTGTGTTTATTTGCCTTCTTTGCCGGCCTGATCGATGCCGCCGTGGGCGGGGGCGGGCTGATACAGCTGCCGGCCCTGTTCAACCTGATGCCGAACATGGCCTCGACCTCCCTGCTGGGCACGAACAAGCTGGCGTCCGCCTGCGGCACCACGTTTGCCGCCCGCTCGTTTGTCGGCAAGGTGCACATTCCCTGGCTGCTGGTGCTGCCGGCCGTGGCCAGCGCCTTCGTCATGTCCTTCATCGGCGCGGCCGCCGTGTCCTACGTGCCGCAGCAGGTGGTGCGCCCCATGGTGCTGGTGTTGATCATCATCATGGCCATCTATACCTTCATCAAGAAGGATTTCGGCACGACGCGCGAAGCGCGCCCCATCGGCCCGCGTGAGCGCATCCTGGCCATCGTCATCGGCGGCGCCATCGGCTTCTATGACGGCCTGTTCGGGCCGGGCACGGGCAGCTTTTTGATTTTCCTGTTCATCCGCGTCTTCGGCTTCGATTTCATCCTCGCCTCGGCCTGCTCGAAACTGGTGAATATCGCCACCAACGTGGCCGCGCTGGCCTTCTTCATTCCCGCCGGCCACGTCGTGTATGCGGTGGCCGCACCGATGGCCGTGTGCAACATCCTGGGCGCCCTGACGGGTACCTGGATCGCCGTGCGCCGCGGCGCCGCCTTCGTGCGCATCCTCTTCCTCGTGCTGCTGGTGCTGCTGATCGTGAAGTTGTCCTACGACATCTTCTTCAAGTAAGTTTTTGAACGACAACAAGCCATGAAAACCATCCGGGGCGTGCTGTGGGACAACGATGGCGTGCTGGTCGATACCGAACAGCTGTTTTACGAAAGCAACCGCGACTTGCTCTTACCCTACGGCATAGACCTGACGCCGAAGCAATTCTTTGACTGGTTCCTGGACAATAACTACGGCGCCTGGCATCTGCTGCTGGGGCAGGGCCATGCCATCGAGCTGGTCGAGCGCCTGCGGGCCGAGCGCACCGAGCTGTTTGCGCAACGCCTGCGCCAGGCGCGCCAGCTGGCCATCCCCGGCATCGCACCGGTGCTGGCGGCGCTGCGCCCGCATGTGGCCATGGGCGTGGTGACGAGCGCCTATGAGCAACATTTCCGCATCAGCCATGCGGCCACGGGCTTGCTCAGCCACTTCGATTTCGTGCTGACGCGCGAAATGTATGGCGAAAGCAAGCCGGCGCCCGACGGCTACCAGCTGGGCTTGCAGCGCCTGGGCCTGGCCGCCGCCGACTGCGTGGCCGTGGAAGACTCGCCGCGCGGCTTGCGCGCCGCCAGGGCCGCCGGGCTGGAATGCATCGTCGTGCGCAATCCCATGAACCGTCACCACGCGTTTGACGAGGCTTTTTGCGTGGTCGATTCCAACGCCGAGCTGGGCGAAGTACTGGCCTCGTTCGTGCCCGGCATGGCACCAGCGTGCCCGCTGCCACCTCGGAAATTAGAGGCCTTCCTCTGATCCGTCTTGCCGGCATGCCATTACAATTGCCTATCGCATTCACCGGCCTCGTCCCACGATGACCCTCCCGCAACTGCACTTTGCCCACGCCAACAGCTATCCTGCCGGCACCTACCGCAAGCTGTTCGGCTTGCTGGGCCGGCACTACACCGTGCAGGCGCTCGACATGCATGCGCACGACCCGGATTATCCCGTCAGCACGGGCTGGCCCGAGCTGGTGCGCGAGTACATCGACGACGTGGAGCGCCGCTACAGCGCGCCCGTGATCCTCGTCGGCCATTCGCTGGGCGGCATGCTCAGCGTGATGGTGGCCAAGCAGCGGCCCGACCTGGTGCGTTGCGTGGTCTTGCTCGATTCGCCCGTGGTGGCGGGCTGGCGCGCCTTGCTGGTGCGCCTGGCGCGCAACACGGCGCTGGGCGAGCGTTACTCTCCCGCCCGCTTTTCCGCCCGGCGGCGCAAGCTGTGGCCCGACGCGCAAGCCGCGTATGAACACTTCGCGGCCAAGGACATGTTCGCCATCTGGGCGCCGCAAGTCTTGCGCGACTACATCGACAGCGGCCTGGTTCCCCATCCGGACGGGGTGCAGCTGCGGTTTACGCGCGAAGTGGAAACGCAGGTCTATCGCAGCTTGCCGCACCATATCGGCGGCCTCGTCAAGGATGGTTTGCCGGTGCCCATCGGCTTTATTGGCGGCACGGAATCGGTGGAATGCCGCCAGGCGGGCTTGACGGCCACGCGCAAGCTGGTCGGCAAGTTTTTCCGCCAGGTGCCGGGCGGCCATCTGTTTCCCATGGAAAACCCGGAACTGACGGCGCAAGTGGTGCGCGAGATGATCACGGCATTGCTGGCGAAACAATAGTCTTCCGCCAAGGATTTTCAGGGGATGGGGGCCAACAGCGGCGGATTTTCGCGTAAAATCCTGCCATTCGGGCCGCGCCTGCACCTGGCGCGCCGCCCCAGCCATTCGATATTCTAGAAAGATACCCCTGCGATGACGATTAAAAGCGATAAATGGATACGCCGCATGGCGGAAACAACGGGCATGATCGAGCCGTTCGAACCGGGCCAGGTCAAGGAACGCGACGGCAACCGCATCGTTTCCTACGGCACCTCCAGCTATGGCTATGACATCCGCTGCGCCGACGAGTTCAAGTTGTTTACCAACATCAACACCACCATCGTCGACCCGAAGGATTTTGACGCGAATAACTTCGTCGACGTGTCGGGCAAGGGCTATTGCATCATCCCGCCGAATTCGTTCGCGCTGGCCCGCACGGTAGAATATTTCCGCATTCCCCGCAACGTCTTGACGATTTGCCTGGGCAAGAGCACGTATGCCCGTTGCGGCATCATCGTCAACGTCACCCCGTTCGAACCGGAATGGGAAGGCTATGTGACCCTGGAGTTTTCGAATACGACACCGTTGCCGGCGAAAATCTACGCCAACGAAGGCGTGGCGCAAGTGCTGTTCTTCGAATCCGACGAAGTGTGCGAAACCTCGTACAAGGACCGCGGCGGCAAATACCAGGGCCAGGTGGGCGTGACCCTGCCGAAGACCTGATTGATTGCTTGAACGGGCAGGGCGCCGCTCCTGCTTTAAATCTGTTTCAGCAGCCACGCTTTCAGCGCGGCGGACGCCTGGTACAGTGGAACATGGCCGCGCAGCAAGATTTGCGCGCTGCGCCGGTAGGCCGCGCCGCCGATGGCGATGTTGCCCGTCGCCCCGTCCTGGCGCGCCACGATGGTGGTGTCCAGGATGCCGGCCGGGTTGGCTATGCCCAGTTCCATCTCTGTCTCCACTTGCTTGACTGGCGGCACGCCGCGCGCCAGCGCATGCGCCACCGTGCCCGGTATCAGACAAGCGGCCGCCAGGCAGCAGCCGCCCGAGACGGCCAGCGAGGCGTGGCCCGCCTGCGGCGTAAAGTAACGCACCGCAATATTTCCCTCTCCCGCTGCCGGCCCCACGATGCAGAACTTGGGGATGGTTTCGCTGCGTTCCAGCTCTTCCAAGGTCATCAACCCGCCATCGCGCTTGCGCAAGCCCATCAGTAGTCCCGCCGCGCTCCACACCCGGCGGATCGCCTGCATGAACGCGGTATCCGCTTCTAGTTCCGCGACGGACTCGTGCGCCGTCTTGCCGAACTGGCTCGCTGGCGCGATGACCATGGGCACGGCCACATCCACGCACGAGACCGCATAACCGTGCACCATATCCTGAACATTGCCTGTTGGCAATAATTTACCCGTCTTGGCGCCTGCCGGCTGCCGCAGGAACAGGTCCACGCGGGGGAAGTTGCCGGTCACGCCAGGAATGCCGGCGGCCGTAAAGCTGCCATCGAGTTCGCGCGCCATGCGCGAGGTGGTGATGACGCCCGTGTTGGTGTTGCGGATATCGATATTGTGTGCGCCGATGGCCAGCGCCTCGATCACGCCGCTGTCCAGTCCCCACAGTTGCAGGGCGGACGACATATTGCCGCAGTTCACGCTCCAGTCGATATCGCCATGCTCGCCAGCCAGCTGGGCCAGGGTGCTGACCAGGCGCGGCTGGCCCGCATGCTGTTCCACCTCGGCGAGGAAGACTTTATTGCTGGTGGGCGTGCCCCGACCCAGGCCCGTGATTTGCCGGTTGCCCGGCTGCCGGCCGGACTGGGGCACGCCCATCAGGTGGCGCAGCAATTCCTCGCGCAGCGTTTGCTCGGCCGGCACGCAGGCCCCGTGCAAGACCAGGCCCGTCGACGTGCCGCCACGCATGTGGTGGACGGGAAACTCGATCACGCCGCAGCGCAGGCGGGGCACGAGGTCGGGCAGGGCGGGCAGCAGGGGCGTCATCATCATGGGTCGTGGTCAAGGCAGGAAGCGCCAGTGTGCCAGTTTTTCTTGCCGGTGTGCAATTGGATGGTGCGCGCGGCGTCTTTACATGCCTTTACCCGCCTTTACACTTGCCGCCCTGTATTGAGTACCTTGCGCGCCGATAATAAGGTATTGAATAATCAGGGAGGCAGTATGGTAGCGGCAATCGGTTCCGGCAGCGCAGTCAGCGCGGCCAGTAGCGCCAGTGCGGGCAGCAGTACGCAGATCGCGGCGCTGCAAAAGCAGATTACGGCGGCGCAAAAGCAGTTGACGGAGTCGCAGAAGGGCGAGCAGACGGAAGCGTCGCAAAAGCTGCAGCAGCAGCTGGCGCAGCAGATCCAGGCCTTGCAGGCGCAAATTGCTCAGTTGCAAGCTGCTGCCGCGCAGCAGGCGGCGCAACAGGATACGCAGACGGCCAGCAGCACCGACACGGCGGTCGGCCCGGCCAAGTCCGCCTCCTCCACACTGGGCAGCATCATCGATACCCAGGCGTAAGCAAATCTCGGGCAATACTCGCCGCCAGCTCAGCCTGGCGTTTTGACGGGCAACAACATTTCCACGCAGAGTCCGCCACCGCTGCGCAAGCTGGCGCCGATGCGGCCGCCATGGGCGCCGATGACGTGCTGGGCGATGGCCAGGCCCAGGCCGTGGCCGTCCGTGCTGTGTTGGGTATTGCTGGCGCGGAAGAACGGCTGAAAAATACTGGCCAGGTCGGCGCTGGCCACGCCGGGGCCGCGGTCCAGCACGGCGATGCGCAGCAGATCCTGCTTGCCGTCATGCAGGCGCGACAGCTTCACTTCCACCGTGCCGCCATCGGGACCATGCTTGACGGCATTGCGCACCACGTTTTCCACGGCGCGCGCCAGCAGTTCGGGCCGGCCCGTGACAGCGGCGCCGGCGCTGGCCGCGTCGCCCGCCAGGACGATGTCCACCTGGCGCGCCTTCGCTTCGTAGCGGGCGTCTTCCAGAATGTCGTGCAGCAGCTCGGCAATGTCGACGTCTTCGCTGAGCGGGGAGCCCGCACCCGCTTCCAGCCGCGACAGGGTCAGCAGCTCGCCGATCAGCTTGTCCATGCGTTCGCTTTCGCGCTCGATGCGCTGCATCGAGGCGTCCATCTTGTCCGGCTGCTGGTGCGCCAGGCCGATGGCGGCCTGCAAGCGCGCCAGCGGCGAGCGCAGCTCGTGCGACACATCATGCAGCAAGCGCGTCTGGCTCTCCATGAGATTGCGCAAACGGCCCGTCATGCGGTCGAAATCGCGGCCCAGGTCCGTCAATTCATCGCCGCGCTTGCCGCTGGCGTGAAAACGGGGCGCCAGGTCGCCGTGCGAAGCAGCCTCGAACGCTTGCCGCAGGTCGCGGATGGGGCGCGCAAAATACCAGGCCAGCAAGAAGGCGAACAGCAGACTGGCGGCGATGGCGGCGCCCAGGGGAATGAAGGTGCGGTAGGGACTGTCCATGCGCGGGCCGGGCGGCATGCCGCGGCCGAATTCGCCGCGTGGTGGCGCCGTGCCCGCTTCGTTGGGGCGTGGACCGGGTCCCATGGCGCGCGGACCGCTCAGGGTGACGGCGTTGAGGGTGTCGCGCGCGGCGCCTGCCTCGGCATTGCGGAAGCGTTCGGACGAGGGCAGGAACAGCAGATAGCGCTGGCCGTCGCTGCCGGTGACCGTGCGCACGACGGGATGGGGCTGGCTTTGCTCCAGCATGGCGCGCGCCTTGCTCAGCATGGCGGGATGCACCGCGCGGCCCATCAGTTCTTGCCCGCGCGCATCGACGGCAAACACGCGCATGCGCTCGAGCTTGCCCAGGAATTGCCGCAAGGCCTGGCTGCCGCCCGCTTCCAGGGTGGCGCTGGCGGCCTCGATGATCATTTGCGCGGGCGGACTGGTGTCGATGTCGAGCGCCCGTTCCTGCTGCGCCGCCCGGTTTTTCAGCCAGAACGTGCCGCCGATGCCGATGGTGGCCGTCACTTGCGCCAGCATGATGCACAGAAAAAACTTCCAGAACAGGCGCCCCACGCTTACTCCTTGATCAGCTGGTAGCCGAGACGGTACACGGTCTGCAGACAGGAGCGGCCGTCGGCCAGGGTACCCAGTTTGCGGCGCAGGCTGCTCAAGTGCACATCGATATTGCGGTCGAAGCGGGCCATGGGCCGGCCCAGGCCCAGTTCGGACAGTTGATTCTTGCTCACGGGCTTGCCGGCATGGCGCACCAGCACTTCCAGCAAGTTGAATTCCGTGCTCGTCAGCTCCAGGTGCGTGCCGGCCCAGGAAATGCGGCGCTGTTCGGGCCACATCGTCAGTTGCCCCACGGTCAGCGGCGCCATGCCCGAGCTGTCGTGCGGCGCCGCTTGCGCGCGGCGCAGAATGGCGCGGATGCGCGCCGTCAGCTCGCGCGGCGTGCACGGTTTCGTCACGTAATCGTCGGCGCCCAGCTCCAGCCCCACGATGCGGTCCGTGTCGTCGCCGCGCGCCGTCAGCATCAGGATGGGCAGGTTGCTGCCGGCGCGGATGCGGCGCAGGGTTTCCAGGCCATTCATGCGCGGCATCATGACGTCGAGGATGGCGATGGCGTACAGGCCCGTCAGCGCTTCGGCGGCGCCGCTTTCGCCGTCATGCACGGCGCGGGCGTCAAAACCTTCCTGCGTCAGGTATTCCTGGAACATGCCGACCAGTTCCACGTCGTCATCGATTAACAAAACCTTGCTCATGCCTGTGCTTTTTCGGGTGAATATCGCCCGATGATAGCAGTCAACAGGGGCGCTTCAGGGTCCTTTTACCCGCTTTTACATACGTCTGCTTACACTCCCGCCCCTTCCTTTACACGCTTTTACGCCGCCCTAACGTTGCTTTACACTCCAGACGCCGACAATCAGGGCTGATCGTCACGAAAGGAAAGCCCGATGAAACACCTGAGTATTCTCCTGTCCCTGTTGCTGCTGTGCGCCTGCAGCATGCCGCTGGTTGCCCTGGCCCAGCAGGAAGCTGCACCGGACGGCCCGCCGCCGCGCGCCATGCCAGGGCCGCCGCCCGGCTTCGGCCACGGCCCAGGCGGACCCGGCGCGCCCGGCTTGCCGCCGTTTCTGCGCGGCATCGAATTGAGCGAAGTGCAGCAGGACAAGGTCTTCGCCGCCACCTATGCCCAGGCGCCCTTGCTGCGGGAACAGGAAAAGATCGCCTTCAAGGCCCATGCGCAGTTGCGCGAGCTGGCCGCCTCCAGCGCCTACGACGATGCGAAGGCCAGCGCGCTGGCCAGCACGGCGGCGCAAGCCATGGCGGCGATCAGCTTGCAGCAGGCGCGGCTGGAGCAGCAATTGCTGGCCGTGCTGACGCCGGAACAGCGCAAGCAGGCGCAGCAGCGGCGCGACAGCCGCCCCGGCCCGCATCGCGCCCTATAACCGACAGGAGATTGACCATGAGCATCAGTGCCTTGAGTTCGACCAGCGCCGCCAGCCAGCTGAGCGCGTTCAGCCGCCTGGGCGGCGGCAATACCGGCGCCGCCAGCGGCGTGGGCGGCACGCGGCCGCCAAAGCCAGACGATGGCGCATTTCTCGACGCCATTGGCAGCGCCCTTTCATCGATCGGCGTGTCCGTCGACGCCAGCAGCAGTGACAGCGAAACGAGCGGTACCACCGCCAGCGGCGACGTGGGCCAGGCGCTGGGCGCCTTCCTGCACCAGCTGATGGGCAGCCTGCATGCGCAGAGCGGCGGCAGTGCTGGCGGGCAAGAGGAGGGCGGCGAACCGCCTTCCGGGCCGCCGCCCGGTGGCGCGCGCACTGGCGGCCCCGGCAATATCGAGTCGGACTTGCAAAGCCTGCTGCAAAAACTGTCCTCGTCCGGCAGCGATAGCAGCGGCAACAGCAGCGACAGCGCGGACAGCAGCGTGACGGACTTGCAGTCCAGCTTTGCCAGCCTGCTCGGCGCGCTGGGCGGCGATGAGGGCAGCGGCAGTAGCAAACTGGGCAGTTTCCTGCAGGCGCTGTCGGGCAGCCTGGGCGCGGCAAATGCGGGCGGCAGCCTGTCCGCCAGCGGCAACCTGGTCAATACAACGGCCTGAACCATGGAACGCAAGCTCGCCATGGCCGCCAGGAAGGCGCTTTCGCGCCATGCGACTCAGGCGCTGTTCCTGTGCGCCAGCATGAACCCGGCATTGGCGGGCTTGCCCCACTTGATGGAGTATGTATGGAGTTACATGATCACGGTCTGGCATCCGACCTCGAAATGATGCGGCGACAGGCGTTTGAGCGGCGGCAAGTCCTGCGCTGGCTGCTGGCCGGCGCCGCCACCTTGCCCCTGATCAGCTGCGGCGGCGGCACGGACGCCAGCAGTATGGCCGCAGGCAGCGCTGCCAGCACGGACACTTCCGGCAGCGCCGGCACCGTCACGCTACCGGCCACGGGCGCCTGCACGGTGATTCCCGAGGAAACTGGCGGGCCGTATCCGGCCGATGGCAGCAACACGAATGGCGGCAGCATCATCAACGTGCTGAACCAGTCGGGCGTGGTGCGCAGCGATATCCGCGCCAGTTTCAATGGCGCCACGGGGGTGGCGGCGGGCGTGCCGCTCACCATCAAGTTGCAGCTGCTCAATGCCAGCGGCGGCTGCGCCAGCCTGGCCGGCTACGCTGTTTATCTGTGGCATTGCGACCGGGAAGGCCTGTATTCGCTGTATTCGAGCGGCGTGACGGGGCAAAATTACCTGCGCGGCGTGCAGGAAACGGACAGCGCCGGCAACCTGGCCTTTACGACCATCTTTCCCGGCTGCTACGCGGGGCGCATGCCGCACGTGCATGTCGAGGTGTATCCCAGCCTGGCCAAGGCGGCGAGTGCCGCGAGCCGCATCAAGACGTCGCAGTTCACGTTCCCAATGGCAACATTGAACGAGGCCTATACGGCCAGCGGCTACACGGCCAGCGTGCGCAACCTAGCGCAGATCAGCTATGCCACCGACAATGTCTTCAGCGACGGCACCAGCCTGCAGATGGCCACGGTGACGGGCAATGCCACGGATGGCTACGTCGTCACCCTGACGATCGCCGTGAACGGTTAAGTTGTCGTCATGAAACCCAGGTCGCGCCGGCTGAAGTTGCCGATGTTCGGAAACACCTCGGCCAGCTGGCTGTCGGCCACGCCGAACCACTTTGCCAGGGTGGCGCCGTACTGGTCGACGGAGGTGGTCGGCAGCAGGGCGCCGGAACCCACGTCCAGCTCATGGCCCAGGCCCGTGACGGGGAAGGCGCCGTAGATGTCGCGGCCCTTCACGGCGCCGCCCACGACAAAGTGGTGGGCGCCCCAGCCGTGATCCGTGCCGTCGCCGTTGCTGCTGAAGGTGCGGCCGAAGTCCGACGCCGTAAACGTCGTCACCTGGCGCCGCAGGTCGGCCCCTTGCAAAGAGGCAAGGGTACTGTCGAAATACGCGAGCGCATGGGCCAGGCGGGCCATCAGGTCGGCATGCAGCACTTTTTGCCGGTCATGCGTGTCGAAGCTGCCCAGGGTCACATAAAACACTTGCCGTTTCGCCCCCAGAGGGCCGCGCCCGCCGATGATGCGCGCCACCGTCTGCAATTGCACGGCCAGCGGATTGACGCCGGACACGCCTGTGTTCGGATTGACGTAGGGCGGGGGATTGGGCACGCCGCCCGCGCCGGCGGCCAGCATGGCACCGCTGAGGATGCTCTGGCTGGAAATGGCGCGCTGCACCACGGCCACGTGTTCCTGTTCGATCAGGTCGCTGCCCGCATCGTTGATGATGGCTTGCAAGGCACCCGCGCCGCCCGTGCTGCCATACAGGCTGCCGCTCAGGCCGCGGATGGGCACGGCACCCGACTGGCCCACCTGGAACTGGCGTACCTGGCGTCCGCTGAGGAAGATGGTGTTGCCCGCGGCGGAAATGGCCGTGAACATCGCATTCGTATTGCCCGCGCCGGCCACGTCGCTGATGCGCCCGCCCCAGCCCGTGCTGGCGCCTTCCGGCGAACCCGATTGCCACGTCGATTGCTGGTCGTTGTGCGAGAACAGCTTGGGTGGCAAGGCCACGCTGCCGGCCTTGTACTGCGCCAGGGTGGCGGGCTGGATCAGGGTGCCCACATTGGCCACGACGGCAGCGCGGCCATTGTCGAACAGGTCTTTCAGGGGCGCCAGCTGGGGATGCAGGGCGAAGGCGCGGCCCGTTTGCGCAGTCGCGGGCACGATGGGCAATACGCCGCCCGTCTCGCCTACGCCGGGCAGATGGATGGAATCGGCGGCGCCCGTGTTGCGCAGGCGCGTGTATTCACTCCATGACGTGGGATCGGTGGCCAGCACCGTGTTGAAGGCGTCGTTGCCGCCTGCCATGAACAGGCACACCATGGCCTTGTAGTCGCCGGCCGATTGCGCGGCGGCGTTGCCCATGGCGGCCAGGTTCATGGCGAACGGCGCGGCCGTGGTGCCGGCCAGGCTCAGCATGGAACCGAGGAAGCGGCGGCGGGAAAATGGGAAGTTTTGCATGTGATCGCTCTTACTTTTGTACCAGGTAGGCCGGCGAGGCCATGGTCAGGAAAATGGCCAGCTTGACGCGGTTGGCCTGGGCCGTGGCCACTTGCGCGGCATTGCTGGCCGTGGCCGCGGGGATGCTGATGCCATTGACGGCGGTCAGGATTTGCCCGCGCAGCCTGGCGGGCATGCTGCCATGCATCAGCAGCAGGTCGATGCGGTCGAGCAGGGCGCCCGTATCGGCGGCCAGTGCCAGTTCGCGCGTGTAGTCGGGCTTGATGTCGCGGCCGTCGCCCACGCCGCTATTGATGGCTTCCTGCATGAAGTTCAGATAGCCCGTCACCGATGGCTCGGCCGTGTTCTGCAGCTCCGGCGCCACCAGGCCCGCGCTGGCCAGCGCGGAGTTGGGCGGCGTATAGGCGGGGCGGAAAAAACTGAATACGGAGGGCGGATTCAGCGGACTCTGTCCCAGGCCGCTCAAAGGGTCGTCCAGGTAATAGATGCTGTAGCGGCCGCTGGCAGGCCTGGCATCGAAGGCGCGCATCCAGCCGGCCAGGCGCAACAGTGGCTCACGCAACTTGCCCGTGCGCAAGGTGGTGCCGCCTGGGGCCAGTGCCTCGGGATCGAGCAGCACGGCGCGGATGACGGCCTGCATGTCGCCACGCACGCCGCTGCCATTGTTGGCAAACGCGGCGGCCACGCGGCCCACGTAGGCGGGGCTGGGATTGCTGCTGACCAGGCGCTGGATCAGCTGGCGGGCAAAGAACGGTCCCGCGTTCGGATGATTGAACAGGGTGTCGAGCGCCAGTTTCAGGTCCGCCTGGCCGCTGCTGGCGCCGGAAATGCTCTGGCCCAGGAAACGCTTGTCGCCGCTGGAATGAAAGGCCGCGTAGTTCTGCATCGGCTTCCAGTCGCGGTCGGGATCGATCGTGCTGCCATAGAAGCGCGCGGCGCTCTGGTCGGGACCGGCCCAGCTCCAGCCGGTAAACACGCGCGCCAGGCCCGCCACGTCGTCGCGCGTGTAGGTGTCGATGGGCTTGCCACCGGACAGTTTCAGGCTGCCATCCGCATTCAGCTGGTACAGGCCGATGGTAAACAGCTGCATCACTTCGCGGGCGAAGTTTTCATCGGGCGTGCGCGTGGCCGATTCCTTCTGGTTGCGCAGGTGGGACAGGTACATGCCCATCATCGGATGCAGGGCCACGCCTTCCAGCAGGTCGCGGAAGTTGCCAAAGGCACGCTGGCCCAGCATGTCGTAATAACTGGCTACGCCACGCACTTGTGGCCGCACGGACTCATTCTGCATAGAAATGACAAAGATTTCCGACAGGGCGAAGGCCATGCGCTGGCGCAATTGATCCTCGCCGCGGATACCCTGCTGCCAGAAGGTTTCATACATCCCCGTAAAACCCACTTTTTGCCCGCCGGCCGCCTGCGCCGCCAGCATGGCGTCGATATATTTGCGGTGCAAAGTTTGCGGCTTGGAAAACTGGGCCTTGAACCAGGCGTCGCTGTCGCTGGCGGCCAGCGCATCGATGGCCGCCATGTCGGGGCCGAACGTGGCGCGGCCCAGGAAACGCGACGCCTCCTGGCGCGTGAAGGTGGTGGCCGCCTGGCCGGCCGGTGGCGTGGTCAGGGGCGGCGGCGCGATGGTGTCGCCGGGCGTGGTGGTGCCGGGGGCTGCCGGATCGCCGGGGATGGCGGTCGCTGGCGGCACGACCGAGATGTCCGGGTTCTGGGTGGAGCCGGTCTTGCTGTCGCCGCCGCCGCCGCAGGCGGAAAGCAGGCTGAACAAGATGGCGGCCAGCAAACGGCGCAAAATAGAGTCAGTCATTTAGTTTCTTTCAGGCAATCAAATTCTAGCCCGCTAATTGTAGGCCTTGCCTACCAAAATACTGTTTTCAATTAACTATTTACGTGTTGGCCACGTTTATTTTTGCCGGACGTTGGCGTGGCGTTGATGCCATTTTCGGTACGGTAGCGCGAACTTTATTTTTTAAGAATAAAAAATATTTTTTGCCGATCGCGGGCACTGTGGCGGATAGGCGACGTAATCATTCCTGCCAATTAAGCTTGTTTGAAAGCTCATCTTGACAACGAAACTCGCTTCGCCGGAAACCATGGTTTTTATCCCATCGGCGAAACGCCGTTCGCCGCCCGCCCCGTTCTTTCCCCTCGTTTGACTGGCATGGCCCTTGCGTCAGGGAGGCATGGACCACCCGTCCGTCCTTCACCGGAGCCCGTCATGACCAGCCGCCTGCTCGCCTATCGTCCCGAAATGGAATTGCCGGAAGCGCCGGGCGTGCTGTCCCTGCAGCACGAAGATGAGCTGGCACTGGCGGCGCAGTTGCTGGAATTGCAGGCGCCGTCCCAGTTCGACGCTTTCCTGGCGCGCCAGCTGGGCGCCACGGCGGCGGGCCAGCAAGTGCGCGGCACGCCGCTGGAAGGGCCGCTGCGCCAGCTGCTGGACAAGCTGGTGGCGCCCCTGTTGCCCTTGCATGGCGGTTCGCCGCAGGCGCTCAAGCGGCGCGCTGCCGGCATCTTCGGCATGGAACTGGAGGGATTGAGCCCGGAAGACAAGGAATTCGAACTGGCGCGCCAGGTCGTGCATCTGATCGATGCCGTCAATACGGCGCTGGCGCAGGACGCCGGCACGGGCGCGCGCGCGCCCAGGGCGCGGGTGGAAACGGCCCTGTTGCAAGTGGCACGCAGCGTGGCGCCAGGCTTGCTCAGGCAGGCGGCGCAATCGCCAGGGCGGGACGGTGGCCGCTGGCGCCGCGAGGGCGGGCACATCGTCGTGCTCGATTGTTAGCCGGACGGCCAGTGCGTCCGGCACTGTAGTGTCAACAGAGGTGCTAACTTTTAGGAGCTCATCATGCATGACATAGATCGTACGACCCTGGAATACGGGCAGGAAATGTCCGGCTTTGAAGCGGAACAGTTCGAGTTTGGCCAAGGCGAGTGGAGCGGCGAGGGTGGCGCGAACGCCATGTTTTCCGAGGCCGAAGAAATGGAACTTGCCAATGAACTGCTGTCGGTCAGCAATGAAGCCGAACTGGAACAGTTTCTCGGCAATTTCCTGCGCAAGGCCGCCTCGGTGGCGGGCGGCATCATCAAGTCGCCCGTGGGCCAAGCCATCGGCGGCGTGCTCAAGGGCGTAGCGAAAAAGGCGATTCCCCTGGCCGGCGGCGCCATCGGCGGCTATTTCGGCGGCCCGCTGGGGGCCAAGATCGGCAGCGGCCTGGCCTCGGCCGCCGGCAATGCGCTGGGGCTGGAAGCGGAGGCGTCGTCGAACGAAGACCGCGAATTCGAGGGTGCCAAGCAGTTCGTGCGCCTGGCTGCCGACACCGTCAACCGCGCCGCGCAGGCACGCGGTTCGGGCGACCCGCGCGCCATCGCCCAGGCGGCCGCCAGCGCGGCGGCGCGCCAGTTCGCGCCCGGCCTGCTGGGCCGCCCCGGCAGCCAGGTCGCCACACAGAACGGCAGCGGCGCCGCTGCGGGCGGGGCCATGGCGCAGGGCGGCGCGGCAAGGGGCTCGGCGGGCATGCGCCCGTCCAGCGGGCGCTGGGCGCGCCAGGGCCATAAAATCGTCCTGTACGGCGTCTGACATCATGGCCATCGGCGCTTACGCTGCCTGGATGCTGGCGCAGGAGGCGCGCTCGCTGCTGACGCGGCTGGCGCGGCTGGAACCATTCGCGCTGATCGAGCCGACGGTGCTGGCGGCCGCCCTGATGCCCAGCGCCCAGTCGGCCATCGAAAGCCAGCTGGTGCAGGGACGGCGCGAATTGCGGCGCATGGTGGCCCAGTTCCAGCGCTGGCTGCGGCGCGAGCACGCCGATGGCGCCAGCATGGCCACCGCCGCCGAGGCGCAGCGCCGCTTCACCTTCCTGCGCCTGAAATTCAATGCCGCGCTGACCCAGTTCGACCTGTTCAACGAGGTCATCACGCAGCGCAGCGAGCACAAGACGGGCGTCTGGCTGGCCGGGCTCGACATCGTCGCCGCCGACGCGCTGGCGCTGCCCGGCAATGTGTACCAGGCGCCGCCCGTGATCTGCTACCTGGACCGGGGGCCGGGCGCGGCCATCCGCCGCGCGCGCACGCGCCTGCCGGGCGGCGGCGACAATCCCGTCGCCATCATCCGCCTGCCGCGCGAACGCATGATCGGCAGCAGCATCGCCTCGTCGCTGGTGCACGAGGTGGGCCACCAGGGCGCGGCGCTGCTGGACCTGGTGGCGTCCTTGCGGCCCGTGCTGCAAGCCATGCAGCATGGCGGCAGCGGGCTGGTGCACGTGTGGCAGCTGTGGGAACGCTGGATTTCCGAAATCGTGGCCGATTTCTGGTCGCTGGCACGGGTCGGCGTGGCCGCCACCCTGGGCCTGATCGGCGTGGTCAGCCTGCCGCGCGTGTTTGTCTTCCGCCTCAATATCGACGATCCCCATCCGGTGCCCTGGCTGCGGGTGCGCCTCAGCTGTGCCATGGGGCGCGCCTTGTATCCGCATCCGCAATGGAACCGGCTGGAGCAGCTGTGGCTGTCGTACTACCCGCTGACCGGCCTGCCGCCGGCCCGGCAGCGGCTGCTGGCGCAGCTGCAGGCCAGCATGGCGGCGCTGGTGGGCTTGCTGGTGCAGCACCGGCCGCCGGCCTTGCGCGGCGGCTCGCTGACCGAAGCCATGGCCGTGCACACACGCCAGCCGGCCATGCTGGCGCAGCTGTTTCGCAGCTGGACCCTGGCGCCGGCGCAGATGTACCAGGCCGCGCCGACCCTGGTATTCGCCGTGCTGGGCCAGGCGCGCGCCAGCGGCACCTTGAGCCCGGAAGATGAAAGCGAGCTGCTGGGGCGTTTGCTGACCCACTGGGCCCTGCGCAGCACGCTGGACACGTCGGAGCTGTGCGCCGATGTCGTGCGGCATGGCCGCCAGTCCGGCAGGCCGCTGCCGCCCTTGGTATCCCGTTTGATTATCCATTGAGGAGAATGACATGAGCAGCAAGATGAGCAGCAATATGGGCGGCAAGAACAGGGGGGCGGGCCAGGCGGGTCCGAAACACCATGGCGGCAGCATCGCTGTCACCGTACACGAGCAGGACAGCGGGGCCATGGTCGTCAATGCCGCCATCAGCCTGTACCGGGGAGCCGAGGCGGATTGCCACAACTTCAATGCCGCCACCTGGGTGCCCGATCCCGCCATGCTGGTGGGCGTGCGCTGGACGGATGGGCGTGGCAGCACCGTGTTTGCCGACCTGACGACGGGCAGCTACGTGGGGGTGTATGGCAATTTCCCCGCTACGCCGCCCCAGTGCGTGACGGTGCAGGCAGGCTGCAGTGCCGTATTGTGCTTCAAGCCGCACCTCAATCCCCAGGTGGCGCTGGCGTTTGAAACGGCCGACTGCCATCCCAGCGACTGTCAGTTCGGCAGGGTGGGCGACCGTGCCATCGCCAGCGTCTCGTTTGACGGCGATCAAAGCGCCGACGGGCGCGACCAGGTGCAGGTGCTGGCCGCCTCGCCGTGGGTACCCATACGCGGCACGCCGAACGCGTTTTCCACGCCCGTGCGGCGCGCCGGCATGCACCGTTTCATGGCGCAGATGATGCTGTCGCAGCGGCCCGAACTGCGCGGCGCCTTGCCCGTGCCGGAGGGGCTGAGCCCGAACGCCATGCTGGCGCTGGATGCGGAATACGAGACGGAAGAGCGCCAGCCGCAGCCCATCTCCGGCAATGTGGGCGTATCGCTGACGCGCACGGAAACGGAACCGACGGAAGACTTGCCGCTGTGGACCTTGATACGCAACAGCACCGAGGCGATGTCGTTTACGAATTACCTGCATTTCATGGACAGCCTGTTTTGCGGCGACCTGGCCAGTGTGCGGGGCTTCGAGCAGGAACGCTTCGTGAAAAAGGCCGACATGTTCCAGCAGCTCAAGCAGCGCCGCGCATTGCCGTTTTCCGATTCCGACTCCTACCGCGTGCTGAAAGTGGCGACGGAAGCGTTCGTGATGGTGAATTGCGGCGTGCTGAACCAGCCGCTGGCCTTCAATCCGGCCGAGGACAACGCCTACCTGGACCGGCGCGACATACCGCAAGGGCGCGACCTGGAAACCGTGCTGCGCAACGATTACCTGGAAAACATCGACGGCTTCCAGACCTTGCCCTACCTGGCCGTGATCCGCCGCAAGCTGCCCGATATCCCCATCAGCATCCCAAGGGGGCAGGAAGGCGAGGTCGACCTGTGCTTTGGCATCATCCAGGAAAAGCTGGCCAATCCTTGCCTGCTGGAACTGATCTGGTCGTACTGGCATGAAGAGGGCATGCTGGTGCAGACCATGAATGCCATCGCGCAGCGTTTCCAGAACCTGCGCGCGCCGGGCAACCATCTCGATCCCCTGTCGAACACGGAAATCGACATGCTGCGGCCGCTGAATAATTTACTCTGGGGATACACGCAGGATGAACAGCACCGCTTGACGGTGATGCGCCGCAACTACGAGTACGACCACCATTACGGCGTGCGCCTGGACGGCAAGGCGGTCCAGCACTTCCGGCCAGCCGACAGCCGCTCGAAATTCCTGGAAGCCTTCCACCATTTGCTGCGCCTGCTGACCTCGTTCTACAAGCAGGATGACGACACCACCGTGAAGGCGGATGCCTTTCCCGTGCTAAATGCCTTGAAGGAAATCCACCTGATCCTGTCGCAGGGCGCGCACAACCAGTTCGGCGACTTGCCGTCGACGGCGCGCATCGAGATGCTGATGCAGCAATGGATGCTGGCGCGCCCCGAGTTCCGCGAATTCTTGCCGACGCGCGTGATGGTGGCGTATCCGGAACCGTGGATGGACCGGGTCGATGCCATGAAGAAACTGCAGGGCTGGACGGACACGAGCGTGATGCATTTCCGTAACCTGGCTATCTTTGGCGAGCAATTGCTGCTGTCTGTGCGCTACGGCAACTGGAGCGACATCTATGAACCGACCCAGGCGTTCAACTGGGCGCGCTTCTGGCGGCCGCAAGTGCAAGGCTATATCCACGGCTACCGCGCCGCCACCGGGGTTGATTTGTCCGTCGACAGCAGCGACCCGGTGGTCGAATCGACCATGCCCTCGGTGTTGCTGCGCCAGCGCCTGAGCCAGCAGTTGCGCAGCGTCTAGGGCGGGAGCGGGGCGCGTGCATGCTCGACTTTACCAGTGCCCTGTACCTGGGCATGCGCCATCCGGCGGCTCAGCTGATGCCGTGGAGCAGCCTGACCCTGGGCCAGCCGGCCGCATTGCAGGAGCCTCCTGGTGCGCAAGTCCTGGCGGCGGGCCTGGCTGCCCTGCAAGGCTGCGAGGCTGCCTGCGTGTTGCCGTCGACCCTGCACCTGTTCTGGGACCTGTTCGGCATGCTGGCTGCCGAGCGGCTGGTGATCCTCGTCGATGGCGGCAGCTACGCCATCGCGCGCTGGGGCGCCGAGCGGGCGCAGGCGCTGGGTTTGCCGCTGCGATTGTTTCCCAGCGGCGAGATGGGGGCGCTGCGGCGCCTGGTGGCGGCCTGGGGCCGGCAGGGGCGGCGTCCATTGATCCTGGCCGACGGCTATGTGCCGGGCAGCGAACAGGTCTTGCCGCTGGCCGCTTATGCGGCCCTGGCGCGCCAGGGCGGCGGCTACCTGCTGCTGGACGACACACAGGTGCTGGGCGTGGCGGGCGCGCAAGGCGGCGGCTCGGCGCGGCTGCACGGCTTGCGGGGCGCGTACGACAAGGCGGGCGGCCACCTGATCGTTGGCGCCTCGCTGGCCAAGGGCTTTGGCGTGCCGCTGGCCGTGCTGGCCGGCAGCGGCGCCCTGCTGCGGCGCTTCGCGGCGCACAGCCAGACGCGCGTGCATGCCAGTCCGCCTTCGGCCGCCGTGCTGGCCGCCGCGCAGCGGGCCATGGCGCTCAATGCACGCCATGGCGCTCAATGCACGCCATGGCGACGCCCTGCGCGCGAGGCTGGCGGACAGGGTGGCGCAATGGCGGACGGGAATGGCGGCGGCCGGCATCGCTTGCCGGGGCGGCAGCTTTCCCGTGCAGCGCCTGCCCGGACGCGCCCACTTGCAGCCAGCCTTGCGCGCGGCGGGCGTGCTGGCGCTGGCGCAAGCGGGGGAAGGTCCCGGGGCGCTGACTTTTCTGCTGCGGGCGGATCAGACGCCCGGGCAACTGGAGCAGGCGATGGATTTGCTTGAACATCACATCAGGAGGCGATATGAACGACGCGTTTGAAATGCTGCCCTTTGCCGGGCAAGCGGGAGCGGCAGGTGAATACGAGTGGGAGCAGGAGTGGGCGCAGGAGGGTGAATCCGAGTCCGAGTGGGAAGGCGAGCGCTGGCGCCCCGGCAGCGTGCGCCATGGCGGCGGCGTGCGCGCGCGGCCCCCGCTGCGCGGCCCGCGCCGCCCCATGCCGCCACGCTACCAGGCGAATCCGGCGCGCCGGCCGCCGCGCCCCGCGCCGCCGCTCTTTCCCTACCTGCCGCCGCGCTACCGGGGCTGGGGCGGCTATGCTCCCGTTTACCCGGCCATCTATCCATCGGCCTATCCCGTGGCGGAACCGGCTTTCGGCGACCAGCAGGAGCCGGAACCTGACCAGGATCAAGGGCAGGACCAGGGACAGGATGACGGCCAGCAGCAGGGCGAGATCCCGCCGACCCTGGCCGGCACCATGGGCCGGGTGCCGGAAGCGGCCGCACTGAATTACCTGGCACTGGGGGCGCTGGCCAATGCCCTGCGCGACCCGAATGGCCGGGGGCCGGGCCTTTACGTGATCGAATTCGATGCGGGCGGACGGCGCCGCGCCTACAGCGGCCAGACGGACGATCTGCACCGGCGTTTGCTGCAGCACCGGCTGTGCGGCCAGATGATGGGCGTGGACCTGAGCGGGCACCAGGTGTATGTGGCGCCCCTGTCCTCGGCGGCGCAGCGGCGCCGCATCGAGCAGGGCATCCACGACGACATGTTCGCCAACCAGCGCGGCGTGCTGACCAATCAGCGGCGCGAACTGGAACTGGCCGTGCTCGGCGAAATGTGGAGCTGAATGTGGACCCGGCAGCCACGCCTTGATCACTGGAAGGAGAGCATCATGCATCAACTCGAATGCGCATGCGCGCAATGCCGGCAGCGGGCCGGCGCCGCGTTTGAAGTGCTGGAATTCGGCCAGGACTGGCCCGGCAAGGGCGCGGCGCCGGCCGTCTTCGGCGAAGAGGAAGAACTGCAGCTGGCCATGGAATTGCTGGAAGTGGCCAGCGAGGAGGAACTGGAGCAGTTTCTCGGCAATGTCTTCAAGAGCGTCTGGAAGGGCGTCAAGAAAGTGGGTTCGACCATCGCCAAGGTGGCCAAGCCCCTGGGCGGCGCCTTGAAGGCCGTGGCCAAGACTGCCTTGCCCTTTGTCGGCGGCGCCCTCGGTTCGATGATCCCGATACCGGGCGTGGGCACGGCGCTCGGTTCTGCCCTGGGGCGCGCGGCCAGCAATGCGCTGGAGCTGGAAATGGCAGCCGAGGCGCCGGCCGACCGTGAACTGGAGCTGGCGCGCCGCTTCGTGCGGATCGCGGGACAGGCGGCGCGCCTGGCGGCCGACGGCGATGGCAGCGCGCGCGCCGTGGAAAGCGCGCTGACGCGGGCCCTGCACCAGCAATTGCCGCATTTCCGCTCGCCTGCGCCGCAACAGGAAGAGGAAAGCGGGCGCTGGCGCCGGCGCGGCAACCGCATCGTCGTCATGGGCGACTGGCATTGAGAGCAGGAAGGAGGCGGCCATGGCGCTGGTCATCGATTGCCACTGCCATGCGGGACCGGGCGACGGCTTGAGCGGGCCGTGGGACAGCGATGCGCCGCTGCACGCCTATCTGCGCCGGGCCCAGGCGGCCGGCATCGCCCGCAGCGTGCTGTTCGCGGCCTTCCACTCCGATTACGCGATCGCCAACCACGGCGTGGCGCGCCTGGTCGCCTCCGATCCGCAGCGTTTTTATGGTTTTGCCTTCGTGCATGCGCGGCGCGACCGGGGCCGCATCATGGACCTGGTGCGCACGGCCGTCGAGCGGTATGGCTTTGTCGGCATCAAGGCGCACCGGTTTGACGCGCGCATCAGCGGCGAAGTATGCGACGCGGCGCGTTTCTTCGGCTTGCCCGTGCTGTATGACCCGGCCGGCGAAGCGGCCGTGGCCGAACTGCTGGCGCAGCAGTATCCTGACGTCAACTTCATCCTGCCCCACCTGGGCAGCTTCAGCGACGACTGGGCGGCCCAGCTGGCGCTGATCGACCATCTGGCGCGCCACCGCAACATCCATACGGACAGCTCGGGCGTGCGCCGCTACGATTTGCTGGAGCAGGCCGTGCGCCGCGCAGGGCCGCACAAGGTTTTGTTCGGTTCGGACGGGCCCTGGCTGCATCCGGGGCTGGAATTGCACAAGATTCACTTGCTGGGCTTGCCGCCGCGCGATGCGGCGCTGATCACGGGCGGCAATTTTTTGCGCCTGGCGGGGCTGGCTTGAGGCAGATCAAAGGGGCGCTGGCGAGGCCGGGGTGGCGGCTGCAGCCGCTTGCGCCGCGCAGGCGGCCGCCTTGCGGCGTATCTGCAGGGCGCGGTCCGTCACGCCCAGGCGGGCGGCGGCGCGCTGGTTGTTGCCGTGTTCCTCCGCCAGCACCAGGCGGATGGCCACGTCGGTGGCGCAGCGCGTGATGTGCGACAGCTTGCAGCCTTGGGCCAGGGCGCGCCGCACGGCCGCTTCGAAATGCTGGTCGGGCCAGCGCGGCGCCAGCAGCCGTTCGTCGGGGGGCAGGGCGCCGATGGTGATGGGGCCGGGGCCGCAATGGCGGTGCCAGATGCGCGTGACGGTCTGGCGCAGTTCGCGCACATTGCCCGGATAATCGCGCAGCAGCAGGTATTCGCGCACGGCGGCGTCCAGCGGGGGCGGCTCTTGTTGCGCCAGTTCGGCGAGGAAATGCCGGGCCAGCGGCAGGATGTCGTCCTGGCGCTCGCGCAGGGGCGGGGTTTGGCAACGCCAGCCGGCGATGCGGTAATACAGGTCGGCGCGAAAGGCGCCGCGCGCCACTTCGTCTTCCAGTTCGCGGTTGGTGGCGCAGACGAGGCGAAACTGGGTTGGCTGCCAGGTATTGCCGCCTACGCGCTTGTATTTGCGCTCCTGGATGGCGCGCAGCAGCTGCGCCTGCAGTGGCAGCGGCAGTTCGCCCACTTCATCGAGGAAGAGCACGCCGCCGTCGGCGAGGGCGAAAGCGCCGTCGCGCGCTGCCGCCGCGCCCGTAAAGGCGCCTCGTTCATGGCCGAACAGTTCGCTGCCAGCCAGGTCCGGCGACAGGGTGGTGCAGTCGAGGATGGTGAAGTCGCCGCTGCAGTTACTGAGGCGGTGCACCAGTTGCGCCAGTAAATCCTTGCCCGTGCCCGTCTCGCCCATGATCAGCATCGACGCCTGGCTGAAGGCGGCCATTTCCACCACCTGGTGCAGCAGGGCGGTCCAGGCCGCGCTGTCGCCCACCAGCTGCCGGCGCACGGCGCCGGACGTCAGCAGCTGCGCCACGGCTTGCCAGCGCTGCAGGCGCGCCAGCACCTGGGCCGTATCGACGCTGCCCGCCGGCCACAGCAGGACATCGAGCGCGCCGGCGGCCATCAGCGCGCGCTTTTGCGCGCAGCTGGGGGCCTGGCCGCAGGCGGCAATGGCCAGCACGCGGGCATGGCCGCACAGCGCCGGCAGCGCCTGCAGCAGCGCGGCATCGGCCTCGGCAAACAGCACGATGCCTGCGGCGTCCGCCTCGCCATCGTGCCGCCGGGCTACAGTTACCTGAGCCTGCTTCAAGGCCGTCATCAGCAAGGCGCCACTGCCAGCCGCCGCCTGCTGCACGATTTCCAGCCACACCTTGAGCGTCATATGCCAGCCATCACGAGGGCACGAGTCGCCCATCTTAGGAGTCCGATACCCCAGCCGTTTGATCTGGCGCAAGCGTGCGCAGGAGGCCCACAATGAAAAACGCCGCCTGACTCACATCAGGCGGCGCTATTTAATGAAGTTCAACGAACATCACGAGAGTGCCTAGAAACGTTCAGGGCAAGGCGCGTTGCCGAAGACAGTACGAATAGTACGGCGAGGCAATGCAACGCCGCCATGGACGTTTTCTAGGTGCTCTAGTCCTGACGGACGCAGTCGACGAAGTAACCGCGCTTGCCATCGACTTCGCGTTTCACCAGACCATGCACATCCGTCTCGAAGCCCGGGAAGCGCTCGTTGAAGTCGCGCGCGAAGCGCAGGTAGTCGACGATGGTCTTGTTGAAGCGCTCGCCCGGGATCAGCAGCGGAATGCCCGGTGGATACGGCGTCAGCAGGATGGACGTGATGCGGCCTTCCAGTTCGTCGATGGCCACGCGCTCGATTTCGCGGTGCGCCATCTTGGCGAACGCGTCCGACGGCTTCATGGCGGGGATCATGTCCGACAGATACATTTCCGTCGTCAGACGCGCCACGTCATAGGCCTTGTAGAAATCGTGGATTTGCTGGCACAGGTCGCGCAAGCCCATTTTTTCATAGCGCGGGTTGGCCGCCGCGAATTCCGGCAGGATGCGCCACATCGGCTGGTTCTTGTCGTAGTCGTCCTTGAACTGCTGCAAAGCCGTCAGCAAGGTATTCCAGCGGCCCTTGGTGATGCCGATGGTAAACATGATGAAGAACGAGTACAGGCCGCATTTTTCAATGATGACGCCGTGCTCGGCCAGGTATTTGGTGACGATGGAGGCGGGGATGCCCGTGTCGCCGAACTGGCCGTCCAGCGACAGGCCCGGGTTGACGATGGTCGCCTTGATCGGGTCGAGCATGTTGAAGCCGGCGGCCAGGTCGCCGAAGCCGTGCCAGTCATCCTCGGCGCGTATCATCCAGTCTTCCTGCTGGCCCATGCCTTCGTCGTTGAAGCTGGACGGACCCCACACCTGGAACCACCAGTCCTGGCCCCATTCCTGGTCGATCTTCTTCATGGCGCGGCGGAAATCGAGCGCTTCCATGATCGATTCTTCCACCAGGGCCGTGCCGCCCGGCGCTTCCATCATGGCCGCGGCCACGTCGCACGAGGCGATGATGGAATACTGCGGCGAAGTCGAGGTGTGCATCAGGTAAGCCTCGTTGAAGGCATCCTGGTCCAGCTTGACCGTGTCCGATTCGCGCACGAGGATTTGCGAGGCCTGCGACAGGCCGGCCAGCAATTTGTGCGTGGACTGGGTCGAGAAGATCATCGATTCCTTGGCGCGCGGACGGTCCTTGCCGATGGCGTGCATATTCTTGTAGAAATCGTGGAAGGTGGCGTGCGGCAGCCATGCTTCATCGAAGTGCAGGGTGTCGATCTTGCCGTCGAGCATTTCGCGCAGGGTTTCCACGTTGTAGATCACGCCATCGTAGGTCGATTGCGTGATGGTCAGGATGCGCGGCTTCTTGTTCTTTGCTTCGCGCGCGAACGGATTCGCTTCGATCTTGCGGGCAATGCTTTCTGGGGTGAATTCATGCAGCGGAATGGGACCGATGATGCCCAGGTGATTGCGCGTCGGCATCAGGAACACGGGAATCGCGCCGCACATGATGATCGAGTGCAAGATTGACTTGTGGCAATTGCGGTCGACGACGACGATGTCGCCCGGTGCCACGGTCGAGTGCCACACCATCTTGTTCGAGGTCGAGGTACCGTTGGTGACAAAATAGCAATGATCGGCATTGAAGATGCGCGCCGCATTGCGTTCGGACGCGGCGACAGGGCCCGTATGGTCGAGCAGCTGGCCCAGTTCCTCGACGGCGTTGCAGACGTCGGCGCGCAGCATGTTTTCACCGAAGAACTGGTGGAACATCTGGCCGATCGGCGACTTCAGGAAAGCCACGCCGCCCGAGTGGCCGGGGCAGTGCCACGAATAGGAACCGTCGTTGGCGTAATGCACCAGCGCGCGGAAGAACGGCGGCGACAGGCCATCCAGATAGGATTTCGCTTCGCGGATGATGTGGCGCGCGACGAATTCCGGCGTATCTTCGAACATGTGGATGAAACCATGCAGTTCGCGCAGGATATCGTTGGGAATATGGCGCGAAGTGCGCGTTTCGCCGTACAGATAAATGGGGATGTCGGCGTTCTTGTAGCGGATTTCCTCGACGAAGGCGCGCAGCGATTTCAAGGCATGGTCGGTTTCCTCGATGGAACCGCCGCCGAATTCTTCATCGTCGATCGACAGCACGAAGGCTGACGCGCGCGATTGTTGCTGGGCAAATTGCGACAAATCGCCGTAGCTGGTCACGCCCAGCACTTCCATGCCTTCTTTTTCCATTGCGGCGGCAAGGGCGCGAATGCCCAGGCCGGACGTATTTTCAGAACGGAAATCCTCGTCAATGATGACGATGGGGAAACGAAATTTCATGCATGTCTCCAAAAAAGCAAGCCGCCCCTGACAGATGTGAAGGGGCGGACTAGGGCGCGACGGTCAGGCGGTGGTACAACCCGGCAGCCGCAGAAAAAAAATAAGAACGGGATTCTCGCAGAAATGCGGCGTCTGCGGGAAAAAAATATCACCCCGAAGCGTCACAAGCGTACGCTAGCGTGACGTATGGGTATGACAGGGGTATTACAGCAACATTCTGGCTATCAATATAACCTTATCAGGCTTTGCGTTGCAGCGTGACAAAGGCGTAAGGCAGGCCGGATTTCTCCGAAACATGCGCCTCGCGCGCGGTTTCTTGCCATACGGCATGATCAACAGCAGGGAAGAACGCGTCGCAATCAAAGCTCTGGCCGATTTCCGTGACGATCAAACGTTGTGTCAGAGGCAATGCCTGCTGGTAGATTTCCGCGCCGCCGATGACATAGCCTTCCGCGCCATCGAGCAGGGCGATGGCCGCTTCCACCGACGAGACCGCTTCCACGCCTTCATGGCGCCAGTCGGCATTGCGCGTGATAACGATGTTGCGGCGGTTCGGCAGCGGCCGGCCGATGGAATCGAAGGTCTTGCGGCCCATGAGGATGGGGTGGCCCGTCGTCAGACGCTTGAAGTGCGCCAGGTCTTCCGGCAGTTTCCAGGGCAAGGTATTGTTGATGCCGATGCCGCCTTGCTGGTCGGTGGCGACGATGATGGTCAAATGGCTCATTGCTTCTGTCAAAGTAGTTGGGGCATGGCCCGATGCCCGTCATTATCGTTGAAATTGCCGGCAGCCTCCAGATGCGCACGCATGGCGTCGGCCAGCGGACCCGGCGCTTCCAGCGGAATCATGTGGCCGGTGTTGTCTTTCAGCAAGTGCAAGGTGGCTTGCGGCAGGCGGGCCGCCATGGCGCGCAAATCGTCGGGATGGACGAGCTTGTCGTCTTCGGCGCCCACGATCAGCACGGGACAGCTGAGTTCCGGCAGGCGTGCCATCAGGTCGGGGCGGTCTATGGTGGTGATGAATTGCGCCAGCAGCACGTCCTTGCCCAGGTCCAGGCCCATTTGCCGGATCAGGCCCGTGATGGCCGCGTCCTGCAGGTGCGCGGGATGCAGCAGTTCGCGCAGGCGCTGGCGCGTGATGCCCGCATAGGCATTGCGCTCGAGCATGGCGACGATGCGCTGGCGCGCTTCGATTTCCGCCGGCAGCAAACCTTTGGCCGAATTGGCGATCAAAATCAAGGACTGCACGCGCTGCGGCTGCGCCAGCGCATGTTCGAGCGCCAGGTAGGCGCCCAGCGAAAAACCCACCAGGTGGGCTTGGGGCGCACTGTGGCTGGCGATCATCGATTGCATCTGCGGGCGCGTACGCGCCTGGTGCAGGGGCACGTGATGTAGATCAAAGGCGCCGCCCAGGGCAGGCGCCAGGCGCGACCACAGGCGTTCATCGCACAGGGTGCCGGGGATGCAGTCGAGTTGTATCTTATTCAAGGACATCCCGGGTTCAGGTCGCTCATGAGGGTGAAAATTTTCGTCGAGCGGCATTATCCGTCATTTTGCGCATCGGGGCAGCCGTACGGTATTTTCCGCATGGCATTATTTTCAATAGTGCGCGGCTGACAAGCAGGAACTTTATGGTAGGCTCATGGCTCATCAAGCCGGGGTACCGGCGAGGTGACCTGAAACACCGAATGCAACCCACACATTAAAGAGGAAACACCATGGCGATCAGTTTGCAAAAAGGCGGCAATGTCAACCTGAGCAAGGAAGCTCCCGGCTTGAAGAAAATCGTGATTGGCCTGGGTTGGGACCCGCGCGCCACCGATGGCGCCGCTTTCGACCTGGACGGCAGCGCCTTCCTGCTGAAAACGGACGGCAAGGCCCGTTCCGACGCTGATTTCATTTTTTACAACAACCTGAAGTCGGCTGACGGCTCCATCGTCCACGCGGGCGACAACACCACGGGCGGCGGCGACGGCGACGACGAGAAAGTCGCCGTCGACCTGGCCAATGTACCCGCCGACATCGACAAGATCGCCGTGGCCGTCACCATCCACGACGCGGAAAACCGCAAGCAGAACTTCGGCATGGTCGGCAAGGCCTACATCCGCTGCCTGAACGGCGACAACGGCGCGGAAATCGCCCGCTACGACCTGTCGGAAGACGGCTCGACGGAAGCGGCCATGATCTTCGGCGAAATCTACCGCGCCGGCAGCGAATGGAAATTCAAGGCCATCGGCCAGGGTTTCAAAGGCGGCCTGGGCCCACTGGCCCGTTCCTTTGGTATTAATGCGTAAAAAGCATGTTGACGCCTGAAAGGGCGTACCTTTGCCGGGCGGCCACGCTGCCCGGTTTTGCTTCTCCTTTGTATCCCCCTTCTTATCTACCTGATTCCATGGAAAACCTGATCAAGGGGCAGCGCCTGGCGCTGTCCGGCCTCGTCACGGGCAACGTCGTGCAACTGGGCCTTGCCAGCGCCGGCGTGGCGCTGGATTTTGCCTGTTTCGGCCTCGATGCCGCCGGTAAACTGTCCGATGACCGCTACATGACTTTCTTTAACCAGCCGCGCACGCCGTGCGGGGGCGTGGAAATGTCGGCGCCGTCCGGCGATGCGGCCGGTTTCAGCTACCAGCTGGACCGTTTGCCTGCTGCCATCGAACGCCTCGTCGTGACGGCCGCCATCGATGGGGCGGCCACCATGGCGCAGCTGGGCAGCGGCTACCTGCGCCTGCTCGACGGCGGGAGAGAATTGGCCCGCTTTGCGTATGCAGGATCTGATTTTGCGCAAGAAAAAGCCGTCATGCTGGGCGAGTTCTACCGCAAGGATGGCGGCTGGCGCTTCATGGCCGTGGGCCAGGGTTTCAATGGCGGCCTCGATGCACTGGTCGCGCATTTCGGCGGCGAAGTGGCGCAGGCGGCAGCGGAACCGGCGCCGGCACCCAAGATTTCCTTGTCGAAAATTTCGCTGACCAAGGCGGGGCAGACGCACAAGGTGTCGCTGGAGAAGGGCGCGGGCGCGCCGAGCAAACTCACCGTCAAGGCTGCCTGGGTCGATAACGGCGATGGCGACGACGATAACGACGACCTCGATTTGCGGGTCGGCATCCTCTTGCCGAACGGCCAGATGCGTTTCATCCAGGCGCCGGACGCGGCCGGGAACTTCGACAGCATGCCTTTCGTGCGCCACCTGGGCGACGTGGCGGGCGCATCCGACAAGGAGCCGGCCACGGAAACGGTGGAAGTCAATCCTGCGCTGGCGCAACATTACGGCGGCACGGTGGGCCTCGTCTTCAGCGTGTACTCGGCGGTGGCCAATGGCGCCGTTTCCGTCGCCTCCATGCGGCCGAAGATGGTCATGCAGTATGGCCAGCAGATCGTCGAGTGCGACTTCGATTTCCGCCTGTCCAAGGCTGCCGACGACGATTCCGTCTACACCTATGTGATCGGCATGGCGCGCGTCACGCCCGACAGCATCATTCTCGAGCCGTCCGGCAAGACGTCCGAACCGGGCAGCGAAGCGACGCCGTGGCTGAGCTGGCAGGGCGAGAACCTGCAACTGGCCTTCAACGGTCCCGTCGTCTTCAAGGGCGAGGACAAGGAAGACGAAGAAGATTGCAACGCGGACAATCCGCGCCGTTACATTGTCTAGGAGATACTGATGGAAACCTTGAGCAAGGGTCAGCGCTTGCCGCTGGCCAATCTCGTTCCCGATGGCGTCTTGCAGGTCGGCGTCGCCGCCCAGGGCCTGGCGCTCGACGTGGCCTGCTTCGGCCTCGATGCCAACGGCAAGCTGTCCGACGAGCGCTACATGACCTTTTTCAATCAGCCGCGCACGCCGTGCGGTGGCGTGGAAGCGCGCGCCGGCAGCGGTGGCGACATGGCCGCGTTTGCCTTGCAGTTGGCGCGCTTGCCGGCCGAAATCGACCGCCTCGTCGTGACGGCCTCCATCGATGGCGGCGGCGTGATGTCGCAACTGCAATCGGGCCACGTGCGCCTGCAGGCGGGCGCACGCGAACTGGCCCGCTTTGCCTTTGCCGGGTCTGATTTTGCGCAAGAAAAAGCCGTCATGCTGGCAGAAATTTACCGCAAGGATGGCGGCTGGCGCTGCATGGCCGTGGGCCAGGGCTTCAATGGGGGACTCGATGCGCTGGTGCAGCATTTCGGCGGCGAAGTCGACCAGGCAACCCCTGCCGCTCCTGCCGCGGCGGCTTCGGCCGTCATGCAGGCAAAGATCAACCTGGAAAAGCGGGTCGAACGCGAGGCGCCGCAACTGGTCAGCCTGGTCAAGCAGGCGGGCGTGTCCTTGCAAAAAGTGGGCCTGCTTGACCACCGCGCCAAGGTCTGTCTGTGCCTCGATATTTCCGGCTCCATGGGACGGCTGTATAAAGAGGGGCTGGTGCAGCGCTTTGCCGAGCGCATCCTGGCCCTGGGCTGCAAGTTCGACGACGACGGCGAGATCGACGTCTTTCTTTTTGGCAAGAACGTCCACCATCCGGCACCGATGGCCTTGAGTAACTGCAATACCTATGTGGGCCAGGCCATACAGCGCCATCCGCTGGAAGGCGACACGCGCTATGGCGCCGCGATGCAGGCGATCCGCGCGTTTTATTTTCCTGATGCCCGTGGCGGCGAGCGCACGCGGCCCGTCGCGGCCGAGTTGCCCGTGTACGTCATGTTCGTCACCGATGGCGGCACCAGCGACCAGGCGACGACGGAGAAACAGTTGCGCTGGGCGAGTAACGAGCCCATCTTCTGGCAATTCATGGGCATCGGCAAGGGGCGCAAGTCGAAAAGCAAGTTCCTCGCCGCCTTTGCCGATTCCGACTTCCCGTTTCTGGAAAAGCTCGACGAATTGCAGGGACGCCTGGTCGACAATGCCAACTACTTTTCCGTCAGTTCGCCCGACGAGCACAGCGATGCAGAACTGTATGATTTATTGATGACGGAATATCCGGGCTGGCTGAAGCTGGCGCGCGGCAATGGCTTGCTGAGGTAGCGCAAAGGTAGCGCAAAGGTTAACGGATGAGGCTGTACGGCCACAAGTGCAAGAGATTTGTAAATTGAAGTAAATAACAATGGTTCGCATTTGCTTTGCTCCTTGCAATCGTGGCATGCTTGAACTGTGCCCACACATGTGCTCTCACGCTGCGGCGTAGTGCCTCATCCGTAGCGTCTCGATTATCTTTTAGCCAAATGCATAAACTTCTTTTTCATTGCCTGGCGGGCAGCAGCCTGCTCGTCTCCGGCGCCGCTGTCCAGGCGCAAACCGTCACCGGCGATACTGCCGTCAAGCCGGCGCCGGCCGCCGGGTCTCCGCCTTCCGTCAGCGTGACGGCCGAACGTCCCACGGGCCGCATCGACCGGCAAGTCTACGACGTCAAGTCCGACGTGGGCAGCAGCATTGGCACGGCGGCCGATGCCTTGAACAATGTGCCGTCGGTGGCCGTCGATCCCGATGGGGCCGTCTCCCTGCGCGGCAGCAGCAATGTGCAGATCTTGATCGATGGCAAGCCGTCGGCCATGCTGCAGGGCGATTCGCGCGGCGCCACCCTGAACGCCATGGCCGCCGACGATATCGAATCCGTGGAAGTGATCAACAATCCCGGCGCCCAGTTCGGCAACGAGGCCGGTGGCGGCCCGATCCTGAACCTAGTGATGCGGCGCAACCGCAAGCCGGGCGGTTTTGCCACCGTCAACGCGAATGCGGGCATTGCCGGACGCTACAACAGCTCCGTCTCCGGCACCTATAACGAAGGGCCGTGGGGCTACCAGGGCGGCATCAATGTGCGCCATGACGGCCGCAATTCCGTGGGCGAGGTCAGCCGCGAGCGCCTGGAGCGTGGCACGGGCGCGTTTGCCCCCAGCAGCCAGCAGTCCACCAACAATGGCTTGAACGACTCGCTGGGCTTACACGGCACCGTCAATTACAACCTGAACGCGAATGACACCCTGGCCGCCAGCGTGTCGTATAACGGGCGCAGCAACGACCAGCGCTCGCTCGACCGCTACATCAATGGCGACAGCACGGGCAGCACCATCGGCGACTATGTGCGCAGCACCGTGCGCAACGGCGACAGCCGCAACTACAGCTGGGGCGCGCGCTACGACCACAAGGGAGAATTGCCGGGCGAAACCCTCAAGATCGACCTGCGCGTGTCGTCATCGACCAACGAGAGCGACAGCGATTACGTCAATACCTACGCGGTCGCGCCCGTGAATGCCTTCGACAGCCGCGCGCGCCAGCACAGCGAGACGGGCAACCGCATCGTCGACTTCAGCGGCGACTACGAGCGTCCGCTGGCGGGCGGTACGGCCAAGCTCGGTTACAAGGTGGTCGACAACAAGAGCAGTTTCGACACCCTGTACACGGACATCAACCCGGCCAGCCTGGCCGAGACCGTCAACCCCATGCGCAGCAACCGTTTCGAGCTCGACGAACGCACCATCGCGCTGTACGGCTCGTACCAGATGCGCCTGAGCGAGCGCTGGGGCGCGCTGGCCGGCTTGCGCGCCGAATACACGGACTTGAACGTGCGCCAGATCACCAGCGGCGTCGAGGCCGGCAACAATTACATCAACTACATTCCCAGCCTGTTCGCCACGTATAAGGTCAGCGACGAGAGCAACCTGCGCTTCAGCTATGCGCACCGCCTGCGCCGCCCGAGCGCGGGCGACCTGAATCCGTACGTGATCTACCGCGATGAGTTCAATGTGTCGGCCGGCAACCCGAAGCTGAAACCCACGCAGACGGATTCGTTCGAGGTCGGCTATGAAACCAGATTGTTTGGCCTGGAAAGCAGCTTGCGCGCCTACCACCGCCGCGACACGGATGCCATCGTCGATTACCGTTATTTCATCAGCGACAACGTGTTGTTGACGACGCGCGAAAACGGCGAAGGCAGCCATTCGAGCGGCCTGGAGTTCAGCGTCAGCGGCAAGCTCACGCCATCATTGACCCTGAACACGAGCGGCAACCTGGCGCGCAGCCAGCAAACCAGTTCCGACGACCTGGGCAACCGCAGCACGCGCACGGCGAATGCCCTGAGCGGCCGCGCGCGACTCAATTACCAGATCAATCCCGCCAACCAGCTGCAACTGGCCCTGCAAATGCAAGGCAAGATGCTGTCGGGACAGGGCTACCGCTCGCCGAACAATACCTTGAACCTCAGTCTACGCCACACGGTGACGCCGCAATTGAGCCTGGTCATGAATGTGACCGATGTGTTCAGCAGCAACAAGATGGAAACCGTCATCAACAGCGCCTCCCTGCGCGAGACGAGCACGCGGCGCTTCGATGGACGGATGATTTATGTGGGGCTGTCGTACCGCCTGGGCGGCGCCACCTCGGCGGCGAAAGAGGGCGAGCGCGAACCGCGTTTCGGCCCGCCGGGCGGACGCGGGCCAGGCGGTCCCGGCCCGGGCGGACCGGGAGGCGAAGCAGGCTAGGCCGCTGCCGCGATCTCGTTCAGGAAGTCGATGAAACTGTCCGCATGGCGCTCGAAGCGCCATGTGCCCATGCCGTGTTCGGCCGTGTACACGGGCGCATCGCCGCCGGCAATGGCGCCCAGGTCCAGGCAATACGGATCGGCGCCCGCGTCGGCGATCACCAGGTATTGTTCCGGCCAGCCGGCGATGGCGGCGCCGCTGACGGCATCCCAGGCGTAACCGTACTGGGCCTTGACCAGCTCGGCCGCGCCGTACAGGCTCAAGCCCTGGAAATACCGTGGGCTGTCGAGCAACACCCGCAGCGGTGAATGGCAAGCGAGGAAGCGCCGGTACTGCTCCGGCAAGGCCCAGCGCTGCGCGATGCCGGCCATGTCGGCGGCGCTGGCGATGGTCAGCCAGTTCGATGGCTGTGCCAGGTCCTGCTCCTTTTTGCGCCGCGCCGCCAGTTTTTTCTCCAGCCTGGCAGCAGCTTTTTCCAGCGGCGTGCGCGGCTCATCGAGCGCCGCGTGGGTGGCGGGCGCCGCATGGCCTGCGCCATCCGGGTAGCCATCGCGTTGCCAGGCCAGCACGGCAGCTAGCGGGAGGCTGTCGGGCTTCCAGTGGCCGGGGTCATGCGGCAAACCCATGTCGAAAGGCTGGCGGCTGAAGACGGCCAGGCTCTTGATCGCCTTGGCGCGCACTTCCAGGCTCGCGGCGCCGGACGCTGCCAGCGCCGCCAGCGGCGCATAAGCATCCTTGCCTATGCTTTTCAGCATGCCATCGACGGCCCGGTAGGCCAGCTCGGGCTGCGCCAACCCCCATGCAAAAAATGCCGTATGTTCATTGGCTTGCGCCAATTGCACGATATCCGTCATCAGGAAGGCGCGCCAGTGCAGCAGCTGGCCTTCCCTGGCGTAGGCGGTCAGGATGGCAAGCACGGCTTGCCGCTCGTCGGGAGCATGCTTTTTCAGCAGCCGCTCTTTCAGCCGGGCAAACTTGCTGCCATCCGTTTCGTCAAACAGCTTGCGGTGCAGGGCGGCCAGCGGTGCCACCGCCATCAGACGGCCATCGCCGCCTTGATGGGCGCATGGTGTTCATAGCCTTCCAGCGAGAAATCCGACGGTTCGATCTTTTCCAGCCATTCCGGCTCGTACTTGCCCGTCTTGGCGTAGTCGGGCACGCGGTCGGAAATGACGAAACGGGGCGCCGGGAACGGCGTGCGCTTGAGTTGCTCTTCCACCATGTCGAGGTGGTTTTCATAGATGTGCGCGTCGCCGATGAAATAGGTGAACCAGCGCGGCGTGTAGCCCGTCAGGCGCGCCACCAGGTGCAGCAGGGCCGCGCCTTCGGCGATGTTGAACGGCGTGCCCAGGCCGATATCGTTGCTGCGCACATATAAACACAGCGAGATCTCGCGCGTGCTGGCGTTCGGGATGAACTGGTACAGCAAGTGGCAGGCGGGCAGGGCGACGGCGTCCAGCACGGCCGGATTCCAGCCGTGGAACAGGATGCGGCGGCTGCCGGGATTGGTCATGATGGTGTCCAGGCATTCGCGCAGCTGGTCGACGGCCTTGTACAGCAGCACTTTTTGCACGCCGTCTTCTATCATTTTATCAACGATCTTGAATCCTTTAGATTCGGCATCGCTAATTTGCGCATGCTTACAAGCGTCAAGTAGTTTGTATGCTGGCCAGTTGCGCCACTGTACGCCATATATTGGACCAAGGTCATCCTCGCCTTCGCGATAAGGATTAGATAGCCATTGTGCGTTTTCGTTGGCATTTTGATCCCAAACTTTACAGCCCAATGCACGGAACTCTGCTGCGTTGCGCGAGGCGCGTAGGAAAGCGCATAATTCCCCGATCACAGATTTGAAAGCCAGTTTCTTGGTTGTCACGGCAGGAAATATACCATTGGCCAAGTCGAAACGCATCATGGCGCCAGGCACGCTCAAGGTGCGGATGCCCGTGCGATTGTCTTGCCAGCTGCCTGTTTTGAGAACGGTCTTAATCAAATCTTGGTATTGCTGCATCTATTTCTCCAACGGGACAGGGCCCAGCTAGCGAAAGAGGACGTCGATCACCAGCCGGATATGGATTGTAACCAACACAAGCCTATGCGACTAGCATAATTTGATTAGACAAAGTGAAACCTATTACACGTATCGATATCCGTGTGGTAACTTCTATGTCTCCGTGGAAATTCTTCCTGTTTTGACACAATAAATAGACGGTCCTGTTAATCCTCATGTTCTTGCGACAATTTGTAAATAATAATAACGCCGCCGTGGTGGAGATGAGCAGGGCCGATTTTCTCAAGGCCAACCTGCGCCTGATCCTGGCCTGGCCCTTGCTGGGGCTGGTCCTGTGCGCGGTGCTGTGGACGGCTACCCTGCTGCAGCTGGAGGCGGAAAAGAAGGTGGCGCAGCAGCAGGCGCTCGACAGCGTCTCCTCGCAGGCCAAGGCTTACAGCCAGTACCTGCTGCGCACCCTCGAGCAGATGGACCAGCTGACCTTGCAGCTCAAGTATGAGTGGGAAAATTCGCGCGGCCGTCTGCGCCTCGACCAGTTGAAGACGCAGGGCATGTATGCCTTGCCGCAATTTGCCATCGTCGCCATCCTCGACCGCAAGGGCCATCCCGTGACGGCCACGGCGCCGCTGCAGCGCCTGCGCGTCAACGAGCGCAGCGATTTCCTGCTGCGCCATTGGCGCAGCAATTCCAGCGCCCTGCGCATCGCGCTGGGAAAGACCAATGCCGCCAGCGAGGCGGCTGCGGCAACCCCGGGCGCCGGCGAAAGCCTCGTGCATTTCACGCGCCGGCTGGAAGACGAGGATGGCAATTTCGACGGCGTGCTGCTCATCTCCATCCATTCCAGCTATTTTTCCGAATTCTATAACAGCGTCAATTTCGGCAAGTTCGGCATGTCCGCCATGGTGGGCGAGGAGGGCGAGCTGTTCAGCACGCGCCTCGGTTCGCGCGTGCTGCCGAGCCAGAGCGGCGAGGGCACGCCGTTTCTCGACACGAGTTTCCTGGAAACGGAGAGCGGTGCCCTGCATTCGGGCGGCAGGATCGCCTTTTCTGACAAGCAAAGCCGCTATGTGGGCTGGCAGGCGCTGAAAGCCTATCCGTTTACGGCCGTGGTCGGCCTGTCGGACGGCGAGATGCTGCACCCCTACGAGGAAACGCGCACCATTTATATCGGCATCGCGCTGGCCGTCACCGTGCTGCTGCTGGCCTTTGCCGCCGTCGCCACCATGCTGTCGCTGCGCCTGGCGTGGCGCCACCACCAGTCCGAAGGCGTGCGCAATGCCTACCGCATGGCCACCGAAGGCACCAGCGATGGCTTTTATATCATCGCCGCCCTGCGCGGCAGCGATGGCAGCATCCTCGATTTCGAGATCGTCGACTGCAACGAGCCGGGCGCCGGCTACTTCGGCGTGCGCCGGGAACAGTTGCTGGGCATGCGCCTGCAGTCGCGCGCCCACGAGCCGTATTTCCGCGACCTGATCCACAATTACCGGGCCGCCATGCAGTCCGGCTTTTCCGAGGAAGAGATCGAGTTGCCGGAAGGAAACCCGTTCAAGCTGCGCTGGATACGCCGGCGCCTGGTGCGCAGCGGCGACCGCCTGGCCGTCACCCTGCAAGACATCAGCACGGCCAAGGAACACGAGCGCGACTTGCGCCGCCTGGCCAACGAGGACGGCTTGACGGGCTTGCCCAACCGCTACTGGCTGCAGCAATTCCTGCCCGGCGCCCTGGGGCGCGCCGCCATCGCGCGGCACATGCTGGCGCTGCTGTTCATCGACCTCGACGGGTTCAAGGATATCAACGACACGCAGGGCCATGCCGAGGGCGACAAGGTACTGCGCGCCGCCTCGCTGCGCCTGAAGGCGGTGCTGCGCCCGGGCGACCACGTGGTGCGCCTGGGCGGCGATGAATTCGTCGTCGTGCTCGACCCGGTGGAGGACGACAGCCGCGCCGAACAGGTGGCGCAGCGCATCGCCATCGCCTTCGATGAACCGTTTTACCTGGGCAGCGAGCGCCACAAGATGGGCGCCTCGATCGGCATCAGCCTGTATCCGCGCGATGGCGCCGAGACGGAAGTGCTGCTGAAGAACGCCGATATCGCCATGTACGCCGTGAAAGTGGCGGGCAAGGGCCATCACCGCTTCTTCCAGCCGGAATTGTTCGAAACCATCCGCAACCGCCGCGAACTGGAGCAAAGCCTGGTGACGGCGCTGGAGCAGGACCAGTTCCTCGTCGTCTACCAGCCGCGCGTCGACGCCATGAGCGGGCAGCTGTGCAGCATGGAGGCGCTGGTGCGCTGGCAGCATCCGCAGCACGGCATGGTGCCGCCGCTGGAATTCATCCCCGTGGCCGAGAGCAGCGGCCTGATTTCGCAGCTGGGCGAGGTCGTCATCGAGAAGGTATGCCTGCAGATGGCGCGCTGGCAGGCCAGCGGGCTGGAACTGGTGCCCGTGTCCATCAACGTCTCGGCGCGCCAGTTCGGCCGTGGCGACGTGCACCAGGTGCTGGCGTCCGCGCTGACGCGCCACCGCATCGATGCGCGGCTGATCGAGGTGGAAATCACGGAATCGGCCATGATGGATGAACAGAACCGTGCCGTGGAGCAGCTGTCGGCCATCCGCGCGCTGGGCGTGCGCCTGCTGGTCGACGATTTCGGCACGGGATACTCCTCGCTGTCGCAGCTGCAGAAGTTCGCCATGGATGGCTTGAAGATCGACCGCGCCTTCACCATGGAACTGGGCCGCTCGGAGCAGGGCGAGGTCTTCGTGCGCGCCATCCTGTCGATGGCGCATGCGCTGGGCATGAGCGTGGTGGCCGAAGGGGTGGAGACGCGCGAGCAGCTCGACATCCTGCGCGCGCTGCAGTGCAATGAAGTGCAGGGCTATTTCATCTCGCGCCCGGTGCCGGCCGAACAGATGCTGGCGCTGATGCACCAGCGCTTCCTGATACCGCTGCCAGCCCCGGCGCCGGCACTGTAGAACGTCGTGATTGGCGTGGAAAACAACGCCGTTTCATAAAAAGAGCGAACGTTCGCTTTTTTCTAAAAAATATTATATGCTTCGCTCATGCCGTCAGTGAATTGGAGTTCACGGCGGCAAGAACAATGCAGGACGGGTGAGGTTGAACTACCCGGGATAATGTGACGAAGACACTTCATATAATAAAGAGAGACTAACTTGAAACATAAATATCTGCCCCTTTTGATCGTTGCCGCGTTCGCCGGCATCTCTTCCACCGCACAAGCATCGGGCTACCGTTTCGGCTCGCAAAGCGTTTCCGCCCAGGGCACGGCCGATGCCAGCGGCGCCGAAGCGGCCGACGCATCGACCATTTTCTACAATCCGGCCGGCATGTCGCGCCTGGAAGGCACGCAATTCGTGGGCGGCGGCACCCTCGTGGTACCGCATTCGACCTACCAGGATTCGGGTTCGAAGCCTTTCTTCCCGGGCAACCGCACGCCTTACGCGGAAACCAAGGACTACGCGCCGGACGCCGTGTTCGCGCCAGCGCTGTACGCCAGCAAGAAAATCAATGAGCAGTGGACCGTCGGCGCGGGCCTGTTCGTGCCGTATGGCGCCAAGCTCGACTACGGCAACGACTGGTATGGCCGCTACGCGATCACGAATATCAAGCTCGAAGCCATCGCCCTGAATCCTTCCGTATCGTTCAAGCTGGACCAGCACCACTCGTTCGGCTTCGGCGTGACGGCCGAATACATGAAGGCGGAACTGGGCCAGGGCGTGGACGTGCCGGGTTCGGTTGCCTACCTGGGCAAGTTTGCACCAACCGCATCGCAGGCCTTCCTGGCCAATATCGCCAAGACGCAGGGCCTGGCCGCGGCGCAAGCTGCGGGCGCCGCGCTGCAGGGCCCGATCAAGGATGGCCACGCCTCGATGGACGGCCATGACTGGGGCTTCGGCTTCAACCTGGGCTATCTGTACCAGCTGAACGAAGGCACGCGTTTCGGTATCGCTTACCGCTCGTCGATTTCGCACAAGCTCAAGGGCAGCACCATCTGGGACTTCTCGCAAGTGACGGGCAACCCGGCCGTGAACGCCTTCATCGCCAAGGCGTCGAACAAGGTCAATTCGGAAGCGCTGGTGGAATTGCGCACGCCGGAAACCCTGTCGATCAACGCCTTCCATCAGATGGATGATAAATGGGCCTTGATGGGCGACGTCACCTGGACCCGCACTTCGCGCCTGCAGAACCTGGACATCCAGTTCCCGCCGACGGCCGAAGGCGCCGAGCGCATTCGCCAGAACTGGAAGGATACCTACCGCGTGTCGCTGGGTACCAACTACAAGTACAGCGAAAGCCTGATGCTGCGCGCCGGTATCGCCCACGACCAGGCGCCGGTCCGCAGCGCCGAACTGCGCCACCCGGCCTTGCCGGACAGCGACCGCATGCAGTATTCGATCGGCGCGAACTGGAAGCTGAACGCCAATTCCTCGATCGACCTGGCCTACAGCTATATCGACTTCAAGGATGCTGAAGTCAACTACAAGAATGACTGCTCGCCCGTCATGACTGGCTGCACCGGCAACGGTGAAACCACCAAGGGCCTGTTCAAGACCCGCATGCAGTTGATCGGTCTCGCTTATAACTACAAGTTCTAAGCAGGTAGTGGCGGCCAACCCGGCCGCCATGAATGAAAAAAGCGCCTTCGGGCGCTTTTTTTTAGGCTCTGTCCCCGACAAATAGGGGAACTCAAGGAATCTTCCCCAGCCCCGGCTGTCTGACGGTACCTATCAGACAAACGGGAGCCTCCCAT
>NZ_JBXAKW010000015.1:0-70100 GCF_058798815.1 Janthinobacterium sp. GW822-FHT07A03 | reverse complement strand
TGTAGCACCAGGTGGGCGTTGGCGCCGCCGGCGCCAAACGAGGAGATGCCGGCGATGCGCGGAAAGGCGCGCAGCACACCATCGACCTGGACGCTGGGCCGCGGCCACTCCGCCAGTTCCTGCTGCACCACGAATGGCGTGGCGGCGAAATCGATGTTGGGGTTGAGCGTGCGCGCATGCAGCGACGGCACCAGCTGTCCGTGGCGCATCTGCAGCAGCACCTTGGTCAGGCCGGCGATGCCGGCTGCGCTTTCGCAGTGGCCGATGTTCGACTTGGCTGAGCCGATCGCGCAGAACTGGCGCTCTTGCGTATCGCGCGCGAACGCCTGCGCCAAGCCGCGGATCTCGATCGGATCGCCCAGCGCCGTGCCTGTGCCGTGCGCCTCGATGTAGCTGACGCTGCGCGCATGCACGCCGGCACGCCGCAGCGCGTCGGCGATGACTTGTGTCTGCGCCAGCGGATTGGGCACGGTGTAGCCATTTGTCTTGCCGCCCGCATTGACCATGCTGCCCTTGATGACGCCGTAGATGTGGTCACCGGCAGCGATCGCGGCCTGCAAAGGCTTGAGCACCACGGTGCCCACACCTTCGCCGTCGACGAAGCCATCAGCGTCGGCGCCGAACGATTTACAGGCATCGCCGGACGACAGCATGGCCATGGCGGACAAGCCGATGTAGTGGGCAGGGTCGAGTATCAGGTTGACGCCGCCGGCGATTGCCGTGGCGCAGGTGCCGCTGCTCAGGCTCTCCACCGCCAGGTGCAGTGCCGTCATCGAAGATGAACACGCCGTATCGACCGCCATGCTCGGTCCATGAAAGTCCAGCAGGTAAGAAACGCGATTGGCGACCGACCAGTGGCGGGCGCCGCCAGCATAATTTTCATTCATCACGCCGACAAAGACACCCACGGCGCCATCCCGCGCCAAGCCGGCCGGCGTATAGCCAGCGTCTTCGATGCTGTGGTAGGCCTCTTCCAGGAACACCCGTTCCTGGGGACTCATTTTCTCTGCCTCGTATGGCGAGATATTGAAGAACAGTGGATCGAAGCAATCGGCGCTATCGATGAAGCCTCCCCATTTACTATAGGTTTTGTGCGGCGTATCCCGTCTGGCGTCAAAGTGCAGCGCCGCATCCCAGCGTGTGGCGGGCACTTCACCGATGCAGTTTTTTCCCTCTTTCAAGTGTGTCCAGAACTGTTCCACGTTGTCAGCACCGGCATAACGGCCCGCCATGCCAACGATCGCGATTTCCAGCGCCACGCCGGGCGCTGCGGCCAGCGGCGCCGCGCGTGCTGGTGCCGGGGCGGACTCCGGCGCGCGCGGGGTGGTCGCATGGTGCGGCGCGGCCTCCATTTCCAACCCGACCCATTTGGCCAGTGCGTCAGGTTGCTGCAGGATGAAATGCGCAACCAGCGCGTCGATCGTCAGGCATTCGAAGAACAGCGTGCTGCCCACGTCGTCGAACGCCAGACGCAGGGCATTGGTCAGCTGCACGATGAGGATGGAATCGATGCCATATTGCGCTAGTTGCGCACTGGTATCGATCTTGTGCAGCGGAACGCGCAAGGTATCGCTGATCAATTTTTTGAAACGAACCGCGGCCGCTTCCGTCAAGCGCGGATCGCCGCCCGCATCTGCGGCCGCTGGAACATGCCTGGCCGTGGCGACGGAGACGTCCGCCACATCCACCTGCGTCTGCACTTGCCTTGCCATTCCATCGCTGGTAGCGGCAATGACTTGCTGGCCTAGGCCATGGCCGCGCCGCGCGGGAAAGGCAATCTCGTGAAAGCCTTCCTGTCTCAGTACCGTCTGCCAACCCTGCTCCGACAAGGCGGGGCAACCGGGCATGCGCAAGGCGCCATCCTCGTACAGCCACCAGCCGTCGAGCAAGCCAAACGTCAAATGCGTGAACAGGTCCGCGCCGCTGATCTCATTCAACAGCAATACTCCGCCGTTACGCAAGGTAGCCTTCGCATTGCGCAGGCTGTTGCGGATATTGCTGGTGGCGTGCAACACATTCGTTGCAATAACAACATCATACGCGCCAGCCTCGATACCTTGTGCCGCGAGCGGCATGCCGACGTCGAACAGCTTATAGGTCAGATAGGGCTGGGCCGCACCATACTCCTTTTCCGCATGGAAAAGGAAGGCCTTCGACACATCTGTATAGCAGTACTCCGCCATCTGCTCCTGGTATGGACGCAAGCGTGCAAACAGTTGCGCGCTGGTGCCGCCGGTGCCGGCGCCGATCTCCAGAATCCGGATGCCGCCCCTCTTCCCTTGGCGCCGGTGCCGCTCGACGATGGCAACCAAGGTGTCGGCCAGCACGGCATTAAAATAGTCGGCCAAGGTATTGCCCTTGTAAACGCCTTCAACCAGGGAGACGGAAGAATCGGGGAACATGATCTCGGTGGCCGGCACGCTGCCGCGCAAAATCGCCGGCAATGCCCGCAATGTCGCCTCGCTCAGCCGTGCCCGGGCCTTCAAGTCGGTACAGTCGAGCCAAACGGCGCGCCCGAGCGACCAGACGCGCCACGCCTCGGCGGGAGCCGGAGCCGGTACGCCACGAGCGCTATAGCCTTGGGCATCGCTGTGCAGGTAGCCCAATGCTGTCAGCATGCACAGGCTTTGCTCCAGCCAGCGTTCGTACTCGGGACGCAGACACAGCAACTGGCGCGCTTGCGCTACGCTAGCTTGTTCCAGGCAATCGAGCCCCATTGCGGCCAGCTCGCTCCAGAGTACGCTGGCCAACGCTTCGTCGAAACTATCCATCAACAGCGGGCGGCTAGGCGCACACGCCTGGGTGCCGTCGAACACATCCTTGTGCTGTTCTGCCAGGTACTGTGCCAGGCGCTGCAATTTATTTTTTTTAGGCAACATTTTTCGCTAATCCGCTAGGTGGAAGGGGGAGAGATCACGACATCGTCCGATGTCAGCATGCGGGCCATCACGGTGGCGTCGAGATCAAGCGCATAGTCTTGCCGCAGGCGCACCACCAGCGCATCGAGCATGGCAGGGGAAAGCGTGTCCGTATCATCGCCAAGCGCGCCGTCCGGCCGCTCGCGCAATTGCTCCGTCAGGCGCGACAACATGGCGTGCACTTGATCGAGCAGCGCCTGTTCAGCGCCGTCGTTCACCATGCCATCCGGCGGATACACGCTGACCATTTCGGCAGGGGTGGGTGCCGGCTCCGCAGTCTTGAGGAAAGCCATCTGCCGCGGCGTTCCTTGCAACAGGCTGTCGAGGGCCAGCATGCCGTCCTCCGGCTCGATCGACGCAAAGCCCATCTGCGCCATCCTCTCGCGGTACGCCGACGCGGCGACGATACCGACACTGCCCCAATAGCCCCAGTTCATGATCTTCACCGGATATGCCCCGCTGCGCCCCAGCTGCAACCCGAAGGCATCCTTGAAAGTGCAGCCGGCGGCATAATTGCTTTGTCCAGCGGCCTTGGAAAAGCTTTGCAAGGAGGAGAAGAACAGCATGAAATCGAGATGTTCGCGCCCGAACACCTGTGCCAGCCGTACGCTCACATCCACCTTGGCAGCGAGCCCGCTGCGAAAACGCGCCTCGTCCATATTGCCCAGGCTCTTGTCAGCCAGCACGATGGCCGCGTTGACCACGCCATCCACGCGCCCGTGGCGCAGCAGTATCTGCCGGTATGCCCATTCCAGTGCCTCGGCATCGGCAGCATCCGCAGACAGATAGTCGGGCGCCGGGCCCAACAGTGCCAGCGCATCGATCTTTTCCTGTATCTGCGCATCGAGCGGACGCCGGCCTATCCAGACGATGTTCGCCGCATAGTTGTGTATCAAATGCGCGCTCCAGGCGGCACCGATGCCTCCTGCTCCACCGATCACGACATACACCCCTGCCTGGCGGTATGGGCTTGCGCCGGTGACAGGCATGTCTCCGGGCAGCAGACGCTGGCGGTAGCACAGGCCAGCGCGCCAGACTAGCGCATTGCCATCGGCGTCGCAGGGCCAGTCCATGATGTGCGCCAGCGCAGGCGCGCTGTCGACCGGTAAATCGACCAGGCGCACAGACCAGTTCGGATATTCCTTGGCCATCGAACCAACCAGGCCATGCACGCTGGCGTGCGCCGGGCGGATTTCCTCGTCCGCATGCAAGGCCTGCGTCTGGGTCGTCAGCACCGTCCATTCCAGCGCGCGCGTGCCATAGCCGAGCGCCAGTAGCGCCTTGATCAGGCGGAATCCATCCAGCACTCCTTCCTGCTGCGCAGCGATCAACTCCTCGTCATGCGGACCGCATGTTTTTTGTGCCGGCACGCGCCACACGATATGATCGAATTCGCCCAGCTGCGCCAGCCTGGGCGCAAGTGCACCTGCCTCGTCGCCTCCCGCACTCCAAGCCTGCACTTGCGGGTGGTGCCGACGCAGCGTCTCCAGTTCACCCGGCAACGCATTGACCAGTAGCACGCGCTGCGGCGCGGGCGGCGCCATGGCGCCGGCGCTGACGACATCCCACACGGGATACAGTGCCTGCAAACCGTCGTGGACGGCATCGGCAGGCGCCGGCTGGCTGGCGGCGCGCATGGCAAGGCCACGCAGGCGCACCGCCACCCGGCCTTGTCCGTCGCACAGGTCAATATCGTATTTGCTGACCATTGTTCCCCCTGCCCGCCGCAATGCCGCCCACATGAGCGAATCGCAGGGGGCGAATATTTCCAGGCTGTCCAGGGCGAACGGCAAGGCCGGGCTGGAACCGGCCGGTACGCTCTGCATCAAGCCCAGCGAAGCGTGCAGCGCCGCGTCGAGCAGGCTCGGATGCAGCCGGTAGCCACTCGCGTCGGCGGCGGATGCCGGTAAAGCGAGGGCAGCGAGCGCCTGCCCGTCGCCGCAATCGATCGCGCGTACGGCGCGCATGGCGGGACCATAGTCGATGCCCATGCCCGCATACGCCGCATAGCATTGTTCGGCGGACCACTGCCCCATGCCGCATTGCTGCCGCCAAGCCTCCAGGTCGAGCGGCACGGGGGCCGTTCGCGGGCCAAGCCACACGCTACCTTGACTATGCAGCACTTCACGTGCCTGCGGATCCTCGCTGCAGATGCGGAAATCGATGCCTCCGTCGGTGCGCGCTGCGAGCAGCACGTGCACTTCCAGTGCCGTCGTAGCCACCACCACCGGCCGCAGCCAGGCCACGTCGGACAGCTTGATGCCGGCCGCGGCATCGCTGCCCGACGCCAGCAAGGCCGCCGCGCAAGCCATTTCCAACTGCGCCACGCCTGGCAGGAGGCGCTGGCCGCGCACGACGTGGTGGGCGAGGAAAAATTCACTACCGCTGAAAACGGTGCTGTAGCGTTGCTGGCTTAGGGACGAGGTATTGCGCTGCACCAAGGGATGCAGCCAGGACGCGCTGGCTGCGGCCGGCCGCGCCGCTTCTATCCAGTAGTGGTCCGCCGCGAAAGGATAGGTTGGCAAGGCCACGCGGCGCGGCGCGGGCGCGCCATGCAGGCTGCGCCACTCGACGGATGCACCCTCGATCCATGCGACCGCCATGCGTTCCACGGCGGTGCTGCCGGCCGGCGCCGCGCCCGGTACGAGGACGTCCGCGGCCGCGTCGCCGGCCAGCCAGGCACGCAACTGCGTGCGCAAGCCATCGCTGGAATCGGCCAGCACCACCAGGCGACTGGTCATGGAGGCGCGTCCCACCTGCAAGGTATAAGCGATGTCGGCCAGCCCGATGCCGCTCAGCTGTCCGCTATCGAGTGCCGCGCACAATTGCCGGACTTGCCGCTGCAAGGCGTCGCTGTCGCGCCCTGATAGCGGAACCGCGTGCAACTGCTCGTCCTCCGGCTGGCGTGCAGTGTGGTCTTGCGGCAGGTGTTCCTCCACGACTACGTGCGCGTTGACACCGCCAAAACCGAAGGAGCTGATGCCCGCCAGGCGCGGCCGGCGCACATCGCCGTCGACAACCGGCAGCCAAGGCTGCGTCTGCGTGGCCAGGCGGAAAGGACTGTCGTCGAGATCGATGAAAGGATTGCGCCGGGTGAAATGCAGCATGCCGGGCAGGACACCGTGCTGTAGCGACAGCAGCACCTTGAGCATACCGGCGATGCCGGCCGCCGACTCACAATGCCCGATATGCGTCTTGGCCGTGCCAATCACGCATGAGGAAGGCTGGATACCCACGCCCGTGTCATCCTGCAATTGCTGGAAAGCCTCGCTCAAGGCCTGTACCTCGATGGGATCTCCCAACGGCGTGCCGGTACCGTGCGCTTCGATATAGCCAATGCCGTCCGGCGCCACCTCCGCCTGGCGCCAGGCGTCGCGGATCAGGCGCTTTTGCGCGTTCAGATTGGGGGCCCTCAGCGAATTTGACTGTCCGTCGTGATTTACGCAGGCGGCCCTGATCACGCCATAAATCCGGTCGCCATCGCGCAGTGCATCCTCGTATGGCTTGAGCAGGACTGCGCCGTAGCCTTCCGCACGTACGAAGCCGTTGGCTGCCGCGTCGAAGGACTTGCAGCGGCCATCGGCGGCCAGCATGCCGGCGCTGTGGCTGGCGCAGTAGATGCGCGGTGACAGAATGAGATTGATGCCCGCCGCCACCGCCACGCTGCAGTCGCCACGTTCCAGACTATCGACCGCATGGTGCACCGCCACCAGCGAACTGGAACAGGCGGTATTGACGACCTGGCTGGGACCGTTGAAATCAAACCAGCGCGAGACCCTGTTGGCGATCAGGCTCATGTGCATTCCGGAATCCAGGTAGGCACCGTACAAATCGCGCAAGGCGGCACGGTTGCTGGCCAGGTCGAGGTAGTCGACGCTGTGTGCGCCGACGAACATACCCACGTCACGGCCCTTGAACTCGCGTGGATCGTAGCCCGCGTGCTCGAACACGCTCCAGCTGAGCTCCAGCAGCTTGCGCTGTTGTGGATCCAGGCATTCGGCTTCCAGCGGGGCGATGCCGAAAAAATCGGCATCGAAGGCATCGACTCCGTCGATGAAACCGCCCCATTGTGGAAACGCGGCCGATGTCAACCAGTCGGCAGCGCCATCGGCCTGAGTGAACCAGGCTGCACGCTCGGCCGGCAGTGGTGTGATGGCGTCCGCCCCGCCGACCAGATTGTCCCAGAAACGCTGCGGATCGCTTGCCCCGCCAGGGAAGTGGCAGCTCATGCCGATGACGGCAATCCGGGAAGGTCCCTCGGTGCGGCGCCCGCCCGCCACCGGTGCGGAAGCCGTATCGCTGCCACCGTTGCCCGTGTCGCCGGTCACCTGCCCTTGCAGAAAATGGGCCAAGTCATCGAAGCTACGATACTTGAACAGCAAGGTCGGTTCGAAGCGCAAACCAAACACCACCTCGATCTGGCGCGCGACCTGGATGTACTCGACCGAGTCGAGGCCTAGTTCTGCAAGCGAACCGGCCCGGTCCAGCATGTCCGCGTCCATGTCCAGGCAGGCTGGCAGGACCTCGGTACGCAATCTCGCCAGTATCTCCAGCGGCACGCCGGGTTGCGCAGGCTTGGCTGGCTGCTCCTGCATGGCGCGTTGCCGTACCCGGTGCCGCCGTCGTTGGCGCAGGGCCTGTACAAGATAGGCCTGACGGCACTGGTTGCGCTGCAACTTGCCACTGGGCGTGGCAGCGATCTCGCCAGCTTCGACCAGGCAAACTTCGTGCACTTCCAAGCCATGCGCCGCCGACACCTGCGCCACGATGCGCCTGCACAGCGCCTCGAGATCCGCCTCGGCGAGCGCCTCGCCCACTTCCTGCACGATCACCAGTCGTTCCTGTCCATCCGCCTCGACGGAAAAGGCGGCCACCGGCAGAGCAATTTCCGGCAGCGCGTCGCGGATACTGGCTTCGATATCGGCGGGATAATGATTCTTGCCGCGCATGATCATCACTTCCTTGATGCGGCCCACCACATACAGCTGGCGCTCATCGAGAAAACCGAGGTCGCCCGAGCGCAAATAGCCTGTGTCACCTCCCACCGGCACAACGCCGAACTGTTGCGCCGTCTCGGCGTCGCGCTGCAGATAGCCGGCGGCCACGCCTTCCGAGCGTATCCAGATCTCGCCGATGCGCCCTTCGGCGCAGCAAGCCAGCGTGTCGGGGTCGACAATGCAGATCTGGGCGCCTGCCGCTCCCGGCTCCCCGCAGCTGGCGGCGTAGCGCACGGCAGCGTTCTGTGCGGCGCAACGAACTTCGCCCTGCTGCACGGCTGCCAGATCGAGCGCCAGGAAACGGGGACCGCCGCGTTTCGCGCCGCGCGTCGACACGGCGCCTGCCTCGGACATGCCGTAGTGAGGACATAGCACGGTAGCGTCGAAACCCAGGGCGCTGAAGCGTTCCGCAAACCGCTCGCAGCTATCTTTGCGCACCGGCTCACCGCCGCAGACCAGCGCTTGCAGGGAATCGAGTAGGATGCCCTGCACTTCCTCCGCGCGTATTCTGGCATGGCACACGTCGAGGGCAAAATTGGGCGCACCCGTATGCGTCGCCCGGTACTTGTCGATGGCTTGGAACCAGGTGGCCGGCGAGGCGACAAAGCTGGCCGGTGCCATCAGCACACTGCTGGCACCTTGCGACAAGGGGGCGAGAATACCAAGATGCAAGCCGAAATTATGGTATTGCGGCATCCAGGACAGGACCCGGCTATCGGCGCATATCTGCCATTGCGTGGCGCCGCCTGAGGCTTGCACCCACAGATTGCGGTGGCTGAGTACGATCCCTTTCGGCGCGCCGGTGGAACCCGAGGTGTATAGCACCACGGCGGCATCGTCCTCGCAGCGCTCCCGCGCCGGCAGCCGCGCGGTGTCAGGCACGTTCAGCTGTCCGATATCGACCAAGGGGATGGCGCACAGGCCGTCGAGCTGCTCCTTTGCGGCAGCGTCCGTCAATACGCAGATTGCCTGTGCATCGCCGCCGATACGGCCGATGGCCGCTGCCAGCGCGGCTGGATCGGCAAGATACGGCAGCGGTACCGCCGCCAGGTTGGCGTGCAGGCAAGCGAGCAAGCCTTCAACGAAAGCTATCCCCTGGGGCAATACCAGCAGCACCCGCTGCTGCGCCACACTGGTCGCCTGCAACGCGCTGCCGACCTGCTGCAGCCGCCTGGACAGGTCCACGCCGCGCACGCCAGGAGCGGCGTGGGCCTGAAGGCCATCTTCAAAGAAAAAGAGTTCTTTATCAGCGAACTGTTCAGGTAAATCCATGAAGTATCGGGTGGAAGCGGCCAAAATACATCTCCAGGCTATTGCGCAATGAAAGGTCGGGGTGCCGGCATGCCGGCATGTTTATTGAAAACTATCGAGTGGAAATTTTTCCGTGATGATGCCCATTGGGCGCGACTGCTGATACAGCACATAGGTGCGCGACAACAGGGGCGTGCTGGGCGGCAAGCTGAAATGCGCTGCCGCATCGGCACACTGTTCCAGGCGGGAATCGATGATTTCGCGGTACATCTCGCATTTTTCCTCGCGCCACAACAGGCCGATCGGCGCTTCTGTTTCCAGCAGCCGATGCTGGATGGAGCGCGACAGCCGCTCGAAGACAAAGACCGATTCGGCATATACATAGCTGGTCTGCTCATCGACCAGCATGATCTTGCGATGCAGCAAAGGCGAATTCGGCGGGCAAGCCAGCGCGGCCGGCGCGGTACCGTGCCGCAATGCCTGTTCGATCTTGCGCGCACGGATGGGCTGGCCCGCATAGAGCACCAGCAATTCGGTAACGGAACCATCCGTCGTCAGCAGGACTTTTTGAAACAGGCTCAACGAAGGATTGCCCAGCAAAATGGGAGAGCTGTCCTTGGGGACCCATTGCGTATTCATTTCCATGATTGTCATTCCAGTCGGAGGTGGGGAAAGCCGTATCCCGGTGGTGCTAGCGCCACCGGGACAGTTATTCAACGTGCAGTCTGCTCAATTTCCCTGACCATCTTGCCGAGAAACGTGGCGCCGATTTCCTGGTATTCGGTGACGCCCTGGCGCTGCAAGTAGCGAATGCTGTCGCTCCACAGCACGGAGTTGGAGATCTGCTCGCTCAGCAGGCGCGCCACCCCGCCGTCCGGATAAGGGCGCGCGGTGGCATTGGCGATGACCGTCAGCCGCGGCGACTGGAACGCGAATTGTTCCAGGTACCGCGCATACTGGCGTTGTACTTCTTTCATGTAGCGCGAGTGGAACGGAGCGCTGACATTGAGCGGTATGCATTGCACACCCTCGCGGGCGAACAGGGCAGTGGCGCGCTCGATATCGGCCAATGGCCCGGCAATCACGAACTGGGTTGGTGTGTTGAAGTTGGCCAGGTCGATGCTGCCGATATGTTGATCGCGCAGCAACTGCGTCACCTTGCCGGCTGCCAGGCCCAGCACGACGGCCATCCCGCCGGGCGCCGCGCCCCCCATCAACTCGCCGCGCATCTTGACCAAGCGCACGCCGGTGCCGAAGTCGAAGACGCCTGCGGCCAGCAGCGCGTTATATTCGCCCAAGCTGTGGCCGGCCACGAAATCGGCCCGCAGGGGGGTGGCGACATCGTCCCTGAGCGTGTAGTACGCCAGGGCATTGACGATGAACAATGCCGGCTGCGTATAGGCGGTCTGGCGCAGGAGATTGTCCCTGTCGTGCAAGCACAGGTCATCGATCGGATAGCCAAGAATCTCCGAGGCCAGTGCGGTTTCTTGCGGATAAGCTTCAAACAGGCCCTTGCCCATGCCCTTGAACTGGGCTCCCTGGCCGGGGAAAAGTATCGCTTTCATGCGGTATCCAAGTGGCGAGCGTGCCAACTGGGCTGGCACCTCAGGTTGCGTGATGGCGGGCTGCTGGCCCGCCGGGGTTATTTTTCGATCAGCACGTCATCGATGAACATGGCATCGAGGCCACTGGTGAAAAATACGGCTAACGCATCCTCCACGGAATGCGCGATCGGCTTGCCCATCACGTTGAAGCTGGTATTGAGCACAAGGGGAATATCGGTCAGCCGGTGGAATTCACTGATCAGTGCGTGATAGCGGGGATTCCATTCGCGCTTGACCGTCTGCAGGCGACCGGTGCGGTCTTCGTGCACCACGCCAGGCACGCGTTCGATCACGCTATGGCGAAAAGTCAGGGTGCGTTCCATGTAGGGCGACTCCTGATAATCCTCAAAAAAGACGGGACCATGTTCATGCAGGATGGACGGCGCAAAGGGACGGAATTCTTCGCGGAACTTGACGCGTGCGTTGATCGTCTCCTTGACCGAGGCGCGGCGCGGGTCGGCCAGGATCGAGCGGTTACCCAAGGCGCGCGGGCCAAATTCGGCACGTCCCTGTACCCAGCCGATGATCTTGCCGGCGGCCAGAAGTTGCGCAGCACGGCGCGGAGCGTCGCCATTGCACTGCACCAGCTTGTTAATGCCACCAAAACGCATCACATTCCCGAGTATCTCTGGATCCATGGCCGTCCCCAAATAAGGGGAAAGAAAGTCCGAACGAGGCTGTGCTTGTGGGTGATCTTCGTAATAGGCCAGCAAGGCTGCGCCAACCGCGTTGCCGTCATCGCCTGGCGCGGAAAAGACATGCAGCTGAGTGAACGGTGTATTGGCCAGTACCTTTCCGTTGGCCGATGAATTGAGCGCACAGCCTCCGCCCAGTACCAGCTTGTTGGAAAAACCGGTGCCATGTAGATTGCTGAGGAATTCGAATAGTACTTCGCTGAACACTTTCTGACCCGCATGCGCCAGATCTGCATACTCGATTGCCGCCTGCTTCGGCTGGCGGCGCATGCTGTATAGTTTTTGCTGTAGCTGCGCCATTCGGGCGGCAGGCGCAAATTCAATCTGCAACCCATTGACGCTGATCATTTCTCGCAGTAAGGCGTATAGTTCCGGATTATGGCTGCCATATGGCGCCAGCCCCATTACCTTCCACTCTTCGCCCGACATGCTGCCGAAGCCGCACGCCTCGCAAATCATCCCATAGAACAAACCGAGACTTGCCCAACCCCCATGGCGTTCTTGTTCGATCTCGGTGATCCGGCCGCCGCTGTACTGAAAGCAGGCGAACGAGCCGTGCTCGCCGAAGCCGTCAAGTACAGCGCACAGCGCGCTGTCGAATCCGCTGCTATAGCAGCCTGCAGCGGCGTGGGTTAGGTGATGGTCGAAATAGCGTCGACGCACGGTTTGTCCTGCCCAGGCATCACTTTGGCTCAGTTCATACTCAAGCAAATGGCCAGGATGCGCCGTCATTGCCAGCTGGGAGCGAAAAAAGAAATTCTGTCCCGCCAGTTGGCGCTGTACCAGCGGCGAAAGCTCGCCGAAAGCGCTCATATATTGCTCGGCGCTCTGGGCCGTGCTGGCTAGGCCTCGCCGCATCAGCTCAGACGTCTGATCGCTCCAGCTGAAGGCGAACACGATTTCGGCGGTAGGGTCGCAATACTGCTTGATCAGATCGGCGGCCCGCTTGAAGAGATCCGGCGTCACGCCGATGGAGCGCTTGCACTGCAGATAACGCTCTGTCGCCTCGGCAAATAGCACGTTTCCTTGCTCGTCCACGATGGCCATGGCAGAGTCATGGAAGGAGTTCGCAAACCCAATGTAGTTTCTTTTCATATGCAAGCTCTCTAGAACACTTGACAACATCGGCCGCACACCACGCCCCTGGCGTGGCGGCAACTGGACTCAGGACAGGGAACGGGTATCCGAAATGGAACGCATCGGAGAGAAAACCAGTGCTGCCAACGCCACGATGATCAGCAACGCGCCGCTGATGGCAAAGACCTGGGGCAGGCTCATGCCGCGCATGGCCCAGCCAGTGATGGCGGCCGAGATTGGGCCGATGCCCATGAAAATGAACATGAACAAGCTCATGGCGCGCCCCATCAGGGCAGGTGGTACGCGGCGCTGGGTCCAGGTAAAGACAGCGATCTGGATAAAACCGCCCAGCATGCCGATCAGCAGCAGCAACACCGCGCCCTGCCAGCTCGCATGGATCAGGCCCATCGGCATGAACAATGCGCCAACCAGGCAGTCTGTAAGCAAAATGGTCAAACCCAGGCTACCAAAGCGTACGTTTGGATTGATGCCAGAAATAATCATGCCCGCTAGGGTGCCAGCACCATGCGCGCCCATCAACCAACCGAACGCTGCCGCACCGTGGTCCATTTGATTGGCAATGACAGGCAGGGCTACCTGCATGGGGCCGCCAATGAAAAATGCGATCGCCGCGAAGTATAGAAAGCTGGTGCGCAGGCTGACGTCGTTCCAGCAAAACCGTAGCCCCTCTCCGACCAGCTTGAAGACATTTGGATGACCATTCGGTCCTACCGGCTGTGGCTGCCAACGGACGTTGACGCGAGCCAAGGTCCAGGCCGACAACAAGAAACTAACGGCATCGCAGACAAATGCCAGCGCCATACCTTTGGCGTCACCCGTACTGCTTGCCTTGGCGTCGCCCATCTGTGCGATTAGTATGCCCGCCAGGATGGGGCCAACCAGCATGGTCAGTTGACGCAAGCTCATCAAAATGCTGTTCGCGACCTGCAACTGTTCGCGCTTGACAATGTGGGGGAAAATCGCGGTCGCCGCTGGGATGCTGAAAGCGGTAGCTATGCCGATCGCAACGGCCAGTACGTACACCATCGACAAGGTCAGGCTGCCATTCTGCAACAAACCGGCCAGGATAAGCAGCAAGAACATATTGATGTATTTGGTCCACATCAGTACGCGCTTCGGTGAATAGCGATCGGTCAGCGCACCGCCAATCAGCATGAAAATCGCGCGCGGTAATGCTGTCAGTGCCAGTACCGTGCCAACAGCAAACGGATCGCCTGTCATCTTGAGTACCAACCATGGCAGAGCAATCAGTGAGAACTGGTCGCCCAGCATGGATAACGCGGCTCCGCTGAGAAACCAGCGGAATGGTTGATCCCGAAATAGCGCGGCGCGCGGGTTGTCATTTTTTTTGTCGGTCATGGAAAACTTTCAGGAAAAACGTTGGGAATATTTGCTATGGCGAAGCATGGTGCAATGAGGACTGGCAAGCTAGGCAACTGCTGTTCAGGAAGTGTGCCGTGAACATCGCCGATAGATAACTACCCGTGTTTGTAGGGTTGGCCTACATTTGGCTGCTTTTGATGAAGACCAAGCTGAATCAAAACCGATTGTGGCCGCCAGTAAAGCGTCCGCCCTGTTCAATGCCTACGCCACACTTGCACAACTTCCTGTCGACTATGGCGCCGGCGCCCTCATCCAACAGCACTGGCTCTTTCTGGTAAGCGAAAGCGATGGTTTCAGTGCGCTTGCCCTAGGTTTGTAACTGCTTAGATGGTGCTGGCTCCCCGTCCAACTGGACCAGGTCGCCACCGGGATGTAACGCTTACCTCCTGCGCAATGATGCCGGCGCCGCACCAGTCAATGACAAGGGTAATCACAATCAGTGTGCCATTCGGAGTTGGGAGTTTCTCAGTAATGTAGGCGTTCCCATTCATGGCCGCATCCGGGACACTCCTCATGCGAGCGTTCATCGTCAAGCCCCACTTCGCCAGGCTCAACACCGCTGCCAAATGCCATGGTGCTCATCTCAGCTTCCCTGTTTATTTGCACGGTTCACTGATGGATGGCTGTGCAAAGCCGGTTGCGGCGGCTTGCTGGCCGCTGCATGAAAAAGGGAGGCGAGTGCTATGGCATACACGGAGAGACTACGCCGTGCCGAACACTGGAACCGGCAGTTATGCCGCATCTGCGGCCAGTCTGAACGCAGGCGCGCCTTGGCCGGTGCCTGTTGTCGTACCCGATGAGCATGGCGGGCAACGATAGCTACGCGTGCTGCAACGGTGCAGCAGGATCCGGTCACGCGCCCACGATGGACATGCACCGGAGCAACGTGAGACCGACTCTCAAACACATGCAAGCTTATTTTTGCACCAGACGCCTTGCAATTCCAGTAGCGGAAAGGATCATGTTCGACGAGAAGTATCCTGACGCGGACTTTTTTTGCCGGGAGTTTGACGAATCGATGTAAGTATTCACTCGCCAATCACTAATCGGCGGTTTTCTGTGTGGTCGCTACGTTGAAGAGGGCGCCGGGTGTGAGGCTTGGAGCTGCTTGGGCAGCGGCGGCATAGGCTGGCCGGAGATCCATACCCATGTGCCGGGAGTCTCTTGCAGGTGCGCGGCCTTCTCGGCTTTGGCTTTCTCGCTCCAGAAGGTGCTGATGGTATGCAAAGGGATGGGCATGGGCCCTGCATCGAGCAGCAGCGCTGTGGCGAAGCGTGCGGCATGCCTACTGTCATATGCCAGCGGCTTCATAAAGTGCCGGCGTGCGCTGGTGAGTACATGTACGAGCTGCGCCTCATGGGCATCCTCAACGGGGATCCAGTTTGCGGTCGTCGTCATGATACTTGCCGCATGGATGAGGAACGCCGCTTCAGTCTTTGGATAGATCAGTGCGCACAGGACAATGCGCAATGCTGCCTCAGGATCGGCATCCTTCATCAAAAATGACGCCTCGAAGGTGTGTTCTATTTTCTTCCAGGACTTTTCGTCAATGAACAGCGGCATGTCCGACATGTGTTTGATGGAGACTTTTTTGCCGTTTGCCGAATCTGCGACGCCTTTGAATTCACCAAGGATGATCCCTAGACGGGTTAATCCCCCGTCAACATGACTGGTGAGGGAAGCGATTTTGTTGCGGCGCCTTTCGGCGATCTCGGTTTTACGCTGTTCGTTAAATGGCTCTGGCACGTACAAATGCTCCGAGAGTACCGTCCCCTTGATCCTGGTACTGTCCGCCACCTGCATGAGGTATTTATGGATGACGGCCTGGTTGCGCTTGCCTTCCATTGCCGGTAACCATCGATTGAAACCGGCCCAGTCAAAGAGATAATGCATGACGGCGCGCAGCGACATCTTCCTTTTTTCCACATTCACATCGACCTGTTCCATCTTCTTTTCCGGGTGTCTTGCTATCCCGCAGCTCTTTTTGAGAGGGAAATTGACGTCGATCTCGGTGAGCGCGTCGCCATTGTCGAACACCGCTTCACCCATCAATTCACCCAGCCCTGAGTCACTGTATTGCGGCTCAAACGATTTGCAGGACGGATGGTGCTTGTGGCCGGTGCCGGGCATGCGCTTGAGTAAGCAGTGATCTATCTTTGTAATGTACATGTCGACGCCACCAGGCATACACAGGCAACGTGGCCGCTCGGAGGTGCCGTGCAGCTCGGCCAGGGCCTGCTGCAGTTCGGTGGCGTTGGCATTCATACGCCGCCCTCTCACCAGATAGATGGTAGTGTCCACATAGATTCCGTCAGGCATGTTGCCCAAGAGCGGTGCGATGTCGTACGGTTGTGCTGAGACTGGTCCGGTTGTTGCCCGCCACGAGCAAGCGCTTAACCGTCGCTCGCTCGCTGACGCCCAGCAGTGTTCCGATGGCTGCGGAGCCAACGCCACGCGTATCGAGCTTCTGTGCGATCGTTCGGCGCGCACTCATCGCTGTGATGCCGACGAAAGGCCCAAAGCTAAAGATGCGTTTATAGGCAAGTAGAATATCGCTGCACAAGTATTGCATTCCGGTGCTGGTCTTCTTTTGTACGATCCGCATGTTTTCGCCATCCGGGCGCAGAAAAAGCTTCGAGAAAGGAGCCAGCCCGCGGAAATGATCCGCGTCGCCGATTCCCTGGTGTTTCGAGATCCTTTGGGCAAGGTACTGGTCAATGGCCATATTCACCGCATCGCAGCAGAAAAACACAGGCCTCTGCGTGCCATTGATGGCAACCTCTGCCCGAATGATCGATTGTGCGCGCACCGATCCATCCGGCGCAAGATAGTCACGTACTTCCAGTCTGGCGATTTCCAAGGGCTTCGCCGCGGTGGAGAACAGGATCATCAGCAGCGCGACATCGCGGTGCGCATTTCGGCTGTGCCGCCGAATCTGCTGCGCAAGCGCATCGACTTGCTCGTCTGGTACCGCGCATTTCTTCATGCGCGAGTGGTAAGCGCGCTCTGGCGTGTAATGCCCCAGCGCCTCGAGGTAGGCGTTGCGATTGGCGCGCAGCATACGCGCCGTAGGAATGGCATGATCGGGCACATCGACCACGCCGACGATGGATTGTAGGTCGCGCGCAATGAGTCGGACTCGGTGCTGTATCGCCGTCCGCTTCAAGGTATACGCTTCGCCAACCTGCTTGTACGTCTGCCCGAACATCACGCGTTTAATCATATCAATTGATGCGGCAACATAGGCGGCGTCCATGTGAATCTCCTGATCATTCAGCTGAGAGCATCATGCCCCGCAATTGCTCCCGCCAGTGGCCAATAGCGTCACGTTTTCAGCGGGCTTTTGGATCAGCATCGCACTTCGCCATAGTCGCCAGCATGTGCCTATGGCGCGACAGGAATGCGGCTGTAGACAATATGGCGTCCTACCAAAAGCGCACGCTATGCGCTCCGGCATGCGTGCAGATACACCATACATCGCCTGTCCGCGCTACAGTGATCATTCCGATGATGATGCATCCGCCTGGGCTAATCAGGCGCGACAGCAGCAACATCAAGGGTTATTCATCTTATTGGGGAAGCTGATGAAGTGCATCTCTTTACCTGCCAATGTACCAGCCGCATATCGCGACACACTACGCCGCGCTATCCCCCCCAGAAGCGAAAGCGCATACTCCGTCCCGCAAACCGGCCCCTGTACTCTCACACACCCAACAACTCGCAGAACCCTCTTCGACGCGACAAGCATGGCCTTCAACCCTGCCAAACAATGAAAATAGAATACAATACCTTTCGTTAGCGCAATTAACTGAGGTTAACTTATGACAAACAGATCACCGCGCTCGCGCGCGGCCAACACCGTCTACATAAAGAGCCTCCTATGGGCCACCGATCCCAAGGCAGCCTTTCACTGCTGGCTTGAAAAAGACGCGTACGAGGAAGGCCACAACTTCAGCGCAAAAACCATTGCGGTCTACACGTCAATGTGGGCGATCTTCATTGCCCACCTGCGAACATTCCGCGGCAAAAGTGTCGTACAGGCCGATGAACAAGATATCCGTCACTTCCTGGATCAGGCCCATGTGTGCAAGCGCGTCGAAGCGCGCCAGCGCTATGCGCTGCTGCTGCGGCGCGCGTACGCTGCCCTGCAGCAAGCTGATCCTGATCTCGTCAATCCGACCGAAGCGACCTTTCGCCCAGCAACACCACCTGCCGACGAAAAACCGATGCCTTTTCTGCTGCCTGCTGAGCGCGCGCGCGTGTTTGACCTGCTATGCGATACCAGCGATCCGCTAGACCAGGAGAGCCTGGTACGCATCCGCGCCAAGGCGATGTGTGCGTTGATGCTGGGTGCCGGATTCAAGCCTGGACAAGCAAACATAACCTCAGTTAATTGTGTAGGGCATGGACGCGAACGGTTTATCCTTGCGCCACAATGCGGTACCATGACGTCGCACCGGGCCCTGGTGCATCCGGCCGCCTGGCCGGCAATTGACCGATGGCTGGCGTTGAGCGATAGCAAAGGATTGATGTTTCCCGGCGCGCCCTCGGACAAGGAACATCCGGTCGATTATGCACGTGCGTTCGTCGGTGCGAAAAAACTGCTGGCTGACCTCGGGACAATGGCTGGCGGCGAACGGGTCAGCCCGCAAACGTTGCGCAACTCCTATGGCGCCAGCCTGCTCGAGGATGGACTGGGCCTAGAGGCCGTGCGGGAATACATGGGCTACTCCAGACTAGAGTTTGCCAGGCGCTTTTCGCATGCCCATGCGGCATGGTGCCGCCGTTCCGGGCTACAGCAAAGCACGGTAGAATCGACGTCTAGCAACGATCTGAACGATGCTCCACCACCCTCTTCTGAAAGCTGCCACGATGCCACCGATTAATCCAACGGCAGAACAACGTATCGCCGAGCTGGAAAGCGCCCTTACAAAAGCGGTCGACTATTTGCGCTCATTGCCATTGAATCCTTCGAACCACCACGCCGCGGCGGCTGCCGACCAGGTGCTACGGCAACCTGCCCTGCCGGTACAAATGCTGTCGGGAACGTTATTGGCATCGGCCGGCGTGCCTCTGCTACGCGCCACACTGCAAGGCAATCAGCTCGCGGTGCAAACTGCTGATCCAGGCACAGTGCCGGCTGCATTCCGGGACCAGCATGCAGCGCAGCTGCGCGCGGCACTCATTCGCGGCATCACCATTGACTTGTCAGGCGCCTAGAGCCCACAGTATTTTCTTGTCCTGGCATGCCGAAGCACGACAGCGAAGCTGGCGCCGCAGCAGATCCTGCACCCGCAGCTAGCGGGGTGCCAGGCTGAACTGCTCGACGAAGGCGGCCAGTGCCTCAATGGTAGGTTCACCCCAGAGCTCCTGGGCGTACCAGTTGGTAAACAGCGAGCGTGCCAGAACATTCTCGACGCCGCGGTCCAGATTGACAGCCGTGTTCGTATTCTGATCCTTGAAGCGCTCGAAAATGGCGCTGCGGTCGGCGTTATCGAGTTCGTTGTACAAGTCATACGCGTCCTGGGCCCGCGCCGCGAGAAATTTCTCCAATACCGTCGTGCCGCTGTCTTTCTTGGCAACGCTATTTTTTGCCGCGTTGCTCTTGAGCTGCAGGTTTTTCGCGGCATCGGCCCCCTGCTTCATCGTCCAGCGGAAATACGCAGCCGGAGAATCCAATGGTGCACTGCTCTTATGATCAATCCGCGCCTGCACGAAGGCCACGGCGCTGCGGATCTTGTCATCGCCATGCTGCGCCATGACATCGGCCGCATCGACCTGGGTCAGGCCAAATTTCATAATGCTGCCCATCAATTCCAAATCGATAACAGGCGGCGCCGCAAAGCCAAGCTGCGGCTGCTTGGTATGCTCGACGCGAAACTGCAAGCGCTCGACGCGCCGGCCCACGCGGTGCTCGATCAGCTCGACCTGGATATCGGTAAGGGCATTGATCTCCGCCATCGCAGGGCGAATGACATCGCGCTTGAAATATTTATACTGCGGCGGTGGCGCATCCTCGGACACAGGATTGCCGGTCAGCGCACCATACCAGTGTTCATACGTCTCGATCAACGTGACCTTGGATGGATTGGTGGCATAGCGGCGGCAAATTTCGTACAGTGCGAGCGACGAACCGGAACGCAGCAAACCCTGGTAGAAAATGCTGAACCGCGTGTAAGTTCCCGGGGCCATGACCAGCTCATGCACTTCCGGCGGAAACGCAAAACCAAACCAAACTTGCCCGGAATGCTTTTTTAAGCCCATCGGATTGACCAGCGTGACCGAAGCGACCAGGCGCTCGGACGTCCACTGGCGGTCATTTTCCATCAGCAGCTTGATGTTCTGCATCTCTTCAAGCTGGGCCTTCAAGAACTCGGTGTCCTTACTGTCATACGCAGCATCGCGGGCCAGATCTGCCAAGCGAATCCAGAAGTATTTTTTTGACGCCGGCGTATCGATCGGCGAATTGACGCCCGTGACCTTCAACTGCTGGGCGTGGTACATCATGACGTTGAACACCTTACGGGTGAGCAAAGACATCTTGCCTTCCCGCACGCGCAGACCGATCGCATCATTCGTCTTGCGAAACTCCATCGACGGGGATGTCAGTTCGCCATTCTTGGCTGCCTTGGGTTTTCTCGTTGCCACGCCGATCCTCTTTCATCGAGAAAGCATGGCTCCACATGCCCATACTCGCCTTTACATGGTGCGAACTATAACGCGAATTGACTCACCTTTGCATGCTCGCACATGAAATTTCACCAAAATAAGTGATTTTTTTCTGAAAAATATTTCACCTTAAAACAGGGGCTGCACGTTTCGAATTAGAGCCATTAAGTGGCAAACTCCCCGTGCAAGCTCACCTGGATTCGCAACGCCGGAACCAGCAAACAACGCCAAAACCGCATGGCTGGCGGCCCAGAGTACTTTCCCAAGCCGCAACCGCGAAAGCTGCAAGCTGTCCATAGCATGGCCATATCGGTCTCCACATGCTGCGCACTCCCTGTGCAGTCTCACCTATCGACGCAGCAAACGCAGCACAGCGCCCTCCATCCCCTGTCACCGCACCGATTTGACCTATTCCGTATAAAAATGGCACCTACTGACCATAGCACGCCTGCGTTCCACCACAAATAGCCTGTACTACCAAAAACACTCCCTGTGGAAGCTCCCCAGAGAACCATCACCAACATCAACTCATACGTAACCTGTTGATCAGGAAAACAACTCCCCGTAAAAGCTCACCTAAGAATTAGCGACCCCACTGTCACGACCCCGGGAAACCAACACCAACCAGATACGCCCGACACAGGAACCACATAAACACAGCACACACCACATCAAGCTATACCCGGCACAACAGCCTGGAAAATAGTTATCCCCATTTCCATTTACGCACTGTCCCTGTGTAAGCTCACCTGAAGGGTCTACAGTCACCGTATCCCCTCCCCTCACTACCCGTATAGTCTCACCTTAAAAACATTCACTCCCTGAACCGACTCACCGAACTCCCCGTACAGCCTCACCCCTGTCCCCGATCAAGCTCACCGAATCCCTCGGAAAGCCGCATGAATGCTCGGTCTACGCGAGCTTAATTTGTATTTAAGGTTTTAAAAGGGTTCTTTATCAAAAAACCTCTCAAGCAAAAAAAATGTTCCAATGAAGGTTTAACGCAGAATCCAGTACCAAAAAATAAGAATATTTTAGAAAAAAACAATATATTTCACTTCCCAATGGGTAATTACAGCATTTCATGAGAAAGATCAGTCATGCAATCCAAGCAAACATACTAACTTTATAAGTATATCGTGAACAATATAGCGTCTTCAAAGCCAGATTACTGGATCACAACGTCGTGATACGGAACAGTTTTTAGTTTCAGCAACCAATTTACACTCCACCTTACTACTCGAAAAGTGTTTCTTTAACAAATGATAGATCGAGAGCAATCACCTCATTCATTGTTCCCGTAGAAGCTCACCATAGGTGAATAGCAAAAAGAGATCACCAGTAGATTGACAAATGAGCATCATTTCTGCAGGGATACGCACTTTTCATTTATTAATTAAGCAATTGATTAACAAATAAACAAAGACACGCGACATATAAACATCAGTCCCTGTAAAAGCTCCTGTTTCGTCACGTTGAATTTACAGTGCAGCATATAGTCATGCGTAAAGTTCATATTCTCATCGACTCGGCAACGCATGCGACACACTAAAGGTGAGGGATTACAGGGAGCGCACACCAATATTTTTTCCAAATATTTCCTATAAGTTGCAATAGTGCAATTCATATACTTGCTAGATGTTCATATCATCATGCTTCGAACCAATGTGATGCACGTAAACCACTTCAACAACGACTCACACGCGTACTTTCTCATCAAATCCAAGCATGTTCACTCACATGACATGATTAGATGTCCCTGTAAAAGCTCACTCATTAGCGACCTCAGCTCTTAATACTCCCTGTAAAAGCTCCCCCTTGTATAAAAGGATCACGAGATTACGCATTGAATGATTGAAATACCAACCTACCTGCTGTCAAAGGGGTCCCTGTTAAGGCTCACCTATGACACACCTTCATCCTCTCCATGTAAATTATTAAAATTAATGCAATAAAATTACATTCTATGAATACCGATAACTTCTTGATACGCTCCGATTTGCAAATTTTGCCTTGATGCAACCCAAAAAATCACATCCGGGCTTTTGAAAGAGACTATTCCTTTTAACTTGCCGATAGACTTTATTTTCGTCAATCTCCCTTTATTTGGAAAAGTTCGATTGAAAAGTACATTGAAACCCGCTATCATCATTGAAATAATCATCACCACGGGATCCACATGCGCGCATTTGAAGGTGTCAAGCAGAAACTAGCGATGGAATTGAGCGGCTTCACCGGTACGCCAAAAACGTTTCGCACACGGTATCGTGAACAAGCAGACAACAAGCACAAGCTCTACAGTGCCGCTGAAATTCGCGCTATCCGTTTCGGACTTCTGAATATTCCTCCAGATACCAAACGCCCTTTGACACTGCCCCCGGTGATCGACACGCGCATGGCCAAGGGCGGTGTCGGCAAAACCACCATTTGTGGTAACGTCGCCAGCTGCATCGCCTTGTCAGGCTACCGAGTGCTGCTGATTGATGGTGATCCACAGTCATCGCTGACGAGCCTGTACGGCATCAACTGGCTTGACGAAGAAATTACGCACATTGGCGAGCTGATGAAACGCACCTCGCAAGGTCAGCGTGCGCATCCAGAAAAGGCGATCCGTTCGATCTATCCTGATGGCATGCTGGATCTGATCCCAAGCGACATCACCATGGTCGATGAGTCCTGGCTGATGGGCGCCATGAACCGGGAACAGGCATTTACGCGCTTGCTAGAAGCCGAGATCGAGTTTTTCAGCCAGTATGACGTCATCATCATTGATTCCGCACCAGGAACATCCGTCCTGGCCACAACGTTCATGGTGGCCTGCAAGACCCTTCTGACCGTGGTAACGGCTGAAGGACAGGCCATTGCGGCGCTCGACGTACTGGCATCGAACGTACAGGAGATCAATGCCGCTTTTGGACGGCAAGGAATTCATCTGGACGTGCACATCGTGGTGAACCAGTTCAATACCTCCAAAACACCGCACCAGTATCAGCTATCGAAGCTGCTGCCGAAATTCCCTGGCAAGATCAACGACACCATCATCCGTGATTTTGTCGGTTTCTTACGCGAATCGGATCCCGACAACATCAGCAGCAATGGCCCCGTGCTGGAGAAAGAACCCAACAGCGGGGGCGCACGCGACATCATCGACTTAACCAAGTCGCTTATCAAACTATATGGTCTGCGCTTGGCGGGCACCACATTACCAGGGCAGGAAAAATTATGAGCAGAAAACCATTGAAAGTATCCGGCCTGATCCAGTCGGGCCGCCTGGTGCCGCAGGCCGGCATTACCGCATCGACCGCATTTGATACGCCAGCCGATGCCCCAGCCGCAGAGATTGGCCAAAACCAGCCAACTGAAATGGCCTACAACGCTCAGCCTGCCAGCGCCCCAGCGGTTGTAGCGCCGGTCAATGTACTTGGCGTGGAAAAGCTGATTGATCTGGATTTACTTGATGACAGCCCATTTCAAACCCGGTTGAAATATGACCCGGAACGTATCGATGAAATTTCACAGTCGTTCCTGAGCGCCGGACAAAGCACCCCAATCACGGCACGGCAGATGCCTAACGGCCGCTACGAGATCATCAAAGGTCAGACCCGCAAGAAGGCTGCCATTAATATCGGCTGGAAGCAGGCACGCGTCCTGGTTGTTTCGCGGACGGATCGTGAAGCCGAGTTGGATGTCATGGTGGACAACACCGGCGCACCGCCGACCGAATATGAAGAAGCACTGATGTTCCGCAAGGCCATGAGCAAGGAATATGCGACCACGCAAAAGGCCGTTGCAGCGATGTTCCTATGTTCCCAGGCAAAAGTCTCCAATGGGCTGGCAATGTTGAATCTGCCTACCGAAGTACTCAGCCTGCTCGATGAAGAGCCTGGCCTATTTGGCGCCCATGCAGCAAAGGTGATCAATTCACTTTGGGAGACCTATCCTACCCACCACCACGTGATCCTGAAGGCCATCCAGCGCCTCAAGGAGGGGGCGGACCAAGGATCGATACAAGTGTGGGTCACACAACAGATTAACGCTGCCAGCCGCCCTCCCCGGGCACAGAAGCATCTGATCCCTTCTTCATCAGGCGCGCCACGGTATTTGACACAGGCGAAGGACCGCGACATCATCGTACGTATTTCGGACCGGTCGATCGATGCTGCAATGGTGCACCAAAGAATTGACGAAATGCTAAGAAAAATGGCTGATGAAGTAGTCGAGTAATTTAATAAATTTAATTAAATCAAAGACTTATAGTGTATTACTGAGTAATAACTTGATCTGTTATACGTCAAAGGCCTGGGGTTTCCAGGCCTTTTTTTGGAAGTTGATTGCTCATATCACGATACTTTGGTGGAGTAAAGCGCTGACAGATCATACTTGTCGCGTTTTCGATATCCACCCGTATTAAGAGAACGGCATTCATCTGATGTTGTTGGTGTAGCTAGCTGAAGCCAACCATCCAATCCACCACTCGCTTACTCGTATCTTTTCCAACCATGGCAAGCATCGCATAAAAATTGCTCGTTACTGCGCTAGGCCAGTACCAGTTTCGCTCAATTCAACGTCTACAGATTTCGAAGGCAAAGCATGTCTAATTTCAGCCTCAAGGAGTGCTGTGGATTGTGACGCAACAACTGCGCATCCTGGATCATCTGCGGACTCTTTTTGTCTAGGTAAAAAACTAGCCATGACGCGAATGGTGAGGTTAAACAGGGACCACTCTCGGAGAATGGCTTTATCTAACATCTCGTTTCATCCCGTACAACGTGCCAGGTGCATTTCCGTCACAGCACTCTTATTCTAGAAACATGGTTTTTCTTCTAAGGTGAGATATAGCAGGGAGTCAATTTCAGGTCATCGCTATGTGTTACGAATACAGATTAACTGCGGACATTATTTTCATGTTCTAGTATCACTTCTTATCCTTCCTGAAACCGTTGCATGTTGGCCGCCAATGGATTTCTAAGTGTATTTAGCTTTACCTGAAGCTGTAGAGATGGTGTTACGCAGATAACTAATAAGAACCTGATCTGTTTTATCCATTAAAGGGGGAGCTTTATCAGGGACTCTCGAAAGCAGTCCCTGATAAAGCTCCCCCAATACCGGCGTGGGTAACTTGGCAGGAAAATCGCTTTCGAGACGTGCCGGCGATGGTTGGCTGGTATCGTCTTTTCTAAGTTCTTCACGCTAAAGCATTGATTGGCATACAAAAACGGTTTCTTGATTATTTAGGCCGTGGCCTGCATGTAGGTTTCGTGGCTGTCAGGGTATCGCCACAATATCATCCACCGCCGGTTGAGCAGCAGTCTTCGCTGATGAGCTGGCCGTAAATACTGCAACAATCAATGCCTGACGCCCCACATACGGAATGTAGACTCAGGACATCAATATGGTATCCCGACAAGTCGGTCAGTAGTTTGACTACTCCGCTGTCTGCTGTCTGGCTAGAATAGAAGCGGCGAGACCACTAGAGTCGTTCCGATAGTGTGCTGACAACCTGGCGTTGGACTGGGAAAGTTTCTTTGTGTTTCACCTGGCTAGACGTCAACGGCATCGTGGTGGATGACTTGCCCAGTCTGCTGTTACAGATCCACCATCAAGTCTTCGTATTCTCTTGTGGTTCTAGTCCACGCGGCACAACAGAAGGCACTCAGGCTACTCGGCCCCATGTGACTTGGTGCCACGCTAACCAGATGTTCTTTACCCTGTTGTGCTGGCTGTCCTGTTGTTTGTTCGAAGACATATCTACAGATGTACTCTCAGCTTCAAAACATTGCTTTTTAAAGGGAGCTTTTACGGGGAGCTAAGCTCTTGAGGCCAGAGATCGCCATGTCCTTGCATTCACGCTGCTCGATCATGTTTAATGGCCATGTAGTCCTGCACTTTCCCCATCAGATAGGATAAAGGTGTGGAGGTGTATCTCACAATTGCCGAAGACAACGATCTTATTCGTTCTCAACTACCTTACCCAGAAGGGCGTAGCTTGAAAGGAGGATACCTCGAGAATTCAGGTTGTCCTAAGAAAGTACCTGGGGACTAAAGCTCTCGAGTACTACGTTGCGTGGATGTGCAATACCGTGGCCGGGATGCTTCATCCTGTCCCGCCCGATACCGGTTTGCAACATTCTTGAGGAGAGCGAGGTAGTAAATCTGCTGCCTCCGTCAGAATGCGTGCAAGCGCAAACCGCCACGGGTTTTCGTGGCGACGTCACAAAAGACTCAAGGTGGCTGTATTTGTTCTGGATAAGCGGCAGCAGCCCTTGATGCCGTGTACACCGAAGCGAGAAGAGAACCGCATCGCCTGCTGCCGTACGCGGATCCGCAGGCTGTTTCTGTTCTGTATCCGGCTCGTCGAGCGTCTTCACGAAACGAACGTCTGGTCGCCCCTGCACTTGTTGCTTGACTCCTGCAGAAAAACCACCGGCCTGGGGCTCTGCCGTATCGACGCCGCCGTTGACATCAGCGGCGCGGCAGAACCATCCAGTTCCTGCTCGAGCTGGTGAAGCAGTGTTACTGCCATCCGTGATACCCTGCACGGCCTGTGCGGGTTCGGCGCCGGGACAATCTTCGCTACCGCGCACAACAGTTCAACAACCGCAACAGACCGACGGGCTGGCTACGGCCATCCATCGATACGACCAGGCCTGGCAACGGTCGCGCACCTGGATCAGGAATTGGTGTGCTTCGATATGCAAATGCTGCAAAATCTGTACATCAGCGGCGTCGCCTATCAGCAGGTTTGCTTGCCGACTATGAGTGCGCGAGTACCCGCTCGGAAAATTTGGGCACATCTGCGCCAATTACGACACAACCGTCGACCCGCTGCAGATAGAACACATTCATGCACGCGCCGTCGGTGGCTCGAACCATGTGAGCAACTTGCCACTAGCGTGCAGACTCTGCACCAGTTACAAGGCCGCGCGGAACATCCGGGGCTTCTTGGCGAATACCCCGGCGAGGCTGACACGCATCCTGCTGTAAGTGAGAACGCCGATGCGCGATGCGGCCGCCGTCAAGCTACGCGAGCGCTGCTGGTGACGCTGTAAAAGACCATTTTTTCGATTCAGACGCGAAGCGGCGGGAGCACGAAGTGGAACCGCAGCTGGCTCGGCCTGGTCAAGACGCATGCGCTGGATGCTGCTTGCGTGGGCACGGTACACACGTGCCAATCCTGCACGTCACTTGCACCGGGCGATGTCTTGCGCCACCGGTTCGGCTTCCAGCGCGCCTACCTGAGGCGAAAGAAGACCGCATTAGGTTTTCGTGCCGGCGACATGGGGATAGCGGCGGTGCCGTCCGCAGGGCGTGCACAAAGGTCGAATCCCCATCTGTATGACGGGCAATTTCAACATTCAATCAGGCCTTGCCAGCGCCGCGACTTTGTAAGGCATGGGGCAAAGACATTGCCGACTGCTGCAGCGTGCCGACGGTTACGGTTCTGTGTGGCAAACGACACTTTCCCTACAACGGTGACAGAGGCTGCGACCGTTCAACGGCCGGCTCCTCCAATATTACTCAGTAATACTACGTAACCCATTGATTTTATTGGTATTCCTAAAAAAATAGCGTAGGAGGTCATCAGAAAAGTGGTTGCAGCCAGATAGCGGCCACTGTTGAGGAACCAGCCTCTCCTGAACTGCAGCATCGGGACATCGGTAGGTGACATCGAGTTATCCGATCACAAGTGTCGCAGTGTGGGTATGGACCTTTTATAACATCAATCTCTGGTAATGCAAGCTACCTCGCGATGTGACTTTGATCGGTGGCACGCAAAACCTCGCCTTTCAGGGCGGGGCTAAGGGGGCCGACGGCGAAGCTGTCAGGCTTGACATGACTAGTTCCAGGTCAGCGGCTGCTCAATGTGCTCCGGATAACGGGGGCAAAGTGTGAGGACGACGATAGTGCGCCGTTCGAATGCTTCTTACGGATCGGAAGACTCAGACGCCACTCCTTTGCATCGATTGCTGTAAGCCCAATAAATTGGGCACCATCAATGTTTTAGAGTGGTGACAGCGCTTGTTGGCCTGTGGAGAGGTGGTGTAATCAGGTCACTCGCGGAGGCAGGGGCCCACCGACGCAATCCGAAAATCATTGCGCGGCGCTGTAGGAATCCCCCGTCCTTTAGGCGGTATATCAACGTTCAAAGGCACATTTCCTTGTAACAAACAACGACGAGGCAGGCTTCCTCAATAAGACGCAGCTACTCAATGCTGCCATGCGGGGCAGTATGGTAATCCATGGCCTATGTCCGTTTGCAATCTCTGTTCTGGCTTATCGCTATTCCGTTTCGATAAAATCTTTATTAAATCAAAGAGTTAGACGATATTACTGAGTAATATCAGGGATGGCTGATTTCAGCATGTCAATGTGCCATTGAGCTGGTGGATGACTTTGCATGTCTTGAAAATCTCCCAGAGGAACGCCGACCACCGACAAGGAAAACCCCTTCTATCTGGATTGGCCGGGGGCATCTTGAGAGGGCCTTGAAAAGGGAACAGGTGCCAATCAAATATATTTTTAGAAAGGAGTGATATGGTTAGCGCTGTAGTCAAACAGGTTAAACAGCCAGGTTATACGGCTAGGCATTCGATGTTTGCTCATCCTTCTCACACGACAATCCTTCCGGGAAAAACAATGCTCGACAAGCAGCAACAAACTGCCCCCATCCAGCTTCTCCGTAACGTCAGCCGTGCTTGGCATTGGTATGAGATGCTCAACGGTATGGATGTATTTGTCTTCAGGGATGGGTCTGCAATCGGCTACATCGTTGACAGAGCTCCAACTGCAGGAGTAGTTTTAAGTGAGGCAGTCCATACGAATTGATTACGAACTGATGACGAACAGAAACGGATGCGATGTGAGCTGCATGTCACCACGCAGTCCAATCCGTAGACAACACAGTCCGCTGTTGGTGATGCCAGCCAACAATCACAATGATTGCCGACGGCCGGCATAAAACTGGACGGAGTTTCGATCGGGCTCCCTGTCGAAAAATGGTTGAGCTGAATAACAGCTCGGTTGGGGCATCCCGCAGGTGCGCCGTTAGACCTTCATCGCCTTGGCTGATCATCATGATCATGACGTTGGCGTGTCTCCTTTTCTCAAACTAGCTGGCATATTGAGCCTCACCTTGGGTATGCCGGCCGCATTGGGCACCTTGCCGACGAGGCTAAATGCCAGCCGCCATTTTGCCCGGAAGCCGCATTAATCAGACCTGAAACGTGCCAGAGCAACATTCCATGTCAAGTGGCGCCATTGCGGCGGGATCGCTATTCTTTCGATGGGAGTCGTATCGTGTAGATGGTGGCTGGCGCAGTGTGAGATAGACACGCACCTATGGCACACCGTAGAGAACGGCATTCGAATTTCGCCATCAGGATGCCCTGCGAACGATGCTAGGCGACGAGGCATGTGGTTGTATTCCTTGGTGCTGCCATCGCTGTTTACGCACATCTGCTCTGTTCCAGGATAGGTACGAAGCCGGTATTCATCTTCTGCGTCAAGTTCTGGCTGCGGATTGTGCCGCCATTGATAGCGATGATGCGAGCAGCATGTCCGTAACTACTGTGTTCGCCTTAGACATGCAGATGGCGTGATGAGTGGTGCTATTGCTGTATTGACTGGCTCAAGAAATTACCGAATGGTTTGTTTGCGTGAGAATGAGCCACTGCCTATGGGGCCTGTATGCTTTTTCGCTGGTGACAGTGCAGGGGATGTCTCGAGCGCCCCCTCAATCACATCGCTAGAAAATGCTTTTAGGAAAGTCAGGGGAAGAAGCGTGGATCGTATATCCAACGCTTGCGAGTAGTTGCCACAATCGACTTGGCATCGCCATGCTGGGGATTAATCAATACATTGCACTCGTCGGGAACGATCACAGATGGTACCACCAGGAGGGCGCTTGTCCCTGCAGAAATCCATCCTTCACCAGTTCTTCTGGCCGACATGCCTGCCGGGATGGCATCCCAGCCGCCGGGAAGCGGGTGGAGGATTTCGCGGGTATTCCACACCGGATCTGGAATATCGATTTGCACCAGATAGCGGTTGAAAGGCAACCCACCACCACGCAGATAATGGACGGTTTCGAGGGTAGCCAAGGCGATGCTCGATGAGCAATAGACCATGGGTGTACCCTTGCTGTTCCAGCGCCCGCCCGTCATCTTGGCACCGGTACCGCTCAGATCATCGGCAGCGTATGCTGGTGCCTCCACCGCAATGCGCCATAGTTCTGTCATGCGTATGCTCCGCTTTGGCTCATGGAGAGCAATTCTGTCACTAACTTTTGGCCTTCAAAGGTGTCCATGTAACTCGCAGGCGTTGCGCCAGCTAGTGCGGGTAATGGTCTTGTCAGCCATTCGGCCACCCAGCGAGCCGCATCGAAATCCATGGGATTACCGGACTGCTCGACCATGCTCTGCACCATGCCAATCAATGTTTCGATACCAAGCACTCTTTCCGACTCATCCTTCGACAGCACGGTGGCATCTTTCTCCTTGCGGCTGATGGTGGCACGGGACAGCCCCAAGCTGGACAGCAAACTCTCTTTGCTCATACCCATGCGTGACGAGAGGCTGCTGATCGTCGACGCGGGTATGCCTTGCCGTATCACCGCGATCCGGTCCTGTGGATCAAATCCGTAGAGTGTGACTTGCACCTTGATGGCGTTGTGGCGAGCTGCACGCATCTGAGGGGTGGCAGTGCCTCCGGCCATTGAGCGGGTAGTCTTTACATTGACAGTGCGAGCTGTCAGCGCTGGCTTCAGAAGGAATTTTGACTCTGGCATGATCATCTCCTTTAAGACGATAGTATAGCTCAAATGAGACAGCTTGCACTTGCTGCAGGCGACCTGGAGCCGGTGGGGCACTGCGCATAAGCCGCGCATGGCATTGGCTCATGGAACGGTGAAGGGGAGGTCACCGCGCCCGCCTGCAGAAACATCGTTCACGGACTGAATAAGGGGTGGGCGCAGGCAGTCAGCGGGCCAAGAGCGCAGTGCTTGCGTGGCGGAGGTCGTACCAGTGCATGCTGAAATGACGGCCATGGGGTATTGCGAAGTGCCTGGAGAGCATTAAATAGCTGTCCATCGTTTTCAAACTGAGTTGCGATTAGTTTGTTTACTTAATCGCTGCTAAGTAAACTAGATGATATTTACAGGTATCTTTATACCGGTTAAACTACCTGTCACGCGGCGCCCTGGCGCCCGCCCCGAGGCTGTCCAGCAGCGGTGGTGCCCAGCAGCGCCGCCACCACTGGTCCCTTACCCCGACGCGGGAGCGAATGATGTTGTCCTATGCCCTTTTGAATTCCCCGCCGCTGGCGCACGCTGGCCATGCGATGCCACGGGTCGAAGTGTTGCCCGCTTGCGAAACGTTGCACTGCATGGCCAGCCTCGGAGCAAGGCCATGAGCCGCCCGTCCTTCAGCCTGGCCGATGATGAGGCGCGCGCGTTGCTGGCCTTGCTGCCTGCCATCGTGACCCGCCACGCCAATGACCTGCGCAACCACCGTCCGTTTGTACGCGACTTTGTCGCGGCTGTGCACAGCGCCACCGGTCGCACCTATGGTCCGGATGTGTATCGGCGCCTGCTGGCGGCCTATGCACCGGAGCGCCGGCCGTCAACCACCACCCTGGCTGCCGAAAAGACGGCCCTGGAACAGCGCCTGGCCCTGGTTCCCGCCGTTGCCGCAGTCACTGGCCAGGCAGGTGAGGGCGGTGCACCGCTGGCCGAGCTGTTGCGCCAGGTAGTAAAGGAGGCACTGGCCGCCAGCGGGCGAGACCAGGAGGGCACCGAGGCGCTGCTGCAGCAGCACCGTGCGCATGCCGATTACCTGCGCGAGCGGCTGGACCGTACCGAAGCGGAGCTGGCCAGCGCGCGCGAAACGGCCGCCCGCCTGGCAGCGCAGTTACAAGTGGTGCAGAGCCAGGCTGCCATGTACCAGGAGCAGCTCGTGCTGGCCCAGGCTGCGGCCGCCAAGCAGGCGCAGGCGAGCGAGCAGCTGCCCCAGGCGCTGCAGGACATGCGTCAGTTTGCTTTGCGGGCGATGGATGAGGTCCGCGGCGAGACGCGCGCGGTTAAGGAGAACAATGCCTATCTGGTGCAGCAGCTGAAGGATCAGGAGGCGACGCTGGAGACGTTCCGCCAGATCGCCTACCGGCATGGTGCGCCGATTCCCGGCCAGCGTAATGGCGGGCCCGTCCGATGAGTGAGCTGGCCAGCTATGGATCGCAAGACGCGCTGGCGAGTACGGCGCCGCCTGCGCACCTGTTCGGCGCGGTCAGCGACGACTGGGTAGCAGCGGAGATCTGGCTAGGCGAAGTGGCCGATAATAGCCGCAACAGTTCCCGTGAAACGCTGGCAACGTACCGTTTTCACCTGGCCAAGCTGCGCTGGTACTGCGAGCAGATCGCCCGTCTTCCGCCGTCGCGCTGGACGATTCCGGACGTTAAGGCGTTTCGCGATTTTTTAAGCGCCCTGCCGGTGCGGGCCATCTCGGCACGCGGGGCGCGCGCTGGCGACATGGGCTACACGCCGTTCCGCAAACAGCCTTCACCAAGCAGCCAGGCCGACATCATGCGGTTTGCACGCGCGATGTTCACGGCCTTCCATGGCACCGGCTACCTGCGCGTCAACCCCATGATACTGACCCGGACACCAAAGCCGCGCCGGCTGGACACCAGCCGTTCGATTGCGCCCGACATCTATGATTTGGTGCTGGGCGTGATGGAGCGCCAGCGGGACGAGGGACAGGTGGCGTATCAGCGGCATTTACGTGACCGTTTTGTCCTGGTCTTCCTGCGCGAAACGGGTCTGCGCGCCTCGGAACTGGTGGGCGCCAACATGGGGGCTGTGTATGCGCTGAGCGATCCGGAAGCGGGTAAAACCTACTGGGTGGTGCGCGTCGATGAGGAGGATGCCAAAGGCGCCAATGAACGTTCGATTCCGCTCACCCGCGTGGCGATGGATGCGCTGATTGCCTACCGGCTGGGTTTCGGGCTCCCGGCGCTGCCCGCTCCGAATGAAGTGCAGCCCATCGTGCTGTCTCCGCGCACCCGGCCGTTGTCGATCAACGCGCGCACCATCAAGGGTGCGGCCGACCGGCGTTTCTTTGGCGCCTGGGGCAGCGTCACCACGCGCCAGGGACTTTACAAGATCGTCAAGGGCCGGATCACGGATGCGGCGCAGGTGCTGCAGCGCGAAGGCATGCCTGATGCCGCCACTGAATTGCTGAAGGCCTCGCCGCACTGGCTGCGGCACACCTTCGCCAAGGCGACGTTGTTGCACGGGCATAGCGTAGTGGATGTTGCGGCGGCGCTGGGCCACGCCAGTGTCGATACCACGATGATCTACACGGAGCAGGGTGCGCTCGATCAAATCAGGGCGTGGGAGCGGCGCCGGCCGGGAGTATTGGCCGAGGTTGACGCAGTGCCCATACCGGCGGGCGCCGGCTAGTCTTCGTGCGTGCGGCGGCAGAAGTATGTCTGCCAGACGGCAGGGATTGCCTGTGCGTCGCCTGTCACTAGATGGCGCTGCGTACTGTCCATTGTTTCGCCAACTGACGGATATGGCGCATGATTTTCTTTGCGGGTACGTCTGTTGTGGCTGGCATTCTTCCCCCGCCTGGCAGATACGCAGCATCCCTGCAAGTTGGTCTGGAGCGACAGCGAGGCAATAGCTGGTGTTGATACTGCGAGCAGCGATCGTCAGCCTAATCATGCGCCGTGCGTTGCGCCGGAAATGTGCGTATATGTTTACTTGCCGCGGGCGCGCAAGTAGGCTGCGGAAATTTCCTTTGGGGTTGGGCTGTATTTGCTTTGGCTAATATGGGGTTGTCTTTTAAGAGGAACTTCAGCAAGCATGGCTCCTTGTCGCACGGACGCTAGCGCTACCTCTGCTTGACTGGTCGAGATGTATTTGCGCGCATCTCGATTGTGGATTTCCTCATCAGGGGCTGCCCCTAGAGAGAGCAAGAGCCGTTTTTGATAGGCGATCTCATCGTCCACATCGAACCGCATGCCGGCAAGGTACAGCAGAGCGTGAAACTTGCTGATTTCGGTTTTTACGTTCATGGCTATGCCCTTTTAGTTTGTTCTTTATCAGACTGGTTTTCGCTAGCGTCCCCGTTGAAGCCTCTGACGTGCTGGTCGTTTTCCTTTATGCATTTGTATTTGCTTAGCTGCGCAGCTAATCGAGCAGTTACAGCTAAACAACATGATCGTCGAATTCTGACGCCACTGCAAAGTGAGTGCGTTAGCGCCGCTATCCCTGGTGGAAGTTACTTCAGATTGCAGCGCTGATTAGCTGCGCCGGTTTTGGGGTTTCCTGGTGTGATGTCTGGCGTTCCGATGTGCATCGATTTATGCCAGCATCAGGCCTAGTCAGGCCGCGATCTTGCCGCGCAATTCAGCCGTGGTCTCGATTGCCTGGCGCTCGCTGGAGCGCGAGGCTGCGAGGTTTTCCCTGAGCGAACTGATGGTGCGTTCTGCTTGCTCCAATCGTGCGTTGCCCGCCTCGATGGCCACGCGTGTCGATGTTAGTTCGGCGACCTGGCGGCGCTCCCGTTCCTGGCTGGTGGTTAACTGACCTTCCAGGGACTCGATGCGCAGCTTATTCTCGGTTACGCGCTCGGCTAAATGCTCCCGCTGGGCGGTGCTAACTGCTGCCGTTTGCTCGGCAGCGGTACGTGCACGCCGTTCAGACTCTGACTCGGCTTTTGCAGAAGCCAGGTCGGCTTCCAGGCGCGGCATGGCTTCCAGCCGCATTTCCAGCTTTGCCAGTTCGGTGTGAACGCGCTCGGCGACAGCGCGTTGCGTCAGGGCTTCTTCGCGCGCGCTTGCCAAGTCGCGTTCCAGTTGGTCGATACGGCCCTGGAGGGCAGCGTTGGCGTCCATGAGCTGACCGATATTGTCCTCGTGCTCTTCAAGCTGCTCTGCTAATTGCTTGTTTTCCCGCGCTAGATCCGCTGCTGTTTCCTCGCTGTTTGCCAGGTGCGATTGCACCTCCGCCGTCGCGCGCGCCACCTCTTGGCCGAAATGCTCCTGCAGTACGCGCATCAGGACAGGGGAGAGGGTGATGCCCGTTGCCTGTTGCGGCTGGCCGCTTTCCCAGTTCTTGAGCATGGGATGTACTGTCCCTGGGCTTCCGCTGCCATGTTCGGCGATGATCAGACGAACGGTCGGTTTTGTTCCTGTGGATTTGAGGCGGTTTGCAATGGCGTTGACGTGATCTTGCGTGATGGTGGCGAGGCGGGGCATTTGTATCCTGAGTCTATTACGTTACGTATCATTTGTTTCGTAACAAATGATACGTTATGAATCCAATTCGTGCAATTGCCGAGCGGTGGTGCGTTGGGCAAGGCTCCTCAAAAATGGCGCCAGCTCAACCGTCTACTCAGCGCGTAGACAATCTTCTCTGCTGCGATTGGCTATCGTCAAAGTTAGGACCACATGTTTACCAAAGAAATCAATTACTTAGCGTATGTTGGCTTTACTCGATTTTCTGTCCCCGCATCAAAGTTAAGCTGAAAAATGGGAAGCGTTGCGTCAGTCTTAAACGAGTAGTTTTACAAGTCGGAGGCACCTAGGTGTTTAGCTCGCCATAGTTGATGCAAGGCTACTGGGGCTTTTTGACAGAGGTGAAGGATAATGTCGTGGCTCCCCCGTGCCTGGTTCTGGCGCGTTGAGCGAGGAGGGGCTGACCTCTAGCTGGTGCGTTGTATCACTTCTGGGCCGCGTGCGGCGTCACACCCAGGCGGCGCGGTCCCTTGATGAAAGCAGTCGCGTCGTAGCCCTTTTTCAGCACCCATTGTCGCGCAAGCTTTGTTGATGCTGCGCCCGGCCATGATGAACGCCGCGTCGTATTCGGCGGTGCCGCTCGCCAGTATGGTGGTGTCGTCTACCTCCAGGCCGTTGCGATTCTTCAGCAGATATAGGTTCAAGTAGTAAGGATTGACTTTGCATATGATCGAGCAATCACAATTCTTCTACCCTGATGCTTGATTAAGAAAAAAGTGATCGCTTGCTCATATTTGAGTAATTTCCAAAAATAATATGCTAAAATGTGACAGCTCGATCACATTGAGGAAAATATGTCTAGTTCAAATTATCAGACTGTGACTTCAACAGTTCAGCTTGGCAAAATCGCGCGCGCTGCGCGAAAAAAGCAGGGTCTTACCCAGCTTGACCTGGCTGGACTTGCTGGGAAAAGCAATCGCTTCCTCATCGACTTGGAGCGGGGCAAAGAGACCTTGCAGATGCAGATGGTGCTCGATGTGCTGGCCCTTCTTGGTCTTGAGCTCGTAATCAAGGAGAAATCGTGAGTTCGAAAGAAGCATCTGCCAAGCGCATCCCCGACGCCCTCTGGGTGTACGGCCCAGACGGGCAGGTCGGTACGCTTCACAATACTGACCCCCTATCATTTAGCTACAGCGACACGTGGCTGGCTACGCCCGGCGCCGAGCCCATCGTGCCAGGTTTGCCATTGGCGCCTGGCCAAGTCAAGACGCCTGCGGTCGCCGCCTTCTTCGAAAACCTTCTCCCAGAAGGTGACCAGCGCAAGGTCATCAGCATGCGAGAAAAGGTCTCAACGGTATTCGGCTTACTCGCGCGCGTCGGAGGGGAGAGCGCCGGCGCCTTCGTGCTAGTGCCTGAAGGCGAGACCTTGCAGCCTCCCGTCTACCAGCATCTGACGTGGGATCAAGTAGATCTTCTAGTCCACGCTGACGGCGCCCAGTCAGCAGAGCGGGATGAGATCGAGCGCGAGGCAGCAGCCTTGCCTGCTCCTCGTATGTCCCTGTCTGGCGCGCAGTTCAAGCTCCTCCTCTACGTTGACGAGGACGGCAACCCTGCTCGACCTATGGGCAACGCGCCATCCACGCACATCCTCAAGCCCGACATCCAGCGTAGCGACATCAGGGTGTTTGCATCATCCGTGAACGAAACAATTATCATGCTCGCGGCAGAAAAGTGCGGACTTCAGACCGCGAAGGTGGCGTATCAGCCAAACACGCGCGCGTGTCTCGTCGAGCGATACGATCGGGAGCGGCAGCCTGATGGTTCTCTCAAACGCATCTGGCAGGCCGACTTCTGCCAAATGCTCGTCAAGCCGTCCGATGTCAAATACGAGGCCGAGGGTGGCCCATCGTTCAAGGACTGCTATGACTTGCTGGGCGCTTCAGCGCTCCCTGCAGTCGATCGGCTGCAGCTGCTGCGCTGGCTCTTCTTTAACCTGTGCGCGGGAAACGACGACTCGCACGCGAAGAACCTGTCGATCATCGCTACGCCAAAAGGACTACGCCTCGCGCCGTTCTACGACATGATGTGCACGCGGGTCTATCCCGGCCTGGCCGCCAAGTTCGCCTTCGAGATCGCCGGTGAAACGGAGCCCGGCAAGATCACCGGAGTGCACGTCCTAGAGCTCGCAGACTCTCTCGGCGTTGCGCCGAGATACATGATGAACCTAGCGCTAAACATGGCTGGCCGGCTGCCGGCTGCGACGTCGGCCGTCGTCGAGCAGCTTCGTCCAATGCTTGGTCCGCAAGAGACGGTGTTGGCCGAGCGCCTGGTGCAGCGGGTTTCGTCGATTTCAACTCGCTTGGCAAAGCGGATCACCAAGCCAGCAGCGCTAGATGAAGAGATTGTCCCGGAGCAGGAATCCGGCGAAACACCTGGTCCATGAGCTAGGCCCACTGGATGTAGCTCAGCCGATGGTGCTGGGCGCTGCCGCACGCCAGCTCCACCAGCACTTGGCCGGTGAGGATGAAGGGTAATCTCCCCACCAAATGATCGCGTTTAAAAGTAGAAATTTCCAAATTCAGATTTTTTGAAAGTTCTGCATGAAGACGTCCCGTTTTACCGATAGCCAGATCATCGCCATCCTCAAGCAAGCCGAGGGCGGCTCGCCCGTCCCTGAGCTGTGCCGCGAGCACGGCATCAGCAACGCCACGTTCTACAAATGGCGCTCGAAGTTCGGCGGCATGGACGCCTCGCTGATGGCCCGCATGAAGGAGTTGGAGGACGAAAACCGGCGCCTGAAGAAGATGTATGCCGAGGAACGCTTGAAAGCCGAGATCGTCGCGGAGGCCCTGACAAAAAAGTGGTAACGCCATTTCAGCGGCGGGAGATGGCGCAATGGGCCGTGGCCCAGCGTTCAGCCACAATTGGACTGGCCTGCCAGGCGTTCGGCATCAGCCAGACCTGCTATCGCTATCGCGCCAAGCTCGATGCCGAGAACGCCCTGGTGGCCGACTGGCTGGTGCGCCTGACCAACAAGCAGCGCAACTGGGGCTTCGGCCTGTGCTTCCTGTATTTGCGCAACGTGAAGGGTTTTCAATGGAATCACAAGCGCGTCTACCGGATCTATCGCGAGCTGGAACTGAACCTGCGGATCAAGCCGCGACATCGCCTGGTGCGCGAAAAACCGCTGCCGCTGGCCGTGCCTGCACAGATCAATGACACCCGGTCGATGGACTTCATGCACGACCAACTGGCCGATGGCCGTAGCATCCGCTTGTTCAACGTGATCGACGACTACAACCGTGAGGGGCTCGGCATCGAGATTGATTTTTCATTGCCGTCTGAACGGGTCATCCGGTCCCTCGACAGGATCATCGAATGGCGTGGTAAACCCCAGGTCATTCGCTGCGATAACGGCCCGGAGTACATCAGCGCTGTGACGCTGGCCTGGGCCGCCAAGCGCGGCATTCGCATCGACCTCATCCAGCCTGGCCAGCCACAGCAGAATGCTTATGTCGAGCGCTATAACCGCACGGTGCGCTACGACTGGCTGGCCCATCACCTGTTTGAAACGCTCGATGAGATCCAGGATTTTGCAACCCGCTGGCTGTGGACTTACAATCACGACCGGCCCAACATGGCACTTGGCGGCATCACGCCAAAACAGAAGCTTGCCTTGGCCGCTTAACCTCTACTTTTAGCGCGCTCTAAAAATGGGGGGATTACCCCAAACGCCGTGGGTGGCAGAGGTTCGTTGCACCAACGTAGCCCCCATGCTTGTTTTCCAATGGTCGGGCGAACGAGGTGACAATCTCTTCGCCGTCAACGGTACTGGCGAAAGCGAACACTTACTTTCCCTCACCTCTGTAGCGGTTACCGTTACTCGTCGGACTGGCGCAGAGCATTTTGACGATGCGCAGAGTTCAGCTTTCCGGCGCGCCTTTAGGAAATAACTGTGTTAATGTACAGTGGTTTCGATCTTAAAATGTTTAGCCAGAAAGGATGCGTTGTCTATGCGCTCACTTGTATGCCATCCGTTGCCATTGAGGGCGCGCGTCTTATTTATTCGCTCCAATGGCGTACTGTTCGCATCGGAAGGAAGTCCAGAGATGACGCGCCGCTATGTCTGGGCGCCTGTTCTTGAGGGTCTGCTTGTGCCATATCCCGATGTGTGTGTTGTTTTTCTGCGCTCAGAGGAGGAAGCGCAGGAACCCGAGACACTCAAGGGCAACTTAGGACGGCTCGGACAGCGTGTTATCGATGTCCTGACGTCAGATGATCGCTCCATCGCTGAAACGGTGCGTGGTTGGCGGGAGCATCATCCCGAGGTGATGCAAATGTGTCTGCTGACCTCCGCTGGTGTAACGATGATCAATATGGCTGGCATCGTATGTGATGCTGCGCGAGGCGTTAGCGCAATCGAAGTGAAGTCCCAACTGCAGGATTGGCTGGAAGTGGAAAAGATGGTGGCATGATGTGTGGTGGTGGCTGACAGATGTTGTGACTCTGTGCGTATGCTTTTTTCCCGTGGATCACCAGATCTCTTTTTTCGCGGATGGGGGAACGATTTTTGCCGGTGCTTGCATTTTCATGGCCTGTTTGGGCCGACTTTTGGGGGCCTTTATTACACGGGACAGAGTAGGGGCACCCGAGCGCTTCCGCAGGCGTGGACTTCATGTCGCCAGGATGATCAGCTTTATTACTGTCGATTAGTACGAGTTCGACACCGAGCAGGCGCAATACCAAGTAGAGCCGTTCAACACTGGTCGATGCGGGATTGGCCTCGAATTGTGCGTAACTTTGCTGTGTTATGCCGAGCTGCTCTGCTACGGCTTGCTGGGTCAAGCCGGCTTGCTTGCGAAAGCCGACTAGAAGAGGCCGTAGTTGCTGAAGTGTTCTGAGTGGATAGCGCATGAGGTAGTTCCAGCTGTGCTTTTCACAGTATAGGTATTGTATTTTAGATTTACAGTTCTTGACCTGTATTCTGTATTGACGAGATGCTGCTGCCACGGATGTATTGTACGGTCTCGTCGCACGGTCTTTCGACAAGGCGAGCGACGCCGGCCATCACAAAAATCTCCTCGCCTAATCGTTGCGATGCCCGTTCATATTCAAGTGGAGCTTGAGTGATGCGAGGTAATACCTGGGCCGACAGCATGGAACGATGCATCATGGTATACATGCCCAAGAGCCGTAAAATGTCGTATTTTCTGTTAACCTCCTATCGCCATGTTTGCACTGTTCGGAGAGATGCGGTTGGGAGTCATTGGCACAGTTTGCAAAGATCGTTGTACGTCATACGCTTTGATGCAAAGTCGCCAGCTATCATTTATACATGAGAAGTTATCCCCATTTTCGGTGTACAAGCATGTGTATAACTCGTTGCCCTTGCTCTGAAAGGCGCAAACTGAATGGTTTACGGACAGGTGCTGCTTTTCTAATCAGTGGCAGCCTCGCCGTATTTACCGAGCATTTTTACCGATCTGCATGGCGTCTACCTCGCGCTGCTTCGCAATCGCATGACAGCTCCACCGTCGAGCTTGATTAGCAGCTCACTTCAGGAGGCAGTATTCCGGACCTACTTTTACAGTGGATACTTTGGCCAGGCGGCCACCTCAAATCGTTATTCAAGATGGAGAAAAGTGGCAATAAAAGCGGTAGAAAATTCTCTCAAAAATGCGTCGAAATTAAAAAGTTCCCCATGTAATCAACGATCTATAATAATTCTGAATAGATGGAATAAGTGGCAAAAAAAGTTTAAATTGCTGTGCCCGCTTCATCCGGCATAGCTGCGTGATTGCCAGCTGCAGAAATACAACTGTTTGCGATAGCATCATGGGTAATCCCACCATTTTTAGATCGCGCTCAAAGTAGATGTTTAGCGCCTAGAGCAAGCTACTGCTTTGGCATCATGCCGCCGAATGCCAAGTTGGGGAAGGCTGTCGTAACTAGCTCTGCCGTAATAGCATTCAGAAGCAGGCGCTCTGCTGCTGATTCGGTGGGATATGACATCCTTCACAGTCCGTTATGGCGAAAGACGGCTAGCTTTTACTTGAGCGCGGCGAGAGTCTCTGCCGGGCAGTGGGAATAGACAGGCCAGCCACGATCTCGTCGTGGGATTGGGCTGCGACTAGATCGCACGCCAGCCGTCTGGCAGGATACCCGGGCCCCTAAGGAAGTACTGATCAATTCGCTAGCGCGCCAAATAGCCAACCGTCGCGCCACTCAGGCCCGTTTTTCGTTCGATTTGACGCGATACTCACGTCTTTTTGTCATCAAGACAGACTACGGGATTCAGTGATCGTAGAGCGCCTGCCGGCCAGCAGCAGATTGGCAAAGGCGAACAACGTAAGAGCTGTACAGTGTTCTTGGCCAGGCCGCGATAACGCGTCTTTCGATGACGAAACAGATTCTTGACGACACGCAACGGATGCACGACTTTCGCCCGGACACTAGCTTTCAATTGCTCCAGATTTTCCGTCAAGCGTCTCAGTTTATTGTTGGGCAGCGCCTTGCGTTTGGAGCGCCTCATGGCCACATGCCACGTCACCGATTTGCCGATGTTCTCGGATTGCTTTCCACGACCTGGTAGCCGGCGTCGCCGTGCAGCAGTGCGTGTGCCTGCGTCACGTCGGCGACATTGCCGGCCGTGCCGATGACCGTATGCACTAGGCGCGAAGCGGCATCGACGCCGACGCGAGCGTTCATGCCGAAGTGCCAGTCATTGCCTTTCTTCGATTGGTGCATCTCTGGATCACACTTGCCGTCCTTGTTTTTGGTCGACGGCGGCGCGGCAATCAGCGTGGCGTCGACGATGGTGCTTTCGCGCATCATTAGACCCTTTTTGGCCAAGTGCCCGTTGATCGTGTCGAAGATCTGGCGCATCAGCCCGTTGGCTTCCAGCGGGTGGCGGAACTTCCGAAAGGTTTGTTGCGTCCGGCGCCGAATCGCGGTCCAGATCGATGCCGACAAAGGCGCGAATCGATTGGCTGTTGTAGATCGCGTCTTCGATGCCTTCGTTAGACAAGCCAAAGCATTGCTGAGCCACATACATGCGCAGCATGCGCGCCGGCCCAATCGGTGGCCGACCGGCGCTTTCGACCTTCGGATACAACGGCTCGTTCAGTCTGTGCAGCTTGCCCCACGGCGTCACGCTGTCGATCTCGGCCAGGAAGCGGTCGTGCCAGGTCAGCTTCTTCTTGGTGGCGTATTCAAGGTGGGAGAAGCTCTTTTGCATGGTTGATGGTGGACGGTGGCGATACCGATATTGTCTCAGGTCAGGCCGCAGCAGCAAACGGTCCCCGATGAATTAATCAGTGTTTCCCTATAGGCGGGTCAAGACTGCGATATGACACCAATGAGAGCTGCTCGCCGATTTTTTCGTACAGAAAACGGGTCATTTGTTTTCGTGATTGTTGAGTGCTGCCGCCTGGTTTTCAGCAATCGTTTTGAATCGATATTTTTCTCTCGCATCATTTTCGATAGTGAGCAAATAGAACAAGCTTTCAACTCTCAGACAGTTTTGCGTGTCCATTTTTTTCTGCTCTTCAAGAAAATTTAATGTTTGAATGGAAAGCGACGCACTCAAGGTCGCTACCGTGGACGTCCGCAAGGTTTGGCGATGAAATTCTTCATTGGCATAGTCCCAAGGAATTGGCATGTTAAGTGCAGTAATGATGAAAATCGTCATAGAAGCAATGATGAAGAAATAACTGATGTAAATATTGAGATATGCGAGAACAGCACCAAGGATTAAAATCAGTGTATTCGCAATTAGTGCGAGTTTCAGGCCCTTACCTAATAATGGACGGCTTTCTCGATCGATAGCTTGCTGCAGAGTTTCCAATTCTTTGTTTGTCATGTTTATCTCCCAGTGAAGTGAATGCTGTGTTTCGTACTTTGGGGCGCTCTTGAGGCAGATGAATCCAAATATCTATGCCTCTGGTATGCATGGCCATGCAAGTTTGGGAACGACCAACGCTAATGCTGTTTATCGCAGGGGCTCTGATACCAGGCATACTGCGTCAATGGTGTTCGCTGTTTGCACTGGCGATTTTCAAGGAGTTTCCATGTTGCATCAGGATCGCTTGATAACTTCATGGCAACTCCCATCCCATAGCGAGAGAGGGGCTCGGTCTAGGACATATCAACATAGTCTCGGCGACTGTGGTCGTGTGTAGGCCCCGGTATGTATGCAGTATTGGAAGCGGCCGTGCTGACGGATTCTTCGGCCTCAGTGGTATCGGAATTGTGTGCATCCACCGATTGGATCGTCATGACCTTTGTGTCGGTTGATGGATTACCATGGACGATCTTATCGCTTGCAACCGCATCATCAGAACTCAATGCATTGGCTGCGGAATGGCCGACCTGGTCAGTACTATTTTTTTGATGTGCAGCGTTTTTGTCGGTGTTGGCAAGAGCCGCACTTTTCCTCTGCAGGCCGATCTTGAGCGTACGGACGATGCCGCCAACGCTACGCACCATTCTTTTAAAAAGGTTCTTCTTGATACTGAGCTGACTTTCAGAGATGAGTTCGTCAATGGCCAACGTTTCCAGCATGGGCATCAACTGATCGACTTTAGCAATGAGCTCGAGTAATCGGCGACCAATTTTTCCAAGCATACGTACTTCGAGCGTGAGCGGTTCGATCACATAGGTTGCCAGGGAGCCGATATTGTTCTTGTGAAGCTCCTGCTCCACCCTGACCATTTCCTTGTCGATGCTGTCTATTTTTTCTTCGACAAGCTCAAGTACTTGCTTTTCAACCTGTTCGATATCGGCATCCGGTAAAGAAAGGCGCGCAATTTTGGAGATGTAGTGCATGTGGAGCTGCGTAATATCAAAATAGCGGAGGAACAAACGCTTTCCTTCTGGGCTGGAAAGGCTCATTTTGACGATGCGACCGGCTGACTCGACCGGGGCGAGTGACGCCAGCGCCTGGCGTTGCAGCAATTTTTGATTCATCTCGCCGTGATCCTGACGGATCACGCTGACGTTGCCGTTTGTCGCATTCATCATCTTCCCCTCACTCGTTTGCCACTGCGTAGCCCCATGTTGGTCCATTTCCCGGCATGTTGTTGACCAATAAACTGCCGTTTTGACGGGGTATTTGAGTTGGTATTGCTAACCAATGAGCCAGAAAATGCTATTTGGAAGACGATCTCTGCGTCGTTTCCATATCCGCAAGTGTGCGGATAGATGCCTTGTCTACGAACTAACCCGATCCAGGCTCCTTCTCTGGGTTCACTTTGCTCTAACACCTGACAGGGTAGATCACGTGGTTCATTTCCCGATATGTCTATTGCCGCCCCATGTGAAAGGCCAGGGTTGACTCGGATGCTGTGCAGGCGACCATGGAAGCACATACCAACTCGTGCAACCGTAAAGGAGTGGAATATGAACCATGGCGAAATAGCGTTGCGTAGTGCCCAAGCTGCTCCCATCACCGTGCTGGGGCACCGCATAAAACGTATCCCTACCGCTGGGAAAATTCATGCCGGCATCCAAATCCTGACACCGGCAGCGGCGAAGCACCCCGATATTGTGGCTATATATGAGGAGGGTGTGGCGCAGAACATCTCATTTCAGAAAATCTCTCATCGGATACTTGAACAGTTTCCTCAGATTAAAAACCCCTTGATGCCGAAAAATGTTCCCTGGTTTACCGTCCGCCCGGAAGACTTTCCCAATCGTGACATACCCGGGCAGCTGATGCATTTGTATGGGGAGGACCGTGGCGAAGGGCGGCGTCTGTACCGATTCCCGGTCATTTTTCCGACCGACACGTGGCAGTTGATCGTGCCGCATGAGCTGGCGACCTGGAGTGCCAACGAGAAACGGTACTGGAGCGAGTATTCCGCCGACGGCCGGACACGGCATTGCATGATGTTCGCGCCGGCCAAGGTAGCGGCGGGCAGCACACGGATCATCCGTACCTTCGGCGGACGAGCAAAGCAACTGCGGCCCGACAATCATGGCATTTGCGATCCTGACTGCTGCCCGCAATTCCAGGCTCGGCAATGCAATCTCTCTGGGCGTTTTGTGTTCTACGTTCCTGGCGTCCAATCGATCGATGCCTTTGAACTGGCGACCAACAGCATCTATGCAATGAGCCGTGCCATTGAGCGGTTGGAAGCAGTGTCCTGTCTGCGTGGAGGGAGAATTGGAGGATACCTGGATTCAAATCGATCTACTTTCTACATCACGAAGATGTTGCGCGAGGTGTCGCGTATTGGTGATGATGGACGTCCTGTGAAGACCGCTCACTGGATCATCGAGCTCCAGGCCCCCATTGATGTCGCCGTGCTGCTGACGAATCAGTGCAATGGGGAGGCATTGCGGCTGACGGATCCATCAGCAACCCTGTTGAATGGTACGGGTCCTGTCGAGCTTGAGCAGGCTAACGTCGCTGGAGATGAGCCTGGCGAACTGCCCGATTCCGCCGCGCGCATAGCAGCAGGTGACGATGGCGGCGCGACGGTACAGAATAGTGGTGCGTCGAATGCAGGGGCCGGGGAGGGTAGTTTAGAACCTACCGACTTGGGTGAAATGTGGGGCCTGCTGGGCGAGATGGGGATTGTTCGAAGCGATTTTGAGAGCTACGCTGCTAAGAAGTGGGGGAGCGGCTGGCGTATCAACCCGCGTGGACGCGCACGCGTGTATGACGAGCTGAAGCGTCATACGAGTCACCCTGAAGGGTTGAAAGATCAGATCGAGACGGTGATTGGCCTGGTGTAATCGATGGGAGATGTCCGTAAAACTAGTCGCCTTGATGAGGTAAGAGTGGAGCCATACAGAAAATGACAGTTGAAAAAATCGCCGAGTAACACGTCGGCGATTCTGTAGGGGCGGTCAGACTATGATGTTTTCACACTGCGTTGTTTCTTCGTCTGTCGAACGTAGTGCCAGGTAATAGCTACTGCAGCCACCGCAGCAGCAATGTCGACCGATATAATTATGTTGGCGAATGACATGCTATTCCTCCAGTTCTTTCTCTGTGAAGAAAGTGTAGTTCATTTGCGCATAGCGGCAAGCCTATTCGGTTGTATTTTCTTCACTGCGGCTGCCGGGCTGTTGTGGCATTGCCCTGGATCCTTGCTCTATTTTTGTCTCCGTGTCTTCGATGCCGGCGATAATGGTCGTACAGACACGGCAAACGACAAACAAGCCAAGGGCGACCAGGGCGGTGGCACGAGGACTGGCGCTAAATGCGCCCAAGACGGCGCTGGCGAATGATCCGGTTTCCAGGTGTTTAAGTGCCTGCAGGGCGGTTCGTTGGGCTTTTTTATTGAACGTAAAACGCATTTTCAATGCCTCCATTGAAAAAACGTGGCCCGCCTGACCGGGACACATATCCTCCTTAGCAGGAGGCAGTCCAGGTCAGGCTGGATGCCGGCAAGACACCGGCGTGAAGTAGTCATCCAGTTATCAGATCATGTGCCAGATGGCGTTTGTTGTTCTTCCAAAAGATAACTGGAATTGCCGTCATGAGTTCTGCATTCTGCGTTCGGGGCCGGGAAACTGGCCGCTATCTGCTTGCAGCTGAACTCTATGAGGGCTGGTATCCATGGCCATGCATTCACGCAGCCATCGCGCAAAATGGTGGCCATCCCGCCAGGCATGACATAGTTCGGGTGCGCCGAGCAACATGAGCGGCGGCTGCATGTGGCCACGTACCGCATCGACCATGCCATCAGCTTCGGCATGAGCGGACGCAGCATCCATTGCCTGGCGTGTTGTGGTTGAGTTGAACAGCCGGTTAGTCTGGGCCAGGACATAGCTGACCCGTGTGAAAAAGCTACGCATGGTTTTCTCCGTTGAAAAGATGAGAATCGAGGCGTGAATGTCGATCAGTGGCAGGATCTTGGGTATTGCGATCCAGAATGCACTTCGCCGCACCTCGCCCTCCTACAACAGACCGTTCTCAGCAAACGAAAAAAAATCGACGGAGCCGACAATGACATGGTCGAGCACCTCAATATCGATCAGGGCCATTGCTCTGCGAAGCGCTCGCGTCAAGTTGACATCCGCTTCACTTGGATCGGGGCAGCCCGATGGATGATTGTGTGCAAAAAGAATGAAGCAGGCGTTGTGGCGGAGTGCTGATTTGACCAGTTCGCGCGGATAGACGTTTGTGGTTGTTAAGGTGCCTACTGACAGGTCCTCGGTATCGATCAGACGCATCTTGACATCCAGATAGAGAGCCAGGAAGATCTCCCGCTCAACGCCGCAGTAGCGGATGGTGAGCCATTCACGCACCGTTTTTGGCGACGTCAAACTCCAGGTACGTTTCAATGGTTCAGCCAGATCTCGGAGGAGAATTTCCCGTGCGAGATCTAATTTGCGCCGCACTTTTTGATCATATGCAGGTGCCTCCAGGCAATTTGGCATCGAAGTGGCATCAGTTCTTGCTGTGTTTCTTCGGTTTTTTGGCGCATCGACGAGCTCGCGGGCGAGTTCTTCGCGCGACATGAGATGTAGAGAGGTCATGACGTTCTCCCAAAATGGTTAAAGAAAGGGAAAACGGTGTCCCACTTGGGAACGGTTTTCCCGACAGGGTATAGGTATTGCGGGCAAAAAGTGGACTAACTTTGACGCGCCAGAACAGGCCGACGCGTACGCAGGATGGATCCTATGGATGAACATAGGCGGCCTCAATCCACTCAGCTTGGCTCTTTGAAGAAGACCAGCCAAAAGTACTTCCAATGACTACGGAAGCTTGAATAGCGGTCCGACCGTATCTATGATGAGCAGCATGCTTCCGTATGGCGCTTCTTTGCCAGCGGCCGTCACGTTGCGCGCATATGCATGGAGGATCGGGATTCTTATGTTGAGACTGGGAAACTCTATTCGATTGACGTCGAGAGACATCGAACGCTTGACACATCTGACTCTGATTGAGCCAGAGGGGGTGAAAAGCATCGACGATCTCGACGTCTATGTCGAACGCTGCAAACAATATTACTGGGGCACATCACCCGACTCGCGGAAATTTCATCGGCTGATCGACGATACCGTCGCGTCCATCTGCAAGTCTGGCTAATTCGTCCCATCTATATGACCAGCTATTTGCCAGCTGGGTGATTACTGGTCGCCTTGGCGTCTTCCGGAGACCTGGCACCATTCGTTCCTGTTGGCTTGGCAGGTTGCCCTTTTCGCGCCACATCGCGCAGGCGTTCGGCTGCAGGTTCAGTGATACGCTGCTGTGCGCATGCAACCAGGGCGCTGCCGATGAGCCCGACAAAATGTCGCGTCAGACTGTACGCCGTGGTAAATGGCACGGTGAACAGCATGCGCCCGCAGAAACGCAGGGCAACCGCAAGATGTTCCGCACGCAGCTGACGTTGCTTATGCAGGCGAATCGATCGTTTCGCTTGAAGATACAGACCGAGATGGTCTGATCTGATCTCGCCATTGCTGTCGAGTAAACGGAGTACCTCGGCCGCCACGATTGGATCGCCGATGTTCCGGTAAAAGCTGATCCATGCCCGCTGCTCGCATTCTTCCAATGCTGTCATTTTCCGTTTGGCAGGGCGATGCGGATAAGTCGAGGTAGGACGACGTACCGTTTTTGACTGTTCATCATATGGCAACTGCCAAGTATCACGCCCCGACGGTTGGTCATCGCGATCGCTTTGTTGGGTATTGCCACGGTATGCTTTGTTGGACATGATGTTCCCCTTAATGAAAAATGGGAACGGCAGGTCCCAGGCGGGAACCGCAACGTTCCCGCAAAAAAAACATGAAGTCAGGACACCGAGCGGCGCCATTGTTGCGACCCTACCGGGGGCGCCATACAAGGAATCGCCTGTTTCTCCGATTCACTGCGATAGAACCTGCTGTCGCAGATGTTTCCAAGCCACAGGCGATAGCGGTAGTGCTGGCGTCCAGCAAGAGACAGGCGGTGCTAGGTTGCAGCCATGGACTTTTCCTGCACTTACCACCGACAAGCAGACAATGAAAAGAGCTAGAAGAAAAGAGAAGTGGTGTGGACATGAGAAGCCTCCAGAAATACATGGAGACAGGCGTGCCCTATATCGGGAACGCTGATCCCCGATTGAGCATGAAAACGCAGGTATGTGCGCATACCGCGTGCAGATAAAAGAAGGCCCGGAACTCGAAAGTCGGGCCTTGGATGGCAACGGCATCGCACCGCTACTGTCGTTCTCCAGATGGGAGAACGAAATGCGTACGGAGACAAAACCGTACGTTTGATCTAACGTTGAACAACACGTCGTCGGCGTTAACCGACAGGTATGGTGGCGGGTAACGACCGCTACGCTTGCAAGATAGAGCTATTTTGCAAGATCTTGTGTTGCCAGCGATTGGCGAACACAAGAGCAATGTGAGAACGATTCCCACAAAAAGCATGCTCATTTTAGCCGCACTTGGTGAAACTTCAAGCAGTGCTCCTCTTCTTCCTGCCACGCCTCAACTGGCACAGGTGTTTTTGTTAGGTGTATTGCGATAGGGCGCAGCGGTTTGCTGTGAAGGCTTGATGGCATGCGACATGCACCGGGCTATTTATTTCCTTCAGAGCCGCAGCTGCATTGCTGACGGTATATGCCGGGATTCTGCTCAACCCATTGAAAGCCTTGACTGCATCATCGCTCTTCTACCCGGTAATTGCGCGGGAGGCGACTTGAGACGCCTTTTGACGCTTTTACACTGAACCTCCTACATTTATTTATATCGGAGGCAAACATGTCGAACAACGCATCTTCCTTGATCGCGCTGCATGGTTTACTACGTGCCGGTGCAGCTCCGGCAACTTCATTCCACAATACTGCGCGGGAACCACAGGCTGGCCTAGCCGAACGGCTCTTGTTGGAAGCGGCCAGCGACCGCCATGTTTTGGCGGCCTTGGCCGCGTATGCCGTTTCTTGCGAGGTTGAGGCGCCGTCGCGGTCCGGCGCCATTCGCGACGCGGTCATCGCCCGTATCCTGCAAAACAACTGTCTGGTGACCGTGCCAGATACCGTTATCGGCGGCGAGGTGATGCCGGCATTCCGTGTCGGTGCATTTCTTTGTGGGGAGGGGGCATTCAAAACCATTCAGATTGACCCGTGGACAGCTCCCTGGACGTCGATTTCGTTCTCGGACGCGAAACGGATCAGTGCCGAGTGTGGCATGGCGCTGCTGACAGAGCGGCAGGCATTGGCCATCGCTTGCAACATCATGCGCCAGCCCATCAACTGGACTGGCGGCGCAGTGGGACATGGCAGGCTGTATCAAGGGCTGCACAAGGGGACGTGCGAGGGCCCCCAGCCAGGTATTCACCGCTCAACGTGTCTGTTTGAACGCCGCTGGCATGTCCTCTCCAACGGTGAAGTGATCCATGACGTATCTGGAAATGCCTATACATGGATTTTCGACGACGTGCAGGGCGATGCGGATGGCATTATTGCTGGGCCATTCCCCATGCACTCACCCACGGTGGATCGCAGTGAGGAATGGCCGTATCAGAGCGGAGCTGGCGACGGCCCATCCGCTGGAGAAGATTATAGTGGCGAGGCCTTGATCCGGGGCGGCCACTGGTTTTCGGGGGATGTTGCTGGTATCTTTCATCTGCGCGCGCATGAGGTGGATCGCGTTGAGCCAGAAATTGGCTTCCGCATCACCGTTTCAGGTTGAAATGGACAATGAGATCGCCGCGTATAGGCATCTGGCGGCGATCCATTTCTTTACATTCGGAACTGCTTACTTCGGTTTTAGAGGGCCGTTATTGCCATAGACGACCCAGTTGGCGCTGTAACAGAAGTTCCAGTAGCCGTTCACCACTGATCAGAGTGAGCCGGCTATTCCCCAGGTGCTGGTAAAGCGCCGCGCCGCTGCGTCCCGAGTGGACGAACAGGCCGGCGGGATACCGATACGTTGCCACCAACTCAGCGAATTGCCGCACATGGTCGGCTGACACATGCTGGCGATACCGCTTTACCTGTACCGCGCACCATCCATGGCGCGGATGCCATGCCTTGCCATCGATGCCGTCATCGCCGGTGTAGCGCACATTGCGCCAGACAAACAGGCCGCAGTCTTCCAGTGCTGTTAGCACCATTTCCTCGAATATCAGCGGATCTACCTTGCGCAGGAAGGCGAAGCATCTGGAGTTCAGATACGGGCCCTCCCAGGAGCGCAGCTGCCACAGCACTGCGCGGGATTTGGCAATGTTGTCGCGGTGACCTGGCCTGTGGCGTAGGCGCCAGGCATTGATATAGCGCGATGCAAGGCGGCAGGCAATGGACCGCAGGGACATACGACGCAGCTTTTCACCGGACGTACGCGACTGATCAAGCCGCGGAATAGGGCGGTGATTTCTATCATCACGGGACAAGGTCACAATCCGCCTCCTGTACTGTTTTGTGCTGAATCGGGGAGCCGAGATAGGCATTGCTGATCTGTGGGCGGTTGTGCCCTAGTTGCAATGCCACCTGATGGTAGAGCGCGCTTATTGCTTCCGTGTCCAGACACAGTTGCCCGGCGCGCACCGGTGCCTGGCAGTCGGCAATGTCAAAGAAGAGATCCCCCGCGAATTCGTGGCGCAGTCCATGCGGAGTGACGCCGAGGTCGGTTTTAGTCAAGCCAGCCTTGCGCACGACGTTGGAAAACAGGTCGAGCGACTGTTTCAGTGTCAAATCCGGGTGCCCGATATGCGAGTGCCGGAAGCGGGCGAGGCGACAGGCTTCGCTCAACGCCCTGCGCTGTGCATCGTTGCGTACTGCCGCGAAACGCAAGCGGCCTCCCTTGGTGCCGCGTTTGATGCGCAGGAAACTAATGTAGCGGTCAGTACCTTGCTGCGGGTAGCCGGCCGGCAATGCGTAGGCTGGTACTTCGGCGGTGTGCGGGCAGAACATCACCGCTTCCTTGCGCCGCAGTCCGAATGCTAGCAGCATGCGCAGCTGCGTACCGACCCTGTCGTCCATGGCAGTCACAGTATCGATGACCTTGTCCACCTCGACGCCATTCCCGGTCCAGCTCTTGTCGTTGTCTGCGCTGTAGTGCCGAGTCACCAGGTGCAGATCATGGACATATTGCTGGGCACCCTGAACTAATCCGGGTTTGCCGATCCAACGTGCAAACACCCGCAGAAAACTCATTTGCTGCTGGATGTAGGCGGGGCTGAACGGCTGGCGCCTCGTCGCCACCACCCCTTGCCGCGGGGATCCGATGGCCTTTCCCGTCCAATACAGCATGAGTGCGCAGAGGTGTTTGCTGCTCAGGTTATCCGGCGTCGGCTTGAATCCTAAGGCACGCAGGGTGGTGAATGTGCGTTCCAGGCCCATCTTGCGCGCTTGCATGGTGTTGTGAGACACCACTTTGTTGCGATACGCATGCTTGCCGTTATGTTTCAGCAAAATCATGTCGAGTTGGGTTTTCCAGTCGCTGTTGTTCGTCATCATCAATCTCCTTGTTCTGACACCCTCAACGCACGGCCGCATGCCATCTGGCGCGCATGGATCAAACCGTTTTGTGCGCCAGTCTTTCTGCTCCTTTGATGCAGCGTCATGAAGTTGTGCTGTCTCCTTGAGACAATGTGTCGACGTGGCGCTGTCAGTGCCACGTCGCATGCTTGGCCACTTCCCAGGCACGGCGACACGCGGCCAATGTGCGTTCGTCATGCGGGCGAGGAGGTGCCGGCAATGCGTGTGCCCTGGGCGCACTGCTTGTTTGGATAGGGTCTATCGCGCGAGCGAATGGTCTCTTAAAAATGCGCATGCCGAAGACGGGTGGATTTCGCCTTGCCCGACTACCCCCGCCTCAAGGGCGGGCAGTGCCACGCACAGTGCGTAGCAAAGGCTGCCTGGTTGACTGCCAGGCCCAACTATTGAATGTCAAGGAGTCCATCTCCCACGCCGATATCCAAGGTCCTACCACCGGACCTTCTGGCGCTACGTGCATACCGATATGCTCGAAGCCTCACGGGCAACGGCGGCATGTCGACATCCGAGGATGGTCGCACGAGGGGAAACGTGTAATGAAGAAGTGCTGAGATGGCAGTCATGCCGGCACGCCCCAGATCATGTCTGTGGGCTATCTGCATGCATCGCGTTCAGCAGGCGATCATGCTCCTGACGGCTCACGGCGGTACAGGAATGATGGGTTACGGACATCGATCTCGCGGATCGGATACAGAGAACTTTGGGCCATGGTTCCATGGCGCCTTCATAAGGGACTGGAGATCCAGTCGACAGTGGCAGGTCACGACTGCGACGGTGGTTTCGCTCACGGGCGCTGCATTGAGACCGCGATGGTCATGGAAGCAGGTCCAGACAGTGCTCCCAGATTAGGCGGCGCCAAAATCGAAGTCAAGGGGATTTTTTACCGTGAAAAATTGTAATTGAACCCCAATTTAAATTGTAAGGCCCCAAAAAACGTTTTTTTCACTTGAGAAGTGAACGGAGAGTGATACCTCTGATTGTAAATTGTATTGACGAATGTCGATGCGGAGCTCGGCATATTGGGTGGAAAACGTTTCCACAACGAGTGGAGAACAGATGGAGAGCGGTTCTTAAGGTCAAAATGAGCGCTGCCTCGGTGCGAAAACCATTCCAGTCGCATTGCAAATGCGATGGAGACGCGGCAAATTGAAAAGGGGCGCATAAAACGCGTTCTGTTTGTCCCCATTGCATGCTATCTGGCAGTACATTTTTGAAATGAGGTCGGCAGGAGAGGATCATGAATCCAGTGGTACGGGCGGTCGATGTGGGGCGTGGGAACACGAAGTTTATTGTCGGCATCAAAGGGGATGGGACCCTGCAATGTGACATGTTTCCTTCACAGGCGGCGCCATCCGAGTCATTGCGTGACCAGGATGCCTGGGGCGCAAAGCGCAAGACGACGACGGTGCCTATTGATGGCTTGTTTTACGAAGTTGGTCCCGATGTCCATTTGGCAGCAGATGTTTTCTCAGCGAATATGCTGCAAAACGATCACTACTGCCTTACACCTGAATATATGGCGTTATTGCTGGGGGCTGTGCATTACATGCAACTCGAGCATATCGATCTTCTCGTCGTCGGTCTTCCGGTCGCCACCTTCAAGCAGCGGCGCTGGGTTGCTGCATTGGAAAAAAAGGTGCAGGGAGAGCATCAGCTAGGGAACGGCAAGCGGGTCACTATCGCGCGAGTCAAGGCAGTGGCGCAGCCGACTGGCGCTCTCATGTATTACGGACTTGCGTACAACCGGGTCGCCGAGTTACGCAAGGAGCGCAGTCTCATTGTCGATCCTGGCCGGCGTACCTTTGATTGGATTGTCTCTCACGGGATGCAGCAAGTGGAAAAGCGCAGCCATTCAGTCAACCGTGGCATGTTCGACGTGTTGCAGTCGATTGCCGATGGCATTGGTCGGACTACTGCATCACAATACCGAGACTACGATGTGATTGACCGGGCGCTACGGGAAGGCAAGAAGCCGGTGATATTTCAGTCCGACTACGATATTGCGCCCCATTTGGCCATGGCGCTCAAGATACCGGAGCAAGCTGTCGCCGAAATGACGCGCTATGTCGGAGATGCCGCCGATCTCAAAAATATCATTTTGGTTGGCGGTGCCGCGTTCTTTTACAGGAAGGCGCTCAAGGCAGCTTTTCCGAGACATATGATCACCGAGCTGAAAGATCCGATCTTTGCCAATGTCAAAGGCTTTCAGTATGCTGGAACCGCATTTTCCAAAACATGCCATGCTGGTGTCGTACCGGAGTCGGAGAACTCAGACGCGCTGCACGGGTCACCCCGGAGTGCTCCATGAGCGAGGCAATACGCATGAGTTTTGTCCTGATGAGCGAGGATATTCCAGCACTCTTCGATGATCTTCAGCGCTTTCCGAAAGGCACGAGGAGAATTAACCGGCTGCGCATTCTCGCGTATGCCGGATTGATGGCGATGGACGCACAATCGCGCCATCCAGAGTCTGAACGGCTACTTTCTGCGGCAGCGCCCAATGCAGCGGCTGGCGATCCGCTAGGTGACGCATCACTGGAGTTTTTCGGGCCGCCGCTGCGATAGGCAGTCTGGAGTGAATTTGGTCAATTGTCTTCACGTCTGATTTGTCGTGATGCTACCACCTACGTTGTGTACGGGAAAACTAGCGATGGCCAGGATTGGCGACACAAACTAGGTGCAGTCTTTGGATTTTTTGAAAAAATTTGCAACTGAACGGATGAAGGGGGAGGAAAATGTGTTAATTTCCCAGTCATTCAAACGTTTTAATAGGTGAATTCGATGAATCTGGAAAATCTGAGCATTGCGGAATTGCGTGCGTTACAGGACGATATCAAAAAGCAGTTGAAGGTCCGCGAGCAAAAGGATCTGGATGAAGCACGGGCAAAAATTCTGCAAATTGCGCAGAGCCTTGGAAAATCGGTCAAAGAGTTGGTCGGTGACGGTGTTCGGGTAAAAACCCAAACGGTTGCAGTAAAGTATCGTAATCCGAACGATGCCTCGCAACAGTGGAGTGGCCGCGGCCGTCAGCCGAAATGGGTTAAAGACTGGGTTGATTCGGGTAAGGCTCTGGATCAAGCAAAGGTGTAACCCTTCCACGGTAGATGATCCAGTTCAGCTACCGTGGAAAATGATTGGCCGCCGATGGTGCTTCGTGTGGGGCTGGTGCTCGGAGCTTGGTAAGTTGAGTCAATTGGTCGGCTTTGATTTTTTGCAGAATTCCCATGTTCGCTTGCCGATCTTGATCGACTAGCCGCCGCTAGACGCAGCCCGTGGAGGTGAGATGGCCTGGCAACACCAGACGATAGCAAGGCAAACGCTTTTTGATCAGGTCTGGACGGAGCCGATGACCAAAGTCGCCAAGTTCTACGCCCTGTCGGATGTCGCCTTGCGGAAAATCTGCGTAACATTGGATATTCCTTTGCCACCGCATGGATACTGGATAAAGGTAGTTAAAGGGGCGACGCTCAACAAGCCGACGCTGCATGCCACGAGCGTGGCCCCGACATATACGCGATCCAAGTACCTGTCTCATGTGGATGAGGAAATAGAAGAGCGGTTCGCTCAAGCAAGGCATGATAGCCCGCAGCCTCTATTGGCGGACCTTCCTGCGTATTGTCCCACGCGAGATCATCAATCCTTTCAGCCAGAAACCAAGCTGGTCGTACGAGCGATGAAGGGTATTGACGTTGAAAAAGGGGTTCGTAATTCTTCAGGCGCAACCTGGGCAGATATTTCGGTGTCCGACGGTTTAGTCGAGCGGTCGCTGCATCTGGTTGATCGATTCGCCTATGCATTAAGATGTATCGGTGCCCAGTTCGACAATTCACACCCTCCACTTCCTTCCCTTCCTCGTGGCATGCGGCGGGACACAAGCCTCAAGCGGAACTGTTTCGTCATTCGCAACCAGCCGTTCTTTGTCCGCATCCGTGAGCGTATAACGCAAGAGCTCGTTCCACCTCCTCAACCTAAAGCTCGCCCGGGCCGGCCGCGATTAGCGCAATTGCGGTCAACATGGGAATACCGCCCACCTGAATATCGTTATATTTCGACCGGGAAGCTCCATGTGGGGATCTTCAATGTCAACGGATATTTCGAGTGTTACAAAATGGAAGACACTCCTAGCGCGAAGATTGAGAACAAGGTTCAGAAGGCGGTACTCTGGATTGAGAACGACACGCTTCGGCGTCATGTGCGGGCCACCGTGTACGAAGACCGGGCACGTGAGCAGCGCGCCAAGGTCGCAGCTTGGGAGCAGCGAAAGGCGAACAAAGAACAGCTACTTGCGAAATTGGCGACCTTTGAGAGCATGTCCAAGGACCTCGATCGTGCGGAATCGCTTCGCCGGCTCCGGGATCGGATTTTGGCCCAACCAGGAATGTCAGCTGAGCTCACTGGAAGCATCGAGCAGCTGACGCTAATGGCTGATTGGCTTGATCCCCTCGTCAAAGCAGCCTGGCCAGAGGTCGATGATGTAGGTGACAAACATCCTGACAGCGGCCTCTGGTAGCCAGGAGAATTGGAAGTTAGAGCTAAGCCAAGTGCTGTAATACCGGACCTAAGCTGGCGATCGAGTACGCGTGCGTTGCAGTTTTGCTCTGTAGCTTCCTTCATGTGCCAATGGCGCGCCACATCATTTTCTACCCGCCGCAAGGTGCGATAGTGGGGCCAGTTCAATTCGCGACGCAGTGCGTCGCGAATTGGGAACGCCAGATAAAAACCGCGTATATGGCGCAAGTTGGTCGGATCCAAGCCTTTTCCAAACCCTGCCGACCAGGATTCCGCCAGCGTATGCAAAAGCCGCTTGGCATAGACCGCGCGTGCCTGCTCATCTTGTTCAAATTCGCAACGGCTTTAGTAAATATGGGTGCTAGGGGAGAAACTGGATCTCTCGAAAATCCGCCAAGCCCCAACTTCATCCGCGAGTTTTCAGACGTTATGAGTAAGGCACGCAAAAAATCTCATTCATGTTTGACAGTATCTTACACAAAATATGGGCATAGGTACTCATTTCGTGGTGATGAGTAACTTTATTGCAATGCAGGATAATCTGACAAGATATTCAATGTAACCGTGTACAGGAACGGTTCTGGACTCCACAGTGAAATGCTTTCTAGGCCGGCCTGCTGCTATCAAACCTGATTTAGTTGATGGGGTCAACCTGGGTAACTGTACAGAATCCCGACACATTGCCGCTGGTGTATACCATCACGCGGCGATTGCCGCTTGCAATGGACATTAAGGTGACGGCGATGAGCGTCTTGTTTGCTTCGAGAATGAACATCCAGGTGGCGCCGGCACAATTGTCGGGCGATGCTGAGGTGGCGGGATTAAAGCGTATCAGCAAGCCGCCGGCGACGGCGGAGTGGTCCCATATCTCGCCCTCTTGCCATGTTGGGCCGGCATGTGCCGACGTCAGCGACAGGGAACTGCAGAGGAAAACGGTGGAAAGCAAGAATTTGCGCAGCATAGTGTCCTTTAAATCAGTGTTTGTTTGAAATGATTTTATGTATTTGCAGCTGTCGCAGGCATTCGCGTCGGGCACGCTGCGTGGCGAGGAATTCAACGCTGTGAACGAGGCGGCGCCGCGCCTGATGAAGGCACTGGCCGACGGCATGGGCCTGCCAGTGGGCGCGCTCAAGGCCATGGCTGGCGAGGGACAGATCACTTCCAGCATCATGGCCAGGCCACCGACGCGATGATCGACAGTATGGCGCGCATCCACATCTGGGCGATATATAAGCTGTGCAGCCAGGCCACACCATGGCGGTTCCCGAACGCAGTATTTGCAGACGTTGCAATGGCCGCGCGCGCCGAGCTGACCCAGCGCCTTAAAAATAATGCGTGTACTGCTGTTCTGTTCTGTTCTGATATGATTCGTGCATAGGCGGTTTTCGCACGCCTAAATAAAAGCCCGCCTCTTCAATGACGCGGGCTTTTTGCTTTTAAGAGTTGGCATAAGCCTTACGACTTTGTCGTCGGAGAAATAGATTGGCTTGTACTGGAATCTGTCGAGCTGATATGGCTATACTTGGCAGAAGGCGCGCGCGTTTACCATCCTTGTTCTTCATCGACTGCGGCGCGGCGAACGGCAGCCGATGAATTAATCAGTGTTTCCCTAGAGGAAAGTTCTTGTATGGACAGTGCTTGCATAAAACGCTAAACTAAATTTTCTCATACGCAACATTCGATATGCCGATTGTTTGTGGAAAAATGTGAGTATTTCCCATATAAATAATGACGATATCTTTTAGTGTTTTAAAAGCGAAAAGCCTGTTGATTTCCGCTGTGCTCATTAGTTGCTGCCTTCCGGCACAGGCGGCTGAAATTCATGTTGAAAATGTCACTATCAGCAAGATACGCAGTGTCGGAGACTTCTCTGCTCCTATGTTTGCCAATGCCATTGAAATCTGGTTCGTGGCACCGGTTAATCTGCCTGCGGGCATGGGATGCCCGGCGCTGGCCTATCGCGTGGCGGTGGATGCCAAGCATAAACATTTGATTGCCGCCGTTTATCTCGCATTTTCCATGGGTAAGAAAATCAATATCAACTTTGACGACCGGCTGCCGATACGCGGCGATATGTGCGAAGCGTCTTATGTGGATGTTGTGAATTAAGTCATTTTTCCAAGACGAGAGGGCGATGGCTTTCCCCGTTCTTTCAGATGAAGAAAACGGGTGAAACGGGGATTGTTTTCGGGGGAAGGGCGATAGATGCCCGGCGCTGGTTGGCAGTTTTTATTCCAGCCGCATTCATGCTCGATGCCAAAGCAAGGATGACAGCTCTTGCATGAGCCGGCAGAGGCAATTTGGACTTGCTCTGAAGAAAAGTTTATGCCGGCGTGATTGCCAGAATCAGCGGCGCCGGCCTGCCACCCTGCACTGGCCGTGTCGAAGTCCACGGCTTACGACCAGAAGGCGCGAATCCACAAGGGGCTGAAAAAGCTAGATGGCGCGGTTCAGCGCGCGGCGGCCGGGCGTCTGAATGATATGTGCGCCTGGGCGGCGGATGAGAGGCATGCGTCTACTCAGCCAGCTGTGGCTTGAACGATAAAGCCCATACTTCCCGAAGCGCGCCTCGTGCCTGTATTATTGACACACGACATCTTTCTTTTGACGGGCTATGGGACCAGTGCTAATAAATCACTCAACCACAAATATCCATCAGGATGGGGGTGTCGGCTATGACCCGCTGTTGCAAGGGTTGGTGAGAGAACTTAATGCTACCTGCAGCCAGGGAATCCCTATTACGCTCCAGATCGAAGCAATGCTGGTATCGGGCGTGATTATCAACGCTCACGAGTATTACCTTCAATTTGCCGAACACCACATATTTTCTCTGGGCCTGGTGGACGCAAAGTCGGAAGAGGTGCGGAAGTATTATGTGGATATGGCTCAGAGTCTGTACCCAAGGGCTGATGATAGAAAAGGTCTGGAGAAACAGCAGATGCCGGCGATGATTCATTTGGCCGATGTAAGGCTATACACATTGCAGGGGGGGCCTATCACCTCGGGCATGCGGCTTTGGCGCGGGAAGATTGAAGCGGTTAGTGGATTTCTACTGGGGCGAGTTGAAGAGCCGGTGCCGGTAAGGTGAAATAGCTTGCGCCGGCATAAAGTGTCCGGTATGGTTAATTTTTATATACACGTGAGAACTGCGCCAAGCAGTTTATCACAATGAAAGGCCCGCCAAAATGCGGGCTTTTTGCATTCCAAGTCTCTGCCTGTGCTGGGCTTTAGCGGCTGACCGCATCGTGCGGTAGCGGCCTTTTTATTTGAGGTTCACATGTTCGGTCTACTGAAATCTTTGGGCAGCCTCGCTGCCGATGTTGTGCAGGTTGTCGCTGCACCTGTTGAGATGGTTGTCGACGTCGCGGCGGCCGCGGTCAATCGTGTCGCTGAGGTGGCAAAGGAACTGGTCGCCGACGTCAAGAGCCTGAAGGATTGAGCATGTTCGATTTCGACTTCCGCCGGATGTTCATCACCATCGCCCTGCTGGGGGCGGTAATCGGTGGCACCACTATTGCACTCTTGCTGCTGGCCTGGCCATGGCTGTGGGCGTTGGTCAAGCCGACGCTGCACGCCTGGACCGTGTGATATGAGCCCACGCCACTACCGAGACATGATTATCCGCGCCAGCCAAGCCGGCGACATGCGCCGTATCGACCAGCTGGCCACGCAGTTGGGCAAAGCTGAAGAGGCGCGCCGGCTGCTGCAGGCGCTTACCCACTGTCCAGCCTGCGCCGCCAGCGCGGCCGCGGGGCTGATGCCTGACGCCACCACCGCATGAAAGGATCGACCATGCACCAGAACGACTTCCACACTGGCATCGAGTTTGCGCGTGCAGCAGTCAAGCACTTCAACCTGCCGGCCAACACCTTGGCGGCCATGACGATGATTACTGGAACCGATGAAGTGTTTGGCTTGGCGATCAATATCGCACTGACCGCAGACGATCTGGCAGGCATCGCCGACCACATGGACGGACGTACGCCGCCAGCAGTCGCGGCCCACGCGGTGGAAGAGTTGAGCATCAATGCTTGGGCCAACGAGCGCGACACGCTTCTGCAAGGCATGTCGTTCGATGCCTGGCTGTGTCACCACGCAGGCGTTGCACATGCCGCCGAGGCCATCGGTTTTGACGCCTGGATGCGCGAAAGAGCCGAGTGCGCGCATCAAGCAATGATGCGACACGCCCGCCGCGGCGGTCAACCTTACGGCTATTGATGGGACGGCTAACCTTGCTTAAGCCGCGCTTGCAGCAGCAGGCCATGAGCCGCGCGCCTGGGATGCAGCCAGGCTCATGGCGCACCGATCAAACGAGCAGCACCAAGCGCGGCTACGGCTACGCCTGGCAGAAGGCCCGCGCCGGCTATTTGCGCCGCTATCCGCTGTGCGTGTACTGTCTGCGTGATCCGGCCTATGCGGCCATCCGTGACATGGCGCCCAGCACGGCCATTTTGCGCTGTGCTGAGTTGGGCTTGGCTGCGCCGATGGCCTCCGTAGTCGACCACATCGAGCCGCATCGTGGCGACCAGGTGCTGTTCTGGAACAAGGCCAATTGGCAGTCGCTGTGCGGTACCCACCACAGCGCAGATAAGCAGCGTGAAGAGGCGGCCCATCGGCGTGGCGAATAGATGGCACTAAAGCAACATCGTGCAATGCTTCCAAAAAAGAAATGTTACTATTTTTGCAAAATAACAACATGCATCAAAAGAAATATTTCAAAAAAGCAACATCAGGGGGAGGGGGGCGAAAAGTTCCCGACCCCTCGCCGACCTAGACCGCGTCCTCTCCCACGCGCAGATTTTATTTCCCTTTGGAGTAAATGTTAATGGCCTTAACAGGCAAAAAGCGGCGATTCGCCGATGCCGTTTTAGCCGGCCTCTCCAATAGAGATGCGGCTATTGCGGCGGGGTACAGCGCCGCCACTGCGTCGGCGGCAGGGTCGCGGCTTGTTAAAGACGTGGACGTTAAAAAATGCCTGGAGGCGGGCAGGGCGGCGGTCGACGTCAAGCTGGAGCCACAGCCGCATGGTGGTGCGCTCAAGCGGTCGAAGGTGGCGCCTGTCGAACAGCCGGTCACGGATATGTTGAGCTTGCTGCAGGACATTGCCTTGGGGCGTATCGATGCGACCACCACCCAAGTGAGGGCCGCGATCGCGGCTGTGCAGTACACGCACAAAAAGAAGGGCGATGCGGGGAAGAAAGAAGAGAAGTTGGCGGATGCACAGAAAGCTGCTGGCGGCCGCTTCGGTGTGCCGCCAGCGCCGCCGCGCCTGGTGGCCAGTGGTGGTAAATGACACCGTATCCGGAGTGGAGCACGGCATGACCCGACTGGGAAGCTCGCATTGTTGCCGGTCAGCCGCTCACGCCATGCCCACCGCTATATCCTGACCAGGCTGCCGCTGCGTGGGCGATTTTTTCGGAACTGCGCATGGTGGACGCGCCCGGCAGCCCGAAGATGGGCGAGGTGGTCAAGCCTTGGGTACGGGAGTTCGTTGAGGCCATCTTCGGTGCGTACAACCCGGAGACCGGACGGCGGCTGATCAACGAGTTCATGCTCCTGATCAGCAAAAAGAACGGCAAGTCGACCATTGCCGCGGCAATCATGCTGACCGCGCTGCTGATGAACTGGCGTCTGGAGGGTGAGTACATCGTCCTGGCGCCAACGAAGGAGATTGCGGACAACAGTTACAAGCCGATGGCGGCGATGATCAAGGCTGATGACGATCTGGCCGTAATACTGAAGGTCCAAGATCACATTCGCACCATCACCCACCTGACGACCAACGCCACTCTCAAAGTCGTGGCAGCCGACGGCGAGACGGTAAGGATGGCCGCCAGATCACTCTACCAGCAGAAGAAGTGTTCCACCTGCGTGACTTGTCCGAAGACGGCGTGGTAGGGCTATCCCGCGTGCGTTTGGCGCATGAGGCCATCGGGATCGCGCAGCAGGCAGAGAAGGCCGCCGCGCGGTTGTTCAAGAACGGCGTGATGGCCGGCGGCGCGCTGTCGGCCCCTGCCGCGCTCAGCGAAACCGCCTTCGGCCGCCTGAAAGACTCGATTAACGAGAAGACCGGGGCCGAAAACGCCGGCAAGTCTCTCGCATCAATCGACGCGGCAACGAGAACGGCAGATGCGCCGCTTCAAGTCATCTGGCCAAGCTCAGCGCTTTTTGTCGGCGCATGGCCCGATCAACAATGCTTTCCGATGCCAGCGCAACCGCTTGACAGCAAAGCAGTACAGGTGCGTCCGTACGCAGGCATTTTTTATATGGAATGAGATCACAGACGTAGCAAAAAACGCCTAATCCGTGACACCGTGTTACCCGACCAACGGCAATTTCGCTTGGAACTCTACAACTCGTCGCCCCGCATCAGCAAGTTGACAATACCCCATTTCTGTCAAAGCATAAAACTTGCTGCAGGGCATGAGAGGACGCTGTGTTTGCAGGCAATCTTTTCGATGCGCAGCAAAAAACGGACCACCCAACGACTACTCTTTCAACGCTTCCGCGCCTTGTTTTTCTCGTGCTGCTGTAGAAAATACTTCGCGGCCTCTTCAGCCGTCCGTTTTTCCTTGGCACGCACGTAAATGGATGTGGTAGCCGCACTCACATGTCCTAGCACTCCCTGCACCACATCCTGTGGCATGCCACTTGCTACCGCCAGTGTGCCAAACGTATGGCGGAATGCGTGTGGAGTGGTAGTTGCTAACTGCGCAATGTCTTCAGGCTGGATCCCCAGTTCAAGAAGAGTGTGTTGAAGTCGATCAATGGAAGAGGTAATTAACCGGTATAGCCCATCGCTGGTATAGCCATTGCCCACTTGGTCCTCGTGGCGCGCGATCGCTGCTGCATGGCGTGGAATGACCAACGGTGCCAGGAGCGCCCTATCTTTGACTATTGGATGACTGCTCGAATCAACGGGCGGGCGGTCGAAGTCGAGACCGCGATCCTGCCAGTGTGCGCGCAGTGCGTTGAGGGTACGCTCGCTTACCGGTACCTCTCTTTTTTTGTTTCGCTTGCCGAGTACGCGTAGCGTTGAGACAGTTGATGCCCACTGGCTCGGTTTGAGATCTGCGCGCCGACTACCAGCGGCCTCTTCGCGTCGTAGCCCAGAGTCGCCGCACAAGAGAATGGCGGCAAGCGCTGCCCGGTCTTGTGCATTCTCGACGGTCCCGGCGCGTTGCGACAATTGATCAATGAGTAGATCCCACAGTTCATCATCGAGGGCTTTTTCGACCTGGATGGCGTGGACTTCTTCTGTGACCGCCGGATCGACGACGGCCACCCAGGGATTGCCTCCCAAATAGCGTACGCGGACGAGGTAGTCGAACGCGGCTCGCAGAATAATTACCGCCTGTTTTTGTGTCTTGGCGGTCATCGGCTCCGGGGTAAAGGGGCGCCATTGCTCCGTAAAGCGTGCCGCTTTCTTACCGATGAAGGCTGGGGAGGGGTCAATCAGGAAATCCTTGTAGGCGTTGCAGTCATCAACCAGCAAGGACGACATCGGCTTGCGTCTGATCATGATGGCCCATAACAAGAAGCGCTCAAGTTCCTTGCGATAGGCACGCAAAGTATGTGTCCTGCCTTCGAAACGCGCAAGGTAGGACTCGATGGCCTGCAAGTCGTCATCTGCCTGGATAAAACAGAATTTGTGATTGCGATTGATACCGGCCGAGCCGTCGAATGCACTCGAGAGACTGAAGTGTCCCAGCGGTGCTAACCGGTATGTTTGCAGGGGATCGAGCAGAAAGGCTGGGGCAGGGGGCCGGCCGGCCGGCGCAGGAGCTGGTAGTTCGCCTAGCGTATCCTTGTTACTCTGCAGCCACGCAATGATGACGCTGGCGCGTTTGGCTCCGATACGGGGAATCGATCTCCACCAGCCGGGACCCCTGAGCCGGATCAGGCTAATCAGGTCGGCAACCAGGACAATGCCTTCATCGTGCAATACTGCGGCGGTCTTTGGCCGCAGCCATTGGGAAACCGCTTGTCCGGGCTGCGGCACCGCTGGCGCTAACGCTGCGGCTGATACTAGGCGATCCAATGAGAGGGATATTGCATCGCATTCCAAGGATCCTGTCAGTAGCTTGGCCAGTTCGGGATCCGTTATTAAGGCACGGTCGGCTAAGTCGTCGCGCATGGCATCGAGGAATCGCTCAAGGCCATGCCGCACCTGCGGGCTGTCGCTACTGTAGTAAAGTTCCGCAATCCGGGCCAGCGGCATTTTCAGCAGTTGTGCTCGTAACGCGGTGTAGTCTGCCCGGGTGTAGCTGATTGCTGCCGTGACGACATGCGTGTTCTGTGCCATGAAGGTAGTTCCGTAAGATCGATGGAAATATGGTGTTGCCAAGCATATCGACTTACCTAGGATCGATCGTGCATGGCGGTGCAACACGGTGCTGGATCATCGTGGCTGGACTGGTAGATTGGCACGGCGGGAGGCCGGCCAAGGCACATGGATGGATCAAGGATATCCGCAGTTTGTTGTCGATTTCATGCGAATTTTAGCATAAACGCTTGCCTGATAATAACAATTATCAGGCAATATTTACGTTGAAAGGAATAGCGGTCACCTCCGAAATGTTGCCTTTTTGGCAGTATTTCGCTGCCGTACCTGCATAGCGACGCAGCCTGTTCGGCACGATCAGCCACACCGCTCGCGGCAAGCGTGATCCCATGTCGCAGTTGGAGCGCAGCATCGAGCGCATCAGCGAGCTGCCCAAGCAGAAACAGCGCTTTGTGATGGAGATGCTGGAAACGGTGCTGGCCCAGGCCAACGCCTAGCGTCTTTCCTTAGCCGCTAAAAATTGAAGCCGTACCCATCACCCGCGCCATCGGCAGCGGGTTGGGGACGGCTTTTTTTTCATAAATAGATATTGGAAAGCAAGCGCCGCGACGTGTATGACAGTTTTGACGGATATTCCCTCGCAAGATCAGGCGCTTACGCAACGGAGTCATACAACGGCGGCAGCTTGTCATACACGCGAAGCTAGGATTCATGCGGGTTTCGAGCACATTTGTAATGTGCGTATGGTGTGGCGCTTGTGGGACGGCCTTTTTGCCACGATTTCCAGCCAAAAACCAGTAATCGAAGACCACAGAAAAGGCCAAAGAGCGTATCCAGCTCATCGGGATTAAAAGCGCCTTGGCAAATTGCAGCAGAATTTCACCTTGTTGCAGAGAATTTCATCGAATTCCAAATAGTTACAAAGGATTGCAGAAAATTTTACTTAATCGCAGAAAATTTCAAACCATTTCAGGAAATTTCACCATGTCGGATATGCCACCACCCCCGACATCGTATCGTTTGATGCCATGCGCTAGTTTGGACACGCTGTATTACAAGTTGGGGCGAAAGCCTATCCTGCATTGAAGATTTTGGCCGACAAGGGTATTAAAAATACCAAGGGCACGGCGAGCCAAGTTGCACCTGGAAATGAAGAAGCCACTTAATCCGATACCCTAGATTGAGTGGCCCATCATGGATCACGAATTGAACGCAAGTCGTCGCATGCTTACCGACGCATTGGCCATATGTTTAAACAGCTGACTGCGCATATTCAAAAAGCCGCATTCGCTCGCTTGCAACATCTAAGCGATCGAACTCGCGAGCAAACTCTTCAACTGTCGGACCGACATCGTGCCTATACTTCCACATCGCTTTAGTAACGACCAATTGCAGAAAGCTAAGGCCACGTAACAAATCGTTGCATTGTTCGTAAGTTCTCCCATCCATAGCTCTAAGCAAAGTCAAATACAACAGCTCCACCGTTGTCCGACAGTCGCCCTCAAAAAGAGATGCGTACATTTCCGGCTCGTTCCTCTCGTCATCCATAGTAGCCGCAACACCATTGCTGCCTCCAAGGAGCTCTTCTAGGCACGCGATTTTCGCCTCGCCACCATTAAGGAATAATTTATAGATTTGCAAAAAAATTTGATTGCACATATTTTATTTCTTGAGAGGTTGCAAATGCCAGACCTCTTTCGTTGTGGGGTTATAGACCATTTCATACGCTTCGTTTACGTAGCGACTGAATCCATTCATGCGATCTGGCGTAACACTTTTCGCCGTCTTCAGCACTTCTTCCGCCTGCAAAAATGGAGCACCTCTACCTGTGGACCAAAGTTTTTCATAGTAATACTTTGAGAACTTGAAAGCTGATTCTTCTGCCTGATAAAACCCATTCACCAGCTTGATTTCACGACCAGCCAAAGATGCCACTTCCTCAGCATTTAAAAGCTTTGAAAGCCAAGAAGTAATCGTCCCAATTTTCCCGAGTGATCCAGCTACAAGACCGCCAGCGCCGAAAGGTGCAGCTGCATTGTCCAGTGCCTCCAACGGGTTATCAAGGTTGTACTTTAAGTAGTTTCTTTGCTGTTTTAGCTCACCTTTAATTGCCTCGCCCGTTCTTTCAAGCAAACTTTTCTCGCTATTACCACTGTTTGCCGAAACAAAAACTTGGATCATCCCTTCGGCTCCAACAGTACTCACCTCAGAACCATTAGTATTCGACGTAAATTGATTGGATACGCTCCCGCTACCACCATTAGTGAAAAATCCGCCAACTTCACTGAAGAAACGCACTAGTCCGCTATACAGATCATCAACGACGTCACTACTACGATGATCTTTATCATTGAATCCGTCCAGATCCACATAAGCCAGCGGATTATTGCGTGCATATGAATAACGATTATACGACTGCAGGTCTTCCGGATGCGGCACACCCGGATCGGCACTCATAAAACGCGCTACCAGCGGATCATAGACCCGGCCATTCATATGCACCAGGCCAAGCGTATCGAGATGCGCATGGTTGGTAAAGCCACGCTTGGTGTTCACGCCAGCCAAGGTATCCTGCTGATCCTGGTTACCCGCAGCGAAGCGACGCTTGCCCGAGGCTTCGTAGGCGAAGCGTTCAATCACCGTGCCGGCATCGTCACTGATGGCCACCACCGAGCCCAGATAGTCGCGATGGAAATACTGCGTCGTACTCTGCCCGCCGACGGTTTTTACCACCGCGACCACCACGTCATTGGCGCTGATAAACTGGCGGTGCTCTACCTCGCCATTGCTTTTGATATCCTTTTCATACAGCAGGTTGCCGCTACCGCCACCGTTCAGATAGATTGTGGTCAGGCCCGGTGCGATTTCCTTGATACGCTGGTGCTGCGGGCCATACACAAATGTCATGCTGGCTGACGGCGTGGCAATCGTTAGCGGCATATTAAAACTGGTGTACGACACCGTACGTCCTTTTGCTGCAATGGTGGCGCCTGCTGCTGAGGTCTGCAATTCGCCGACCAGATTGCCAGCCACATCATAGGTGTAGTAACGCTTGCCGCCAGCTTCCAGGGTAATAACCGAAACCGCATGCGGCTTGTTACTCGTCTCCAGGTAGCTATAGGTGCCCACACCCGAGCGCTGCTTAATATTGCCAATGCCGTCATAGGCATAGCTTTGTGTCACCAGGCCGGCCGCACCCGAGTTGACGGTTGCCGTGGTCAGGCGGTTCAAGCCATCATACAAAAAGCCTTCTGATAGGTTCTGGTTGCTGTCGCTACGCGACTGCAGATTACCGATCTTGTCAAACTCGTAGACCAGGTTCTGCACGCCTTTGCCTACGCCGGCATACTGTTCCTTGATCATACCATTGGCCTCGTTATAGACCGCATTGCTGACAATCTGGTTGCCATACTGCTGTTCACGCACGCGTAATTCAGCATCCATCTCCTTGGCGCGCCAGTACAGGGCGCCCGTGGCCTTGTTGCGGATTTCTTTCAGAAAGATCAACCCCTGATAGTCATATTCAAGCGTCAGTCCGGTTGGATATGTCCGCGTGGCAATCCTGCCCCATTTATCAAATGTTGTGCTACTGGTATAGAGTGTATCGATGGTGGTACTGCTGCTATACATGCGGCCATAAGCATCGTAACCGGACACGTTCTGGTAGCCGTTGTCGGCAGAGATCTTACACAGCTTGCCAATGCCTTTGGCGCAGTTATCGTAATCCCAGCGCGAAACCATATCCGCTTCCGTGCGTACGCGCAGGCGGTTCAGCACATCATAGCCATGCTCGGTAACGTTTCCCCTGGCATCAGTTTGCTTGAGCAGCCGGCCTAGCACGTCGTAGTCATACAGGGAGCCGCCCGTGTCAGGCTCGTACATCTTGATCTTGCGGCCCAGAACGTCATATGCCATGACATTCATATTGTTTTTGGGATCTGTCGTGAGCCACAGGTTGCCGAAGGCATCATATTGATAGCTGATCGTTTGGCTGAGGTTGTCAGTCACTTGGGCCAG
>NZ_JBXAKW010000014.1:0-99971 GCF_058798815.1 Janthinobacterium sp. GW822-FHT07A03 | reverse complement strand
AACATGGGATGCATGACGACATGATGAATTGCAGGACAGTCAATGCATGACTGGAAATGGCGCAAGACGATGAGGTGTTAATTGATGCCGACGACATCAATCGCGAAGCAATGGAAAACATGTGGAGTTTTTCACCCACGGCCGAGGAAACGCCGGAGATTCATGCGGCCGATACCGGCCAAAAACCGCCATTGTCCTTAGCAAAAATATTTTGTCGCTACCTGGAGCTTGATGGTAGCCTTTTGCCCCTTTTGTCCCTTTTGTCCCTTTTGCCTAAAACGATAAACTAATGTTTGAGAAAATATTTGCCGCTTTCGGCATGTCTGCACTACCGGCACCTGTAGTAGCGGATCACACACCTATGGAATTTATTGAAGCCGCAAAACATGGCTTGATGCAACAGACTTCAGCTCATGCAACTACGTGGCACTTAGGGGAGGAGGACCGTTGGGCTGCTGATCTAGATGACGGTACGATCACGTTGTATTTTAAAAACGGTACGGTCGCGAGCGCGTCGATTCAGGTTGTTGGTACCTATAACAGGTCGGATGGGACGTTCCTTTGGGGATGGGATCATCCCTCGGTTCCCGAAAATTTACGTCACCACGCTCAACTCGCGCTGGCGTGGGGTGAGAAAGGTAAAGTAACGGTCTTTACTACCCGGACAGTACAGTGTTCCGAAGACGACGCCTGGGCCTTCGCGGCAGTAGCGAACCGCTTAGGAAACGCCAATGGTGTATATCGTGGCCCAGATGGCACCGCATTGGTCTTTATGACTTTCGGAGAAATAGAGATTAAAACTTCTAATCCCAGTTAATTCATGCTGTGTAAAGTACGTTATCCTTGGTTGAGTGAAAGCGCAATTGACTCATTGATTCGTGGCGCGTCTTATACGTGTAAGTAAAACGTTTCGTCCGCTTCGGGGCGGAACCTGCCAACGACGGCAACCGGCCAAAAGCTGACTGACGTGAACTGAGCGGTTAGACGGGGCGAGGCAGACCTTGGATTTTACGGAGCAAGATCTCCGAAGATCATTTCCCCCTCACTTTTGGGGTGTGCTAAAGTCCATCACCTCATTGTTCTGCTATCACTACTTCAAGAAAAATATGGGCTACACGATTCCAATAGGACAGATTGTCAACTATCCACCCGAAGCAATGAGGGATTTCCACGCGTATGGTTACGAATATATCGACAACCGTCAGTTCGCCTTGAAACCCGCATTTGTGCTTGGATCTGCAGCCAAGGCTGCGCCTTACATTGAACAAGCCAAGACATCCTTTCTTGAAATAGGCTGGGCCGGCGACGGCGACGTCGAATTGCTCTGGGTTCCGCCGTTCGCGTTTCCGTTAGCATTACGGGTTCCTCCAGTTGGGATCGCTGTCTGGCACGTGAAGCAATCCGAAGATGGTATTTCCTATCTACTTTCTCCAATCGAACTACCATTCGAGGAATTTGAATATGCTAACGGCTGAACATAGTGCTCCGCCCGCCGCCTTCGGTGCGACTGAATAGAGACGCTACGCGCGTTCGAGATAAGTAGACAATATGTCTCCCAGTTCGCTTCGGGGCGACTTCCGATCGTCGCTAATCGGCCAGGAGCGGACATCCAATTTGCGGAGTTAAAAGACATTTTCGCTTAAAGGGTCGATGGGATGAAAGACGCTAAACGGTTCGGTTACTGGATAATTCAGTGGTCTGAAGCATGGGATCCCTCTTTGACTGATCTACTTCGGGTGGCGCCGGAACTGGTGGTTGGGAGGCAGATCGCAATTACGTCGTGTGACAGTGGGCCGTATATGCCATCTGAGGATGAGCTAAATGCAGGTTGGCGTCTCTTCGAAACTACAGCGATCAGTAAGGAAGTTGTGCAACCTTCAGAATTGCCGGCCCCGGGCTTCGACGAATGGTACGTTTTTAATTCCACACCCCAGGTTGTCCCATTGCGCAACCATGTAAACCGATACAATTTCTCAGTGCTCGACGAGTGTGATGCAACTGAATTGTTTTGGGAACAAATCAGGAAAACACAACCGCTTCATGTGCTAGGAGCCGGCACGCCGAATATTTTCTTGATAACACGCGACTGCGAGATATTCAAGCGCGTGAAAGAATTGTATGCATCGTCCTAACCGAATAGTGGCCTTCATCGCTTGAATTGCTATGGCCGCTTTGGAGCGATACCTGGCAACGATGGCAGCCGGCTGCGGACGGAGAAAAGCAAAGATAATCAGGACATGCCGAGGAGGATAAGTGACGTCGATTGGCCAGATCAGGGTGTTACCAGGCACGCTGGCAATTGCGCTGGAACATTAAAGAATTACTATTCCGATATTTGATATTTTTATGGATTTGCACAATGGCGTATGACAGGATTGATTGGCATTCTGGCGGAAAATATCCCGATGATTTGCCGGAAGAGAATGGCGGCATCCATATCGGCATGTTCCTGGCCTGGTTGGTTCATGAGGGCATGGCGGGCGATTTCCACCGTACAGATTCCTCCGACGAGCTAAGGCGTCTGGCAAGTCGGGAAATGACGGGGCTTCAATTTCTGCTCGATGCGTGCGATGGCAAGCTATGGGAAGAAGATATCAACGACCAGGGCAATGCTTTCACCGTTGACTATTACGATGAAAAGTCGGCATTTGCCCGACAGCATGGCAGCTTTCTGCAAGACTATTGTGACGTATTCAACCGTCACGCCGCCGCGCATGGCTTTGAGTATCCCAGCGTCTATCACGTCGAGAATACCTGGGAGAAATTCGATCAACTGAAACCCATGCTCGATCAGCGCTACAGCCAATGGCAAGCGTGGTCGGCCGATCCCGCCAACCGGCAGCGGGATCCCAAAACCCAGTTTCTTCATGCTTGCCAGGAAGTCGGGAAATTTCTCGCGCCGCATGGCTTTAAGCCCAACAAGGCAGGAACCGTTTGGAAGAAGGTGGCTCCCGATAAGGACACCGTTTTCGAGGTATCGTTCGAGTCCGAACGCTATAATTCCCGCAGCGATGTTCGCATGACGGTCGACCTCTCCATCGCCAGCAAAGCGCTGAAGAAGTGGCTTGCGCAGAGGGGAGGCGGAGTCGGTTACGATGGTTGCGTTCTATTCGGCGGCTTGCTTCGGCCCGAAAAAACTGCCAGCTCCATTGTCTGGCAGGTGGCGGGCTTGACGGCGCGCTCCTCGATTGAGGAGATGCGCCAGTTGCTCGCCGAACGCTGCCTGCCGTTTTTCTCCTTATTTGCCGATCGTCCGCGGGCGCTTGAGCATCTTGCGTCGCATGGAGGCGGTTTCCCCGCCATTTGCGATTCAACGCCCACCCCTTTGTCATTCTTGTTGTGCTTCGGGACCCAAGAACAGGCGCAGCGGTTTTTCACTGGATACGTTGCTTCCAGGCCATCCCCGTGGCGGCGGAATATCTTTCGGACATACACCCGGCTGCAAGCCGGCGAGGTGTGGGAAGCTTCCGCCTACTCGCACGAAAGGGACATCAAGCTGGCGTTTCAAAGCGGCCTGATTTTGCCGCAAAAGTCCTGATTGTCCGGGCCGACTCGCGCCAGGCCGGATTTGCTTGTCCGGTGTGCCGGGCCGGGTGCGCCGATGGCAGACGGTCCGGCAGCTACGTTCCACACATATGAACAGCGTGCAGCTGTACCGCCGCTGTAGCAGTCGTTCGACTGATACAGCATGTGCTTGTACGCGTCGCCTTGTGTCTTGTCGCCGCGATGCCGCGCTTCTAGACTGGAGCCTTCTCCACGCTGCGACTGCCTGCCATGACCGAACTCCTGCCCCTGATGAGCTATTGCTTTGTGATGTCCGCCACGCCCGGGCCGAATAACGTCATGCTGGCCACCACCGGCGCCAATTTCGGCTATCGGGGGGCGCTGCCGGTCATCCTCGGCATCCAGGCCGGCATCTTTGTGCAGACCATGCTCATGTGCGTGGGACTGGGCAGCGTGTTCGTCGCGTACCCGATGGCGCAGCAGCTACTGCGCATCGCGGGCGCGCTGTACCTGGTGTTTTTGGCCTGGAAGCTGGCCGGCGCCTCGGTGGCGGGAAGCAGCGCGCCGAAGGCCGTGTCGTTTGCGCAGGCGGCGCTGTTTCAGGCGCTGAACCCCAAGAGCTGGCTCAAGGCGGTCACCATGGCGTCGGTCTTCATGCCGGCGCAGGGCAACATGCTCGCCAGCGCACTGCTGGTGTCCGTGATCGGCACCGTGGTGGGCATGCCGTGCAACGCCATGTGGGCGCTGTTCGGCGTGTCGATCCGCAGCGTGCTGAAAGCGCCGCGCAACCAGCGCATCTTCAATCTGGCGATGGGCGCCATCCTGCTGGCCCTCGCCGTGACGTTTTTACGCTAGACTTGCGCCATGTTCGCCATCGACCGCTCTTCCCCCATCGCCCTGTTCCAGCAGATCGAGGCAGCCTTGCGCCAGCAGATCGCGCAACGCGTCCTGCCTGGCGGAACCAGGCTGCCGTCGATCCGCCAGCTCGCCACGCAGCTCGCGGTCAGCACCAACACCGTGGTGGTGGCGTATGACCGGCTGGTGGCCGCCGGCGTCATCGATACGCACGGCACGGCGGGCTTCTTCGTTTGCGCACCGGCTGACGCCAGCCGCGCCATTCCCGACGAGGTGGCGCTGGAAGCGGGCCAGGAGCAGGAGCCGGTCTGGCTGAGCCAGCAAGTGAACGACCAGCGGCCGGGCGTGCTGCTGGCCAGCAGCGGCGCCTTGCCGCCCACCTGGCTGCAGGACGCGCTGCCGGCGGCCGCCGTGCAACGCGGTCTGGCGCGCAGCGCGGCCGGCATGGCCTCGCGCTGTCCGCCGCAAGGACTGGCCGAACTGCGCGAACAGATCGCGCTGCTGTTGCGCGGCATCGGCATCGCGGCGGACGCCAGCCACATCCTCACCACGTTCGGCGGCACCCACGCCATCGACCTGATCTGCCGCACCTTCCTGCAGCCCGGCGATACGGTGCTGGTGGAAGACCCCGGATACTTCCTGATGTTCGGCAGGCTGCGCCAGGACGGCGTTCGCCTGGTGCCTATCCGGCGCCGCCCCGATGGCCTCGACCTGGACGAGCTGGAAGCGGCCTGCCGCACGCACCGTCCGCGCCTGCTGTTCGTGCAGACGGCGCTGCACAATCCCACCGGATGGAGCAGCAGCGCCGCCAACCTGCACAAGGTGCTGATCATGGCGCAGCAGTATGGCTTCCTGATCGCCGAAGACGACGTGCACGGCCATTTCCAGCCGGGGCACAGCACGCGGCTGGCGTCGCTGTCCGGACTGGATGGCGTGATCTACTATTCCAGCCTGTGCAAGGCGCTGAGTCCGGCCCTGCGCATGGGCTACCTGGCCGCGGCGCCTTCTCTGCTCAAGCCCTTGATGCGCACCAAGATCCACGCCATCATGACTTTGCCTGCCTTGAACGAATACGTGCTGCTGGAAGTGCTCAAGGCCGGCAACCTGCGCAAGCACCTGGAGCGGCTGCAACGCAAGATCATGGTGGCGCGCAATGCCAGCACGCGGCAGCTGAGCGCGGCCGGCGTGCTGTTCGAGCAGCCCGGCGACGCGGGCATTTTCCTGTGGGGCTCGATGCCCGAAGGGCTGGACGTGGACTTGCTGGTGCAGGACGCCTACCGCAACAAGATCCTGCTGATGCGCGGCGCCGCGTTCTCGGCCAACGACACGCCCGACCAGCACATCCGCTTCAACGTCGCCTTCAGCCAGCATCCGCGCGTCAGCGCCTACCTGGAAGAACGCCTGCGCGCGGTGGCTGGCGCGCGCTCAAGCCTGGCCCGCGCCAGCGGCGCCGCCAAAAGCGATTCTTCAACTCCTTAAACTTTGAATGGTAGGTGCAGATCCATCTTTCACACACGATTTCATCCTTGGTTGCCGCTCCATTCCGCCTCCGGCATCGTTCCGGCCGGCTTGCCGCGCCCGATTCAGCCCTGCCTGCTATGTCGCCGCATGCTGCGTGTTTTCCAACAGCCGCAAGGCGGCGTTCTATCTGCTCCAGCCTGGCGATACGCGGCTAGCGGTGCTTGCCCGTTTCGGCGCGCCCACCCATGTGGAGCGTGAAGGCGTCACCTTCAAACACTATTCTTCCATGCCTTGCGCCGCGCGGCTGTGGTTCGAGAACCGCTTGGACACGGAGCTGGAAGTGTGGTCGGCAGAGCTGGACCGGCATGGCCGCGTGGTGAATAAGAATTATCTGGTATCGCTGCAGGCCTTCCTGCTAGGCCACCGCGCTCACCACATAGCGGTACTTGCCCGACGCCTCCGCCGCGATTTCCCCGACTTCCTCGATGATGACCTCCACCTGCGCGCCCAGCCTGGCCTGGAAGCCGGTGACGATGGCGCTGCGCGTGGCGTCGTCCAGGCGCGGCTGGCTGACGAGCAGCACGCGCGTGCGCAGCAGGCTTTCCTGGATGATCTTGAAGCTGCGCACGTGCGGCAGTTCGCGCACGATGTAGACGAGGGCCAGGCCGTGCATGACGGTGCCGTCGGCGGCAGTGAGGAAATCCGTGCTGCGCCCTTCGATTTTCTGCAGCAGGGGCAGGCCACGGCCGCAGGCGCAAGGCTGCGTGCCCAGCGCGCCCACGTCGCCCGTGGCGTAGCGGATGAACGGGTAGTCCTGCGTGGCCAGGTGGGTGACGACGATGTTGCCCGTGGCCCCGGCGGGCAGCGGCTGGCCCTGGCCATCGACAATTTCCACGATGATGTCTTCGGCCGTGACGTGCATGCCGCCGTCCGGGCATTCGTGGGCGATGAAGCCCGCGTCGCGGCCGCCGTAGCCGTTGGCCACGGGGCAGCCGAAGGCGGCGGCGATCTGCGCGCGCTGCTCGTCGTACAGGCGTTCGGCCGTGACGAACGCCACTTTCACGCCCAGGCCGTCGAGCGGCAGGTCGCGCGCCGCGGCATGGCTGGCGATGCGGCACAGGGCGGACGGATAGCCGAACAGCATGCGCGGACGCCAGCGGCGCAACTGCTGCACGTAGCCGTCGAGGCGCGCGGGCGACATGGCGAACGCGGGCAGCAGGGTGGTGCGCAGCAGCGCGTCGCGCAGGCGGCGCACGCGGTCCTGCGCGTGCAATTCGATGGGCGAACCCCACAGCACGGCTTCGCGGTCGCCGATATCGACGCCCCACCAGCGCGTGGCGCGCCACTTGGCGGCGATGTCGTGGCTGACCCTGCGCCGGCCGAGGAAGAATTGCAGCGGCTCGCCGCTGGAGCCGCCCGTGGCGAACGGGCGCAAGCCCGTGGCGCGGGCGGATTTGAAACTGTCGCGCGCATTGGCGATGTCAAGCTTGCGCAGCAGCGGCAGGCGCGACAGGTCGGCCAGTTGCCGCACCTGTTCCGGGTCGAAACCGCTGCGGGCGAACAGGGCGCGGTAGTAGGGCACGTGCGCGCCCGCGTGGCGCAGCAGCGCGCGCAGGCGCGCCAGCTGCCATTCTTCCAGCTGCTGGGCGCTCCACCACTGCGAGCGTTCCAGCCGGCGCAGCAGGCGCGCGCTGTGGTGGCCCTTGAGCCATTCATGCAGGGGAAACAGCCAATGGGCGACGCAGCGCGTATAGGCGCCCGGTCGCGGCGCGGCGCGGATGCGGCGGTAATGGGAGGCCAGCCTGGGCGCGATGCCGGGCCAGCCGAAGGCGGCGGCGTGCGCCAGGCCCGCCTCTGCCAGCGCCTGCGCGCGGGGCGGGTCGCGCAGCAGCGCCACGATGGCCTGTGCCATGGCGGCCGGATCGCCGGGCGGCACCAGCAGCGCCGTCACGCCGTCCTGCAGCAGGGCGGGGATGCCGCCCACGTTGGTGCTGACGACGGGCACGCCGCAAGCCAGCGCTTCGAGCACGGAATTGGGCATGTTGTCTGCCAGGCTGGGGTTGAGGACGATGTCGCTGGCCTGGTACAGGGCCGGCATGGCGGCGTTGTCGACGGGACCGGCGAAGCGCACGCCATCCTTCACGCCGAGCGACCTGGCCAGACGCGCCAGCGCCGCGCGCTGCGGCCCGCCGCCGGCCAGCACCAGGCGCGCCGCGGGATAGCCAAGCCGCACGAGGGCGAAGGCGCGCACGGCGCTGGCATTGTCGTACAGGCTTTCCAGATGGCGCGCCACCAGGATGCACGGGCCGGTATCGCCAGGCGCACGCGGCGCGGCCGGCGCAAAGCGCTGCAAGTCCACCACGTTCGGCACGATGTGGGCCGTATGGCCGTACTGCTCGAAGACGCCGGCCAGGTAGGCCGAGGGCACGACGATGGCGCTGGCGCGGCGCAGGCTGAACGCCACCAGGCGCGGCGATCGGGCGAAAAAGGCGGCCGCTTCGCCGCCCCGGTAGTTGAGCAGGGCGGGCTTGCCTTTCCAGCTGGCGATCCACAGGGCCGGCGCCGCCTGCAGATGCCAGGACCAGCCGGAATTGGCCATGATGTGGAACAGGTCGACCGTATTGGCGGCGCGCCACAGGCGCCACAGGTGCACGGGCAGGCGCAGCGCGGCGCGCAGGTAGCGGATGCGCGCCAGCCAGGGCGGCAGCACGGGGCCGTTGACGGCCAGCAGCTGCACTTGCGCGCCGTCCTCGCGCAACAGCCGCGCCAGCTGCGCCGTCTGATTCGCCATGCCGCCGGCCGGCGGCGGCAGCGGGCCGACCAGCGCGATGCGCAGGCCCGTGAAGATCATGGCGCGACTCCGACCGCACCCGCCGCCACGCGCGCATACACAGGCGCATAGCGGCCCACGCTGGCGCCCCAGCTGCGCTCCGTCTCGACGAAGGCGCGCGCCTGGCGCCGCAACGCCGGCCAGCTGGCCGGTGCCAGCAGCAGGTTCAAGACCGTCTGCGCCAGCGCCTCGGCGTCGCCGGCGCGAAACAGCAGGCCCGTCGTGCCATGCTCGACCAGTTCGCGGTGGCCGCCCACGTCGGACGCCACCACCAGGCGCCCCTGCGCCATCGCCTCGAGCGGTTTCAAGGGCGTCACCAGTTCCGTCAATCGCATGGGCAGGCGCGGATACACGCAGATGTCGACCAGCTGATAATACGCGGCCACCTGCGCATGCGGCACCCTGCCGGCGAAGACCACGGCGTGGTCTATGTCCAGCTGCGCCGCCAGCGCGCGCAGCGCCGTTTCCTGTGGCCCGCCGCCGGCCAGCAGCAGGCGCAATGCCGGCTGCGCCGCCAGCAGGCGCGGCATGGCGCGCAGCAGCAGGGCCAGGCCCTCGTAGGCATAGAACGAGCCGATGAAGCCGATGACCAGGTGGCCATGCAGGCCCAGTTTGTGCGCCAGCCAGAGGTCTTCGGGCGCGGTGGTGCTGAAGGCCAGCGCATCGACGGCGTTCGGGATCACCGTGATCTTATGCGCGGGCACGCCGCGCGCGCACAGTTCGCGCCGCAAGCCCTCGCAGATGGTGGTGACGGCGTCGGCACGGCGCAGCGCATAGGTTTCCAGCGCCCGCGTGAGCCGGTAGCGCAAGCCGCCGGAGCGGCTGCTGCCATGGTCGGCGGCCGCGTCTTCCCAGAAGGCGCGCACTTCATACACGACGGGGATGCCCAGCGCGCGGCCCGCATGGAGGGCGGCGATGGCGTTCAGGGCGGGCGAGTGCGCATGCAGGATGTCGGGCTTGAGGCGTTGCGCCAGCCGGCGCAGTCGCACGGCCAGGCCGACGATGACGGCCACTTGCCGCAGCACGGGCAGGCGCGCCCACCAGCGCGCCTCGGGCGCCGTGCGGTAGAAATGCCAGCCGTCGACCAGCTGCTGCGCGCCCTCGGCCGGTCCCTGCTTGGCACTCGTCAGCTGCATGGTGAACCAGCCCAGTGCGCGCTGCTGCCGCAGGATGGCCACGGTGCGAAACGCGTAGCCGCTGTGCAGGGGCAGCGAGTGGTCGAGGATGTGCAAAATGCGCATCGTGTCACTCCACTGCCATGGCCGGCGCGGGCACCGGCGCCTTGCGGCCATCGACGGGCAGCACCTGGCGCAGGAACGCTTCGAACATCAGCAGCGACCATAAGGGCGCGCTGTAGTCGCGCCGCCCGCTTGCGTGCTGCTCGAGCAGCAGGCGCACGTAATCCATGTCGAACAGGCCGCACTGCGCCAGCGTGGGACCGAGCAGCCGCTGCTGCAGGCGCTGGCGCAGCGGGCCGCGCAGCCAGTCGGCCAGCGGCACCGAAAAGCCCATCTTCTGGCGGTACAGCAGGGTGTCGGGCAGCAGCGGGCGCAGGGCTTTTTTCAGCAAATACTTGCCTTCGCCGCGCCGCAGCTTGAATGACGGCGGCAGGCCGGACATCCACGCCACCAGCTCATGGTCGAGCAGGGGCGAGCGCACTTCCAGCGCATGCGCCATGCTGGCCCGGTCGACTTTCGTGAGGATGTCGCCGGGCAGGTAGGTTTTCAGGTCCAGGTACTGCACCTGCGACAGCGGATCCTGCGCGGGACTGGCCAGCGCGTGGCGGCGCAGCACTTCCACGGCGCGGTAGCCGTGCAGGCTGCGCCGCATTTCCGGGCTGAACAGGCGCGCGCGCATGGCGTCGCCCAGCAGGCTGACGCCGTGAAAATACGCGTCCGTCGTGTCGCGCGCCAGGCCTTCGAAGGTGGTCTTGGCGCGCAGGAAGCGCGGCGCCCAGTCGGCCTTCGGGTACAGCCGGCCCAGGGTGCCGAACAGCGACTGGCGCAGGCCGGCCGGCAGCAGCGGGTCCATCGCCTTGCGCACTTTTTCCTCGCGCGTGTGCAGGCGGTAGCGCCGGTAGCCGGCCAGGCTTTCATCGCCGCCGTCGCCCGACAGGGCCACCGTGACCCGCTGGCGCGCCAGCTGGCACACCCGATATGTGGGCATGGCCGAACTGTCGGCGAACGGTTCGTCGTACAGGTTGGCCAGCAGGTCGATCAGCTCGAAATCGTCCTGTTCGACCTGGCGCGCGTGATGCGCCGTGCCGTAGCGGCGCGCCACCAGGTCGGCGTAGCGCGCCTCGTTGTACGCCGGGTCGCCGAACGAGATGGAGCAGGTGTTGACGGGCGTGGCGCTGGCGCCGGCCATCAGCGCCACGACGGCGCTCGAATCGACGCCGCCGGACAGGAATGCCCCCAGCGGCACTTCGGCCACCATGCGGATGCGCACCGCTTCGCGCAGGCGCGCCAGCAGTTCGTCGGCCGCCTGCGCCTCGCTGGCGGGGGGATTCGGCGTGAACGGGATGTCCCAGTACGCTTGCGGCGCGGGCAGCGGCTGGCCCGCGCGGATGCAGAGGGTATGCCCGGGCGGCAGCTTGCGCGCATGCTGGAAGATGCTGCGCGGCTCGGGCACGTAGCCGTAGGCGAAATATTCTTCCACGGCCAGCGGGTCGAGTTCGCGCGGCATGGCCGGATGCGCGAGCAGGGCTTTGAGTTCGGAGCCGAACAGCAGGGTGCCGTCCTGCGCCTCGCCGTAGTACAGGGGTTTCACGCCCAGGCGGTCGCGCGCCAGGAACAGCACATGGCGCCGGCGGTCCCACAGGGCGAAGGCGAACATGCCGCGCAGGCGCTGCACGCATTGTTCGCCCCATTGTTCCCAGGCGTGGACGATGACTTCCGTGTCGCTGCTGGTGCGGAAGGGGTGGCCGAACTGGCGCAGTTCCGCCATCAGGCCGCGATAGTTGTAGATTTCGCCATTGAAGACGATGGCGATGCTGCGGTCGGCGTTGAACAGCGGCTGCTGGCCGCTGGCCAGGTCGATCACGGAGAGGCGCCGGTGCGCCAGGCCGAGGCCCGGCTCGCGGTGCAAGCCTCCTTCGTCCGGCCCCCGGTGGCGCAGGCTGTGGTTCATGCGCGCCAGCAGCAGCACGTCGATGTCGCGCTGGCCCTGCAAATCAAAGATGCCGCTGATGCCGCACATGGGAGGCCTTTCAGGGAGTGGTGGACAGGGGAGAAGGCTGGCGCGCGCCCGTCAGCCGGTCGTACACGGCCAGGTAGGCGCCGGCCATGGCGGGCAGGCTGTGTTCGGCCAGCACCTGGCGCCGCCCGCGCGCGCCGTGGCGCGGACCCAGTTCCGGCATGCTGTAATAGTCGAGCATGGCGTCGGCCAGCATCTCGGGCGAACCGGACGGCACCAGGGTGCCGCTCCAGCCCGACTGCACCAGTTCCGCATTGCCGCCCACCTGCGTGGCGACGACGGGCAGCCCCGTCGCCATGGCTTCGAGGATGGTGTTCGAGCTGCCTTCGGCCAGGGACGGCAGCACGAACAGGTCCATCGCGCGCAGCAGCTGCGCCACGTCGTCGCGCGCGCCGGGTAGCCAGGCCAGATGGGCCACGCCGGCCTGCTGCAGCAGCTCCAGGCAAGCCTGGCGGCACGGCCCGTCGCCGACGATGATCAGGCGCAGGCGCGCGCGGGCGCCCGGCTGCGCCAGCAGGAGCAGGAAGGCCTGCACCAGCGAGGCGTGATCCTTGACGACCGCCATGCGCCCCACGCTGCCGATGACGAAGGCGCCGTTGCACAGGAAACCGGGCGGGCCCACGGCGGCGGGCGGTCCCAGGCGCGGATGGAATTGCACGCTGTCGACCCCATTGCCGATGTGCGACACCTGCGCGGGCGCCGCGCCGATGGCGTCCACCAGCCAGTGGCCCAGGTCGGCGCTGACGGCGATGAAGTGCTGCACCAGCGGCAGCATGCATTTGCGCAGCAGCCGGTATTTGCGGCGGGTGCCGTGCAGGTCGCTCATGTCGCGCCCGTGTTCGCCATGCACGCGCAGGCGCACGCCGGCCAGCCAGGCCAGCAGCTGCGCTTCGAGGCAGCCCAGGTTGCGCGTATGCACGAGTGCCGGATGCAGCTGTTTCAGCACGCGGTACAGGCGCAGGTAGTGGCGCCAGTCCTTGCCTTCGCGCTTGTCCAGGCTGATCACGTCGACGCCGGGGGTGGTCAGGCGCTGGCGAAACGCGGTGGCGTTCTTCAGGCAGACGATGGCGTGCCGGTAGCGCTCGGGCGGCAAATGGTTGATCAGGTTGACCAGGCCGTTTTCCAGCCCGCCCACGTCGAGCTGGTGGATCACGTGCACGATCAGGGGGGCGCCGCCGGCCGCTGCATCAGCCTGGCGCGTGCCGCCGCTATCGAAGTCAAGGGCCATGCGGCAACTCCTGCAAGCGTTGTTCGATGACGGGCAGCGCCGCTTGCAGGAAGGCTTGCAGGAGCGCGCGCGGCGGCGGCGCCAGCTCGTCGTAGGCGGCAAAGACGAGGATGTCGGCGCCATCCTGGCGCCTGCCCAGCAGCTTGGCTTGCGCCAGCAGCAGTTTCACCAGGACAGGCCGGGCCGTGACGATGCCGCCCTGGCGGTAGACGCGCCACACGAGCAGGCGTTCGCCGCCGTGCCCCAGCACGCTTTCGCGCACGCTCATGGGGCCGCTGGCCACGGTCACGCGCTGCACGCGCTGGGCCAGCGCCATCCACCGGGGGCCGTACGGCAAGGCCTGGTGCGTCAGCAGCTCGGCATCGCGCGCCTGGCGCGCATACCAGTGCAGCTGCAAGCCCACCGGCGCGCCGTCGCCATCCTGGCGCGCATACGTGGCGGCAAGGCGCGCGGGCGCGCCCGCATACGGCGCCTGCCAGAGGGGCGCCGCGGCGTGCAGACGCCGCCAGGCGGGCGGATCGGGCAAGGCCAGCGCGGCGGGGGAGCCGGGCGCCGCCATGCCATCCTGGCGCTGGCTGGCCAAGGCCAGCGCCGGCCACAGCGCCGCCAGCAGCAGGCAGGCGATGCTGGCGCGCATGACGGCGCGCGGGCTGGCGCCAGGGCGGGCGGCCAGGGGCGACGGCAAGGCGGCGCGCGCCGGCGGCAATTCGCGCCAGCGCGTGGCCAGCCAGAACAGCAGCAGCGCCACCAGGCCGAAGAACAGCCAGCCATAGATCAGGTGGTCGACGCCCACGGCCAGGCGCATGTTGCTCAGGTGGCCCAGCATCACGATCAGGTAGGCGCGCACGCCATTGGCCAGGATGGGTACCAGCAGGGCGGCGGCCATGACGGCTACGCGCCGTCGCGCGCTGTGGCAGTTGACATGGGCGAACAGGGCGCCCAGGGCCAGCGCGGCGATCAGGTAGCGCAAGCCGCTGCACGCTTCCACCACCGACCAGTTGCCGGAGGGCAGAGAAAAATTGCTGCCGTCGCGAAACACGGGCACGCCCGTCCATTGCAGCGCCGTGACGGTGAAGGCGGCCGTGAAGTCGATCAGCGGGTCGAGGAAGACTTCGCCGAACGGCACGGCGAGAAACAGATACGCGAGAGGGAAGGCCAGCAGGCGCACGGCCGGCCAGCCGAGGATGGCCAGCACGCAGGCGGGCAGCATGGCCGTGGCCGCATATTGTTCCACCACGGGCACGTTGGCGGCGTCTGCCAGCAGCCAGGCCAGGCCCAGCGCGCCCAGCAGCAGCAAGCCCCGCCGCGACGGCTGGGGCGCCAGCGCGGCCAGGCGGGCGCGCTGGCGCCAGCCCAGCCAGCAGCTGATGGGCACGATCAGGAAGCCGTGCGCGAACGTCTGCGAGCGCGACCACAGCTCCAGCATCGACCAGAAGGTGGCGTGGTACAGCAGCACGACGGCGGCCAGGGCCAGCAGCAGGGCCGCCAGCGCGGCCTGGCGCCGGCCCTGCGGCAGGACGGCCGCGTCCGGCAAACGGGTGGCGCTGTCGAGCTGCAGGCTCATGTGGACGGCTCCCGCTCGGGCAGCACAGGCGCGGCGGCGCCGGTTGTCGCCGCATCGGCCACGGCTTCGGCAGGCAGGCCCAGCATGGCGCCCAGTCCCCGCAGATTGCGTTCCCAATCGTAATCTTGCAAGATCAGCTGGCGCGCCGCCGCGCCGATGGCCGCGCCGCTGCCTTCGGCCGTGCCGCCCTGGGCATGGCGCAGCACGCGCGCCGCATGGTGGATGAATTCGGCGTCGTCGCGCGCCAGCAGCAGTTCCAGGCCCGGCTGGGCGGCGATGCCTTCCAGCGCCTGCGGCGTGGCCAGCACGATCTTTCCCATCGCCATCGCTTCCAGCACCTTGTTCTGCACGCCGCGGGCGATGCGCAGCGGTGCCACGGCCAGGGCCGCGCCGGCCAGGTAGGGGCGGATGTCGGGCACCTTGCCCGTCACCACCACGCCGGCCACCCTGGCCAGCGCCGTCACGGCGGGCACGGGCGCGCTGCCGACGATATAGAACTGCAGCTGGGGAAACTGGCGCCGCAGGGCGGGCCAGACGTGGCGCACGAACCATTGCACGGCGTCAATGTTCGGCCAGTAATCCATGGCGCCCGTAAATACCAGCGCCTGCACGCCGGGCGGATAGATTGCGGGCTGGGCTGGCATGGGCGTGAAATACGCCGTGTCGACGCCGTTGTTGACGTGGCCCGTCTTGCGCCGCGCCATCGGGGCGCACTGGCGGAACAGGGCCGCTTCGGCCGGCGAGACGAAGCTGGCAGCCGTGAACTGCTGGGCGATGTGGCGTTCGTACTGCAGCAGCAGATGCGCCTCGCGCCGGTACAGCTGCGACATGGGCCAGGGCTTGCTGTCGCCGTACTGGCGCCACTTGTCGGAATCGACGTCCACGAAATCGATGACGCGGTGCAGGGCGCGGCCCGCGCTGCCGTCGATGTATTGCGCCATGGGCCCGGAAAAGGCCAGCGCGTGGCGCACCTTGCCGCTCGAGATCACGCCTTCGACCCATTGCAGCAGCCGTGCATCGCGGTAGTACTGCACGCTCATGGCTTGGCGCGACAGCAGCGCCTGCACGGCGCGCCAGCGGGCCGCACCGCGCCGCAAGCCGATGAAGCGCGTGCTGGCGCACAGGGCGGCCACGGTTTTCGCGTGCTGCCAGTCGTCGTCATCGTCGATGAAGCAGCCCAGGTGCACGCGGAAATGCCGGCTCAGGTATTGCAGCATGTGCCACGAGCGTATCTTGTCGCCCTTGTTGGGCGGATACGGCAGGCGGTGGGCGAGGAAGAGCAGTTCGCGCATGGTGTGTCCCTTTGCTTAGCCCAGTTGCCGCACGATATGCGGCCCCAGCAGGTTGGCCAGCGGCAGCGGCAGGCGGCGCCAGGCGCGGATGAACAGCGCGTATTTCGGATTCAGGGGATTGACTTCCGGCAAGGCCCTGGCGCGCACCAGCTGGCAGGCATACGGCAGCGGCTGCGCACTAAAACCCCAGTTCTTCTTGAAGTCGAAGGCGCCCGTGCCCAGCTTGCTGCGGCCGAAATCGAACAGGCGGTAGCCGTGTGCGCAGGCGCGGCGCATCGCTTCCCAGTACATGAAGTCGTTGGCGCCCGTGCTGCGCGCCAGCACGCTGCCGCCGCCGTAATACGGCAATACTTCGTCGCGGAAATAGAACAGCAGCACGCTGGCCTGCGGCTGCTGGCCGTGATACACGGTGAGGATCTCGCAGGCGTCGCCGAAGACCGCGCGCAGCAGGGCAAAATGGCGGCGCGCGAAGACGGGCGTGCCCAGCCGGTGCACGCTGGCCGCATAGAGCGGGTAGAAATGGCGCAGGTCGTAGTCGATGGCGCTGTGCAGGCCGCCCGCCATGGCCTTGCGCACGACGGCGCGCTGCTTGCGGGGTATGGCCAGCAGGTTCTGCTCGGCATCGGGGTGTAAAGGCCGGCGGAAGGTGGCGTACAGGGGTTTGTGCAGCCAGGAAGTGTCCATGTCTTCCGGCGCTTCGCGCCAGCGGTATTCCAGGTGCCCCACGCCGAGGCGCCGCGCCAGCGCCAGCGCGGCGCTGTCGAGCGCCTGGCGCACGGCCGCGCCGCCGCCGGCGATGCCGCCGTAGACGCAGAACGGCAGCGAGACGAGCGAGGAACCGAACAGGCGGCTGCGCAGATGGGCCAGCGGCAGCACGCCGGCGATGCGCCCGTCCTGTTCCGCGTACAGGAAATGGCTGTCATGCTTGAAACCTTGCTCCATGATGGTTTGCCAGCCGGCCCGGTGAAAGAAGGTCGCTTCCGGGCACGTGTCGACAAAGGCGTCCCAGCGCGCATGTTCGTGCGCCTGCAGTGAGCGCACGGCGATGGCGGCGCTGGCTGGTGCCGGGTCGGGAGGAAGGCTGGCCTCGTGCATCATGTGCTTTCCAGAAAAATACGGTCCATGCGGTCCCAGGCAAAGTCGCGCGTCAGGCGTGCCAGCCGCGCTTCCATGCGCCCCAGGTTCAGGTAGTGGCGAAAGCGCGTCCTGGCGCTGAGGCCAAGGGGGCGCGGCTGGCCGGGATCGAGTTCCCAAGGATGAAAATAGAATATGCCAGCTTGCCCGTCGCGCGAATTGATGCGTCGCAAAAGCCAGCGCGACAGTGCATACGGCATCAATCTGAAATAGCCGCCGCCGCCGGCCGGCAGGTTGCGCCCGCGCAAGCGCACGGTGCTGACGGGCAATTCCAGCACACCGTGCGGCCCGCGTGGGCGCCAGGCGAAGCGCGGCGCATCGGGCATGCCGTAATGGTCGTGGCGGATCGGGTAGATGCTGGAACTGTAGCGGTAGCCGGCTTCCCGCAGCACGTCGAAGGCCCACAGGTTGGCCGCGCCGATGGAAAAGCTGGGCGCCCGGTAGCCGCGCACGGCCAGCCCCGTTATCTGCTCCAGGATGGCCTTGCTGCGGCGCACGTCGTCGGCGAACTGCGCGGCCGACTGCTCGCTGGCGCGCAGGTGCGCATAGCCGTGGCTGGCCACCTCGTGCCCGGCGGCGGCCACGCGGCGCAGCATGGCCGGATAGCGCTCGGCGATCCAGCCCAGCGTAAAAAAGGTGGCGTGGATGCGGCGGCTGTCGAGCAGCAGCAGGATGCGCTCGATATTCGCCTCGACCCGGCATTCCAGGCGGGGCCAGTCGGCGCGCGCGATGTGCGGCGCAAAGGCGGAGACCTGGAAATAGTCTTCCACGTCGATGGTCAGCGCATTGCGCAATATCAAACAGGAAGGCAGCGGCGTCATGGTTGTCTCCGGCGCGCTTCCAGCCAGGGAGCGACGACGGCGGCGATGCGCGTGGCCGCGTGCCCGTCCCACAGGGGCGGAATGCGGCCCCGCTTGCCGCCCGTGTCGAGGATGGCGCGCGCCAGCGCCAGTATGGCGGCCGGGTCCGTGCCGGCCAGGGTGTTCGTGCCGTCGCTCACGGTGACGGGGCGCTCCGTATTCGCGCGCAGGGTCAGGCAGGGCACGCCCAGGGCCGTGCTCTCTTCCTGGATGCCGCCCGAATCCGTCAGCACCAGGCGCGCTTCCTGCATCAGGCCCAGCATTTCCAGGTAGCCCAGCGGCGGCAGGCGGACGATGGCGTGCCGCGCCAGCACGGCTTCCAGGCCCGCCAGGCGCAGGCCGGCCAGGGTACGCGGGTGGATGGGAAACAGCAGCGGCAGCTGGCATGACAGTTGTCCCAGCGCCTGCAGCAGCGCTGCCAGCTGCGCCGGGTCATCGACGTTCGAGGGCCGGTGCAGGGTCAGCAAGCCATACGCGGGCGGGCAGGCGTGGCCGTGCGCGCGCAGGGTGGCGGCCGGCTTGACTGCGCGCGGCAGCTGCTGCCGCAGGCTGTCGATCATGACGTTGCCCGTGAAGTGGATGCGTTCGGCGGCGATGCCTTCGCGCAGCAGGTTGGCGCGCGCGCCTGCCTCGCTGGTGAGCAGCAGATCGGACAATTGATCCGTCAGCACGCGGTTGATTTCCTCGGGCATGCGCCGGTCGCCGCTGCGCAGGCCCGCCTCGACGTGGATCACGGGGATGCCGCGCTTGGCCGCCACCAGCGCGCAGGCGAGGGTGGAATTGACGTCGCCCACCACCAGCACGGCATCGGGCGCCAGCGGGGGATGGGCGTCGAGCACGGCGTCGAAGCGGCGCATGATCTCGGCCGTCTGCTGCGCGTGGTTGCCGGAGCCGACGTCGAGGGCGATGTCGGGCGCGCGCAGGTCCAGGTCCGTAAACAATTGCCCGTTCATGGCCGTGTCGTAATGCTGGCCCGTATGCAGCAAGGTCACGCGCACGGCGGGCGCCTGGCGCGCCAGGGCGGCCAGGATGGGCGCCATCTTCATCAGGTTGGGGCGCGCGGCCACCACGCACAGCAGGTGCGCCGGCCTGGCGGACGCAAGAGAAGGGTCGGGCATGGCGGCCTCCTTAGAATTGCATGGTGAGCGTGGCGCTGACGCCGTTTTCGCGGTAATCGCCGCCCCGGTTGCTGGCGTGGCGCGTGTGACGCAGCTCGATGCTGGCCGTCATGTCCGGCTGCAGGATGCGGTTGTAGCCGGCCGTCACGGTGATGTTGTTGTCGCGCCGGGGCACGCTCAGCGAACGCACGCTGGCGTAGCCGGCATTGACATTCACGCTGGTGCGCGAATTGGCTTGCCAGGTCCCGCCCAGGTTGCCGCCGATCTGGCGCGTGCGGTCTTCGCTGCCGAATTCCACGCCGGGCAGCAGGCCGCTATCGACGCCGCTGGCCGTTTGCGCCGTGCGGTCGACGGCCGTGATGCCGGCGAGCACGGTGCTTTTCGCCGTGGCGCGCGCCATCGTCAGCTTCAGCTGCTTCTGCAGGAAATAGCGGTGGCTGAAGTAATTGATGGCGCCCCGTTCCGGCCCCAGGCTGTTGGCGTAGCGCAGGAAGGCATCGATGCGCAGGCGCCGGTCGCGCGCATTGGGAAAGATGCCGCGCCATAATTGATCGAGCAGCTGGCCCGCGTCGCGGTCGCCCAGGCGCGAAAATTGCGTGGGCATGGTGGTGATGTTTTCGCTGTAGCTCAGTTGCCAGTTGGTATGGCGCTGCAGGAAGTTGGCGTCCAGGCTGTAGGTGGTGCCAAAGAAGCGCTTGCCCGTGCTGAAAGCCACGCTGGTGCGCGGCGATGGCGTCCACACGCCGCCCAGCGACCAGAAGCGGCCCGCGGGCGCCTTGCCGCTGGTCGAGATATAACCTTCCTTTTCCGTGCCGCCGCTGGCCGTGGCCGCCCATTTGCTGCTGAACGGATAGCGCAGGCCCACGCTGCTGCGCTGCATGCGCACGGGCGCCAGTTTGCTGTCCTGCGTGCGGCGCACGTCGTGGCTGGCGTTCCAGGTCCAGCCGCCGGGGCGCGGTTCGCCGCTGAGCAGCAATTCCAGTTCATCGCTGTGCACGGACAGCAGCGCGCCGCCGCTGTCGACCGTGTTGCGCGTGTAGCGCAGCTCGCCCGTGGCCAGGCCGCGGAAACGGTGGCGCAAGTACGGGCTGATGCTGATGGTGCGCACGGTGCTGGCATTGGCCGTGTCGGGCAGATCGTCGATCAACTGGGGGCCGAACGGCGAGATGTTGCGCCGGCTCACGCTGGCGTTGGCATCGAGGAAGAACCAGTCCTTCACCAGCTCGGCGTCGGCCGAGGCATGCAGCTGGTGGTTATCGGTATCGGCGCGCTGGCCCGACAGGTATTTGTGCCAGCTGTAATCGAGGTGCACGCGCAGGCGGGGGCCCGTGCCGATGAGGGCGATGGCGGGCGCGATTTCCGTGATGAAGTCCGATTGCGCCTGGCCGGGCGGCGCGCGCAAGGCATTGTCCGTATAGCTTTCGCGCAGGCGCAGCGACGGTTTCACCAGCCAGTCGACGGCGCCGGCCGGCGCGGGCAGCAGCAGGGACAGCAACGGCAGCAGCGGCAGCGCCAGCGGCGCGCGGCAGCTAGTCGTAATGGCCATAGCCGTAGTAGTCGTTGCCGGGGAACGATTTGGTCTTGTTGTAAATCAAATGGATGTGTTCGCACGAGTCGATCTGGCGCAGCGCTTCCTTGACGGCGTGCTGGGTCGTCGTTTCCGCCTCGACCACCATCACCACTTGTCCCATCTGTCCCACCAGCGCGTGCGCTTCGCTGGTGATCAAGAGGGGCGGCGAGTCGAAGACGACGACGCGGTCGGCGTAGCGGCTGGCGATCTCGGCCAGCAAGCGGCTCATGGCCCGGCTGGCCAGCAATTCCGTCGCATGCTTGTTGCTGCGCCCGGCGGGCAGGATGCTCAGGTTGGCCACGTTGGTTTTCAGGATCACGTCGGCCATCGCCAGCTGCGGGTCGAGCAGCACGTCCATCAGCCCCGGCTCGGGCGGCAGGCCCAGCACTTTCAGCACGGACGGGCGCGCCACGTCGGCATCGACCAGCAGCACCGTGATATCCATTTCCATGGCGATGCTCATGGCCAGGTTGACGGCGCAATACGTCTTGCCTTCGCCGGGCATGGCGCTGGTGACGACGATCAGGTTGCCGTGGCGGACGGCCTCGGCGCCGCTGGCGCGCGCCTGGCGCAGCAGCGGGCGCTTGATGATGCGGAAATCCTCGGCCACCGAGCTGCGCCCGCCATCGTGCGTCAGCATGCCCTGCTCGGCCAGCCGGGCCAGGTTCAGGGGCCGGTACTGGGGCGAGCGGGCCGCTTGCGCGCCATCCGCGCCATCCGCAACATCTGCACCATAAGGCACGCTGGCCTCGGCCACGCCCAGGATCGTGGGTTCCTGCTTGCCGCTGTCCTTGCTGCTCATCGTCGCTCCCCTGGTGGCTCTAGAATTTCAGCAGCGCGGCCGTCATGACCCCGCCGTACAGCACGAACAGGCTGCCCAGACAGGCGCCGAAGCCATAGCGGGCGCGGCGGCGGCGCACCTGCTGCAGCGGCGTCCAGTTCATCGATACCGTGCCCAGCACGTTCAAGCCCGTGGCGTCGCGCAGTTCGGCGGGGCTGAGGAAGGTGGGGCGCACCTGGCTGATCAGCAGGGCCGCGGCGACGCCGGCCACCAGGGCCGCGCCCAGCGCCGCGGAAAACAGCAGCGGGCGGTTCGGGCCGACGGGCGCGTATTGCACCGTGGGCGGGTCGATGATCTTGAAGGCCATCATTTCGGTGGTGGAACTGAGTTCGCCCGACAGCTTGGCCGCCTCGCGCCGGCCGATCAGCTTTTCATAGTTTTCCTTGTTGATGATGTAGTCGCGGTTGAGCTGCGCCAGCTGCGATTCCACCTCGGGCACGGCATTGCTTTGCGCCAGCAGCCGTTCGTTGCGCGCGCTGTATTCCTGCACGCGGGCGCGGATGGCGGCCACCTTGGCGTCCGCGTCCGTCAGCGCCACCTTCAACTGCTGCAGCATGGGGCTGTAGTTCTTGCCCGGGTCGCCGGATGCCGTTTTCAGCTTGCTTTCCTCGATCTTGCGCTCTTCCAGCTGGGCCACCAGGCGCTTCGAGGCGATGATGTCGGGGTGCAATTCCGTAAATTGCATGCGCAGGTTGTCGAGGTTCTTGTTGAGCGAGGCGATGCGTTCGTCGAGTTCGGGATTCGTGATGGACGACGCGTTCGGCTCCATGTCGAGCACGGGCTCGTCGCCCTCGATCTGGCTCTGGATGGCCTTGCGCGCCTGTTCCGCCTCGACCAGTTCCAGCTTGGCATTGTTCAGGCTATCGGACGACATCAGCAGCTGGCTGCCATAGTCGATGCCCTGGCGCGGCAGCAGCAGGTTGTTGCGGATCTTGAATTCCTTCACCAGGTTTTCCGCCGCGCTCAGCTTGTCCTCGTAATTCTTGATCTGCTCGTCGATGAATTGCACCGCCTTCTGCGAATCGCCCCTTTTTCCCTGGAAACTGCCTTCGACAAAGATCGTCAGCAGGCTTTGCACCACGTCGCGCACCAGCTTCGGGTCGCGCCCGCTGTAGCTGATGGTGTAGATGTCATACGCGTTGGTGCCCGTGATCTTGATGCGGCTCATCAGGTCATCGAGCTGGGCCTCGTGCTCGCGCACGGTCTTCGAATCGAGGTCCAGGTCGACCATGCGCATGACGCGCTCCACGTTGGGGCGGCTGAGCAGGGTGCGGCTCATGATGGCCACCTGCTGTTCCGTGTTCGGCACGCTGGTCATGCCGGCCATCAGCGGCTTGAGGATGGTTTGCGTGTCGACAAACACGCGCGCCGACGTCTGGAAGTCGTCGGGCAGGCTGATCACCTTGATGAAGCCGGCGATGGCGACCAGCCACGCCACCAGTACCGCATGCCAGCGGTATTTCCAGATGCCTTTCAGGCTGGAAAGCAGTTGTTGTATCAATTCTTCCATGTCGCTTCCTTCAGGTGACGGTGCTGCACGGCAGACGGGCGGGCGACGACATCTTGCAAGAAATGCTTGTCTGTTGAGTAAGCAAAGTATAGGGCGCCTGTCGAGCAAGATTTCCCAAGATGATTGCTTCTTGATACGCCTCAAGGTTCACTTGCCAAGTTTTAATAATCATAGGAAGTTCGCGGCCCAGGCTGGTTCTGCGGGGCCGGCCATGGACGCGTCATCGACTCGAAGAGGCTCCGCATGAATCCGTTTCGCCGTGCATTTGTCTGCAACACGCTGCTCCTGGCCGGCGCCGCCGGCCTGCTGGGAGGCTGCCGCACCCGCTATCCGCTGGCGCCCGCCGACGACAGCGCGCCCATGCACGATTACCTGATCGGGCCGGGCGACTCCGTCAACATCATCGTCTGGCGCAATCCGGAAGTGTCGCTGACGGTGGCCGTGCGGCCGGACGGCAAGATCACCACGCCGCTGGTGGAAGACCTGGAGGCCAGCGGCAAGACGTCGACCCAGCTGGCGCGCGACATCGAGCAAGCCTTGAGCAAGTTCATCCAGCAACCCGTGGTGACGGTCATCGTCACCAATTTCTCGGGGCCGTATGGCGAGCAGATCCGCGTGATCGGCGAGGCGGCCAAGCCGCAGGCGCTGCCGTACCGGCTGGGCATGTCGCTGATGGACGTGCTCATCGCCGTGGGCGGCATCACCGATTTCGCGGCCGGCAACAAGGCCAGCATCATCCGCAAGCGCGAAGGCAACCAGCAGCAGCTGCGCGTGCGGCTCGACGATCTATTGAAGAGCGGCGACATTTCCGCGAATGTCATGATGCGGCCGGGCGACGTGCTGCTGATTCCGGAAAGCTTTTTTTAACAGCGGACTCGGCCATATCAAAACAGCACTTATATTTGTCATTTTGTACTTTTCGGCAAATTTCATCGTGTTATTTTGCTATCTAAAGGCGGATTTCTTCTGTTTTTTTAGCTAGAGGTGGGAACTTCTCCCGTTTTTGTCTTGTCACAAGGCATTGGCTTCAGTCCGTCTCGACGGCTGCCGATGAACGTGAGGACAAGATGAGCTTTGAAGATGAACCCATTATTTCCTTCGACACGCCCGGTACTTTCAGCGACCTGGTGGTGGGCGAGGGGCAGATCGATCCGGCCATGGAGCATGAGCTCGACCTGCAGCGCTTTCATATCCGCATGGCCAATTCGCGTGGCCGGCGCGAAGCGGCCAGCTTGCTGATCCGCAAGATGTACGGCTGGCGCGGCTATGCCGTCGATCCCGGCATCGCGCATGCCCTGAATAAAATCACCTTGTTTGCGGAAACGGCCGGCACCACCGTCGGCACCATGACCCTGTGCCTCGACAATGACGAGACGGGCTTGCCTGCCGATGAAAACTTCCGCGACAAGCTCGACGTGCTGCGCGAAGAGGGCCGCCGGCTGTGCGAACCGTCGCGCCTGGCCATCGACAAGGGCGTGAGCAAGCGCGTGTTTGCGGCGCTGATTCATATTTCTTATATCTATGCACACAATATTCACGGCTTTACGGATTACGTGATCGAAGTCAATCCGCGCCACGTGGTGTTCTACAAGCGCATGCTGGGCTTCCAGGACTTCGGCGGCGAGCGCGAGTGCACGCGCGTGGGGGCGCCGGCCGTGCTGCTACGGCTGGACCTCGATTACATGGGGGCCCAGATCCGCAAATACGGTGGCCTGATGGAACAGCATGGGGGTGAACGGTCGTTTTACCCCTTTTTTTTTCCGACATGGGATGAGCCCGGCATTACCGACCGGCTGAGGCAGGGGCGCAACTGAGATTTATTTATTTTTCAGCAAGATCGCCTGCATGTAGCCGCCCGGAATCGCGTAGGTGATGCCGCTTGGCGCGCTGATGGCGGCCTCCTTGAGGCCCTTGACATACACCATGTTGACGATACCGTAGACGAGACCGGTCTCGGGATCGAACAGCGGGCTGCCGCTGCTGCCCGGATACGCCGTCGCATCCAGCTGGAACACGGTGTAGGGGGCCTTTTGCAGCTGCGCCAGGCGCCGGACGTCGAGGCGCTGCGCGTTTTCGCTGGGCATGACCACCGGCGTCAGCGATGACACGGTGGCGCGGTGCGTCACGTGGTGCAAACCGAGCAAGGTGCCCAGTGGAAACCCCGTAAAAGCCAGGGCCTGGCCTTCGCGTACCGTGGCCGCGTCGCCCAGCGCCAGAGCCGGCAGCGGGGCGCCCGCCAGGCGCAGCAAGGCCAGGTCGTGTTCCGTGTCCAGCGCCTGGACTTTGGCGGGGCGAAATTGCGCCATCTCGCCCTGGCCCGTGAGTATGCCGATGACTTCGTTCGGATTGGCGTCGAGCAGTTTCTGGATCACATGCGCGCACGTCAGCACGCTCAGGCCGTCGCCCGCCACGAACCCCGTGCCGATGAAATTCATCGGCGGCGTGCGCGTCTTTTGCAGGCTGCCCACGCCGACGATCGACGGTTTCACGCGCGCGATGGTCTGCGCCAGCGATTCGTCGGCGCGGCACGGCGCGCAAGCCAGGAGCAAGGCCAGGCAGGCGAGCAGGGCGGCAGGGAAGGTCAACGGCAAGGCTTTCATGGCGGCGCGCTTTCAAGGGCAGGAGGTGGCGGGGAGTGGGCCGGTCTCAGCAGCGCGCACAGCAGCATCAGATAGCACAGCAGGGCGATGCGCGGCACGTCGAGCAGGCTGTCGAACAGGCCGACGACGAGGAAACCCAGCAGGGCGGCGGCGCAGGCCAGCGCGCCTGAATCGCCGCCCCTGGCCTGGCGCAGCAGGCGCCGGCCGGCCACGGCCAGCAGGGCCAGCATGGACAGTGCGCCGCACCAGCCCGTTTCCACCAGCAGATGCAGCGCCATGCTCTTGATGTGCCACGGCAAGTGATGATGGTCGCTGCTGAAAAACCAGTAATTATTCGCCTGCGTAAAGCGCCCGTTGGCGATCAATTCCTCGCCGCCGGGCGCGCGCAGGCTCAGATTGTCGACTTCCAGCACGGACGAGTCAGCCGTGCCGCTGGCCGCCAGTTCCAGCTGCACGGGCGGGCGCAGCAGCCAGGCACCGGCGCCCAGCCAGCCGCTGTCGAACGGCACTTCGTAATGCTGCCAGGCCGCCGCGGGGCTGCCGGGCACAGGCGGGCGCAGGCGCAGCGGCACATGCACGCAACCTTGTGCATACAGCAATTGCCGCTGGCACAGCCGTACCAGCAGCACGGGCATGGGGCCGCTTCGTCGCACGTCGAGCGCCAGGGTGTAGCGCGTGGCGGGCTGCACGGGCAGGCGTTGCAGCAGCCGCAGCAGTTCGCCATAGCCGGCGCTGTAGCCGGGACTGGCCAGGCGCACATGGCGATTCCCCCCTTCCTCGGCATACGCGATGCTGGCCGGCACTTCGCGCTGGGGGTTGTGCCAGTAATAGGTGGCGGGAAAGCTGCCCAAGCCCATGCCGAACAGGCGCTCATCCCAGCCGGAGGGCTGCATGGCCAGCACTTGCCGCCAATGGCGCAAGCGGCCCTGCATGTCGAAGGCGGTGGTGGCGAAACGTTCGGTGGCGTAATAACTGGCCGACACGGGGATGGCCAGCAGCAGCAGGATGCCGGCCGCGCCCGCGATGCTCAGGCTGGCCCGGTCCAGCCGCCACAGGGGTGGGCGCAGGCGTCCGTTGCCCAGCATCAGCATGGCCAGCAGCACGACCAGGCCGGCCGGCGGCAGGGCGGCGGCACCGGCCCAGTGCCAGCCTATCCAGGCGAGATTGCATGCCAGCATGGTCCACGCCATCATCGCCAGGCCCAGCCTGGCTGGCCCCTTGGCGGCGCCAGCGCCGGGCCACAGCACGGCCGCCAGCAGCACGGCGGCCAGCAGGAACAGGAAATACGGGCCTTTCAGCCAGCCGGCCGCCTGGTGGCCGGCCGGCTCCGGCCACCAGGCGGCCAGCACGCCCTGCAGGCACAGCGCGCACAGCAGGCTGGCCGGCGCCAGACGCCATGGCAAGGGCCGCGCCGCCAGCACGAAGCTGGCCGCAAGCAGGACGACGGCGGCGAGCAAGCCCCGGTAGCCTGCCAGGCTGAACATGTACACGAGCAGGACGGTGCCCAGCCCGGCCAGCAGCAGTCTCAATAACACGCCGCGCAGGGGCGGGCGGCCAGGCGCGCGCCGCGCCGCGCCGGGCGCCGTGTGCAAGGTTTGCCAGAATCCCAGCAGCATGGCCGCCGCCAGCGCCGCGTACAGGCCGCGTGAAAACGTGGTGAACGCCGCGTGCAGGGCCAGGGCCAGCAGCAGCATGGCCAGCGCCGCCTGCCAGCGGCTGCGGGCGCGCGCCAGCCACAGCGCGGCAAACGGCAGGCTCAGGGCCAGGTAGCCGTCGAGCGCGGCGCCGCCCGTGTGCATGGCGGAAAACGGCGCCGTGATGCGGTAGTCGCTCGACAGGTTCGACAGGCCGGGAAACACGGCCCGTTCCCACAGCGCAAACAGCGACACCATGGCCAGCCCGGCCAGCATGCCAGGCAGCGCGTAGCGGCGCAGGGCGGAAGGCTCCCCGTCGCGCAGCAGCAGCGGCAGCAGCAGCATGCTCCAGGCCCAGGTCTTGCTCAGCCGCAGGCTGTTGTAGGGACTCAAATAATTATCCCAGGCATTCAGGTCGAGCGGCGCCAGCGGCAGCACGCCGCGCAGCAGCGCCGCCAGCCAGGCCAGGCTGCACAGCAGCAGACAGACGCGGGCAGAGGGCGGGAGCGTGGCCGCCGCGGGCTGGGGCGGGCCGCCCAGGCGCCAATAGCCGCACGCCACCGTCAGCAACAGCAGCACGTCGATTTCTTCGAGGAAGAACCAGCCCGTCCACGGCGCCAGGTCCAGCACGGGCAGCAGGGCGGGCACGCAGAACAGCCAGCAGGCGGGGCGCCAGCACAGCAGCAGGAAATAGGCGGGCAGCAGGACGGCAAACAGCAGGCCGGGCCAGCCGTGGCCCAGCGGATAGTGGCGCAAGGCCAGCACGCAGGCCGCGCCCGCCAGCAGGGCCAGCGGCCGCGCTGCCAGGCCGGGCATGGCAGCGTGCACGGCCATGGCTTACAGCTGGGTCAGCAAGGCCTGCGCTGCGGCCCGCTGCGGAAAGTCTTTGTTGGCGGCCAGCAATTGTTCCAGCTGCTTGCGCGCGCCGCCCTTGTCGCCCGATTTCGCCAGCGCCGCGCCCAGGTGGTACTGCACTTCGGGCGATGTCGGCGCCAGTGCCGCCGCCTTGCGCAGCAGGGCCGTGGCGCGCGGGACGTCGCCCCGTTCCAGCACGATCCAGCCCAGGGTGTCGAGCACGGCGGGATTCTCGGGCGCCAGCTTGAGCGCCTGCTCGGCCGTCGCTTGCGCGCGCGGATCTTTTTCCTGCTGATATGCCCACGCCAGGTCGTTCAGCGCCACCACATTGCCCGTGTCCTTGGCGACGACATACTGGAAGTGCTCGATGGCGGCGCGGTATTGTTTCGCTGCCAGCCGGGTGCCGGCCAGGTAGGTGCGCGTCGGCAAGTCTTCCGGATGTTCCTTGAGCCAGGCGGCCATGCGCGCATCGGCTTCGCGCTCCTGGCCCGACGCCTGCAGGGCGCGGTACAGCTGCACCTGCAGCGGCCCGATGGGGCTGATGCCGAACGCGTGCTGGTACAGCTTGACGGCTTGCTGCGGCAGCTTCTGTTCCATCAGCACGTCGCCCTCGAGCTTGTAGCCGGCCGCCAGCTTCGGCTGCTGTTCCTGCACTTGCCGCGCCACGGCCAGCGCCTCGCGCTGGCGGTTCAGGTTCAGCAGCAGGGCCACTTCCACCACGCGCGCTTCGAGCAGGGACGGGTCCAGCGCCTGCGCCCGCTTGACGGCTTGCAGCGCGTTATGGTGGTCGCCTAGCGCCAGGTGCAGGCTGGCGATGCGCATCTGCAAGGGCGCGGACGTGGTTTGCAGGCTGGCCAGCTTGTTGTAGCTGTCGAGCGCGGCCGGCGCCTGGCCCGCGCTGTACTCGACCTGGGCGCGCAGGGCCAGCGCATCGGCGTCGCCCGGGTGGCCCGTCCGCAAGGTGCGCGCCAGTTCCAGCGCCTTGTCGGGCGCGCCCGTCTTCAGGTAGAAGTTACTTAACAGCAGGGCCGGCGCGACGGCGTCGGGATTGTCGCGGTGGGCCCGTTCGAGCCAGCGCCGCGCCTCGTCCGTCTTGCCCTGCGATGCGGCCAGCTTGGCCAGCGCCGCGCTCAGGTCGGCATTTTTCGGCACCTTCGCCAGCGCCTTCTCGAAGCGCTGCTTCGCCTGCTCCGGCTTTTTCTCGGCCAGGTCGATCTGCGCCAGGTTGTTCAGCGCGGGCAGGTACACGGGGTCCATGCCCAGCGCCTGCTCGAAACTGGCGCGCGCGGCGGGCAAGTCGCGCAAGGCCAGGTAGACGCCGCCTTTCAGGTTCAGCAGCAAGGGGTTCGTGCCTTTCTGCTGCTGCTCCATCATCTTGACGCTGGCCAGGGCCTTGTCGTTCTGCTTGTTGCGCAGCAAGGTCATCACCAGCATGGTGCCCGCCTGCGGCGTGCTCTTGTCGAGCATGTTGGCGCGTTCCAGTTCATTGATGGCGCGGCCGTTCTCGCCCATGCCCAGGCGGCTGATGCCCAGCGCCGCATGCAGCCTGGCCGTGTCCGGTGCCAGGGTGCTGGCTTTTTCGAAATACGCGGTCGCCTTGTCGTACTGGCGCGCGCGCAAGTGGGCTTCGCCGGCCAGCGACAGCAATTCCACGTCGTCGGGGAAGGCGGCCAGCGTCGGGCGCAGCAAGTCGATGGCAGCGTCGGTCTTGCCGCGCATCAGTTCGATCGAAGCCATCATCTTGACGGCATACAGGTGCGTGGGATACACGGCCAGGAAGCGCCGCAGGTAGCTTTCCGCCAGCTGCGGCGAACCGAGCGCCAGCTGCACGGCGCCGGCCAGCAGGATGGACGGCATGTGATCGGGCGCCGCCTTGAGCACCAGCTGCAAGCCTTGCAAGGCCGCCTTGTTCTTGCCCTGGCGAAAATCGAGCAAGGCCTGCGCCTGCAGCAGGCCCAGGCTGTTGGGCGCCGTCTTGCGCGCCGTGGCCAGCTGGGCCGCCGCTTCCGTGTAGCGGTTTTCCACGATGTCGAGGTTGGCCAGGTCGATATGCGCCTGGGTATTGTCCGGTTTGATCTTGAGGATCTGCATGTAGGCGAGGCGCGCCGCGTCGTTCCTGCCTTGCAGGCGCTGCAGGTCGCCCTGCAGGCGCAAGGCGTCGAGGTTGGCGGGCGCGTTTTTCAGGGCTTGCGCCAGCAGCAGCTCGGCTGCCGGCACCTGCTGCTCCAGCGCCGACAGGCGTGCCAGGCCCAGCAAGGCCTCGACCTGGTCCGGATGTGCTTCCAGCAGGCGCGCAAACAGGGCGCGCGCCTCGTCCTGGCGGCCCAGGGCCAGCAGGGCCTCGCCGCGCAGGGCCAGCACGCTGGCCGGCTGCGCCGCATCGTCGGCGATCTCGGCCAGCACCTTGTCGAACTGGCCCAGCATCAGCCAGGTCTTGCCCAGCAATGGCATCACTTGCTGCGGCGCAAGGCCCAGCGACTTTGCCTTGCGCAATTCCTTCTCGGCCGACAGCGCTTCGCCCGTGTCGATATAGATGCTGCCCAGCAGCAAGCGCGCGGCCGCATTGTCCGGTTCCTTTTGCAGCAGGTTCTTCAACTGGATGATGGCGGCGCGCGCCTCGCCTTTCTGCCGGTACTGCTGCGCGTCGCCCAGCAGGCTTTCGCTGCTCTGCGTGCCATGGCAGCCCGTCAGCAAGGGCAGCAGCAGGGTGCAGCACAGCACGGCGGCCGGCAGGCCGGGGAAAGGGCGGGACAGGGAACGGGCCATGGAAGTCTCCGGTAGCGGCATGCATGAACGATGGGCATGGCCTAGCTTAAAAAGATGGCCGCCGCTCTCCTTGATTGCGCTCAACAAGCCGCCGATTGTCCGCGCGCCTGCCGGCCGCCGCTCCGTGTTTCTTGTTCCCGCTCAAGAATGGCCAGACCGGCAACCGTAGAATTTCCCGGACGGCGCTGCTCGGGCCGCAACCATTCGGAGCACAGGCATATGGACAGCAAGGTGGATAGCAATGTGAATCACAAAGCGGGCGTGGTGGCGGTGGTGGGGCTCGGTTATGTGGGCTTGCAGCTGGCCGTGGCGTTCGGCATGCGCCAGCGCACGATCGGCTTTGACTTGTCGGCCCGCAAGGTAGAGAGTTACCGGCGCCACATCGACCCGACGGGCGAAGTGAGCACGGAACAGCTGCTGGCGGCGCAATGGCTGAGCGTGGGCTGCGATCCGGCCGAGCTGCAACTGGCCGATTTCATCGTCGTGGCCGTGCCCACGCCCGTCGACAGCGCGCACAATCCCGACTTTTCCGCCCTGGCCGGCGCCAGCGCGGCCGTCGGGCGCCACATGCGGCGCGGCGCCATCGTCATCTACGAATCGACCGTGTATCCGGGCGCCACCGAAGAAATCTGCATCCCCATCCTGGAACAGCATTCGGGCTTGCGCTGGAAGGAAGACTTTCATGTGGGCTTTTCGCCCGAGCGCATCAACCCCGGCGACAAGGACCACACCCTGCACAGCATCCGCAAGGTGGTCTCGGGCGACGACGACGCCACGCTGGACAAGGTGGCGGCCCTGTACGAAGGCGTGGTCGGGGCGGGCGTGCACCGGGCCTCGAGCATCAGGGTGGCCGAAGCGGCCAAGGTGATCGAAAACACGCAGCGCGACCTGAATATCGCGCTGATGAACGAGCTGGCCATCATCTTCGACCGCATCGGCATCGACACCCTGGAAGTGCTGCAGGCGGCAGGCACGAAATGGAATTTTTTACCGTTCCGGCCCGGCCTGGTGGGCGGCCACTGCATCGGCGTCGATCCCTATTATTTGACGCACAAGGCGGAAATGCTCGGTTACCACCCGCACGTGATCCTGGCCGGGCGCCGCATCAACGATGGCATGGCCAAGTTCGTGGCGGAAAAGACCATCAAGGAAATGGTGCGCGCCGGCTTCAAATTGAAAGGGTCGCACGTCAACGTGCTGGGCCTGACCTTCAAGGAAAACTGCCCGGACCTGCGCAACTCGAAAGTGGTCGACATGATCCACGAACTGCAATCGTACGGCGTGCAGGTGCACGTGCACGACCCCGTCGCCGATGGCCGCGAAGCGCTGGAAGAGTACGGTTTATTGCTGGAAAGCTGGGAGCAGCTGCCGCAGGCCGAGGCCATCATCAGCGCCGTCTCGCACCAGGCCCTGCTGGCCCGCCCGCTGGCCGACTTCCAGGCCAAGGTGCTGGAAAACGGCTGCTTCATCGACATCAAGTCGCACTTCGACCCCCGTCCGCTGCAGGACGGCGGCTTGCACGTGTGGCGGCTGTGATGGCGGCCGATACCCTCGATCCGGCCGCCGGCGACAGTGCATACGCCCAGGCCTGCGCGCAGCTGGCGCAAACGCCGCGCCGCTGGCTGGTGACGGGCGTGGCCGGCTTCATCGGCTCGCACCTGCTGGAAACCTTGCTGAACCTGGGCCAGGAAGTGCGCGGCCTGGACAACTTCATGACGGGCCACCGCCACAACCTGGAGCAGGTGCGCGCCAGCGTGGGCGAATCGGCATGGCGGCGCTTTACCTTCATCGAAGGCGATATCCGCGACCCGCAGGCCTGCGCGCGCGCCTGCGGTGCGCCGGCGCGGGCCGCCAGCGCCGGTGACGGGGAGGCCGATGCTTCTGCCGCTGGCGGCAGCGGCGCGCGCGGCGGATCAGCAGAGGACAGCCGTGCCGGTGCGGGCGGCCCCGTCGCCGTCGACGGCGTCGCTGTCGATTATGTGCTGCACCAGGCGGCGCTCGGTTCCGTCTCGCGTTCGCTGGAAGACCCGCTGCTGTGCCATGCCGTCAATGTCAGCGGCTTCCTGAACATGCTGGCCGCCGCGCGCGACGCGGGCGTGCGGCGCTTCGTGTATGCCGCGTCCAGCGCCACGTATGGCGACCATCCGGCCTTGCCGAAAGTGGAACAGCACATCGGCGCACCCCTGTCGCCATATGCCTTGAGCAAATACGTCAACGAACTGTACGCGCAGGTGTACGCGCGCTGCTACGCCATGCAGACGGTGGGCTTGCGCTACTTCAATGTCTTCGGTCCGCGGCAAGACCCGCTGGGCGCCTACGCGGCCGTCATTCCCCGCTGGATCGCCGCCATGCTGGACAATCAGGCCGTGCGCATCCATGGCGACGGCGCCACCAGCCGCGACTTCTGCTTCGTGCACAATGCCGTGCAAGCCAATATCCTCGCCGCCACGCGCAGCGACCCGGCAGCCGTCAACCAGGTCTACAACGTGGCCGTCAACGCCCGCACCAGCCTGACCCAATTGCACGCCACGATGCAGCAGATGCTGCTGGCCGTGCGCCCGCAGCACGTGCCGCAGGAGCCGCACTACGGCGAGTTTCGCGCCGGCGACGTGCGCCATTCGCAGGCGGACATCGCCAAGGCGGCCCGCCTGCTCGGCTATGCGCCCACGCACAACCTGGCGCAAGGCTTGCGGCAGACCATCGCCTGGTATGTGGCGCAGGCTGGCCGGACCGGAGTGGCCGGAGTGGCCGGAGTTGCCGGAGTTGCCGAAGTTGCATGAGTTGCGTATGTGGCGGTTGATGCGTGTGAGCGGCTGCGTGCGAGTGGCGTGCGAGTGGCGCATGAGTGGCGCATGAGGTACAGGCGGGCCGCGCCTGATGCGCACGCACACACGTACAGGCACGCGCAGTCTGCGTCAATGTGGAGTCATGCCTGCGTCAGTGCCGCGCATGCCGGCAGGCAGTTTGCGCAAGTCCTGCCTGCAACGTCTGCCTTTCAGTGCTGCACTGGCGCCGCCGTCGGTGCCGGTGGTGCCGTCGGCGCGGGCGGCTCCTGTACGCCATCGGTCTTGCTGCGGAGAACCCGGGGCGTGCCCCGGAAATCTGCCGTATGCAGGGTGACGGGGCGGCGCCAGACGCGGGCGATGTACGCCAATACCTGTTCGGCCCGCTCCAGGTCGAGGCCGCGCCCATCGCGCTGGTGATCGTGGCGCAGCACCAGGCTGCCGTCGTCGTTGAGCAGGGTGACGGCGACGCATGGCGCGCCATAGTTGTATTTGGGTGCCAGGATGGCTTCGCGGATGGCCCGCAAGTCGCGGCTGGCCAGGCGCGTTTCGCCGTCAAGGCGGCTTTCATGCACGAACAGGCCCAGCCGGTCAGCCAGTTCGCCGTCCAGATAGTTGCGTATGAAACTGCAGTCATCGTCGTCGCGGCAGATCTGGCGCGCCCGCGCCAATCCTTCGCGCTCGATGATGTGTTCCCACATGCAAAAGCCCAAATGATAGGGATTGACGGCCAGCGCCTGCTGGTGCTCGCCCGCGTAAGGGCGCACCACGTCCGAATGCGACTTGATGGCGGACAGATACAGCGCTGGCGGCAGGAAGTGGGCTTCGCGCAGCAGCCGTGCATGCCAGTACGAGGCCCAGCCTTCGTTCATGATCTGGCAGGCGTACACGGGATAGAAGTAAAACGACTCTTCGCGCACGGCGAGGAAAATGTCGCGCTCCCAGTCGGCCAGCTCCGGCGCGTATTGTGCGATGAACCACAGCAAGTCGTACTCCGCCTGCGGCGGCACGAGCGGGCGCTGCGCCAGGCGCGCCCTGGCCGCCTCGTGCGCCGCCAGCGCGGCCGCTTCGCCGGGCAAGCGCCGGTAGCGCCGGGCAAAGGGATCGTCGTGGGCGGCCTTGTCCGGCGTGCCGGCGCCGCCTGGCGCCGAGGCCGCGGCATACGGCGGGCGGTGCAGTTCGGCGTGGATGTCCACGTGCTGTTCCAGCGCCAGTGCCGCGTCGAGCACGGCTTCGACCTGTTCCTGCCCGTGGCGCTGCAGCGCCGCTTCGAGGCGCTGTGCCCGCGCCGCGCTTTGTTCCAGGATGCGCTGGCCCGCCATGGCGCCGAAACGCAGGAACAGGGCATTGCGGCTGGCAAAGTCGGCGTGGCCCAGCACGTGGGCCGTGACGAGGGTGTTTTCCGCCACGGAATTGTGTTCGGCCATGTAGGCATGGCAAGGGTCGCCGGGAAACATGACTTCGAACATATGCGAGTTGCCCATCTTTTGATGCACGAGCTGGTGGATGTAGCGCACGCCGAACGACCAGTGGCGCATGCGCACGGGCAAGCCATAGATGGCGATCTCGGCCATGAAGCTGTCCGGCACCAGCTCGAACTCGACGGGGGCAAATTCCAGGCCCAGTTCCCGTGCCAGCGCTTCGATGCGCGGCGCGTAGGCGTCCAGGCCGGCCAGGTTTGCCGGGTCGCCGTGAGCGACATGCCGCGTCATGCCGCGTCCTCCGTATCGGCCGCCTCGTGCTGAAAAAAGGTGCGGATGGCCGCCCAGATATCGTCATTCCTGCTCAGGATGCTGCTGTGCAAGGGCAAGCCCCGGCGTTCCTGCTCGGCGCACAGGCTGTGCATTTCCGTTTCCAGGCTATGCGGCACGCCGGGTACGGTTTCCACATAGCCCATGTAGTTGAGCAGGGCGGCCAGTTCACCGAGGGCCAGGCTGGCCGCCGCCCGGTCTTCGCTGAAATTCTCGCCATCGGAGGCATAGAACAGATAAGCGTTGTAGCGGCCCGGCGCATAGTGTTGCTGCAGCAGATCGCGGCTCAGGCGAAAGGCGGTGGACGCCATGGTGCCGCCCATGCCATTGACCTGGAAGAACTCGGCTTCGGAAAACTCCCAGGCCCGCGTCGTATGGGCGATAAAGCGCGTTTCCACGCGCGCATACCTGCGCCGCAAGCCCTGCAAGGCAAAGAAAAAGAAGGATTTGGCCAGCTTGCGCTCGGCCTGCGCCATGCTGGCCGACACGTCCAGCACGAAAAACACGACGGCATTCGCGCTGGGCCGGGGCTGTTGCAGCACCTGGCGGTAACGCAAGTCGTCATTGGTGAACGGTACGGGCTGCGCCTGCAAGGCGCGCCGCTTGATGGCTTCCTTGACGGTGCGGCGGCGGTCCAGCCGCGAACGGGCGCCATGACGGTCCAGTCCGCTACGCACGAGCTGCATCTCGTCGATGGCGCCCAGGTGGCGCGGTTTCAGGTCCGGCAACTCGAAGGTCTCCCACAGCCAGTCGAGAATGTCATCGATGGGAAACTCCAGCAACAGGCGCACGGCGCCCTCGCCATTGCCGCCTTCGCCTTGCGCCCCGGCATCGCCCGTGGCGGCGGGGCGCGCCGCGCGCAGGATATCGCCGGGCTGGCCGTCACCCTGTCCCGCGCCCAGGCTGTTGCGCGCGGGCGCCAGGCGGAAACGCGCATGCTCAAGCAGGCGCATGGGCACTTGCACCGTGCGCTGCTGCGGCCCGCCGATCAGGTCCGGCGTGGCGATCAGCTCGGGCAAGTGCGCCTGCACGGCGTCGCGTACTTTCTGGTTGTGGCGCAACCAGTCGCGCGCGCCGCGCGAGAACAGCGCATACCACGGCTGGGCCAGGGCAGGCGCGGTGCCCGCCGGCGCTGCCGCGCCTGTGGCGCCGTTGGAGCCCGTGGCGCCAGCCGTGCTTGCCGTGGCTGCGGGGCTGTCGCGTACCGGAGGACCCTGTTGCTTGCCGCTGCCTGGCGTGGTCGTGGCGGACATGGCTATTCCTGCGCCAGCAAGGTGGTCACGTAGTTGAGCGCTTCACGCGCGCTATGGGCGTCGTAGCCGTATTCGTCGACCAGGCGCTGCTCGACGGCGGAAATCCTGGCCCGCACGTCGTCGTCGGGGCGCTTGGCCGAACCGACCAGACGCAGCACGTCGCGCCGCTGTTCGAACAGATATTGCTGGATGGCATCGTGCAATTGTGCATGGCTGCCCAGGCCGAACGCCTCGCCCCGCTTGAAGGCGCTCATGGCCTTGCGCACCACTTCTTGGCGGAACGATTGCTTGCCGGAATCGCTGATGTGGATCTTTTCTTCCACGGCGCGCAGGAAGCGTTCGTCGGGACGGCGCTCTTCGCTGGTGATGGGATCGCGGATCTGGCGGTTGTCGAGCATGGCTTCGACTTCATCGAGATATTTGTTCAGCAAGTCTTGCGCCTCTTGCTCGAATGATACGAACAAGGCCTTGTGCACGTCGGCCTTGACCCAGCGGTTATAGAAATCCTTGCGTGTGAGCACCAGGTAATCGACCCACTTGCGCTTGCGCCGCGGTTCGATGCGCGCATCGCTTTCGATGCCATCCTTCAGGGCCAGCAGCACGTCCATGGTGGACAGGCTGTTGCGCTGGGCGGCAATGATGGCGTGCGACAGGGCGTTGATGACGAAACGGGGCGACACGCCCGACAGGCCCTCGTCGGGCGCCTTGTCGCGCTCGCGCAGGCGGCGGACGTCGGCATGCTGCAAGTCGTCCACGTCTTCGTCCGCATACACGCGCAGTTTCTTGACCAGCTCGGCTTCCTTGTCGTCGCCCTCGGGCAGGCGGCTGAGGATGGCAAACACGGCCGCCGCATGCAGCACGTGCGGATCGAGGTGCACGTCGCGGAAGGCGGGCGCGGCCGCCAGGATCAGCTTGCGGTAAATGCGTGCTTCTTCGCGGTAATTGAGCGTGTACGGCACTTGCACGATGACCATGCGGTCGAGCAGGGCCTCGTTTTCGCTTTCTTGCAGGAATTTGCGAAATTCGGCCAGATTCGTGTGCGCGAGGATGGTTTCATCGAGGTAGATCAGGGGAAAGCGCGACACCTTGACATTCTTTTCCTGCGTCAGGGTCAGCAGCAGGTAGAGGAATTCCCGCTTGACCTTGAGGATTTCGATCATTTCCAGCATGCCGCGGCTGGCCGCATACACGGCGCCGGACCAGGACCAGGCGCGCGGATCGCCTTCATCGCCGTATTGCGCCACTTTCGACAGGTCGACGGAACCCACGAGGTCGGCCAGGTCGGCCGTCGTGGGATCGTGCGGCGCATACGTGCCGATGCCGCAGCGGCCCGCCTCGGACAGGTGGATGCGCTCGACGGGCATGCGCAGGAAGTCGCCGCCGTACTGTTCTTCCAGGCGGGCGCGGCAATGGGGGCACAGTTCGCCATGCAGCTCGGCATCATAGCTGGCGCGAAAGTCGGCGCGCATGCTGTGCGGCACCAGATGCAGCGGCGATTCGTGCACGGGACAGCCGGCGATGCCGTATAGCGCGCCTTCGCTGCTGTGGCTGTATTCTTCCAGCCCCCGCTTGAGCAGGATCACCATGGTCGACTTGCCGCCCGATGGCGGACCCAGCAGCAACAGCATGCGCCGGCCCACCTCGGAGCCGGCGGCCGCCGCCTTGAAATAGGCGGCGACCCGGTCAATCGCCTCGTCGATGCCGAACAGCTCGTCGTCGAACAGGCGGCAGCGGAAGCGCCCGGCGGCGTCGGTCTGGCCATTCCAGCGCATCATGTCCCACAGATACTGGTGCGCGCTGCGCGTCAGCAGGGCCGCGCGGCCGGGCAAGATCTGTTCGAGGAAGTCGGCAAAACTGCCGCGCCAGGGACTGATGCGGTGTTTTTCCGCCCAGGCCGCCATGCCGTGCACAAAGCCGGCGTGCTGGCCTGTGCTGGAACCGCCGGCATCCGCGGCGCTGTGGCCTGCCTGTCCGCCCGCAGGCGCGTCGTCGTCGCTTGTACCAGGGCTCGTCATTGTTTCCCCATCCATACCGTTGCTGGCGGTGCTGTTGTTTAACCTTGCTAGCCTTGCTGCCGTGGAGCAGGCCCGGTTCCCGCCTGTCAGTCCAGTATACGGCGGCGCCTCTGGCCGCACGCCTGATCTTGCTCAACGTTGACGAGGGAACTATTTTTGCCTTTGCTGCCCCTTGCGGTGCAGGGCGGCCGTGCGCCTGCGCAGTTCAATCCAGATCAATACCGGCTGCCGCAGCCCGACCACACTGGACATCCAGAGCGACCCACGAGGAGAAGACGATGACAGGCAACGAGAATGGTTTCAGCGCCCCGCCTGGCGGCAGCGGCAGGGGACAAAGCGCGGACGATGAAGAGGCCGTCGGCCAATTTGCCGTCCCCGGCGCAGACGACAATACGATCGAGAGCGCGTCCGTCGCGGACGTGCCCGACGCCTTGAGCGGCATCAGCATGGAATTGCTGGAAATCAAGCGCAGCATCGAAGACGGCATGCGCCAAAGCATTTCGCAGGCGGGCGGCGCGCGCGCGGCCGATGCCTTCAGCGACGGCGGCAACATCCAGGGCGTGTCCATCGGCCTGGGCGAGGGCGCCAGCGACAGCTCGTCCGGCGAGCCGGGCTTGCCGGCCCTGACCCTGTATGTCGCCGAACCCACCTCCGTCGACCGCGCCAAGGCGGCCATCGTGGGGGCCATGGGCGTGCGCGCCGTGGCCAGCGACAATGTGCCCGTGAATATCGTCGTCACGGGCGTGATCGATGCGCAACCGCACCGTTTCCGCCTGCGCCCGGCGCCGGGCGGCGTGTCGGTCGGGCATTTCCGCATCACGGCCGGCACCATCGGCTGCCTGGCCGTGGGGCGCAGCGCGCCCCGCAGCGGCCGTTTGATGATCCTGAGCAATAATCACGTGCTCGCCAATTCCAACGGCGGCGTGTTCAACGATTGCATCGTGCAGCCTGGCCCCATCGACGGCGGCCGCTGCCCGCAAGACCAGGTGGCCGTGCTCGAGCGCTTCGTGCCCATCAATTTCAGCGGCGGCGTCAATTACGTCGATTGCGCCACCGGCTGGGCCTGGCCCGACCGCGTGCGGCCCGAACTGGTCTACCTGAGCGGCGGCGTGCCCGCGTATTTCCGCATCAGCAATGCGCTGGTGGCGCCCGCGCTGGGCATGATGGTCGGCAAGTCCGGCCGCACGACGCAATTGACGCAGGGGCGCATCACGGGCCTGGGCGCCACCATCAACGCCAATTACGGCGGCGGCAGGATCGCGCTGTTCCAGGACCAGATCGCCATCACGGGCGTGAGCGGAGCCTTCAGCGCGGGCGGCGATTCGGGTTCGTCCATCTGGACCTGGAACCAGCAGCGCAATCCCGTCGGCTTGCTGTTTGCGGGCGGCAACAACATCACGTTTGCCAACCAGATGCGGCGCGTGGTGGTGGCGCTCGACATCAATTTGTACACCTGAGTACGCTGCCAGGTGCCGCCTTGCATAACGCTGCTTTTTGCACGATGATGATTGTATGAGAGGCCGCAGCCATGCATGGTTGTGCCCGGCGAACGGCGCTGCGGCGCCGGATGGCCGGGTGTATCATGGAATGCCTCAGGAGGGTTGTCATGTCAAACAGTAAATTCGTACCATCGCCATATGCCGTCTTCGAAGACGCTGCCATGCCGTACTTGCCGGACGAGATTCCTGGACAGGGCATGGGGCAGTACACCCCGGCCGCGCCCCAGGGCCGGCTGGAAGCGGCAAGGCGGCGCAACGAGCGGGCGCTGATGGCCATCGACGGCGTGGAAGGCGTCAGCCTGGGGCAGACGGCCGTGGGCAAGGACGCGCTGGTCGTGTATCTGCGCGACTCGTCCGTCAAGCGGCGCGTGCCGTTGCAGATCGAGGGCTATCCGGTGGAAACGAGCATCACGGGCCAGATCGATATCCAGCGCTGGTAGGCGGCAAGCGGGCCTGGCGCCAGGTACTGCCGCCAGGTACTGCGCTGGAAGGCCTGTTGCCAGGCCTTCCATGCAGTCTTGCAGCCTGCCTTATTTGCTCAGGCGGGCGATCGCTTCGGCCACGCCCGCGCCATAGGCGGGGTCGCACAGGGTGCAGTTGCCGATGTGGCGTTGCTTGACTTGCTCCGAGGCGCCCGAGATGGCGCGCGCCGTGTTGTCGAACAAGGCTTGCTGCTGCGCCGCGGTCATCAGGCGGAACAGGGCGCGCGGCTGCGAATAGTAATCCTCGTCGACCCTGTGGTTCCAGTGGTCGGCCGCGCCTTCGACGCTCAGCGGCGGCTCGCGGAAATCGGGCTGCTCGGCCCATTCCTGCTCGCTGTTCGGTTCATAGCCCAACGTTCCCCCCTGATTGCCGTCGACGCGCATCTGGCCGTCGCGGTGGTAGCTGTGGAACGGACATTTCGGCGCATTGACGGGAATATGGCTGTGGTTGACGCCGAGGCGGTAGCGCTGCGCGTCGCCATACGAGAACAAGCGGCCTTGCAGCATCTTGTCCGGCGAAAAGCTGATGCCGGGCACCACGTTGGCCGGGTTGAAGGCCGCCTGTTCCACTTCCGCGAAATGGTTGTCGGCATTGCGGTTCAGTTCCAGCACGCCCACCTCGATCAGCGGGTAGTCGCCGTGCGGCCACACTTTCGACAGGTCGAAGGGGTTGAGGTGATACGTGCCAGCCTCTTTTTCCGGCATGATCTGCACGTACAGGGTCCAGCGGGGGAAATCCTTGTTTTCGATGCTGTCATACAGGTCGCGGTGCGAGCTTTCGCGGTCCTTGCCGACCAGTTCCTCGGCTTGCGCGTCGGTCAGGTTTTGTATGCCTTGCTGGGTTTTAAACGTGAACTTGACCCAGAAACGCTCGTTTTGCGCATTCAGGAAGCTGAAGGTATGGCTGCCGAAGCCATGCATGTGGCGGAAACTGCGCGGCAAGCCACGGTCGCTCATCACCACCGTCACCTGGTGCAGCGCCTCGGGCAGCGAAGTCCAGAAGTCCCAGTTGCTGTTGGCGCTGCGCAAGCCGGTGCGCGGGTCGCGCTTGATGGCGTGGTTCAGATCGGGGAATTTCAGCGGATCGCGCATGAAAAACACGGGCGTATTGTTGCCGACCAGATCCCAGTTGCCTTCTTCCGTATAAAACTTCAGGGCGAAGCCGCGGATGTCGCGTTCCGCGTCGGCCGCGCCCCGTTCGCCGGCCACCGTGGAAAAGCGCGCGAACATCGGCGTTTTCTTGCCCACTTCGCCAAAGATTTTGGCCCGCGTGTAGCGCGTGATGTCGTGCGTGACGGTAAACGTGCCGTGCGCGCCCGATCCCTTGGCGTGCATGCGGCGCTCGGGAATGACTTCGCGGTCGAAGTGGGCCAGCTTTTCCAGGAACCAGACATCTTGCAGCAGGGCAGGGCCGCGGGGGCCGGCCGTCTGGATGTTCTGGTTGTCGACAACAGGCGCGCCAAAGGCGGTGGTCAGCTTTTTCATTGGACTCTTTCTTTATAGGGAGGTCAACGGACGAGCCAGGGCCTACCCAAACACTGGCTGGGCTGAGCGTGTACGACGTGCTCACCGAGGCTGGTCCCGAGTAACAAATTTCTAAAAAGCAAATTCAGTGTAATCGATTTCGAGGCCGGCAACAGCCCCGCCGCGTCCGGGGAAGCAGCTTGTCCATCATAGCCTCTCGGCAATGTCTAGCCCAACACGATTGACCTGGCGCAAAGGGCGGCGGGATTTTCCGGCGCGTCAGCGGTAGTTGGACCAGTTGGCCCGCAGCCAGGTCAGCACGGCGCCGTGGCCCCGTATGTCGGCGGGTAAGTGGCGCTGGATCAGGCGCTCGCACTTCAATGCCGTGGCCAGGCTGCCGCCCGACCAGCTGTTGCAGCTGTAGAGCATTTCATACCATTCGTGGCGGTTCAGCAGGACGCTGTCGGGGATGGCGCGTTGCGCCGGATCGTCGCCCGCCGCCGGACCGTCGGCATAGCTGAACTGCAAGTCGCTCTTTTTCATGGGGCCCAACCGGTGATCTGCCATGCTTGCCTCGCGATGAGATTGCGCACGAACACATGTCCCTGCCAGGCAAGCTTATGCCTGCGACAAGCATTCCACTTGGCAATATGGACCAGCCTTGATCTGGCTTAAAACTTGTTCCAGTTATTGTGCCGGTGCTCCGTCGCTTCCTTCATCAGGTGGCCCGCGCGCAAGGCATCGTCTGCCTGCAGCGTCATGGCCAGTTCCTGGAGGGCGGGCGGGTATTCGTGGTGGGCCGCTTCTTCCAGCAACTCACGGCCCTTGGCCAGGTCGCGCGGCACGCCGCGGCCTTCGCGATAGGCGTTGTACAGCAGGAACATGGCGTGTGGATTGCCCAGTTCGCTGGACTTGGCCAGCCAGTGCGCCGCTACTGCGGGATCTTGCGGCACGCCTTCGCCATTCGCCGCCAGCAGGCCCAGCATCAGGGCCGCCTTCGCATGGCCTTGCTGCGCCGCTTGCCGGTACCACAGCCAGGCCTGGGCCGGCGTGGCGGCGCGCAGCATCTGGCCCAGCTCGAAAGCCGCTTCCGTGTCGCCGGCGCGGGCCGCCTGTTCGAACAGACTCAGCGCCTCGGCGCGGCGCTCGGGACGGGGCTGGTAAATCAGCGCCAGTTCGCGCTCGGCGACGGGCATGTCCTTGCCGGCCCAGCTGCGTACCTTGCGTTCGGCTTGGTGGTCGCCCGCCTGGCGCGCATGCATGGCCACGGCTTCGATTTCGGCCGCCGTGGGCGGCGGCGAGGACTGGCAGGCGGCCAGGACGCTAGCCAGCACGATGGCGGGAAGGGAGAGTGCATGTTTCATCTGGATCAGCTTTCATCAAAACAGGCCGGAACTGCAGCAGTCCCGGCCCATGGACCTTATTTGCTCAGGTCGATGCGGTACTTGGCGAAACCGCTGGCGTCGAGTCCGCCTTCGGCCGCCACGTTGGCGATGCCGCTGCCTTGCGCCAGTGCCAAGTGGCCCGGCGCCGAGCGCAGGATCACGGGGCCGGCCGTGGCCGTCTTGACGAAGCTCCAGCTGCGCGCGCTGCCATTGGCCGCCAGGGTCACCTTGCCGCCCTTGGTGCTGAGCGACGCCAGGTAGTTGCTGACCACGGCCTGGTTGGCATCGGGCGACTTGATGATGGTCTTGCTGCCATCGATGCCCGGCACGGCGCCGCCGCCGCCGGCGCGGTAGTCGTTGGTGGCGACGATGAAGTCGTCGCCATCGGCGACGGGCGCGCCCTTGTACGTGAGGTTGACGATGCGGCTGCCCGGTTTTTTCGTCACGTCGATCTGGTACGTGAGGGCATTGTTTTCCGCATAGAACACGTCATAGTTGTAGATCGTGCCATACGACGGCACCAGGTCCTGCTCGGCCGTGGCGCTTGGGTCGATCTGGGCGAATTGCCTGGCCGACGTTTCCAGCCACGCCTTCAAGTCCGCGCCCTTGATTTTCACGGCTTGCAGGTTGTTGTTGCTATATAAATACAGGTCGCCCGGATTACGCACCTGCAAGCCGATTGGCGCGGCCGGCGTCGCGCCAGCGGCCACGTCCGTGAAGTCCGACGGCCCGTTGCGGCCCGCCTTGAATGGCGCGCTGCACGAGATGACGGGGATATTCTTGTAGCTGGACAAGGTCGCATCCGTGCTGGTGGCGATGAAATTTTTCACATAGTCGAGCTGCGCCTGGTTCACCAGCTGGATGGCGCTGACGTCGCCCACCAGCGCGAAGTAGGCGGACATCTCGAAATCCGTGCTGATGCCCAGTGGCTGCTTGGCGTAGGCGATGGTGGCCGCATGCTCGGTGGCGACCAGCGGGGCGATGGCCGGGTCGGCTTTGACGAGGGTCGTGCCATCCGTGTACTTGAAGCCGCGCGATTCCACCGTCGTCTTGGCCGGCTGCACCACCCACTTGCCGCCCTGATAGACCATCGTCAGCTTGATGATGCCCAGACGGCGGCCCCAGCTTTGCGCCATGACGGTCGGCACGCCGTTCACAAAGCCGTTGACGGCGTCGATCTTCGCGCTGGCGGGGAAGGCGGCAAACGAAGCGTCCAGCGCGGCCGCGCCCGTCTCTTTGCCTTTCGGGAAGATCAAGTGCGAATGGCCGATCATCAGCGCGTCGATGCCCGTGCTGGTCAAGTGATAACTGCCGTTTTCCATCTTCGGGCTGTAGGCGCTCGTGTCCAGGCCGCCATGGGACAGGGCCACGACGAGGTCGGCGCCCTTGTTGCGCAATTCCGGCACATACTGTTTCGCCGCTTCCTGCACGCCCGTCACGCTGACTTTGCCGGCGAGCACTTTCTGGTCCCATTCGAGGATTTGCGGCGGTACAAAGCTCAGCACGCCCACATTGATTTTGACCGTCAGCTTGCTGCCGTCCGGCGCCGTGGCGGCGAAATCGCGGGGCAGCACAGTGTAGGGCTGGAAGATGGGCTTGCCGCTGGCCACGCCGACGACGTTGCTCAGCACGGAAGGGAAGGCCGGCGCGCCGCAGGTGCCCGTGGGCTTGGCCACGCCCGGTATGCCGAAATCCGTGTTGGTGATCTGGCTCAAGTAGCCGAGGCCATAGTTGAATTCATGGTTGCCCATGCCGCCCGCGTCGTATTTCAGCGCATTCATGGCCTTGTGCACGGCCAGGGTGCCGCTGCACGGCACGGGCGCGGCCACGGCTTGCAGGTCGGCCAGCAAGGTGCCCTGGATGACGTCGCCATCGTCGAGCAGCACATTGTTCGGGTTTTCCGCGCGCGCCGCCTGGATCAGGGTCGACGTGCGCTCCAGGCCCAGGCTCGTGTCTTCGGCCAGCGCGTAATAGTTGTAGCTCAACACGTTCGAGTGGATATCGGTGGTTTCCAGCAATGCCACGGTGACCGTCGTGCCTTCGGGAATGGCTGGCGCCGTGTTCGAACTGCCGTTGCAACCGACCAGACCCGCACTTGCCAGCGCCGCCAGCATGACCCAATTTGTTTTCATTACTGCCCTCGGAAAGATTCAAAGGACGCGACTGTAACGCCGCCATATGACGCGGCGATGACAGCCGTGCAAGGCGCATGGATTCAGGGCCCCGCGCAGGCGGCCACGGCCTTGGCGAGCCAGGCCGCATCGACGGTCCCCAGGCGCCGCGTACAGATTTTATGTTGAGAGTTTAGAATCAATGTGTACGGCAAGCCCTTGATTTGATTGCCAAAAGTTGGCAGCAAGGCGGGCCGGCCCAGGGCCTGGCGATAGCTGGCCGGGTGCCGGCGCAGGAACGCCTGCGCCGCCGACCGCGCATCGATGGCGATGCCGATGAAGGGCAGTGTCGGCTGGCTTTCCGCATGGGCATTGAAAATCGGCAACTCCTGGAGACAGGGCAGGCAGTTGCTGGCCCAGAAGTTCAGCACCACGGCCCGGCCCTGGAACTGGCGCAGGCGGACGCTGCCATCTGCATCGAGGCGGGGCAGGTCGAAGGCCAGCGGCGCGGCGTTCGCCTGGCAGGCCAGCAACAGCAGCAGCGCCGGCCAGCGCGTCATGGCGGCACCACGGCCGCGTCCGTCATGCGGTAGTACAGGCCCATGGGGTCGCTGGCCAGCACTTTCAGCTTGCCCTGCACGATGAAGGGCGCATAGCTGAATTTCACGGGCGTGCGGCTCTTGATCTCCACCACGCCTTCCGGACCGGCCGGCAAACAGTAGGGGCAACTGGCCGAGGTGACGGTCAGCAGGAAGTGTTTCTGCTTTTGCCCCGGCTCCAACGGCATCATGAAGCCTTGCACTTTCACGTCCGTATTGTCGAGCGCGCTGATTTCCGGCGTGTAGTGCGGCACCATGCGGCCCTTTTTTGCTTTCACGGTGGTGGCCTGGCCCAGCAGTTTCCACGAGACCACGCCGGGGATATCCGTCAACGGTGCGAAGAACGAGGGCGGTTCGCTGGCGGCTGCGGCCTGCACGCCTGTTGCCAGCAGCGCGCACGCGCCCAAGACCATGATTCTTAACATGTTTTTTCCTTTCAGGGGCGCGCCAGGGTGGCGGCGATATCGGTGCGGTAGGCGCGCATGGCGGGCAGGGCGGCGGCCAGCAAGCCCACCGCCACGGCAATGACGGGCAGCCAGCTCTCGCCCGGGGCGATGCGCCAGGCTGGCAGGTGCAGGTCCTGCATCGGTTCCTGCCAGCCCAGCAAGCCGACAGCCGCATGGCCCAGCAGCCAGCCCAGCGCCGCGCCCGTCAATGACAGCAGCAAGCCTTGCGCCAGCAGCAGCCGCAGCAGTTTGGCGGGCGAGGCGCCCAGGGTGCGCAGGATGGCCAGGTCCATCTTGCGCTCTTCCAGCGCGCCGTACAGCGCGACGAACAGCGACAGGGCCGCCACCAGCAGCACGCCGGCGGCGATGGCCCGCAGCACGGCGATGCCCACGCCCAGCAGGTTGAACAGCCGTGCCGCCTCGAAAGCGGGCTGGGCCGCCTGCAGCCGGGCCTGGCCATTCACCCAGCGCGGCAGGCTGATGGCGGCCAGCGGCGAGGCGTATTGCACCAGCACGGCCGTCAGTTCGCGCCCGGACGCGGCCGTTGGCACGGCAGGCTGCTCGTCGGGGTCCGTTTCATGCACTTGCCACACGGATTCGACGGGCGTGAGGATCAGCCGGTCCAGCACCGTGCCCGTGGGCGCGAGGATGCCCGTCACCGTGTAGGGTGCGTGGTCGTGCAATTCGCCGCCCGCCGCCAGACCGTGCGAGCCGGCAAAGCGGGCGCCCAGGGTCGCGCCCGTTTCGCGCGCGGCGCGGGCGCCGAACACGGCTTGCATCGGCTGCGCGAACAGTTTTCCTTGTGCCAGGCGTGCGCCGTAATGATCGAGCAGCGCCGTGGTGCTGCCGGCGATGCGGAAACCGTGGAAGTTGTCGCCCAGCGCGAGCGGGATCGCCGATTTGACGAGCGGCTGCGCGGCCAGCGTTGCCAGCGCACCCTCGGGAATGTTGCCAGTCGGAATGTCGGCGTGGTACACGGACGACAGGATCAGCTGCAGCGGCGAGCCTTTCGCGCCCACCACCAGGTCGATGCCCTGCGCATCGCGTTCGGCGTGCTCTTCCAGCTGGCTGGATACGCCGAGAATGAAGGTCATCATCGCGATGCCGATGGCGACCAGCAGCAGGTTCAGGCTCGATGCCAGCGGCTTGTGGCGCACGGCGCGCCAGGCCAGGGTGGCCGCGTTCATGCCGCGATCCTGGCGCGGGGCAGGCGCAGCACGACTGCATCCGGCATGGCGGATCGTACCCTGGCGTCGTGGCTGGCGATCACCAGCGAGGCGCCGGCCTGCGCCGCCTGCCTGACCAGCAGGTGCACGACGGCCGTACAGGCCAGGTCGTCGAGGTTGTCCGTCGGCTCGTCGGCCAGGATCAGTTGCGGGCGCAGGAAGACGGCGCGCGCGATGGCGGTCCGCTGCCGTTCGCCGCCGCTCAAGGCATGCGGGTAGGCGGCCAGCTTGCCGGCCAGGCCCAATTGATCCAGCAGGCTGGCGGCGCGGGCCGGATCGGGCCGCTGGCCGCTGGCGTAGGCGGGCAGCAAGACATTATCGAGCACGTTCAAGCTGGGCACCAAGGCCAGTTGCTGGGGCAGCAAGCCCACGGTGCGGCCGCGCCAGCTGTCGCGCTGGCGCGGCGTGAGGCCGGGCAGGGACGTGCCCGCCACTTCCAGGCGTCCGCCCTGAGGCGCCAGGATGCCCGCCAGCAAATGCAGCAAGGTCGATTTGCCGCAGCCGGACGGCCCCAGCAGCAGCGCATGGCGGCCGGCGGGTAAATCAAAGGCGGCGATATCGAGCACGGGGCGGGCAGGATCATAGCCGTACGTCAGTGAGGCGAGGTGGAGCATGGATGGTCTTTCGGGTGGCCGGCAGCAAAGATTGCCGCACAAATGCAATTGAGCTGCATTATAATTTAAAACGCAATCGACTTGCATTTAAAAAATCCAGCGTCCATTGCCTCGTTTTTGCTTTCCCTGACCCACGCCATCCAAAGGAACCCCATGCCCCAGCGCAAACTCCCCGTCACCGTTCTGTCCGGCTTTCTCGGCGCCGGCAAGACCACCTTGCTCAACCACATACTGCGCAACCGCGAAGGCAAGCGCGTGGCCGTCATCGTCAACGACATGAGCGAAGTCAATATCGACGCCGCGCTGGTGAAAGACAGCGCCGAGGCGGCCGGCGCGGCGCTGTCGCGCACGGAAGAAAAACTCGTGGAAATGTCGAACGGCTGCATTTGCTGTACGCTGCGCGACGATCTGTTGCTGGAAGTGCGGCGCCTGGCTGCCGAGGACCGCTTCGATTACCTGTTGATCGAATCGACGGGCGTGGGCGAGCCGATGCCCGTGGCCGCCACCTTCGACTTCGAGGATGAGCACGGCGACAGCCTGAACGACGTGGCGCGCATCGACTGCATGGTCACCGTCGTCGACTGCGCCAACCTGCTGGCGGATTTCCACAGCGAAGACAGCCTGGAGCAGCGCGGCGAGATCGCGGGCGAGGGCGACGACCGCCAGCTGGCCAATCTGCTGACGGAACAGATCGAATTTGCCAATGTCATCGTCCTCAACAAGGTGAACATGGTCGATGCGGCCGAGCGCCGGCGCGTGCTGGCCATTTTAAAAGCCCTGAATCCCGGCGCGCGCATCATCGAAACCAACCAGTCCGTCGTGCCGCTCGATGCCATCCTGGGCACGAACTTGTTCGACCTGGAGCAGGCGGCCGCCATGCCGGGCTGGGCCCAGGAGCTGGCCGGCAGCCACACGCCGGAGACGGAAGCCTACGGCATCGCCAGCTTCGTCTACCGGGCGAAGGAACCGTTCCACGCGCAGCGCCTGCACGACTACATTTCGCAGCCGATACCGGGCGTGGTGCGCAGCAAGGGATATTTCTGGCTGGCCAGCCGCCCCGAATGGGTGGCCAGCCTGTCCGGCGCGGGCAAGCTGATGAATATCGAGCCCGTGGGACTGTGGTGGGCGGCCGTACCGAAGGAGCGCTGGCCCACGGATGCCGCGTCGCTGGCGGAAGTGAAGGCGGGCTGGAGCGAAACGTACGGCGACCGCTACCAGGAGCTCGTCTTCATCGGCCAGGACATGGACCAGGCAGCCATCGAGGCGGACTTGAGGAAATGTCAACTCAACACCACGGAAACGCGCCAGGGCATGGCCGCCTGGCGCCAGCTGCCCGACCCGTTTCCCCAATGGCAACGCATGGAAGAACTCGAAGACTAACTTGAACAGGAACACACTATGACAGAACTGATCCCCGTTACCATCATCACGGGCTTTCTCGGCAGCGGGAAAACCACCTTGCTCAAGCGCATATTGCAGGGCGATCACGGCGTGCGCATCGCCGTGATCGAAAATGAATTTGCCGCCGAAAGCATCGACCACGGCTTGCTGGTACAGGACAGCGACGAGCAGATCGTGGAAATGAACAATGGCTGCATCTGCTGCAGCGTGCGGGGCGACCTGATCCGCATCCTGGGAGAATTGCACGCCAGGCGCGCGGCGGGAAGCATCACGTTTGATCACGTCATCATCGAAACGACGGGCCTGGCCGCGCCGGGTCCCGTGGCGCAAACCTTCTTTGCGGAGCCGTCAATCAGCGAGTTTTATATGCTGGACGCCATTTTGACGGTGGTCGATGCGCGCCATGCGCAGCAGCAATTGACGGCGCACAAGGAAGCGCAGGAGCAGGTGGGCTTTGCCGACCGCATCCTGCTGTCGAAGACGGACCTGGTCGGCAAGGAAGCGCTGGCCGCGCTGCGCCAGCGCCTGGTCGCCATCAATGGCCGCGCCAGCATACAGAAAGTGCGCTTCGGCAATGTGCCGCTGCGCGACATCCTGAACATCCGCGGTTTCAACCTGAACGCCATCGTCGAGCTGGAGCCGGATTTCCTCGGAGAACTGGGCCACCGCCATGGCGACGGCGTGCAATCGTTCGTCTATCATCAGGCCCAGCCACTCGATCTGCTGCAGGTGGAGCATTTCCTCGACGCCGTGGTGCAACTGTTCGGCGCCCAGCTGATGCGTTACAAGGGCATCTTGTACGTGGCCGACTTGCCATGCCGCGCCGTCTTCCAGGGCGTGCACATGCTGATGGGTTCGGAATTGGGCACGCCGTGGCGCGAGGATGAGCCGCGCGCCAGCAAGATCATTTTTATTGGCCGCGACTTGCCGCAGGACATGCTGATCCGGGGCCTGGACCGCTGCGTGGTCAAGGCGGATAGTCCCGTCGGGGTGGCCGCATGAGCGTGGAAGCGGGCTTGCCCGCCCTGGCGCTGATATTTCTGCTTGGCATGCGCCATGGCCTGGAACCCGATCACCTGGCCGCCGTCGACGGCCTCACCTTGCGCAGCCAGGCCGCGCATCCGCGCTGGACGCCGTGGATGGGTGCGCTGTTTGCGCTGGGCCATGGCCTCACCGTGCTGGCCATCGTGGCCGTCGCCGCGCTGGCATCCAGGCAGTTCTCCCCATCGCCAAACCTGTTCGGCTGGCTGGAATGGCTGCCCATCGCCTTGCTGCTGGTCATTGCCGCCCTGAATGCGCGCAGCCTGCTGGCCGGCGCGCAACTGGCCGAGGTGCGCGGCCGGCTGCTGCCGGGATGGCTGCGGGGCGCGTCCGGGCCGCTGGGCGCCATCCTCGTCGGCATGCTGTTCGCGCTGGTGTTCGACACGGCCCTGCAGGCGGCCGCCTGGGGCTACGCCGCCGTCGCGCTGGGCGGCATGGGACCGGCTTTGCTCACAGGCACGGTGTTTGCCGTGGGCATGGGCGTGACGGATACCTTCGATGGCTGGGTCACGGCAAAGGTCATGCGCACCGGCAAGAATGACATCGTGCGCGCGTTCCGGCGCCGCCTGGGCTGGCCCATCGTCGCCATCTGCGTGGCAATGGCCGCCTGCATGGCCGCCGGCAAGCTGGAACCGGCCTGGTCGCTGCCGGAAAGCTGGACGGCGGCGCTGGGCGCGGCCATGCTGCTGCTGATGGCGGCCCTGTACGGCTGGACCTTGCTGGTCTTGCGCCGCGTGCGCGCGTGAGGGAAGGGCGTGGGTATAATGGAAAAAAACTGCCGAGTCCTCCCATGCCCGCCACCGATATCGTCATCCGCCTGCTCACGCCAGCCGACACCACCGCCTTTTGCGCGCTGCGCCTGCGCGCCATTCTGGATTCGCCCAGCTCGTTTTCAGCGTCGCGCGAAGATGAGCTGGCGCGCACGCCCGAGGAACATGTGCAGCGCATCGCCGGCGGCACCCTGCAGCGCGGTTTTGGCGCCTTCGATGGCGAGCGTCTCGTGGGTTTTGCCGGCTTGCGGCGCGAATCGCTGCGCCAGCTGTCGCACAAGGCCGTACTATGGGGCGTGTTCGTCGACGTGACGCAGCGGGGCCGTGGCGTGGCGCGGCGTCTGGTGAACGCCTGCATCGAACTGGCCGAGCGCGACCCTGCCGTCATGCAGGTGCACTTGAGCGTGAATGCGGAAAACAATGCCGCCCTGCGCCTGTATGAATCCTTGGGATTTATCGCATATGGCACGGAACCGCGCTCGATGCGCGTGGGCGAGCTGTTTTATGACGAGCATCACCTGGCCTTGCTGCTCAAGTGATGTCTTTTTGAAAATTACTTGCAGCGCGGGCAGAGGCCCTTGATCAGGTAATCGACTTCGCCGCCGCTGAAGCCTTCCGGCAAGAGCACGGGTGGCGGCAGCTTGACTTCATTGAAGCAGGTGACGTTCGCGCATTTGGTGCACTGGAAGTGCGCGTGCTCGTGCGCCTGATGGCCGGCTCCGGCGCTGAAGCGCCACACCTGATCGGCGCCCGCGATGCGGTGCACCAGTTCATTTTCCGTCAGCCATTCCAGCACCCGGTACAGGGTCACGGAATCGATATCGCTGTCCTGCGACAGCGCTTGCTGGATTTCATGGTGGGTCAGCGAACGGCTTTGCGCCATTAAAAAGTCGAGCACCTTCACGCGCGTCTTGGTGACGCGGGCGTTGGTGTTGCGGATCAGCGATTCGGCGTGCGGTGTAGAAGATGATGTCAACATGATAAGCCTGCTTGCGGGGGATCGGCTGGCGGCGTCATCGCCGTGCCTTTGCCACCCTCTGGGCCATATCTTAGCATGCGTGCCGCACTGGATGGAACGGCGTCATGGTTTGAACGTCCAATAGCGGCCCGCCACCGTATCGACGGGGTCGAGAAAGCGCTGGTCGGCGCGCGCATGGTTGCGTATCAGATAAAACATGTCGGACAGGGCCGAGCGCTTTTCCGCAAAGTACGAGTGCTTCATGAAGCTCGTGTCGACCCCGGTGGCGTCGATGGTTTCCACGCCCGCCACGATCAGCATGCCGGCGCCGCTGTCGCCCGCGCGCGGGTAGCCGTGCACGGCTTTCGAGGCGGCTAGGGCCAGGTCTTGCGACGAGGCATACAAGGTGACGGGGTTGCGCGCGTGGGCCAGTTGCGGCGCGATATCGTGCTTGAAGATGGCGGCGTCGATGTCGGGCGCGGAGAGGATGATTTCCGTGATCTTTTGCGCCAGCTGCGGCTGCGCGGCCAGCAAGCCGGCCACGGCCCGCGCCAGGCCCCGGTTGCCCATGCTGTGGCCCACCAGGTACACTTGCGCCGCCTCGGTGCTGGCGAGAAAGTCGGCCAGGAAGGCCGTGATGTGGGGCGTGCTCCACTCGATATTGTTTTCATCGATGGTGTAGGCGGCGATGTCGCCGCGCGACGGCCAGCTGTAGAACACGGGTGCGCCATCGAAGCCCAGGTCGTAGGCCATCTGTCCCGTGCGCCGTGCCGCATCCTCGAAACTCACGTTGTAGCCGTGCACGAAGACAAAGGCGCTCTTGCCGGCCGAGGCGCGGATCTGCGTTTTCAATGCCGCAAAGTAGTTGTCGCGGTCCTGCACCTCGGCCGACAGCAGCACCACGTGCTTGGCCGGGTCGTCGCGAAATTCCAGGCGCCACAGCGACGGCGATTCCAGCTGGCCCATGCGGTGGTCGCGGGGGATGCTGATGTCGCAGCTGCCATAGCTGAGCGGGCCATCGCCGCCGCCATTGCCGCCATTGCCGTTACTCATTCCTGTGCTGCGTTCGCCGCTGAAGCGCTGGGCCGGCGGCTTGCCCACGTCGCGCTGGCGGTCCGTGGCGAAATACACTTTCACCACGGCATAGTTCGACACGACGGTGCTTTTGTCGGCCGGGGCGGGCGCGGTTTCCACCTCCGGCAACGGTGACGGCGGGCGCTGCAGCGCATCGAGCAAGCCTTGCGCGGCAAACAGGGTTTCCATGTCGTCCGGCACTTTCGCCGTGGACAGGGCGGCCGACAGGACCAGTTGCAGCTGGGCATTGGCAGGCTCGGCCTCCAGCGCGGCGATGGCGGCCAGGATGGCGGCGGCGCCGTCGAACTTGGCGATGGCCAGCTTCAGGCGCTGGTAATGGCTGGCGACGGCTTCCGGCGCGTGGCCGGGCGCGCCATGTCCGATGGCCGCGACGACGGCGGAAGTGATCAAGTCCATGCGCTACCTGCCTCTCTGATCAATATGAATTAAATGTCAACCCATATTGCCATAAAAGCACGCGGAAAGCGACTTGTCCAGCACCGCGCGCAGGCGGTGCGCGGCAGATCAATGTTGCTTGTCGTCGCTGAACTGCTGCGCCAAGGATTGCAGGGGCGCTACCGTCAGGCCGCCGCGGCTCACGTGCTCGGGGATGGCCACGCGCACGGGCTTGCTATTCATGTTGCTTGACGACAGCACGTTCGTCGTGGTTTCCGGCGCCGCATTCCACACGGGATCGACGATGCCTTCGAACACATGTTTCAATTGCTCGCCCCAGGTGTCGCGGATCATGCGGAAATACTGGTTCTTTTCATCGATGGTGACGAAGCGCGTGACGGCCAGACTGCCCGTCTCGTAGACGAGCAGATCGAGCGGCAAGCCGACGGAAATGTTCGAACGCAGGGTCGAATCCATGGAAATGAGCGCGCATTTGGCCGCTTCGTCCAGGCGCGTGAACGGGTTGATGACGCGGTCGATGATGGGCTTGCCGTATTTGGCTTCGCCGATCTGGAAATACGTGTTTTCATCGTGCGATTCGATGAAATTGCCAGCCGAATACACCTGGAACAGCCGGCAGCGCTCGGCGCCTATCTGGCCGCCCAGGATGATGCTGACGTTGAAATCGATGCCGCAGTCGGCCAGGGCCTTCGCTTCGCGCAGGTGCACGGTGCGCACGGCTTCGCCCACGATGCGCGCCGCATCGTACATGCTGGCCACGTTCCAGATGCTGCGTCCGTCCGCATCGACGTGTTCGGAGACGATCTGGCGGATCGCTTGCGAGATCGATAAGTTTCCGGCCGTCATCAGGACCAGCATGCGGTCGCCCGGGTTCTCGAATACGCTCATCTTGCGGAAGGTGCCCACCTGGTCCACGCCGGCGTTGGTGCGGGAGTCGGACAGGAAGACCAGGCCTTCGTTCAGGCGCATGCCTATGCAATAAGTCATTGTCGTAAATCAAATCAAAAGGGGGAGCATTCTACACCAGCCGGGGCCAGGCTATCCGCCGCAAGCCCCGGCCAGCCTCATTCCTGCCCATTTACACGGGCACGATCTGCACGTCCACGTGCAGGGTTTCCGTGCCACCGCCCTGGCGCACGCCCCGCACGGGCGCGGCCGAATCGTAGTCGCGTCCGATGGCCAGGCGGCAATACGCATCCGTCATCAGCCGCGCATGCGTGACGTCGATGCTGACCCAGCCCGCGAAATCCGTGTCTTCCGTCCAGGCGTCGACCCAGGCATGGCTGGCCGCGTGGCCCGTCGTGCCCGGATCGATATAGCCGGACACATAGCGGGCCGGGATGCCCCAGGCATGGCAGCAGGCGAGGAACAGGTGCGCATGGTCCTGGCACACGCCGCGCCCCAGGGCCAGCGCGTCGCCGGCCGTGGTGGTGACCATGGTGGCGCCGCTTTCATACGCCACCTGGCCGACGATGTGCTCGGCCAGGCGCAGCAGATGGCCCGTGCCGGCCGTCACGCGGCGGTCCGGCAGGCTGGCGGCCGTCAGTTCCACGATGGCGGGATTGGCCTGCGTCAGCGGCGTCGGCATGGTAAACAACAGCGGCGACAGGGTGTCGACCAGGTTCAGCCGTCCCTTGTGCGGGTAGATGGTTTCCACCACGCCATGCGCGACCAGGCTCAGCGACTGATGGCTGCCGTTAATCGTCAGCATGTGCGACAGATTGCCGTAGGCATCCGTATAGGCGTGGCACTGGCCCGGCGTGCTGATTTGCCAGGACAGGGCCCGCTGCTGCGGCTCGATACGCGGCGTCAGGTGCAGCTGCTGGATGGTGTAGGCCAGCGGCGCACTGTAGGCGTAGTGGGTTTCGTGGCGGATGGTGAGCTGCATCAGGCCGCCAAGGGAACGAGGAAGTCGCGGCTGACCCGGTTGCCCAGCTCATAGATGTTTTCCAGAAACTCCGTCAGGGTCACGTGCAGGCCCGCCTTCATGATGTCGTCAATATGGCCGAATTTCAGTTCCGCATGCAATTTGCCCGCAAAACGCTCCGTATCGGCCGACACGTCGTTGCGGATATGCTTCAGATTTTCCACCACGTCATCCATGCAGGCCAAAAGCGACCTGGGCATGTCGCCGCGCAGCATCAGCAATTCCGCCACCCTGGCCGGGGTGATGACGTCGCGGTACACCTTGCGGTAGATTTCGAAGCCGGAAACGGAGCGCAGCAGGGCCGCCCAGTAGTAAAAGTCGCGCTGTGTGATGTCTTTCGACGTGTCGCGCGCGCCGTGGAACTTCACGTCGAGGATGCGCGCCGTGTTGTCGGCCCGCTCCAGGAAGGTGCCCAGGCGGATGAAGTGGATGGCTTCGTCCTTGAGCATGGTGCCTAAAGTGACGCCGCGCGACAGGTGCGAGCGGTATTTCACCCATTCGAAGAAGGCGCTGGGGTCCGTTTCCAGCAGATTGCTTTTCAGGCGCTTCTGCATGTCGAGCCAGGTGGCGTTCTGGATTTCCCACACTTCCGTCGTCAAGGTCCCCCGCACGGCGCGGGCGTTTTCGCGCGCGCCCGTCAGGCAGGCGAGGATGGACGAGGGGTTGTTCGGGTCGCGCACCATGAAGTCGAGCACGTCGCGCGTATGGAAGCGGCCATATTTGTGGTCGTACGCGCTTTGCAGCTCGGAAATACCCAGGGTGGCGCGCCAGCCTTGTTCCGCGTCCTGCTCGGACTGGGGCAGCATGGACGTCTGCATGTTGACGTCGAGCATGCGCGCCGTGTTTTCCGCCCGCTCCGTGTAGCGGGCCATCCAGAACAAATGATCGGCAGTGCGGCTCAGCATGTTTTTTCTCCTGCAAAGGCGGATGTGGCTTCCAGTACCCAGGTATCCTTGGTGCCGCCCCCTTGCGATGAATTGACCACCAGCGAGCCTTCGCCCAGCGCGACGCGGGTCAGGCCGCCCGGCACCATGGAAATCGTCTTGCCGGACAGCACGAACGGACGCAGGTCGATGTGACGGGGCGCGATGCCGGCCTCGACATACGTGGGGCAGGCGGACAGGGCCAGGGTCGGCTGGGCGATGTAGCCGCCCGGATTGGCCAGCAGGCGCTGGCGGAAATCCTCGATCTGCGCCAGGCTAGACGCCGGCCCCACCAGCATGCCGTAGCCGCCCGCGCCATGCACTTCCTTGACCACCAGTTTCGGCAAGTTCGCCAGCACGTAGGACAGGTCGGCCGCCTTGCGGCACTGGTACGTGGGCACGTTGTTGAGGATCGGCTCCTGCGACAGGTAGAATTTGATCATGTCGGGCACGAACGGGTAGATCGACTTGTCGTCGGCCACGCCCGTGCCGATGGCGTTCGCCAGGGTGACCCGTCCCGCGCGATACACGGACAGCAGGCCCGGCACCCCCAGCGAGGAATCCGAGCGGAAGGCCAGCGGGTCGAGGAAATCGTCGTCGACCCTGCGGTAGATGACGTCGACTCTCTTCGGTCCCCGCGTGGTGCGCATGTAAACAGAGTTGTCGTTGACAAACAGATCCTTGCCTTCCACCAGTTCCACGCCCATCTGCTGGGCCAGGAATGCGTGCTCGAAGTAGGCGGAGTTGTACATGCCGGGCGTCATGACGACGACAGTGGGGTCATCGATGCCCATGGGCGCGACGGAACGCAGGTTGTCGAGCAGCATGTCCGGGTAATGGTCGACGGGGGCGATGCGGTTGCGCGCGAACAGTTCCGGAAACAGCCGCATCATCATCTTGCGGTCCTCCAGCATGTAGGACACGCCGGATGGCACCCTTAAATTGTCTTCCAGTACATAGAATTCGCCCTGGCCCGCGCGCACGATGTCGACGCCGGCGATGTGCGCATAGATGTCGGAGGCGACGGCAATGCCCTGCATTTCCGGGCGGTACTGGGCATTCTTGTAGATTTGCTCGGCGGGAATGATGCCCGCCTTGATGATGTTTTGCTCATGATAAATATCATGGATAAACATGTTCAAGGCTTGCACGCGCTGCACCAGGCCCGTCTGCATCTGCGCCCATTCGGCGGCGGGGATGATGCGGGGGATGGTGTCGAACGGAATCAGGCGTTCCGTGCCGGCATCATCGCCGTAGACGGCAAACGTGATGCCGACGCGGCGGAAGGTCAGGTCGGCTTCGGCCCGCTTGCGGGCGATGGTCTCGGGCGATTGCTGTTCCAGCCAGTTGTTGAATTCACGATAGTGTTCACGTACCTTGCTGTCCGTACCCACTTCATCTGCAGTCATTTCATTGAAAAAATTTGCCATGTTGTGATTTCCCTTGAGCCGTGTCTGACTATAGCTCAGCAGGAAGCGTGCCAATGCCGCACACCCGAAAGTATGTAAAAAATGACCACTTTTGTGGCGAAAAACCGTCATTCGCACCGCTTTGGTGCGCTAGCTGTCACTCTTGGGGAAGTCTGCGGGCGGGACGAAGGGACGGCAATCGACGGGCACGTCGAAGATGAAGCTGGTGCCCGTTTCGGCCGCGCTGTCGACGGCGATGCTGCCGCCATGGCTTTCGGCCACGCTCTGCACGAAGGGCAGGCCGATGCCCCAGCCTGGCGCGGGGCAGTTGTTCTCGCGGCGCAGGTAGTCGAAGATGCGTTCCGCCTGTTCCGGCGCGATGGGTCGTCCGCTATTGTGGACGGTGAGGATCAGGCGTTCGTGCACCGCTTCCACGTGCACGCTGATGGGCGCGTCGTCGCCGTACTTGATGGCATTGCCGAGCAGGTTTTCCAGCGCGCGGCGCAGCGAATTCTCGCACCACCAGCCGACGACGGATTGCCCGCTGACCTGGCATTTGTCGGGCCGCTGCAGGTTGACCTGGCTGGCCACGGCGTGCACCAGCGGCAGTACGTCGAACTGGCTCAGTACCAGCGGCAACTGCTGCCCCTGATGATAGCTGAGGCCATCGAGCAATTCCTCGATCATGCTGTCGAGCCGCTTGCTGTGCTCGGCAATCTTGCGCGCCAGCAATACCACCCGTTCCGGGTCCGCCGGCCTGAGCAGCAGCTGGGCGCTGGTGCTGATGACGGCCAGGGGATTGCGCATATCGTGCGACAGGCCGGCCGCCATGCGGCGCCGGAAGCTTTCGTGCATGCTGGTAAATTCGCGTATCGATTCGCGGATGCCCGAGTCGATCGATTCGTTGATCACTTGCCAGTCCTTGCTGCGCAGGGTGATGCCGGACTCATGCGCGACTTCGGCAAAGCAGTCGCGGAAGATCTGGTATTCCTGGATCACCTGTTCCGGCCCGTAATTGGTCATGCGCGCCCGTTCATTGCCATGTACGGCGGGCACGTTGCTGTTGCTGGTGGCATTCTCGCGCGGGTGGCCCGGGGTAAGGGCCTCGGCCAGGTTGTCGAAAAAGGCCGGCAAGGTATTGATGAGTATGGGCGTGAGCAACTGGTCGGCGCCGCGCACGCTGGTGCGCACGCGCTGTTCCCAGGCGCTGAGGACGGCGTCGCGCATGGCGAAGATGCGCTGCGCGCGCTGCAGTGGATGGCGCGCGCCCGCCTGGCGATCCGCCTGATGATCCGTGGCAATATTCACCTGAACTCCCTGACAGGAATGACTATGCTCATAATAGTATGCGCCGAATCCGCCGTCAGGGAAACGCTTTATTGTCCAGTATCGGCTTGCCGCAAGGCCGCATACAGGCGGGAAAGCGAGGCTGACCACTCGGCCAGGGAAAAGTTCTGCGGGTCGTCATGACCGTTCGCAAAGCCCGTATCGAGCACGGCGTGGAAGGCGGGAATCAGCCACGTGCCCTTGCGCACGCTGGCGGCGATGTACAGCAGGGCCAGGCGCTCGTATTGCGCGGGCGTAAAGCCGGGATCGGGCGCCAGGCCGTCGTTGCCCTTGCCGCCGCCGGGCACGGAGCGGCGCGGCTGCACCAGTTCCACGTGCAGGAACAGCCCGGTCAGCGACGGCTTGTCCTTTTCCAGCTTGCTGGCATAGCCGGCCGTGCCAAAGTCGCGCACGGCCAGGGAATCGCCGAGACGGTTCACGTAGACGTGGCCCTTCGGACCGGCGCCCAGCGCGGGGTTACGTATAGTGAAATCGTTGAAATCCCAGCTGGCGTCGTTGATGTGGCCGGGAATAGTTTCTAACAAGAAATTCGGGTAGCTGGTGTCGTGGATGACGAAATAGCGGGCCATGGGCGCGGCCAGCCGGCCCACGGCGCGCGACAGCGGGGCATCGACGGCACCGCCCGCGTCCGCTTCGCTGATCGATTGCTGCGCCAGCCAGGCGCGCAGCCGGGCCGGGGCGAGGTCCGTGCGCTGGCCGACGTGGGCGGCAAGAAAGTCCGGCAGCGGCGCGCTGTCGCCCAGGCGCGCATACAGTGTCACGGGACGCAACAGACACGTGGCTTGCGCCCGCGCATCGCCCTTGAAACCGCTTTTCCAGGCGGCGTAGGGGCAGGCGGCTTGCTTTTGCGCAAGGGCGCTGCCGGCGGTGGCGAAGAGCAACAGGGAGAGGAGGGCGGGGCGCAGTGTCATGCGCGCATTGTCGCCCAAGCGCAGGCGATTGCACAGGGGCGCACGCGGCGCGGCGCCCCTGCCGGACCCTTAGAAGTCGACCGAGGCGGAGACGACGACGGTGCGCGGCGCGCCCAGCACCAGATAGCCGGCGTTGGAAGCGCCGCCGGCCGAGGCCCAGTAGTTCTTGTCCGTCACGTTGTCCAGGCGCGCGCGCAAGGTCACGGCGCGTTCGGCGATGCTGGCCGTATAGCGGGCGCCCAGGTCCAGGCGCGTCCACGACGGCAGCTGCTGCCGGTTGGCCGCATCGAGATACTGGGTCGAGGTGTACAGGGCGCGGCCCGTCAGCGCCAGGCCGTGCACGCCCGGCACATCCCACTCCACGCCCGCATTGAGCTGCCTGCGGGGCACGCCGATGGCGTCCTTGCCGTTGTTCGCCTGGTTTTGCACATTCACCTGTTCCGCATCGAGGAAGGTCAGGCCGCCCAGCAGGCGCAAGCCGCGCGCGGGGCTGCCGAAGACGGACAATTCCAGGCCACGGTTGCGCTGTTCGCCAAACACGCCGAAGGTGCCGTTGTCCACGTAGGCCAGCGGCTGCCTGGTGGTGAACAGGGCGGCGCTCATGCCGATGCGGCCGCCGTCATATTTGACGCCGAGTTCCTTCTGTTTCGACTTGTACGGCGCGAAGACCTGGCCGATATTGTTCGTCACGCCGAAGCCGCCCGCCACGGCGCCTTTCTGCAAGCCTTCTATATAGTTGGCATACACGGACAGTTCCTTGCTGGGGCGGTACACGAGGCCGGCCAGCGGCGTGGTGGTGCTTTCGCTGTAGCCGGGAGCCGTCTGCCTGCCCGTGTCGTAGTCGTAGCTGTCGTCCTTGATGGTCTGGCGGCGCAGGCCCACGGTCAGCAGCACGCTGTCGTTGGCGAAGCCCATGGTGTCGGCCACGGCAAAGCTGGACAGGATGCTGCGCGACGTTACCAGCGGATTGTCCAGCTTGCCGCCAACGTACAGGGTGGCGGCCGGCGGCACGGCATTGAACGGCGCGTCAATGCTGGCGTTGAAGTTGCCGCTCATGCCGTAGGCGTTGCGCGATTGCGACCAGAAGCTCGACGCCGTGGCGCTCAGGCTGTGGCTGACGCTGCCCGTGACGGCCTTGCCGCGCACGCCGATCTCGCCCGTGCGCACCGTGTCGCGGCGTTCATTGTCGAAACGATAAGCCGTGCCGCTGCCATCCGCGCTGGCGACCGTGGGCACGGCCAGCACGTTCGATTCGTTGCCGCTGCGCGCGCCCAGCGCGGCCCAGGCCACCACATCGGTGGCGATATCGTATTCGCCGCGCAGGGTGCCGAAGGTGTCGCGTTCGTTCGAATGCGTCCAGTCCTGGGCGAAATTGCGGCTGGCGTCCGGCGCGGCCGGGATCGCCAGCCCGGCAGCCACGTTCACGCTGGGGCGCGGCGCCGTCAGCTTGTGGTCCTGGTAGCCTGCATCGGCCGACAAACGGAAGCCGCGGCCGCGGTAGTCGGCGCCGATGGAAAAGACGCTCAGTTCGCGCTTTTCACGGTCGACGGCCGTATCGCCGTCGCGGCGTGCCGCATTGATGCGGATGCCCGTATTGTTGTCGGGGCCGAAGCGGCGCGCGATATCGGTGGCCACGTACGCCTGGCCGCCGCTTTCCACGCCCACCGTCACCTGCGTCAGCGGCGCATTCGGCGCCCGCTTGGGCAGCAGGTTGATGGCGCCGCCGATGCCGCCGCCGCCCGGCGCCGCGCCATTGATGAAGGTATTCGCGCCACGGAACACTTCCACGCGTTCGAGCAGCTCGGAAGCGACGAACTGGCGCGGCAGCAGGCCGTACAGGCCGTTGTACGCGAGGTCGTCCGAATTCACGGGGAAGCCGCGGATCATGTACATTTCCTGGAAATTGCCGAAACCGCGCGTGACGCGCACGCCCGGATCGTTTTGCAGCACGTCGCCCACGCCTTGCGCCTGCTGGTCCTGGATCAGCGTCTGCGTGTAGTTGAGGCTATTGAACGGCGTGGCCATCATGTCCACGTTGCCCAGCAAGCCCAGGCGTCCGCCGCGCGCCACCTGGCCGCCCGCATACGCCTTCGATAAACCTTCCGCCGAGGCGTCGGCCGAGGCATTCACGACCACGGTCGGCATGCTTGGCGCGTCGCCGGCCGGTGCGGTGGTGACGGTTTGGGCGTGGGCGGCGGCGCTGGCCAGCAGGAAGGCGGCCAGGGCGAAGGGAGTAGGGGCGAGGCGGAAGGTGCGCATGGTGTTGTTCGGATATTAATGAGAATGATTATCATTATATTCCAGCGCGGCGCCGCGCGTGAGAAAGCGTGAGAAAGCGATGAAACAGCCGCCATTTGTACAACACTTTTCGGGCCAGGCACTGGAATCCGGCCAGAAAAGGCGCGCCAGGCGGTACCTTGTGGATTTATTAATGCCTATGGTCAAGTTTCGCTAGAATGGGCCATCGCGCCCGGCGCCCACAGGAAACCGCATGCCATTGCACCGCCATCTACAGTCCGCTTCCCTGCGCATGCGGCGGGGTCTGAGCCTGAAAGGCGCGGCCGTCGCGCTGATCCTGGCCATGCACGCGCTGGGCCTGTATTTCCTCCTGCTGCCGGCGCGGCAGCTCAAGCAATACACGGAAGTGGCCTTCATGACCCTGCTGCCGCCCCGGCCGCCGCCGCAAATGCCGCCGATGGCCTTGCCGCTGCCCATGCCGGCACCCATGCCGCGCGCGCGGGCCAGCGTGCCGCCCGCTATCTTCGCGCCACCGGCCGTGGCGGCGGAAAGCATCGGCGTGCCCGCCGAGGAATTGCCTGCCGCACCCGCCACTGCGCCGGCCGGCGCCGACTTGCGCACGCGCGCCCGGCTGGCGGCGGGCGCCGCCGACAAGGCCTTGCGCGGCGAACTGAAACAAGACAAACCTTGGCTGGCCGCGGCCGACCTGAAAAGCGAAAGCAGCTTCCAGAAGCTGGTCGCCTCCGCCTGGCGCGGCGGCCCCGTCATCCGCGTGGAGGAATACCTGACGGCCGACGGGCGGCCCGCCACGCGCGTCGTCAGCGCCGGCGGCGCCACGTGCTACGGCATGGCCGACAATCCTGGTTCCGGCGCCGACCCGGCCAGGACGGGCGGCAAGGTCAAGCGCGTGCCTTGCCCGGGCTAAATTCCCCCACCGAAGCCATGGTTTGCCCGGCCATTGCGGGCAGTCACCCCCGGCCGGGCGTCAAATATGCTAAGTTGCGTCTGCGTTTGTTTCCCATTTCCTTATGTCGACACGACCCAGGACGCCCATGCCACCCGAACTCCTCATCCTCGCCCCCAGTCCCTCGGCTGCCGTCAACGCGCAGCTGGAACAGCAATACACGTGTCACCACGCCTGGCAAGTGCCGGCGGACGAACGCCACGCCTGGCTGGCCGAACGCGCACCCGGCATCCGCGCCGTCGTCACGACGGGCGCGCTGGGCTTGAACGCCGCCGACATGGCCTTGCTGCCCGCTTTGGAAATCGTCGCCGTGAATGGCGTGGGCCTCGACGGCGTGGCGCTCGACCAGGCCCGCGCGCGCGGCATTGCCGTTACCACCACGCCGAACGTGCTGACCGATGACGTGGCCGACATGGCGCTGGCCTTGCTGCTGGCCAGCGCGCGGCATGTCGTGGCACTCGACCGTTTCGTGCGCGATGGCGGCTGGGAGCGCCGCGAGGCCATCGCCCCCGCATCGAGCCTGCGCGGCAAGACGGCCGGCATCTTCGGCTTCGGCCAGATCGGGCAAGCCATCGCGCTGCGCCTGGCCGCCTTCGGCATCCAGGTGCGCTATTTCCAGCCGCGCGCCATTGCCGGCAGCCAGGTGCCGCGCGCGGAGTCCTTGCTGGCCCTGGCGCAGGAAAGCGATGTCCTGATCGTCTGCGCGCCGGGCACGCCGGCCACGCGCAGGATCATCGACCGCAAGGTGCTCGACGCGCTCGGTCCGCAAGGCACCCTGATCAACATCGCGCGTGGCGCCCTGATCGACGAAGACGCCCTGATCGCCGCCTTGCAGGATGGCCACCTGGGCGCGGCCGGCCTCGACGTGTTCGCGGACGAACCGCGCGTACCAAATGCCCTGCGCGCCTTGCCGAACGTGGTGCTCACGCCCCACGTGGGCAGCCTGACCGTGGAAACGCGCCATGCGATGGGGCAATTGGTCGTCGATAACCTGGCCGCGCACTTCGCCGGCTTGCCGCTGCGCACGCCCGTGCCCTGACGCCGCGCCGCCGCGTCAGGGCCGCACCACCCAGCGCACGTCGTCGAGCGACAGCAGCAGTTGCTCGGGCGCGCCGTCCGTAAAGAAGTTCAGGCGGAAATCCATGGCGGCGCCGCCGCCCGTGGTCGGCTGCTGCGTGTCATACCATTGCTGCACCTGGGCCACCAGCGCCATCGGCGCGGCGGGCGGCTGGGCCGCATCGATGGACGCGAGCACGGCCGGCAGCAGGCTGACCGGCAGCGAGGTGCGGGGAAAGTCCGCCACGGCCGGCATCACGCTGTAGGAATAGCTGCCATCCATGGCGATGCGCACGCTGCCCGAGGCGCCCGTGAAGAGGGCGTTGAAGAAGCCCCTCATGTAGGCCGCCACGTCGCTGCCGCCCACCGGTGCGACTTGCCGTAAATCATAGCCTTGCCAGCTCAGGCGCGGCAGGATGGGGTCGCTGAACTTGACGACCGGCGTCTGGTACAGGAAGGCGGGCATGGTCGACACCTGCGTCTGGCTGGGCGGGCACAGGTAGCGGTTGCGCTGCACGTACAGCGAGGCCTGGGCATTCTTGTACACCATCACGTTCAGCCCCGGCATGCGCACCTCGCGGCCGGTATTGGCCAGCGCGGCGGCGAACGACAGGTCGGGCGCGTCGGCGGCGATGGCCGCGTAGCGGTAGGCCAGCAGCGCATCGGGCGGCGCGGGCGTGGCCGGCGTGGCCCGGTACTGCTGCGCATCGATGTCGAGCACGGGCACGGGCACGCTGACGGCGCCGTTGCTCAGGGTGCCGGCCTGCGGGTCGTAGGTGGCAGGCGCGCCGCCGACGGTGACATTGAGCAGCGCATACCAGGCGTCGCCGTCGTGGTCTTCCAGGCGCGCGTCGAATTCCACGGCCACGCTGGCCTCGCCTTGCGCCGCCGCCAGCCGCGCGGCGCCGAAATGCCCGCCATAGCTGGCCGCCACCTGGGTTACCAGCTGCTGGAAGGCGGTGGTGGCCAGCGTTGCCTTGGCGATACTATCGGCCGTGTCCTGCTTGCCGTCGAGGGGCGCGAGGAATGCGTCGAGGTCGGCCGAGATAAGCGGATAGTTGCTGACGAAGGCGGCCAGCGCCGTGAACAGGTCGGGACCGGCCGCGGCGGACAGCCTGGCCGCCTGGGGCGGCACGTTGAGCACGACGCTGACGTGCACGGCATCCTGCGCCGCCTGGCGATAGGTATAGCTGAAGCCGTAATCCCACTGGGCCAGCTGGGCCGGCTGCAAGCCGTCGGCGGCCAGGCGCAGGCGGCCGGCCTGCGGCGCGGCGGACGCGGTGGCGGTCTGACGGTTGACCGTGGGCGGCACGGGCAGGGCGCGGTTCAGCACGGGGATGTATTGCGTGCCATTGCCCAGCGGCACCTCGAACGGACCGGTGATGAACAGCAGCCACTGGCTTTGCGCGTAGTTTTCGATGCCGGGCACGGGTTGCTGGTCGAATTCCATGTGCGTGATCTGGTAGCGCAGGTCCAGCGGCACATAGGCCTGGCCCTCGACATTCTTCGAGATGAAGTTGAATGACAGCCGGCTCTGCTCCGGCGCGGCCGCGCCCTGCAGCGGCAGCCGGGTCGGGAACAAGGTGTAGTTCTGGTTGCCGTCGCCGTCGGCTGTGCCCGCGCCGGCGGGCTGGCCGTACAGCGCCGGCGGTCCGGCCGCGTAGATGCCGTCCGCGCCCGTGACCTGGTCCACGCCGTACACCACCACGGCGCCGGCGGCAAAGGCCGGCCCCAGGGTGGTCAGCAGCTGCTGCCGCATGGTGGCGGCCGCGCTGACGCGCGTGGCTTCGTCCGCGGCGCTGCTGCTGAGCACGGGGCTGACCGTGGCGCTGATGGCGTCGGCCAGCGTCTGTTTCGCCTTGAGTACGAGGCCCAGCTGGCCGCTTTGCAGCGGATCGGCGATGCCGTTGAGGCGATCGAGGATGTAGGCAGGCGGCGCATAGGTTGCCGAGAGGAACTTGTCGATGGCGTCGAGACAGCTTTGCAGCCACAGGTTCAGGTCGACGCTGTTGAACGTCAGCGCATGCGGCGCATTGCCCGGATAGGCGTCGATGCTGACCGTGCGGCTTTCCAGCGAATTGGCGACGGGCAGCGGCGCGTAGTAGCTGGCCTGCTGGCCCAGGCGGAAATGGATGCCCTGGCCGGGCGTGTCGCTGAAACGCACGGCGAACAACTGCTGCGTCTGCTGGCCGGCGCTGCCCACGCGCGTCAGTCCCGCGCCCGCGCGCATCGACCATTGCGGCGTCTTCAGGCACGCTTCGAGCGCCTTGGCAAACGTGGTATAGCTGGACGCGCCGCCATCCGTGTCGGCCTGCGGCAGCACGGCGCTGACCACGCTGGCGCCGTCCGGCAGGGCCGCCAGCACGGGATCGAGCAGGATGGCCTGGCGCGTCAGCACCAGTGCCACGTCGAGCGCAATGCGGTTGGCGCCGGCCAGTTGCGCCAGCGGCACCGGCACCGACAGCGTGGCGGCGGGCGCCGTGGCGCTGCCGCCGCCGGCCAGGGTCTGCAGGTAGATGGCGCAGGCGGCGGCGAAGTCGCGCACCTGCCGCGCTTGGGTTTCGCCCAGCGGCTGCAGCGGCGTGGCCAGCAGGGAGTTGCTGAGGGAGATGCTCACCGCATTGCCGCTCAGTCCGGGCACGCCCAGGCCCGTATAGTCCTGGTGCAGCTGGAAGTACAGGCGCTGGTAGGTGGGCAAGTCCTGCGCCGCATCGGCTGGCGTGGCGTAGGCCAGGCCATCCATGCGCAAGGTCAGCAGCAGCGCGGGCGCGCCGCCCGCATCCGTGCCATACAGGTAGCTGGCCTGGACTTTCGGCCAGGCTGACAGGCCCAGCAGGCGATCCGTGTAGCGCAGCGGGGCGGGGGCCTGGTCCAGCGCGCCCGTGTAGCCGGCCGGCGGCGCCTCGAACGGCGTGACGGTGGTGTTGCCGAACAGGTCTTGCCAGCGCAGGGCCAGCGACGCATGGCCGCCCACGCCCAGGTAGGGATTGTCTGCGGCGGGCGGCAGGCCGGCCGGCGGGTTGGCCGGCGCCGCATTGAGCGTGGCGAACGGCCGTCCCTGGCTGTCGTTGCCCAGGTAGCCCAGCGCCTGGCGGTAGTCGTAATCGGCCAGGGCCGCGGCCGCATAGCGCCGGCGGTGCGCTTCGCCATCGTTGCCGCCGGCGCTGTCGCTGTCGTTTGCATGGTCCTGCGGTCCGAAGGGCAGGCTGTAGGGACTGGGCAGGAAATACGGGTTGCGGCCCAGGCCGGCCGACAGCGTGTTGTACAGCGCAGACAGGGTCGCTTGCGCATATTGCTGCCGTTGCTGCGGCGTGGGATCGGGCGGCAGCACGGGCACGCCGTCGTTGGCGCGCTTCAGCTGGAACGACAAGTTGCCCGGCGCCAAGGTCGCTTGCGCATCGAGGGCCAGGCTGTCGACATCGAGCACGGCGCCATCGGCGTACAGGCCTTCGGTGGCGGCCGCGCCCAGGGCCAGGGCATCCACCGACAAGCCGTAGTAGGCGGCCAGGGCGGCGAAGGTATTGCCGGGACCGTCAGAGGCGGCGGGCACGCGATAGACGAGCGGCGGAATGCGCATGGTCGCGCCCAGCGCCACCGTCACGCCGGGATTGTAGGCGGCGATCTGCGCCGCGCTCAGCGGGGTGGCGCCGGCCGAGTAATACGCGGCCAGCCGCTCCAGCGCCTGCGCGGGCGCGGCCATGTCTTGCTGGTTCAGCTGGTGCAGGATGCCGGCCACGGGCACGCTGGCGCCGGCGCGCAGCGGCCGCACGGCGTTTTGCCGCGCCAGCTGTCCCACGCCCATGCCGTATGTGGCGGCCAGGGCGGTCAGGGTGCTCGTGGCGGCACTGGCCAAAGGCTGGGTCCTGGCCGGCTTGCTCAGCGATTCGAACACCAGCACGTCCTGCTGCGGATCGATCGCCTGCGTCGTCAGCAGCGCGTTGACGAAGTTCGGCACGGTGCCGGCGGCACCCGCCGCCTGGCGCGCCAGCGGAACCACCAGGGTCAGCGTGGCCGTGCCCGTGGCGTCGAAGACGGAGGGCGGCAGGCCGGCGCCCGACACCATGTCCTCGAAATACAGATAGTAGCCGCCGCCGCGCACCACCGATTGCTCCCACAGCAGCTTGATGAATTGCGAGGGGCTGTTGGCTATGCCGCGCGGCAAAGCCGTCCCCGCCGCGTCCAGCAGCAGGCGGCTGGCCGGCGGATGGCTTTCCGTGGACAGATTGGTTTGCGTCAGGAAGCACAGGTAGTCGGCATCGGCCTGGCCCGTCAGCGCCACCTGGTCGCTGCCGCCTTCGCTGTACAGCAGGAACAGGCCGGCCGCCAGGGTTTCGCCCACGGCGGCCATGCCGCTCAGCAGGTATTGCAGGCGCTGGGCATCGGCGGCCGACGGTCCCACCAGCTCGTAGACGTGGGCCAGGGTGGCGGCGCTGGCCAGCGCGGTGCCGCTGGCGTCGTTGGTGGCCACGGTGGCGGCCGGCATGCGCGTGATCTGGAAGTCCACGCGCGTGGCATAGGCATAGCCGCTCACGTCCTGGAACACCGTGCTGCTGCTGTTGGGCGGCGTGTTGCCGATGCGGGGACGATAGGCGGGCATCAGGGCCAGCATGTCCGCGTATTGCGCCTCGGTGTACAGCGCCTGCAGCGTGTCCTGGCGCTGGGCGATGCTGGCCAGCATGGCGTCGGGCAATTGCCACAGATACGGCGCGGGCGCGGCCTGGCTGGCGGCGGTGCGCGCCGCCGAAGCGGCGCCCGACGTCACGGCCGTCAGGCGCGCCAGGTCGGCGGTGATCCAGGCGGCGTAGCCAGCCGCAGGGAATTGCCGCGGCTGCAAGGAAGCCAGGGGCAGGATCTGCAGCGCTGGCAACGGCGCGAAGCTACCCGCCTGCGCATACGCCAGCACGCCCGACAGCAAGCCGTAGGCGGCGTCCAGGTCGATGGGCAGGCTGGTGCCGGGCGCGCCGGCGAAGGTGATGAAATCGAGGGCGACGCCATGCGACATGGCATTGCGCCCCAGGCCGATGCGGTAGCCGCCGGCGGCGCTGGCGGGCGTGGGGAATTGCTGGCCCGTCAGCTGGTACAGCGCGTAGTCGGTCTGCGTCTTGCTATACAGGAAGGATGGCGACAGGCTCAGGCCCGGCGCAACCGGCAGGCGCAAGCCATAGGTGACGAAGCGCGCGACCTGGCCGGCGGTCTGGGCCACGGCGCCGCTGGCCTGCACGCCGCTCCACAGCTGCTCCAGCGGCAAGGCGTCGAGGCGGGCGATGGCCAGCCGGCCCGGGGCCGCGGCGAACAGATTGGCGACGCCGGCATTGTCGCGCCCCAGCGTGGCGACCGTGGCGGCAAAGCGGCTGGCGATGCCGGCCAGGGTATCGCCGGCGACGGAAGTATAGGCCAGCGGCGGCACGGCGAGGATGGCCGTCGGCAGCAGCAGGTCGGCGCGCGCATACAGCGACGCCTGCTGCGCCAGGGCGGCCAGCGGCACGCCCAGCGCGGCGGCGATGGCGCCGAAGCTGTCGCCGGGCGCGGTGACGTGGCTGACGGCGCCGGCGCCGAAGTCGAAGACCAGCGTCACGCCCGTGCGCAGCGCGCGCGGCGCCGCATTCGCGCCGATCAGCTGGGCCGCGGTGGTGTGCCAGCGCCCGCCGGCGCCGGCCGGATCCGTGTAGCGGGCGGCGATGGCCGCCAGCGTATCGCCGGCCTGGATCACGGCGGACAGGCCGCCGACCTGCAGCGGCAGCGCGCCGTTCAGCGGGTACGCGGCATTCGGCAGCGACACGTCGTCCGCGTCGATGGCGTTGCCGGCCCCGTTGAAGGCGGCGACGATGCCGGCGATGCTGTCGCCCGGCTGCAGCGCATAGCTGTAATTGTCGAAGGCATCGATGGCCGATTGCAGCAGCGCGCGGCCGATCAGGCTGAAGACGTCGACGAAGATGAAGGCCGCCATCGATTCGGGCTCAGCGTCGTCCTGCGCCAGCAGCGCGGGCTTGGCGGGTGCCTTGCCCACCCTGGCGGCCACCTGGCGCAGCACGCCGGCCACCGTGCTGCGGTACTGTTCCGTCGCCGTCGCGTAGGTCTCGAGGTCGATCGCCTGCGTGCCGGCGCCGCCTTGCGGGTCGGGCACGTCCAGCCGCAGCCCGTCGAACAGGGGGAATAGCGTGGCGCCGTCCATATTGGCGCCCGGCGCGCTGATGTTCACGGTGAAGCTGTCGGCGAGGAAGTGCAGCAGGTCGCCCATGCCGAACGGCTGCATGGCAGGGTCGGCCAGCACCTGGATGCCCGCCACCAACTGCGCCAGCGTGACGCTGGCAGCCGCGGCGGCAGCCAGGTCCAGCGCCGCGCCGTCGGCCAGCGCCGCCGGCTGCAAGGCGTCGAGCAGCCACGGGAAATACGCGGTGCACAGCAGGTCGAACGAGGTCGTGCCCGTTCCCGCGCCGCCGGCGGCCGGGTCCGGCGCGTCCATGGCGAACAGGCAGACGAACGCGCCTTGCTGCGCGCTGCTGGCGGTGGCGCCCTGCGGCGCCAGCACCGTGAATTGCGGCGCCGTCACCAGTTGCAGCACCGGCTTGGCACCGGTGCGCAGCACGCGGCGCGGCTGGCGGCGCGGCCCGGCGCGCAGCATGGCGGCCTGCAGTTCCATCGGCAAGGTGCGCGCGCGGCCGCGCGCCAGGCTGTCCAGGCGCAGCGCGCCGCCGCCGTCCCACGGCGCGCGGCTGTCGCTGCCGATGCGGAATTGCGCGCTGACGGTGGCGGAAAAGCCCACGGAAATGGTGAAGCTGAAGATGCCCAGGTCGATCTTGACGCGCAGGCTGATGCGCACCGAGGCCGTCACGGACAGGGGGATGGCGCGGTAGGATTCGTAGCCGATCTGCACCGACACGGTGATATTGACGAGCAGCGAAGCGCTGATGATCTTCAAATCCACTTCGCCGTACAGCATGCCGATCACGCCGAACGTGCCCGTCAGCTTGAAGTAGCTGCTTTCCTGGACGCTGCCGGACGCGCCGGCGTTGGCCAGCGCGACGGCGTTGGCGCGGTCGTACGGATGATAGGTGGCGATCACGCCTTCGATGATGCCGAACACGGTCAGCGCGAAGCCCGCTTTCAGCGGCCCCTTGACGAAGTTGTAGCCCAGGCCCAGCTGCAGGCCCAGGCCGAAGACGATGACGGGATTGAAATACCCGAGCTCGGTTTTCGGCACCTGCGTCGCCGTCGCGCTCGACAACTTGCCGAAATACACGCCGCCCGAGCCCATCACCGGCACGCCGTAGACGATGGCGCTGAAGCTGAACGAGCGCGTAAAGTCCATATTGTAGGGAAAGCCGATGTCGATCAGGAAATCGCCATTCGTGTAGATCTTGATGCCGATCATCGGCAGCACCACGCTGACGGCGCCGAAGTTCAGGTTGCGTATGCTGTCGGGGAAGGTGAAGTCGATCTGGAACAGGCCCACGTCGTCGCTGATCTTCTTGTACAGGATATCGACCACCAGGCCGGCCAGGCCGCCCATCTTGGGGCTGCCCAGGGTCAGGCGCAGGCCGTACAGGTTGGGATCGTTGAAGACGATCTGCACGTCGACGGCCCACACGCCGGCGGTCTGCAGCACGCCGAAATGCGCGGCGATCAGCCAGTTGCTGTCCGGCTGGTAATACGGCTGGCCCTGCACGCCGCTGCCCGGGTTGACGGGATTGTTCTTGCCCGTGGTGGGCGGCACGCCGGCCAGCGCGTCGATGACGGCCTTGGTCGAGCTGAAGTCGGTCGCGCCGTTGATGGCCACGCGCTGGCCCAGCATCAGCAGGAAGACCTTGAAATAGCTGGAACCGGCGCCCGGCACGCTGGGCAGCTCTTCCACGTCCTGGCCCTTGGCCGGGTCCAGCAGGTCGCCCATGCTGCCTTTGAGCAATGGCGGCACCGTGGCGTCCAGCGCCAGGGTCACCTTGCCGTCCGTATTGCGCTTGAAGACGATGCTGCGGATGACGATGAAGCCCAGGTTGAGCGGTGAACTGAGCGTGTAGGTGGCGCTGAGGCGGTTCTTTTCGCCGCTTTTCAGCGACACGTTGATGGACAGGCCGTCCAGCGTGACCTGGTTCAGCAAGTCCCACGGCGACGGCAGCACGAAATACGGATCGCCCAGCGTGCGCACGAGCGCCTGGATCAGGCTGCCCAGCGACCAGCCCGCCAGGGTGAAGCTGAGCATCTCGTTGCCGCTGGTATAGGTTGCCGTGAAGCCTTCCCAGCTCACGTACAGCGTGTGGTTCGGCCCCTTGTCCGTCGGCTGGAACGCATAGCCGAAGCCCAGTTTCAGATTGATGGCGGTATAGATCCAGACGGCATCGGCCTTGCCCGAGAATTGCTGCGCGGCCGGCTTGGCGCCGTCATACTGCACCGAGAGCGTGGCTTTCTGCAAGCCGATCTCTTGCTGGCCGAGCAGGAACAGCCAGGTAAAGGTGGTGTCGACCGTGTAGCTGGTGGCCAGGTCCGTGCTGGGTTTGCCGCTGGGAATGACCGCTTCGATGGCGAACGCGGAAATCTTCAGGTTGCCCGGCAAGAAGACGGGGAAATCATAGATGCCGCCGGCGGCAAAGAATTGCTTGATCATCTCGCCCACGTCGAGTTCTTGCGCGAGCGAGGCGGAGAGGGTCCAGCGGGGCGGCGTTTCCTGGCTGCTGTAGGCCACGCTGACGGCCGCCTGCAGGCTGGCGCCCACGCCCAGCAGGCCGGAAATGGAGCCGGCCCAGGCCGTGCCGGCGCCCGCCTTGCCGGCCTCGACAAGGGCCAGCGCGCCTTCCTGCTTGTCCGCGGCCACCGTGGCGCTGATGCCCGACAGGCTGATCTGGCCTTCCGAAATGCTCAGGATGGGCGCGCCGCCCACCGTCAGGAAGGACAGGCTGATGGCGTAGTCGCTGGAAAACGCGAAGGACTGGGCCGCGCCGTCGATGCTCAGCGCGATATTCGACACCTCGGCCTGGATGCTGTCGGGCAGGCTGACGAGGCCGTTCGAGACGACGGACAGGAAGTCCGACAGCGTGGCCTTGCCGGGAAAGCTGGCCTGGAACAGCTGCGCCGAGTTGAACTGCACCTCGAATTCGCCGCCCGGCGTGCCGTCGAGGTTGCGAAATACCGTGGGCAACAGGGTGAAGGTGGTGCCGAACAGGTATTCATAGCGCGACTTTCCGCTGGCCTTGCTCGCCAGCGGCTGGTACGCCGTCCAGTCGAGGAAGAACGAGGTGACGGTAAAGCTCAGCTCCGGCGTGGGCGCCGGGATGGGCTGCCAGCTCAGATCGCGCACGCTGCGCAGCTGCAGCGTCACCTGGTCCACCGTGGGCGCCGCCTTGGGCGGGATGCTGCCGCTGATGGTCATGCCGCCGAGGCCGAACGACGTCAGGAACTCCTGCAGCACGGCCGGGGTGGCGCGGAAATAGCTGGCGCCCCCGCCGATCAGGCTGATGGCGGCGCCGGGACTGAGGGGCGGCCCGTCGCTGCCCGCTTCCAGGCTGACCGCGTAGTTGCCGTCGCCGTCGGCGTTCGATGGCTGCAGCAGCAGCGACAGCGTGTAGTCGGCGGCGCCTGCGCCTTCCACGCTGAGCGTGGCCGTCAGGGCCAGCGTGGCGGCCTGGTCGCCGTCGGCCGCTTCCTCGTCGGCCAGTTCGCCTTCGCCGCGCAGCAGCAGCTGCATGCCGTCGTCGAGCAGCAGGGCGTCGGGCGGCGGCGCGTCGACGGGCGGCGGGATCGTCACGGTCAGGCTGGGCGCGGCCACGCGCAGGTAGCCGGCGAACGTGCAGTCGAGCTCGCTGAGCGTGGCCGACAGCACGCCGCTGGGCATCAGGCCGCCCAGTTCGAACGTCTTGCCGTCGTACAGCGCCATGTCCAGGTAGCCGCCGATCTGCAGCTTGCCCGGCGGCGCCGCCAGGTCGGAAAACAGTTCCAGAAAGGGCGTGACGAAGGCGGGCAGGGCCACACTGGCGCTGAGGTTCTGCTTGGCGCCGCCCGTGACGGACAGCGCGCCGTCGCCGCCCCAGGGATAGACGCCGTCGGCGCTGGAAAACACCAGCAGCGCGTCCGCCAGCGGCAACTCGCTGAACGGCCAGCCGCCCATGAAGGGAAAGCTGCTGTCCCAGTTCCAGTCGGCGGGACTGGCGGCCACCTGCATCACCAGCACGGCCGCGTCATCCCCGTCGCTATCGTCGTTGTCGCCCGGCGTGCGCGCGGCGGCAGGCTGCGTGGAAAACACCAGCGTGGCCGGGGTTTGCAGGAGGCCGCCGATGAAGGGCAGGCTCGCCTTGCTGACCGTAAACACGCCGTCGCTGACAGCGCCCACGTCGGCTGCCGCGCAGCTGATCAGGAACCGTGCCGCGTCAATCTGGAAGGCCTGGCCGATGATGGCGTCGAATTTTTCGGGCGGCGCGACGTCCGGGTCGGCCAGGCCCGCTTCCAGGAAGGCGGCATCGAGGGCGAACGGGCCGCTGCTGGCGGCGTTGACGATGGCTTGCTGCAGGTTTTCCAGCGCGGTATCGGTGGTGGCCATACGAACTTGCTCCTTGAATCAGTCATGATGTCCGGGTCGGACGCTTGCACCCGCCCGGACGCTCTGTCTACAGCACGGCAAACAGCGCCAGGTGGTCGCTGGTGCTGCGCAGGTAGCCGTAATTGGCCCAGCCGTTCAGCGTGCGCGCCTGGCCCACGGCATACGCGGCCGCCGGCGATTGCGGCCAGGCCATGCCGGCAGGCACGTTCGGAAATTGCGCGGGCAGGGGGCGCGTGCCGGTGGGCACGCCCGGGGGCATGGCGCCCGCCAGCGCGAACGGCGTGCCCGAGACGGGGTTCATCACCGTGAACTGGTAGTTATTCGCTACGACTAGCGGGTTGACGAGCATATTGTCGATCGAGAAAAAGTTGCTGACCATATCGCTGCCGATATAGTTATAGCCGGGATACGGCGACGCCAGCAGCGGGCCGCCGGCCGTATTGTCGGACCACAGGAAGCGCGATTGCTGCGTCAGCTGCTGCTTGGTGCGCTTGGGGCGGATATGCGTAGCCAGGTAGCCCTGATACGCGTCCAGCGTCAGGTTGGCGGCCACCGGCATGACGGGCGGCGGGTCCAGCAGCGGTATGTAGTTGATCGCGCGCAACTGGTCGTAGGCCGTGGTCCGTCCGCCTGCCGCAGGCGGCTGCGCGTAGATGGCGTTCAGGTTGAAGTCGCCGCAGATCAGCTTGATTTCATTGTGCGGCGCGCCGGCAGGCGCCGCCGCCACGTCGAGCACGCCGCGCAGCAGGATATTGATGAAATTGGTGGCGCCGCCGTGGTTGGGCGGCGCATGCACGGCAAACAGGGTCAGGTTGCGCGTGATGGCGTTGGCCTGGTTGGTCTCCACGAAACTGACCATGAAGGGCTGGCGCAAGCCGTTGAAATTGACCAGGCCGCCAGCGATGGGCGGCGCGGCCGGCCGCGCCGCGGGCGCGAAGGCGATGCGCGCCGCCGCCATGCCCTCGGCCAGGCCGCCGTTGTACTGCGCGCCGGCCGGGATGGTGCGCGCCGGCTGGCCCGGCGGGTTGAGCAAATCCTGGATGTTGGACGCGCCGGCGCCCCCGGCCGGGTAGGCGGCGGGCACGGCGCCGGCCGCCACGGCCGACACGCCGCCGCCCGTCCACACGTTCGGCCCCGTGAAATAGCGCCGCACTTCCGTGGGCGTGCCAACCGTGCCCGATATGCCGCGGTACAGCACGGCGACCGATTCCGTGCGCCCGCCCGTGCCCACTTTCAGCGGCGGCACCATGCGCCAGGCATTGCGGTTGGGGTCGGCGACGTCGTTGCGCAGCTGTTGCAGCAGGAAGATCGCGCCCTGCAGGCCGCCCGTGTCGGGCGCCAGGTCGCCGGCGCCGGCGGCGCTGGCCGACACCTCGATCAGGACGAAGATATCGGGCCGCGTGGCGCGCAGGATGGTCAGGATGTGGTTGCAGCGCTGCTGCGCGGCCACGGCCGGCAGGTTGCCGCCGCAGCGGCCGCCTTCGCCATAGCGGGGCCGCTTGCGGCTGGGATTGTTGACCTTGTTGATGCCGAAGTTCTCGATATTCCAGTACACGACGTTGGTCATGCTGCGCTCCCCAATGAAATGGCAGGCAATGGCAGCGCGGCCAGTGCCTGCTCCTGGCGGGCGGCCGCATCGGCGATGTACGCGGCATACCAGCCCAGGCTGCCCGTATTCTTCGGGTCGCCAAACAGGAAGAACTGGATGTTCGCGTCGGGCGGCAGCTTGGCGATGCCGAGGAACTTGATGGCGATGTTGTCGAGCCGCAGGCAGTAATAATAGGAGTCGCCGCCGGGCACTTTTTGCCGCATCAGCCCGATATTGTCGATGGCCAGCTTGAAGATGCCTTGCAGGCTGATCAGCCTGGCGCCCGGCGCCGCGCCGGGCAGCGACAGGCCGACGAAGACGGCTTGCTCGTCGTCGCCGGCCGTGCTGGCGGGCGACCAGGCCAGCAGCAGGGTCGAATGGAAGCCGGCGGCCGAGACGAGCGCGCCCGGGCCGCCCATGGTGACGTCGTACACGATGCCGTGCCAGGGCCCGTCGAGCGTGCCCAGGTTCAGCGCCGTGCTGACGGGCAGGAAGCCGAAATCGGCCGGCTTTTGCCCGTCGGCGGCGGCGATAAAGCCCGACAGTTCCAGGCCGAAGCCCCTGAACAGGCTGTCCGGCCTGGCCTGGCTGGCGTCGAGGTCGTAGGCCAGGTTGGCCGTCACCTCGTCGAAGCGCACGGCCGACGGCGTCGTCTGCGGATAGCGCATGTCGATCACCAGGTTGGAAAAGGCCAGGCCTTCGCCGTCCGGCGGCAGTTCCGGCGCCAGCGCGCCGAACGACAGCAGGTCCAGCGCGGCGCCCGTGCGGTCGTCAAGGCTGGCGAAGTCCAGCGTGCCCCAGACGGAAAAACGGTTCAGCACGGTTGCGCCCGCGTCCGTGGTGCCCAGGCAGTTGAACTGGATGCGCTGGAACGCCACGTGGCGCAGCAGGTTGCTGTCGAGGCTGAATATCGACGGCGTGGCTTGCTCGAAGATGTAGATGCCGGTGCCATTCTGGTCGATATAGCTGCCGTCGAGGACCACGCCGTTGTTCGGCATGGCATTGCCGCCGAAGGTGGTGGCCGTCACGCGCGAGCCGAGCAGGCCGTTGACGGCCAGCTGCACGTAGCTCTTGAAGGTCTTGATGACGGCATTGTCGAACAGCACCTGCAATTGCAGCACGCGGAACGCATAGTTGTCGGTGTCGGGCAGGGCGATGGGCGTATCGGGCGGCAAGCCGTTGCGCTGGCCGGCGGCGAAGGCCGGGTCCTGGTAGTCGACCAGGCCGAAGGTGCTGGAATTGCCGTCGAGGGTGATGCTGCCGTCGCCATGCACCGTCACGCGGCTGGCCGTGAAGCCGAAATGGTGGGCGACGAAGCGCGTCAGGTCGAGGCCGGCCGCGATGCCCTGCAGGCCAGCCGGCAGGCTGGACGGATCCAGGTCCGCCTGCAGCACCAGCACGCCCGTCCAGGCGGGATCGCTGACCAGTTCCAGGAAATGCCGGTACGGCGATTCGGGCTTGTCCGCCGCCAGCACCTCGGCCGCTTCGATGACATCCTGCAGCCACTGCGACAGCCCCGTGTAGGCGATGCCCTGGACGCCGGGGCCGGCGTCGGCGGCCAGCGAAAAATCGGGCGCGCCCGACCAGGCGTTCGGATTGGCGACGCGGTCCCTGACACTGCCGCTGCAATACTTGAGCAGCATCACGTTGCGGTAGGACGTGGGCGTCACGCCGAGGCCCACCTGCGCTTGCATGGTCCAGCCCGCAATGCCCACGGTATTGTCGAAACGCGCGCCGCCGTCCGACAGGTGGGCCGCGTTGACGGCCACCAGGAACAGCTGGTTGGTCTGCAAGGCATCCTGCAAGGTGGCGTCCGGGAAGCGGAAGCCGAACGGCAAGACCTGGCCGCCGGCGCCCAGGGTCTGGCCCAGGGTCACCGACAGGAAGGCGTCCTGGTCCTGCTGCTGGCTGGACACGGTGGCGACGGCGCCCTGCGGCGTGGTGCGGTAGTGCGGCGCTTCCGCCACCGCCTCGCCGGCGGCCAGCCCGCGCACGCGGCGGCTGGCGGCCGCGCGCGCCTGCCAGGTGGCGCTGGCGCCGCTGGAAATGACGGCCTTGCGCGTGGCGGCCACGATGCTGCTTTCAAAGCTCGACAGCAGGGAAGCGCTGATAGCCAGCGGGCCGCCGCTGACGGCGCCGCCATACGGCAGCAGGGGAAAGGCGTGCGCGGCGCCCTGCGGCACGGGCAGCGCGGGCGGGGTCGAGGCGAGCACGGTATCGGGGGCCACGGCGCGCAGCAAGGCGGCCTCCCGGGCGGCCGGCGGCAGGCCGTACATGGGACTGCCCGCCGGCTCCGCATGGTATTGCGGCATGGCCGTGCCGCCCTTCAGCACGCCGGCCCAGCAACTGAGGTAATCGGCCGTCAGCGGTGTGGCCACGTTGCCGGAATCGGGCAAGTCCAGGGTCGCGGCCTGGAACGGGAAGACGGACGCGTAGGCGGGCGAGGCGGGCACGAACAGCAGGCTGTCATTCTCCGGCGCGGTGGCATCGTAGGTGGTCATGCTCAGCTGTTCCGAGCCGAAGATGCCGCATAACAAGTTTGTCTGCGTCCCGGCCGCCTGGCCGCTGGCGCTCAGGCCGAAGCGCCCGGCCGGCGTCAGCAGGGCCTTGCTGGTCGCGGGCGCAGACGGTGACGGCGCGGCGCAGCCAAAGGCCAGGGCGCCGGACTGCAGGCCGACCACGGGCGGCTGCCCGCTGGCGGCGCCCAGCGGCAGCAAGGCCGTCGCATGGCCCAGCGCCGTGCGGTAGGTGGACGGCAAGGCGGGCTGGCCGGCCGGCAGCAAGCCGCAGCGCAATACGCCTTCCAGCCTGGCCTGGGCGGACAGCTTCTGGTTGTAGGGATCGAGCGGATCGACCGTGCCGATCCAGGCCAGGCTGGCCGGCAGCGCGGCGGGCGCGCTCAGCGCCGGATAGAACAGCTGCTGCAGCTGGCCGCTGGCCGTGTCGCGCGCGCTCAGGGGGAAGCCGACGGCCAGGCCGCCGGGGCCGAAGGTGACGGTAGGGTTGACTGTAGCCGTAAACGTCAGGCAGCCCGCATTCGCGCCCGCCAAAGGCACGAACGTGCGGATCGTGCTGCCGCTGCCCGTGACGCGTATGCCGATATCGCTGGCGTTGCGCTGGAAGGCCAGCGCCGGCGGCGTCGCCAGCGGCGCGGACAGCCGCAGGCTGCCGCTGGCGGCGTCGATGGACAGGCCGACGCCGGACAGCACGTTGAACAGCAGATCCTGCCCCAGCCGGAAATTGACATTCGTGCTGGTGGCAAAGCCCTTGGTCAGCGGGTTATAGCTGTAGCTGCAGCCGTAGTTCTTGAAGGGATCGGCCGGCGCCGCATCGGCGTCGCGCAGCCACAGCAGCGCGTTCAGGTTCAGTCCCGGCGCCGACGACTGCAGGTCGATATATGCGGCGAGGGCGGCGATGAAGGGGCCGGGCGCCGCGTCCAGCGCCGCCGGACGGGCGCTGGCAAACACGTAGCTGCCCATGCGCTGCGGCGACAGGCTGTCGGTATAGCTGAGGCTGTCCGGGGGCGTGGCCGGCGGCGCGACGGGCGGCAGCAGGTAGCCGGCCCAGGCATGGCCCGCCTGCGGCGGCGATTCATACAGGCTGACCTTGCTGGCGGGATCGGTGGCGACGAAGCTGAAACCCATGACAACCTCCACTCAAGACGCGACTCGGGCTGCGATGCGGCGGCATGGCGCGCCGCGCGGCATCGCAATCGTTTACAACAGGTGGGCCGGGAAAGGGCGTCGGATGGCCAGGCTGGCTGCCTGGGTGCGGTGCCGGGCGGCCATCCGGGGCGCCCGCCCGCGGGCGGGCGCGGAAGCGCCGCTTACTGCGAGTTGGAGGTAAAGGTGGCCAGCACGAAGCCCGTGTAGGAATACACGGTGCCGCTGTCGACGATGTCGCCGGAGAGCAGCACGTTGTACAGCCCCGTGCTTTGCGGCGAGTAGGTGACCGTCAGGCCGGCTTTCCACGTGACGACGCCATTGCCCGTGTCGCTGGCCAGCTTGGCCGTGGTGAAACCGGTGCTGACGCTGGGATTCCAGTACGTGGTGCGGCCCTGGAACTGGAAGGCGATGCCGGTCTGGTTGTTGCTGTCGCTGCTGGCGATGGATAGCGCGAGGCTGTTCGGCGTGGTGTTGGTGGTGACGCTTTGGCCGGCGGCCAGCGTATGGTTGGTGACTTCGACGCGAGGTAAGTTAGACATGACATTCTCCATGAGGTGATATCGGCCTGCACTTGCGATGGGCGCCCCGTGGCCGACAGGTTCGGGGCAGTTGGGTAAGTCGGTGGAAAACGGTATGGCAACGGCTTTGCGACCATGCCATAAAAATATGGCAGGACAATACGTAATTTCAAATAACGACAAGACATTTGATATTAATCAATCCGGAATTGATTAATATATTTTGTTATTTACTTATTCGAAAAATAGTTCCCGGCTATTCGGAATATAAGCATGCCGGCGCTTGCGCATAACGAGTAGCGATTCTATGCCTATTTTTTTGCGCGATTCTCTCGAATTGTCGCAAAGGCAGGAATGGCGCGGCATCCGGGCGTGGCGCGGGAATGCGCCGCCGGCCATTTTTCGCGGCGGCAGGCAAGAGGATGGGGAATGTAATTGAATATAAACCGTTTATTGACTTAAATGGATGGCATGCGCGGCTTTATTGCGCGGCCGGCGCGGGCAGGGCCGGACAGCGTTCAAAAACGGCTACCACCTTGCCAGTCAGCGTGTATTGCGTGCCGTCATCGAGAATGGGGCCATCGATGAGGATTTGATATTGCTGCGGACCGAGCGCCTGGAAACGCAGGGTCAGTCCTTTCTGGAACGTCACGATGGTATCGCCGCGGTCGGCGCCCAGCTGCAGCAGGATATTTGCTGTCGACAATAAAACCGTCCAGTACGCGGTGCCGTTGGCGCGCAGCGCCACCAGGGTGTTGTCATTGATATCATTGCTGGCCGTGGCGACGGCGTCGCTGTTGACCGTCAGCGCCATGGTTTGCGGCGCCCGGCACGCGGGGGACGGTTCGGCCAGCTGGCGCGCCAGCGCCGGGGCGTCGCCACCGAGCGATAGCAGCAGCACGGCAGCCAGACAGGGGCCGCGCCAATTCAGCTGATACATGGTGGAGGTGGTGTCCCGCGCATGCGGCCCATCGTAGCGAAATTCGGCCGGAAGAGCAAATGCATGCCGGCCGCAGCGCGCCGCCATGGCCGCCATGCCCATCTGCTATCATCGTGCCGTTTTGGCCGGCGCCGCGGGCGCCGCTCCGGTATTTATGCAAGGAAAAAAATGAATAATCGCATCTCCCTGCTGCGCCAGCGCGGCGCGCTGGACAGCGGCAAGGTCGGCATGATCGAGCTGTTCTTCGATCTCGTGTTCGTGTTTGCGGTAACGCAACTATCGCACGGTTTGCTGGCGCACCTGAGCGCCATGGGCTGGCTGCAGACGGGCTTGCTGCTGATGGCCGTCTGGTGGGTATGGATTTACACGTCGTGGATCACCAACTGGCTCGATCCCGAGCGCATTCCCGTACGCATCAGTCTGTTTGCGCTGATGCTGGGCGGACTCATCATGTCAGCCTCGATTCCGGAAGCGTTCGGCACGCGGGGCCTGGCGTTCGCGGCCGCCTATGTCGCCATGCAGGTGGGCCGGCCCCTGTTCGCCTGGTGGGCCGTGCGCCACGAAGCGCTGGCGCGCCGCCGCAATTTCCAGCGTATCGCCCTGTGGGCCGCGTTGTCCGGCATCTTCTGGATCGCCGGCGGCCTGGCCGCGCCCGAACAGCGCCTCTTCTGGTGGGCCGTGGCCTTGCTGATCGACTTTGCCGGTCCGTGGATGCAGTTCGGCATGCCGGGCCTGGGGCGTTCCTCGACGGCTGACTGGGACGTCGATGGCGGCCACATGGCCGAGCGCTGCGGCCTGTTCGTCATCATTGCGCTGGGCGAGTCCCTGTTGGTGACGGGCGCCACGTTCGCGGGACTGGAATGGACGGCCGGCAACTGGCTGGGCTTTTTGTCGGCCCTGGTCGGCAGCATCGCCATGTGGTGGATCTATTTCGATACGGGCGCCGAGGCGGGCCATCACCGCATCGCCCACTCGAAGGACCCGGGCCGCATCGCCCGCAAAGCCTATACGTATATCCACCTGCTGATCGTGGGCGGCGTGATCGTTTCCGCCGTGGCCGATGAACTGGCGCTCGTGCATCCGGACGAGGCGAGCTTCGCCGGCTTCAGCGCCTTGCTGGGCGGCCCGATCCTGTATTTGCTGGGCAATGCACTGTTCAAATGGGTCAGCAATGACCGTGCCACGCCGCCGCTGTCGCATCTGCTGGGCATCTTGATCATCCTGGCGCTGATCCCGATGGCCTACGGCCGCCTGTATTCGCCCTTGACCCTGGCCTGCATCACCAGCTGCGTGCTGGTACTGGTGGCCGTGTGGGAACATATGGCGCTGCGCCGCCCGCCGCCGGAGATCGATCTTTAATGCGCGATCCCTGACGCCTGCCTGACCTTATCCGGCCGGCGCAATGCCGTCCGGATCGCTGCGCGCATCGAGCTGCAGCTGCAAGAATGCCAGGTCCAGCCAGGCGCCGAACTTGGTGCCCACCTGGCGCATCAAGCCCACTTCCTCGAAGCCCAGCTGCTTGTGCAGGGCGATCGAGCCGGCATTGCCGGCCTCGATGCCCGCCACCATCACGTGCTTGCCCAGGCCGCGCGCCCGCGCGATCAATTCCCCCATCAAGGCCTTGCCGACGCCGGCGCCGCGGCGATCGGCGCGCACGTACACGGAATGCTCGACCGTATGACGGAAACCCTCGAACGGGCGCCAGTCGCCGAACGAGGCGTAGCCGGCCACGTTTTGATCCGCGTCAATGGCGACCAGCACGGGATAGCCGGCCCGCTGGCGGTCGGCCAGCCAGGCGGCGCGGTTGGCCGCGTCGACCGTCCGTTCATTCCAGATGGCCAGGGTATGGCTGACGGCATCGTTGTAGATGGCCGTGATGGCCTCGATATCGCCCGCGTGGGCGTCGCGTACGTGCATGTTGATCTCCTTGCTGGTCGTCTACTATAATGGACAAATCATAGATTGCCACCCACGCTTTTGTCCAATAAATCCTGACTATGTCCACTAAACCAGACGAATTGAACCAGCGAATCGGGGCCAGGGTGCGCCTCGAGCGGGAAAGCCTGGGCTGGTCGCTGACGGACCTGGCAGCCCGTTCGGGCGTGTCGCGCGCGATGGTGCACAAGGTGGAGCGCGGCGATTGCAGCCCCACGGCCACCTTGCTGGCGCGCTTGTCGGGCGCCTTCGGCCTGAGCATGTCCGAACTGATCGCCCGCGCGGAAATGCGCGAGGGGCGCTTGCTGCGCAAGCTTGATCAGCCCGTCTGGGTCGACCCGCAGAGCGGCTATGTGCGGCGCCACGTGTCGCCCGCGTCGGACATGCCGCTCGATCTCGTGCATATTACCTTGCCGCCGGGCGCCGTGGTGGCCATGCCGGCCGCCGCCTACGTGGCGCGGCGCCAGCTGATCTGGGCGCTGTCCGGCAGCCTCGTCTTCATCGAAGGCGAGACCCGCCACGTGCTGGACGCGGGCGACTGCCTGGAGCTGGGTCCGCCGGCCGACTGCGTATTCCGCAATGAAACGGCCGCCGCTTGCACCTACGCCGTGGCCGTCTTGAAGAACCGAGGCTAAGCCAGCGCTGCAGCGCGCAGCTGGGCAATGAAGGCGCGCGCGGCGGGCGCCTGTTCGTGGCGGCGGAAGGCCACGGCGATTTCCGAGCTGATCTGCGGCGCCGCCAGTTCGCGGAAGCACACGCCGGGCAATTGCACGCTGGCCATCACGGAGTGGGGCACGATGGCGCAGCCCACGCCCAGCGACACTTCCGTCAGCACGGCCACCAGGCTGCCCGGGCGCGACACCACCTGCGCCGCAAAACCGCCGCGCCGGCTCACCTCCAATGTTCCCAGTTCCTGTTCCGGCACGATGAACGCCTGCTGCGCCAGCGCGGCCGGTGCCGCTATTTGCTGCCGGGCGAGCGGGCTGTCCGCCTGCACGGCCAGCACGAAGCGGTCGCGCAGCAACACCACGCTGTCCAGTCCGTCCGGCAAGTGCAGGGGCGGGCGCACGAAGGCCAGGTCGACTCGGCCCTGGTCCAGCAAGCCGGGCAGGGTGTCCATCGCGTATTCGCGTGCGCCGATGTGGATGCCGGGGTGGCTGGCGCGAAAGCGCGCAAACTGGCCCTGCAGCACGCCCGAGTATGCGGCCGAGGCCACGTAGCCGATTTCCAGGCGTCCCAGCTCGCCCCGTCCCGCCCGCCGCGCCGCTTCCTGCGCCTGCGCCAGCTGCTCCAGCGCGCGCGCCGCCTCGATGACGAACAATTCGCCGGCGGCCGTCAGGGACACGGCGCGCTTGCTGCGCTGGAACAGCCGCGTGCCCAGCAGCTGTTCCGTTTCCTGCACCTGCTTGGTCAGCGCGGGCGGCGAGATGCCGAGTTCCGCCGCCGCCCGCGCGAAGTGCAGGCTGTGCGCGACGGCCAGCACGCAGCGGAAATGCCGCAATTCCATCTCTTTTTCTGTATTTACCATGAGTGAATTATAAGGCGCTTGTCTTATAACAAGAAATAACACAAACCTGCTTAAAATACAGGCATGAAGAATACCAACTGGACTTTATACACGTGCTCGGGCGTGTGCGCGCTGATCATGCTCGACACCAACGTCGTGGCCGTCTCGCTGCCGTCGATCGCCCGCTCGCTCAACGCCAGCTTCGTCGACGTGGAATGGGTGGTCAGCGCCTACATGCTGGCGTTCGCCTCATTCCTGTTGCCGGCCGGCAGCATCGCCGACCGCCTGGGACGGCGCAAAGTGATGCTGTATGGCCTCTCCGTGTTCGCGCTGGCCTCGCTGCTGTGCGGCCTGGCGTGGACGCCGTTCGTGCTCAACGTGGCGCGCGCCGTCAAGGGTCTCGGTGCCGCGCTGCTGCTCACGTCCGCGCTGGCCGTCATCGGCCACACGTTTCACGCGGAAAAGGAGAGGGCGCGCGCCTGGTCCGTGTGGGGCGCGGCCATGGGCGTGGCCATGACGGTGGCGCCGCTGCTCGGCGGCCTGGTCACGAGCGCCATCAACTGGCGCTGGATCTTCTACCTGAACCTGCCCGTCGTTGCCATCTTGATGTGGCTGGTAGGCAAACACGTGGACGAATCGAAGGACGCCTCCAACGCCAGTTTCGACCCGGCGGGCGCGCTGCTGTTCTCCGCCGGCCTGTTCTGCATCATCTGGGGCTTGATCGATGCCAGCGTGGCGGGCTGGTCCAGCCGTGCCACCATGCTGCGCTTTGCGGCGGGCGCGGCGCTGCTGCTGGTCTTCGTGCTGGTAGAACGGCGCCAGCGCGCACCCATGGTCGATTTATCCCTGTTCGGCCGGCGCGTGTTCGTCGGCGCCGTGCTGGGCATGTTCGGCTACGCCATCGCCGCGCAAGTGATGATGACCTTTTTACCGCTGTACCTGCAGAACGGTTTCGGCTTTTCCGCCGTCCTGGCCGGCTGCGCCATGCTGCCGTTTGCCGTCGCCATGGTGGCGCTGTCCCGGCTGGCGCCGCGCGCCATGCGGGTGCTGGACGACCGCGGCATATTGGTGACGGGCTTGCTGATCGTCGCCGTGGGCAACGTCGCCACGGCCCTGGCCGCCGCCAGCCTGCAGTACGGCTGGGTTGCGGCCGGCATGGTCGTCACGGGGGCAGGCGCGGGCTTGCTCAACGGCACGACGCAAAAGGCCATCCTCGCCTGCATCCCCCGCGAGCGCACGGGCATGGGTTCCGGCATCAGCACCACCACGCGCTTCGTCGGCATCGTGCTGGCCGTGGGCGCGCTGGGCGCCGTGCTGGCCATGCGCACGGCCGCCTCGTTCGAGCAACTGGCGTGGCTGCACGGCTTGAAAGCGTCGCCCGAGATGATCGGGCGCATCGTCGCCGGCAACGCGGCCGACGCCTTCGGCCAGCTGCCGCCCGCGCTGCAAGCCGTGGCGCTGGAAGCGGCCCGGCACGCCTTCATCGACGGCTTTGCCAGCGTGCTGTATCTGGCCGGCGGGCTGGCGGCCGTGGTGGCGGCGCTGGTGTTCGTGCTGGCGCGGCCGGCGATAACCGTGGAGAAACAGCTGGAAAAAGTGTAACTCTTCAGCAAGATCCGCGTGCGCCGCCTCTGCCTGTAATATGATGCCATCGAGCAATACATAGCAATCATATAACTACCACAGGTATTCGCATGCGCAGAAAACGCATTATCATCACGAGCGTGCTGGTCGCCGTCATCGGCGTGGCCGCTCCCCTGAGCCTGGCCTTCTACCTGTCGTCCGTGCGCGCCGAGCAGGGCGAGCAGGAACGCCTGCGCCTGCTGGCCGGCTACGCGCTCGAGCGCGCCCACCGTTCCATCGCCTCGGCCGGGGCCGCCCTGCGCAGCGCCGATGCGCTGGACCTGGCGCCGTGCTCGGAGGCGCATACCCAGCAATTGCGCCGCATCACCATCACCACGCGCAGCATCGACGATATCGGCTACGTGGAAAACGGCTTGCTCAAATGCACGTCCACGGGCATCGAAGAGGCGCGCATCGCCGTCACGCCCGCCGATTTCACGCTGGCCAACGGCATGGGCATCGATTTCAACCTGCGCCCCGTCGTCAGCGGCGGCAAGCGCATGGTGGGACTGTCCTACCGCGCCTACAAGGTGCTGATCGATCCCGTGCGCTTTTCCGACGTCATCGTCGACAGCGATATCCAGATGGCCGTGGCCATCGGCAAGGAAGGCGTGCTCGACACCTTGCACCATCCCGACCCCGCGCTGGTGCAAAGCTTGCTCGCCGGGCTGCCGGCGACGGGAGACGCGGCGCACGACGGCAGCATCCACGCGATGCTGTACCGCGATGGCTTGACGGCCGTCATGATCGAGCCGCGCAGCAAGCTGAACGACAGGCTGCGCCGCGAACAGCTGCTGCTCCTGCCGCTGGGACTGCTGATGGCCGCCTTTATCTTCGGCATCGTCGTGTGGCTGTCGCGCCGCCGGCTGTCGCTGCGCGGCGAACTGGAAACGGCGGTCGAGCGGCGCGAATTCTTTGTCCATTATCAACCCATCATCGCGCTCGACACGGGCGTGTGCGTGGGCGCCGAGGCGCTGATACGCTGGCGCCGTCCCGACGGCAGCATGATACGGCCCGACCTGTTCATCCCCGTGGCCGAGGAAAGCGACCTCATCTTGCCCATCACGGACCAGGTGATTGCCTGCGTGATCGCCGACATGCGCGCCGCGCTGCTGGCCGACCGCGAGCTGCACATCGCCATCAACCTGTGCGCCAGCGATATCGAAACGGGCAGGGTGCTCGACGTGCTCGAGCGGGCCCTGGCCGGCACGGGCATCGAGGCGCAGCAGATCTGGCTGGAAGCGACGGAGCGCGGCTTCATCAACGTGGAAGCGGCCCGCGCCACCATCGACAAGGCCAGGGCGCGGGGCCACGCCGTGGCCATCGACGACTTCGGCACCGGTTATTCCAGCCTGTCGAGCCTGCAAAACCTGCCGCTCGACGCCTTGAAAATCGACAAATCCTTCGTCGACACCATCGGCACGGACGCGGCCACCAGCAGCGTCACGCCGCACATCATCGCCATGGCGCGCACTTTGAACATGCTGATCGTGGCCGAGGGCATCGAAACGCAGCAGCAAGCCGATTATTTGCTGGAACGCAAGGTCGAATTCGGCCAGGGCTGGCTGTTTGCGAAAGCGTTGCCGGCCTTGGACTTCCTCGCCTTTTACGCAACCCGCCGCCTGCCATCGTCCATATGAAACAGCCACGCTTCCCCTATCCCTTGCAGCCGCTGCGCGTCCCGGGCGGCTGGCACATCACCGTCAACACCCTGTTCGAGGTGGAGCCGGGGCCGGACACCATGCAATGGTTCAGCAGCGCGCTGCTGCTGTGGGGCAGCTGCCGCGATAGCGGCTACTGCTTCAATTCTCATTTTGAACCGGAAGATGATCCGGATGGCGAGTTCGTTGTCGAATTTTGCAAAGTAGTATTTGATAGTCAAAGCAAGAAAAAAACGAATTCTGAAGTATTTCTGGGCGAATTTAGAACAAAATCCCGACTTGAATTGATAAAAGTAATCGAACGCTATATGCTTGATGGTGAAATCTCAAAGGCGTCATTACAGACGAAAAATATTCTTTCTTATCACCCTAAAATTTATTAAATTTCAAGTCCAATTCAGATGAAAATTGAAGCCCACGATAAGCAAATACAAGACATTTTCTCACTAGGATATTTCCAGATCCCGCGTTTCCAACGACCTTATTCTTGGGAAAGAGATGAGGTGGAAAATTTCTGGAACGATATAATTAATGATGTTTCAGAAAATTATTTTATTGGGTCGATGGTCGTTTATCAGGAAAGAAAGCCATATTTTGGAATTGTCGATGGTCAACAGAGATTAACGACTATTACTCTTATGCTGTCTGCAATAAGAAATTCCTTTTTGAGACTGGGTGAGGATAACTTGGCAAAAGGTGTGCATAAATTTGTTGAGCAGCCAAACATAGATAATGAGGCAGAGTTTATCTTAGATGCCGATACGTCATTTCCTTATCTTCAAGATCACATTCAATCTTTCAATGGTTTAAAAATAGATTGTGATGTTGGTATTGAGGAGCAAAAGTTAAAAAATGCATTTGAGATTATTTGTGCGCGATTGGAGGACGAGGTTCCAACCTCCAATTCCGAAACCGGTGGTCAAATAAGTATGTTTCCGGCAGAAGTTCCTGATCCCATTCTAAAGTTGAAAGAAATTCGGGATAAGGTACTATCTCTGAAGCTTGTTTTTATTCAACTAGACAATAAAAGTGACGCACATCTGATATTTGAAACCTTAAATGCTCGAGGCCGTGATTTGCGCACGTCAGATTTGGTGAAAAATCTATTGCTAAGCAAGATAAAGGAAGGTAACGCGAAGTTAGATTCGGCAAAAGAATCTTGGAATTCATTGATTAGAAAATTCGATGATGCAAGTGAATCGGAAATAATTGACTCATTTCTCTTGCATTTTTGGATATCTGAATACAACTACACTACTGACAAGAAATTATTTTCAGCAATTTCAAAATTTGTATCCGAGGATGAAAAAAATGCGAATGATTTGCTTAAAAAATTAAATCATGCGGCAGCTATTTATTGCAAATTGATCGATCCTGGCGCCCATGAGTGGAGCAGGGAAGAAACTGATGTCAGAGAATCCCTTAAAGCATTAAGATTGTTTAAGGTGAAACAACAATCATCTATGGCACTGGCCCTATTGCGAGCCTATTATGAAAAACGACTCACCTTAAGAAATTTAAAGACATGTCTTAGAAAACTAGAATATTTCCATTTTGTGTTTAATGCTGTTACTTCGCAGAGATCGTCGGGAGTTATCGCTACGACTTATTCAAGTCATGCGATTTCTCTAACCGGAGCAAAAGGGAATGATGATATTCAGGCTATTATATCAAGCCTCTTTTATTCCTTGAAGACAAAATTACCACAATATGAGGAATTTGAGGTGAAGTTCTTAGAGTTATCGTATTTGTCTAGCAAAACAAAAAATAAAGGGATTATTAAGTATTGCCTGTCAAAACAATTTGGTGATAAGTTCGGCGGAATTGACATTAATCATGATGCAATGAGTATTGAACATATAATTTCAGAGTCGACCATGAAAGATGGGCAAAGTTCTGATGTTGTTGGCAGCATAGGAAATCTACTATTGGTTGATGAAAAAACAAATTCGGAAGAGCTTATGAATTTAACAGTTTCTGAAAAAATTAAGAAATTAGAGGGGAAGGGTTATCCATTGGCTAAGGCTTTAGTTGGAGAAAAATTCTCCGAAAATTCTGGAGTGCAAGATAGGGCAAGAAGTATTGCGCAACATCTTTATAATAGTGTTCAACTCTAGAAATTTTCTTTTTTTATGCTGCAGTATGAATTATTTTCATTGTGGTCAAATATTTTATTTTCTTAAACGGTGCATAGGAAGTCATTCCTATCTAGTATTTATGCATTAGCGTGAGAATTGCTTAAAGATTGCGGATATAAGACCAAGCCTACAGACGAGGCTTGGTCTTATTACTCCTTGCGCGGCAAGACCATGTCCTGCCCGCCTTGCCTGAGTACGGCGCCGGCAATCTTGCCCGCCGCATCGCGCGTAAAATCCAGTTCGGCCTCGATGGCGCGGAAGAAAAACTGATCTTTTGCGCTGGCAAACAGGGGCGCCGAACCGACGCCCGTGCCGGCCGCTTCCAGTCCCTGCTTGCCCAGAGTCACCGTCAACGTGAAATCCTTGTCCAATGGATACTCGCCCACGTACTCTGCCAGCGCGGCGCGCGGCAGTTCGATGGCGGCCAGCGGCTTTTTCAGGGGCGGCAAGGGCGTGCCGGGCAGCAAGGTGGACAAGCCCAGCGCATCGACGGTGCGCGCCGTATTCGTCAGCACCACCACGCCCCGCTTGCCATCCGTCGTGAACGCCGCATAGCTGGTGTAGCCGCCCGTCTGGCCGCTGTGCCAGGCGTAGGTCTGGCCCTGTTGCTGCTCCAGCAGCCAGGCCAGGCCGATTTTCGTTTCGCTGCCTGGCGCCAGCGGCCGCTGCGGTGTTATTGCCAGCGCATACGGGCGCAGCGGCTTGAACATGTATGCTTGCAGGTAGGCAACCATGTCGCGCGCGCTCGAATATACGCCGCCGGCTGGCGCCACCACGTTCAAATCCCACGCGGGCGTCGGTTCGCCCGACAGCAAATGACCGGGCGCCAGGCGCGCCAGCATGCCGTGCGTGGGCGTGTTCGACGTCGAGCGCATGCCCAGCGGCACGGCGATGCGCTTTTGCAGCAGCGCTTCGTAACTGCCGCCCGCGCGTGCCGCCAGGGCCGTGCCCAGCACGGCGTAGCCGATGTTCGAGTAGTCAAATGCCGTGCCCGGCGCATGCGGCAGATGGTAGGCGGCGAGAAACTGCCGCTGTTGCGCTTCCGTGTAGTCCGCATACGGATTGGCGGGATTCTTGGGCGCGAAGTTGTCGGGCAGGCGCGGCAGCGAGGAATAATGCGTGGCCAGGTCCAGCAGGCTGATCTGCTTGCCGTCGAAGGCCGGTATGGTGTACCCAGGCAACACTGCCGCCACCGGCTCGTCGAGTTTGACCTTGCCTTCGACGACGGCGTCGGCCAGCAGCAAGGCCGTCATGGTCTTGGTGACGGAACCGATCTGGTAGACGGTGTCGGCGCCAGGCTTGCCGGGTTTGCCAGGATGGGCCGTGCCAAAGCCGTAGACGGCGCTGGTCTTGCCGTCGATTACGGCGATGACGATACTCGGGTGCATGCCCGTGCGCGTGAGTTCCTCGGCGCGCTGGCGCACGGCGTCGTCCAGGACGGGCGCGGCCAGGGCGGCGCCGCCGAGCAGGCAAAGGGGGAGAAGGGCGAAAGTGGGTGTCATGGGTAACCTTGTCCAGGGTGGGCCGAATGCACGCCGGCATCTGGATAAGATGGCTGGCATGCCCTGGGAAGCATACGACGCCAACATGAAGGCCGCCTGAGTTTTATGCCACTTTTGCCGCTTTGCTAAGGTTTTCGCTTGCCCGGCATGGCCTGGCCGTTCTGGTGCAGGACGACGCCCGTGATGGCGCCCTGGGCGTCGCGCTGGAATACCAGTTGCGCTTCGACTACCTTGTAAAAGAAGGTGTCTTTCGCGCTGGCATACACGGGCGCTTCGCCCTGGCCCGTGGCGCCCACCAGCAAGCCGTCGGGACCCTGGCGCACGCTGAGGACAAACGTGGGCGCCAGCGCATACTGGCCCGCATATTGGGCCAGTTCGGCCGGGGCGATGGCGATTTCCTTCGGCGCCGGGGCATTTGGCGGCGGCAGGCTGCCGGGCAGCAGCACGCCCACGCCCAGCCCATCGACGTTGCGCGCCGTGCTGCTCAGTACCACCACGCCCCGCTTGCCGTCCAGGGTGTAGCCGGCAAAGCTGGCATAGCCGCCCGTCTGCCCGTTATGCCAGGCGAAAGGCTGGCCCTTGACCTGGTCGAGCATCCACGCCAGGCCGATCTTTTTCACGCCGTCGCCATCGCCTTCGCCGGCGAGTACCCGGCGCGGCTGCACGGCCAGTTGCTGTGCGGGACTGGTCGCCCGCATGTACGATTGCATGTAGGCAATCATGTCGCGCGCGCTGGAACGCACGGCGCCGGCTCCCGCGATGGCCTGGAAATCCCAGTTCGCGGCCGGCTTGCCATCGGCCAGGTGGCCCGGCGCCAGGCGCGCATGCAGGGCCGGCGTCGTCACTGCCGAGCTGCTGGCCATGCCCAGCGGACGGAAAATGCGCGCTTGCAGCAGTTCTTCGTAAGACATATTGGCTTGCGTGGCCAGGGCCGTGCCCAGCAAGCCATACGCGAGGTTCGAGTATTCATACGCGGCGCCCGGCGCGCGCGCCAGCGCATGGCCGGCCAAAAAGGTGCGCAACTGGCCCTCGGCATAGCCGGCGTAGGGATCGCGCATGTCCGCCGGCGCCAGGTTGGCGGGCAGGCGGGGCAAGCCGGAAAAGTGCGTGGCCAGCTGGCCCACGGTAATTTTCTGGCCCGCCAGCGCGGGGATGGCGTAGGCGGGCAGCAGTTCGGCCACCGGCTGCTCCAGTTGCGCCTTGCCCGCCACGATGGCGTCGGCCAGCAGCAGGCCCGTCATGGTTTTCGTCACGGAGCCGATTTCATACACGGTATCCGCATCGGGCACGCCCTGGTCGCCGGGCCGCGCGCGGCCGAAGCCGTACACGGCGCTGTCCTTGCCGTCGATCACGGCGATGACCAGGCTGGCATGCTTGCCGTCACGCACCAATGTTTCCGCCCGTTCCCGCATGGCCGCGTCGAGGGTGGGCGCGGCCAGGGCGGCGGCGCCGGAAAGGGACAGGATGGGCAACAGCAGGGTGCGTAAGCGTGGAGGCATCGTCGATTCCGTCAGGAAAGTGATTGGTGGGAATACAGCATAACAGCATCACTGGCAAGATAGCCGTTTTGGCAAGATGGTGCGGCGATCATGGCCGCCAGCTGCGCGCGCATGCCGGCGGCCATGCCGAGCAGCAATTCGCCGCGCCGGCGCGCATCGGCGCGTTTCTTCGACGGGACCTCGGCCATGTCGGGCACCCGGTAAGCCGCGCAGGGCAAGTGATAATTACCGTCGCGCATGCGCAAGGCATGCAATTCCTGCCACGCCTGGTCGTAGTCGGCGGCGATATGGCGCCGCCGGCGCGCATTCAGGGCGATGCGGTTGTCGTTGCTGATCAAGAACAGGTTGGTACAGGCAAAGAAATCGCCGAAATCGCGCAAGGCCGTCACCATCAGGTTTTTCGGGCGGCAACCGTGCAGCGCCCGCGTGGCTTCCTTGACGGCAAGCTTGCCCGCTTCCGAGCGCAAGCCTTGCAGCGCGCCCAGCTGCAGCGAGACGCCATCGGCGCGCGGCACGAACAGAAAGCTGGCCAGGTACAGGGGCAGGCCGTCGCGCGTCAGGCGCAGGCACAGTTCGCCTTCGCGGTAGCTGTCGTGGATGGCCGTCAGCTGCAAACGGTACTGCGCCCCATCCTTGCCGTCGAACGCGGCCAGCACCACGGGTTCGCGCGCGGCCCGCTCGACCAGCGCACGCGCACCCGCCTGCCACAGGAAGCGGTAATGTCCTTCCAGCAAGGCCAGGCGATCCGCGCAACCGAGCTGGCGCGAGGCATACGGCCGGTAAATCTTGAAGCGCAGGCAGGGATGCAGCTGCGCCAGCGAGCTCAAGCCCGGCATGCTGCCCAGGAAGGCTTGCCAGCGCGTGCGCTGGCGGGGAAAGAAGAGGGCGCCCAACGCCGCTTTCAGGCGGTGGCCGCTGGCGGAATGTCGTGGCACGGCGGGCGGCACGGCGGCGCCGTGGTGCAAGGTCAAAGCGATGTCATTCATGGTTCTGCCGGAAAATGGCAGGCGCTGCACAATGAGAGCCTTGCCAATTTGAATGCTACGCGGGCCAGGTGAATTTCATATTAAGAAGCTATTTCCCCGGATATTTAGAGGATGGCAACTAAACATTTGCCATTTGGCAATATTGACGCTTATCCTGCCGCTACCTTGACCCGATGACGGATACCGCCCCATGAATCACCGCCTCCTGCTTGCCATTCCCATGCTGCTCGCCGCACTGGGTGCCCACGCCCAGGACCGCACGGCCGATCCTCTGGCGCCGCTGGCGCAATGCATCAACCGCAGCCAGTTCCAGTTCAAAACGCAGGACCGCTTGCCGGCCAGCGCGACCACGCGCGTCGTCAAGATGGCGGCGGGGGAGCGCCGGGTCTCGACGGCCGACGGCTACCGGCTGATGCTGTTCCGCAAGAGCAGCCAGCCCTTCGCGAATCTGAAGATCGAGCGCAGCGCCGCAGGCCAGTTTGCCGCCGACCGCGAGACCATCGTGGCGCAAATGCAGGAGATGTCGGCCGGCAGCAAGCCGCCGCATCAGGTGCCGCTGGAAACGGACGCGCGCCAGGGCGTGGAAGTGCTAGGATTGAATAACGCCGGCATCGCGGAGACACCGGGCATTATCAGTTTCTATACGCTGCTGCATGCCGCCAGCGGCACGGTCGCCAGCGCCTACGTGCTGAACCAGCCGGCCGACCGGCGCGACTTTGCCACGGACGCCCAATACCAGGCCTTGCGCGACCAATTCATTGCTTCGCTTGCCAACTGCATGACCGGTCCTGCGCAGTAAGTAAGGCAAGTGCACAGGAAGGAGACGTGAACCATGAAAAAAGCCGCAACAAGTACGCCGCCTGCCGAGGAAGCGGCAGGCACCGAACCGGCCGCCCGCCTGATCGACGCGAAGATCGCCTCGCTGGCGGACTGGCGCGGCAAGACCCTGGCCGCCGTGCGCGCGCTGATCCACCAGGCGGACCCGGAGGTGGTCGAGGAAGTCAAATGGCGCGGCGTGCCCGTCTGGTCGCATGCGGGTATGATTTGCACGGGCGAAACCTATAAACTGGCCGTGAAACTCACCTTCGCCAAGGGCGCCGCCTTGCCCGATCCGGCCGGCCTGTTCAATTCCAGCCTGGACGGCAACACGCGCCGGGCCATCGACATCCACGAAGGCGCGCATCTCGATGCTGCGGCGTTCAAGGCGCTGATACGCGCCGCCGTGGCCGCAAATACGGCGCCCAAACCAAAGCGAACGAATACTTGAGACATTATCTGTATATCTGGCACGACCCGGCCGCGCGCATGCTGGTCGCTTCCGGCATCGAATTCAACGATGTGATTCCCGCGCTCCGGCATGCGGACGGCATCGTGCTGCGCAAGGGCAGTGCCGGGACGCCCAGGAAACCTGCCGGCTACCAGACCCTGGCGCGGCAGCAATTGCCAGCGCTGGCGCATGAAGATATCCATGCCTGGGGCAGCCACGCCTGGGCCGATTGGCAGGGCGCGCCGCCAGCCCCCGGCGATGCGGACGTGGCCACGATGCTCGGCCACCGTGGCGTCCTCACGCCGCCTGCCGCCTTGCGCAGCCGCTTTCTCGCTTTTGCCCACGACGACGGCTGGTACCTGAAGCTGCTGTATGCGGCATGGGACGATGTGGCGCAGCTTCTCGCCGGCGCCATCGCGCCAACCTTGGGCGCGCTCGACATGGACGCGCTGCAACAGGGAAGCGAAGGCTACTGGCTGCAGGACGGCGCGGTCCAGGCCGAGCTGAAAACCCACGATATCGACAGCGTGCTGAACCGGCGCCTGTAGCGAATGAACAACGCGCCAGCCATGTGCCTGATTCGTCCCTTCACCAGCACGGATACGCAGTCCTGCACCGCCATCCTGGCCCTGGCCGGGCGCGATTCCTTCGGCCCAGTCGCCGGCAGCGCCGCATTCACGGCGGCGACGCAGGGCGAAGACATCCTCGTTGCCGAACGCGACGGCATCGTCACCGGCTTTGCCGCCGTGCATACGGGCGACGCGCCCGAATACTTCCTGCACCACCTGTACGTGCACCCGGCGCACAGCGGACGGGGCATCGGCACGCAGCTGCTGGCTGCCGTGGTGGCGCGTTTCGGCCCCCATCTGAGCCTGAAGACGCAGCTGGCCAATACGGGGGCGCGGCGCTTGTATGCGCGCACAGGCTGGATCGAGGATGATGGCGACGGCGGCGTGGACGCCATGGGCGCGTGGATACGCGTACGCTACCGTCACCGGCAAGGGCCGTGACGCTTCAGGCGGCATGTGGCGCGCAAGGCAACCATTGCGCCACGCAAGCGCGCAGCACGCCGGCAGGCAGCGTATCCTGCCCCGGCAGTTCCTGGAAAACGGCCATATAGCAGGGCACGCCCGCGGCTGACTGCGCCAGCAGCGGCGCGTTGATCGGCGTCAAGGTGAAATGCTGCGCACATGCGTCTCCGTCGGCCGTCATCGGGCAGGAAAAATAACGGGCAAGCCTTGAAAACCGGCGAGGCCCGTCCTGGGGCCGTCCTGGATATCCCAGACCATGTGGACGGGTTCAAATATTACGTTTTTCCTTGTTATCAAGCAGCAGGGCCAGCCTGGCCGCCATGCCGGCATTGTCGCGCAGCAAGCCGTCGCGTTCCAGCGCCAGGCTTTCCGCCTTCTGTTGCGACACTTGCGCGTTTTCTGCCAGCATGTCGAGCTGGCGGTCTTGCGCGGCCAGCGCCACCCTGGCGTCATTCAGCGCCTGCAAGGCCGTGTCCAGCTTGGCCAGCAGGGCGTCGGCTGACGCGGCCGCTTGCAGATATTGAAACTCGAACTGGTCGCGCTCGGGCCGCACGGTGGCCAGCGCCTCGCGGTCGGCGGCCGCTTCATCAGCCAGGCGCGCGTGTTCCGCCTGCAGCTGCGCCAGGCGCATGTCTTGCTGCACCAGGGTCGCTTGCTGGCCTTGCAGCCGTTGCTGCAGCTGCGCATTGTCTTGCTCGAGCCTGCTGATCCGTTGCTGCGCCTGCGCCCGTTCCTCGCTGCGCTGGGTCGCGGCCGCTTCCTGGTAATGGTCGAACTGCGAGCGCACCTGCGCCAGCTGGCGGTTCAGGGCGGCGACTTCTTCGCCCCGGTCGGCCAGGCGCTGCGTCAGGCCCGCGTTGTCGCTATGCAGAGTGGCCAGGGTGACGGCGCGGAAATGGTGTTCTTCCTTCAATTGCGCCAGCGCATGCTGGGTGGCGCGCAATTCCTGGGTGAGGGCGGCGCGCGCCTCCGTCAATTTCAAGCGTTCATTTTCCGTCTTCTTCAGTGTTTCCAGGGCCGCATCGCGTTCCGCGCGGTGTTGCTGCATGCCCGTTTCCAGCTGCTGCGCCACGTCGCGCTGCTGCTTTTCATAGACGCCGCGCATCGCTTCCATCAATTCGGCCGGCAATCCAGCCTCCGTTTTCACGGCGCCCGCACCCTGGAACTCTTCCTTCCACCGTTTGAGCAGGGGCGCGATGGTGCTCTTGCTGCCCGTGCTGCCCAGCGCTTCGCGCACATTGTCGACCGTGGGATTGCGCCCATCGGCAGCGACGATTTGGGCTGCTTTCATAACATCAGAGTACAGAATGCCGGTGCGGGCCATGAAATCACCTATGAGCGAAATTTAGTAACGTATTACATGATACGTAATATCGCATAATATTACGATATAAATTTTGATGATTCTTGAAAAATATAACTCACGATAAGATTGCTTATCGCGTGTTATAGGGATGGTTTGCATGCTATTCTGTGACCCTCCCAGTACAAAACCCCGATTTCGCCGCCGCCATGCCCGATTTTCCCCTTCCGAAACGCCGTGTTGGCGTGTCAAAGAACACCGCGATCGCTGATGCGCCGTTACACGGCGCCCTCGTCGATGCCGAGCTGGCCGCGCGCCACCAGGCGTTTCTTGCCGCCGCCACGTCCGACAACACGCGCCGCACCTACCGTTCCGCCATCCGCCACTTCCAGGCCTGGGGCGGGGCGCTGCCCGCCGAGGAGTCCACCGTCATCCGCTACCTGATGGCGTATGCGGACAGCCTGAACGCGCGCACCCTGGCCCTGCGCCTGACGGCCCTGTCGCAATGGCATGTGTACCAGGGCTTTGCCGACCCCGCGTCCACGCCCACCGTGCGCAAGACCCTGGCCGGCATCGCCCGCCTGCACGGCAAGCCGAAAAAGAAGGCGAGGGCGCTGCCGCTGGAAGACCTGGAGCTGATCGTCGCCAGGCTGGCCGCCCTGGGCACCAACAAGGCCTTGCGCGACAGCGCCTTGCTGCAACTGGGCTTTTTTGGCGCTTTCCGCCGCAGCGAACTGGTAAGTTTGATGCTGGAAGACATCCGCTGGGAGCCGCAAGGCCTGGTGATCACCTTGCCCCGTTCGAAAACGGATCAACTGGGGGAGGGCATCGTCAAGGCGATCCCGTTCGGCGACGGCGTCTGCTGCCCGGCCACGGCCCTGCGCGCCTGGCTGGGCGTGGCGGGCATCGCCAGCGGCCCGCTCTTGCGCACGGTCAACCAGTGGGGCCATGTGGGAGGAAAGGGATTGCACGCGAGCAGCATCAATACGATATTGGAAAGCTGCGCCCGGCTGGCCGGGCTCGATTACGTGCCGGAACTATCGAGCCACAGCCTGCGCCGCGGCATGGCCACCAGCGCGCACCGCGCCGGCGCCGATTTCCAGGCCATCAAGCGCCAGGGCGGCTGGCGCCACGACGGCACCGTGCATGGCTATATAGAAGAGGCGGGGCGTTTCGAGGAAAATGCGGCGGGGAGTTTGTTGAAGGGGAAGAGGAAGCCGGTGGGGTGAGGCGAGCGATAACGCCTTGCCGGACACCTTCAGCGCGTCTGCATTCGCCCCGAAGCAGACATAGATCTGACGCATTCGACATATGCCACCGCAGCCGATTAAGCGTCGTGATAAACAACGCCGTATGTGTCGAACATAGCTCCAGCTAGCTCGACCATGCTTAAGCCGCTGCG
>NZ_JBXAKW010000013.1:0-105775 GCF_058798815.1 Janthinobacterium sp. GW822-FHT07A03 | reverse complement strand
TGGTGGGTGCTGAGAGGCTCGAACTCCCGACCTACGCCTTGTAAGGGCGCCGCTCTACCAACTGAGCTAAGCACCCGTTGCTTGTCTCAGAAAACCATCCCGACGTTTGTCACCACGTCTGGAAGAGGCGCTATTATAGGACGGCTAAAATCCTTCTGCAAGCGCTTTTTCCAATTTTTTACCGTTTAGCTGTCAATTCCCCATTGCGACAGCATCCACGCCATATTGAAGGCGTTTTCGGCAATGGCGTTATAGCGGCCCGAAGCGCCGCCGTGGCCGGCGCCCATATTCGTTTTCAGCAGCAATGGATTGCTGTCCGTCTTGTACGCGCGCAGCTTCGCCACATATTTTGCCGGTTCCCAGTACATGACCTGGCTGTCGTTCAGGCCCGTCGTCACCAGCATGGCGGGATAATTCTTGCGTGCAATGTTGTCGTAAGGCGAGTAGCTGAGCATGTAGTCGTAGGCCGCCTTCTGGTTCGGGTCGCCCCATTCCAGGTACTCTCCCGTCGTCAGGGGCAGGCTGGCGTCCATCATGGTGTTCATCACGTCGACAAACGGGACGGCCGCGTGCACGGCGTGGAACAGGTCGGGACGCATGTTGACGACGGCGCCCATCAGCAAGCCGCCGGCGCTGCCGCCCTGGATGATCAGGCGGTTCGGGCTCGTCCATTTTTCGCGCACCAGGTAGTCGGCGCTGTCGATGAAGTCATGGAAGGTGTTTTTCTTCTTCATCAGCATGCCGTCTTCATGCCACGCTTCGCCCATGTCGGTGCCGCCGCGAATATGCGCTTGCGCATAGATGACGCCCCGCTCCAGCAGGCTGATGCGGCTGATGGAAAAAGTGGCTTCCGTCGAGATGCCATACGAACCATACGAGTACAGCAGCAGCGGCGCGGAACCGTCGAGCTTGACGCCCTTCTTGTAGACGACCCACAGCGGCACTTGCACGCCATCGCGCGCTTTCACCCACAGGCGCTGCGTGGTGTAGCGGCTGCCGTCAAAGCCGCCGACGATTTCCTGCTGCTTCAGCACCGTGCGCTGGCCATCCTTCATGCTGACATCGATGATGGTGGGCGGCGTGACAGGCGACTGGTACGACATGCGAAATTGCGTGGCCGAAAACTCCGGCGTGCCGGCGGCTGTGGCCAGGTAGACGGGGTCGTCGAACTGCACCGTCTTCCAGTTCTTTTGCGCAAAATCAAAGATGCGCGCGCGGTTCAGGGCACGCGCCTTTTCCATCACCACCAGATAGCCCTGGAAGACGTCGATGGACTGGATCACGGCATCCTTGTTGTGCGGCACGACGGGCTTCCAGTTCTTCGGCTGCGGCGCAGACAGGGGCGCGCTGACGACGCGGAAATTCTTCGCATCCTTGTTGGTGAGAATGTACAGCTGGCCGTCGCGGTGCTCGATGCCGTAGCGGTGGCCTTTTTCGCGTTTCAGCACGCTCTGGAAACTGCCTTGCGGCTTGCTCGTTGGCAACAGCAGCACTTCGGTCGTATCCGTGCTGCCCGAGGTGAGCACGAAGAACTGCCTGTCGTGCGTGCGGTCCACGTGGATGGCGAACTGTTCCACCGGCTCGTGGTAGACCTGTTGCGGCGCGCCGCCCAGGGCCAGGCGGAACACGCGGTCCGAGCGCTTGGTGGTGGCGTCTTCCTGCGCCAGCATCAGGGTGGCATTGTCCGCCGCCCAGGCCACGGACGTCACGCGCGGCATGCTGTCTGTGAGCAACTTGCCTGTCTTCAAATCCTTGACATGCAGCTCGTACTGGCGGAAACCCGTCGTGTCGGTGGTGTAGGCCAGCAATTGTTCATTCGGGCTGATGGCGAACGCGCGCACGGCAAAGAATTTGTGGCCTTCGGCCAATTGATTCTGGTCCAGCAAGACTTCTTCAAACGCCTGCGCATCGTAGGCGCCGCTGGCGCCGACGGGGCGGCGGCAGTGAATCGGATATTGCTTGCCCGCTTCTACGCGCGTGTAATAGTAAAAGTTGCCCTGGCGCGCAGGCACGGACAGGTCCACTTCCTGCATGCGTCCCTTGACTTCCGCATACACCTTGTCGGCCAGCGGCTGGATCGGCGCCGTGACGGCGGCCGTGTAGGCGTTTTCCGCGTTCAGGTAGTCGATCACGGCAGGATCGGTCTTCTTTTGCAGCCAGCGGTAGTCGTCCGTGACGACGGTGCCGTGGCGCGTTTCCTGCCAGGCCGTCTTGGCGGCGATGGGGGCGGTGGCGTCGGCGGCCAGCGCGGATGGCGCCAGCGTGGACAGCAGCAGGGCCGGCAGGATGGATGAGCAGGCGGCAATGCGGCGCAAGGCGTGATGTGCGGTGGACAAGGCAACTCCTTCGGTTCGTTGTTGTGCAGCAATTCTATTCTTGCTAAATAGAAAAGCCAATCATGATTTCAGTCAACACGGCGCGGCGCTTGCATCCACGGGCATTTCCAGCGATACTGTATATAACAACAGTATTTAACTGCATTCCGCCGCGAGGTGCCCTTGACCACATCTGCCTCCCCACTTCCCGAGCCGCCCGCCGCCCGCCGCTGGATAGCCCACCTGGACATGGACGCCTTCTTCGCGTCCGTGGAATTGCTGAAATATCCGGAATTGCGCGGCGAAGCCGTCGTCATCGGCGGCGGCCGGCTGCAGCAGCCCCTGCTGCAGGAAGATGGCACGCGGCAATTTGCGCGCATGCGCGACTATGTGGGGCGCGGCGTCGTCACCACCTCGACGTATGCGGCGCGCAAGTTTGGCGTGTTTTCCGCCATGGGCATCATGAAGGCGGCAAAACTGGCGCCCGACAGCATCCTGCTGCCCGCCGATTTCGAGGCTTACCGCGACTATTCGGCCCGCTTCAAGCAAGCCGTGGCCCAGTTGTGCCCCATCATCCAGAACGTGGGCATCGATGAAATCTATGTCGACCTGACGGAACATGGCGAGCAGGCGCCGGCCATGGCGGCGCGCCTGAAGGCGGCCGTGTTCGAGGCGACGGGCCTGTCGTGCTCGATCGGCCTGGCGCCCAACAAATTGCTGGCGAAAATCTGTTCCGACCTGGAAAAACCCGACGGGCTGACCATTTTGTCGCCCGAGGATATTGAAACGCGCGTGTGGCCCTTGCCGGCGAAAAAGATCAATGGCATCGGCCCGAAGGCGACGGCCAAGCTGGAAGCCTTGGGCATTATGAGCATCGGCGAACTGGCGCGGGCCGACATGGCCATGCTGCGCACGCAGTTCGGTGACCTGTACACGGGCTGGCTGCGGCAGGCGGCGCTGGGCATCGACGAGCGCCCCGTGCAGACGAGCCGGGAAACCAAGTCCGTCAGCCGCGAAACGACGTTCGAGCGCGACTTGCAGGTGGTGCGCGACCGCGCCACCCTGTCGGAAAAACTGGAAAGCCTGTGCACGCGCGTGGCGGGCGACCTCGACAAGCAGTCGCTGGCGGGGCGCACGGTGGGCATCAAGCTGCGCTTCGAGGATTTCAGCACCGTCACGCGCGACGTCACCCTGCCCAGCGCCACGGCGGACGCCGCCGCCATCCTGCGCGCCAGCCGCGACTGTTTGCGGCGCGTGCCATTTGAAAAGAAAATCCGCCTGCTGGGCGTGCGCATCTCGACCTTGTCCGATCCGGCCGTCGTGACGCGGCAGGCGCCGGCCCAGGCGGAGCTGTTTCCCGCCCTGTAGCGGCGTTTCCTACAAGATACATACCGCGCCAGACGGCGCTTTTGACGGCATTTTCACGTCGAAAGTGTAGAATGGCGTTCCCCTGGCACTACTGAAACAAACGGAAGACAAAAACTATGTGGTTCAAGAATCTTCAGATTTACCGCCTGCCCGCACCATGGGCCTATACGCCAGAACAACTGGAAGAGGCCTTGTCCTCGAACAAATTTACGCCGGCGACCAGCATGGATCTGATGCGCCAGGGCTGGGATACGCCACGCCCGAACGGCGGCCTGGTCCACGTGGTCAACAAGCAAATGCTGATCCTGCTGGGCACGGAAAAGAAATTGCTGCCAGCGACCGTCATCAACCAGGTGGCCAAGGCCCGCGCTGCCGAGATGGAAGAAGCGCAAGGCTTTGCGCCTGGTAAAAAGGCCATGAAAGAATTGAAGGAACGCGTGGCCGACGAGCTGCTGCCGCGCGCCTTCAGCATCCGCAGCAACGTCTGGACGTGGATCGACCCCGTCAACGGCTGGCTGGTGGTCGATGCCGCCAGCCCGGCGAAGGCCGATGAAGTCATCAAGCTGCTGTTGAAAGCCGTCGATAAACTGCCGCTGGAAAGCCTGCGCGTGCAGCGCTCACCCGTAGCGGTGATGACGGAATGGCTGCAGGCCGACGACGCGCCGGCCGGCTTCACGGTCGACATGGACACGGAATTGCGCGCCACGGGCGAGAGCAAGGCCACCGTGCGCTACGTGCGCCACACCCTGGAAGCGGACGACGTGCGCCGCCACATCGCGGCCGGCAAGCAGTGCACGCGCCTGGCCATGACGTGGAACGACAAGATCTCGTTCGTGCTGACGGAGTCGCTGGCGATCAAGAGCGTCAAGCCGCTGGACGTGATCAAGGAAACGGAATCGAGCACGAAGAACGACGAAGAGCGTTTCGACGGCGACGTGATGCTGATGACGGGCGAGCTCTCCAAGCTGATGGCCGACGTGGTCGAAGCTTTGGGCGGCGAAGCGACTGCATAAAAGCAGTTATATCGGTATGGAAAAGGAGCTTCGGCTCCTTTTTTTCGTCTGTGCAATATGTGGGCGCATAAAAAAGCGCCTTGCACGGTGAAGTGCAAGGCGCTTTCCAGACAAGCTAATTCACAACGTCAAATTAGAACTTGTAGTTGCCGGTGATGTAGAACGAACGCATCATTGGATCGGCGTAGCGTGGGTCGAAGCCGACCTGGTGGCCCGACGACGCGCGCAGCGACAGCGGCGGTGCACGGTCGAACAGGTTTTTGATACCTGCGCGGATCGTGGTTTGCTTGTCAAAGGCGAAACGTGCTTGCCAGTCGAACGTGGTGTACGACGGTACTTGCAGGCGGAAGTTTTTCTCTTCTTTCTGAGTAGCGAGGTTGTACACGGTAGCGGCTGCGTCGGTGTAGCCGTTACGGTAGTTGACCGTGACCGTGTTGCTCAGGCGGCCCGTGTCCAGGGTCGTCGTCAACTTCATCAGGTTGCGGAACGTGACTTCGTTGGTGTCGCCGAAGAAGTTCATGTTGCTGGTGTAGATATTGTCGCTACCTGCCTTGGTGTAGTTGGCGTGCAACATGTGCGTACCGCTCAATTGGGCGGTCAGCTTGCCGAAGTCAAACTTGTGGTTGGCCGACAGATCCCAGTCGATACCACGGTATTCCTTCTTGCCGATGTTGACCGACAGTTTCTTGAACGAGTAGTAGGTGATGCCGGTCGATGGTTCGGTATAGGTTCCGAAGCTCGATGCATACTTGATCGGATCGGCAAATGCCTGCTCTTCGGAAACTTCCGACACAGCATTGCGCAGTTTCACATCCCACAGATCGGCGCCGAACGAGAAGGCCGCGCTAGGCTCGACACGGAAGCCCAGGGTGAACTGCTTCGATTTTTCCGATTGCAGATCCGGGTTGCCTTGCGATACGGCATTGTATTGCGTTGCTTCCGCGCGGCACAGTGCGTTACCTGGGTATGGGCAGTCAAATTTCTTGGCGGTAAAGCCGGCGTTGACCAGTGGCTGAGCAATTTCCAGCATGCTTGGCGCCTTGAAGCCCGTGCCGTAGGAACCGCGGATCAGCACGGTCTGTACCGGCTGCCAGCGTGCCGATACCTTGTAGGTATTGGCGCTGTCTTTTTTGCCGACAGTTTTGTTGTTCAGCTTGTCATCGATCGCCTTGACGGTATCGTGACGGCCACCGACGGTCATTTCGAACGACTTGGTCAGCGGTGCCAGCAACTCGACGAACGCGCCGTAGGTGTCGCGGCTCATGTCGTAGGCAGGCTTGGTGTTGAAGCTGTAGATGTCGTCGCCGGTGGCGCCTGGCGATTGCTCATAGGTATAGGTGCGGTAGTCGCCACCGATACCCAGGCTGGCTTTGCCGCCTGGCAGGCTGAACAATTCACGCGAACCGTGCGTGTCGACGCCGCGCATCGTGGTCGATGCAGTACGCACGGAGCCGACGAATTGCGCGCCAGCGACCTGTGCTTGCACGGATGGCTTTTGCGTCGCTGCAAACGGATCGAACTCCGGATTGGCCAAAATATTCTTGAACGCCTGGTTTTTCTGGTAGCCGCCCGTGTAGCGCTCGTCGATCGAGTTTTGCGACCAGGTCAGGCCGCTTTCGAAGTTCCACGCGCCCAGTTCGCCTTCCACACCGACGACCATGTGTTTGGTTTCGGTGATGGTGTTGCTGGCGCGCAGGCCGAAGTCGCTGCTGCGGTAGTTGGCCGTCACGGATTTGACGTCGGCGCGTTGCGCTGGCGTCAGGTAGGGCGACACATAGGTGTTGTACAGCGCGCTGTCCTTGGCGATTGCGATCGGGATCGGATTGGCGGCGATACGCGCCGTCAGGTCGTAGCGCGAGTAGGCCAGTTCGGCGAATGCGTTCAGGTTGTCGTTCAGCTTGTACGTCGCTTTGGAGAACAGGCTGTCGCGTTTCGATTGCGGCACGACTTCTACGGTGGAGCCAGTGTCGAAGCCGCAAGCGCGTGCATTGGCGGTGGTGACGTCGAAACCTTCAGGGCAATTGCCATTTTTAGCCAGGTAAGGCGAAAACGCGGTCGATGGCGCACCGCTCTTGTAGGCAACCGTGGCGCCTGCTGGCGAAGCCGAGGTGCTGGTGCGGTCCCAGATGTAGTTATTGCCGTTGCGGCTGAATGGCACATACGAGCTAGCGGCGAACGTGCGGTCGGTGGCGCGCAGTTTCGACTGCTCGTCGTGGCGGTACGACAGCAGCACGTTGAAACGGTCTTCGTCCAGATCGCCGAAACCGTAGGTGACGCTGGTGTTCCAGGCGTTGCCGCCCTTGTCTTCCGGACCGCCATAGGTGGCTTCCAGGGTGGCGCCTTGCTGGTTTTTCTTCAGGATGAAGTTCAGTACGCCGGCAATGGCGTCCGAACCGTACAGGGCCGAAGCGCCGTCGGTCAGGATTTCGACGCGCTCAACGGCGCTCATTGGAATGGCATTCAGGTTGACCGTGGTGCCGGAACCTTGTGGCGCGATGCGGCGGCCGTTCAACAGCACCAGGGTGTAGGTTTCACCGATACCGTGCAGCGATGCACTGGTATTGCCGCCCGAGTCGGAACCGGCAGCGACTGCGCCGATGGTGAAGCCTTGCATGGCTGGCAGGGCCTGGATCAGGTCCGCTACCGAGGTGGCGCCCGATTTGGCGATCGCTTCTTGCGACAGGCGCTGCACAGGCAGGGCGCCTTCGACAGCGATACGCTTGATGCTCGAACCGGTAATTTCAACTTTTTGAATTGCTTCGTCCGCCATGGATTGGCCGGAGAACAAGACGCTGCCTGCCAGTACGGTCAGGGCCAGGCGTACGCTGCGTACGCCAATTTTTTCTTTAAATGCCATTGTAACAATTACTCCGTAGTAGTTTTAATAACGACAAGCAGTACACGAGCACCGCTCAGGCCATCGGATAGAGGGCCAGCGGAGGCGTGTACGGTAGGCGGAACCACGTCGGTGGGAGGTGGAAGACTACTTAGCGCAATATTGTTATAAATGCACTTTTGACTTGTCGAGGCAAACATTATGTCGTCTCAGCAAGGAAAAATGCATATCAACCGTGTCGGATTTGGCAAGAAATTGTAGATGCTGAAGAATATTTGATTTATTTGTTAAATTGCAGTTTTATATTTTTAAATATCAATGTTTTAAAAAATGAATAATGGCGTTTTTTTACAACATAAAATTATTATATTGGCAATTCGATGTTTTACCTATAATAATTCGAGGAAAACTCGTGTTTTGCAGAATTTATGCAAAGCAAAAAAATGTAAAAAAAGCCCGCTGAAAGCGGGCTTGTCGAGGTGCTGCAGAGTGGAAATCAGGCGCTGTGCTTGCCTGCTTTTCTGCGGCGTGCCATGAAGCCGACCAGACCGAGGCCGGCCAGCAGCATGGCGTATGTTTCCGGTTCAGGCACTGCGGCCACCGGCGAAGCGAAAGTACCGGTAAAGGTAGAGTAATTGCCATACTGGTTGCTGGCAGATTGTGCGGTCGCGGCGCCATAGCCGAAATAGGTGCTGATGCCGACCGTGTTGGTGCCGACGGCAACATTGCTCAGGGTAATGCTGAAGTTGGCGGTCGAGCCAGGGGTGTACACGGACGGCGTATTTTGACCCCACCAGGTGTAGGCCGCGTAGCCCGAGGGCGCCACCAGGTTTTGCGAGCCGTCACCGTATAGGTCGAGCTGAGCGCTGGCGCCCTGCGACCAGAAACCGGGAGCGCCGTTCAATGGCGCAGGGGCGGTGGAGCCGACCAGCGTGGCGGAGACGGGAACGAAAATCGTGAATCCGTCCAGGCCCGTCTGGCCGCCGATACCCTGGTTATTGTTCAAGACGCTGTAATCGAAGGTCCACGTGTTCGCGCCTGCGGCCGTGGCCGATGCCGTTACCGTATATTCATTGGTGAGGTTGGTCGTCGCGTGGGCGGCGCCGCTCAGCGCAAACGCGGCGGCCAAGGCGCCCAGTTGGAGCAGTTGTGCAGCCGATTTGCGCTTGATCATGATGGGTTTTCCAGATGGGGTTAGTCGATGACCCGAATATAGCATCGAACGCCAGGAAAAAATTGCAATTATGAACAATTATATTGTTTTTTTGCTTTCTTTATTTCCGCATGGGAATTAATGGCGTGATTCTTTATTTTTCTGGAAATGTTGCACGTGCTTTCTGTTGTTGCGCTGCGACGTTGCCGCAGCGCAATAGCATCACAGCGGCTGGAATACCCCGGCGGCGCGGTTCTTTTGCACATTGTCCCAGGCGAAGATCTGGCCATTCATGGCCACGTACACGCCGGCCGGCAAGGTTTGCGCCACGCCGCAGGCAAAGCCCAGGTTGAACAGGGCATCGGAATTGTCGATTTCGTAGGGAATCATGGCGCCCGTGAGAATCACCGTTTGCTGCAGGTTCGCCGCGCCCAGCACTTGCGCCGTTTCGCGCATGGTGTCGGTGCCGTGGATGATGACGATGGCTTTTTCCTGTGCCGCGCGGCACGAGGCCAGCACGCGCTGGCGGTCTGCATCCTGCATGTCGAGCGAGTCCAGCAGCGGCAATTGCTCCAGCGCCACGGGCGCCGTCATGCGCGCGCGGGCAATCGCTGCCGGCAAATGACTGTCGGAAAAGCCCAGGGTACCGTTCAATTCGTTGTAGTGTTTGTCGAAAGTGCCGCCGGTGGCGAGTATGCGCAAAGTCATGATGTGGTCACGATGTCAGTGGAGAATGACGCGCATGATAGCGTGGATTGTGTCCCTTGCGTGAATGGCGGGCCGGTGCGGATCGCACCTGGAAAATTCAGCCATCTGTGAGTACACTTGTTTCTTTGTTCGCCTACCGGCCCGACTCCGTATGAAAGCGCTCGCTCCCGGCACCGTCATTTTTCACCGCCACCGCGGCTACGGGGTGATCACGTCCGTCAATTTGCTGACGGGCTGGATCGCCGCCCGTTTCGGCAGCGAAGCGCGGACCCTGGACCTGAACCTGTCGACCGACGACGTGCAGTTCGCCGATGGCGAAGCGATCCTGTTTCGCCGCGCGCCGCCGGACCGCATGCCGCACGCGCGCCTGATGGCCATGGTGCGCGAGCTGCACCAGGCCGGCTATCAAAAACTGTATCTGTATTCCTGGCCCAAGCCGTCCGGCCTGCACTGGCGCTGGCATTTGTTTACGGGGCCGCGCGACTGGATGCAGCGGCCTTGGCGCGAAGGCTGGTATGGCTCGGGCGCCGATTACAACGTCAACCCCGTGATGGGCTGGGGAGACTCTCCCGGCGCTTCCACTGGCGAGCTGATCGATGCTCTGGCCCGTTTCGATCCGCAAGGCCTGGCACAGGCGCTGGGCCGCGACGACGACCATAGCGACTGGTTCGGCCGCGTCTGCGACACTTTATTACCCGATTACATGTACAGCCTGGACATGCAGCGCACGGCAGGCGAGCCTTTGCAAGACATGCCGCCCGTGCCGGTGGTGGCCGTGCGCGCCGGCGTGGCGCCGTATGCCGGTGCGGATATCGCCTGGCCGCCCGGCTGGGCCGGCCTGTGGCGCGGCCGGCACGTGCTGCCCGCGCCCGCCATCCGCATCACGGGCGAGCCGGACCTCCTCAAGGGTTTTCAGCGCTCCTGAGGGACTTGCCGCGCATGCGCCAGCACTTCCGGATTGAGCAGGCGCGTGCATTGACCCTGCGCAAAATCAACGATGTTTTGCAAGGCGTAGCGGAAATACAGTTCATAACTGTCACGCTCGACGTAGCCCAGGTGTGGCGTGGCCAGTACGTTCGGCAGCAGCAGCAATGGCGAGCCGGGCGGCAGCGGCTCGTCCGTAAACACGTCCAGCGCGGCGGCGCCCGGGCGTCCCTGGGGCAGCGCCGCTTCCAGCGCGCCCTCGGCCACCAGTTCGGCGCGGCTGGTGTTGACGAACAGGGACGTCGGTTTCATGCGCGCCAGGTCTTCGGCTGTGACCAGGCCGCGTGTCTTGTCGGACAGGCGCAAATGCAGGCTCAGCACGTCGGCCTGTTCAAAGAACGCCTCGCGCGAGACCGCCGCCGTGTCGCCGGCCGCCACGGCCGCCGCGCGGCTCGCTTCGCTGCCCCACACGAGGATGGTCATGCCGAAGGCGCGGCCATAGCCGGCGATCAATTGCCCGATCTTGCCGTAGCCCCAGATCGCCAGGGTGCGCCCTTTCAATACCGTGCCGAGCGTGTTGCGCGCCGGCTCGATCGACGACGTCTGCCACAGCCCTTCCTGTAAATGTTGCGCGTACGGCACGATCTTGCGCTGCGCGGCCATGATCAGCGCCCACGTCAGCTCGGCCGGCGCCGTGGGCGAGCCGATGCCTTCCGCGATGGCGATGCCCAGCTCGGTGGCGGCCGGCACGTCGATGTGTCCGCTGACCTTGCCCGTTTGTGAAATCAGTTTCAGGTTCGGCAGTTTCGACAGCAAGGCCCGGTTGAAACTGCTGCGTTCGCGGATCAGCACCAGCGCGTCGAACGGCGCCAGGCGGATCGCCAGCTGGCCCAGTCCCCGTGCCGTGTTGCTGAACACTTTGACCTCGTGGCCATCGAGCAATTGAAAGCAATCGAGGCCGCGCACGGCATCCTGGTAATCATCGAGTATGGCAATTTTCATGGTGGATGGCCGATTTTAGTAAGGATTTGGTAGGGAAATAACAGGATACGGGAAATGCTGAATAGCCTACTACATTAGTCAAGCTATTCTCCTACATTTTTGCGAGAATAGCCGTGACACGGGTGTACAATCGCCGGCACTTTTGAAGCTTCCTGATTATAGTTATAGCGCAAACTGTTCCTGCCGCCTGGGTGCATGATCCAGGTAAACGACACCAGAGCCCTGCCCGCGTGAACACGCCGCCCGCAGTGAGCCGCAGCCACTTCTCAACGATGCTGCCTGTCTTGCCGGAACGACCAGAATTTCTTTTATTGGTATTGGAGGTAATATGAATCAGCCCGTCATGGGTGGCGTCGCCGCACTCAACGTCCCAGCTTATATTAAACAACAGAAACTGATCAACTGGGTAGCCGACATTGCCGCGCTGACCAAGCCAGACCGCATCTACTGGTGCGATGGCTCGCAAGAAGAGTACGAGCGCCTGTGCGCTGAAATGGTTGCCAGCGGCACCATGAAAAAACTCAACGCCGAAAAGCGCCCGAATTCCTATCTGGCCTGCTCCGACCCGAGCGACGTGGCCCGCGTCGAGGACCGCACGTATATCTGCTCGGCAACGAAAGAAGCGGCCGGCCCGACGAACAACTGGACCGAACCTGGCGAAATGCGCCACACCCTGAACGGCCTGTTCGATGGCTGCATGCGCGGCCGCACCATGTACGTCGTGCCATTCTCGATGGGTCCGCTGGGCTCGCCGATCGCGCACATCGGCGTGGAACTGTCCGATTCGCCGTATGTCGCCGTCAACATGAAGATCATGACCCGCATGGGCCGTGCCGTGTACGACGTGCTGGGCACCGATGGCGAGTTCGTGCCGTGCGTGCACAGCGTGGGCGCCCCGCTGGCTGCCGGCCAGGCTGACGTGAAATGGCCGTGCAACAGCACCAAATACATCGTGCATTTCCCGGAAACGCGCGAAATCTGGTCTTTCGGTTCCGGCTACGGCGGCAACGCCTTGCTGGGCAAGAAATGTTTCGCCCTGCGCATCGCCTCGAACATGGGCTACCAGGAAGCGCAAGCGTCCGACAACAACCCGGGCTGGCTGGCCGAACACATGCTGATCCTCGGCGTGGAGTCGCCGGAAGGCAAGAAGCATTACGTCGCGGCAGCGTTTCCGTCGGCGTGCGGCAAGACCAACTTCGCCATGCTGATCCCGCCAGCAAGTTTTAACGGCTGGAAAGTCACCACCATCGGCGACGATATCGCCTGGATCAAGCCGGGCGCCGATGGCCGTTTGTACGCCATCAACCCGGAAGCCGGTTATTTTGGCGTGGCACCGGGCACGAACGAAAAAACCAATTACAACTGCATGGCCTCCATGCGCGACAACACGATTTTCACCAACGTGGCGCTGACGGACGATGGCGATGTCTGGTGGGAAGGCTTGACCAAGGAAGCGCCAAGCCACCTGATCGACTGGCAGGGCAAGGACTGGACGCCGGCGTCCGGCACCAAGGCGGCGCATCCGAATGCGCGCTTCACTGTTGCTGCAACGCAAAACCCAGTGATCGATGCGGCCTGGGACGATCCGGCCGGCGTGCCGATTTCGGCCTTCATCTTCGGCGGCCGCCGCTCGACCACCGTGCCGCTCGTCACCGAAGCGCGCAACTGGGTCGAAGGCGTGTACATGGCTGCCACCATGGGTTCCGAAACGACGGCTGCGGCCGTGGGCCAGATGGGCGTCGTGCGCCGCGATCCGTTTGCCATGTTGCCGTTTATCGGCTATAACATGAGTGATTACTTCCAGCACTGGCTGGACATGGGCGTCAAGGTGGGCAAAGTCAACGCGGCGGCCCTGCCGAAGATCTACTGCGTCAACTGGTTCCGCACGGACGAGGCGGGCAAGTTCGTCTGGCCTGGCTTCGGCGACAACATGCGCGTGCTGAAATGGATGCTGGAGCGCATCGAAGGCAAGTCGGGCGGCGTGGAAAACCTGTTCGGCACGACGCCGCAGTATGGCGACCTGAACTGGGATGGCTTGCCATTCACGCAAGAACAGTTCGACACCATCACCTCGATCGACAAGGCCGCGTGGGTGGAAGAATTGAAATTGCATACGGAGTTGTTTGAAAAACTCGCGTATCATCTGCCGCAAGAATTGGCGGATCACAAGGCTGCGCTGGAAAAGCGGCTGAGTGCGTAAATAAGTTAACGTACGACGGCGCCTGACAAGCGTAGCGCGCCGCGCAATAGCTTGTCAGGTGTTGAGAGTTGTAGTGGGGGAGAAACACGCCGGCATAGACTGGCGTGCTATAAATGACACGCCGGCAATGACTGGCGTGCTAGCAAAAAGAGAAACGGCGCGGATTGCATGAGCAATCCGCGCCGTTTTTTTTGTGGCTTGTCGGTTCAGCGAGACATGGCCGGCACGAAATAGCGCAGGTTGGCGTCATCGTTCATTTTCGGGCATTGGCCAGGTTTTGCTGCCGGAAAGGATAGCGGCAGTAGCGTCGTTTCATGCAGGCGGTCTTCCACTTCCAGCACGCCGGCATACGCTTTCACCTGGCGTGGCGCGGGCGACTGGCAATCACCGATTGCCAGTTCGCGTCCTTCGCCATGAAAGCTGCCACCGTAGGCAATACTGGTGCACAGCGCCGGCCAATAATGAAATGGAGTAAATTGTGCTGCCGCCGCCATGTGTTGTTGATCTGCCTGCTGTAATTTTTGCTGCATGAAATATAGCAGCAATGAGGCATGCCGCTCGTAGGACGGCGGCAGTGCCAGGCGCAATGGCTGGGTAGCTACCTTGATCCGCCTGCCGCAGCTGCCGTCGTTGCTCGCCACGGGCAGGATTTCACGTCCCGGTGGCCCCTGTGGATGGATCGCAAACGGGGCGGGCTGGTTCAGACTCAACGGTAGGGATTCCATGCGCAATGCAAGTTTCAGGTGCTGTGCGCCATCGTGGTATTCAATATCATATTGTTTACCAGGCTTGAAGCCCTCGCGGGCCTCGATCCGATACAAGCCGTAGGCTGCATCGACTTCTTCGCTGATGTCGCGCAAGCCCTGCTGCATGGCGAAGCGCTTGATCTGGTCGCCAGTTTGTTGTTGCTTCGGTTCGCTCCAGTCCGAATCCACGGCGTTCAAGCTGCGGCATATCGGCAGGGAAGCGTTTTTCTGGCCGGTGCATTGCTGCATTTCCGGGCTCGCCAGATAATAGCCTTGCAGTGGTTGCCCCATTTGCTTTTCCACGCGTAGCCGTACCACGACCGGTGTCAGTTTTCGACCCAAACCATGCTCCTGAATACGAAAATTCTTTGTGGACAGGGCGATTGGTTGCCTGACAATGCTATACCTTCCTTCATCCCTGAGCACGTAATCCGGATAAGTTTCAGGCAGAAACAGGACACCGCGCGCATTGGCCGGCAGGCTGATGGTCGCGGGGCCTGCGCTGGTCGCAGGTGTTGCATGCAGGAATTTTCCTGGCTCATCTCCCATGCAGGAACAGGCCAGTACACTGCCCGGCAGCAGCAAGCACGCCAGTGCCATGCAGCGGGTCCAGCTGAATCGCGATGGTCTGGTTTGCATGGTCTCTCTTGACGAAGCGGCTTGATTGCCGAGCAAGATAGTTTCCCATAGAAAAATCCCCCGGACAAGACCATTGGCCGGGGGATTGAGAGGGAGACGCCGCTTATTGCTTCAGCAGCGGCCCCAGGTATTTGCCTGTCACGCTGGCCGGATTGACGGCCACGTCTTCCGGCGTGCCGGTGGCAATGATTTGCCCGCCGCCGGCGCCGCCTTCCGGTCCCAAGTCGACGATCCAGTCGGCCGTCTTGATGACGTCCAGGTTATGCTCGATGATGACGAGGGTGTTGCCCTGGTCGCGCAGGCGGTGGATGACTTTCAGCAGCAAGTCGATATCGTGGAAATGCAAGCCCGTCGTCGGTTCGTCGAGGATGTACAGGGTGCGGCCCGTGTCGCGCTTGGACAGCTCCAGCGACAATTTCACGCGCTGCGCTTCGCCGCCGGACAAGGTGGTGGCGCTCTGGCCCAGCTTGATGTAGCCGAGGCCCACGTCGAGCAGGGTCTGCAGCTTGCGCGCGATCAAGGGCACGGGCTTGAAGAATTCATGCGCCTCTTCCACCGTCATGCCCAGCACTTCCGTGATGTTCTTGCCCTTGTAGTGCACTTCCAGCGTTTCGCGGTTGTAGCGCTTGCCATGGCACACGTCGCACGGCACGTAGACGTCGGGCAGGAAATGCATCTCGACCTTGATCACGCCATCACCCTGACACGCTTCGCAGCGTCCGCCCTTCACGTTGAACGAGAAGCGGCCCGCGCTGTAGCCGCGCTCCTTGGCCGTCGGCACGGTGGAGAACAGGTCGCGGATCGGCGTAAACAAGCCCGTGTACGTGGCGGGATTCGAGCGCGGCGTGCGGCCGATCGGCGCCTGGTCGACGGAAATGACCTTGTCGAAATGTTCCAGGCCGCTGATCGATTCGTGCGGCGCCGGTTCCGTCTGCGAACCGTACAGATGGCGCGACAGGGCCGGATACAGGGTATCGTTGACCAGCGATGACTTGCCCGAACCGGACACGCCCGTCACGCACGTCATCAGGCCCACCGGCAAGCTCAGCGAGACCTTTTTGAGGTTGTTGCCCGTTGCGCCAGTAATCACCAGCTGCTTTTCCGGATTGCTGGCATGGCGCTTGGCCGGCACGGCGATCTTCAGCTTGCCGTTCAGGTACTGCGCCGTCAGCGACTTCTTGTTTTTCAGGATGTCTTGCAGGGTGCCTTCGGCGATGATCTCGCCGCCGTGCACGCCCGCGCCGATGCCCATGTCGACGATGTAGTCAGCCGTGCGGATCGCGTCTTCATCATGCTCGACCACCAGCACGCTGTTGCCGATGTCGCGCAAATGCTTCAAAGTTTCGATCAGGCGGTCATTATCGCGCTGATGCAAGCCGATCGACGGTTCATCGAGCACATACATGACGCCCGTCAAACCGGAGCCGATTTGCGATGCCAAACGGATACGTTGTGCTTCGCCGCCGGAGAGCGTATCGGCGCTGCGGTCCAGGGACAGGTAATCGAGGCCCACGTTGTTGAGGAATTTCAGACGGGAAATGATTTCCTTGACCACGCGGTCGGCGATCTCTTTCTTGGCGCCCGTCAATTTCAGCTTTTCAAAGAATTCCAGCGTCTCGCGCAGCGGTTTGCCCGCCACCTCATAGATGGCGCGCTGCTGCTTGCCCGTGCCGACCTTGACGAAGCGCGCTTCCACGCGCAGGCGCGCGCCATCGCAGGACGGGCAGCATTTTTCATTGATGAACTTGGCCAGTTCTTCCTTGACGGCCATCGAATCCGTTTCGCGGTAGCGGCGCTGCAGATTGTTGACCACGCCTTCGAACGTGTGTTCCTTGATGACGGTACGGCCCCGTTCGTTGACATAGCTAAACGGAATCACTTGCTTGCCGGAACCGTACAGCACGGCTTGCTGGGAATTCAGGTCCAGCTGCTCGAACGGCATGTCCAGGTCGAATTCGTAAAAGGCGGCCAGGTTCGACAGCATCTGGAAGTAAAACTGGTTGCGGCGGTCCCAGCCCTTGACGGCGCCCGACGCCAGCGACAGATTGGGGAACGCGACGATGCGTTTCGGGTCAAAGAATTCAATGTGTCCCAGGCCGTCGCATTCGGGGCAGGCGCCCATCGGGTTGTTGAACGAGAACAGACGCGGTTCCAGTTCCTGCAGGGAATAGCCACACACATTGCAGGCGAACTTGTTGGAGTACACGTGTTCTTGGGCGGTATCCATTTCGTAGGCGATGGCGCGGCCGTCGGCCAAGCGCAGGGCTGTTTCGAAACTTTCCGCCAGGCGCTGCTTGATCTCCTGGTTCACCTTGACCCGGTCGATGACGACGTCGATCGTGTGTTTTTCCGTTTTCTTTAATTTCGGGAGGTCATCGACTTCATAGATCTTCGCCGCATGCGTGCCGCTCTGCACGCGGAAGCGCACGAAGCCCTGCGCCTGCATCTGCTCGAACAGGTCCACGTGCTCGCCCTTGCGGTTGGCGACGACGGGCGCGAGTATCATCAGCTTGGTGTCTTCCGGCATGGCCAGCACGGCATCGACCATTTGCGATACGGACTGGGCGGCCAGCGCGTTTTCCGGATGGTCGGGGCAGTACGGCGTGCCCACGCGCGCGTACAGCAGGCGCAGATAATCGTGGATTTCCGTCACGGTGCCCACGGTCGAGCGCGGGTTGTGCGATGTTGCCTTCTGTTCGATGGAGATGGCGGGGGATAGCCCCTCGATCAGGTCGACGTCCGGCTTTTCCATCAATTGCAGGAACTGGCGCGCATAGGCCGACAGCGACTCGACATAGCGGCGCTGGCCTTCCGCGTACAGGGTGTCGAAGGCCAGCGAGGACTTGCCGGAGCCGGACAGGCCGGTAATCACGATCAGCTTATTGCGCGGCAAATCGAGATTGATATTCTTGAGGTTATGCGTGCGAGCGCCGCGAATGCGGATCTGTTCCATGTGATTGCCTTGCTTTCAGTGAGTGGTGCGGCCGGCGCATTGTGCCTGGGTGCGGATGAGGAGCCACAACGGGTCAACCTGTTACTATAGCCGGGTTTTGCTCTGCATGCCTGAGGCAGTCACGGGCGGATTGCGCCACCCCGCGAACGTGCCCCGACAAAGTTTGATACAGATGCGTACTGACGTTTAAACACTGTATATAATACCAGTATTCAAGTTTCTTGTTTTCCCTTGCCGTGAAAAAAACGTGCTGCCGCACGGGAGGAGGCGTCCGCCAGAAAGCGGGTGCTTTGCGCCGCGTGGTCGCTTATAATCCTCGTTTAGTACACTAAACTACCGCGCGGGACACCGGCTCCCGCTGCAGTTCATCAGGAGTTATTCATGGCATCAGTCAACAAAGTCATCATCGTCGGCAATCTGGGCCGTGACCCGGAAATCCGCTACATGCCTAGCGGCGACGCGATCGCCAACATCGCCGTGGCCACTTCGTACAAATCGAAGGACCGCAACACGGGCGAACAAAAAGAATTGACAGAGTGGCACCGTATCTCGTTCTTCGGCCGCCTGGCGGAAATCGTCGGCCAATACCTGAAAAAAGGCTCGTCCGTCTACGTCGAAGGCCGTCTGCAAACCCGTAAATACACGGACAAGGACGGCGTCGAGAAGTACGCAACCGACATCATCGCGGAACAGATGCAAATGCTGGGCGGCCGTTCCGGCATGGGCGGCGACGCCGGCGGTGGCGATGACAGCTACGGCGGTGGCGGTGGCGGCGGTTACGACGCCCCGGCTCCGCGCCAGGCGCCAGCCCCGCGTCCAGCTCCGGCACCGGCGCCACGTCCGGCACCGAAGCCAGCACCGAACTTCTCGGATATGGATGACGATATTCCATTCTAAGCACGCCGTTCTGACGCCTGGCGTCAGACACTGTCGATAAAAAGCCTGCTTCATCCGTGAAGCAGGCTTTTTTTATGCACAGGGGCTGTCGCTGGCGATGCGGGGCGCATGTGCACATTCCAGCGCAAGAAGCGGATGGCGGCGCCGTCCCGATGCTGGTCTGATGGTGGTGTTGATGACACCGGAGAACAGCATGGATTTTCGCATTACGGGGCTGTCGCCCGAGCCTTTTCTGCCCTTCTTTTCCTTGTCCGATGCCGAGCTGGCGGCACTCGGCATGCGGCGCTACGTGGTCGACCAGCACCCGGGCTTTCCTGACCGTATAACGCTGGAGGACGCCGCGCTGGGCGAGACCGTGCTGCTGTTGAACCATGTGTGCCAGCCCGCCATGACGCCTTACCGGGCTTGCCACGCCATTTTTGTCCGCGAGGGCGCCACGCAAGCGTACGATGCCGTCAATCAGGTGCCGGCATCGATGCGGCGGCGTTTGTTGTCGCTGCGTGCCTATGGCGCCGACGGCATGATGCTCGACGCGGAGGTGGTGGACGGCACCGCCGTGGAAGCCGTCATTGCACAGCTATTTGACCATGCGGACGTCAGTTATATCCACGTCCACAATGCCAAGCGGGGCTGTTATGCGGCCCGCATCGACCGCGCGGACTCCCTTGCCTAATCGCGCAAGCCCATCTCCAGACTGTAGCTGGCCACCGCATTCCGGCGCGCCGCATTGCGCATCCAATACACCTGCACCGTGTACTCGCCATCGGCCGGCAGTTTCGCCTGGTAACTGTTGCCGCTGTTTGAACCGATGAACAGGGCTTCATCCTGGCCTGGCTGGCGGATGTTGAAGTAATTCGACGCTTGATTGGTCTTCAGCTTGACGCTGAGGGTCTGGCCGGCCTTGCCCGTGAGCGTGTATTCGGCCGTGGCATAGCCCTTGATCTTGCCTTTTACGCTGTGCGCGGTTTTGCCGGCAGTCAATTCGACTGTTTCCTTGTGGACAGGATCGGCGCTCCAGGCGGGCGTGGTGAAAACGAGTGCCGCCAGCAGCAGGCTGGCGCGGATGGGCAGGTGATGACGCGGCATAGGGACTTCCCTCTTGAACGTGGATTGACGCCAGTCGGCGGCGATGCCGTCCATCTTACGCCAGGCTTCGCGTATTGCCTGTACCGCAGTGCCATCTCATGGTGCCGATGGCGCTGCTCTGCATGCCTCAGTTTTGATAAAACAAAATCCGGATATGGTCATGATGTTGTCGCATAAGAAGAATAATCGTTTTGTAATTGTTCATGTCACCAATAAAGTTATTTTGGCGATTGTTTATGCGATGGTATATTGTTTGCAATGTTTCTTTGAGCAAATTTTTCAGGGGGAACTTCATTGCATGCAATTCACGCATGGGATGAATACAAATCTGATCTGGGCATACTACGGCCATTGCCACGCAGATAATGTCATGTGGCTCAATTGAAAAAACTTTGTAATGCATATAGCTGTCGATTCCTCAGGTTCACAATGGCTGGTTCTGGAACGCCTATTCGGGAAGGAAAAGGGCTGGCTGCTGGCATCGCTGGCGCATTTTCAAAAAAGAAAATATCTATTTCTCTTGTGCGATGTACTTGCATTGATTTCCATCCTGACGGGACTGGCATGGACTTTGTATCCTGGACGTATTTTTCTGCAATCTTTTCCAGTGAGCATCATCTTGTTGCTACTGGCCGGAAAAGGCCTGTGTTTTAAAACGGTCGCTGTACCGCCTGCGGCCAGCCGGGAAAAATTGGATTTCTTTTTAAAACTCCATCTGGGGCTATTGCTCCTTGCCATGGTGTTCTGTCTGGTACAGGTGGGATGTGCGCTGCGGCAGATTTATTTGCTGGCCTGAAAAAGTCTCCCATCCACCGTAACAAACAGGCCGCGCTATCGGTGATAGCGCGGCCTGTTTGCGTTGCATCAAGGTTGCATTGCAGTGTTAGTGCACACTGACTTCCTTGCGGTTGTCGCGCGGGACCCGGTCGATCATCTTGTTGTAGGGATCGACGCCCACTTCAAACGGTTTTTCTTTTACCGTAATCGTCACCACGGGCTCGCTGCCCGACAGCACGCGCTTGTCCGCGAACAGGATTTTTTCGTCTTTTTCCTTGGCGCCGGGCGCGCGCGCGAAGATGGCGATTTCCACCGGTTCGTCGTAGGCGCGCGGGCTTTCCTTGCCCTTGCCGTCGGACTCCAGCTTGGCCAGGTGCAGCTGCAGGGTGACGTCCCACTGGCCGTCCTTGCGCTGCACGGCCGTCGCTTGCGTCACGCGGTTGTCGTAGAAGACGATTTTCTCGAACAGATCCGTGATCAGCGCCTGCTTGTCCTGCGGCGCTTCGGCGCGGATGTACGCCAGCAGTTCGCGCGAGGTGGTGAACGGCGCCTGCTGGTAGCCCTTGTCCTGCAGATAGCGCTTCAGGGCACGGTTCAAGGCTTCTTCGCCGAGCTCGTCACGCAGGCGGTAGAACACGAGGCTGCCCTTGTTGTAGTGGATGTATTGCTGTCCTTCTACGCGCGCCAGCGGCAATTCCTCGATGGCTTCGCCGCCGCGTCCGCTCAGGTAGCGGTCCAGTTCATAGCGCAGGAAACGGCGCATCTTGTCGCGCCCGTATTCCTTTTCCATCACCATCAGGGCCGAGTATTGCGCCAGCGATTCCATCAGCATGCTGGCGCCCTGCACGTTGGCGCCGATCACCTGGTGGCCCCACCACTGGTGCGCCATTTCATGCGCCGTGACGTAGAACACGTAGTCGATGTCATCCTTGTCGCGCAGGTCGGCGATGAAGCCGATGCCTTCCGAATACGGAATCGTATTGGCAAACGACTGCGCGAAGCTCTGGTAGCCGGGGAATTCCAGGATGCGCACCTGCTTGTGCTGGTAGGGCGTGAACTGGGTGGTGTAATAGTCGAGCGATTTTTGCACGGAGGTAATCATGCGCTGCGTATTGTAGCCATGCTTCTTATCGAAATACACTTCGATCGGCAAGCCGCGCCAGTCGCCTTTCTTGACTTCCCAGCGTGCCGACAGGTAGGCGAAGAAGGGCAGCATCGGCTGGTCCATCTTGTAGCGGTAATAGCGGCGGCCATCCTTTTCCCAGCTGTCTTGCAGATAGCCGGGCGCCAGGGCGATCTGTTCGCCGCTGGTGGACACCGTCGTGTCGAAATGGATCCAGTCGGCATCGCCGCCCAGCACCGTATTGCCGTACGCGGAGCTGTCTTCCAGCTTGGCCATGCGCTGCGGTTCGCCCAGGCCCCGCTTGCGGCGCTCATTGCGGTCCGTCAACTCCATTTCCTTGGCATAGCCGAAGTGGGGGAAAAAGGCCTGGTTGTTGAAGAAGCTGCCGTTCAGGTTGACCTGGTCCGGCGTGCCGCTGTTGGTAAAGCCCTCATGCGTGACGGCCACCGTGAAATCGAGCGGCAAGGTGGCGCCCGGCGCCAGGGGCTGGGCCAGCTTGAGGATGCTGAAGCCGAGTTCCTTGTCATCGAGCACGGTCTTGTGCGCCGGCAAGTTCAACCACTGCGTTTCCAGGTCAGGGTTAAGCTGGATGCGCAGGGTGTCGAGTGCTTGCGTGGTCTTGTTTTGCAGCACGTAGTGGCCCTTGATCAAGACTTTACGTTGCTCTGGATAAATATCCACGTCGGCCTGGATGTCGGTGATCTTCAGCTGCGGCAAGTCCTTGTATTGTTTGTACAATTTCTCGTAGCGGGCCTGCTTGTCCATGCTGACGTCCGCCGTCTCGTACTGGTTCAGCATATTCGTGTTGTAGAAGATCCAGCCGCCCGTGCCTGCCCAGCACAGCAGGACCACGGCCAGCGCAATACCTGCACCACCCTGCAGGCGCTGGCGGGCCAGGTGCAGGCGCGCACGCCAGCCGGCGGACAGGCCGCGCACCCAGAATGCGCGGGCCAGCATGACGAGCGCCACGGTAAACAGGCTCCAGTACACGGCAAACCAGGCCCAGCCCGTCAGGAAGTGGCCATAGCCATTCATGTCCGAATACTTGATGGCCGGCGTGCCGCCGAAGGCGTACAGATTGTGTTCCAGGTGCAGCATGCCCAGCACCATTTGCGCCACCATCAGCAGGATCACCAGCAGGTAGCCGATGAACTTGTTGTTGGACAACACTTGCAGGGTGAGGGCGCACAAGCCCATCAGCACGAAGAAGAGGGAACCGAGCAAGCTGCCTTTCAGGTACAGCCCCAGTTCCACGGGCGCGCCGCCCTTGTAGAGCTGGAAACCGATGGCCGCGAGGACGCCCACCAGCAGGTAGCCGGCGATGACGCCGACCAGGGCCGTGCACTTGGCCAGCAGCGGTACCCAGCCGGGCACGGGCATGGCGTCGCTGACATCGGCGATCCTGGCTTGCCGTTCCTTGAAGATCAGTTCACCCGCATAAAAGGTGACGATGATGACCAGCATGAAGCTGAAGCTGTTGTTGATCTGCTGCAACAGCAAATGTGTCATCGGATACACAGCCGTGCCATACATGTTCTTGCCGACATTGGCGGTAGTAATCAGATTGATCACGGCGAACAGCAGCATGACGAGGAAGGGCACGCTCTTGAACACGCCGGCGGCGTCGAAGCGCAGGATTTGCCACCACTGGCGCCAGGCTGTCGCCGGGGTAAAGGTGGGAAGGGTGCGCGGCAGGTGCAGCGGCGCCGCCATGGCCGGTGCGGCGGGCTCGGCCTTGTGCTTGCCGAACAGGCGCTTGCCCGTGCCCGTGCGCTGCGGCTTGAACAGGAGCACGGTGGCGGCGAACAGCACGGCCGTGATACCCAGCCACAGCAGGCGGTTGGCCAGCAGGAAGCCGGAGAACGGCGGCAGGCCCGCGTTCGCTTCGGCGGACGTGAAGTAGCGCGTCATGCGGCCCAGGGCGCGCATGCCGAAGGGGTCGAGCAGGACGGCGATCCATTCGTTGTTGATGTCGCGCGTAAAGGCGCCAGCCATGCCCCACAGCACGAAAAAGCCCAGCACGCCCACGTAGACGAGCAGCATCGAGCGCGTCGTGGCCGCCAGCAGCATCAGCAGGGCACCGATGAAGAGCAGGTTCGGAATCACCATCACGGCGAAGCTCCACGCATACGCATGCAGCGAGAACGCGCCCACGCGCTGCGGGTCGACCCAGGGCATGAGGGGACCGAGCATGAGCGCCAGGGCAATGGCGGCAAAGATCACCAGGCAGGCGACGAAGCCGGCGGCGAAGCGGCCGAACAGGTAATCCCACTTGCGCATGGGCGTGGCGAACAGCATGTCGGCCATGCCCACTTCGCTGTCGCGCAGCACGGCGCCCGCGATGAAGATGGTGATGAGCAACATCGACAGCAGGCTGAACATCGTCAGCAGCTGCGCCACCACGGTGGGTGCATTGCGGTTGATGTTGCCGATGGCGCCGCCGATCTGGATCGAATCGCTGCTGCTGGCGCCAAAGGCCATCAGGGCCAGGATGACGGCAAATATCCACAGCAGCGGCTGTTTCAGCTGGTAGCCGAGGTCAAACTTGAAAAATTCCTTCCACATGGCGGCCCCTTACGCTGCGACGGCGGCCGGCGCGGCGGCGGGAGCGGCAGCGCCGCTGCGGGCAGCGTTGCGCACGTGCAAGAAATACACGTCTTCCAGGTCCGCGGCGATCTGCGCGAAGCCGCTGTCAGGCTGGCTGTCGGCAAACACATTGATCTGTGGCTTGCCGCCCACCAGGCGCGTCGACAGCACGTTCAAGGTTTGCTGGTATTGCGCCAGCTCGTCCATGCTGACGCTGCGGCGCCAGACCTTGCCGTGCAAGGTGTCGATGGCCGCCTGCGGCTCGCCCTGCACCAGCACCTGGCCCTTGACGATCATGGCCATGCGCGGGCACAGGTCCGTCACGTCGTCGACGATGTGCGTCGACAGGATCACCACCACCTGCTCGCCGATCTTCGCCAGCAGGTTCAGGAAGCGGTTGCGCTCGTCCGGGTCCAGGCCGGCCGTCGGCTCGTCGACGATCACCAGGCGCGGCGCGCCCAGCAGCGCCTGGGCGATGCCGAAGCGCTGGCGCATGCCGCCCGAATACGTGCCCAGGTTGCGCTTGCGCGCTTCCCACAGATTGGTTTGCTGCAACAAGGCTTCCACTGCTTCCTTGCGCGGTCCCTTTTCCGTCAAGCCTTTCAAGACGGCAAAGTGGTTGAGCAGGGTTTCCGCGCTGACCTTCGGATACACGCCGAAATCCTGCGGCAAATAGCCGAGCTGGCGGCGCAAGCCGGCCTTGTCCTTGAGCACATCGGCGCCATCGAAGTGGATGCTGCCGCTATCGGGATCCTGCAAGGTGGCGATGGTGCGCATCAGCGAGGACTTGCCCGCGCCATTCGGTCCCAGCAAGCCGAACATCCCGTTGGGAATGTCCAGGCTGACATTGTTGATGGCCTTGACGCCATTGGCATACGTTTTGTTCAGCTGTTTGATCGATAGCATGTGCAGCACTCTCCAGAGCTTGGGTATGAAAGCCGGCAGATACGTGTCTGCCGGTCTGTGGAAGGGGATCACCCTTGTTTTTCAGCCGCGATGGCGGATGTTACTCAAAAACAATAATATATAACCAATTGGAAGAAAATTAATGTTTTTGCGACCAGGGGTGGAAATGCGGGGTTGGAATGCAGGAGAGAGGGATGAGTGACGTGGTGCTACACTCGCCATTTTCAGCGACGCCAGGCGTCGGAAAGAGGGGACCATGCCAGTTGCACCGAACATGACATTGCGCGCCGTTGCGCCCGACGAAGAAGGGGCGCTGGCGCGGCTGTTCCAGCTGTACTGCTACGAGAATACGGCCTGGAGCGGCGAAGACGTGCTGGCCGACGGCCGCTACGATGTGTGCGATGCCGGGCTGGCCGAGTACGTGCATGCGCCCGGACATGCAGCCGTCTGGATCGAGGTCGATGGCGCGCTGGCGGGCTTTTTCGTCACGGAACCCGGCATGGCGGGCGCGCTGCCGGTCCAGGAGTTCAGCGACTTTTTCATCTTGCAGAAATACCGGCGCCGGGGGCTGGCGCTGGAAGTGGTGCGGCGCGTGCTGCTCGATAGTGCGCAGACGTGGCTGGTGGCGATGTTCCGCGCCGATGCGCATGCGAATGCGTTCTGGCGGCAGGCGTTTGCGCGCCTGCCGTTTGCCAGGGTCGAGGCGTACGACGCTCCGGACTTGCCGCAGTTTCAGCTCTATTTGCTGAAACCGGCAGCCTGAGCCCGTTTAGAAGCGTACTTTCACATATGCCGACGGTCCCGTCAGGCGGATGTTCAGGTCGGCATCGCGTTCGCTGTCGCGGTGCAGCTTGATTTTCGAGATGCCGTAATCGGCCACGAAACCGATATTTTTGAACGGAAACCATTCCACGCCGACATTGCCGCCGTAGATGTGACCGTTGATGCGCCCGCCATTTTTCTTGATGCCCGACGCTTCCGCATACATGCGCAAGTCCGGCGTGAAGGCGTGGCGCCAGCCCACTTCCAGCAGCGGCGCAAACGCGTGTTCGCCGATGGAGTCGCGTGCCGTGGCCGTTTCGCCATTGACGATGCCAGTGGCCGTGCCGTTCAGGCTGGCGTGGTAGTAGGCGGCGCCCAGGCCGATGCCGAAGGTGTCGTTGCCGCTGCCCAGCCACCATTTATAGGCCAGCTTGGCCAGGTCCAGCTTCAGATCGGCATTCGCCGTCGCCGTGCCCGTGACGGGCTGGCCATTGATGATGGTCTCGCCCGTCAGGCTTGGCGTGTAGGATTTGTCGTAGCGGTAGTAGTCGAATGCCAGGCCATGGCGGTCGCCGATCAGCAAGTCCGCCTTGATGCGCGGGATGGTCGTATGGCTTTGCTTCGATTCGGGCGCGTCGATGCGGCCAAACTGCGTGTCGGCGCCGATATTGATGCGCGGATCGGCGGAAAATGCGCCCACCGAGATGCTGACACGGTCCAGCGCGGGCGATGGCTCGGCCCGCGCCGTGGCCGCCGCCGTGGCAATGCCCAGCACGCCCAGCATCATGGCGCCGCGCAAGGCGAGGTGGTGCGGGCGTGGCGGGGACAGGCGGGCGGACACGGACATGACAGACATGGGCTAACTCCTCAAAATAAAGTGAAAACTGTCGCGACGTTTTGGGCAACAGTGCAATGAGGAAATGGTAGCAATTGTTACTTTTGGATTACGTAGCCGCACGGCGCAAATTACCGTCGGATTTGTCCTACCGTATGTAAGACCTGGTTAGAGAAGAAGAAAACGATGCAAGCAATCATCGAGCTGGCGACACCGCGTTTGCTGCTGCGCCAATGGCGCGACAGCGACTTGCCACCATTCGCGGCGCTGAATGCCGATCCCCGCGTGATGGCATATTTCCCGGCGGCCCTGTCGCGCGACGCCAGCGACGCCATGGCGCGGCGCTGCAGCAGCCTGATCGCCGGGCGGGGCTGGGGTTTATGGGCGGTAACCTTGCGTGAAAACAATGCCTTCATTGGCATGACGGGGCTGCATAGTCCCGACGCGCAATTGCCGTGCTCGCCATGCGTGGAAATCGGCTGGCGCCTGGCGTTCGATTACTGGGGACAAGGTTACGCGCAGGAAGCGGCGCGCGCCGCCCTGCAGGCCGGTTTCGGGCGTTTGCAACTGCCGGAGATCGTCTCGTTCACGGCCTTGCCCAACGTGCGCTCGAGCGCCCTGATGGCGCGCCTGGGCATGCGCCGCGATGCCGCCACCTTCGAGCATCCGGCCCTGCCGCCAGGACACGCATTGCGCACGCATTGCCTGTATCGTCTGACGCGCGCAGAATGGTGCGCACAGGAGGGAATATGAGAATCGCCGCCATTTCCGATATCCACGGCAACCTCGATGCGCTCGAGGCCGTGCTGGCCGACATCGCCCGGCGTGACGTGGACGTGACCGTCAACCTGGGCGATATCGTCTCGGGCCATCTGCAGCCGCGTGCCACGGCGGCGCGCCTGATGGGGCTCGGCTTGCCCACCATCCGCGGCAACCACGAGCGCCAGTTGTTCGGCGACCCGGCCCGCATGGGCGTGTCCGACGCTTTTGCGCGCGCGCAACTGTTACCGGAGCAACTGGACTGGATCGCGGCGCTGCCCGCCACCTTGCGCTTGCGCAAAGACGTGCTGCTCGTGCATGGCACGCCGACAAGCGATCTCGTGTATTTTCTCGACAGCGTCACGCCGCAAGGCAGCCGCGCCGCCACGCCGCAGGAGGTGGCCGAACGCGCCGGCGCGGCCGACGCGGCCCTGATCCTGTGCGGCCACACGCACATGCCGCGCCAGGTGCGTCTGGCCGATGGACGGCTGATCGTCAATCCGGGCAGCGTGGGCTTGCAAGCCTACGACGACGACCACGGTTATCCGCATGTGATGGAAAACGGCACGCCGCACGCGCGCTATGCCATCGCCGAACAGGGGACGGATGGCGCCTGGACGGCGCAGTGGCACGCCGTGGAATATGACTGGGAGCAGGCGGCCCGGCTGGCGCTGGCCAACGGCCGGCCCGACTGGGTCACGCCCTTGCGCACGGGCCGGGTCGGCTGATTAGCGGAACTCTTCCGCCACCAGGTTGTACTTCTGCATCTTGTGATACAGGGTCTGCTTCGGCAAACCCAATACCGTGCTTACTTCGCTGACGTTGCCCGAATATGCGCGCAGTTCCTGTTCGATCAGGGCGCGTTCGAAACCGTTCACTTGCTCCGCCAGCGACAGCGGGCTGGCCTGGCCGCTCGCCAGCAGGCTCGAGGCGCCGCCGGCGATGCCGAGCACGAAGCGGTCGGCGATATTGCGCAATTCGCGCACATTGCCGGGCCAGGAATGGGCCATCAGGTTGCGCATCTGCGCGCTGGAAACGACGGGCGCGGCGCGGTTGTAGCGGGCGGCGGCGGCCAGCACGAAGTGCTCGAACAGGATGGGAATGTCTTCGCGCCGTTCGCGCAGCGGCGGCAGGTGCAGCACGATCAGATTCAGGCGGTAGTACAGGTCGCTGCGGAATTTCTGCTGCTGCGACAAGTCTTCCAGGTCCAGCTTGGCCGCCGCGATGACGCGCACGTCGACGGGCGTGGGCACGTTCGAACCCAGGCGCTCGATATAGCGTTCCTGCAGCACGCGCAGCAATTTCACTTGCAGGGACAGGGGCAGGCTTTCGATTTCGTCGAGGAAGAACGTGCCCTGGTCCGCGTGCTCGATCTTGCCCACCTGCCGCTTGGCCGCGCCCGTGAACGCGCCCGGTTCGTGGCCGAAGACTTCGCTTTCGAATATGCTTTCGGGAATCGCACCGCAGTTGACGGCGACAAAGTTGTGCTTGCGGCGGTGGCTGAAGTCGTGCAGGCAGCGGGCCACCATTTCCTTGCCCGTGCCCGTATCGCCATAGATCAGCACGTCGGCCGGTTCGTCGGCAACGTCGAGTATCAGGCGCCGTATGTCGCGCATCGCCACGGAATTGCCCAATAAACGTGCTTCGATGCCGCCGCCGTCCTCGAGCTGGCGGCGCAGGCTGTGCACTTCCAGGGTCAGGCGCCGGGTTTCCAGCGCGCGCAGGATGACGTCGACCAGCTGGTCGGATGAATACGGTTTTTCGATGAAATCGTAGGCGCCCGTGCGCATGGCGTGCACGGCCATGGTGATGTCGCCGTGGCCCGTGACGAGGATCACGGGCAGGTTGGCGTCGAGCGTCTTGACCGCTTGCAGCAATTCCAGGCCGCTCATGCCGGGCAGGCGCACGTCGCTCACGACGATGCCGGGGAAATCGGGCGTCAGCAGTTTATAGGCCAGCTCGGCCGAGTGGAAGGCCAGCACGTCCAGGCCGGCCAGCTGCAGTGCCTGCTCGCTGCCCTCGCGTACGGTGGGGTCGTCCTCGACCAGCAAGACCTTCAAGCCGTCAAACATGTTTTTCCTCCTGCGTTGCAATCTGTAGTTCGATGGTGAAGATGGCGCCGCCGCCGGGGGCGTTCTCGGCGCGCAGCACGCCGCCGAACTGGCGCGTGATCTGTTCGGAAATGGCCAGTCCCAGTCCCAGGCCCAGGCCTTGCGGTTTGGTCGTGAAGAACGGTTCAAACAGGTGTTCATACACTTCCGTCGACAGGCCCGGCCCCGTGTCGGCCACGTGGATCAGCACGCGCCCGGGCGTGCATTCGACGGCCACGCGCAGGCTGCGCACGTCGCTGCCATTCATGGCGTCGAGCGCGTTCGCGTACAGGTTGACCAGCACCTGCTCGAGGCGGTTGCTTTCGCACATGGCAAAGATGTCCTCGGGCGGCAGTTGCAGGGTGAAACGCACATTTTCCACCTGCAGGCGGCGCTCGACGAGGAAGAGGGCGTTGCTGATCGCCGTGGGAATCGAGACGGAGGTCAGGCTGGTCGTCGACTTGCGCGCAAAAATCTTCAATTGGCCCGTAATGGTCCCCATCCTGGCCGCAATTTGCGAGATCTTCGCCAGGTTGCGCCGCGCGTCGTCGAGCCGGCCCCGCTCGAGCAGGATGACGGCATTGTCGGACATGGTGCGCAGCGCCGTCAGCGGCTGGTTCAGTTCATGCGTGATGCTGGCCGACATCTGTCCCAGCACGGCCATCTTGCCAGCCTGGAACAGTTCATTCTGGGTGATGTGCAGCTTTTGCTCGGCCTTGCTGCGCACCTCGATTTCCTGGCTCAGGCTTTGCGTCATGGCATTGAGTTCCGAGGTGCGTTCCTCGACCATGGCCTCCAGGTTGTCGTAGGCATGCTGCAGGTCTTCGCGGGCGCGCAGTTTTTGCGCCACGGCCGCGCGGCGCTGGCGCAGGTAAAAGAACAGCAGCATGAAAAAGCCCAGCAGCACGCACGAGAAGGCGGCCGCCGCGCGCGCGCTGGCCTTGGCCTGGGCCAGGTCGGACAGGTAAATGAAGGTCCAGCCTTGCGGCGACTTGAGCTTGATCTGCGTCATGACGCTCGAGCTGGTCTTCGGCGGCGTGTCGGCGTGTTCCTGCTCGCGCACGCTGATCACGCGCGCGCCGTTGCCCAGCTGGCGGTCGGAAACAAAAGGAATGGCTTCCAGCTGCTTCGAATAATACTGGCGCGTGCGGTTGAGTTCTTCGACGATGGCGGGCGACAGGGGCGCCAGGGTCTTGTATTTCCAGTCCGCCATGGAACTGAGGAAGATCACGCCATGCTCATCGGCCAGCATGACCTTGTCGGCGCCCTGCACCCAGCGTTTTTCCAGGTTTTCCAGGTTCACCTTCACCGTTGCCAGGCCCAGCATGTGGCCATTCTGGTAGATGCCGTGGGCAAAGAAGTAACCGGGCTCCAGCCGCGTCGTGCCCACGCCATAAAAGCGGCCCGGCGTGCCGCGCAAGGCATCCTGGGCGTAGGGGCGGAACGAGATGTTGTCGCCAATAAAGCTGTCGGACTGCTGCCAGTTGCTGGCGGCCCGCGTGTTGCCGTCGAGGTTGCTGATGAAAATCGTCGAGGATTTCGCCTGGGCATTCATCTGCTCGAGATAATGGTTGACCGTGTCGACCAGCACCGGGTCTTCCGGGTGCTGCAGCAGGCGGATCACGTCGCGGTTCAGCTCCAGGGTCTTGGGCAGGAAGTCGTATTTCTCCAGTGCATTTTCCAGGCTGCTCACATACACCTCGAGGCGCTGCGCGCCGCTCGCCTGCAGCTTGCCGATGGCGATGCGTTCCGTCCAGAAATACACGAGCCAGACGGTGGCCAGGCAGGCGGCCAGCACCACGCCCCAGGCCAGCGTTTCGCGGCCCGACCGCTGCGACAGGCGCTGGCGCCAGGAAAGGGTGGGTTTGTTACTGCTATTCATAAAATCAGCTGCCAACTTGCAAGAACCCACAGTATCGCATCTTGATGTGTCTCAACATAAAAAAAGCCGCCGGACATGCATCCGGCGGCCTGCGCTAGCGTGAGCCGTGATTAGAACGTGTGACGCATACCGAGGTTGAAACCGCTGTTGCCGGTGCCATTGTCGGTGGCATTGCCGACGACGAAGGTGGCGCCGTTCTTGTTGCTGATGTGGCCATAGCCGGTGTACAGGTCGCTGCGCTTGGACAGGGCGTAGAACGCGCCGATGGCCCACTGCTGGGCATCACGGTTCAGGTTGCTCTTGTCGTTGTGGCGGATGTACGAGGCGACCAGCTTGGTGGCGCCGAACGGGGCGCTGAAGCCGACCAGGATGTCGTTGCTCTTGCTGTTGTCCAGGGCGCGGTTGTCGGCGTAGCCGAAGTTGCCTTGTACGACGCCAAAGTCATAGCGCGTGGCCAGCAGGGTGTTGCGCGTTTGCTGGGTCGCCAGCGCATTTTCCTTGCGGTGGTGCGTCAGGGTCACGTTCAGCGGGCCATCGATGTAATGCACGGCGCCGCCCATGCTGCGGTTTTTCGCATTGTCGCCGGCCACTTCGCCGAAGCCGTACGCCAGGTCGGCCGACAGTTTGCTCCAGGTCGGCGTGGTGTATTGCACCATGTTATCGACGCGGATATTCGTCACCATCAGGTTCGATGCCGTGCCGGCCAGGCCGATGACAAACGGATCGGCCACGTCGCGCAGGGCCAGGTAGTACGGCGAGTACTGGCGGCCCAGGGTGACGGCGCCGGCGCTGCCGGTCAGGCCGACATACGCCTGGCGGCCGAACAGCAGGCCGCCCTGGCCCGAGGTGCCGGTGTCGATATTGAAGCCGCTTTCCAGCACGAAGGTAGCGGCCAGGCCGCCGCCCAGGTCTTCCTTGCCTTTGAAGCCGATGCGCGAGCCCGAGGCGACGCCGGAAGCGACGCGGTTCAGGCGGTCTCCGGCCGCATCCTTGTCGAACACCAGGCCGGCGTCAGCCACGCCGTAGACGGTCACGCTCGATTGGGCCATGGCGCCGGTGGAGGCTGCGCCGAGGGTCAGCAGGGTAAACAGGACTTTTTTCATGAAAATCTCTCTAATAAGTTGGAATGACTACTGATCGCACTACCTGACTGCTTGTTACTCAACATGGACAACAAATAAATGGCCCGCTTGTGGCGGGCCATGGCGCTATCAGGCTTTGCTAGCGTGATCCGCTTCGCCCCAATGGCTTTCCGTGTTCTGGTTGGCCGCGTTGGCCGCGGCCGCTTCTTCCTCGGTGGCCAGGCCGCCTTCCCACTTGGCGACGACGGCCGTGGCGACGGCATTGCCGACCGCGTTGGTGGCCGAGCGGCCCATGTCGAGGAATTGGTCGACGCCCATCAGCAGCAGCAGGCCCGCTTCCGGAATATTGAACTGGTTCAGGGTCGCGGCAATCACCACCAGCGAGGCGCGCGGCACGCCGGCCATGCCTTTCGAGGTCAGCATCAGCAGCAGCAGCATGGTGATCTGCGTGCCGATCGACAGGTCGATACCGTAGGCTTGCGCGATGAACAGTACGGCGAAGGTGCAGTACATCATCGAGCCGTCCAGGTTGAAGGAGTAGCCCATCGGCAACACGAAGCTGGAAATCTTGCGGTCCACGCCGAACTGGTCGAGCGCCGTCAGCAGTTTTGGATAGGCCGCTTCCGAGCTGGCCGTCGAGAATGCCAGCAGGAAGGGTTCGCGGATCAGGCCGACGAGCTTGAAGATGCGCGGGCCGATGACGACGAAGCCGGCGCCGATCAGCAGGGCCCACAGGCACATCAGGCCCAGGTAGAAGCCGCCCATGAACTTGGCAAACGTGACCAGCACGCCCAGGCCGTGCGTGGTGATGACGGAGGCCATCGCGGCGAACACGGCCAGCGGGGCCAGGTTCATGATGGTGCCGGTGATGCGCAGCATGACTTGCGCCAGCTGGTCGACGACGGCCGTCAGGGTCTTGCCCGACTCGCCCAGGCCGGCCAGTGCGCCGCCGAAGAAGATCGAGAACACCAGCACTTGCAGGATTTCATTGTTGGCCATGGCCTCGATCGGCGACTTCGGCACCAGGTGCGTGAAGAAATCTTTCAAGGTGAAGGCGGCCGTTTTCAAATTCGTTGAAGCGTGTACGTCCGGCAATGGCAAGCCCAGGTTGGTTCCCAGCTGCATCAGGTTCGACAGCACCATGCCCAGCGCCAGCGACACCAGCGAGGCGACGACGAACCAGCACATGGCTTTCAGGCCGATGCGGCCCGCCGTCTTGCCGTCGCCCATGTGGGCGATGCCGACCGTCAGGGTGGAGAACACCAGCAGCGCAATGATCATCTTGATCAGGCGCAGGAAGACGTCGGTAACGATGGAAATATTGCCAGCGATTTGAGCGCTGAGCTTGGCATCAGGGAAGGCGGTGTTGCATCCATAACCTACAGCAATGCCGAGGATCATGGCAATCAGGATGTACAGGGTTAATGGCCGTTTCTTTTTCATTTTGACTCCTCCGGTGAAACGCCGCTGTGAGCGGATTATTGATAGCGAGCAACTCAAGCTTGGAGTCAATATTTCTCAAAAACAAGCCCTTGCGTGCCAGCGATTATTTGCAGCAAAACCTGTACATAGCAAAGGATATGCCTGAAATGGGAATTTGGGACCTAACTTCTTAAGTTGTTGATTTGAGGAGGCTTTTTTGTTGCTTAGATGTTGCAACTTTGCACCTTTGCGCGAAATATTGGACGCGCAAGCGCATCGCTGTATGACTTTTCATACGCTAGTCGCGGCAGGGTGGCGGTACGCCAAAAAGGCAAGATTATCAGGACAATAAAAAAGCCCCTCCGAAGAGGGGCTTGATGTGGCGCAATGTGTGTTCTCTTGACGTTAGAACTTGATATTCGCCGTCAAGCTGAACGAACGGGGCTGGCCTGGCGTGTAGCGGAAGCCGGACTTGTTGATGGCCGCCACATAGGTCTTGTCGGCCAGGTTGTAGGCGTTCAGCTGCAAGTCCAGGTTCTTGTTGACGGTGTACGTTGCCATGGCGTCGAAGACCCAGTAGGCATCCACGCGGGCCGGCGTGCCGACGGCGCCATCGGTGCCGCGCAGCATTTCACCCACGTAACGTGCGCCGCCGCCGATCTTCAGGCCGAAGGGCAGGGTGTACGAGGTCCAGCTGGTGAACGCCTGTTTTGGCGTGTAGCTGAGGTTATTCACGCCGCTGGCCGTGACGACCTTGCCCGACTCGACCTTGGTATTCATGCGCGTATAGCCGGCGCTGACCAGCCAGTTCGGCATGATCTCGCCCACCACGCCCAGTTCCAGGCCTTCCACGCGTTTCTTGCCGGTTTGATAGTAAATGGTGGGGATCACAGGATCCTGTTCCACTTCATTCTTGACGGTGGTCTGGTAGACGGCGGCCGAGAACGACAGTTTTTGCTTCAGGAAGTCCCACTTGGTGCCGATTTCCTTGGTGAGGGTTTCCTGCGGGTCATAGCTCGGGTTTTGCGCGCTGCTGGCGCCGCTGCTCAGGGCGAAGTTGACGCCAGGCGGCGCTTTCGACGTGGCCAGCAAGGCATACACGCTGCTGTCCGGCGTGGGCTTGTACATGGCCGAGATCTTGCCGTTGGCCAAGGTGTCGCTCAGGGTCAGATGGGTCGGAATTGGCGTGCCCACTGGCAATGGCTGCACCGCGGGCGCCGTCACGGCCGTTTGCAGGGTGACGGCGTCATACGTGGTGTTGAAGTGGTCGAAACGCACGCCGCCGTTGAACAGCCACTTGTCGCCGAACTTGACGGTGTCGAACACATACAGGCTTTGCGTGTTGACTTCGCCTTCGGTGAAGGCACCGCTGCGCACGGGCTTGTGGCCGGTAACGGGATCGCGCGGGTTCGGGTGGTACAGATTGGCGTCCGGCAAGGTGCCCAGGCTGGCCGGCACATAGCTGTAGTTGGTCTGCTTTTCGCTGGTGAATTCGGCGCCGGCCACCAGGGAGTGCTTCAGCACGCCCGTGTCGAATTGCGCGCTGACCACGGTCTGGTTGGTCAGAATCGTGTTTTCCTGGTCCTTGACGGTGCGCAGCGAGCGCGCCAGGGTCCAGGTCGACGGATCGGTGGCGACCGGCGTCTTCAGGTTGGCGGTGCTGCCCATGAAGGCCGACAGCAGGTAATCCTGCTTGGTCTTGCCATAGCGCGTGGTGTTCTGAATTTGCACGGTGGGCGAGAAATCATGGTCGATGCGCAAGGTGCCCATGTCGGCCTTGACCTTGTCGTAGTCGGACGTGGAACCGTAGAAATTCTTCGGATCGACCTTGGCGGCGCCATTCAGGAAGGTGCGGATGACCGGGTTCGTCTTCGTGATGGTGTCCGGCGTCGAGTAGCCTGGCAAGCCGATGGTCGGCACGCCGCCGTCGGGCACATTGTTTTGGTCCACGTGCAGGTAGCTGGCCGTGATGCGCGTCGGTTTGCCGATGCCGAAGGTGACGGTGGGCGCGAAGGCCCAGCGCTTGTTGGTGACTTCATCGCGCGCCGGGTTGCCGCTGTCCTGCGTCATCAGGTTCAGGCGCAATGCCGTGCCCGAGTCGCTGTCGAGAACGCGGTTCCAGTCGGCCGTGGCGCGTTTCTGCTTGCCGCTGCCCGCCGTCAGCAGGGAATTGAATTTGTTTTCCATCGTGGCCGTCTTGCTGACCAGGTTGATCGAGCCGGTCGGCGAACCGCGGCCGCTATCGGTGCCCGCCGGGCCCTTCAATACGTCGATCTGTTCGATGTTGAAGACGTCGCGCGAGATGGAGCCCACGTCGCGCACGCCATCGACATAGATGCTGCCGGACGAATCGAAGCCGCGCATGTAGACGGCGTCGCCCGTGTTCGTGTTGCCGTTTTCGCCGAGGAAGAAGGTGCCCACGCCCGGCGTGTTGCGCAGCGCGTCCGTCAGGGTCAGCGCGCCTTGCTGTTCGATCAATTCCTTCTTGATCACGACGATGGTTTGCGGCGTATTGACCAGCTCTTCCGTGTATTTTGGCGACGAGGCTTTTTCGGCCTTGAAATCATTTTCCTTGGAGCCCACGACCTTGATTTCGTTCAGGGTTTGCTGCGATGCCGGGGCGCTTTGACCGGCCGGGTCGGCCGCCTGGGCGGCGACGGGCAGCAGCATCACGGCCAGGGCGGCGCCGATGTGCTGGTTGAAACGGGTTGGGGCGTGTTTGCGGCTCTTGATTGCCATCTTGCTCTCTCGATAAGGTCAGGGTAGTGGTTCCTGGCTGGCGCTGCGCGGCGGTGCGGTGGCACGCGGGCAAGTGACTGGCGATGGACGGGTTGGCAGACATTGTAATTATTGGGCACTAATTCGTAAATGAGAATCGTTATCAGTCTCGTTTACGCAACGAATTAAGCGTACCGCAAAAAAAACACTGTGATGCCGCATGAATGCTTGCCTTGCGGCCCAGTCGCTGCTACGCGCGCAGGCATCCGGCGGCCGGAGTATGATGAGCAACCTTTACAAGCGACCTCCAGCATGCTCCAGACTCCCGATGCCTTCGTCCCCCTGATCGACACGCCTGAACCGGCCCCGGCCGCCACCGAAACGCTCGCCTTCGTCTTTCACCGCGGACGCCTGCTGTTGCGTACACCCGATTTGCTCTTGCCCACGGCCGCCGAGGCGGCCGCGCTCGGTATCGACCTGAGCCGCGCCCAGCCCGTGGGCTGGTGGCAGGGCCGCTATTGCCAGACCGTCTGGACGGATGCGGAATTGCTGCCCGCCGACAGCCCCCTGGCGTATCACGGCATGCGCTCGCTGTTCAATGCCGTCGACGATACCTTCCTGGGCCTGGCCAGCCGCGCCGTGCAGCTGGCAGAGTGGGCGCGCACACACCGCCATTGCGGCGTCTGCGCCACGCCCATGCAGCGCACGCGCGGCGAACGCTGTTTTACGTGCGCCGCCTGCGGCATGCTGGCGTACCCGCGCATCTCGCCCGCCATGATGGTGCTGATACGCAAGGGCGAGCAGGTGCTGCTGGCCATGCATAAAAATTCGCCGTCGCAGCGCTTCAGTCCGCTGGCCGGTTTCCTGGAGGCGGGCGAATCGATCGAGGAAGCCGTGCACCGCGAAGTGATGGAAGAGGTGGGCTTGCGCGTGCACAACCTGCAGTACTTCATGAGCCAGTCCTGGCCATTTCCCCATTCGCTGATGATCGCGTTTACGGCCGATTATCTCGATGGCGAGATTCGCCTCGACGAGAACGAGATCGCCGAGGCGCGCTGGTTCGGCCCCGGCGATGCGTGGCCGGAAGCGAGTTCGAGCGTGTCGATCTCGGCGCTGCTGGTGGGCGCGCACCGGCCGCCGGCGCAGCCGTAAACCAGAGGCTGCTCAGGCAGCCTGCCGCATTTTCTATATACTGGCGGCAATTGAAAATTTTAGGGTGGTTTAGCATGTCTCAAGAAGAATTCTCCGAAAACGACTGGCGCCGGCTGATCAGCAGCTTTGGTGAAGATCCGCAGCGTCCTGGCTTGCTGGAAACGCCGGCGCGCGTGGCCAAGGCGTGGAAGCACTGGACGTCCGGCTATGGCCAGGATCCTGTGGACTTGCTGAAAGCCTTTGAAGATGGCGCGGAACAGTACAACGAACTGATCGTCGTGCGCGGCATCCCCGTCTACAGCCATTGCGAACACCACCTGGCGCCGTTCTTTGGCAAGGCCACCATCGGTTACGTGCCCAACGGCAAGATCGTCGGCCTGTCGAAACTGACGCGCCTCGTCGATTGCTTCTCCAAGCGCCTGCAAGTGCAGGAACGCATGACGATGCAGATCGCCAACGCGCTGATGGAAGTGCTGGAACCGAAATCGGTGGGCGTGGTCGTGCGCTGCCGTCACCTGTGCATGGAAAGCCGCGGCATCCGCACGCCGGGCGAAGAAACCATCACCTCGGCCATGCTGGGCGAGATGCAGCCGAATCTGGCGCTGCGCACGGAATTCCTGGCCCTGGCGCGCGAAAGCTGATTGTTTTAAGCGACGATGCGGGACGAAGGCGGCATATGCCGCCTTTTTTCATGCGCGTCCCGATTCCTGTTCCGCCAGGTAGCGGGCCGGCGGCTTGCCTACCGCCTTGCGGAACATGGTGACAAAACCGCTGGTGTTTTCATAACCGAGTTCCAGCGCCACCGCTTTCACGCTGTGGCCTTGCGCCAGCCGTTGCAAGGCCAGGATGACGTGCAGTTGCCGGCGCCAGCGGCCCACGCTCATGCCCATTTCCGCCAATGACAGCCGGGTCATGCTGCGCTCGCTCATGCCGATGCGGCCGGCCCACTCGGCCAGGGTGCCTTTATCGGCGGGCTGCGCCAGCAGCAGGGCGGCCAGGCGGCGCAGGCGCGCATCGCGCGGCATCGGCAGATGCAAGTCTTCCACGGGCGCGACCGCCAATTCATCGAGCAGGGTGGCCACCAGGCGTTCCTGCGCGCCCTGCAGCGCGATCAGGGTGGGAAAACCGGCCGCCTTGGTGATGAGTTCGCGCAGCAGGGGCGAGACGGCCACGGTGCAGCAGACGGCCGGCAAGGCCGGCGCCGTGGCCGGCTCGATAAACAGGCAGTAGCACTCGGCCTCGCCCACGCCCTGCGCCGAATGCATCAGGCCGCCCGGTATCCAGACGGCGCACTGGGGCGGCACGATCCACACTCCACTTTCTACTTCGCAATGGATCACGCCCCGCGTGGCGTACAGCAGCTGCCCCTTGCGGTGCTGGTGCGGCGCCTGCTCCGCATCCTCGGGCACGCTGGCCAGGCCCACGGCCAGCAGGGGCCGCAGCACGCCGTCGACGTCGAAATCGAGGATGGAGGCATCGTCGTCCAGACCCAGGTGGGCCGTCAGCATGCTGGGCAAGAGAGGATGGGGCATGGGAATACTTTGGCTGGATTGAACAATATTGTGGCTATTGTATGCAATGACGTCGGGCACCGTCACCGGTATCGTATGGCTATCCGCAGCCCCGCTTCAACGGCAACCGCCGCCGCCAGAGTTCTGATGAAGGCCAGGAGGAACGGCAACCCCCTTGAAGGAGTCCCCATGCAACTCGATATCACCGATTTCCCCCTCGTCTGGATGCGCCGCGATCCTGCCGCAGAGCGCCACGACGAAGCCTTGTTCGCCCAGTTCGAATCCCTGCTGGCGCGCCAGCAGGCGTTTGTCATCCTCAGCGAAGAAGGCCTGGACGAGGAGGGCCATGACCATCCGCAGGAAGAGCGCAAGCGCGCCGTGCTGTGGATGAAGCGGCACAAGGCTGCCCTGCGCGCGTACATCCAGGGCATGGTGCTGGTCGAACCGAGCGCGGCCAAGCGTCTGGCCGGCAAGGCCTTTGCCGTCATGTTCGGCCAGTTCTGGGGCTATCCCCTGCATTTCGGCACCAGCCGCGACGACGCGCTCGACATCGCCCGGCATTTGATCAGGGCGTGGCTGCCGCCGCAGCTGCCGTCAGGCAACGGCAGCACAGCCATGCATCAGTAGCGATAATCGTTGACGAAATGTTTTGTGAAGTTGTACTTGCTGCCGCCGTCGAGCAAGTCGACCAGGCGTTTCGGCGCCGAGGCCGACATGAAGGCGTCGGCGGCGCCGCCCGTGCTGCGGAACTTCATGCCCGGGCTGAGGATCTGGTTGGCGCCGATTTTCAGGTGCTGGAAGCTTTTCGTCTTTTCGTTGTTGAGGATGAAGTGCAATTCCTGCTTGAACGTCAGGAAGGGGATCTTCAGCCACCAGCCTTCGTCCGTGCCATAGCTGGCAACGCTGGCAAAATGCGTGTTCTTGTCCGTCAGCGTGGGTTTGCCCAGGCGGTCGTTGATGCGTTTCATGGCTTCATTCTTGGTCATGCTGTTCTTTCGTGATTCGGTCTATGCGGTGTGCATTCTGACACAGGCGCGCCGCCGCGTGCCATGGAATGCCTCAGAGTAGCAAAATCAGCGAGCCGAGCACGATCAAGCCGCCGCCGGCCGCCGCTTTCAGGGTGAACGGCTCGCCCAGCACCAGCCAGCCGGCCAGCATCACCAGTGCCACGCTGAGCTTGTCGACGGGCGCCACCAGCGAGACGGGGCCCAGCTGCAGCGCGCGGAAATAGCACAGCCACGACAGCCCCGTGGCCACGCCCGAGGCGATCAGGCAGGTCCAGCCCACCCAGTTGCCGCCGCTGGGGCGCTGCCACTCCGCGCGCAGCGAGATGATGGCCGCCGTGACCAGCAGGATGACGCCCGTGCGTATCAGGGTGGCCATGTTGCTGTTCAGATGGGCCACGCCCAGCTTGCCCAGGATGGCCGTCAGGGCCGCAAACACGGCCGACAGGATGGCAAAGCCTTGCCAGGTAAACGTGGTCGACATGGGACTTCCTGCGCGGTAAGGAACTGCAGTGACTGTAGCGCAAAAGAAAGGCGGCCGCTGGCCCCTTTTTTATTGCAACGCAACATCAATTCTCATCAATTGTCGCAACGCATTAACAACACCGGGCAAAATTCATTGCTTCCCGGCATTGTAAATATCGGTCGTTCAAGCGTATGCTGGAGACGTCTGAACGGTGCCGCCAGAGCACCGTCGCCGCCGCATTCCTGGCCTGCAGAGCTGGAAGCGGGCCACGCCCCTTCGCCGCACAATAGAGAGTTGGAGACACAGCATGAAGAAATTGACGTTCCAGCAGAAGTTATGGATTCCCCTGATTTGCAGCCTGTTGTGCATCACCGTTATTTTTGTCTACAACGCCCTGGAAATTCGCAATATCCGCATCGAAGAACGCAGCGCCGACCTGAGCAATGCCGCCGACCTGGGCCTGGGCGCCGTCAAGATGTTCGGCGACCTGGCCGCCAGCGGCGCCCTGACGAAGGAAGAAGCGCAAAAGCAGGCTACCGCCGTCATCAAGAGTATGCGCTTTGGCGAGACCGGTTATTTGTCCATCATCAACCTCGATGCCGTCGTCGTGATGAATCCCGCCGCGCCGCAAACCAATGGCAAGAACATGTCGGATTTTAAAGATGCCAACGGCACCTATCTGTACCGCGACATCGTTGCCGTCGGCAAGAGCGATGCGGGCAAGGGCTTCGTCCACTATTATTTCCCCCGTCCCGGCCAGAAGAATCCGGAACCGAAGATGAGCCGCGTGGTGGCTTACAAGCCATGGGCCTGGACCCTGGTGGTGGGCGTGTACATGGACGATATCGACGCGGCCTTCCGCCAGTCGCTGATCACCTCGCTGGGCGTGCTGCTGCTGGTGTGCGCGCTGCTGGCCGCCGTCGTCGTGGCGATCAACCGCAGCCTGCGCCATGCGCTGGGCGGCGACCCTGAATATGCGGCCGACGTGGCGGAAAAGATCGCAAACAACGACTTGAGCGGCAACGTGCGCACGCATGCGAACGACCGCCACAGCGTGCTGTACGCGATGAAAACCATGCAGGCCAACCTGGTCGACGCGATCAGCGAAATCCGCCACAGTGCCGAGACGATCGCCACGGCATCGAGCGAGATTGCCAGCGGCAATATGGACTTGTCGGCGCGCACGGAAATGCAGGCTAGTTCCCTGGAAGAAACGGCAGCCTCGATGGAGGAATTGACCTCGACCGTGACGCAGAACGCGGGCAACGCCGTGCAGGCGAATGAACTGGCGCAGTCCGCTTCCGCCGTAGCCCGCCAGGGCGGCGCCGTGGTGGCGCAAGTGATCGGCACCATGGACACCATCAACGCTTCGTCGCGCAAGATCGTCGACATCATCGGCGTCATCGACGGCATCGCCTTCCAGACGAATATCCTGGCCCTGAACGCGGCCGTGGAAGCGGCGCGTGCGGGCGAGCAGGGCCGCGGCTTTGCCGTGGTGGCGTCCGAAGTGCGCAACCTGGCGCAACGGTCCGCCGGCGCGGCGAAGGAAATCAAGGAACTGATCGGCGCTTCCGTCGACAGCATCGCGGCCGGCAGCACCCTGGTCGCCCAGGCGGGTACGACGATGGATCAGGTGGTGGCCAGCGTCTCGCGCGTGACCGACATCATGGCCGACATCACGGCCGCCTCGCACGAGCAAAGCACGGGCATCGGCCACGTCAACCAGGCGATCACGGAGATGGATAGCGTGACGCAGCAAAATGCGGCGCTGGTGGAAGAGGCGGCGGCAGCGGCGTCGAGCATGCAGGACCAGGCGGCCGTGCTGGCGCAACTGGTGGCGCGCTTCAAACTGTCGGCGCAGGAGCCGGGAACGGCGCCGCGCCTGGCGGCAAGCTCGGCTGGCGCGCCACGCGCCGTGGCGAAAAAGCCCCTGCGCAGCCTGGCGGCGCGCTGATTTACTGGGCTGGCGCCGCTGCTGGCGGCGCCGGTTCGAATTCCAGCTTGTCATCGACGACCACGAATTGCCCGACCGGCTGGCCCAGGTCGGCTTTCGGGTCGTTTTCCATTTCCGTCAGCTCATTGCAGGTCTTCGTTTCCGCCTGCCACAGCTGCTTGCCCATGCGGATATTCCACACGCCATCGCCGGCCGCGAACAGCTCGACCTTGATGTCGGCCGGCGCATCCGTCGACAGCGTATGCAGGCGCTGGCATTGCGGCAGGTTGGTCGCCATCAGCTGCACTTCCACGGTATCTTGCCAAAAATAACGCTGCTGGCGGCGCACGGTCAGGGAATGGTCTTGCCCATCGAACATGTAGATGGCGAAGTCCTGGACACAGCCTGACAGCAGGACGGACAGCGTGACGATCAGGAGTTTGCGCATGGTCGGCTTTCTTTGTTTGTGCTCTGGAATGTCGGGATGCCTGCGTGACGGCGCTGGTGCATGCTTGCGCTGCCGGGGCGCCGTCTTGTTTTCCGCTTACGTGGCATTATATCCATGCATATCAGTTGCGGCGCGACAATAGTTCTGCCAAGTGCGCCTGCCCCTACTCATCTACCTGGAAAGACCACGATGATCGACCTGTATTACTGGACCACGCCCAACGGGCACAAAGTGACGATGTTCCTGGAAGAAGCGGGCATCCCCTACAACATCATTCCCGTGCATATCGGCAAGGGCGAGCAGTTCAAGCCCGAGTTTCTCGCCATCGCACCGAACAACCGCATCCCTGCCATCGTCGACCAGGCGCCGGCCGATGGCGGCGCGCCCCTGTCCCTGTTCGAGTCGGGCGCGATTCTGCAATACCTGGCCGAGAAAAGCGGGCAATTCCTGCCGGCCGACGTGCGCGGTCGCGCCGAAGTCATGCAGTGGCTGTTCTGGCAAATGGGCGGCCTTGGCCCCATGGCCGGGCAAAACCACCATTTCGTGCAATATGCGCCCGAACCCATCGATTACGCCATCACGCGCTACGTCAACGAAACCAACCGCTTGTATGGCGTGCTGAACAAGCGCCTGGCGGACCGCGCATTCGTGGCCGGCGACAGCTATTCCATCGCCGACATGGCGATCTACCCGTGGATCGTGCCGCACGCGCGCCAGCGCCAGAAGCTGGAAGACTTCCCGCACCTGGCGCGCTGGTTCGCGGCCATCGCCGCCCGTCCCGCCACCGTGCGCGCGTATGCGCGCGCGGCCGAGATCAACGTGCAGCCCACCGTCAGCGGCGACGCGAAAAGCGTGCTGTTCGGACAGACGGCGAAGACGCTGGGCTGAGCAACGGTCAATTTCCCCGATACGTGGAAAAGCCGAAAGGGCTGAGCAGCAGCGGTATGTGGTAGTGCTGCTCGGTCTTTTCCACGTGGAATTGCACGGGGATTTCCGGGAAGAATGTTTCCTGTTTCAACCGCGCATAGTGTTCGCCCGTCTTGAAGACGATGCGGTAGTCGCCCGCCTGCATGGGTTGATTCTCCGGATACATGGCCGCGATGCGCCCCTGCGCATTCGTCACGGCGCTGCCCAATTGTTGCCAAGCGTCACCTTTTTTCTGTTCCAGCGTGACCGTCACGCCCGCCGTCGGCTGGCCGCTCTGCAGGTCGAGGATGTGCACGCTCAAGGGATTGGCGGCCAGCGCCATGCTGGACAGGCTGGCGAAGGCCAGGGCGGCGGTGATTTTTTTCAGATAGGTCATCGTGTTGCTTTCAGGGTGAGGGGAGATCGAGTTCGGGCATGGCCGCCAGGGCAGCCTGGGCGCAGGCCCGGTCTTGCAGGGCGCCACCGCCGCCGGCGACGCCGATGGCGCCCGCCACCTCTCCCTGGGCCAGCAAGGGCAGGCCGCCGCCCAGCAGCAACAGTTCCGGCACGGTCGTCAAATTGGCCATGTCGGGATTGCCGCGCGCGGCCAGGGCCAGCGCCTGGGTATCGTTTTTCGTCGACAGGGCCGTGTAGGCCTTGCGCCGGCTCGCTTCCGTGTTGTGCGGCCCCACGCCATCGGCGCGCTGCACGGTCACGAGATTGCCACCACGGTCGAGCACGCTCACGGCGATATGCCGGCCTTGCGCCTGGCACGCGGCGATGGCCGCATCGGCCAGCTTGTTGGCCGCCGCCAGCGACAGGTCATTGACCTTGCGCAATTGCGCGTAGCTGGGATTGGCCAGCAGGCACAGCAGGGTACTGCCGAACATCAGGGTTTTCATCTGGCCTCCATGGAAAAGAATGGCGCCAGTATGGCCAGTGTTGCCCTACGAGAAGATGATCGCCGCATGACATTTTTATCATCCGCGGTGCCCGGCGCGAGGCGTAGAATGGTCTTATATTCCCCATAGAAAGCCGCCATGCGCATCCTGGTCATTGAAGACGAACCGAAGACGGGCGACTATCTGCTGCGCGGCCTGGCCGAGTCCGGCTTTACGGTGAGCCTGGCGCGCAATGGCCGCGACGGCTTGCACATGGCGAGCACGGAAGCGCCCGATTTGATCGTGCTTGACGTCATGCTGCCCATCATGGATGGCTGGCAAGTGCTGCGCGCGTTGCGCCTGCAAGAGGGCGGCGCCGATGTGCCCGTGATTTTTCTGACGGCGCGCGACGAGGTGCAGGACCGCGTCAAAGGGCTGGAACTGGGCGCCGACGATTACCTGGTGAAACCGTTCGCCTTTGCCGAACTGGTGGCGCGCATCCGCACCCTGCTGCGGCGCGGGCCGCCCCGTGAAGATGACGTCATCCGCATCGGCGACATGGAAATCGATGTGATGAAACGCAAGGTCAGCCGGCAAGGCCAGCGCATCACCCTGACGGCCAAGGAATTTGGCTTGCTGCATTTATTGGCGCGGCGCCAGGGCGAAGTCCTGTCGCGCTCCATCATCGCCTCGCAAGTGTGGGACATCAATTTCGAGAGCGATACCAACGTCATCGATGCGGCCATCCGCCGCCTGCGCAGCAAGCTCGACGATCCGTTCGAACCCAAGCTGATCCACACCTTGCGGGGCATGGGCTATGTCTGCGAATTGCGCGCGCCCACGGTGCCTGACAACGGCGCCGCCGCATGAAGCTGGCGCAACTCCGCCGCTCGCTGACCCTGCGCGTCACGCTTGTGTTTGTATTGATCGTGGCGCTCGTCTCGGCCGGCTTGGGCATGCATCTGTACCGTTCATTTGTGGTGGAAATCGAGCGCCGCGACGATATTTTATTGCTGGGAAAATTGCGGCAGATTCAGCAATTACTCGGCAATGCGGGCACCCTGGACATCATTCGCGAGCGGCCCCAGTATTTCCGCGACACCATGAGTGGACAGGAGAATTCCCTGGTGCGCATCGTGCGGGCCGATGGCACGCGTTTGATCGATGTCAATCCGAACGGCGAGAACGTCGTGCATGCTGTTCCCGTGGCCGTCGATGCGCCCGTGACGGCTGCCGCCATCGTCAGCTGGACCAGCCGCGACGGTTATCCGGCCCGGGTGGTGGCGGCCAGCGCGCGCATCGGCGATCCCGCACAGATGGCCGATATTTTCGTCGCCCGGGTCTACGGCGACCGCACGGCCATGTTTGCCGCCTACCGCTGGCAGATTGTCGTGTCCGTCGCCATCAGCGCGCTGGTGGCGGCGCTGCTGGCCAGCGTGATGCTGCTGCGGGGATTGCGGCCGCTGCGCAATATCGCCGCCCATGCGGCTTTGGTACGGCCGGGCAAGCTGGAGCAACAACTGGAGGCGCGCGGCGCGCCGTCGGAACTGTTGCCCCTGATCCAGGCCCTGAACGCCATGCTGGCACGGCTGCAGGAGGGGTACGCGCGGCTGTCGCAGTTTTCCGCCGACCTGGCGCATGAATTCCGCACGCCCGTCACCAATCTGCTGGGACAAAGCCAGGTCATGCTGGCCCGCCCCCGCAGCGCGCCCGAGTATGAACAGCTGGTATCGTCGAATGTGGAGGAGCTGGAGCGGCTGTCGCGCATGATCGACAGCATGCTGTTTCTGGCGCGCGCGCAGCAGGAAGAGATGGTGATCGTCAAGCAGACCTTGCCCGTGCAGGACGAGTTCTTGCGCCTGGCCGATTTCTTTGAAGGCCTGGCTGAAGAGCGCGAGCTGGCGCTGGCCTGCCACGGCAGCGGCACGGTAACGGCCGAGCCGCAACTGCTGCGCCGCGCACTGGGCAATTTGCTGTCGAACGCCATCCGCCATGCGGCGCCGGGCAGCACTGTTCTGTTGCGTTCGCACGCGACGAACGAGGGCGTGGAATTGAGCGTAAGCAACCTTGGCCCCGCCATCCCCGCGCGCCACTTGCCCCACCTGTTCGAACGCTTCTACCGCGCCGACCCGGCCCGCAGCGACTCGGCCGCCTCCACGGGATTAGGGCTGGCCATCGTCACGGCCATCATGCAATTGCATGGCGGCAGCGCGAGCGTGGCGTCCGACGCGGCCGCCACGACGTTTACCTTGGTTTTCCCGGTGCAGCAACGTAGGTCGGATTAGCGGGGCGTAGCCGCGCGTAATCCGACAAGAGCGGCCAACAATGTTGTCGGATTACGCGCTCAAGCGCTAATCCGACCTGCGCCTGCCAATCAGCCCATCTCCACCAAAAACTCATGCATGCCCGTATGCGGCAATTGTGCGCACGCGGGCGCAAAATGCGGCAACTGGCCCCACAGCAACGGATTGCCGACGATGTACACATAATGCTGCGCGCGCGTGAGGGCCACGTTGAGCAAATTCGGCGTGGCCGCCGCCCATTGCGCGGCGCCCACCGTGCTGTCGTCGGCGCCGAGGACCAGCATCACCACGCTTTGTTCCTTGCCCTGGAAGGTGTGCACGGTGCCCACCATCTGGCTGCTCCACTGGCGCAATTCGCGCGCCGTCGGCGCCTTGCCGTAGCCGAGGCGGCGGTCCCAGTCCATGTCCATGATGCGCGAACGCAATTCGTTGCGCACGGCCTTGAACGGCGTGATCACATACATGTCCGGCAGCTTGCCGTCGCGGCGATACAGTTTCAATAACACTTCCAGCACGAAATCGAGCTGCACCGGCACCACCTGCTTGTAGCTGACGGGACCAAGAGCGTCGATCCAGCGGCTCGGTCCCCGCGTCAGGCCCCGCGCGCCGGCCGGCGGCGTGCGCTCGGCCAGCCCGTAGACCATCTTGTCCTCATACGCGATGCTGTTGGCCAGCGAAAACATCGGTTCCACGCAGCGGCGGTGCACGCGCAGGGGGCTGCCGATCCACAGGGGCTGGGCGCTATTGGCGCCAACCAGCGCGCCATAGCGGTTGGCCTTGTCGGCCAGTGTCTGCACGGAAACGCTGGTCGGCGCATAACTGCCATCCTGCGTATGCGGCGACAGGGCGGACAAGGTTTGCACCAGGCGGCCCGGCACCGTAAACACGGGCTCGATCTGCAGCGGGTCGCCCACGACGACGGCGCGTTTGGCGCGCCACAGGCTGCCCAGCGCCGCTTGCGGCACGGCCTGGCCCGCTTCATCGATGAACAGCCAGCCCAGCGATTCGGGACCCATGGCCTGGAACTGGCGCGCGAACGAGGCGAACGTGGTCGACACGACAGGCACCACCATGAACAGGCTGTGCCACACCATGGCGACGTGCGACTGGTCGTAGGCGCGCTTGTTCTTGAGCAATTTCGACACGGCCAGCAAGTTGCCGCCAAAGCCGGGTCCGCCCTTCTTCGCCACTTCCGCCAGCCACGCTTCATGCAGGGCAAGGGCCTTGGCGAACAGGCGCGAGCGCAGGCGCGCCAAGGCCGGTTCATGCCACAGGCCGCCAATTTGCAGGGCGTCGCCGTCCAGCTCGTCCAGGGTCGCCGGTGCGAGGATGGTGGGGAAGCGCATGCGCGCGCGGCGCAGCAGTTCCGTGCTGTCGTCCCATTCGCGCTGGCGCGATTGCGCCGTGCGCAGGGCGATGTGCAGGCTGTTGCGGGCCCGCTCGCAGCGCGGCTCCAGCTCGCCCTTCAGCAGCAGCTTGATGGCGGACACGTCGCGCGCCGCCTGGCGTTGCGCTTCGGCATTGGCGACGACGGCCTCCTTGTAGGCGCGCGCCGGTGTGGTGCGGAACAGGCGGGCAAAGAAGCCCGGCTGCGTCAGCGCCACCAGGCGTTCTTCTTCCAGCAATTCCTTCTTGCTGGCGAGCAAAGTGTCCTGCTGCGCCAGTGCGCCGGACAGGGCGCCATTCGCCGCATCCATCTCTTGTTCGGCAGCAATCAGCGCCTGCTGGCTGGCCTGCATGAAATCGGCTTCCGTGCAGGTGCCCACGGCTTGCCACAGGGCCGCGTACTGGGCGTGCTCGGCCAGGGCCTTTTCCACCACGTGTTCCGTCTCGCGGAACTCGCGCGCCGCCTGGGCGAAGCTGACGCCCTGGTAGCTGGCCAGCCACTGGCGGATATTCTGCGCGTTCGGCGTCTTGCGCGCCGTGGTTTTATCCCAGTCGTCGTCGTAGAAATTGCTGATGAAGCGGCGGCGGTTGGCGCTATTGCCCAGCGCGCAGGACATCAAGCCCCATGGCGCTTCCGTGTCGCCCAAGGCGCGGTTGGCGCCATTGCCATCGGCCACCACGCGGCGCGCCACGCTTTCAAAGTAACGCGTGCGCGCCCATTCCTTGCCCAGCTGTTTCGGTTTCGGCAGGTCGCCGGAAATGTTTTCCACCGCTGCATTGTTCGACGAGGCGACGACCATTTCAAAGCCCGTCAGTTCCGGGCGCAAGCGGGCGATGGTGATCGGGTCGCGCACGCCTTCGAAGGCGACGGCTACCTTGCCGATGAAGGCGTCGCCGGCGCGGTCCAGGCAGGACAGCACGGCTGCGCGGCGCACGATGTTGTCGGCGAACAATTCGCGCAGCAAGGTCGTCTTGCCCGTGCCGGGCGGGCCGTTGACGGAAAAGATGCCGCGCTCGCTCAAGCCCGTGCGCGCGCCGTGGATGGCGAACTGCTGCATCAGGCTCATGGCGTAGCTGGCGTCTTCCAGCCAGTGGCCGCGGTTCATATTGCCCGGATTGAGCATGGCGGCCAGCGCCTGGCGTCCGGCCGGGCTGTACAGGTCGATGCGCTCATCCTGCGCCAGCGGCGTCAGGTAGGCGGCGACCGTCGCGGGCAACTTGCCCCCACGCAAGGCGCGGATGATCTGCTCCAGGTCATCGAGGTAAAAACTGTTGAGGATATCGATCGATGGTTCCACCGCGTCGCCGAAGTCCAGGCTGCGGTTCTGGCTGGCCTCAGCCAGGTCGCCTTCCGCCGCGGCCGCGCGTTTCTTGCGCGTGCGCAATTCCAGCACGGCCAGCGGCTGGCCGGCGGACGGGTGGAAACCGGCCCAGTCGCGCAGCAGGTCGGCCAGGGCCGCGATCTCCATGCCGGACAGGGGCGACGAGACATTGCCCGCTTCGTCCGTTATCTGCTGCGCCGCGCGGCTTGCCGCGAAGTTGCGCAGGCTGTCCTGCAGCGCCAGCTGGCTGTCGCTGAAGGCGTCCAGGCTCAGGCCGGACCAGTCCGGCGTGCGGGCGCGGCCCAGGGCCCACGGCAAGGTCGACACGGAGACGGGATCGAACTGCGGCTCGCCCAGCGCATTGAGGTTCAGGCGGGCAAAGCACGAGCGTCCCAGCAGCTCTGTTTTTTCTGTTTCGGCAATGTTTTCCGGGCCGTTGGCCGGCGGGCAAGCCTTGTTGATTTCGGCCTTGTCGAACACGCCGAGGAAGAGGGCGAAGCCGTCGATTTCGCGGTCGGAAGGCACAGGCCATTGCGTGGCGAACTGCGGCGGCAATTGCGCCAGCTGTTCGCGGTGGAGGAGACGCACGGTGGACTGGTCTTCAACGTCCGTGATTTGATTCAGGTCAAACGGGATAAAGAATTCGATCTTGTGCCAATACTCCAGGATAGCCAGGAGGCGCTGCTGTTCTGCCTGATTCATGATGACCAATATTTTGTAAAGCGAGCGAGGATTGTAAAGCGTATGCGTGCTGCACGTTTTGCACTTTTGTCTATTGCGCGGGCTTTGCCGCAAAAAAAGTGGTATTGGCGGACGAAAAAAAGCCAGGCAGCAACTTCCTGCCTGGCTTTCGCGTGGGGAGGACGTTGCTAATCGTTAAAACTCTTCCCATTCGCTCTCGGCGGCGGCGTTGCTGCGGCGTGCCGGCGCGGCCGCCACGGCCTTGCGCGCGGGGGCCGGGCGGGCTGCGGGGCGCGCGATGGCAGGCGCTGCTGGCGTGGCGCGCACAGGAGTCAGCTTGCTTACGCTGGCGACATGGTTGCCGGTTTTAAAGAAGCCCACCACGTGCGCCAGCTCGCCCGCCTGTTCCTGCATGCTTTGCGAAGCGGCCGCCGCTTCTTCCACCAGGGCCGCGTTTTGCTGCGTCACTTCATCCATCTGGGCAATGGCCATGTTGATCTGCTCGATACCGATGGTCTGCTCGTGCGTGGCGGAGGTGATTTCTCCCATGATGTCGGTCACGCGCACGATGCTGTCGACGATGTCGCCCATGGTCTGGCCCGCTTCATTGACGAGGCGCGAACCCGTGTCCACGTTGGCGACGGAGGCGGCGATCAATTCCTTGATTTCTTTCGCTGCGCCAGCAGATCGTTGGGCAAGATTGCGCACTTCCGTGGCCACCACGGCGAAGCCACGGCCCTGTTCGCCCGCGCGCGCCGCTTCCACGGCCGCGTTCAAGGCAAGAATATTGGTCTGGAAGGCGATGCCGTCGATGACGCCGATGATGTCGACGATTTTCTTCGACGAGTCATTGATGGTACCCATGGTGTCGACCACTTGCGAGACGATGCTGCCGCCGCGCACGGCCACCTCGGATGCGCTTTTCGCCAGCTGGTTCGCCTGGCGCGCATTGTCCGCATTCTGCTTCACGGTCGAGGTCAGTTCTTCCATCGACGAGGCTGTTTCTTCTAGGGAACTTGCCTGTTCTTCCGTGCGGGACGACAGGTCGAGGTTGCCGGCGGCAATTTCGCTCGATGCCGTGGCAATCGCATCCGTGCCGTGGCGCACTTGCGCCACCACGCCCAACAGGCTGTCGTTCATGGCCTTCAGGGCGCCCAGCAGGCGGCCCGTTTCATCGCTGGAGTTGACGACGATGTGCGACGACAAGTCGCCAGAGGCCACCGTTTCGGCCACGGCCACGGCCGCGTTGATGGGGCGGGTGATCGAGCGCGTGATGATCCAGGCCACGAAGGCGCCCAGCAGCACGGCCACGCTGCCCAGGATGATCATGGAGGCGCGCGCGCTGGTGCTCAGCGTTTCGGCGTCCGTTGCCGCCTGCGCCGCCTGTTCGGCCTCATACGCGACCAGGCTGTCGAGCGCGCCCAGCACGCGTTTCAGGCTCGGCGCCGCCTGTTGCGTCAGGAAGGCGATCGCTTCGTCCGTCTGGCCCGCATTGCGCAGCTCGATGACCTTGTTGTTCAGCGGCGCGCCCGCTTTCAGGGCCGCGTCGAGTTCGGCCATCAGCGCCGTTTCCTTGTCCGTCGAGATTTTCTTTTGCAAGGTTTCCTTGGCGGCACCGTATTTCTTGCGCGCTTCGCCGATCTTTGCCAGTTCCGCCTGCACCAGCGCTTCCGTCGGCGCCACCACCACGCTGGTGATCGCCAGGGTAATGTTGCGCACGTTATCGCTCATGGTATTGGCCGCCGCCATCTTGACGTTCTTGTCAGCCACGATGTCGTGGGTGCGTGCGCTCAGTTGCCCCATGGAATACAGGCCGACGAGCAAGACGGCCACCAGCAGGCCGAGGACGACAGCAAACCCGATCCCGAGCCGGGTGCCGATTTTGAATTGTGTGAGTGACATGATTGCTTTCGTATTGCGGTGTGGTGAGGAAACGTCGACAGGCCGTGGCTACGGGTTAATACGTATGGGCGGCCAGCCTGTAATTGTTCCTCAAAATTCCGCACTGCAATACAAAAACTTGTATCAAGTCCGCGAAAAGTTTAAAAACTGCTAGCAAATTAAATAAGTTGTCGTGTGGAAACAACGAGCGCAAGCGCAGGAAACATCAGTGCTCGGGAAACACGTGGGCAGCGAGGAAGTCGATGAAGGCGCGCAGTTTCGGCGTCAGGTGGCGGCTGCTGGGCCACAGGATGCGAAAGGCGCCGTCGTGCCGGCGGTGCGCGTCCAGCACCGGCCGCAAACGGCCCGCCGCCAGCGCCGCACGCACGGCAAAGTCGGGCAGGGCGGCGATGCCCAGGCCGCTTTCGGCAAAGTGCAGCAGGGTGTCGACGTTGTTACAGTTGAGCACAGTCGGCAAGCCCGCCGCGTGCAGGGCATTCCATTCGGGCAAGGGCCATGCTTCGACCTTGCCGCTGCTGGGAAATTTGTACAGCAAACAGGTGTGGCGGGCCAGGTCGGCCGGCAGCTCCGGCGTGCCGTGCTGCGCCAGGTAGGCGGGCGCGGCCACCAGCTGGAGATGGAACTGGCCCAGCTGGCGGCTCATCAAACGGCTGTCGGCGCTTTCTCCCGCGCGCACGACGGCGTCATATCCCTCTTCGATGACGTCGACCCGGCGGTCGCTGAAATCGAGGTCGAGCTCCACCTGCGGATAGGCGCGCGCGAACGCGGCCAGCACGGGGTTGAGCAGGCTGCCCACCAGCGGCAGGCTGACGCGCAAGCGGCCTTGCGGCGCGCTCTTGCTGTTCGATAACTCCAGCTCGGCCGCTTCGATTTCTCCCAGGATGCGCCGGCAGCGCTCGAGAAACACGGTGCCTTCGCTGGTCAGCGCGATGCTGCGCGTGCTGCGATGAAACAGGCGCACGCCGAGGCGCTCTTCCAGCCGCGCGATGCTCTTGCCCACGGCCGAGGCGGAAATACCGAGCACCCGGCCCGCCGCCACGAAACTGCGCATTTCCGCCGCCTGCACGAAGGCCGTGAATCCCGCCAGGTTATCCATGGTTTCCCTTTTGATTGCGGATGCCAGCGTCCGCACAGACAGAAACTATAGCCTATTTTTCTTTGATCACGTCTGGCTTACCTTGGCAGCCTGATCATTTGAAAGGCTACATCATGATGTACAACTTCTCTCTTGCGGCCTTGTCCGCTCGCATCGATCCCTTGCTCGATGCCGTGCTGCAGCAGCAGCGCCTGGCGGGCGCCGTGGTGCTGGTGCGCCAGCGCGGCCAGGACGTGTACCTCCGTGCGGCCGGGCACCTGGACCGCGAGGCAGGCACGCCCATGGTGGAAGACGCCGTTTTCCGTCTGGCGTCCGTCAGCAAACCCATCGTCTCCACGGCCGCACTGGCGCTGGTAGGGCAGAACCGCCTGGGCCTGGACGACCCGGTGGCGCGCTGGCTGCCGTATTTTGCGCCGCGCCAGCCGGACGGTACGGTGGCGGCGATGACCGTGCGCCATTTGCTCACGCATACGGCCGGGCTCGACTACGGCTTTTTCCAGCCACCGGGCGGCGCGTATGCACGGGCGGGCGTATCGGACGGCATGGATGCGTCCCGTATGTCACTGGAAGACAACCTGCGCCGGCTGGCCACGGTGCCGCTCGCGTCTGCACCGGGCGAACGCTGGGCGTATTCGATCGCCACCGACGTGCTGGGCGCCGTGATCGAAGCGGTGACGGATCTGCCGCTGGCGCAGGCTGTGGCACAGCTGGTGACGGGGCCGCTGGCCATGCGCGACACGGGTTTTATCAGCACGGACGCGGCGCGTCTGGCCGTCGCGTATGCGGACCGCGCGGCGGGAGAAGCCCGGCCGCGCCGTTTGCGCGATGCGGGGGAAGACCATCTGCCGTTTCTCGACGGCATGGCAGGGTTTGTGCTATCTCCGGCGCGCGCGCTCGATGCGCAGGCGTACCCGTCCGGCGGCGCCGGCATGGTGGGTTCCGCCCCCGACTTCATGCGCCTGCTGGAAACCCTGAGACTGGGCGGCGCGCCGCTGCTGCCGCCGGCGCTGGCGCGGCAGATGGGAGCAAACCAGACGGGCGGTTTCGACTTGCCGTTCTGGCCGGGCCGGGGCTTCGGCCTGGGTTTTACCGTCTTGACGGACCCGCTTGCCGCCGCCACGCCGGAAGCGGCGGGGACGTGGCGCATGGGCGGCACGTATGGTCACTCGTGGTTTGTTGATCCTGCGCAAGAACTTTCCGTGGTGGCGTTCACGAATACGGCATTGGAGGGCATGGCGGGGCCCTTCGTGACGCAACTGTGCCAGGCCGTGTATGGCACCGGGACGCTGTCATGACGCGCCCGCACCCCATCGTCTTTCTCGCGCTGGGCCTGTTCGGCGTGTATTGCATCGAGTTTGGCGTGGTCGGCATCTTGCCGATGATCATGCAGCGCTACGCCGTGACGGCGGCGCAGGCGGGTTCGCTGGTGAGCCTGTTCGCGCTGGTCATCGCCGTGGGCGGTCCCTTTCTCGTCCTGCTGGCCACGCGCTGGCGCCGCAAGAGCGTGCTGATCGCCTCGCTGCTGGTGTTTGCCCTGGCCAGCGTGGCCTCGGCGTATGCGCCGCGCTTCGGGCTGCTGCTGGCGCTGCGCATCGTGCCGGCCCTGTTCCACCCCGTGTATTTCTCGCTGGCCATGGTGGCCGCCGCTGCCCTGTATCCGCCACGCGAGGCGGCAAAGGCCGGCGCGCATGCGTTCACGGGCACCAGCATGGGCATGGTGCTGGGCATTCCGCTCACCACGTGGATCGCCGCGCAAGTTGGCTACGAGGCATCGTTCCTCGCCTGCGCCCTCGTCAATGCGCTGGCGGCGCTGGGTTTGTACCTGTTCTTGCCGGACACGCCGCGCGAGGCGCCGCTGGCGTATGGCCGCCAGCTGGCCGTGCTGCGCAAACCGGCCCTGTGGTTCACCATTGCCGCCGCCGTGCTGGTGTTTGCCGCCATGTTTGCCGTGTATGCGTATGCGGCCGCGTATCTGCAGCAGGAAGCGGGCTTGTCGGCGCGCCAGACGGGGCTGGCGCTGGTGGTGTTTGGTATCGGTGGCGTGGCGGGCAATCTGTTCGCGGGGCGCCAGCTGGGCACGCACGTGCTGCGCACGGTCTTGCTGCAGCCCGTGCTGCTGGGGCTGGCGTACTGGCTGCTGTATAAATATGGGGGCGGCGGCATCGGCTGGCTGGCCCTGGCTGTGTTGCTGCTGTTCTGGGGCGCCGCGCATACGAGCGGATTGATCGTCACGCAAGTGTGGCTCAGCAGCGAAGCGCGCGAGGCGCCCGCGTTTGCCATCGGCGTGTATATCGCCGCCATCAACCTGGGCGTGACGGTGGGCGCGCTGGCCGGCGGCATGGCCATCGAGTCCTACGGCATGCGGGGGGCGCTGGCCTGCGGCGCGCTGCTGGGAGCGCTGGCGCTGGCCTTGATCGGGATCAAGGCGTGGTTGTACCGTCCGCCCTCAGTCCTCGATATGGTTGGGGATGCGAAACAGTAGATCCGTGTCGCCGATGTCCACGCCCGCTTGCGACAGCAAGGTGCTGGCCTGGCCCCGGTGGTGCGTCTGGTGGTTGAAGAAATGCATGAGCAGGCTGAAGAATTCGCGCCGGTTCGGCCCCTTGCTGTTGCGGTAATCGAGCAAATGGTCGAGGTCTTCTTCGCGGATGGAGGCGGCCCAGTCGACGATGACCTGGTCCAGCCACAGCCGGTGCGCATGCATGGCGGCAAAATCCTCGGCCGCGAACAGCGGCTGCGTGAGCGACGCGGGCGGCGTGATGGCGCGGATGGGGTCGAGCAGGGGGAAACCGGCCGGATGTTTCGCGTAGCGCTGCAGCCACAGCGTATCGCCCACCATCACGTGGTTCAGGGTGGCCAGCAGGGAGCCGAAGAAGGCGCCCCGCTCGCGCTGCAGCTCGCCGGGCGGCAGGTTGGTGGCCGCCGCGTAGACCTTGGCATTCATCCACTGGTTGTAATCGGCCATCAGGCAAATGTGGGCGCAACGGCTCATGCTGGACTCCTTCAGTGGATGAATGACAATATTAAACGGACTTCAGGAACGCGCGTATGCCGGCCAGCAGCATTTCAATGGCCATCGCCGTCAGGATCAAGCCCATCAGGCGCTCGAACGCCGTCATGACCCTTGGACCGAGCGCCCGCTGCAGGCGTTCTGCGCACAGGAAGACGGCCAGCCAGACGACGGCCACGGCCGTCAGCCCCGCCACGTGGGCGATCACTTCATTCATTTCATGCGAGGAAAACAGCAGCACGGTGGCCAAGGCCGACGGGCCGGCCAGCGCGGGGATGGCCAGCGGCACGATGAACGGCTCGCCGCCCATTTCATGGTCGCTATTGCCCGCGTTCGGTTGTGGAAACACCATGCGCATGGCGATCAGGAACAAAATCACGCCGCCGCCGATGCGCAGCGCCACTTCCGACAATTGCAGGGCGTTCAGGAAATGGCGACCGAAGAACATAAACAGCAGCAAGATGCCGAAGGCGATCAGGCATTCGCGCACCACGACTTTCCAGCGCCGCTCGATCGGTACCCGTTTCAGGGCGTTGACGAACAGGGAAACGTTGCCGAACGGATCGGTGACGAGCAAGAGCAGGATAAATGTCTGGAAGAAATTCTGTGTCATGGTGGTGTGATAGAGGTCAACACCGCTGCCAGGATGGGCGCGGTGCGATAAGGCTTGCGATGATAACAAGAGCGGCGCTTATCGCCCATGATTATTGATGCATAGCAGCATTTTTTTTACGCGGCGATGACTTTTGCCTGGTAAAACGCCGTCGGCGTGGTGCCGAAATGCTTTTTGAACATGGCCGTAAACGCGCTCTGGCTCGTGTAGCCATTGTCCATCGCCACGTCGATGACCTTGCTGCCGCGCGCCAGTTGTTCCAGCGCCCGCAGCAGCCGCGCCTGCTGGCGCCACTGGCCGAAGCGCATGCCCGTCTGTTTCTGGAACAAACGGTGCAGGCTGCGCTCGGCGATCGCCAGTTCCTGCGCCCAGTGCGCCACCGTCAGCTGCTCACCCGGTTGCTCCATCAGGCGCGCACAGATGCCGCGCAGGCGCGCATCCACGGGTAACGGTAAATACAGGGGCAGCACGGGCAGGCTGTTTAGTTCGTGCAACAGCAATTGCAGCAGATGCCAGTCGCGGCTGCCTTCCGCGAAGTCGGGTGCGATGTCGACGGCCGCCACGATCAGTTGCCGCAGCAGGGGGCTGATGTCGAGCACGCAGCTATGGCACGGCAGCAATGGCGAGCTGGCGCAATCGATGAAGACGGTGCGCATTTTCACGGCGCCGCTCATGCGCACCTGGTGCGCGATGCCGGGCTGCAGCCATACGCCGCGCGTGGGCGGCACCACCCAGCGCCCGCCCTGCGCCTCGATGGTCATCACGCCCTCGATGGCATACAGCAATTGCGCATGCGTGTGACGGTGCACGGAAATCACGTGGCCATGCGCATAGTCGACGGCCAGCGCCATGGCGCGCGCCGTGACGGGCAGCAATTCCTGAAAGGCGGGGGAGGTGCAATCCATAAAAAGAGCGTCAGTTTTGCGATAGGTATGGACATCTTAGCGCGAGAAGGCGCGGCGTGCCTGCGGCATGATGGTTCCCCGCAACTATTCCTGGAGCTACGCATGCCTGTGCGCGCCTATCTGTATCCGTTTCTGGCCATGCTGCTGTGGGCCGGCAACGTCGTCGTCTCGAAGCTGGCCGCGTCCAGCATCGCCCCCACTGCCATCACCTTTTATCGCCTGGTGCTGGTCTTGCTGGTGATGACGCCGTTTATCGCCCGTCCGCTGTGGCGCAACCGTCATGCGCTGCGCCGCCAGTGGTGGCAGCTGGCCCTGTGCGGCCTGATGTCGATGGCGCTGTTCCAGAGCCTGTCCTACCGCGCCGCCGAATCGACGACGGCGACGAATATGGCCATCGTCACGGCGCTGGCGCCGCTGATGACGGCACTGCTCAGCGTGCTGCTGCTGGGCGAGCGCCTGACGCTGGGCATGGCGGCCGGCGGCGTGCTGTCGTTTGGCGGCCTGCTGTACCTGGTGGGGCGCGGCGACGTGCTGGCCTTGCTGCAGCAGGGCGTGCATGCGGGCGATGCGCTGATGCTGCTGGCCTGCCTGAGTTTCGCCCTGTACGGCGTGCTGCTGCGCCGCTGGCGTCTGTCCATTCCCGCCTGGCAAGCCATCTATTGCCAGGCGCTGGCGGCCCTGGCCTGCATGCTGCCCCTGTTCCTGCTGCTGCCGCCCGGCAGCGCCAGGCTGGATGCCACCACCTTGCCCCTGATCGGCTATGCGGGCATCGGCTCGTCCATCGTGCTGTCCTATCTGTGGATCGAAGGCGTCAAACTGCTGGGGCCGAACCGCTGCAGCATCTACGTCAATCTGCTGCCCCTGCTGACGGCCTTGCTGGCCATCGTCTGGCTGCACGAAAGCATGCATCTCTATCACCTGGTCGGCGGCGGCATCTCGCTGCTGGGCGTGCTGCTGGCGCAGACGGTGCAGCGGCCTCTGTGGCGCCGGCGTGCTGGGGTGTCCGGTCTTGCCTGATGGCCATGCATAATGGCGGTTTTCGGCAGTGGAGTTGACATGCGGCAAACATTTTGGACGAGCACGATGGCCATGGCGCTGGCCTGGGGCACCCTGGCGCCGGCCCAGGCCGCGCCGCGTTTCTACGAAAGCGCGTCCATGGCTTACGCCAGTGCCGTCGAGCGCCGCGACGGCGGCGTGGTGCTGGCTTTCCTGCGGGAAAATGGCGAAGTCAACGGCTACTACTGCCAGTGCAACAGCATCAGTGAAAAACGCATGAACCTGGACAAGTACGGTCAGGCCAGCATCGAAGCCGTGTTCCAGCTTGACCTCGACAGCGAAGGCGAAACCACGTTCGTGCTCAGCCGCAGTGGCGCGCGCAGTGACCAGCCCTTTGGCTTGCATGCCTACCGCTACGAGCGCAGCGGCGGCAAGATGTTCAAGGTCGCCACCTTGCAGCCTGCGCTGGACGCCATCGTGCGCGGCGCCAAGACCATGGACGAGACGCAGGTGCGCGCCGCGCTGGCCCGTTTGCAGCTGATTGATTACAGTATCGCTTACGCGCCCTCGGGCGTGGCCGGGTTCGACGCCATCGAGCATGCGCACGGCACCCTGGTCGGCTATTTCAATATCGATGGCGAGTTACTGCCGGGCAAACCGGCGGAAGCGCCCGCGTTTGCCTATAAAAAGACGTACCAGGAAAAGGATGGCCATTATCTGACCGTCACGTATCTGCTGGGCAAGGGCTGGGAAGGGGGCCGCGCGCCCAGTTACCACGTCAAGTGGATCACCTGGGAAACGCAGCCGCAGCGCTTTGCCGCCAGCCAGGATGGGCCATTCATCGAGTACGACGTGAATTGCTGCGTGGGCAGCGTTTATGCCCGCGGCTTGTATGCGCAGGGCAAGCGCACCGGCGTATGGCATTACGAGGAGCCGAACACCATCCGTTCGTCCGGCGCCTTTGTCGACGACAAGGCCGAGGGGCCGTGGACGTATGAAAGCGGCGACGAAACGACGACGGGCATGATGCAGCGAGGCCAGCGCACGGGGCGCTGGGAAGTGCGCCCGGGCGTGGCCGAGTGGCGCGCAGCGGACATGCACAGCTTCACCGGTTACGACCATTTCGTGAAAGACCGCCTGGACGGGCCCAGCGAGCGCCGCGCCGGTGGCGTGGTGCAATGGCAGGGCAGTTATGTGAACGGCAAGAAGCAGGGCCAGTGGGGCGAACCCGGTGGCGGCGGCCTGTATGTCGATGACGTCAGGCAGGGACCGTGGAAGAAGGCGACGCCCGATGGCGGCTGGCAAGTGTTGACCATGCTCAATGGCAAACCCGATGGCAAGCTGGAGCAGTATGCGGCCGGCGGCCAGCTGGAACTGGTCGAGCATTACCGCCTCGGTGTGCTCGATGGCACGATGGAAAGTTTTTATCCGGACGGCAAGCGGCGTTACCAGGGCAGCTTTGCCGGCGGCAAGCGCGATGGCGCGGAAACCCTGTTGTATCCCGATGGCGAACTGCCGCAATTTCACCGTAACTGGCGCCAGGGCGTGCTGCATGGCGTCAATATCGAGAATTTCCAGAACGGAAAACCGAAGCAGATCGGTGCCTACAACATGGGCAAGAAAACGGGCCGGTTTCAGTATTTCCGCGACGATGGCCAGCTCATCGAAGAAACCATGTATTAACTAGATGGCTAACATAAATGGCATTCCCAAGCGACTTCGCACGTCAGCGGAATGCCAGTTCTGCGCAAAAAACATCATCCGCTTGTTACAAAGTGTGAAAATCCATGCTGGATGTTGCTACTGGTAATCTTTCCCTGTATCTTGCAGTCAGGAAATTAAAAGTACAGGAAACCTCGACCTCGTTGCCCTGTATTGCACTCCTGACGATATGCGCGGGCCGCCTTCCCCCCTGCCGCCGCACACGCCGTATCGACCTGCCCTGAACAATTCACGTGACCCGCCCATCAGGCGTTTGCCGCTATCTCGTCCGGCATGCGCAGGCATGGTTGCGCCCTTACCAAGGAAATTGCATGCTGTCGAATATAACAATAAAAATGCGCCTGATTGCCACCATGAGTGTGCTGGGCTTGCTGATCGCCTTGCTGGGCGTCATGAGTATCATCAGCCTGAAATCGGCCAACAACAGCCTCAACGAGGTCTACAGCAATCAACTGGCATCGACGCAAGCGATCGGCGAATCGCAAATTGCCCTGGGCCGCGCGCGGTTCACGATGGACCGCGTGATGGTGCACCCGGATGCGCCCGATGCCAAGGATACCCTGGCCCGCGCGGAACAATTCCTGGAAGCATCCAACAAGTCGTGGAAGGTGTACCTGGCCTTGCCGCAAAGCGCGGAAGAAAAGCGCCTGTCCGACGACATGGACAAGAAGCGCAGCGATTACATGAACAATGGCGTGCTGACCATGAGCAAGGCTTTGCGTGAAGGCAACATCGCGCAAGCGGATGGCTTGATGATGAAAGGGCTGACGCCGCTTTACCGCACCCTGGACCAGGCTGCCGAAACCTTGACGCAATACCAGGCCAGCTCGGCCGCGAAGATGTATGAGGAAAGCCAGTCCAGCTACCACACCCAGGTGACCATGGCCATCGGCGGCATGATAGTGGGCGCCTTGCTGACGATTATTTCCAGCATCTTGCTGCTGCGTGCCATCTTTGGCCCGCTGGACCAGGCCCTGCGCCATTTCGGCGCCATTTCCGACGGCAACCTGGCCAACGACATCGTCATCACGCGCCACGACGAGATGGGCGCCTTGCTGACGGGCTTGCAGAAAATGCAGGAACGCCTGTCGACCACCGTGCGCGGCGTGCGCGACGGCAGCGGCGCCATCGCCACGGCCAGCAATGAAATCGCCTCGGGCAACCTGGATCTGTCGAGCCGCACGGAGCAGCAGGCGTCGAGCCTGGAAGAAACGGCCTCGTCGCTGGAAGAGCTGACCTCGACCGTCAAGCAGAACTCGGACAATGCGCGCCAGGCCAACCAGCTGGCCGTTTCCGCTTCGGACGTGGCGGTGAAAGGCGGCGCACTGGTGGCGCAAGTGGTCGATACCATGGGCACCATCAGCGAGTCGTCGAAAAAGATCGCCGACATCATCGGCGTGATCGACGGCATCGCCTTCCAGACCAACATCCTGGCCCTGAACGCGGCCGTGGAAGCGGCCCGCGCCGGCGAGCAGGGCCGTGGCTTTGCCGTCGTCGCCACGGAAGTGCGCAACCTGGCGCACCGCTCGGCTTCCGCCGCCAAGGATATCAAGGTGCTCATCGAAGCGTCGGTGCAGAACGTGGGCGCCGGCAGCGCGCTGGTCAGCCAGACGGGCACGACGATGGACGAGATCGTCTCCAGCATCCGCCGCGTGACGGACATCATGGGCGAAATCAGCGCCGCCGGCCGCGAGCAGGAACTGGGCATCGGCCAGATCAATCAAGCCGTGGCGGAAATGGATACCGTGACGCAACAGAATGCGGCGCTGGTGGAAGAAGCGGCGGCCGCCTCGGAGTCGATGCAGGAACAGGCCGCGGCGCTGGCCGAGATGGTCAGCATTTTCAAGCTTGACGCCAACCACAGCGGCCCGGCAGCGGCCAAGCCCGCCTTGCGCAAGCCTATCGTGGCCGCCGCCAGCACGGCCTTGAAACGCCCGGCGCTGCGCCTGGCGCCGGCCCGCGCCGCGGCTGCACCTGCCGCAGCAGCCAAGCCGCGCCCCGCCAAGCCTGCCGCCGATAACAGCGGCGAGTGGGAAGAGTTTTAAGTTACTGCGCCGGCAGGGTGGCCTTGCTGCCCTGTTCCTGCAATCGCGCCGCCTCGGCCAGGGCCTGGGCGCGCGCTTCCTCTGCCGCCTGTTCCGCTTTCTCCAGTGCATCGTGGCGCGCCTGCAAGGCTGCCCGCGCGCGCACGAAGACGATCTTGATGGCCGCCATCACGGGCACGGACAGGAAGATGCCCACCACGCCGCCGAGCTGGTCGCCGGCCAGCAAGCCGACGATCACCATCAGCGGGCTCACTTCCACGCCTTCACTCATCAGGTACGGGTTGACCACGTAATCCTGGAACAAACGGTAGGCGGCGATAAAGCCGATCAGCCAGAACACGTGCTCGAAGCCGCTGAAACCGGCCACGACTACGGCGATGACGGCGGCCGCCAGCGGACCGGCAAACGGGATGAATTCCAGCAAGGCGGCCGCGCCGGCCAGCAGCAGGCTGTACGGCACGCCCATCAGGGAAAAGGCAATGCTGTAGGACACAAACGTGGCAATCGACAACAACAGCAGGGCGCGCACATAGCGCGACAGCAGGATGTCGAGGTCATCGATGATGGCGCCCCAGAGCTTCTTGTTCGGGCGGTTCAGCAGGGACAGCAAGCCGTCGCGCATGTCCGGCCCTTCCTTGATCAGCAAAAAGCTCAGCACGGGCACCAGCACCAGATAGATCAGGTTGCTTGCCGCATGCATGACGGTCAAGCCCAGTTCCTTCGCCAGCGGCATGGCTTGTCCCGTACCGCTGCTCAGCTGCGTCTGCATGAACGACAGCAGGCGCGCGCGCAACGGTTCCATGAATTCCGGCAAGGGGATGCGTTCGGCAAAATTATTCCCCTTGAGCAAGGTCGGCAATTGATCGCTGAGCTTGATCGCCTCTTCCTCGATGCGCGCCCCGAAGATGGACCCCAGCACCGCCACCAGCAAGATCACCACCAGGAAGACGATGCCGATACTGGCCGTGCGCGGCAGGCGCTTCGGCCCGTACCGTTCCAGCAGCCCGATCAGCGGATACACGAGGTAGCTGAAGAACACCGCAAACACCACCACGATCAGGGTCGACGAGACCTTGTACGTGAGGAATAACAAAAAAGCGACGAGAAAAGCCGTCCACACCATCTTGGCGACGCGCAAGTTAAAACCGAACATATGAATTCCTTAGGGCAGGATGCTACGCAAGCGTGGCTGGCTTGAAGGGCTGGTGGGCAAGGCAGGGATCGGGCCGCGCCGCACGGCTGGAAATCATACCGCAAAATGCCAAAATGCCATGCTCTTGTGCGTAATGGCAATGCTTTCCCCTGTTCGCCTTCCTTATTTTGCCCGCCAACTGGCCACGGTGATGAACACGCTGTCTTTCTTGCCCGGTTCGCGCAGGGTCACCGTGTAGCGGCCGCTCGTATCGCTGCCGGTGAACACGACCTTGTCATCATGGCCCTTCACTTGCGCGCCCTTGGCCAGCTTGGCATAGGTATTGAGCACCCAGTGGAAATCGGCATAGCTGCGCAGGGTGATGCTGGCATCGGGCATGGGCTCGTCACCGGCCTCGGTCGCTTCCGTGGGCGTGCGCATGGGCAAACCGGCCAGGCCCGCCGGCGTGATGAGCTTGCCGCCGCTGGCGCTGCCGGTCAATTCCGCGTTCGGCAACAGCAGGTGCAGCAAGCTGGGCGGAAAGCCCGGCGGCAGGTCGCGCTGCTCCCAGCCGGGCTGGGCGGGCCGCGTGGTGATGTATTCCACCACAGCAATGCTTTGCCGCTGTTCCGGCGCAGCCTGTGCCAGCATGGGCGGCAGCTGCCGCGCCCACACGAGCAGCGGCGCGGCCGTCTCGTCCTCCGCGCCCGGCGGTACAAACACCGTCAGCACGGCGTGCGTGGACGGCAGGCAGGCGGGCACGGCATCGCCGATGGCGGCCTGGCAATGGCCGTTGACCAGGGCCAGCGCCAACAGCTTGCGTTGCGGGTCGAACAGCATGGCGGCGCGCTGCGCGCCGTGTGCGTCGGGGTTGATGGACGCCAGCACCGAACGCCCGTCGGGCAGCATGGTGCGCTGGATGTCTGGCAGCGAACGCATGCTGTCGAGCACCTGGAGCGCGATCAGGGTATCGCCCTGCGTATAGTTGCCACGCGCATAACCGAGCAGCTTGAAGACGCCGGCGCGGATTTGCGGATGCTCGTTCAGGCTGAGCGGCGGCGACGGCACGGAGACGGGCACGGTGGCGGCCACGAAGGCGGCGTCTTCGGTCGCTTGCGTTTGCGCCAGCGCAAACGGTGACGTGCCCAGAGCCGCGCACAGCGACAGCAGGGGATAAATGAGGCGTATGTTCAATGGCAATCCTGGTCGAGACGCCATGCCGGTCCGGGCGCCGGCATGCGCGCGCCGCGATCTTAGCATTTCAGGAATGAAAAGCTTTCTGCTAAGCTAGTCTATTGAATCACTGTCCCGCTTGCCATGGCCAAGATCACCATTTCCTGCAGTATTCCCGTTGACGATGAGGCCGTGACCGAGTTCTTGCACAAGTATGTGCTCCAATCGCGTGTCGGCGCGGCCAGGAAATTGCGCATGGGAGAGAAGGGCTGCTTCTATACCTGTTCTTTGTACCAGGAAGACCACGCCAAGGTGAGCCGCTTGATCCGCCGCATGCTGGCCTTCTTTGAGAGCAAGGACATTCCCTTGACCATCCTCAAGATCGGCGCGCAGGACAGCTGGTACGAGGTGGACCCCGAGCAGCGCGAGCCGTGGAAGATTGCGCCGCAAGCCTTGCTGGCGCTGCTCGACGCGGCGCCGGATGGCGGCGTTCAGGCGGCGTTGAGCACGTAGCGGTTCTTGCCGTTCTTCTTGGCCAGGTACAGGGATTCGTCGGCGCGCCGGTAGCTGTGCGACAAGTCGACTTCCTTGAGCAATTCCGCGACGCCGATGCTGACGGACACCTTGCGTTCCGGCACGAAAGCCGCCTCGACGGCATCGACCAGCTGCGCGGCAAAGGCGCAGGCCGCGTTCTTTTCGCCCAGGTAAATGACGGCGAACTCTTCTCCGCCCAGGCGGCCGCACAGGTGCTCGCCCGACAGCCCGGCGATCACCTCGGCGATCCTCTTCAGCACTTCATCGCCCACGTCATGGCCATGCACGTCGTTGATCTGCTTGAAGTCGTCGATGTCGATCATCAGGAAATACGCGGGCGTGCGCGCCGTGCGCTGCAGGACGCGGGCGCTTTGCGTAAACATGCGGCGGTTGTTGAGCCCGGTCAAACCATCCTTGTAGGCCATCGTCGCCAGCTCGCGCTGGGCGCGGTAGTTGTGGATGCGCAAGACGAGAAAATAGATGTTCAGCGCCAGGCCGATGATCACGCTGATGGTGACGGCCAGCACGGGCCAATGCTGGTCGGCCTGGCCCGCATGCACGGGAAACTGCCCCAGTCCCAGGATGGCCCACACGCCCAGCGATACGCCCAGGTAATACGCAATGCCGCTGAAGATGGGCGCCGTCGTCAGGGTGATCATCACGCCCAGCGGCAGCACCCAGAAAGCGGGGTCTTCCGTGCCCAGCATCAGCACGCGAAAGCTGAAACCGATGAACAGCACGCTGATGGTGCCGCTGGCGATAATCGCCTGCAAGGACTTCGCATACACGGTCAGCAGCAGCCCGACCAGCATGCCCGTCACGCCCAGCGCCGCCTGCGCATGGTCGAGCGAGGTATGCGTCAAGGTCAGGCTGAACGTGACCAGCCAGCAAGCCAGGCCAAACGTCAGGATGGCTATCGAAATGAAATGCAGTTCCTTGAAAAAGCGCTGCTGCTGCTCCCGTTCTCCTGAAAAGAACAGGTAATAGAAGGCAGGCGACAGGCTGCGCGAAGTGAACATTGCATTTGTCCAGAGACAACATGCCTTGCGGCAGGGGCGCCTCCCGGCAACGGCAGGCGGCATGGCGCGCGTACAAAATTAGTTGCGCTCAGGAACTAGTGTACTGGTTTCTTGGGGGCAGTGGTGATATGGGCGAGGAAATTGGCGGCCACTGTCCTGCCGCCGCCACACTCGCTTCCATTCCCGGCGCCGGCAAGCGCCTGCTTACAGGTCGCGCGCCAGCACCTGGCCGATCAAGTCCTTGCCAAAGCTGTGATGCGCCTCTTCCTCGACCAGCTGGAAGCCGGCCTTGTCGTAGATGCGGCGGGCATCGGTGAGGATGCTGTTGGTCCACAACACCATTTTCGTATAGCCGACCTGGCGGCTGAAGCGCAGGCATTCATCGACCAGGCGGCTGCCGATACCCAGGCCACGCGCGCAGGGATCGACGTACAGCAGGCGCAGCTTGGCCGTCGTGTCGTCCTGGCGCACGATGAAGACGGAACCGATCACCTTGCCGTCCTTCTCGGCGATCCAGCAGCGTTCACGGGCAGGATTGAATTCCCGCACGAATTTGGCGAGGATCTCGGCAACGAGTGCCTCGTACTCGTTGTTCCAGCCATATTCCTGTGCGTACAGCACGGCTTGCCGGTGGATGATCCAGCCCATGTCGCCCGGCTGCGGATTGCGCAGGATATAGCTGGGCGATGGCTCCCCCAGCAAGCCCTGGATTTGCTCCATGGCAGCGACCAACTCCTGCTGCGCCGTCGGCGGCAAGCGCTCCAGCATGGCCGCCACTTCGCGCCGCGATGCCTCGACCAGGGGCGCGAGAGTGCTTTGCCCCTGTTCGGTCAGCTGCAATTGCGTGGCGCGCGCATCCGTCGGCGAGCGCGTCTTGGCGATCAGCCCTTGCTTTTCGAACCCGGCAATCACCCGGCTCAGATAGCCCGCATTCAAGCCCAGCTCGCGGCACAGGTCCGCACTGGTCAATTGCTCCCGGTGCGCCAGTTCATACAGGATGCGCACTTCCGTCAGAGAGAATGCGCTGTCCAGCAGGTGTTCATGCAGCACGCCAATCTGGCGCGTATAAAAACGATTAAAACGGCGCACGATCTCCGTGCGTTCGCCGAGCTGGTCCGTATGCATGTTGGGGCCTCTATTTGCTTGCTTATGGCAGATTATTGCTTGCTTTTAGCAATCATGTCAATGCAAGGGCAGGATTTTGGCGCGTATAAAAAAAGCGGCCCCGAGAGGGCCGCCTTGGCTGCAACGCAAACCAGCAAGCTGGCTTACACGTCGATATTGCCCGCGCGCAGCGCGTTGTTTTCGATGAAGGCGCGGCGTGGTTCCACGTCGTCGCCCATCAAGGTCGTGAAGATCTGGTCCGCCGCAATGGCGTCTTCGATCTGCACTTTTAACAGGCGGCGCACGGTCGGGTCCATCGTCGTTTCCCACAATTGATCCGGGTTCATTTCGCCCAGACCTTTGTAGCGCTGTTTCGAGACGGTGCGTTCGGCTTCGTCGCGCAGCCATTGCATGGCCTGGTGGAAGTCGACCACGGCGATTTCCTTCATGCGCTCGCCTTCGCCGCGGCGGACAAACGCGCCTTCGCCGATCAGGCCTTCGAAGGTGGCGGCGCCGCTGCTCAGCACGGCGTAGTCCGGGCCTTGCACGAAGTCGGCGTCGATGGCCGTCACTTTGACGTTACCGTGGTACATGCGTTCGATGTGCAGCTTGTGTTTTTCCGACAAGTCGTCGGAACGCACATGCACTTTCACGGCGCTGTCGTTGATGGCCGTCTGCAGGGCCAGGGCGGACGCTTCCGCCAGGTCCAGGGTCGACAGGTCCAGCTGCACGCCCGTCATGATGGCCGTCAGGGCGGCGCGGTCGATGACGCGCGTCAGACGCGTCATGATGGTGTTCGACAGGTTGAACTTGCGCACCAGTTCCGTCAGGGTCTCGCCGGAAATGCCTTCCGCGCCTGTGCGCGGCACCAGCACGGCCGTGTTCAGCGCCACTGTCATCATGTAGCTGGCTTCTTCGGCGTCATCTTTCAGATAGCGCTCGTCGCGGCCCGCTTTTACCTTGTACAGCGGCGGTTGCGCGATGTAGATGTGGCCGCGCTCGACCAGTTGCGGCATCTGGCGGTAGAACAGGGTCAGCAGCAGGGTACGGATGTGGGCGCCGTCGACGTCCGCATCGGTCATGATGATGATGCGGTGGTAGCGCAGTTTCTCGACGTTGAATTCGTCCGGTCCGATCGAGGTGCCGAGGGTGGCGATCAGGGTGGTGATCTGCTCCGACGACAGCATTTTCTCGAAACGGGCTTTTTCCACGTTCAAGACTTTACCGCGCAGCGGCAGGATCGCCTGGAACTTGCGGTCGCGCCCCTGTTTTGCCGAGCCGCCTGCCGAGTCACCCTCGACGATGTACAGTTCGCACAGGGCGGGGTCTTTTTCCTGGCAGTCGGCTAGCTTGGCCGACAGGCCCAGGCCGTCCATGATGCCTTTGCGGCGCGTCAAGTCGCGGGCCTTGCGGGCCGCTTCACGGGCGCGTGCCGCTTCGACGATCTTGCCGCAAATGATCTTGGCGTCGTTCGGTTTTTCCTGCAGGTAATCTGCCAGCGTCTTGGCGACGATTTCTTCCACCGGGCCGCGTACTTCCGACGACACCAGCTTGTCCTTCGTCTGCGACGAGAATTTCGGCTCCGGCACTTTCACGGACAAGACGCAGGTCAGGCCTTCGCGCATGTCGTCGCCGTTGATTTCCACTTTCGCCTTCTTGGCGAACTCGTGTTCATCGATGTATTTGTTGATCACGCGCGTCATGGCAGCGCGCAAGCCCGTCAGGTGGGTACCGCCGTCGCGTTGCGGGATGTTATTCGTAAAGCACAGCACCTGTTCATTGTAGGCATCGTTCCACTGCATCGACACGTCGACCGAGATGTTCGTGTTCTGGTCCGACATGCGCTCGCCCGTGGCCTGGAAAATGGTCGGGTGCAAGACCGACTTGGCCTTGTTGATGTATTCGACGAAGCCGCGCGTGCCGCCTTCGAAGGCGAAGACTTCTTCCTTGCCCGTGCGCTGGTCCGACAACTTGATGTTGACGCCATTGTTCAGGAAGGACAGTTCGCGGATGCGCTTGGCCAGGATTTCGTAGTGGAATTCCACGTGCGTGAAAATCTCTTCGTCGGCCCAGAAATGCACGTCGGTGCCGCGCTTGTCCGTTTCGCCGATGACCTTGATCGGGGACGTCGCGATGTCGCCCACCATGACGATCTGGCGGTCCTGCGGCACGCCGCGCACGAATTCCATGTGGTGCACTTTGCCATCGCGGCGGATGGTCAATTTCAGCAATTTCGACAGACCATTGACGCAGGACACACCCACGCCATGCAAACCGCCCGATACTTTATAGGAGTTCTGGTCGAACTTGCCGCCCGCGTGCAGTTCGGTCATGACGATTTCCGCCGCCGAACGCTTCGGATCGTGCTTGTCGTCCATTTTCAGGCCGGTTGGCACGCCGCGGCCATTGTCGGTGATCGAGATCGAATTGTCGCTGTGGATGGTGACGTGGATTTCCGTGCAATGGCCGGCCAGCGATTCATCGATGGAGTTGTCCAGCACTTCGAATACCAGATGGTGCAAGCCGGTGCCGTCCGAGGTGTCGCCAATGTACATGCCCGGGCGTTTGCGTACGGCTTCCAGGCCTTCCAGGATCTGGATGGAGGCGGCGCCGTATTCTTCCGTTTTGGCCTGGATCGGGGTGTCTTGTGGATTCTCGGACATGGACTGCTTTCTCAAATAACGATTGCTGATTGATTCGGGGCTGCTGGCTGATGGCCGCAGGTCGGGTTAGCCGGAACGGCGTAACCCGACAGACGGCGCTCAGCATGTCGGATGACGCTGCGCTCATCCGACCTACGTCACTGCTGTGGTCTTTAGATCCGCATCGGCATGACGACATACTTGAAGTCGGCATTGTCCGGGATGGAGATCAGGGCGGACGAATTCGAGTCGCCCAGCGCGATGTTGACGTATTCGCATTTCAGGTTGTTCAGCACGTCCAGCAGATACGTCACGTTGAACCCGATGTCGACGGAGTCGCCGCCGTAGTCGATTTCCAGTTCTTCGACGGCTTCTTCCTGGTCCGCATTGGTCGAGCTGATCTTCATGCTGCCCGGGGTGATGATGCAGCGCACGCCCTTGAACTTGTCGCTAGTCATGATGGCGGCACGTTGCAGCGAGCGCAGCAGTTCATCGCGGCCGATGGTGAAGTCGTTTTTGTAGCCTTTAGGAATCACGCGCGTGTAGTCGGGGAACTTGCCTTCCACCAGCTTCGAGATCAGCTCGATGTCGGCAAAGGTCAGTTTCACCTGGTTGGCGGCGATGTCCAGTTGCACCGGCTCATCGTTCTCTTCCAGCAGGCGCTGCAGTTCGATGATGGTCTTGCGCGGGATAATCACTTCCTGGCGCGCGAACGTCTGCTCGGTGGCGACCTGGCAAAATGCCAGGCGGTGGCCGTCGGTGGCCACGGCGATGACATTATTGCCATCCAGAACCAGCAGCAAGCCGTTCAGGTAATAGCGGATGTCTTGCTGCGCCATCGAGAAATGCACCATGTTGAACAGGTGTTTCAGCGTTTTCTGGGGCAGGGTGACGGACGCGTTGTAGCTTTCCGCTTGTTGCACGGTTGGAAACTCTTCCGCCGCCAGGGTTTGCAGCGCGAAGCGCGACTTGCCCGTTTGCACGGTCAGGCGCTTGTTGAGCAGGGTCATCGTGACGTCGCCCGATTCGGGCAGGGCGCGCAGGATGTCGAGCAGCTTGCGCGCGGCCACGGTGGTGCCGGTGACGTCCGCGCCGGAACCGATTTCCGCGTGCGTGGTGATCTGCACTTCGGTGTCGGTCGACAGGAAGGAGACATTTTCACCGTCTTTGCGGATGAGGATATTGGCCAGAATCGGCATAGTGTGCCGACGCTCGACAATACCGCTCACGATCTGCAGTGGCCGGAGAAGGGTATCTCGGGTGGTTTTGACCAATTGCATATTTATCCTCAATGTATAGGTTGAACAGTACGACGTTTAACGTATTAATTTAACAATTCTTGCCATAGGGAGCCCCGACAGACCGGCTGCGGCGCCCTCCCAGATAATAAGGGTAAAGCACGTTTTGAGCCAGTCTTGCCCAGTCGTGCTTGCAACGCCTGACAAAACCGTAGCGAGCGGCAGTGAGTTGTGGCCGAGACGCGGAGCTGTGCTTTAGCACAGTGAGCATCGGAGGCCGCAAAGCGCGACGCGCAGCAGGTTTGGTCAGGTGTTCTTAACCCTTCAAGGTTTGTTCCAGTACATGCAATTCATGGTTGCATTCCGGATTCTTGGTACGGTCCAGCGCGATCTTGCGCACGGCATGCAGCACCGTGGTGTGGTCGCGGCCGCCGAACAGCTCGCCGATTTCCGGCAGGCTCTTCTGTGTCAATTCCTTGGCCAGGTACATGGCGATCTGGCGCGGCCGGGCGATATTCGCGGGGCGGCGCTTCGAATACATGTCGGCAACCTTGATATTGAAGAAGTCGGCCACCGTTTTCTGGATGTTTTCCACGGAAATCTGGCGGTTTTGCACCGACAGCAAGTCCTTCAGGGCTTCCTTGACGATATCGATGGTAATGTCTTTGCCATGGAAGCGTGAATACGCCAGGATCTTGCGCAGCGCGCCTTCCAGCTCGCGCACGTTCGAGCGCAGGTGCTTGGCGACAAAGAAGGCCACGTCGTCGGAGAAGGTCACGCCTTCCTGCTTGGCTTTTTTCAACAGAATCGCCACGCGCATTTCCAGTTCCGGCGGTTCGATGGCCACCGTCAGGCCCGAGTCGAAGCGCGAAATCAGGCGGTCGTCCATGCCCGTGATTTCCTTCGGATAGGTATCCGAGGTGATGATGATCTGTTTCTTCGCGGCAATTAACGCCTCGAACGCATAGAAAAACTCTTCCTGCGTGCGGCTCTTGCCACCAAAGAACTGGATATCATCGATCAGCAGCATGTCGAGCGAGTGATAATAGTGCTTGAAATCGTCGAAACCCTTGCGCTGGTAAGCGGTCACTACGTCGCGAACGTACTGTTCTGCGTGGATGTAGCGGATCTTCGCGCCCGGGTTGTCGGCCATTACCTGGTTGCCGATGGCGTGGATCAAGTGGGTCTTGCCCAGGCCGACGCCGCCGTAGAAGAACAGCGGGTTATACGACACGCCCGGATTGTTCGCCACCTGGATGGCGGCGGCACGCGCCAGCTGGTTGGCCTTACCGGTCACGAAGCTGTCGAAGGTCAGGTCGGTGTTGATGCGGCTCTGCTCGCGGCGCGGCGCGGCGCCGATGCTCAGTTCCGGCACGCTCGGCTGCGGTTCCGCCGGGCGCGCGCTGGGCGCGCCGCCATTCGGATCGCTGGCCGGGGTGCTGGCGGTGACTGGCTTTTTCGGCAGGGCCAGGCGCGGGTCGAGCACGAACTGCACTTCCGTCGGCGCTTCGAAGTACTGTATAGCCAGGGCAGTGATGCGGCTGGCGAACTGGGTCTTGACCCAATCGAGCTTGAAGCGATTGGGCGCAGCAATGCGCAGCTTGCCCTCTTCGTAATCGAGAGGGATAAGCGGTTTGATCCACGCACTGAATTGTTGCGGTGTCAGCTCCAGTTCCAACTGCGCGGAACAGGCCTGCCAGAAATTATCCATGTATGTCTATGTGAAAAGGTGTGGGAGGGCGTATCGATTCTGCCCTGCGTTCACCGTGTTGCAAGGCCGGCGTCGCGCGAGGGCTCGCCACACGTAACGCGCTATTCTACTCCCGACTGACAAAGTTATCCACAGGCACGACGCTTATTTTTCTGTGGCGGGGTGGGGCGCCATGTGCATAAGAGGCGACTTATCCCCCGGTTATCCCGTCACAGGCAGTGCTGGCGCGGCCTGTGGCGGGGCCTTGCCGGCAGATGGGGAGCGGCGCGCAAATTTCCAGGCGATCACGGCAATCCTTGACAAGAGGGGGGCATATGCTGAATAATTCAGGGTTCCCCGCCCGTATTCCGTGTTTATTCATTTGGAACGACAATATGGACTAAGCGTGGATTAAGCGGGCGATGAGATTGGCCAGCTTGTGCCTTGGCATAAGTGCGCGATTGTCATTGGCACCAAAAACTGACGGGACGTCAGACCCGATTTTGCATTTTTTTTGTTTTTAGCGAGACCAACATGAAACGTACTTACCAACCTTCCGTCGTTCGCCGCAAGCGTACGCACGGCTTCCGCGCTCGTATGGCTACCCGTGGTGGCCGTGATGTGCTCAACGCACGTCGCGCAAAGGGCCGCAAACGTCTGGCCGTCTAGGCTTGTCGTTGACAGCTGATCGCGTGGCTAGCTGTACTCCAGTCGGCAATCAACGCGAAGGTTCACACGACTTCGCGCGCTTTCGGCGTATCGTTAAAACGGATGAATTTTCATCCGTTTTTCGTTTGCGCCCTTCGCAAAAAACAGCGCATTTTGTGCTGTACACCCGACACAATCAATTGCCGCATGCGCGGCTGGGCGTCGTTGTGGCCAAGCGTTTCGCGCCGCGCGCGGCGACCCGCAACACGATCAAGCGCGTCACGCGCGAGCTGTTTCGCAACAGTGCGATGCCGCCGGTCGATTGCGTGGTGCGTTTGTCGCGCGCCGTCAACAGCAAGGATGGCCCGGCCACCACGAGCAAGCTCAAAGCCGAGCTGCGTGAAGAATTGAGCCGCCTGTTCGCGGCGCAAATCGCCGCCCAGGCCCGCTCTGTTGCTGCGCCACCACCATCCGCGCCATGAAAACCCTGCTGCTGTTCCTGCTGCGCGCTTATCAGTTGCTGATCAGCCCCATGCTGGGACAGAATTGCCGTTTCTATCCGAGCTGTTCGCATTACGCGATGGAAGCGCTGCGCGTGCACGGTACGGCCAAGGGCAGCCTGCTGGCTGCCAAGCGCCTGTGCCGTTGCCACCCCTGGAATGAAGGGGGCGTCGACCCGGTGCCGCCGGCCGATGGCAAACAATCTTCAACGACCGCTTGCGGTTGCAACCACTCCTGACAAATACCCTAATGGATATCAATAAACGTACCATCCTGTGGATCGTGTTTTCCGTCTCGCTGGTAATTCTCTGGAACGAATGGATGATCTCGAACGGCAAGCCGTCGATGTTCTCCGCGAACACGGAACAAACCGCCAAGGCGCCTGTCACCCCGGCCAAGACGGCCGCCCTGGCGCCCGCCGGCGCAACCGCCGTGCCTGGCGAAGCGACCGATCCCGCCGCGTTCAAGCGCGAAGTGATTACCATCACCACCGACGTCATCAAGGTCGACATCGACACCCTGGGCGGCCAGGTCAAGCGTCTGGAATTGCTGAAATTCAAGGGCGCGGGCAATCCGGGCTGGTTCGGCGGCTGCTTCGGCCTGTTCAAATGGTGCCAGCCTGACGAAGGCAAGCAAAACGAAGTGCTGTTCGACGAAGGCGCGAACCACACCTACCTGGCGCAGTCGGGCCTGGTCGGCGGTCCGTTCCCCACCCACGCGAGCGGTTTCACCGTGCAGCCTGGCGTACGCACCCTCGGTGACGGCAAGCAAGTGCAACTGGTGATGGAAGCGGTCGAAGGCGGCGTCAAGCTGACCAAGACGTTTACGTTCAAGCGCGGCGACTACGTCATCGACGTGCGCCACGACGTGGCCAACGTGGGCGCGGCCCCTGTTACGCCGCAGCTGTATCTGCAACTGACGCATGACGGCAACAAGCCGGTCGGCGACTCGTTCTTCAACAGCAGCTTCACGGGCCCGACCCTGTACACGCCGCAAGACAAGTACCAGAAGCTGACGTTCGAGAAAATCGAAAAAGCGGCCGTGGAAGACGAGAAGAAGGGCAACGACAACGCCATGAAGGGCCTGCATCCGGCCACGGCGAATGGCGGCTGGTTTGCGATTTCGCAACACTTCTTCGTGTCGGCTTTCGTTCCGCCTGAAAACGCCAAGCGCGATATCTTCACGAAAAAGCTCGGCACCAACCTGTACGCCATCGGCAACGTGCTGCCATTGCCTACCCTGGCGCCAGGCGCCACGGCCAGCATGGACAGCAAGCTGTACTCGGGTCCGCAAATCGCGCACCTGCTGGAAAATGTCTCCCCTGGCCTGGAACTGGTCAAGGATTACGGCTGGCTGACCATCATCGCCAAGCCGATCTTCTGGGTCATGGAACACATCCACAGCGTGCTCGGTAACTGGGGCTGGACCATCATCGCCTTCACGATCCTGATCAAGCTGGCGTTCTTCCCCCTGTCGGCCGCCGGCTACCGCAGCATGGCCAAGATGAAACTGGTCACGCCGAAGATGCAGGCGATCCGCGAGCGCTACAAAGGCGATCCGCAAAAGATGAACCAGGCCACGATGGAGCTGTACAAGACGGAAAAGATCAATCCGCTGGGCGGCTGCCTGCCGATTTTGATCCAGATGCCCGTCTTTATCGCCCTGTACTGGGTGCTGAACGCGTCCGTGGAAATCCGCGGCGCGCCATGGATCGGCTGGATCACCGACCTGGCCCAGCATGACCCATGGTGCATCCTGCCCGTGCTGTACGCGATTTCGATGTACATCACGACCAAGCTGAACCCGGCCCCGGCCGATCCGATGCAAGCGAAGATGATGCTGTTCATGCCATTGGCATTCTCGGTGATGTTCTTTTTCTTCCCGTCGGGCTTGGTACTCTACTGGGTCGTCAACAACGTCCTGTCGATCGGCCAGCAATGGGTGATCACCAAGAAATACGCGCCAGCCGCCAAGTAATTCCGGCCAGCGAACAGAAAGCCCGCCTCGCGCGGGCTTTTTTTTGCCATCGGACCGACTGGGTCCGATGGCAAAAAAGTGGGTTTTGTCGGCTTTCCACTGAGCGACCCCTGCATGTGCACCGGTTTGTCGCTGACAATAGCGCGGCCCCTGCAGCCTTCCCCGAATACACTACAATTACGCCATGAAACTCGACTCTTCCCCTATCGCCGCCATCGCCACCGCCCCCGGGCGCGGCGGCATCGGCGTGGTACGCGCCTCCGGCAAAAATCTCGCACCCTTGATGACGGCCCTGTTTGGCGCGCAGCAACTGAAACCGCGCCACGCCACCTACCTGCCGTTCACGGAAGCCGATGGCAGCATCATCGACCAGGGCATCGCCATCCACTTCAAGGGCCCGCATTCCTACACGGGCGAAGACGTGCTGGAATTGCAGGGCCACGGCGGCCCCATCGTGCTGCAGTTGCTGCTGGCGCGCGTGCTGGAAGCGGGCAAGGACAGCGGCCTGCGCTTGGCCGAACCGGGCGAATTCACGCGCCGGGCGTTTTTGAATGACAAGCTTGATCTGGCGCAAGCCGAAGCCGTGGCCGACCTGATCGACGCTTCCACGGAAGCGGCCGCCAAGTCCGCCTCGCAATCGCTGTCGGGCGCGTTTTCCAACACCATCCACGCGCTGGTGGAACAGGTGACGGGTTTAAGGATGCTGGTCGAGGCGACGCTGGACTTCCCGGAGGAGGAAATCGACTTCCTGGAAAAATCGAATGCGCGCGGTCAATTAAAAGCCGTCATCGCAGCCCTGCATAAAGTGTTTGCGCAGGCGGCGCAGGGCGCGCTGCTGCGCGAAGGCCTGAACGTGGTGCTGGCCGGCCAGCCGAACGTGGGGAAATCGTCGCTGCTGAACGCGCTGGCGGGCGCCGACGTGGCGATTGTGACGCCGATCGCCGGCACCACGCGCGACAAGGTCAGCGAAACCATCCAGATCGAGGGCATTCCGCTCAACATCATCGACACGGCCGGCATCCGCAGCGCGGGCGACACCATCGACGCCGTCGAGCGCATCGGCATCGAGCGCACCTGGGGCGAGATCGGCAAGGCGGACGTGATTTTGCACTTGCTTGACGCAGATCATGGCCCCACGCTGGCCGATGAAACCATCGTCGCCGCCTTCCCGGAAGGCGTGCCCGTGGTGCGCGTGTGGAACAAGATCGATCTCTCCGGCCACAAGCCCGGCGTCGACAGCTTGCCCGATGCCACCCACGTGTATCTGTCGGCGCACGAGCACATCGGCATCGATCTGCTGCGTGCCGAGCTCTTGCGTATAGCCGGCTGGCAGCAGACGGGCGAATCGCTGTACCTGGCGCGTGAACGTCATTTGATCGCGCTCAAGTCGGCCGGCAAGCATCTGGATATCGCCGCCGCGCATGCGGCGCAGGATGACCAGTCGCTGGACCTGTTTGCCGAAGAGCTGCGCCTGGCGCAGGTGCAGCTCTCGAGCATCACGGGCGAGTTTTCGCCGGACGATCTGCTGGGCGTGATCTTCAGCCGTTTCTGCATCGGCAAATAAGGAGAATCGGATGAAGCTGGTGCTCGCCGTCATGTTCGCCTGCTTGCCCCTGCTGGCTGGGGCGCAGGAAAAACTGCCGAAAGACGTGGCGCAGTTCGCCGAAAATGCCGAGATGTGCGAGCATTTCGCCGGCGAATGGGATGACAACGACAAGGCGCGCCAGCGCGAGATCACGCAGGCCGTCGAGCAATCGTGCGGGCAGGCGCAACGGCAGTGGAAGCGGCTCTCCGCCAAGTATGCGGGGCAGCCGAAGTTGCAAAAAATTATAGACGAACAGGCCAATGACGCGGTGCGCAGCTACCGGAAGTCAAGCTAGCATCTGCCCCGTTGAGAATTATCATGGAGTCCAAACTGCGCTGACGTAATCTTGCTGAGCGGCCTTGAAGTGCCGCCAGGAAAGGAAGCGCCATGGACAGCGAACAGCCGGAAGTCGTGGAAAGCAGGGGGATGGCGGCGCCGCCATTGCCTTCCCTGTCGCAATTGATCGCAGTGCTGCCGCCGAAAGGCGCATGTTGGTACTGCGACAAGCCGCTCGATGCCGTGCGCCGTTTCTGTTGCAAGAGTTGTTGCGTGGCGTATGCGGAAGAGGCGCAGTTCAACAGCTGAGCGCTAGCGGCGCCGCAGCAGGGCCGCCAGGGCGCCGTCGAAATCGAACTCGTGCGCGGCGGCTGCCACTTCCTGGTAGGCGTTCACGCCCAGGCTGGCGGCCAGCAGGCTGGCCGAGTTTTCCAGGATGTCGATGGCGGCGCCGTCGCCTTCGCGCAGATGGCTGGCCAGGCGCGCCAGCAGCAGCTGGATGGCGGGCGCGGCCGGGTCGGGCGCCACGTCCTGCGCCGCCGTGTGGGTTGCTTCCGGCGTGCCCAGCATGCTGCTGACCGCGCCGAGCAATTGATCCTGTGCCAGTTCCAGCTGCAGCATCTGCTGGGCCAGGTCGGGCGCCTGCGCGCGCAGTGCCGACTCCAGGGTTGCCGCCAGGCCGTGCACGTGGCGCGCGCCGATCATGCCGGCGGCGCCTTTCAGGGTATGCGCCTTCAGGCGCGCGGAAGCGTAGTTGCCCGTGTCGAATTCGGCACGGATCTGGCACGGCGTGGTGCCGTGGTCATGCAGGAAGCGGCGCAGGATTTTCAGGTACAGGATGCGGTCGCCCATGATGCGGCCCAGTCCGTTCTCGACGTCGAGAATGCGGACCATGTCGGATGCCGCAACGGCGGCATCATCATCGCAAGTGGCGTGTGGTTTCAGCATGCTGTGCAGAGCGCCCCAAAACTTGTCAATTGCTGTAAAGCAGGAACAGCTATTTTACATCCAGTCGTCCTCGATGCTGCGCCCGCTTGGCAAGGCGAGCTGCCCTAGCGCGTGCTGAATGACCAGCTCTGCGTGACGTCCGCGCCATTGACTTTGCCGATGAAACTCACGTCATAGCTGGTGTTCGCGTTCAAGGCCGCCAGCGGGATGATGGACGCGGCCGAAACGGGCGTATGCACATCGTTGCTGCTGGTGAGCAGGCGCACGGCTAGGTCCGTGGCGGCGCCGCGCTGGCGCACGCTGAATGCCGTCACGCTGACGGGCGTGCCGTAGTTGGCATGCACGCTGATCGGGTAGCCGACCACGTCCTGGTTCGGCACGGGATCGGGCGATTCGTTATCGCTGGAGAAACTGACGGCCACCTTCTGCTGTCCGCTGTAGGGATAGGTGACGATCTGTCCCGCCGCCAGCCCCGGGCCATAGCTGCGGTTGCCGGCCAGGTCGGTGGTGAAATACGCATAGCCGCTGCCGCTGACGGCCGCGCCCGCGCCGCCTTCCTTGAACAGCGGCTCGAAAATGACGAAGCGGTGATAGATGGCCGTGACCAGCTCTTCGGCCAGGTAAAAACCGGACGTGTTGCTGGCGCCGGCGATGACTTCGCCCTGCAGCGAGGTGACGACGTAGCCGGCCTTGGCCAGCCGGTCGCCCAGTTTGACGCCCGTGAAGCCGGGCTTGCCCTGCACCTGCTCGTGCGCCACCGTACTGTTGAGATTGAGATAGCTGGAATGGCCCAGGGCCGCGCTGTCGATCAGGCTATTGCGCACCAGCGGCGACAGGCCGATCTGGCTGCGCCGGTAATTGAACCAGTTGAAACCATCGGTGGCGATATTGTTGCTGAGGACGGGAGCGCCCGGCTCCTGCGTCAGTTGCCCGGCCGGGGTCGAGGTGCTCAGCGACGTATTGCCGCTATCGCTGCCGCCGCCACAGGCGCTCAGCAGGGCTGCGCTCAGCAGGGCGGGTATCCAGTATTTCCAACGCAGTGACGAGGCAATCAAGTCGACTCCTGTATAGGTGGGCGGACAGCGTGCTGCCCTGTAAAACGATTCTAAGGTATTTTGATAGCGCGTAGAGCATCGATGAAAAGATATGTCGCGCTCGTGCGGGGACGGTGCCGCCGCTGCGCAGGGTAGAATGAGCGTAGCGCAGTGTTTGCCGCTGCATTGCCTCATCCCGCTACTTTGATTGCCCATAATTTGAACACATTGCCCAAGTCGCGCCTGCAGCGCGCCAAATACGCCTTGCCCAGCATGGTGACTTTGCTTTCGATAGCGTGCGGTTTTGCCAGCATCGTCATTTCCGTCGATAACGCCGGAGTCGGCGATGCGGACGCCTACCGCCTGGCGGCGGCGCTGCTGGTGCTCGCCGGCGTGTTCGATGCGCTCGACGGCTATGTGGCCCGGCTGACGGGGACCAGCTCGCAGTTCGGCGTGCAGCTCGATTCCATCGCTGACGTGATGAATTTCGGCTGCGCCCCGGCCGTCTTGTTGTATTGCTATGGTTTTGTGCAGATGGGCGTGCACGATCCGCTGCTGCTGCGCTTTGGCGGCATGGCCAGCTTCTTCTTTGTCGCGTGCGGCGCCATGCGTCTGGCGCGCTTCAATGTGAATGTGGGGCGCACCGATCCCCTGTATTTCGTCGGCATGCCGATCACGGCCGGCGCCGCCTGCGTGGCGGCCGTGGTGGTGGCGTGGCCTGCGCCCATCGATTCCATGCTGCACAGCTATCTGCTGATGCTGCTGCTGGTCGGCGTGGGCAGTCTGATGGTGTCGACCTTGCGTTTCCCCAGCTCCAAGCAAAAGAAAAGCCTGGCCGCGCTGCTGGTGCTGATCGTCGCCATCGCCCTGCTGGTGTGGCTGAAGACCAGTTTCTTCGCACTGTTCTTCGCCGTCTACATCGCCGCCACCCTGGCGTTGAACCTGGCGTGGCACCTGGGCTGGCGCGGCATTGCGCTACCTCAAGTGTTCAACGACCCGGACGAGATAGACTAGAACGCCTAAAAACCTACTGCGCGTCGCGATTTGCGGCCTGCGATGCTCACTGACTCGGCGTCCCCGTGTATTCGCACAGCTGCGCTTCTCCGCCACAACTCGCTGCCGCTCGCTACGGTTGTTAGACCTTCTAAGTGTTAAGCGACCTCGTGCCCGCGCGCGGCGCGCAGGATGGCGAACCAGTCGCTGCGGCTGAGCGTGAACTGTGTGCCTTCCACGGCCACGCCCACCGCTTCGATGCGTCCCGTGCCCGTCAGCGGCAGGGGGCGGCTCGGCAATTGCATGATCCACGCAAACACCACGCTGGCAAACGGGCGCTGCAGCTGGTCGGCGATCTGCTTGATGACATTACGCAAGTTCTCCACATTCGCATCGCCGCCCTGGAACAGGCGCCCGCCCGCCAGCGGCGACCAGATCATCGGCGCCACCCCCACGTCCTGCAAGCCGTCGAAGGTTTCGTCGAACAGGGGCGCCACGTGCAGCGGCGAAAATTCCACCTGGTTCGTCACCAGCGGGAAGCGCCGGTGCAGGCATTCGAACTGGTGGCGGCTGAAATTCGACACGCCAAAGTGCAGCACCTTGCCCGCTTGCCGTAGCTGGGTAAACGCGCCGGCGATTTCGTCGAAATCCATCAGCGGGTCGGGGCGGTGGATCAGCAGCAGGTCCAGGCGGTCCGTCTGCAACTGGCGCAAGCTGTGTTCCACGGAACTGGTGATGTGCGCCGCGCTCGTGTCGTAATGCTGGATGGCGTGACCGGGACGGTGCGGCGAGAGCAGCTTGATGCCGCACTTGCTGACCAGCTCCATCTTGTCGCGCAAGCCCGGCTGCAGGGCCAGCGCTTCGCCGAACAGTCCTTCGGCGCTGTAATCGCCATAGATATCGGCATGGTCGAAACTCGATACGCCCAGCGCCAGGCATTGCTCGATGAAGCTCAAACGCTGCTGCGCCGACATATTCCACTCGCCGATGCGCCACATGCCGGCGACGATGCGCGACAGTTCGGGACCGTTGCTGCTTAAACGGCTGCGCGGCGCTTGCAGGCTGGCGGGAAATACATGGCTCATGGGCTGGCTTTCTGATGGTGACGTGATGGGACTCGCCACGATTATAGCCAGCTAATCTACAGCATGCTGCGGATAAAGCGGCAGCAACGCTTCTGCAGGGCATCGTCGAGCTGGCCGCCCAGTTGCATCTGGTACACGAGCGCCGATTGCAGCATGAAGGCGAACAGGCGCAGGTCGAGATCGGCGCGCACGCCGATGTTGACCAGGCGCTGCACCACCAGGGTGATCCACGGCGCGACGATCTGCTCGCGAAAGCGCAGTTGCGCCGCCGCATCATTGTGGATCAGCACCAAGAGATCGCAGGTGAAGCGGCCATCGGCGTTCAGGTTGTCGAAGATGCGCGCGCAGATCGCCTCGATTTCCTGGCCGTCCGGCATGTCGAGCGCGCGCTGCAGCTTTTCCGCCGTGCGCTTGACGAGCGCGTCGAGCAGCATGTCTTCGCGGCGCGGCCAGCGCCGGTAGATCGTCTGGCGTCCCACGCCGGCAGCGTCGGCCACCATCTGTATCGTCACCGCCTCCAGTCCATGCTGGCGCACCAGCATGACGATCGCTTCCAGTACCGCATCTTCCACGCCCGCCTTGCGCGGGCGGCCACGCACCGGCGCCTCTTTTGTAGTCACGTCTCACCTGTCTCTGAATGTTTCTTTTAATTATGGTACGATGCGCACCGTAAATGCAAAGCTACCGCTTGTCAATCATCTTGATCAATTAACCGACAGGCGGATGCGCCGCGCCGCGATACCCCAGCCATCTCTACGTGAAATCTGCCATCTCAGCGGCGCGTGCCCGCATTTTCTTTCTGACTCCCACATCCATCACTGTGGCGGCTCGCGCCGCCTGAGGACAACCTATGAAAATCATCGGGATTTCGCCCCACCGGCGTAACTTCTTGCGCAAGGCCGTCGGCGCCGCGCCTGCCGTGGCCTTGCTGGCCGGCGCCGGCGGCGGCCTGGCCATGGCCGTCTCCAAAGACCAGCCGGCCTATAAGCCGCGCTTTTTCGACGCCACCGAATGGGCCACCTTGACGGCGCTGGTCGACCGGCTGATTCCCGCCGACGGCGAAGGGCCGGGCGCGCTGGAATCGGGCGCGCATGAATTCATCGATTCGCAGATGAACACGCCTTACGCGTATGGCGCGCTGTGGTACATGCAGGGGCCGTTCGTGCCCTCGATCGAACAGTTCGGCTACCAGTTCCACATGGCGCCGCGCGAGCTGTACCAGAGCGCCCTGGCCGGCGTGAATGCGGCCGTCAACAAGCAGTCCGGCAAGCCTTTCGTCCAGCTGAACGCGGCCGAGCGCGACGCCGTCATCACGCAATTGCAAAAGGGCACCCTGGACATCGGCGCAGTGCCGTCGAAAATCTTTTTCAACCAGCTGCTGCAAAACACGCGCGAAGGTTATTTTTGCGACCCCGTGCACGGCGGTAACAAGGACATGCTGGCCTGGAAGATGGTGGGCTTTCCTGGCGCCCGCGCCGACTACATGGACTGGGTGGAACAGTATGGCAAGAAATACCCGTTGCCTCCAGTATCCATCGCCTGAAAACGTCCATGGCGGCGTTGCACTGCCTGGTCGTACTAGCGTACTGCCTGCGGCAATGCGCCTTGCCCTGAACCTTTTCAGTTATTCGTAGCAGATCAAAGAAAAAGAAAAACCATCATGAGTGATATCAAACCCGATGTAAAAATGAAGCCTGTCGATGCCGTGATTGTGGGCTTCGGCTGGACCGGCGCCATCATGGCCAAGGAAATGACGGAAGCGGGCCTGAACGTGGTCGCGCTGGAACGGGGCGAGTACCGCGACACCTATCCCGACGGCGCGTATCCGAAGACCCTCGACGAGCTGACGTATATCCAGCGCAGCAAGCTGTTCCAGGACATGTCGAAGAGCACGTTCACCTTCCGCCACAGCATCACGGGCGTGGCCGTGCCGTACCGCCAGATCGGCGCCTTCAAGCCGGGCACGGGCGTGGGCGGCGCGGGCTTGCACTGGTCGGGCATGCACTGGCGCGTCTTGCCGGAAGAGCTGCAGATCCGCAGCCACTACGAACGCCGCTATGGCAAGAAATTCATTCCCGAAGGCATGACGATCCAGGACTTTGGCGTGACCTACGCCGAGCTGGAGCCGCACTTCGATTTCGTCGAGAAAGTCTTCGGCACCTCGGGCCAGGCATATAAAGTCAACGGCATCGTCGTCGGCGACGGCAATGTGTTCGAGGGCGACCGCTCCGACAATTACGCGCTGGCACCGCAAAAAGTGCCGTACACGGCAGAATTGTTCCGCCGCGCGGCCAAGGCCGTCGGCTACCACCCGTTCGTCAACGCCTCGTCGAACGCGTCCGGCCCGTACACGAACCCGTACGGCTGCCAGATGGGCCCGTGCAACTTCTGCGGTTTCTGCTCCGGCTACGCCTGCTACAACTATTCCAAGGCGTCGCCCAACGTCAACATCATGCCGGCCCTGCGCATGGTGGCGAACTTCGAGCTGCGCGCCAACTGCAACGTCGTGCGTATCAACCTCGACGGCAGCAAGAAACGCGCCACGGGTGTGACCTATATCAATGCGGACGGCAAGGCCGTCGAGCAGCCGGCCGACCTGGTCATCGCCAGTGCGTTTGCCTACAACAATGCGCACCTGTTCCTGCTGTCGGGCATCGGCAAGCCATACGACCCCGTCAGCAATGAAGGCGTGGTGGGGCGCAATATCGCCTACCAGATGATGTCCACCATCCAGACTTTCTTCAAGGAAGACACGAACACGAATCCCTTCATCGGCGCCGGCGGCACCGGTGTCGCGCTCGATGACTGGAATGGCGACAATTTCGACCATGGCCCGCTGGGCTTCGTGGGCGGCTCGCCCGCCTGGTGCAACCCGGCCGGCTCCAAGCCGATCTCGGGCATCGCCACGCCGGACGGCACGCCCGCCTGGGGTTCTGCCTGGAAAAAGGCCGTCAAGAAGAGCTATTTGAACACGGTCTCGTTCGACTGCCACGGCGCCAACATGACTTACCGCGACTGCTATGTCGACCTCGACCCCACCTACACGGACAAGTATGGCCAGCAATTGCTGCGCTTTACCTTCGACTGGAAGGAAAACGACATCAAGATGAGCCGTTTCGTCACCGACAAGATGATGAAGGTGGCCGAAGCCATGAATCCGGAATCGATCAAGGTATCCGTCAAGAGCGTGGGCGACCACCTCGACTTGCGCAATTACCAGACCACGCACTGGGCGGGCGGCACGGCCATGGGCGCGGACCGCAAGACCAGCGTCGTCAACCGCTACCTGCAAAGCTGGGACGTGCACAACGTGTTTGCCGTCGGCTCCAGCGTGTTCCCGGTCGGCATCGGCTACAACCCGACGGGCCTCGCTTGCGCGCTGACCTACTGGTCGGCCAAGGCCATCCGCGAGCAATACCTGAAAGATCCCCGTCCCCTGGTCGCTTGATAAAGAACAAGAAGATGAACAACACATTCACCCATACCGTGGGCGCGCTGCTGCTGGCGCTCGCTTCAAGTACGGCCTGGTCTGCCACCACGGCCACCGCCACCACCCCCAACGCCCAGCTGATACGCCAGGGCGAATACCTGGCCCGCGCCGGTGACTGCATCGCCTGCCACACGGCCGGCACGCAGGGTAAACCGTTCGCCGGCGGCCTGGGCATGGAAACGCCGATCGGCAAGGTGTATTCCACCAACATCACGCCCGACAAGAAGGCCGGCATCGGCGACTGGAGCTTTGCCGATTTCGACAAGCTGATGCGTACCGGCGTGACCAAGCACGGCTACACCGTGTATCCGGCCATGCCGTATCCGTCGTACTCGCGCCTGAGCGAAGCCGACATGCAGGCGCTGTACGCCTATTTCATGCATGGCGTGAAGGCGGACCCGACGCCGAACAAGGCGGCCGACATTCCATGGCCCCTGTCGATGCGCTTCCCGCTGACCATCTGGCGCTGGGCGTTTGCCCCCACGCCGCAGCCCTACAAGGTGCCAGTGACGGGCGACGCGCAATTGCTGCGCGGCGCCTATCTGGTGCAGGGCCTGGGCCACTGCGGCGCCTGCCACACGGCGCGCGGCGTCGGCATGCAGGAAAAATCGCTGACGGATGAGGGCAATACCACCTACCTGGCGGGCGGCGGCGTGATCGACGGCTGGTCCGTACCCTCCTTGCGCAATGAACATGGCGGCGGTCTGGCGCGCTGGAGCGCGGCCGAGATCGCCGAATTCCTGAAAACGGGCCGCAACAGCCATACGGCGTCGTTTGGCGCCATGAACGACGTGGTGGCCCATTCCATGCAGCACATGACGGATGGCGACCTGGCGGCGATGGCGAAATACCTGAAATCGTTGCCGCCATCGAGCCCGGCCACGCCCGCCTTCGTGGCCGACGACAAGCTGGGCAAGCAATTGTTCAGCGGCATCGTCAACTCAAAAGGCGCGCAACTGTACCTGGACCGCTGCGCCGGTTGCCACCGTTCCGACGGCAAGGGCTACGACAAGGCTTTCCCTGCGCTGGCCGGTAACGCCGTGCTGCAGACGAACGATCCGACCTCGGCCATCAACATCGTGCTGTCGGGCGGCGCCGTACCGGCCACGCGTATGGCGCCGTCGGCGCTGACGATGGCGCCATACGCCGACATTTTCAATGATGAGCAAACTGCACAGGTAGTGACCTTCATCCAGACCAGCTGGGGCAACCGCGGCACGCCCGTGACGGCGGCGCAGGTGGCCAAGGTGCGCAAGCTGTCCGTGCCGGTGGCGGCGTCGCAGACGGAAGCGACCTTTGCCGCAGGTCGCCATGGCACTTTCCCGCCCGTGGCACGCCAGCCGCACCTGAAGGATGCGCCGCTGAAGTAATTTGACGTAGCGCAAGACGAAAAAAATGCCCGCAGCATCTGCGGGCATTTTTTATGGGGAATGCTGACGGCTTATTTCATCCACAGGCGCATCGAATCCCAGGCGCGGCCGAAGATCGTTGCCTGGTTGATCGGTTCCAGCGCCACGACGGGCAGTTCCAGCAGGACCTTGTCGTCGACCATCATTTTCAGCTTGCCGACAGGGGCGTTTTCAGCCAATGGCGCCACCAGCGGGTCCTTGCGTTCCAGCACAGGTTTCATCTTGGCAGCCGTGCCTTTTGGTACGGTGACGAGCACGTCGCGGGCGAAGCCGATTTTCACGGTGCTTTTCGAGCCCTTCCACACTTCCGGCGTGGCCACGGCCTGGCCTTTCGAGTACAGCTTGACCGTATCGAAGTTCTGGAAGCCCCAGTTCAGCAGCTTCTGGCTTTCCTGCGTACGGGCCTGGTCGGACGAGGTGCCCAGCACCACGGAGATCAAACGGCGTTCGCCGGTGCCGCCTGGGCGGCGGGCCGAGGCGATCATGCAATAGCCGGCCGCTTCCGTGTGGCCCGTCTTCATGCCATCGACGGTCGGGTCCAGCCACAGCAGGCGGTTGCGGTTAGGCTGGGTGATCTTGTTGTATGTGAAACTTTTGATGGAATCGATTTTGTAGAATTCCGGGTAGTCGGCGATCACGCGCTTGGCCAGCACGGACAAGTCTTGCGCCGTGGAATAGTTATCGGGGCTAGGCAAGCCATGCGGATTGGCAAAACGCGTGTTTTTCAGACCCATGCGTTGCGCTTCGCGGTTCATCAGCACGACGAAGGTGCCTTCATCGCCGGCAACGGCTTCAGCCAGCGCCACGGCCGCGTCGTTACCCGATTGAATCATCAGGCCGTGCAGCAAGTCGTCGATCGACACGGGCGTGGCCGGATCGATGAACATCTTCGAGCTGCTCGAATCGACTTTCCATGCGCGCACGGACACGTTCACTTTCTGGTCCAGCGCCAGTTTCTTTTCGCGGATGGCGGCAAACGTCAGGTAGGCCGTCATGATCTTGGTCAACGAGGCCGGCTCGATGCGCGCGTCCGGATCTTGCGAAGCAATGATCTGGCCACTGGTGGCGTCAAGCAACAGCCAGGACTTGGCGGCGATGGTCGGGGCTGGAACGGTTTGCGCGTAGGCGGCGGATAGGAAAAGTACACTGGAGGCCAGTGCCGCTAAAAGTTTTTTCATGGAGGCTGGTCTGCGAAAAAGATGAAGGCTGAGGGCCACGCAGTTGCTGCGTACGTGGCCGCGTGGAAAAAACGGATCAATTATAGCCGTGGAGGCGGTAGTAAGCCCACACTTCAATGATCATCTGCTGCGATTGCGGGTTTGTCACCATGCCACAGCGCAATCACGAGGTTCTTGATGTGGTTGAGCTTGCGGTGGAAAAAGTGGTCGGCGCCGGGGATCACGATCACGGGAATGTCTTGTGGACGGGCCCAGTCGAAGACGGCGGACAGGGGAATCGTGTCGTCCAGTTCGCCGTGGATCAAAATGGTGTCGGCCGGAATGTCGGCCATGGCCCATTTGCCGGCCGCGCTGCCGATCAGCGCCAGGCGCTCGGCGGGCGTGCCGGCGGCGGCCAGGCGTTCCTGCAGTTTCGATTGCACGTAGGTGCCGAACGAGAAGCCGGACAAGGCCACGGGCAAGCCCGGGTACAGGCCGATCATGTGTTCATACAGCAACTGCATGTCGTCCGTCTCGCCCGCGCCATGGTCGTGTACGCCTTCGGAGGCGCCCACGCCACGGAAATTGATGCGCGCCACCACGTAACCGAGGGCGACAAACGCGCGCGCCAGGGTTTGCGTGACCTTGTTATCCATCGTGCCGCCGTACAGCGGGTGCGGATGGGCAACGAGGGCGATGCCGCGCGGAGTGTCTGCCGGGAAATCGAGCAAGCCTTCCATGCTGCCTGCATGGCCGGCGAGGGTAAATTTTTCCGAGTTTCTGTTCATGATGCTCATACTGGTGGCGTAGGCTTAAATTAGGATTAAATATGCGGCTTAGATTTTCAGACGTTCGACGATCTTGCCACCCACCAGGTGGGTATCGATGATTTCATCGATATCGCTGGTGTCGACATAGGTGTACCAGGTCGCTTCCGGGTAGATCACCAGCAGCGGGCCTTCCTCGCAGCGGTCCATGCAGCCGGCCTGGTTGATGCGGATCTTGCCCGCGCCATTCATGTCGAGTTCCTTGATGCGGCGCTTGCAATGCTTTTGCGCCGCTTCCGCGCCATGGTCGCCGCAGCTGTTGCGGCCATCTTCACGTTTGTTCATGCAGAAAAAAACGTGGCGTTCAAAATACGGTGCGTCGCTCATACTGTGCTCCTGCTGATTCATCAATGCGCCATGATAGCGCTTATGGGTGGTCTTCGCGACGCTGGCGCTGCACATCGTCCTGCCGGTTCAGGCGGTGCGAGGGCAGGCACAGGAACCACAGGGCCACGAAGGGCCACAGCAAGGCCAAAAATTGCGCCGCGCCATTAAAGTTGAGGAACTTGCCTTGTACCCAGCCTTGCAAGGTTGACATGAAATACGGGTTGATCGGCGTCGTATTCACCATCACCAGGCTCAGCAGCAAGGTGGCGGCCGCGATGCGGCGCTGCGCCACGTGCGGCGCGAAGGCCAGGCCGCCCAGCATGATCAGGCCGATCAAGAAGCCGCCCTGGGCGCCCGGCGTGATCCAGACGAAGGCGTTTTCGGGCGAAAACAGCAGCGCGCTGGCCATCGAACGCACGGTCAGGGCGGCGGCGATCAGGGTCAGCATCAGGATGGCGCGCGGCGCGGCGCGGCGCAGCAGGCACAGCAAGGTGAGCACGGCGCCCGTCATGCCGCAGGCCGTGATGATCGTTTCCGAAAGCCAATATTGCTCGACCGTTAAGATCACGTCGGGACGCAGATACGCGGCCAGGTCGATGTCGATGCCCGTCAGCTGCGACAGCCAGTCCGACAGGATGGGCAGCAACTGGCCCAGGCCGAACAGATAGCCTTGCGGATAGATCTGCGCCAGCGGCCACAGGGCCACCAGCACCAGGCCCTGGCTGGCGTGCTGGGCAAACCAGCGCTGGCGCAGGCGGAACAGATGGCTATGGTCGAGCAGCTTGCGCGCCGTCAAGGCGCCGAAGATGGAGCCGATGCAGCAGCCGGCCGCATTCGTATAGAAATCGAGGTTCGACGACACGCGGCTGGGCAAATAGGTTTGCACGGCTTCCATGCTGCCGGAAATCAACATGCCGCACAGGCTGGCGACGATAATGGCAAAGAAACCAGTAATTCTTGGAAACAGCGAATACACGATCAGCGCGCCCAGCGGGATGTAGCCGACGATATTCACGCCGACATCGAAGCCCGTCCAGTAACGGGGCATGCGCGTGTTTTCCAGGAACGTCAGCGGCGACAGACCATTGCTGTGCCAGCCAGTGAAGGGAAACCAGCTCGCGTAGACGATCAGGAAGACGTAGGCGAGCAGGGTCGCGCGCGACACGGGCGAGGAACGGACGGGCGGCAGCGGCGCCGCCGGGCTGGCGGGGGATGCGGGGTCGGTCATTCTTTCGGGATATTCAGCGTGCCCAGCCAGGTGAGCAGGTCGGCGGCGATGGCATCCGATGCCGCCGCCAGCGCCTGCGCGCCGCCTTGCGCGTCGGCGCTGCCGGCCGGTCCGCTGCGGCTGAAGGTTTTCTGGTCGATCAGGCGGTGGCCGCGGAACAGCGAGGCGCGCAACGACACATGGCCGCTGCTTTGCGTCTGCGTGTCAAACGCTTGCGAAAAATCATCGACGTCGATGCGCAGCAGCGGGATGCCGGCGGCCGCGTCCGTGGTCGACAGCACTTTTACGCCGCTTTGCGCCACGCGCGTCTTCAGGCGCTGGCTCAAGAGTTGCAGCGGCGGCGTGTTCCAGCGGTTGTAGGCGTAGGGCCGCGATTGCTGCGCGTCGGCGTACAGCAGGCGGTAATACATGCGCTGGCTGTCCAGCCAGGAAGGGCCGTTGGCGTCGGCGATCACCAGCATGGGCACGGCTGGTGCGGCCGCTGGCGCTGCCGCTGCCGGCGGCGCGGCCGGGCCGAAATCATAGAACGTGGGCACGGGGCCGCGGCTGGCGCAGCCGCCCAGCAGGAAAGCGCCGGCCAGGATGAGTGCGGTGAGATGGCGTGGGATAGGCATGCTGTGTTCTCCTTATTTGCCCGGTGCCGAAAAACCGGGCTCGCCCGGGCCGGGCGGGATGTCTGGGGCGCCGAACAAGATGCTCTGCGGCTGTTCATTGAGCGTGCTCATGGTGGTTTTCAGGGCGCGCATCGAGGAGCGCGCCTCCCCGCTCAGCTCGATTACTTGCGGCAAGACTTCCAGGGACACGCCATTGGCCACCGTTTCCACGGAATTGCCCACCCGGTCGACCGTGCCATTGACCTTGTCGAGCACGCCGCCGGGCGCCTGGATGTCGTTACCGAGTTTTTTCCACGTGGCCGTCAAGTCCGACACGTTCTTGCTGGCCGTACTGACCGCCGTCAAGGTTTGGCGCGTTTGTTCCGTCAGTTGCGGCAATTGCGACAGGGTCGGTTCCAGCTGCTGCGGAATGGCGCCAAAGGCCTTGGCCGCCTTGCCCACTTCAGTGAAGGCGCCCAGCATGGCCGCCTGGTTGTCGGGGCTGAGCAAATTATTCACTTTATTGGTGATCTGCTCGGCCTGGTCGAGGATGCGCTTGCCCCGTTTTTCCAGCTGGTCGAGCAAGCCGGCGCGCAGGGGGATCAGCGAAGGCTTGTCCTTGCTGGTGCCCAGCAGTTTCGAGCCCACGTGCTCGTCGTCGAGCTGGATGTAGGCGATGCCCGTCACGCCCTGGTAGCCGAGCGTGGCAAAGGTGGTGTTGGTGACGGGCGTGTCGGGCGCCACGCTGATGTGCACGAGGATTTGCCCCGCCTTTTGCGTGTCGAAGTCGATGGCGTCGACCTTGCCCACTTCCAGGCCCCGGTAGCGCACGGTCGCCTGCGGGTTCAGGCCCGGCACGGACAGGGTGGTGGCGAGCAGGTAGGGCACCCGTTCCACGCGGTCGCGGTTGAACCAGACGCCGAACAGGATGGCGGCCACCAGCAGGGTCAGTGTAAAAAATCCCGTCATCAGGGCATGTGATCTGTTTTCCATTACTTCTCCGCTTTCTTGTCAGTGCCGGCGTCGTCGCCTGGCTGCGCCGCCTTGTCCGCCGCCTGTTTTTCGTCGAGGACGGCCAGCGCGCGCTTGCCGCGGTCGCCGAGGAAAAATTGCTTGATGAACGGGTGGTCCACTTCGATCACCTCGCGCGTGGGGCCGATGGCGATCACGTGTTTTTCCGCCAGCACGGCGATGCGCGTGGACAGGGCGAACAAGGTGTCGAGGTCATGCGTGACCATGACGACCGTCAAGCCCAGCTCGCGGTGCAGCGACTGGATCAAGGAGACAAAACTTTCCGACAAGTCCGGGTCCAGGCCCGCCGTCGGTTCGTCCAGGAACAGCAGCTTCGGCTCCAGCGCCAAGGCGCGCGCCAGGGCCACGCGCTTGATCATGCCGCCAGACAAGTCCGACGGCATTTTCAGCGCATGTTCCGGACCCAGGCCCACCATGTTCATCTTTAATAGTACCGCGTCATGCACCAGCGCCTCGGGCAGCACGCGCAATTCGCGCATGGGCTGGGCCACGTTGTCGAACACGGTCAGGGCCGAATACAGGGCGCCTTGCTGGAACAGCATGCCCCAGTGGTTGCGCAGCTGCTGCAGCTGGTCGGAACTTGCCTTGTTGATATCTTCGCCAAAGACTTTGACGCAGCCCCGCGCCGGATGTTCCAGGCCCAGCATCTGGCGCAGCAGCACCGTCTTGCCCGTGCCGGAGCCGCCCACGATGGAGAGGATTTCGCCCCGTTCGATTTCCAGGTTCAAGTCCTGGTGCACGACGGTGCGGCCGAACTTGGTCCACAGATTGGTGATTTCCACCACGGGCGCGTCGCCATGCAGGTTGAACTGGCCGTCCTGGCCCTCGCTCGCCTTGCAGGCGATATCGGTGTCGTTCGCCATCAGTAGCCCACTCCATTGAAGACGATGGCGAACACGGCGTCGGCCAGGATCACGACGGTGATGGCCGTGACGACGGCGGTGGTGGTGCCGCGCCCCAGGCTTTCCGTATTCGCCTTGATGCGCAGGCCGAAGTGGCAGGAAACGAGGGCGATCAGCATGCCGAAGATCACGCCCTTGCCCAGGCCGATCATGTAATTGGCCAGCGGCACGGCATCGGGCAGCTTCTGGATGAAGTAGCGCGCCGACAGATTCAGTTCCACCTTGGCCGCCACCATGCCGCCGATCAGCGCGGCCGTATCTGTCCAGATGACGAGCAGGGGCATGGAAATGGCCAGGGCCAGCACTTTGGGCATGATCAGGCGGAAACCGTGCGAAATGCCCATCACCAGCATGGCGTCGAGCTCCTCCGTGACGCGCATGACGCCCAGCTGGGCCGTGATGGATGAGCCGGAGCGGCCGGCCACGAGGATGGCTGCCAGGAGCGGCCCCAGTTCGCGGATGACGCTCATGCCGAGCAGGTTGACCAGGTAAATATCGCCGCCAAAGGCGCGTAGTTGCTGCGCGGAAAGATAGGACAGCACGACGCCGATCAAAAAGCCGACCAGGGCCGTGATGCCCAGCGCCTGGAAGCCCGCATGGAAGATATTGGCGGAAATTTCACGCCACGGCCCGCGCATGGGATGGCGCGCGAAGCGGCCGATATCCTGCGTCACCTGGCCGACCAGGGCAATAAAGCCCTTCAAATGTTCGAAAAACAGCAAGATGGCCATGCCCAGCTTCATCACGGGCGTGAGGCGGTTGGCGCGCGACGGCGGCGTTTGCAGCGGTCCCGTCTCTTCGATGCGCCGGAAAAACTCTTCCTGCGACGGCGCCAGGGTCAGCTGCGCGGGGCGCTGCTTGCCCCAGGCATTCCAGAACAGCTGGGCACCGATATGGTCCATGCTGTCGATGGCCGACAAATCCCATTGCGCTCTGGTATCGCCCTGCAGGGGCTTGAGCTGGGCGTCGATGGCCTTGATGGCATTGTCATGCGCCAGCGCGTGCACCTGCCAGGTGCCGCTGGCAGTGACGACGGCTCCCTGTTGGGAGCTGGTCTGGGAGAGGGTCAGTTTCGGCGATTGTACAGTCGGCATCGCGCCAGTTTAAGGGAGAATGGCGCAGACCGCCACCGCTGTTCAATCGCCCGCCCCTCAGGACGCCAGGTGGCGCGCCTGCCGCTGCGGCAGGGCGACGTCCGGACGCACCTTGGCGTTGCTAGTACTCACTTCGCTTGGCTTGGCATGTGCGGCCGCCTGTGCGCCGCCCGCATAGTCGCTGGCCACGAGGGCATTGGCCTCGGCCGCGCTCATGCCGCGCGTCTGCAGCCATTGCGCCACCAGCTTGGCCAGGCGCTCCATGGCGATGCGGTGGGTGGCGTCCGTGTGGGCGTACAGCCAGTTCGAAAAGTCCATGAAGTTTTCAAACGGCGCATCGCCGAGCATCCATTGCACGGTATTGGCGAAGCGGCCCGAGTTGGCCACCAGGTCCCAGTAGCGGGCGAAGCGCACGAGGCGCTGCATGCTCATGAAATCGAGCTGTTTGTTCGCCAGGATGGTGTACGGCGGGTGCGGGTCGAACACCATGCCATAGTTTTCCGTGTGGCGGATGATGGGCGTGCCGCGCAGCCGCTTCAAGATGCCGAACTGGATTTCATGCGGTTTCAGGGCCACCAGCTTGTTGAAGCCGGCCGCAAAGCTCGCTTCATCCTCGCCCGGCAAGCCGGCGATCAAGTCCACGTGCAGGTGGGCGTTTGATTCTTCGCAAAGCCAGCGGATGTTATCGGCCGCCTTTTGATTGTCCTGCTTGCGGCTGACCAGCGATTGCACGTCCGGATTGAAACTCTGGATGCCGATCTCGAACTGCAGCGCGCCGGGCGGGAACTTGCTGATGCCTTCTTTCAAGGCGTCGGGCAGGTGGTCGGGCACCAGCTCGAAGTGGGCATAGATGGGATCGTCCGGATTCGCTTCGATCTTGTCTAAAAAGAACTGCATGATCTTCAAACTGGTCTTGACGTTCAGGTTGAAGGTACGGTCGACGAACTTGAACAGGCGCGCGCCGCGCGCATGCAGGGACTCCATCTCGGCCAGGAAGTTCTCCAGCGCGAAGGGCCAGGCCGTCTTGTCCAGCGCCGACAGGCAGAATTCGCACTTGAACGGGCAGCCGCGCGACGCTTCCACGTAGATCGTGCGGTGGCGGATATCGTCGTCTGTATACAAGGAGTAGGGCAGCTGCAGTTCCGCCAGCGGCGCCTGCACGCCCGCATGGATCTTCATCAGCGGCTTCGGGCCGTGGAGGATCTCGCCGCACAGCTTGGGAAAGGTGATATCGCCCCAGCCCGTGATCAGGTAATCGGCCAGTTTGACGATTTCCTGCTCGCCCGCCTCATGCGACACTTCCGGCCCGCCCAGCACGATGATGACCTCGGGCGCCACGCGCTTGAGCATGGCAACCAGTTTCGTCGTTTCCTCGACGTTCCATATGTATACGCCAAAACCGATGATGCGGGGCTTGTTGACGAGGATGCGCTCGACCAGTTCCGTGGTTTTCGTGCCGATGACGAATTCCTGCAGCCGCGTCTGCGCTTGCAGCGGCCCCATATTGGCCAGCAGATAGCGCAATCCCAGCGAGGCGTGGGTGTAGCGGGCGTTCAGGGTGGAGAGCAGGATGGTCATGAGAGGCGTTTGAATCGGCGAAACCGCTATTTTACGCTGTCGCGTCAGCTGTGCGCTGCGGCCGCAAATGCCATGTTACCATTTGTCAATAATTACTAACTTGTCAATTTTTCGGCAAGTAAAAAGGATACAAGGTGCTGGCGAAAAAAGTATTCACGAAAAAAGTCCTGGTCGGGGCGCTGGCCGGCGTGGCGCTGGTGGCGGCCGCGCTGGTCGGCTACCGGGTCTTCGGCTGGGGTGCGATGGGGCCGGTCAACGGCCTGAAGCTGGATTTATCGCGGCCCGACGCGCTGGTCCGCACGAAAAGCCTGTCGGCCTTGCCGCGCGACCTGTTGACGGTGCCGCTGGCGCGCGACGTGCTGCGCGAGGATTTCCTGTTCTATTACGAGCAAAGCGAAGACCGGCTGGGCCTCAAGGGCAGCTTGCGCCGCATCGCCTATGAACATGAATTGGGCTGGGGCGACCAGCTGCTGCGCATGGTGCTGGACCAGCCGGCGGAAGTGGCCTTGTGGCGCGATGCCGACGGCTCGCTCAAGCATTTCGCCATCGCCGTCTCGCGCAGCCAGTTGACGCGCCTGCTCGAGGAAGCGGGCAAGATCGCCTTGAAGGATACGCAGATGCGCGTGGCCGGCAGCTTGCGCGTCGATGGCGGCCAGGTGCCCGTGTATGCGCTCAATTATGCCTACCAGCGCACCTTGCTGTTTGCCGCGCATGGACAGCGCCTGGTCATCCTGTCCCATCCCGGCATGCTGTACGGCGGCAGCGACGGCAAGCATGGCGATGGCACGGCTGAAAAAATAGTGGCCAACCTGCTGGCGCCGGAGCCGGCGAAACAAAACGTCTTGCATGCGCAATTCCACCTCGACGGCGCTGCGCCCGAGGGACACAGCATCGCCGTCAAGGCCGACTTCCTGTCGTTCGGTTACCAGCCCTTCTTTGGCGCGCTCGAAGCGCTGCGCTTCGATTTTCAACAGGGCGCCTGGCAATCGAAGGTGCTGCTCAATGCCGATAAACTGAAAAACGGTGCGTATGACAGCAGCGCCCTGTGGCCCGTGCTGCCGCATAACCCGAGCGCCTGCTTCAGCGTGCCGGTGGACTGGGCCGCGCTGCAGCCCGTGCTCAAGCGCCTGGGGAGCAAGACATCGGAGCCGGTGGTGCCGCTGGCCGGGCACCTGCAAGGCCCTGCCGCCGCCTGCTGGTACGGCAATTCGCGCCTGCATACGCCCGTTTTCGTGGCCACGCGCAGCGCGCAAGCCGGCGACGACGCTGTATATGGCAGCCTGTTCGCGGCGGCCATCGGCGGCAAGGACCCCGTGCGCAAGACCACCGGCAAGGATGGCGCCATTCGTTGGGAGCGCAGTGTCGCCACGGCGCTGGGTCAGTCGACACCGGCGCTGGCCGTGGCCGGCAATACGGTTGTCTTCTCGGCCGACGGCAAGCTGGTCGACCAGGTGCTGGCCGTGCGCCGCAAGCAGGCGCCTGCCGCCAGCGACCTGCTGCCCGATGGCGCGCACACGATCGGCCTGATCGCGCCGGCGTCGCTGGCCCGCTTGATCCAACTGGAAGCCTTCGATACCCTGCCGACGAATAACGAACCGGTCTTGCGCGCGGCCGCCAACGAACACCTGGTGCCGCGCCTGGACGCCTTGAAAAGATATCCGCCGCTGCGCATGGTGCTCAAGCGGCAGCCAGCCAGCGGCACCTCGTGGGAAATGCTGGAATGGCAGGAGACGGCGCGATGACGGTGTCGCATGGACGGCGCGCTGCGCTGGCGGTGTGCGTCGCCGCTGTTGCTGCACCCAAGGCCTGGGCGCTGCGCGCGGCCGCCGGGCCGCAAGTACTGCTGTCGCAAGCCCAGAGCCGCGCTTTCCAGGCCTGGATGTTGCGCATTGTCAATGCGCAGATCGAACGGGGACCGTCGCCGCGCTGGACGCACCGCGATTGCGCCGGCCTGGTGCGCTTTGCCGTCAACGAAGCGCTCACCGTGCACGACGCGAAGTGGCTGCGCGCGAACGGCATCGCCAGCGACCGGCGCTTGCCGCCCGAGCTGGAACTCGATGCAAGCCAGGCAGGCCTGCGCAACCGCTGGGTGCAGACGGGCGGCGGCATCGGCCACTTCGTCACGGCGCTGGCGCTGGTGCAGCACAACAGCCGTTTCATCGCCCGCGAAATCAGCCAGGCGCTGCCCGGCGACCTGCTGTTTTTCGACCAGGGCGACGAACAGCACCTGATGGTCTGGATGGGCGCGCGCATCGCCTACCACACCGGCACCGTCACCCCCGACGACAATGGTCTGCGGACCGTCGATATCAAAGAACTCACGAGCTGGAAGGACACGCGGTGGCAACCTGTGGTCAACAATCCGAATTTCGCCGGGGTGTTCCGGCTGGCGTTTTTATCATGAGGCCGATTTTTGTCATGAAGCTGTTCTTTGCCAGCCTGCTGGCCTTGGTCCTCATTGGCGGCGCCTCCGCGCAGGAACGCGAACCCAGCAATTACAGCACCTTCAAGGGCGAGCCCTTCTTTTTGCTGTCCGACGCCAGCTACGGCAGCAGCGACGAGGCACGTGTGCGGCTCGAGGTGCCCGGGCGCGACATGGGGCGCATGAACCTGGAAGCGTATTCGGGCGCCGATATCGTCGTCTACCGCGTGCCCGAAGCGATGGAATTCCTGAAAAAGCAGCGCAATCTGCACCGCATCCAGGTCGAGGGCAATTACCAGGGCGAAGGCCTGGCCAACACCTTGAGCTTTCTGTGGGATAGCTGGTGGAAGCAGTCGCGCCTGGCCTGGCGCAAGCTGTTTTCCGGCGAGGCGCGCCTCGCGGTCACGAAAGAACAGCCGCAGCTGGCGACGAAGGACGCGATCCGCAAGCCGACCGTGTTCGCCAACCACCCGCAGTACAAGCCGATCAAGGGCATGGAACTGGTCGACAGCTTCCGCTATCCGATCTGGCAAGCCAAGGCCATCGCGCCACCGAAAGGCGTCAAGCTCGATGGCTCCAGCAGCGACTTCATCGTCGCCGGCGCCGGCAATGTGATGATCCCGCTGGGCAAACGCAAGCCGGGCCTGTACCTGGTCGAAGCGATCATCGGCGAGCACCGCGCCACCACCCTGGTGTTCGTGTCGGACACGGTGGCCGTCACCAAGGTCTCTTCCGGCCAGATGCTGGTATGGACGGCGCGGCGCGACAACAGCGCCGCCGTGGCCGGCGTCAGCGTGGCGTGGACGGACGGCACCGGCGTGATGCAGTCGGCCGTGACGGGCTTTGATGGCGTCGCGTCGCTCGAGCGCGGCAGCCCCGAACACACGTATGTGCTGGGCCAGGACGGCGCGGGCGGCGTGTTCGTGTCCGAGAATTTTTACTATGACAGCGAAATCTATAACACCAAGATTTATGCCGTGACGGACCGGCCCTTGTACCGGCCAGGCGACGAGGTCAACGTCAAGTTTTTGGGCCGCGAATTCACCTCGGCGCGCGCCTCGCAGGCGGCAAGCGCTGCGCCGATCAGCTTGAGCGTGCTCAATCCGAACGGCACGCCGCTCTTGACGCAAACGCTGCAGCTGTCCGGCGACACGGGCGCCGACACGCGTTTCCGCCTGCCGACGGAAGCGACCGCCGGCGGCTATGAACTGCGTTTCAATTACAAGGATGGCGTGTATGGCGCGGCCTTCCGCGTGGCCGAATACGTCAAGCCGCACTTTGAAATCAACGTCCAGCCATCGAAACCGGAATTCAAGACGGGCGAGGTGGTCAAGGGCAGCATCGCGCTGCGCTACCCCGATGGCAAACCCGTAAAAAACGCGAAGATGACCTTATCCTTGCGCGGCCAGCAAAACACCATGGTCGAGGGGGAACTGCGTTACAGCGGCCTGTTCCCGGTGGCCCTGAAGACCGAGGAAGTGACGAGCGACGGCAGCGGCAATGTGGACTTCACCCTGCCGCCCGCCGCCGATCCGTCGCGCTACATCTTGACTGTGCTGGCGACCGATGGCGCGGCCTACCGCGTCAAGGCGACGCGCGAGCTGATGATCGAACGCTCGAACAGCAGCTATCAGTTGAAGGCGACGCGCCAGTTTTCCGATCCGGGACAAAACGTGCATTTCGATTTGCTGGCCGATGGCCAGGGCGCGGCAAAGCCCGTGCGCTGGGAGATGGTGCCGCTGGAAAAACAGAGCAAGACCGAGGGCGCCTTCGATCCAAACGCCAAGGGCTGGGACGTGACATTCCCGGCCTCCGGCTCGTATCAGCTGGCGCTGCGCGACGAACGGGGCAACCTGCTGGCCGCCGCCAGCCACTGGGTCGCCGGCGATGGCGTGCAGACGACGCCGGGCAGCATCGAGATCGTGCTGGACCGCGCCCGCTACCGCCCGGGCGACATTGCCGAGGCGCTGATCACCTTCTCCGACAAGGTCGACCAGGCGCTGCTGACGCTCGAGCGCGACAAGGTGGAACACCATGGCTTGATGGCCGGCGCCGCCGATTGGTACCAGGCGAAGCGCGTGGCGCCGCGGCAGTGGAGAGTGCGCATCCCGGTAAAAGAAGAGCATGGCCCGAACATGACGTTCTCGGTGGCGTATACCCGCAATGGCGATTTCGTGTTCGAGAACGCCGGCCTGCAAGTGATCGAACCGCGCATCGCGCTGCAGTTCAAGAGCGACAAGGAGGTCTACCAGCCGGGTGAAAAGGTCACGCTGGACGTCAAGGCCACGCTGGACGGCAAGCCCGTGAGCACCCTGGTGGCGCTGGGCGTCGTCGATGAAATGATCTATGTGCTGCAGCCGGAAATCGCGCCGGACATCGGCGACTTCTTCTACCATCCGCGCCGTAACAACGTGCGCACCACGGCCAGCCTGTCCTTCATCAGCTACGACATGGCGCAGGGCCGCACGGCCGGCGCGCCCGCGCGCCACAACTACAACGAACGCGGCGTCAAGGTGCTTGAACGTCCGCGCCGCGACAATATCGATACGGCCTACTGGGCGCCATCGCTGAAGACCGACGCCAACGGCAACGCGCGCGTGAGCTTCACCATGCCCGACGCGCTGACCCGCTGGCGCATCACGGGCCGCGCGATGGATGAGCAGGGGCGCGTGGGCCAGCGCACCGCCTATCTGCGCTCCGACAAAAACTTCTATGCCAAGTGGACGGCGCCCGACTGGATGCGTGCCGGCGATGCGCCGCGCGCTTCGGTGGCCGTGTTCAACCAGACGGGCAAGGAGCAGGCGCTCGACGTCGTCCTCTCGGGCGGCGCGCAGCCGAAGACGGAAAAGCTGTCCGCCAAACCGGGCGTCAACTACGTCGAGTTTCCGCTCGCTGCTGGCGCTAGCGGGCCGCTGCGCCTGGAGCTGAAACAGAACGGCAAGCTGGTCGACGCGTTAGAGGCGGTCATGCAAACCTTGCCCGCCGCCTGGAGCAGCCCGCGCTCGCTGGTGCTGCCGCTCGATGGCGTCACCGGTGATATGCCGCTCAAGCTGCCGGCCGACGCGCGCAATCTCCGCGTCTCGTTCACGCAGGGAGCAGCCAGCCAGTTTGCGCGCATTGCCGACGACCTGATCGACTATCCGTATGGCTGCGTCGAGCAGACGGCCAGCCGCTTGATTCCGCTGGCGCTGGCCACGCAAAGCCTGGGGCCGGACGCGGGCGCCCTGCAAACGCTGCTCACGGCGCAGCGCCTGCGCCTGGTCTCGATGGCCGGCCCGAACGCCGTCTTCGGCTGGTGGGGCAACGCCACGGCCGGCAATGCCCTGATGACGGCGTACGCTTATTACGCCGACTGGTACGCGGCGCGCGCGCTGCACATCGAACTGCCGCCCGAGCACTGGAACAAGCTGCTGGCCGTCTACAGCGAGCATGGCTTGAAGGATGCGATGGGCGACCGCGCGCTGGTGCTGTGGATGGCGCACGAGATGGGCTTGCCCACGCAGACGCTGGCTGCGGGCCTGGTCGACGACAGCGCCATCGCCGTCCTGGGCGGCAAGCCGCGCCAGGCGGGCGACAGCGGCAGCCTGCTGCTGGGCGGGGCATCTGACCGCGAAGCACAAGCGATGAGCCTTGGCCTGGTGGCGCTGGTCGCCAGCCAGAATGGCATCGCCTTGCCGCATTCGCTGCAGTTGCAAGTGGCCAGCGCCTGGCAAGTCTTGCGCGAGTCCAAAGCGCCGGTGGCGCAAGCCTTGCTGATGCTGGCCGGTGAAGTGCCGCCATCGCAGGCCGACGCGGTGCTGGCCGGCGTGCGCGCCGAGATGCCGACTCTGGACCGCGCGATGACGTTGATGTGGGTGCAAAAGAAGCTGGGCGGCGTATCGTTCGGCAAGGGGCCGGCCGTCGCGCCGGACGGCGCCTGGCAAAAACGCGACAGCCGCAGCGGCCAGCCGTTGTGGCGCTGGCTTGACGCCAAGGGCGTGCCTGACAAACTGCGTCTCGCTGCACCGGCGCCGGCCGGCACGGCGGCTGTGGTGCAGTACGACAGCTACGCAGCCGAAGCGCAGACCTTGCCGGTCGCCGTCGAACGTCGCATCCTGCGCATGAAGGCGGGCAAGGGCGGCTACACGACGGAGCTGGTCAAGCCGGGCGAAACGGTGAGCACGGACGCGCTCTACCTCGATGAAATCACCTTGAAAGCAGCGCCGGGCGCGAAACACCGCTTTGGCTTGCTGGAAGTGGCGCTGCCGCCGGGCGCCATGGTGGAATCGACGACCTGGGGCATGGTCATGGCGGGCGACAAGCCGGCCGCGCTGGAACGCGCGCGCCACACGGAGCGTCGCGACGGTTACGCGGTGCCGGTCGAGCCGTTGGAAGGCGCCGTGACCGTGCGCCATTTGCTGCGCTTCGCGCAGAAGGGCAGCTATGTGCTGCCGCCGGCGCGCTTTTACCGCATGTACCAGCCGGAGCAGAAAGCGCTCGAGGGCGGCGGCAAGAGCACGCGCGCGCTGAAGGTCGAGTGATGCGCTTTGTACGTCCAGTATTGATGGCGGCCCTGCTGCTGGCCATGCCTGCCTGGTCGGCTTCATTGGACGTGGCCTGGTGGCGCGACGGCAAGATGGAGGTGCGCCAGCTGCGTCAGGGCGGCGCAGCGCCGCTGCCGTTTGACGGCGCGCGGCAAGTGCCGCTGGCCAGCCTGTGGAAGCTGTTCGTGTATGTCTACGCCAGCGATAACAAGGTGGCGATGCCCGACTACCGCTGCGGCGGCCGCGATCCGGAAGAAGTGTATTGCTGCGATGCGGGCCAGAACATCGGCCACGATGCGGCGCTGGCGCAGTCCTGCGGCCCTTTCTTCTCTCCCCAGCGCCTGATGATCACGGCCGCGCTGTGGCGCACATACTGGACCGTCCGTTTAGGTAGCGCCCCGGCAGGCGACTTTGCCTGGCTGGCGGACCCCGCGCAGCTGGCGCCGGGGCGCCTGGTACGCCTGGACAGCCTGTTGCGCGCGTTGGGCAGCATCCCGGCCGCCAGCCGCGTGGACGCCGAAGCGGCCTTGTTGCGCGTGGTGCTCGATGGTCGCAGTGGGCGCGGCGCTGGTACGGCGCGCTGGTTCGGCAGCCAGTTGCGCGTAAAGACGTATTCCTGGCACGAGCAGCGCCGGGCAGACGAACGGATTGGCGGCGCGGCCGGCTGGCTGGCCGATGGCACGCCGATCTGGTTTGGCGGCGCAGGCGGCAGCAGCAATGTCTTTGAGCAGTGGGCGCCCAGGCTGGCCGCCAGTCTGCCGCCAGTCGGTGCGGCCGACGATGGCGGTTGCGTGGTGGTCGATTACTTCAAGCGCTATCCGATCCGCGCCGTGCGCGGCGAGCGTGGTGTGGCGCTACCTGGTCCGCTGAATGGCCGCTACCATGTGCAATTTGAAAATGGCCAGAACCTCGCCTTGCGCAGCAGCGGCGAGTTGATGCTGGTACAAGAGCAGGGAGGCCGCCCGCAATTGCGCGGCCGCTTCGGCGTCAATGAATATGTGGCGCGGGTGCTCGACCGCGAAGCGAGTGCGAATGAGCCGGAAGCGGCCAAGGCGCTGGCGATTGCCGCGCGCACGTATCTGCAGCAGAACGCGGTGACCGTGGCGGGCTGCCAGCAGATCGCCGACAGCAGCGCGACCCAGCGCGTCAGTCCCAGCCCCGCTACGCCGGCGGCGCTGGCGATTGCGCGCTGGACCGACCAGCTGATCGTCGATGGGGTCACCGTGCGCTATCACAGCAACCAAGCGTCCGAGGGCACGATGGCGTGGAGCGAGGCGGTACGCCAGGCGAAACAGGGCAAGCACTATGATGAATTGCTGGCGGCGGCTTATCCCGGCGGCGCGCTGAGCACCGTTGGCAATACCGGCGCGCGTTGCCGTCGCCTGGCGCAGAACGAGGATTGGCTGGCGCGGTCCGTACCGCGCTGGCGGCGCGTGCTGCTGCGCGAAGCCGGTTACGAGGCGCCGCCGCAAGCGCCGCTGGTGTGTGCCCTGTCCAGCGGCGCGCCGTATTCGGAGCAGTCGCGCAACCGCATCTTCATGCGCCCGCTGGCCACGCGCGAAGACCGCATCACCTTGGCCCATGAATATTTGCACCTTGGCCTGCGCCATCATCCACGCGGCCAGGACGAAGAATATGTCGAGCGGCTGGCCCGCCGGCTCGTCGACCTTAACCTGGAGGCCCTGTGAACTTTTATATCCGTTGCGCGATTCCCCTGATGCTATTGCCACTCTGGGCGCAGGCCCAGGTCACCATCGATGCACCGAAGGGCGGCTGGCGTAATTCGGCCAGCGCGCAGGAGGAATACACGCAAGCGGTCAATTACCCCGCCGCGTCGGTCAACCTGCAGCCGGGCCAGGCCGAGACGGCGCAGATACGGGGGCGTATCGCGGGCGCCGTCAAGGGCAAGCCCGCTACTCTGGTGGTCAATGGCGTGGCGATGCCGATGGAGGTGGGCGAGGATGGCAGCTACGGCCGCCCCTATGGCTTTGGCAGCGGCTCGAACAGCGTGGAGGTGCGCTCGCCCGATGGCAGGAGCCGCGCGCGCACCCAGTTTGTCGACAGCTACCAGGGCAAGACGCAAGCGCGCTTGCGTATCGTGCTGTCGTGGGACAGCGCCGGCACCGACCTCGATCTGCATGTGGTCACGCCGGACGGCGGCCACGCCTGGTACGGCAACCGTGTCTTGAAAGATGGCGGCGCGCTGGACGTGGACGTGACCACCGGCTATGGCCCGGAAATCTTTTCCAGCGCGGCGCCCCTGAAGGGCAATTATCACGCCTACGTCAATTACTACGGCAGCGGCGAGAATACCGCCATGCTGACCGTCGCCCGCCTGTCGATCATCACCAATGAAGGTACGCCGCGGGAAAAGCTGCAGAGCTTCCAGGTGCCGATGCGGGCCGCCGGCGAGCTGACCTTGGTGAAATCGTTCGTCTTGCCATAAATGGCTCTTGCGGACACGCTGTTGCTTGGCTATAATTCGCCCCCTCGCTGAACGACGCATGCAAATGCTGAGTATAGTGAGAAAAAGAAGGAGTTGACGGACGT
>NZ_JBXAKW010000012.1:0-123844 GCF_058798815.1 Janthinobacterium sp. GW822-FHT07A03 | reverse complement strand
CGGGTGCTTAGCTCAGTTGGTAGAGCGGCGCCCTTACAAGGCGTAGGTCGGGAGTTCGAGCCTCTCAGCACCCACCACCAATACAGAAAATTATCCAGTGCTTCATGGATCAGCAACACAGATCATACGAGCTTGGAGTGGTAGTTCAGTTGGTTAGAATACCGGCCTGTCACGTCGGGGGTCGCGGGTTCGAGTCCCGTCCGCTCCGCCAATAAAAGAAAAGCCCTTTGGTTCCTGGAACCGAAGGGCTTTTCCCATTCTGGAACAGCAAATGCACTAGAATCAGCGCTACCCTGACTCCGCCCCTGCCCGCATGCGCTTGCCCCGTAGTACTCCCCCCTATCTCGCCCTGCGGCTGCGCCTGGCCCATCATGCTTTGCTGCAATTTGCCGCCAGCCTGACGAGTTCCATGGAAATCTTCTTTTTCCTGGCCGGTCCCGTCCTGCTGGGCTTGCTCAGCGTCATCGCCCTGCCCGGCTTTCTCGCCGTGACGCACGCCTGGCCCACGGCACTGGCCATCCTGGGCGCGCAGGCGTTGCTCACTTGCCTGCCCGCCTGGCTGCTGCGCAAACGATTGTTGCCGGCCGGTACCGCCGCCTGGCTGCGCCAGCTCCCCTTGGCGCCGCGCCTGCGCTGGAAAGCCGATGTGGCCGTGGCCGGCCTGCTGATGCTGCCGCTGGGCCTTGCGTATGCCGTCTCGGCCAGCATCTGGCTGCTGCAGTCGCCGCCCTGGCTGCGCCCCATTGCCGCGCCCGGCATTGGGGCCACCCTCGGCGTCTGGCTGCTGGCCTGGCTGCTGACGACGCTCATCGTGGCACAGCGCCTGCGCGCGCCGCGCCCCGCCCAAAGGGCGCGCGCGCCCACGATGAGCACCTATGTGCCGCAGCACCCCCGCTGGTCTACCCTGTTCCTGTGGCGCCAGCTGTTCTGGCTGCCGTTCTGGCGCAACGAGAATGTGATCGGCCTGCAGCAAAGCGTGCTGCTGGCCACGGCGGGGGCCAGCATGCTGGCCTGGCTGCTGCGCGCGCCCCTGCTGCCCGCGCCACTGCTGGGCTTGCTGGCCAGCGCCAGCCTGGTCATCGTGACGGACCGCGGCGACAAGGCCGTGCGCGAGCAGATCGCCGTGCTGCGCCCCGTGCTGAACGCCTGGCCCCTGGCCAGCACGGCCCTGACGCGCCTGGCTTGCGCGGCCAGCCTGCTGCCAGCGTTTGCCGTGCTGCTGTCCGCCGGCGTCTTGCTGTACGCCACCGATCCCGCCGCCTTGCAGCAGCGCGTGACCAGGGTGTATGCCATCACCGCCAGCGTCGCCCTGCTGGCCATCGTCGGCCTGCCCCGCCTCACGGCGCGCGGGCGTGTCGCCCTCGTCGTCCTGTCCATCCTTGCCTTGAGCGCCATCGGAAGCGAATTATGGAATTGAATGCCTGTCCTCCCACCCTGCACATCGAGCACCTCGAGTTTCACTTCCCCACGCACAGCGTGTTCCAGGGGTTCAACCAGCAATTCGGCCCCGGCGTCACCTGGCTGCGCGGCGCCAACGGCGCCGGCAAGACAACCCTGCTGAAGCTGGCGGGCGGCGCCCTGCTGCCCGCGCGCGGCGCCATCCGCCTGAACGATATCGACAGCGGCTTCATGCCGCTGGCCTACCGCGCCCAGGCCTTCTATTGCGGCGGCGATGCACCCGCCCTGCCCTGGCTGCAGGTGCACGAGTTTCTCGACCTGCACCTGGCCCTGTACCCGGGCAGCGACCAGGCCCTGCTGAACGACGAGCTGAGCGCGTTTTCCCTGCTGCAGACCTTGCAGCAAAGCATCACCGCCCTGTCTCTGGGCCAGCATAAAAAACTGCAGCTGGCCCTGGCCCTGGCCTTGCCCGTGCGCCTGCTGCTGATCGACGAACCGTTCAATGGCCTCGACGCGGCCGCCATGGCGCACCTGCGCGCGCGCCTGGCCGAGCCATCGCGCCTGGCGCGCCAGTGCATCGTGCTGACCAGCCACCTGGCGCCGGACGTGCCGCTGGCGGCCACGGTGGAAATATAGACAGGAAATACAGCTTTGCAGATCGGCCAAGAACCGCTTACGATGCCGTGTTGCAAAAACCGGCGATCCCGGTGCAACCACGACGACAAAACAACGGCGCGCTGACCCGGCGCGCCAGGCTTATTCTTGGAGAAATCATGTTGAACACCCACCGCAGCGCCCTGGCCATCCTGTGCGCCGTCCTTGCCACCTCGGCCCTCGCCGCCGGCCCCACGGGCACGGCCGCCGACTATGGCACGCCCGCCCACCACGGCGCCGCCCAGCGCAGCATCGAACTGCAGGCCGATACCCGCCACATCAACGTCACGCGCGGCGAAACCGTCACCATCGCGCGCGCCGGCCAGCGTTTTACGTGGCACGTGCAAACTTTCAACAACAAGACCGTCTTTGCCCTAAGCGACATCGCGCCGAAGGACATGCCCGTCGACGGCATCGCGGTGTACGTGGCCGCCAATCCCCTGTACGCGGGCAGTTAAGTTTCTTTTACGCATAAAAAAACCGGAACCACCTTGCGGCAGTTCCGGTTTTTTCTTGATACGGATCAACGCTGGAATACTTACGCCGTCAGCGCTTCTTTCGCTGCCGATTCTTCGACCACTTCCTCGTCATCCGAGCGGATCAGGTGGTCAAAGGCGGACAAAGCTGCCTTGGCGCCTTCGCCGGTGGCGATGATGATCTGCTTGTACGGCACCGTGGTGACGTCGCCGGCCGCAAACACACCGGGAATCGAGGTCTGGCCGCGGGCATCGACTTCGATTTCGCCGTGGCGCGACAAGGCGACCGTGCCCTTGAGCCACTCCGTGTTCGGCACCAGGCCGATCTGCACGAAGACGCCTTCCAGCTCGACCTTCTTCGACTCGCCGCTGACCCGGTCCGTATAGCTGAGGCCATTGACGATCTTGCCGTCGCCGTGGATTTCGGTGGTCTGCGCCGACGTAATCACGGTCACGTTGGGCAGGCTGTGCAGCTTGCGCTGCAGCACCGCATCGGCACGCAGTTCCGCGCCGAACTCGATCAGGGTCACGTGTTTCACCAGGCCGGCCAAGTCGATCGCCGCTTCCACACCCGAGTTGCCGCCGCCGATCACAGCCACGCGCTTGCCCTTGAACAAGGGACCATCGCAGTGCGGGCAGTAGGCGACACCGTGGTTGCGGTATTCCTTCTCGCCCGGCACGTTGATTTCGCGCCAGCGAGCACCGGTGGCCAGGATGACGGTCTTGGCTTTCAGCACGGCGCCATTCGCCGTTTCAATCTCGATCAGCTTGCCTGGCGTTAATTTCGCGGCGCGCTGCGTGTTCATGATGTCGACGTCGTATTCCTTGACGTGCTGTTCCAGCGCCACGGCGAACTTCGGACCATCGGTTTCCTTGACGGAAATAAAGTTTTCGATGGCCAGGGTATCGAGCACCTGGCCGCCGAAACGCTCGGCCAGCACGCCCGTGTTGATGCCCTTGCGGGCCGCATAGATGGCCGCTGCCGCGCCGGCTGGGCCGCCGCCGACGATCAGCACGTCAAACACGTCTTTCTTGCTCAACGCTTCCGCCTGGCGGGCGCCGGCGTTGGTGTCGAGCTTGGCGAGGATTTCCTCGACATTCGTGCGTCCCTGGCCGAAATGCTGGCCATTCAGGAACATCATCGGCACGGCCATGATCTGGCGCGCTTCCACTTCTTGCGGGAACACGCCGCCATCGATGGTAGTGACCTTGATGCGCGGGTTGATCACGGCCATGGCATTCAATGCCTGCACCACTTCCGGGCAGTTATGGCAGGATAGCGAAATAAACGTTTCAAATTCGTAATCGCCGTCGAGGTTGCGGATCTGCTCGATCACGGCATCGTCGAACTTGATGGTGTGGCCGCCCACTTGCAGCAGCGCCAGCACCAGCGAGGTAAATTCGTGGCCCAGCGGCACACCGGCGAAACGCACGCCGATGTCGGAGCCGGTACGGTTGATGCTGAACGACGGTACCCGTACGCCAGCGTCAAGGCGCTCGACCAGCGTGATCTTGTCGCTCAACAGGACTATCTCCTGGAGCAATTCCTTCATCTCGCGGGCTTTTGCGCTGTCATCGAGAGAAGCGACCAGCTCAAGCGGATACACCACTTTTTCCAGGTAGGATTTCAGTTGGGTTTTGAGGGTTGCATCTAACATGATTTTTTCTTCCTTTACAAATATTTAGGCGAATGCCGGGCCGGACGCCCGGTCCGGCATCGCGGTAACTACTTGTTTGCTGCGTCGTGCATCGAGACTTAGATCTTGCCGACCAGGTCCAGCGATGGGGTCAGGGTTGCTGCGCCTTCCGTCCATTTGGCTGGGCACACTTCGCCTGGGTGAGCGGCAACGTATTGCGCTGCTTTGACTTTGCGCAACAGTTCCGATGCGTCACGGCCGATGCCGTTGTCATGCACTTCCAGCACTTTGATGAAGCCGTCCGGATTGATGACGAAGGTACCGCGCAGTGCCATGCCTTCTTCTTCGATCATGACTTCGAAATTGCGCGACAGGGCGCCGGTCGGGTCGCCGATCAGTGCGTATTGCACTTTCTTGATCGCGTCCGAGGTGTCGTGCCAGGCTTTGTGCGCGAAGTGCGAATCGGTCGAGATGCCGTAGACATCGACGCCCAGCTTCTGGAATTCAGCGTGGTGATCGGCCAGATCTTCCAGTTCGGTTGGGCAAACGAAGGTGAAGTCGGCTGGGTAGAAGACGAATACCGACCACTTGCCTTTCAGCGACGCTTCCGTCAGGTCGACGAATTTGCCATTGTGGTATGCGGTTGCCTTGAATGGTTTAACTTGGGTATTGATCAGCGACATTTCATTTCCTCTCGTGTGGTGAATCAGTAAGACTCTAGTGTAAGGGGTTTTAGCCCATATGCAAAATTGATTGTCACAATAGTTTCAATTGGTTTTAACTATCATGACGCTATGGGAACTCCATGATAGGCAGTTCCCACAGGATTGGATAGCGGTGACAGTGGATACCCCTGCCGCCGCCAGGTGTTTAGTTCTTTAACTCTTCCGGTACCTTGCCGCCGTTTTCCGCCAGCTTGATCATCACCTGGCGGTGCAGCCAGATATTCATGCTGGCCGAATCGTTGGTGTCGCCCGTGAAGTGCAGCTCTTGCGCCAGTTCCTTGCGTGCGGCCAGGCTGCTGTCGAGTTGAAGCAGTTTCATCAAGTCAACGATGGACGTGCGCCAATTGAGTGTTTCCGCATTCTTGCTGGCCAGGTCGACCAGCACCACTTCCACGTCCACCACCGGCACGGCAGCGGCAGGGGCTGCTGCAGGGGCGGCCGCCGCTGGCGCGTCGGTAGCGGCCGCCGGCGTGGCTGCCGGGGCAGCGTCGGACGAATGGTGGAAGATTTTATTGTAGATATTGCTGAAAATGCCCATGAGGTCACCTCGAGTTGAGTGAATGGAAGAAGGTTTGCCTGCGTAAGGTCCAGGACCCATGACAGCAAAGCCGGACGCAGGCGCCAGCCCGTCGAGTATAAGCCCGTTCAGGCCGGGAGCCCTGTCCCGCAGGCTTGCGTAACATCTGGTAGCGCGGCGCGCCTGTTTCAAGGGTGCAAAGGCCGCTGGGCGTGCAGCAGCGCATCGAACGCTTCGATGGCCAGCGGCGGCGCAAACAGATTGCCTTGCGCAAAATCACAGCCGATTCCCAGCAGCAATACGCGCTGCTCTTCGGTCTCCACCCCTTCGGCGATGACTTGCAAACCCAGCTTGTGGGCCATGGTGACGATGGCTTCGCACAGCACCAGTTCGCTGGCGCCGGGCGCCAGCTTGCGCACCAGCACGCCGTCGAGCTTCAGGTAATCGATGCCGCACTGCTGCAATTGCGTCAGCGAGGCATGACCGCTGCCAAAGTCGTCGAGGGCGATCTGCAAGCCCGCCTCGCGCAAGTGCTGCAGGCGTGGCGCCATGCTATTGCCGCTAGGTAAAAGCACATCTTCGCGCATGTCGAGCACGATGGCCGAAGGCGGCACATCGAGCGCCAGCAGCTGGCGCAGCCAGGTGCCGGGCGCCTCGACTTCGCGCTGCAATTCCAGCGACGACTGGTTCAGGCACAGCTGCAGCCCCGGCAAGCCGATGGCCTGGCCCTGCGCGCGCCAGTGCAGCAGCTGCGCGGCCGCCGTGCGCAGCACCCAGTCGCCGATCTCCACGATCAGGCCGCTGCTCTCGGCCAGCGCCAGAAAATCGGGCGGGCACACGATGCCCCGCTGCGGATGGTGCCAGCGCAGCAAGGCTTCCACTTTGGCAAGTTTGCCGCTATGCAGCTCGACGATGGGCTGATAATGCAGCTGCATCTGCTGTTCCCGCAGGGCCGTGCGCAAGTCCGCCCCCATGCGCATGCGGTTGACGGCCGCCACCTGCATGGCGGGCGTGAAATAACTGTAGCGGTTGCGCCCCGCGCCTTTCGAGACATACATGGCCTGGTCCGCCTGCTTGAGCAAATCCTCGATCGTGCCCGCGTCGTCCGGATACAGGGTGATGCCGATCGAGGCGGAAACGAAGGCCTGCTCCTGTCCCAGCAGAAACGGCGCCAGCAAGCCGTCGAGGATTTGCCGCGCGATGCGGTCGACTTGCTGCAAGTCATCGATATCGGACAGGATCACCGTGAATTCATCGCCGCCCAGGCGCGCCACCGTATCCGTCTCGCGCACGCCCACGCGGATGCGCCGCGCCGCCTCGATCAGCAAGATATCGCCCTGGTGGTGGCCGAGGGTGTCGTTGACTTCCTTGAAGTGGTCGAGGTCGATGAACAGGATGGCCACGCGGCTCGCGTCGCGCCGGCCTTGCGCCAGCGCCTGGCGCAGGCGCTCGTGGAACATGCGGCGGTTCGGCAGTTGCGTCAAGGTATCGAAATTGGCTTGCTGCCAGATCAGCGCTTCCGTTTGCCGCTTGTCCGTCACGTCTTCCAGCATGCACAGGTGGTGCGGGCCGCCATGGCGCGCCGTGGCGATGGCCGTCACCGAGGCATCGACCCACACCACGCCGCCATCGGGACGCACGATGCGCTTGGCGTGGCGAAAGCCCTGCATGCGCCGCGCCAGCAGCTGCGCCACGTGGGCCTGCTCGCCCGCCACATCGTCGGGATGGCTGATTTCCATCCAGCTCGTCTGCTTCATGTGCTCCAGCGTGCGCCCGGCGATGGCCAGATAGCGCGGATTGATATCCAGGAACTGTCCGCTCACGGTATCGATCAGGGCGATGCCCATGGGTGCCTGCTCGAACATGGTGCGAAAGCGCAACTCGCCCTGGCGGATGGTGTCTTCCGTACGGCGGCGCTCGCGCGCCAGATTGCTGAAGTGAAAGGCCGCCGACACGGCCAGCAGGCTGCCCGCCACGCCCAGCGACAGGTACAGCCAGCCCAGGTCCGCGCCCGGCACGGGACGGTACAAAAAACCCTTGTAGGCGCGGCTGTCCGTGGCATTGTCCGGCAGCACGCCCATGGCCGCATAGGTATCGGCGATATGCTGCCAGCGCTGGGGATTCATGTAGCCCGGCTCCACCAGCGTGGGCTGCAGCAGCAGTTCCATCTGCTGCGCCTCGTACAGCAGGTGCGCGCGGTCGTGGCGCTGGCTGTATTTGACATGGATCAGTTGCGCCATTTCCTCGCGGTGCGCCATCGCGTATTGCCAGCCGCGCAGGCTGGCCGCGCGGAACGCTTTCACGCGCTCGGGATGGCGGCGCAGTTCGTGCTCGCTGGTAAACAGATTGTCGCCGTAGAAATCGATGCCGGCCGTGCGCGGCGTAAACTGGTAATAGGGAAAGCCCGCCCGGTCCAGGTAGTCAGGTTCGTTGGTGGAATACGCGGCAATCGCATCGACCTTGCCCTCGATCAAATCCTCGACCCGGTAACTGGGCGGCAAGTGGCGCATCTGCTGCGGCGCGACGCCCATTTTCTGCAGGAACAACGACACTTCATCGGATGCGGACGCCACGTTGGCGGGCGCGCCTATCATCACGGAGGCGCCCGCCAGCCGGCGCACATCGGGCGCGCCGCCATGCTGGCGCATCAGCAGCACGCTGGGCGAATGCTGGAACACCACGGCCAGCACCACCACGGGCTTACCTGCCAGGCGGCTGAGCAGCAGGGTGCTGTTGCCCACGCCATACTCGGCCTGCCCCGTCAGCACGGCCGCCTCGGCGCGCGGCGCGCCGCTGCCTTCGAGCAGCGTCACGTCGAGGCCCGCCTCGCGGTAATAGCCTTGCTCGATGGCCGCGTAATAGCCGGCGAACTGGAACTGGTGCGTGAAATTGAGCTGCAGGGAGACGGGTTCCAGCGCCCGGGCTTGTGTGGCCAGACACAGCAGCAGGAAGAACAGGCCGCGCCAGCCGCGCGCCAGCCTGCCGGCGGGCGGCAAGACAAAGCGGAAAGCGTCGGGGGCTTTCATCGGCATGGCGGAACACCACAGGAAGCTGCCGAGCTGGCAGGGGTAAGGCTATTGTAGCCGCCCCTTTTGCCAAAGGATAATTATTTCAGAGAGGACAATAATGTTGATGTTTCTGGCAAACAATCTGGCGTTTGTTTGCGCTAGAACACGACACCTGCCACCAAAATGATGTTGGCATACGGACTGCATTCGCCCGTACGCACGATAGCGCGCGCGCCCTTGCTCAATTGCTTGAACTCCTCGTGCGTCACCTGGCGCGCATCGGGCAAGCCCAGGGCCGCCACCTGCGCCGCCATGGCCGGATTGTGCTGCGGCAGCTCGCTGGCGAGCAAATGGTATTCCACCTGCATTTCGCTCAGCACGGTATTCACGGTATCGATGAAGCCGGGAATGCCGCGCGTCAGGGCCAGGTCGATCAGGGGCACGCCCGGCTGCGACGGCAAGCCCGCATCGCCGATGACGAGCATGTCGCCATGCCCCAGCGACGCGATCAGTTGCGACAGCGCAATATTCAGCAGCGGTGATTTTTTCATGGTCTCAGAACAGCTCGTGCAAGTGGGGGATCGAGGTTTGCGCGCCGGGCTTGGTGACGCTCCAGGCGGCCGCGCGCTGGCCTTGTTGAATCGCTTCCGCCTCGTCCATGCCGGACGCCAGGCCCGCGACAAAACCGCCGATGAAGGTGTCGCCGGCAGCCGTCGTGTCGACCGCTTGCACCGCTTCGGCCGGGAAGGTGTAATCGCCGCCATACAGGGCCGCGTGCACGCCCTTGGAACCCAAGGTGATGATGACATTGTCGCTGCCCAGCTTTTGCAGCGCGGCCGCCAGCGCCTTGGCGTCCGCGCCTTCCGGGCTGACGCCGGCCAGCATGGCCGCTTCGATCTCGTTCGGGATCAGGTAGTCGACCAGTTCCAGCACGCCTTCCGGCAGGCTGGCGGCGGGGGCCGGGTTCAGCACCACGGTCTTGCCCAGCGAGCGGGCCAGTTGAATGGCGTGCACGACGGTGGCCATCGGCGTTTCCAGCTGCAGCACGACGATGTCCGCCTGCTCGATCAGCGCCTTGGCCGCGTCGATGTGCGCGGGGCTGAGCAGATCGTTGGCGCCGCCGGCGATCACGATACTGTTCTGGCCGTTGTCGTCGACGAGGATGGAAGCGATGCCGGACGCCACGCCCGGCAAGGTGGTGACGTGGCTGTCGATGATGCCGTCGCCCACGAGGGCCGCGCGCAGGGTGGCGCCGAAGGCGTCGTCGCCCACGCAGCCGACCATGGCCACTTGCTGGGCGCCCGCCACTTTGCCGCTCAGGCGCGCGCAGGCCACGGCCTGGTTGGCGCCCTTGCCGCCAGGGATGGTGCGAAAAGCGCCGCCCGTCAGGGTTTCGCCGGGGAGGGGCATGCGCGGCACGCGCAAGACCAGGTCCATATTGATGCTGCCGATAACCACGATCATGATGTCATTCCCATCAGTTCAGTTGCAGGAGAAGAAGTAGGTACAGCAGAAGGTACGGTGGCGGCCACGCTGGAGCCGCGCACGTACAGTGCGGGTGCGATGCTGCGCTGCTGGCGCGGCAAGGCGGGATCGGCGATGCGCGCCAGCAGGCACGCGGCCGTGATGTGGCCCAGCTCGCGCGTATTTTGCGCCACGCTGGTCAAGGCCGGATGCACGAAGCTGGCCAGGTCGATATCGTCGAAGCCGACGACGGCCAGTTCGCCGGGCACGGCAATGCCGCGCTCGGCGGCGGCGCGCAGGGCACCAAAAGCCATCAGGTCATTGCAGCAGAACAGGGCGTCGGGGCGCTCGCCCTGGGGCAGCGCCAGCAAGTCCAGCGCGGCCGCATAGCCGCCCGCGCTCGTGAAATCGCCATGCACGCACAGGGCGTCAGCCAGGACCACGCCCGCCTCCGCCATGGCGCTGCGCGCGCCGGCGATGCGTTCGTTGGAAATGCTCACTTCGCGGGGACCGGCGATGCAGGCGAGGCGCCGGCGTCCCAGCTCCAGCAAATGGCGCGCGGCCAGGGCACCGCCGGCGCGGTTGTCGACGGCCACGGCATCGATGGCCAGGTCGCTGGGCGCGCGGTCGAGCAGCACGGCCGGCACCTTCATCTTGCGCAGCAGTTCGCCATCGCTGTCGGCCAGCGCGGACAAAATCAGGCCGTCGCAGCGCTTGGTCAGCAGCACGTTCAGGTAGTCGCGCTGCTTGACGGGGTCGTCATCGGAATTGCACAAAATCACGCTGTAGCCGGCCGCGTAGCAGCTGTCCTCGATGCCGCGCGCCACTTCCGAAAAATACGGATTCGTATTGTTCGGAATGATCAGGCCGATGGTGCCCGTGCTGCGGCTGCGCAAGGAGCGCGCCAGCGCGCTGGGCACGTAATGCAGTGCCTCCGCCGCCGCCAGCACGGCGCGGCGCGCCTCGTCGCTGACGGGGCGGGTATTGTTGAGGACGTGCGAGACGGTGGTAAACGATACCCCCGCCGCCTGCGCCACTTGCTTGATGGTTGCCATGGGCCGGTATTATGAACGCTCGCCGCGGCGGCGGTAGGTATCGAGCACCACGGCCGCGACGATCACCAGGCCCGTGACGATGCGCTTCACGGGTTCCGACACGCCCACTTGCGCCAGGCCCGCTTCCAGCACGGAAATGATCAACACGCCGATAAACGTGCTGATGACGGAACCGCGCCCGCCCATCAGGCTCGTGCCGCCGATCACGACGGCGGCGATCACTTGCAATTCCATGCCCACGCCGCCGTTCGGGTCGGCCGCTTCCAGGCGCGAGACCTGGAACAGGGCGCCCACGCCGGCCAGAAAGCCCATCAAGGCAAACACCAGCACTTTCGACGGTTTCGTATTGATGCCGGACAAACGCACGGCTTCTTCATTCGTGCCGATGCCGATCCAGTGGCGTCCCAGCACCGTGCGCGTGAGCACCAGGTGGCCGATGACGACGATGGCGATCGAGGCGATGAAGGCGGGCGACAGGCCAAACGCGATCGGCGAGCTGATGCCGTCAACGGCGCTGCCGATGTATTCCGTGCGCGAATTGGTCACCTGATAGGCCATGCCGCGCGCCATTTCCAGCACGCCCAGGGACACAATGAAGGAGGGTATGCGCCAGCCGACGGAAATCAGGCCCGTCGTGGCGCCGCACAGGGCCGCGACGAACATGCCCAGCAGGGCCGCGCTCCACACGGGCCAGCCCCAGTGCACGACGGCCAGCGACAGCACGGAAGCGGCCAGCGCCATCACGGAACCGACGGACAAATCGATGCCGCCGATGATCAGCACAAACGTCATGCCGACGGCCATCACGACCAGAGTCGGGATGTTGTTCGACAGGGTACTCAAGGTCGCCAGGGTAAAGAAGTTTTCGCTGGCAAACGAAAACAGCACGCACATGGCCAGCAAAGCGCCGATCAGGCCCGCATAGTTTTTCAGGTCGGCCAGGCTGCGCTGCAGATACGAAGGAGAGGAGTTGGAGGTCATGGGAATCTTTCCGGCGGATCAGGCCGCAGCTGGAGTGGAGTTGGGGGTCAAATAGCCGGAGAAGGCGGCCGACAGCAGCGCGTCCTGGCTCCAGGCGCCGCGCTCGAAGGTGTCGACGATGCTGCCGGCGCTCATGACGGCGATGCGGTCGCAGATCAGCATCAGTTCGCGCAAGTCGCTCGAGACGATGACGAGGCCCTTGCCCTGGCGCGCCTGTTCGGACAGCACCTGATAAATATCAAACTTGGCGCCGATATCGATGCCGCGCGTGGGCTCGTCGAACAGCATCACGGGGCAATCGCGGTACAGCCAGCGGGCGATCACCACCTTTTGCTGGTTGCCGCCGGACAGCTCCGCCACCGTTTGCGCGCTGTTGCGCGAGCGGATGCCCAGGCGCTGGATGTAATCGTCGGCCACCGACGCTTCGGCCGCGTCGTTGAGCCAGCCTGCGCCACTGACGGTGTCGAGCGAGGCCAGGGTCGTGTTGACGGCGATCGACTGGCGCAGCAACAAACCTTGTCCCTTGCGGTCTTCCGTGATCATGGCGATGCCGGCTTGCACGGCCGCCTGCGGCGAGTGCAAGGCGGCGGGTATTTCGCTGTCGCCGAGGAACACGTCACCGGCGTCCGCGCGGTCGGCACCGAAGATCAAACGCAGCAATTCCGTGCGGCCCGAGCCGATGAGGCCGGCGATACCGAGGATTTCGCCCGCGCGCAAGTCAAACGACGTCGGGTTGACGACCTTGCCGCGCGCCAGGCCCCGCACGCGCAGCAGCGGCGCGCCGATGGTGCGCCCGCTCAGGTCGACGGCATCGTCGGCCGAGCGGCCCACCATCAGGCTGACCAGGTCGGCCGCGGAGTGGCCGGCGATATCGTCATCGCACACGAGCTGGCCATCGCGCAGCACGGCGATGCGGTCAGCCACGCGCTTGAGTTCTTCCAGCCGGTGGGAAATATAGATGATGCACACGCCGTCGGCCTTCAGGCGCTCGATCTGCAGGAACAGCAATTCCACTTCGCGGTGCGTCAGCATGGCCGTCGGCTCATCTAACACCAGCAGGCGGCAAGCGCCGATCAGGTTGCGCGCGATTTCGATCATTTGCTGGTGGCCAATGCCCAGTTCGCCCACGAGGGTCCACGGATCGAGGCCGCCCAGGCCCACTTTCTCCATCTGTTCGCGCGCGTCGCGTTCGAGACGGGCGCGGTCGATGAAGCCGAAGCGCTGCGGCAGATTTTTCAAATACAGGTTTTCCGCGATCGACAGGGTGGGAATCAAATTCAATTCCTGCATCACCATGCGGATGCCCAGCGCCTCGGCGGCGCCGCGCGAAGCGGGCTGGTAGGGCTTACCGTCGAGCAACATCGTACCCGTGGTGGCTTGCTCCAGGCCGCAGATGATCTTCGACAGGGTACTCTTGCCCGCGCCGTTCTCGCCCGTCAGCGCCAGCACCTGGCCAGGAGCGAAGCGCAGGCCCACGCCGCCCAGCACGGGGCCGACATAGGACTTGCCGATGTTGTCCAAGGTCAATAGAGGGATGGCGGCTGAGGGCGCCGGGGGGATGTCGGTAGGCATGATAAAACTCCGCGGTAGTGGCGGCGGGGCCGGCGCCGCAGCCTCAGGCAGAGACGCGGACGCTGGCCCCGGCGGGATCAGACGATCAGGACTTGGCGCCCTTGGCGACCAGTTCGACCTTGGTTTCGATGACGCCACCCAGATCGCCCTGTTTCTTCTTCTGCGCCAAAGCTTTCAGCACGGTGTCGATGCCGAACACGGCTTGCTGCGAACCGAACTGGTCGGCGGTAGCCAGCACGCGGCCATCGGCCAGCATCGGCTTGATGGCGTTGATGTTGTCGTAGCCGACGACGAGCACTTTGCCCGTCTTGCCGGCCGCCTTGATGGCGGACACGGCGCCGATGGCCATGTTATCGTTTCCGCACAGCAAAGCCTTGATATTCGGGTTGGCGTTCAGCATGGCGGCCGCCACCGTGTTGGCGGGGGCGATTTCCCACTGGCCCGACTGTACGCTGACCACTTTGGCACCGGCCGCGTTCATGGCGTCCTGGAAGCCCAGGGTGCGCTGCTGCGCGTTGTAGGTGGTCGACACGCCTTCGATGATGCCGACGGGGTCGCCCTTCTTGATCTGTTTGGCCAGGAAGTCGCCGACGACCTTGGCGCCCTTGCGGTTGTCCGGGCCGACGAACGGCACGGTGATGCCCTTCTCTTTCAGCGCGCCCTCGTCGAGCTTGTTGTCGATATTGACGACGATGATGCCCGCGTCGATGGCTTTCTTCAGCACCGGCACCAGCGCCTTCGAGTCGGCCGGGGCGATCACCAGCGCGTTGACGCGCGAGACGATCATTTGCTCGACCAGCTTGATCTGGCTTGACGTATCCGTTTCATCCTTGATGCCGTTCGACAGCAGGTCGTACTTGGCGGCATTGGCCTTCTGATGCGCCTTGGCGCCATTTTCCATGGTCAGGAAAAATTCATTGGCGAGCGACTTCATCACCAGTGCGACCTTCGGCTTGGCCGGCGTTTGCGCCATCGCCGGTACGGCGGGCAAGGCACATACCAGGACAGCGGCGGCAATCATTTTCAGGCGAATACGGGATGTCATGAGCGTCTCCAGAGTTGTTGGTCAAGCACGTGTACTGCATGCTTTTGAGGAAATTCGTTGCGCGCAAACGTTTGCGCGAAGCGAATAGTGCCTCAATGCCCCATATCAGTGCAAGCAAAACTGTATGTGCGGTGCAGCAAAAGGGCGACGCCCAGAGGGAAACGGGCAGGCCGATGCGATCGGCCTGCCGAGGGGAAATACGCGGAAGTCAGGCGTTTGTTGCGGGACGGGCGCTGGCCCACTGCACGGCCAGCACGCTGGCCAGTACCAGCAGCAAGCCCAGCATCGACCAGCCCGTCATGGCCTGGCCCAGCAAGGCCCAGCCCAGCACGACGGCCATCAGGGGACTGAGCAGTCCCAGCGAGGAGACGGCTACGGGCGACAGGCGGGCGATGCCGCGAAACCACAAGGCATAGGCCAGCAGAGCGCCGGCCAGGCACAGGTAGGCGTAGGCCAGCACTTGCTGCAACGACAAGGCGGGCAGCGGGGCGTCGGCCAGCCAGGCGACGGGTGCCAGCATCAGGCCACCGAGCAGCAATTGCCAGCCCGTCAGCACCAGCACCGGCAAGTCCGGCTTCCAGCGCCGCGTCAGGTAGGTGCCGGCCGCCATGCAGGCCGTGCCGCCCAGCGCGGCGGCGATGCCGACGGGTTCCCACACCGTGCGCGGCGACAATAACAGAACGGCCATGCCGGCCACGCCCAGCACGCTGGCGCCCAGGGCCACGCGGGCTGGACGGCGCCCTTCCACGCCCCAGGCCAAACCCATCACCAGCAGCGGCTGGATGGCGCCCACCACGGCCGCCAAGCCGCCCGGCAAGCGGTAGGCGGCCACGAACAGCAGCGCCTGGAATACGCCGATATTCAGTGCGGACAGGATCAGCACGCGGCCCCAGTCGCGCCGCGCGGGCAGGCGCCGCATGATCAGCAGCAACAGCAGACCGGCCGGCAGCACGCGGATCAGGGCTGCCGTGAAGGGCCGGTCCGGCGGCAGCAGTTCGGACGTGACGATATACGTGGAACCCCAGATCAGGGGCGCCAGCGCCGTGAGCACGATATCGCCCCAGGCGGGGCGGGCAGCGGAGGCAGGCATGAACTATCTCGACGTTAAGATAAAAGTCCAGTGTGGTCGCAAACTATCTTGATGTCAAGATAAATACGCCGACATGGGCGATGCTGCCAGGCATAAAAAAACCCGGCGCGCAGGCCGGGTTCTTGTTGCAACGCTGAAAGCTTAGCGGCGCCCGCTGCGGGCCGGCGTGCCGCCCTTGGCAGGCGGCTTGCTGCCACGGCCAACGGGAGCGGCAGCCGGCTTGGCCTTCGTCTTGATGGTCGACAAGATCGATGGACGCACTTTCGACTCGACGGCCGTGGCCTTCGGCGCCGCGGCCGTACCGCCCAGGGCGATGCGGTTCTTGCCGGGCGTGACCTTGAACTTGTCCGGCGTGCCGGCGCCATGCGTCTGACGGCTGCGTTCGCCAGCGGCCAGGCCGCCCGACTCGGACGAGGTCCAGGCGGGTATCAAATGCTTGTCGCCATTGCCGATCAAGTCGCCACGCCCCATGTTGACCAGCGCTTCGCGCAGGATCGGCCAGTTGGCCGGATCCTGGTAGCGCAGGAAGGCCTTGTGCGTGCGGCGGATCTTGCCGCTGCGGGCCGTTTCCACCACTTCCGAATCGGCCGTCACCTTGCGCAGGGGATTCTTGCGCGTGTGGTACATGGTCGTGGCCATGGCCATCGGCGTAGGCATGAAAGTCTGCACCTGGTCCAATTTAAAATTGTTTTTCTTCAGCCACAGGGCCAGGTTCAACATGTCCAGGTCCGTCGTGCCCGGATGGGCGGCGATGAAATACGGGATCAGGTATTGCTTCTTGCCTGCTTCCAGCGAGAAACGGTCGAACATTTCCTTGAATTCGTCATACGCGCCGATGCCGGGCTTCATCATCTTCGATAACGTCCCCTCTTCCGTGTGCTCAGGGGCAATCTTCAACAGGCCGCCCACGTGGTGCGTCACCAGCTCTTTGACGTACTCGGGCGACCGCACGGCCAGGTCATAGCGCAAGCCCGAGCTGATCAAGACTTTCTTGATGCCGGGAATGGCGCGCGCCTTGCGGTACAGCGAGATGAGCTTGCTGTGGTCCGTGCCCAGGTTGACGCAGATGGACGGATACACGCACGACAGGCGGCGGCACGACACTTCGATCTCTTTTTCCTTGCAGGCCAGGCGGTACATATTCGCCGTCGGGCCACCCATATCGGAAATGGTGCCCGTAAAGCCTTTGGTTTTATCGCGGATATGCTCAATCTCGCGCAGGATCGACGGTTCCGAACGGCTCTGGATGATGCGGCCTTCGTGCTCCGTGATCGAGCAGAAGGTGCAGCCGCCGAAGCAGCCGCGCATGATGTTGACGGAAAAGCGGATCATTTCCCAGGCGGGGATATGCGCCTTGCCATAGCTCGGGTGCGGCGCGCGCGCATAGTTCATGTCGTACACGCCATCCATCTCGTCCATGGCCAGCGGCAGCGGCGGCGGGTTGAGCCACACGTCGCGTTCGCCGTGCGCCTGCACCATGGCGCGTGCATTGCCGGGATTCGATTCCAGGTGGAACACGCGCGACGCATGCGCATACATGACGGGGTCATCCTTGACGACGTCGTAGGCGGGCAAGCGCACCACCGTCTTGTCGTGCTTTTCCTTGGCCATGGCCAGGCGCTCTTCGCGGCTCATGATACGGATGGGCTTGATGACTTCGGCCGATTTCGACGCATTCTCGGTCGCGCAGGCGGTCTTGTCTTCCTGCACCATCTCGTAGGGACTGTAGTGCGGGTCGATCTTGCCGGGCACGTCAACGCGGGTGGAATTGTGCACGCCCCAGTCGTCGCCTGGCAGCCAGCCGGCCGGCACCATGAAGGCCGTGCCGCGCAAGTTGCGGATATCCTTGATGTTTTCGCCGGCGGCCAGGCGGTGCGTCAGGTCGACCAGCGCACGCTCGGCATTGCCAAAGATCAACAAATCAGCCTTGGAATCGGGCAAGACGGAACGGCGGACCTTGTCCGACCAGTAATCGTAATGGGCGATGCGGCGCAAGGACGCCTCGATGCTGCCGATGACGATGGGCACGTCGGAATACGCTTCGCGCGCGCGCTGGGCGTACACGGTGACGGCGCGGTCCGGGCGCTTGTTCGGTTCGGCATTCGCCGTGTAGGCATCGTCGGAGCGGATCTTGCGGTCGGCCGTGTACTGGTTGACCATGGAATCCATGTTGCCGGCGGTAATGCCGTAGTACAGGCGCGGCTTGCCGAGGATGCGGAAGGCGTCGGCCGACAGCCAGTCCGGCTGGCTGATGATGCCGACGCGATAACCCTGCGCTTCGAGCAGGCGGCCGACCAGGGCCATGCCGAAGCTCGGATGGTCGATGTAGGCGTCGCCCGTGACGAGGATGACGTCGCACTGGTCCCAGCCCAGCGCGTCCATCTCGGCACGCGACATCGGCAGGAAAGGCGCCACGGCAGCGCGGGCAGACCGCTTGGGAACGGTCGCAAATAAATTGGTAGGGGAGCTCATAGGGTACGGATTGTACCGGAATTGGCCATTTCCAACCTGACGGCCTGCTTTTTACTGTTGGATTTCAGTACAAAAAACGTTTATTTTTCAATCACTTGGGGAATTTCTATCGAGAAATTGTGACTGAGGAGCAGTTTTTATCATTGCATCAACATCGTCTCGGCGCCTCTCAAAACCGTAGCGAGCAAGCTCAATGCCGGGTTGAGTAGCGGAGCCGTACGAAGGTACGGTGAGCAACGGATGCCCGGCAGTGGGCTGCGCAGTAGGTTTTCAGAGGTGCATCAAATCCCCATATTGGCAAGAATCTCACCCAGTTCGCGCAACGCCGGCTCCAGTTTCGGATGCTTGACGGCAAACTTGGCCGACAATTCCTGGCTGCGCTCGGCCAGGCCATAGGTGGTCGACTCTTCTTCCTGTTCCTCGGCGGCGCGCTTTTCCATCAGCAACTTGATGTCGACATCGAGTTTTTGCAGCAAACCATGCAGTTCTTCATCGACGGGACCACTGGTTGCGAGTGTCGAATGCAGCTGTTGCAGCGATTCCTTGAGTTTGCTATCCATGTTTTTTCCTGTCAGTCAGTAAATTGCGTGTCCAGGTACAGCTGTTCCACCTTGCTCCTGGCCCACGGGGTCTTGCGCAAAAACTTCAGGCTCGACTTGATGCTGGGATCGCTGATGAAGCAATTGATATCGATGTGCTTGGCCAAGCCGTCCCAGCCGTAGTGGGCGTGCAGGCGCGTCACGATACCTTCCAGGGTAATGCCATTCAAATCTTGCTGACTCATATACTCTTTCGACTGCCTTCTTGTTTACATCTTACTCAATTCTACGCCGCCGGCACAGAAAGCTTGCGTGCGCCAGGTCAACGCAACGCAAGCTTCTGATGAGGACGTCTTACTTGGCGTTCAAGCCGCGGCGTTCCAGCAACGGTTCCACGGTGGCATCGCGGCCGCGGAAGTCGCGGAACAGCTGCAGCGCATCGACGCTGCCGCCGCGCGACAGCAATTTGCTGCGGAACCAGTCGCCATTCTTGCGCGTCAAGCCGCCGTTTTCCTTGAACCAGTTGACCGACTCCGCGTCCAGCTTTTCCGACCACAGGTAGGCGTAATACGCCGCCGAGTAGCCGCCCGAGAAGCTGTGCGAGAAGTAGCTGGTGCGGTAGCGCGGCGGCACGGGCGCGTAATCGACACCAGCGTCTTTCAACGATGCCGCTTCAAAGGCCAGCACGTCCGTCGGGATCTGGCTCGGCGCCAGCTGGTGCCAGCGCTGGTCCAGCAGGGCCGCCGACAGATATTCCGTCGTCATGAAGCCCTGGTTGAATTTCTTCGCCGCCGTGACCTTGTCGAGCAATTCCTGCGGCATGGCCGCGCCGCTCTGGTAGTGCTTGGCGTAGTTTTGCAGCACTTCCGGCCAGACGGCCCACATTTCATTGACTTGCGATGGATACTCGACGAAGTCGCTCGGCACGCTGGTGCCGGCAAAGCGCGGGTATTTCACGTTCGAGAACATGCCGTGCAGCGCATGGCCGAATTCGTGGAACATGGTCGTCACTTCATCGAACGTCAGCAAGGTCGGCTGGCCGACGGGCGGCTTCGGAATGTTCAATTGATTGGCGACGACGGGATGCGTGCCCATCAGCGATGATTGCGACACATATTCATTCATCCACGCGCCGCCATGCTTATTGCCGCGCGCATAGAAATCGGCGATGAACAGGGCCAGCGGCTTGCCGTTGGCATCCAGAACGTCGTAGACGCGCACATCCGGGTTGTACACCGGCAAGTCCTTGCGCTCCTTGAAACTGATGCCGTACAACTTGTTCGCGGCAAAGAAGACGCCATTGTTCAGCACGCTGTTCAATTCCAGGTACGGTTTCAGCTCGTTTTCATCGAAATTGAAACGCTGCTTGCGCAGCTTGTCCGTGTAGATGGCCCAGTCGGCCGCTGCCACCTGGAAACCGCCCTTTTCCGCATCGACCACTTGCTGCAGGTCGGCCGCTTCGCGGCGCGCATTCGCGACGGCCGGCTTTGCCAGTTCCGACAGCAGGGTGTTGACGGCCGTCGTGGTCTTGGCCGTCTGGTCTTCCAGCGAGTACGCGGCGTAGTTAGCGTAACCGAGCAAAGTCGCCCGTTCGGCGCGCAGTTTGGCCAGCTTCAGCACGATGGCGCGGTTGTCGAACTCGCCGCCCTGGCTGCCCCGGTTCAGCGAGGCATCCATCAAACGCTGGCGTGTCTTGCGATCCGTCAATACAGCCAGCGGCGGCTGGCCGCTGGTGTTCACGAGGGCGATGACGAACTTGCCCGTCAAGCCCCGTTCCTTGGCGGCCGTGGCGGCCGTATCGATATCGCTGTCCGTCATGCCGGCCAGTTCGGCGCGCGTGTCGACGACGATGCTCTTGGCATTCGTTTCCTTCAGCACGTTTTGCGCGAAGGCCGTTTCCAGGCCCGCCTGCTCAGCGTTATAGGCTTTCAGTTTTTCCTTGTCCGCATCGGACAGCTTGGCGCCGGCGCGCACGAAATCCGTGTGATAGCGTTCGAGCAGGCGCAGGGATTCGGCATCGAGGCCCAGCTTGTCGCGCTTGGCATACAGGGTGTCGATGCGGGCGAACAGTTTCGGGTTCAGGGTGATGGCATCGCCATGCGCGGCCAGTTTCGGCGACACGTCCACTTCCACCGCTTCCAGCACGGCATTGGTATTGGTCGACGTCATGTTGCTGAAGATGCTCTGCACGCGGTGCAGCAGCTGTCCCGTGCGCTCGAGGGCCACGATGGTGTTCTCGAACGTGGCCGGCTGGCGGTTGTTGGCGATGGCATTGACTTCGGCCAGCTGGCGTTTCATGCCTTCGGCAAACGCCGGTGCATAGTGACCATCCTTGATCAGGCCGAACTGCGGCATCTGGAACGGCAGCGGACTCACTTTGAGCAGGGGGTTCTGGGCGCTGACGGCGGCGGCAGGTGCAGCGGCGGCGGCCATGGCGGATGGGGCGGCGTGGGCCAGCATGACGCTGGCGGCGATGACGAGCAGTTGTGGACGGATCATGACATCTTTCAGGAAGCGCGGGGAAGAACCGCGATCGCGTCGCGGGCCAGTGGCAGATCATAGCAGCCTGTCACACGGGCGTCATCCAACATGGGCGATCCTGTGGTGCAGCACGCAAAATGCGCGGTTTACCACGGTTTACTGTCAAAATCGCCAAATAAAAATGGCCGCCAATTGCTTGGCAGCCATTTTTTCATTGACCCGGCCTTGACGCCGGAATCACCCGATTACTTGCCGTTCAAGCCACGGCGTTCCAGCAGCGGCTCGATCTTCGCATCGCGGCCGCGGAAGTTGCGGTAGATGTCGAGCGCATCGGCGCTGCCGCCGCGCGACAGCAACTTGGCTCTGAACCAGTCGCCGTTCTTGCGCGTCAGGCCGCCGTTTTCCTTGAACCACTCGACCGTGTCGGCATCGAGCTTTTCCGACCACAGATACGCGTAGTAGCCGGCCGAATAGCCGCCCGCGAACGCGTGCGAGAAATACGTGGTGCGGTAGCGCGGCGGCGCCGGGGCGAAATCGACGCCCGCGTCCGTCAAGGCGGTTTTTTCAAACGCCAGCACGTCGGTGGGGATCTGTGCCGGGGTCAGCTGGTGCCAGCGCTGGTCCAGCAGGGCCGACGCCAGGTATTCCGTGGTCTTGTAGCCCTGGTTGAAATTGTCGGCCGCCGTCACCTTGGCCAGCAGTTCGGCTGGAATGGCCGCGCCCGTCTGGTAGTGCTTGGCGTAGTTTTGCAGCACTTCCGGCCACAGCGCCCACATTTCATTGACTTGCGACGGGTATTCGACGAAGTCGCGCGGCACGCTGGTGCCGGCGAAGCGCGGGTATTTCACGTTCGAAAACATGCCGTGCAGCGCATGGCCGAATTCGTGGAACATGGTGTTGACTTCGTCAAACGTCATCAGGGTCGGCTGGCCCGCTTCCGGCTTTGGAATGTTGAGGTTATTCGCGATCACCGGCTTGCGGTTCAGCAAGCTCGACTGGCCCACGTAGGCATTCGCCCAGGCGCCGCCGCGCTTGTTGCTGCGCGCGTAAGGATCGAGCGTAAAGATGGCCAGCTGGGTGCCGTCTTCATTGAAGACGTCGTACACCAGCATGTCGGCCGTGTAGACGGGCAAGTCCGTGCGCTGCTTGAAGGTCAAACCATACAACTTGCCAGCGGCAAAGAACACGCCCTTGGTCAGCACGCTGTGCATTTCAAAGTACGGTTTGAGTTGATTCTCGTCAAAGTTGTAGCGTTCGGCACGCACCTTGTCGCTATAGAAAGCCCAGTCGGCGGCGCCCACCTTGAAGCCGCCCTTGCCCGCATCGATGACCTTCTGGATATCGTCCGCTTCACGACGCGCATTGACGACGGCCGGCTTTGCCAGCTCGCCCAGCAGGGCGTTCACGGCGGTGGTGTCATGCGCCGTCTGGTCTTCCAGCGAGTAGGCAGCGTAGTTCGGGTAGCCCATCAGCGCGGCACGCTCGGCGCGCAGTTTCGCCAGTTCCAGTACTTCCTGGGTGTTGTCGAACTCGCCGCCACGGCTGCCGCGCGCTTGCGAGGCGGCCATGATGCGTTCGCGCACGGCGCGATTCGTCAGCAGCGACAGCGGCGCCTGGCCCGTCGTGTTGACGAGGGCAATCACGTATTTGCCATCCAGGCCGCGCTTCTTGGCCAGGCCCGCAGCCACTTCGATGGCGGCCGGCGACAAACCGTCCAGTTCTTCGCGCGTGTCGACGACGACGGCCGAAGCGTTCAATTCCTTCAGCACATTTTGCGCGAACTTGGTCGACAGGGCAGCCAGCTGGCCGTTGTAGGCGCGCAGCTTTTCCTTATCAAGCGCCGACAGCTTGGCGCCGGCGCGGACAAAATCAGTGTGGTAGCGTTCCAGCAGGCGTTTCGATTCCGCATCCAGACCCAGCTTGTCGCGCTTGGCGTACAGGCTGTCGATGCGCTTGAAGAGCTTGTCGTTGAGCATGATCGCGTCGCTGTGGGCCGCCATCTTCGGCGCCAGCTCGCGTTCCAGGCCCTGGATCGTGTCATTCGTGTTGGAACCGGACATCACGGAAAACACGGTGCGCACGCGGCTCAGCAGTTGGCCCGAGCGTTCCATGGCGACGATGGTGTTGTCGAACGTGGCCGGTTTCTTGTTATTCGCAATCGCGTTGATTTCCGCCAAGTTGGCGGCCATGCCTGCCGTAAAGGCGGGCGCGTAATCGGCGTCCTGCACCTTGTCGAACGGCGGATAGTTGAATGGCAGGCTGCTCGCCTGCGCAAACGGATTCGAGGCGGGCAAGGCGGCGGTAGCGGCGGTAGCGGCGGTGGCGGCAAAAGCGGCGGCGGCTGGCGCCAGCATCAGGCTGGCGGCGATGACGAGCATTGTAGGACGGGTCATGTCTTCTTTCAAGGAACGCAAGAGAGCCGCGATTGTGTCGCGGGCCAGCCTGAAATAATAACAGCCTGAAACACTTGCGTCACCAGCAACTACCGATGGTAGCGCGCCCGCCGGTGATGAACGGTTTTCATGCGCCCCGCGCTACGATGCCGATTTAGTAATGCGGCGGACGCTCGTTGACCAGCCCGCCATTTGCCTGCTGCGCCCCGTCGCGCACATGCTCGCCCAGCTTGTGCAGCATCGCTTCCAGCTGGTCGATGCGCTTGCCCTGCTGGTACACCATCTGGTTCAGCGACTCGACCAGGTCTTCCTGCTGCGCCAGCTTGATTTCGATATCGACGAAACGTACTTCCATCTGTTCTGCATTGTCCATGGTGCTCTCGGTGATTCCTGACTGAAAGCGGCATTCTACCGCCGCAGCGGCGTGAGCCAGGACAAACAAGCGGCATTCTTCCCGAGGCGGTGCCGATTTCTGCCTATTCTCTCCGTATGGCTGAATCAAACCGCTTGACGAATGAGAACAACCGATTACAATGAACACGCCAACGCCACCCGAACCAGTACTGATCGATACGCGCAAGACGGCCGAATACCGGCGCTGGGAAGATTCCCTGCACGATGTGGCGGCCGCCGCCATTGATGCGCGCATCAAGCACTTACAGCACGGTGGCGACTGGCGGCCAGTGGGCGAAGGCGTGTGCGAACTGCGTTTTTTACAGACGGGGCCGGGCTGGCGCGTGTATTTTCATGAAACGAATCGGGGCACCCTGATCTTGCTGCTGTTGGGTGGCAACAAATCGAACCAGCAACGCGACATCAAGCTGGCGCAAGCGATCCTCAGCGAACTGAAAGCCCGGCAGGCAGCCATGCGGAAAGCGGCGGCAAGCCCATCGACAGGAGCACGAAAGAAATGAACCACCATATCGACCATGACACCTTCGACCTCGACGACCTGGAAGCCTTAGGCCTGAGCAAATTTGATACAACGCAACACCTGACCAGCAAGGCCGCCGTGGCTGCCTACATGAGCGAAATCGTCGCCACCGGCAACGCGGAACTGTTCCAGTCCGCCATGAACGACGTGGTACGCGCCTACGGCATGGGCAAGGTGGCGGCCCGGGCCGACATCACGCGCGAGGGCGCGTATAAAGCCTTGCGCGAAGGCAGCAAGCCGCGCTTTGAAACCATTTTGAAGATGCTCGATGCGCTGGGCATGCAGCTGGCCATCGTGCCGAAAGCCACGCCCGACGGCGCCGTGGAGGCCTGAACGCCGCTTACACTTTCGGCGCGGCCAGCAGCGCCTTCATGCGCGCCAGACGCTCTTTCGGCGAAATCACTTCCGCTTCCGTCGGCACGGCGTCGCCCACGTCGAGCTGCATTTCCTTGATGAAGCGCGACGGGTCGCAATGGACTTGCTCGCCGGCCCGCTTGCGCTTCTTGCACCAGGTAACGTGCAAGGTGCGCTGGGCCCGCGTAATGCCCACATACATCAGCCGTCGCTCTTCCTGGATGCGCGCGGCGATGGTTTCGGCCGGCGCGTCCGCGTCGCCCTTGTGCGGCAAGATGCCCTCTTCCACGCCAACGAGAAACACGTGCGGAAACTCGAGCCCTTTCGACGCGTGCAGGGTGGACATGCGCACGGCGTCCTGCTCCTCGTCCTTGCCTTCGAGCATGGTCATCAGGGCCACCATCTGCGTCAGTTCCAGCACGTTCTTTTCTTCGCCATCGCGGTCCTTGCCGCCCCGGCCCCGTTCCTTCAGCCAGTTGACGAACTCCAGCACGTTCTGCCACTTGCTTTGCGCCTGCCGTTCCTCGAAAGCATCGTACAAATACGATTCGTAGTGGATTTCCTTCATCATGTCGTCCAGCACTTCGGCCGCATTGTCGCCGCTGCCGGCCGCACCGGGGCGGCTGGCGCGCGATTCCAGATCGTTGATGAAGTTGCAGAAATCGCGCAGGGGACCCAGCTGGCGGTCCGTCAGCTTGGCCTCGATGCCGCCCTTGAACACGGCCTGGAACAGCGAGCACTGCCACTGCCCCGAAAACGCGCCCAGCACTTCCAGGGTCGACTGTCCCACGCCGCGGCGCGGCGTCGTCACGGCGCGAATGAAGGCCGGGTCGTCGTCCTCGTTGGCCAGCAAACGCAGGTAGCTGATGATGTCCTTGATTTCGGCCTTGTCGAAGAAACTCTGGCCGCCCGAAATCGTGTACGGGATGCGCTCCTTGCGCAGACACTGCTCGATGATGCGCGCCTGGTGGTTGCCCCGGTACAGAATCGCGTAGTCGGAAAACTTGTTCTTGCGTTCAAAATGGTCGGCCGAAATCATGATGGCGACCTGTTCCGCCTCCTGCTCGTCCGTCTGCATGCCCAGCACCTTGATCGGCTCGCCCAGGCCGTGCTCGGACCACAGCGACTTTTCAAACAGCTTGGGATTGTTGCCGATGACGGCATTGGCCGCATTGAGCACGCGCATGGTGGAGCGGTAATTCTGTTCGAGCTTGATCACGCGCAAATCGGGGAAATCCGTCTCCAGCGTTTTTAAATTTTCCACCGTGGCGCCGCGCCACGCATAGATCGCCTGGTCGTCGTCGCCCACGGCCGTAAACATCGGCTTCTTGCCGATGCCCGTCACCATCAGTTTCACCAGTTCGTACTGACACGTATTCGTATCCTGGTACTCGTCGACGAGCAGGTAGCGCAAACGGCGCTGCCACTTGTCGCGCACGGGGCCGTTGTTGCGGAACAGTTCCACCGGTAAACGGATCAGATCGTCGAAATCGACGGCCTGGTAGGCGGAGAGCGTTGCCACATAGCTGCGGTAGATGCGCGCCGCGTTCGCTTCATCTTCATCCTTGGCTTGCGCCAGCGCCATGTCCGGATCGATCAGGCCATTTTTCCACAAGGACATGGCATTCTGGATGCCGCGTATCACCTGTTTATCGGTGGTAATGGCGAGGTCTTGCACGAGGGAAAAACAATCGTCGCTATCCATGATGGAAAAGCGGTCCTTCAGCCCCACGCCGTTGGCTTCCTGGCGCAGGATTTTCACGCCCAGCGAGTGGAAGGTCGACACCGTCAACTGCTTGGCCTGGCGCGGCTGCTTCAAGAGCTTGGCGATGCGTTCCTGCATCTCCAGCGCCGCCTTGTTGGTGAAGGTCAGCGCGGCGATGGTGCGCGGGTCATAGCCTCGGTCTTCGATCAGATGGGCGATCTTTTGCGTGATCACGCGCGTCTTGCCCGAACCGGCGCCCGCCAGCACCAGGCAAGGGCCGTCGAGGTAGGTTACCGCTTCGCTTTGGGGCGCATTCAGACCGAACTGTGGTGCTTTGGACATCAGGGTATTTCCGCAGGGAACAGCAGCCCATTGTAACAGCGTCGCGCCCGCCATTTGCACGACGGAGCATGCCTGAAAAACAGGCAACGGCATTGATATATCGCCATATGGCGCCACCTTGACCCATGCAATGCGTGCGGCACGGCCACGCCTGGAGTACCATTCCGCCTATATCGCCCGCGCGCGCCCACTTACCGAATGGCAGTCCCATGAAATTTGAACACTTGATTGAAATCAACGATCCCTTGAACCCGCTGATCGACACCCTGACCCTGGAACAGGTCTGGCGCGGCCTGGTCTTGCGCGCCGAGTCGCCGAAACTGTTCGTGCCGCACCTGGATGAATGCCAGATCAGCGAGCGCAGCGATGCCGGTTTCGCGCGCAGCCTGCGCTATGGCGAGCTGGTCATCAACGACAAGGTGGTGCTGGTGCCGCAACTGCAGGTGCGTTACGAAGTACCGGCGCAAAAGGACATCAGCGCCTCCTCGCTGGTGATGACCATCGAGATGCCCGACGAAGCGAGCCTGTGGGTGCGCTTCCAGTACGACGACGGCCACGACGCGGCCACCGATGCGGCCAACGCCCTGTACGACGACTTCCGCCGCTCCGCCTACAAGGAGTCCGACATCGATACGGTGCGCATCATGCGCGAACTGGCGCTCGAGGGACGGCTGGATGCCGGTCTGCTGAATTAAGCTCTTGACGTAGAGAGTGTCTGGAAGACGCTCTACACTCTTGCGCTGCGGCCCCATAGCTGGTCGGGGCGAAATTGCAGTCCCGCCTGCTCCGCGCTGAGCACTTCGCGGATGGCGTGCAAGTCCACGCGCGTGTCGCGCCGCAGCGGCACGTCCAGGCGCGCGCCGCGGGGGCCGATCAGCGACTGCACGTGCGGCGTGGTGGCATTCAGGCCCTTGCGCGTGACGACGCCGATTTCCCCATTGAGTAATTTGACGAAGGTGCCGACGGGGTAGATGCCCAGCTCGCGCACCAGCAGGGATGCCAGCGGCGCATCCAGCGTGGCCTTGTCGGCCATCAACATTTCGCGCAGGGCCACGTTCGGCAGCAGGGGCTGGCGGTAGCTGCGCTTCGAGACGCGCGCGCAATAGCGGTCGGCCAGCATGATCAGCCGCGCGCCGATGCCGATCGCCTCGCCTTGCGTGCCCAGCGGATAGCCGCTGCCATCGATATTTTCATGGTGCTGCAGCACGGCCTGCAGCCAGACGGCGTCCGTCACGCCCGCCGCGCGCAGCAAGTCGACGCCCGCTTGCGGATGGGCACGCAAATAGGCGCGCTCCTGCGCGTCCAGCGGGCCCGCCTTGTGCTGGAAATCCGCATGGCGTTCCAGCATGCCCACGTTCATGCTCAGCGCGGCCAGCACCACGCTGCGCACGACGGCGTCGTCGAGTTTCAGGGCGCGCGCCAGCAGGGCCGCGATGACGGCCGTGTCGACGCTGTGGCGGACGGCAAAGTCGCCCGCGCCCTGGTTGTGCAGGATGCAGGCCAGCGCCACGTCGGCGTCCAGGACAACGGCCTCTTCCACCAGCTGTGCCAGCGGCACCAGGGACAGGTGGCTGCCCGCCTGTCTGGCGGCAACGGCCGGCAAGACAAGGGCCAGGCCCGCCGTGACGAGGTTCAGCATGCGCAGGGCCGACGGCGCTTCCGTGGCCGTGCGCGGCACGTCGGCGCTGGTATCGGCAATGACGCCGCGCGCCAGCAGCAATGCGATCTGGTTTTCGCTGCTGATGACATGGCCCAGCCTGGCCAGCAAGCCGCCCGTTTCGCCATGCACGTCCCAGGGCAGGGCCACGCCCAGGGCGAGTTCTCCCGCGTAAATGCGCCGAATTTTCACATCGTCTCCATCATCGCCTGCACCCGCTTGTTTTTACCATCGTGGCATCAGCGGCGAGTACCAATTGAAATGTTTTTTGCTTTTAATCAATATTTCAATGTGGCAGCGATGATCGCGCAATCATGTGCGCTTGTCTACAAAATTGTGTAAATATCAAAATTGCATCACACGCCAGGCGAGCAATCGGCGCAGCCGGGCGCGTGTTCCGGATCTTTTTCCAGGTGCAGCGCCAGCTCGCGCAAGGCCGTGCGCACGCCTTCCTCGATGACGGGGTGGTAGAACGGCATGTCGAGCATGGCGGGCACCGTCAGTTGGGCCTGGCATGCCCACGCCAGCAAGTGGCCCAGGTGTTCCGCCCGTGGACCGATCAGCTCGGCGCCAAGAAAGCGCTTGCTGCCGAATTCCGCATACACGCGCAGCAAACCCTGGTTTTGCAGCATGACGCGGCTGCGGCCCTGGTTGCCGAACGACACGGCACCGACGGCAAAGCGGCCCGCGTGGCTCACGCACAATTGCTGGTAGGTGGCGCCCAGGGTGGCGATCTGCGGTTCCGTGAAGGCGATCGCCAGCGGTGTGCGGCGCAAGCCAGGTTTGACCTCGGGATAGCGGGCCGCGTTCTCGCCCGCGATGCGGCCCTCGTCGGCCGCTTCGGGCAGCAGCGGCAAGGCGTTGTCGGCATCGCCCGCGATGAAGATGGCACTGTTGCCGCACTGCATGGTGTGCGGGTCATGCAGGGGGATGCCGTTACGGTCGAGCTCGATTTGCGCCGTCTCCAGGCCGATCTTGTCCACATTGGGACGGCGGCCGATGGCGGCCAGCACATACTCGAACTGCTCGGTTTTTTCCACGCCCGCGTCATCGCGGCTGGTGAGCAGGATGCCGCCGCCATCCGGCGTTTTTGCCATGTGCGCGACCTGGGTCATGAAACGGATATCGAGTTCGCGCGCCAGCACGGCATCGGCCTCCCGCAGCACCAGCGGGTCCGTCAGCTGCGCGACCTTATTGCCACGCGCAAACACCGTCACGCGCACGCCCAGCCGCGCCAGCGCCTGGCCCAGTTCCAGACCGATGACGCCGCTGCCGACCACGGCGACGGACGTTGGCAAGTCCGTCCACTCGAACACGGCGTCGCTGGTAATGACGCGCTCTCCCGCCGCCTGCCACTCGGGCGGCACGATGGGCGTGGAACCGGTGGCGATCACCACGCTGGCAGCTTCCACCAAGGTATGCTCATCCACCTGCAATGTACCGGGGGAAATAAAACGCGCATGGCCGCGCAGTTTTTCCTCGTCGGGGATGGCGTTGACACCGTCGAGCACGAAACCGACAAAACGGTCGCGCTCGCTGCGCACCCTGGCCATGACTTGCCGGCCGTCGATGCGCACGGGTCCGGGATGCACGCCAAACGCGGGTGCGGCGGCCACCGCATGGGCCGCCTCGGCCGCCGCGATCAGGAGCTTGCTGGGCATGCAGCCCACGCGCGCGCAGGTCGTGCCGTACGGCCCGCTTTCGATCATCAGCACGCGCTTGCCCTGCATGCGCGCCGCCTTGTGCGCCGTCATGCCGGCCGTACCGCTGCCGATCACGGCCACATCCACTCGTATCGTTTTCATCGTGCTGTCCATCCCACTGAGGTTGCTCACAGCGTTCGATACTACCCGTTTGCTGAAAATAAGGTTTTACTTTGCAGCAATATATGCATTAGTATAACTAATCATTTTCAAAATTTATAAGCTGAGCTAATGGGATCACTCGATTATCGCGCGCTGGCCGTGCTGGACGCCGTGGCCAGCCATGGCAGTTTCGACAAGGCCGCCCTGGCGCTGGGCATCACCCAGTCGGCCGTCTCGCAGCGCATCAAGGCGCTGGAAGACGCCAGCGGGCGCTTGCTGATCATCCGTGGCCAGCCGGCCGTGCCGACGGGCCTGGGCCAGCGATTGATCGTGCATCACCGCAACGTCAAGCTGATGGAAGCATCGCTCGACATCGACCTGGGCAACAGCGTCAGCATGCCGGAAATCGCCATCGCCATCGATGCCGACAGCCTGGCCACGTGGTTTCCCGACACCTTGTCCGCCCTGCTGGCGCCGCCGCGCTGCCAGCTCGACGTGCGCCTGGCCGACAGCGACAGCGCCCTGCAGATGGTGCGCGACGGCTCCGTGTTCGGCTGTGTGGCGGCCGAGTCCGGCACGGCGATCGACGCGGCCGCCGCCACCAGCGTCACCCCGCTGGGCACCTTGCGCTATGTCTGCGTGGCCACGCCCGTGTTTGCGGGCCACTGGTTCGGCGATGGCTTTATTGCCGAGGCCGTGCAACTGGCGCCGGCCGTGGTGGGCCAGCACGGCTTGCTGGCACGTTTCCTCGCTGAACAATTGAGCCTGCGCGAACCGTTTCCGCACCACACCTTACCCGTGGAAGCGGCGCGCCGCGGCTGCGTCCAGGACGGCCTGGCCTACGGCCTGATGCCGCAGCGCCTGGCCGCACAGGCGCTGGCGACGGACCGTCTCGTCGATCTGCTGCCGGGCAGCACCCTGGACGTACCGCTGAGCTGGCACGCGTGGACCCTGGACACGCCGTTTACCAAGCTACTGTCGGAACAGATCGTCAAATCGGCGCGCGATTACCTGCAGTAATTCAAATATCGAGCGGGTCCACTTCCAGCGACCATTTCACGCGCGTCTTCATGGCGCGCAACTCCGCTAACCATTCCTTCAAAAACGCCTGCAAGGCCGGCCGCGAGGGCGATTCCAGCAGCAGCTGGGCGCGGTCCACGTTGTACACGCGCGTCATGCTCATGGGAATCGGGTCATTGATGGTCACCTGCGGGTGTTCCATGCACTCTTTCGCCGCCTGCAGGAATTCGATGGCCGTCGCCAGCTCGGGCGCTTCCGCGCGCAGCAGGGCCTGGAACAGATACGGCGGCAGCGCCGCCTGGGCCCGCTCTTCCAGCAGGGTCGTGGCGAAATGGTCGTAATCGTGGTTGACGACGGCGTCGTACAGCGGATGGCGCGCATAGCGCGTCTGGATCAGTACTTCACTGACGCTGCCCCCTTCCGTCTGCGCGGCGCGACCGGCCCGGCCCGCCACCTGCATCAATTGCGCGAACAGCCGTTCGCTGGCCCGGTAATCCTGGGAAAACAGGGCCGTGTCCGGATTCAGAATGCCCACTAAAGTCAGTTTTTTGAAATCGTGGCCCTTGGCCACCATCTGCGTGCCGATCAGGATATCGACTTCACCCCGGTGCACGGTGTCGAACGCTTCCTGCGCGCTGCCCTTCTTGCGCGTGGAATCGGCGTCGATGCGCAAGATGCGCGCCTCTGGAAACAATTGCTGCAAGCCCTCTTCCACGCGCTGCGTGCCCCGTCCCAGCGGCTGCAGGTCGACGTTGCCGCAGGTGGGGCAATGGCGGGGAATGCGCAATTCCAGGCTGCAATGGTGGCAGCGCAAGCGGTGCTCGGGCTTGTGCAGCACCATGAACGAGGTACAGCGCGTGCAATTGCTGATCCAGCCGCACGATTCGCAGCAGATGACGGGCGAATAGCCGCGCCGGTTCAGGAACAGCAGCGACTGCTCGCCCCGCTCCATGCGCAATTTTAAAGCGGCTACCAGATGCGAAGTCAGGCCATCTTTCGGCTTGTCGCGCTCCATGTCCAAAATCTTGACGCGCGGCAACACCGCATTCTTGACGGCCCGTTCGCGCAATTCCAGCTTGCGGTAGCGCCCCGTCTGTGCATGGTGCCAGCTTTCCAGCGACGGCGTGGCCGAGCCCAGCACGATGGGAATCTGCAATTGCCAGGCGCGCCACACGGCCAGGTCGCGCGCGGAATAGCGCAAGCCTTCCTGCTGCTTGTAGGAAGGATCGTGCTCTTCGTCGATGACGATCAGTTTCAATTTCGGCAAGGACGCCAGGATGGCCAGCCGCGTGCCGAGCACGATGCGCGCCTGGCCCTGGTGGGCGGCCAGCCAGTGCAGCATGCGCTCGCCTTCGGACAGGCTGCTGTGCAGGGTGGCCAGCATGACGCCGGGAAAACGCGCGCGGATATTGCCTTCCAGCTGGGGCGTGAGATTGATTTCCGGCACCAGAATCAGGATTTGCGCATCGTCCTCGCGCGCCAGCACCTGGGCGCAGGCTTGCAGATACACTTCCGTCTTGCCGCTGCCCGTCACGCCGTACAGCAGGGTTGGCTTGAAACCCTGGGCGCCGCCGATGGCGTCCGCAGCTTCTTGCTGGGCAGCATTGAGCGCCGGCATGTTCAGCGGCGTGCCGTCATGCGCGTCGGCCAGCTTGCCCAGCTTCTTGATGGCGCGGTCGAGCGCCACGGTGGTGAGCACGCGCAAGTTCTTCGGTAAACCGGGCAAGGCCACTTCACCGAGCGGGCGCTGGTAGTAATCGGCGGCAAAGGCGGCCAGCGCCAGCCACTGCTCCGACAAAGGCGCCAGCTGGCTGCGCACGGCCAGCACCTCCTTCAACTTCGTGGCGGGCACGTCCGTGCTGTCGGATACGCCGACGATCAGCCCCATCACTTCGCGCCGGCCGAACGGCACCAGCGCCAGCTGTCCCACTTGCGGCAGCAGCGCGTCCGCGACGCCGTCCGCCGCCGCCCCGTTCCAGCGGTAGTCGAACAGGGCGTTCAGGGGCGTGTCGAGTGCGATTTTCAGGATGCACGACGTCAAAATGCACTGCGGCATGGAGGTATGGCCTATCTCAATAAAAAAGCGCGCCGCAGGGTCGATGGCGCGGCGGGATGTCCGGCATCAAGCCAGCGGGCCATGATACTTGTTTCGCCCCTCAAACGCCTAACGGCAGGCAGCACGGCGTGTCATCGTGCCAGAAGAAAATTCTGTGGATAACTTTGTGGACAAAGCAAAATTAACTTTCAGAAAAATGTGGATAGAAAATTTCGATCGCCGTCAAGAGCGGCACGCAAGAAAAATTAACCATTTAAAATCAATGGCTTAAAAATTGATGCCCGGGAAGCGATAAATCCGTGGGGCATTTCCGCCGCTGTGCATAACTGAACCATTTATGATTTTTTTATACAGCAATCCGCACCGTTTTGATGCGCCCTATGCGGAAAAACACGGGCCGCATGCGGCAAAATTGACAATTGCCGGGCAAGCGTTCGGTTTTACCTGAGGGACGGCGAAACATTGTTCAATTATCATGCACTGCAACATGCACTTCAGGTGAAACCTGAACATCGTCGCTAAGTATCGGTTAACAAAATACTTTTCAATTTTATCCACAGAATCTGTTGATAACTTTGTGGACAATGAAGGAATAAGGCAAGCGAACGAAAGAATAACCTTATCAATAGCAACAAAGTCCGCCCAACAAGGCATTTTTTATCTCTTAATAATCAAGCACTTGCAAAGCATCCCCGGGCATGGCTTTGACACTGCCTCTTATTTCCGCAGCAAAAAAAATTGTGCATAAGTCGGTATTTCTTGCTAAGGCGCAGCAAAGAAAAAGGCAGGCTTCCGCTGGAAAGCCTGCCTTTTCTGCCCCTGCGCCAGGGGAAAACGAATACTTACTGGCCGCTGCGCATGGCGCGGCTCATGCTGTGCACGGCTTCCACCATCGCTGCCACGGATTCCGGCGGCGTGAACTGGGAAATGCCATGGCCCAGGTTGAACACGTGGCCCGTGCCGGCCGACGGCGCACCGAAGGCGTTGAGCACTTTTGCCACTTCGGCGCGGATCTGCTCGGGGCTGGCAAACAGGATGGCGGGGTCGAGATTGCCCTGCAAGCCCACTTTATGGCCCACCAGCTGGCGCGCGCGCGTCAGGTTGACGGTCCAGTCCAGGCCCACGGCATCGGCGCCGATGTCGGCGATCTGCTCGATCCACTGGCCGCCGCCCTTGGTAAACACGATGGCGGGAATCTTGACGCCATCCTTGTCGCGTTTCAGCTGCGCCACCACTTGCTGCATGTAGGCCAGCGAGAACTCCTGGTAGGCGCCATCGGCCAGCGCACCGCCCCAGGAATCGAAAATCATCACGGCTTGCGCGCCGGCATCGATTTGCGCATTCAGGTACTGCGCCACGGAGGTGGCGTTGATCGCCAGAATGTGATGCATCAGGTCCGGGCGGTTGTACAGCATCTTCTTGATGGTGTGGAACTCTTTCGAGCCGCCGCCTTCCACCATGTAGCACGCCAGGGTCCACGGGCTGCCGGAAAAACCGATCAGCGGCACACGGCCATTGAGTTCCGTGCGGATTTGCGTGACGGCCTTGAAAACGTAGTCGAGCGACGCCAGGTCCGGCACTTGCAATGCCTTCACGTCCTGCTCCGTGCGCAGCGGGCGCTCGAACTTGGGGCCTTCGCCATCGGCGAAATACAGGCCCAGGCCCATGGCGTCAGGCACCGTCAGGATGTCGGAAAACAGGATGGCCGCGTCGAGCGGGAAACGCTCCAGGGGCTGCAAGGTGACTTCCGTCGCGTAATCGGGATTCTTTGCCAAGCCCAGGAAGGAGCCGGCCCGCTCGCGCGTGGCGCGGTATTCGGGCAGGTAGCGGCCCGCCTGGCGCATCAGCCAGACAGGGGTGTGCTCGGTCGGCTGGCGCAGCAGGGCGCGCAGGAAAGTATCATTCTGGAGCGGAGCAAATTGTGGCATGGAAGGCAATCGAGCTTGGAGAAGCGGTATTATCGCATCCAATCGCCGCCATTTCATTGATTCCGGTGCCGCTTTGCAGCATTTGCCACGCACAGCGATGACTTTCGTTGTGCCTGCCCTTCCATTATGATGATGCACGCCGCCGCGCTGCCTGACGCCGCCTGGAGGCCCCCTCTTTCCACCACGACACGGAGCCCGCATGACCTCGACCGCATCCAGCACCCCTTATGGCATCTGGCCATCGCCGATCAGCGCGGCCATCGTCGCCGCCGGCGCCTCGCCGCTGACGCAGCTGGCCCTGGGCGGGGCGGACGGCGCCGACGTGTTCTGGCTGGCCGGGCGCGCCAGCGAGGCGGGCCGCAACACCCTGCTGCGCCAGCGTGGCGCGCGGGTCGATGAATTGACGCCGGCGCCCTTCAATGTGCGCACCCGCGTGCATGAATACGGCGGCGGCGCGTATGCCGTTGCCGGCGATAGCGTGTATTTCTCGCATTTCGCCGACAATTGCCTGTACCGCGTGGCCGGCGACGGCGCGCCCGAAGCGTTCACCACGGGCGGCAACACGCGCCACGCGGATTTCGTCGTCGATGCGGCCCGTGCCCGCCTGATCGCCGTGCGCGAACAGCATCCGGAGCAAGGCCACGCGCATCCGGAAAACTGCCTGGCCGCCGTCGGCTTCGACGGGCGCGAAACGGTGCTGGCGCGCGGCCACGATTTTTATGCGGCGCCGCGTTTGTCGCCGGACGGCAGCCAGCTGGCCTGGATCAGCTGGGACCACCCGCGCCTGCCGTGGCAAGGCACAGAACTGTGGCTGGCCGACGTGCACGCGGATGGCAGCCTGGGGTCGCCACGCCTGATCGCCGGCGGCGCGCGCGAATCGATTTGCCAGCCGGAATGGTCGCCGAACGGCTTGCTGCACTTCGTTTCCGACAGCAGCGGCTGGTGGAACCTGTACCGCCTGCACGGCGCCGACATCGAGGCGCTGTGTCCGATGGAAGCGGAATTTGCCACGCCGCACTGGACCTTCGGCGGCAGCATGTATGGTTTTCTGTCCGACGACGAGATCGTCTGCACGTATATCCAGGCCGGCGTCAGCTACCTGGCGCAGCTGAACGTGGCGGCGGCCAAGCTGGAGCCGATCCCGCATCCGTACCAGGAAATCCGCGAACTGCGCGTGGGCCCCGGCTTCGTCGCGCTGCTGGGCGGCAGCCCCACCATCGCGCTGGAACTGGCGCGCATCGACCTGTCGAACCATGAGCTGGAAGTGCTGGCGCAGTCGATCACGGCCTTGCCCGCGCTCGACTACCTGTCCGTGCCGCGCAGCTTGAGCTTTCCTAGCAGCAATGGCCGCACGGCCTACGCCTTCTTTTATCCGCCGAAAAATGACGACGTGCAGGCGCCGGCGGGAGCCTTGCCGCCCGTCATCGTCATCAGCCATGGCGGCCCCACCAGCATGGCCAGCAATACCTTGAAACTGGCGACACAGTACTGGACCAGCCGCGGCATCGGCGTGCTCGACGTCAACTACGGCGGCAGCAGCGGCTTCGGCCGCGAATACCGCGACGCGCTGCGCGGGCAATGGGGCATCGTCGACGTGGAAGACTGCATCGCCGGCGCCCGTTACCTGGCCGCCAACGGCCTGGCCGACCCCGAGCGCCTGATCGTGCGCGGCGGCAGCGCGGGCGGCCTGACGACCCTGTGCGCGCTGACCTTCCACGACGTCTTCAAGGCCGGCGCCAGCTACTATGGCGTATCCGACCTGAAGGGCCTGGACGACGATTCGCACAAGTTCGAATCGCGCTACACCGATTACCTGATTGCTTCGCAGCCGCAAGCCGAGGCGCTGTACCGCGAGCGCTCGCCCATCCACCACACGGATAAACTGTCGCGCCCGATGATTTTCTTCCAGGGCCTCGATGACAAGGTGGTGCCGCCGCAGCAGTCGCAGCTGATGGTCGACGCCCTGCAGGCGCGCGGCGTGCCCGTCGCGTATGTGCCGCTCGAGGGCGAGGGCCACGGTTTCCGCAAGGCGGAAAACATCGTGCGCACCCTGGAAGCGGAACTGTATTTCTACCAGCGCGTGTTCGGCCTGCCCGTGGCGGCCGGCGAGCCGCCCGTGCACATCGCCAACTTGCCCGCATGAGCGAACAGCATGTAGAGCAACATCTGCTGGACGAATTCGCCGCCCTGGAGCAGCACGAACAGATGATCCTGGCCTTGCTGGCCATCGCGGGCGAGCCGGTGGGCAAGCATGCCGTGTATGAACACTTGCAGCGCGCCAACGTCGTCGAGCCGGACGGCACGCCGTTTTCCCTGCTGACGGTGACCAACATGCTGCAACGGCTGACGCGTCTGGCGCTGGCCAGCGAGGTGGTGGGACGGGGCTTTGCCTGCGAAACCCGGCTGCGCTGGCCCGCCATGCGCGCCGCCATCGAGCACCTGGTGTTCCGCGACCTGTGCCAGGCCATCGAGCTGATCAACCCCGTGCGCCGCAACTGGGATGGTTATGTGGAGCTGCGCAGCTACCGGCAAGGCGTGGCGCGCCTGCGCATCGCCCTCTTGCGCAATGATGAGGTGCGCCACGTGGCCGCCATCCTGGCCGCCTGCATGGCGTGCTATGAAGCGCAGCAGCTGCATCCGCTGATCGAGATTTTCGGCCGCCCGTTCGAGCCGGAAATGTTGTCTTTCGTCATGCCGCAATTGCAGGACGACATCCTCGCCGTGCTGCTGGGCAACGCCCCGCGCGAACCGGGCACGGCGCACGCCATCCGCAGCTACGCGCGCGCCCACCACGCGCGTCAGGCGGCCGCCGGCGACCACATCGGCGCCGCCTTGCCGCTGGCCCTGGCCGAGGACGCCCTGCTGTGCGGCGAACTCGACGCGGCCGCGCGCTACCTGGCGGGCCAGCAGGGCCCGCAGGCGCTGTTTGTCGACAGCAGCATCGCCCTGTTGCGTGGCGAACATGCGCACGCCGTGGCAGGCTTCGAAACGGCCCTGAAAGGGTTGCGCAAGGAAACGGGCAAGCGCAAGCTGTGCTTTACGGGCATCGGCGGCCACCTGTACGTGCTGGCCTTGCTGCGCGGCAACGACGCCAAGCTGCTGAAAAGCGCGGAGACTTACCTCGATATCGCGCTGCACGCGCAGCCCAACCACGACAGCATCGTCTACCAGCAGCTGAACACCTTGCGCCTGGTGCGTGCCGGCGTGCAGCAGGCGGAAAGCATCTCCACGCGCAGCTGGGAAACGGGCTTGCAGGCGCAGCTGTTCCAGGCTTTGCTGTACTACTGGCTTGCGCTACCGCAATTGAGCGAGCGCAAGGAGCAGCTGCGATCGCTGGTGCAGCAAGCGGACGCGGCAGGCTACGACCTGATCGCGGCGCAGGCGGCCGGCTTGCTGGGCCTGCTGGGCGAGCCGCAGCAGGAGCGCTATGCGACGGCCAAGCGCGCGCAACACGGTCTGACGGACATGGCGCCGTGGTTCGAGCGCCAGGAAGCGTGGCAGCGCCAGCTGAGCGCCCTGATCAACCTGCAGCAGAACGCCCCCGCCGAGGCGCTGGGCGGCGTGTCGCGCCTCGTGTGGCTGGTGGCGTTCGACCCCCGCTTCGGCCTGACAGCCGTGGAAGTGCGCGAGCAGAAACGCGACGCGCGGGGCGGCTGGAGCAAGGGCCGCGCCATGGGCTTGAAACGCCTGGCGGAAGAGGCGGGCGACATCGATTTCCTCACGCCGCAGGACGCGCGCGCGGCCGGCAGCATCGCGCCGTTCAAACAATATTATTCGTCGGCACCGCGCTATGAGGTGGAGCTCGACAAGGCCGCCGTGCTGCTGGTCGGCCACCCGCTGGTGTTCTGGCTGGATAATCCTGACACGCGCGTGGAACTGATCGCCGGCGCGCCCGAGCTCCTGATCAAGTCGCACGCGGGGCAGCTGTGGCTGGGCATGCAGCCGCCGCTGCCCGACAGCGGCAGCAACGTGGTGGTGCAGCGCGAGACGCCGACGCGCCTGCGCGTGGTGCACATCCTCGACGAGCACCGGCGCATCGGCGCCATCGTGGGCCTGGGCCTGTCCGTGCCCCTGCATGCGGAAAAACAGGTGATGCAGGCCATCGGCGCCATCTCGTCCATGGTCACCGTGCAATCGGACATCGGCGGCGGCGCGGGCGACGCGGAAGCGATCACGGCCGACCACCGCCTGCACGTGCATCTGCTGCCGTATCAGCAGGGGTTAAAGATGCAGATTCTGGTCCGCCCGCTGCTCGACAACGGCGCCTATTACGCACCGGGCAGCGGCGCCGAAAGCGTGTTTGCCGATGTGGCGGGCCGGGCCGTGCAAGCGCGGCGCGACCTGAAAGGGGAACGCGAAGCGCAGCGCCAGCTGATCGGAAAATGTCTGGTGCTGGAAGAGGCGGAAGAAGAGCATGGCGAGTGGCTGCTGGGCCAGCCAGCGCTGGGCCTGCAATTGCTGGTGGAGCTGCAATCGCTCGACCCCGCCGGCATGGTCTTGGCGTGGCCGGAAGGCGAAACCCTGCGCGTGTCGAAACGCATCGACAGCGGCCAGATGCGCCTGAATATCAAAAGTGAAAAAGACTGGTTTGCCGCCAGCGGCGAAGTGCAGATCGATGAAGACAAGGTGATGGATTTGCGCGCCCTGCTCGATTTGATGCAGAACAATAAAAGCCGCTTCGTGGCCCTGGGCGACAACCAGTTCCTGGCCCTCAGCGATGAATTGCACCGCCGCCTGTCGGAACTGGCCGCATATGGCGAAGCGCATGCCGATGGCGTGCACATCCACCCGCTGGCCGCCTTCGCCCTGGAAGAGCTGGCCAACGATGCGGGCGGCGTGAAGGCCGACAAGTTGTGGCGCGAACACTTGCTGCGCCTGCGCGCCCTCGACGATTATCAGCCGCAGCTGCCCAGCACCCTGCAGGCGGACTTGCGCGACTACCAGCTGGCCGGCTACGAGTGGCTGGCGCGCCTGGCGCACTGGGGCGTGGGTGCCTGCCTGGCCGACGACATGGGACTCGGCAAGACCTTGCAGGCGCTGGCGCTGATCCTGGCGCGCGCACCGAACGGCCCGACCCTCGTCGTCGCGCCCACGTCCGTCTGCATGAACTGGATCAGCGAGGCGCAGCGCTTCGCACCCACCTTGAAGGTAAAACTGTTCGGCAGCGGCGACCGGGCCGACATGCTCGACACCCTGCAGCCCTTCGACGTGGTGGTGGCCAGCTATGGCTTGCTGCAGCAGGAAGCCACCATGTTTGCCGGCGTGCGCTGGCATACGATCGTGCTCGACGAAGCGCAGGCGATCAAGAATGGCGCCACCAAGCGCTCGCAAGCCGTGATGGCCTTGCAAGGCGACTTCCGCATGGTGGCCAGCGGCACGCCGCTGGAAAACCACCTGGGTGAATTGTGGAACCTGTTCCGTTTCATCAACCCCGGTTTGCTGGGCACCCTCGACCAGTTTAATTTGCGCTTTGCCGGTCCCATTGAGAAAGATCAGGACAAACGGGCGGCGGCCGGGGCGCGCTTGCGGCTGCGCCGCCTGATCGCGCCATTCATCTTGCGCCGCACGAAGACGCAAGTGCTGTCGGAATTGCCGTCGCGCACGGAAATCGTGCTGGAAGTGGAACTGTCGCCGCAGGAAACGGCGCTGTACGAAACCCTGCGCCGCGAAGCGCTGGAAAAGCTGGCCATGGTGGAAGGGCCGGCGTCGAAAAAGGCCATCCAGATCCTGGCCGAGATCATGAAGCTGCGCCGCGCCTGCTGCAATCCGCAGCTGGTGGCGCCGGAACTGGGCCTGGCCAGCAGCAAGCTGGCCGCCTTCGCCGAACTGCTGTCGGGCTTGCTGGAAAACCGCCACAAGGTGCTCGTCTTCAGCCAGTTCGTCGACCATTTAACACTCATCCGCAAGCACCTGGAGCAGCATGGCGTCAGTTATCAGTATCTCGACGGCAGCACGCCCATGCAGGAGCGCAAGCGCCGCGTGGATGCCTTCCAGGCGGGAGACGGCGACGTCTTCCTGATCAGCCTGAAGGCGGGCGGCATGGGCATCAACCTGACGGCGGCCGATTACGTGATCCACATGGACCCGTGGTGGAACCCGGCCGTGGAAGACCAGGCCTCGGACCGCGCCCACCGCATGGGGCAATTGCGCCCCGTCACCATCTACCGCCTGGTGGCGAAACACACGATCGAGGAAGGCATCGTCGAATTGCACCAGCACAAGCGCGACCTGGCCGACAGCCTGCTGGAAGGCAGCGACGCGGCCGCGCGCATGTCGGCCAATGACATGCTGGGCATGCTGCAGGAGGGCTTGAAGCGATGAGCTTGAAAAAATGCACGGGCAAGCCGCGTTCCATGCGATGATCGTTTTTCCCTGTTTTGATGCCCCGCCATGACCGACTATATCGCCACCAGCGCCGGCCAGCGCGCCACCTTTTTGTGCGGCAAATCCTGGACCGCCTACGTCAGCACCTTCATCATTGCCGTGCTGCTGTTCTTTGCCGCCCTGCCGCTGGCCTTCAAGTACAACGCGCGCGCCGCATTCGTGGTGCTGATCGGCTCGGCCCTGATCGTCGGCTACCGCCTGCTGACCATCCGCAGCTATCAGCTGTACTACGACGAGGCGGGCGTGTGGCTGGCGTCCGGTATCTTGCCGTGGAAAAAGAAACTCACGGGCGTCAAATGGCGCGACATGGATGAGGCCGTCTATGAAACCAACTTCTGGAGCTGGCTGTTCCAGTCCTACACGGTGCGCGTCAGCCAGCGTTACACGCAGGAAACGGAAATCCACGCCACCGGCATGGCGCGCGGCAAGGATGCCGTGGCGGCCCTGAATGCGCGCCACCAGGAGCTGCTGCGCGGCAGCGCCATCGTCGTCTAGCGCCGCGCGCGCTCCCGGCGCAAAAAACTGCGCAGCGGCGGCAATTAATGCTAATCTTTGGGCCGCCCAGGCAAGCAAGGCCAACCTTTCAATAGTTGTTTGTTACTTATATTATCAGTTTATTATTTTCTGATACCGACAAACGGCAAAATATTCAAGAGATAAACTATGCTGATCAAAAATAAAGTTGCGCTCGCCGCATTGATGATGGCTTTTACCCTGACACCGGCCAGCGCCGCCAAGAAACCGCAGAAGCAAGGCAAGGCCGGCACCAGCAGCAGCAAGAAAAAAACCGTCGGCAAGAAAGCGGCCGTCGTCACGGCGGCCACGGCAGCCACGGTCGCGGCCGTCGCCAGCGAGAACAGCAGCGACCGCTCCATGAATAACCTCAGCGGCCAATTCCTCACGGCCCTGTGGCGCCTGGACCCGGAAAGCGCGATTTCGGTCGGCAAGTACGATGGCGCCGCCAACCTGAGCATTCCTGACGCGGCCAGCCGCCAGAAGCAATTGGCCTTCATCGAAGAATGGCTGGGCAAGTTCGGCAAACTGAATGCGAGCAAGATGTCGGACAAGCAACGTACCGACCTGGCCTTGCTGACGAATAAACTGCAATCGGACCGCTGGTATCTGACCACCTTCCGCGAATTCGAATGGAATCCTGCCCAGTACAACGTGGCCGGCTCCATCGATTTCATCCTGAACACGGAATACGCCTCGCAGCCGCAGCGCCTGCGCACCTTGCTCAAGCGCATCGCCAGCGTGCCGCAATACTATGCGGCCGCGCGCGCCAGCATCCATCAGCCCACGCGCGAACACACGCAGCTGGCCATCGCCCAGAGCGCCGGCGTGCTCAGCGTGCTTGACGACCTGAACAAGACGGCCCAGGGCTCCATCCTGACGCCGACGGAAAAACAGCTGTACAACGCCCGCATCGCCGCGGCCCGCACGGCCGTGCAAGGCTATGCGGCCTGGCTGACGGAACAGGATGCCGCGCTGGCACAGAACGGCAATGCGCGCTCCTTCCGCATCGGCAAGGATTTATATGAACAGAAATTCGCCTACGATATCCAGGCCAGCGTCAGCGCCGAGCAGATGTACCAGAAAGCCCTGGCCGCGCGCGAAAAGCTGCTCGAGCACATGGATAGCCTGTCCGACGAGCTGTGGGTAAAAACCATGGGCAGCACGGCCAAGCCGGCGGACCGCACGGCGAAGATCGGCATGGTGATCGACAAGCTGTCCAGCAACCACGTGGCGCCCGCCAATTTCGTGCCGGAAATCCGCCGCCAGATCCCGGAATTGCAGGAATGGGTGACCAGCCACAACCTGCTGACGATGGACCCGAAAAAGCCCCTGGTCGTGCGTGAAACGCCCGCCTACCAGCGCGGCGTGGCCGGCGCCAGCATCGAGGCGCCCGGCCCCTACCGCCCGCAGGACCGCACGTATTACAACGTGACGCCGCTCGACGGCGAAACGCCGGAACAGGCGGAAAGCAGCTTGCGCGAGTACAACCACTGGATCTTGCAGATCCTGAACATCCACGAAGCCATCCCCGGCCACTACACGCAGCTCGTGTACGCCAACAAGTCGCCGTCGCTGGTCAAGTCGATCTTCGGCAATGGCGCCATGATCGAAGGCTGGGCCGTGTATGGCGAGCGCATGATGCTCGAATCGGGCTATGGCAACAACGCGCCGGAAATGTGGCTGATGTATTCGAAATGGAACTTGCGCAGCGTCACCAACACGATACTCGACTACAGCGTGCACGTGCTGGGCATGACGGAAGCGCAAGCGCTCGACCTGCTGACGCGCCAGGCCTTCCAGACCAAGCGTGAAGCCACGGAAAAATGGCGCCGCGTGCAGCTGAGCTCGGTGCAACTGACCAGCTATTTCAGCGGCTACAGCGAAATCATGGACTTGCGCGAACAGCGCAAGCAGGCGCTGGGCAACAAGTTCGTGCTGAAGGATTTCCACGAGCAATTCCTCAGCTACGGCAGCGCCCCCGTGAAAGTCATCAAGGAACTGATGAATTAAGCGGCGCTCGCCGTCAGCGTGCAAAGGGCGCTGCGGCGCCCTTTTTGCATGCGTTTGCGCCGCCGCAAACCGCCAGCGCCCCTGTCGATTAAGCTGACGGGAAGGCAGGCGCCACCGCACTCCTCACTGGCAATTGCCGATTTTTCTGCTAGGGTGAGTTCAGGAGCGTCCATGCATATGCCCATCCAGTTCGATACCCTCGATTACGCCAAACGCCTCGCCTCGGCGGGCGTGCCCACGCAGCAGGCGGAAGCCCATGCCACGGCCCTGGGCGAGGTACTGGGCTCGGCCGTCGTCGTGCATGGCGAACTGGCGGCGCTGGAGCGCAATCTGCTGGGGGAAATCAAGCTGGTGTCGCAGAACGTCGATACCAAGGTAGGCGCCCTGGCGGTGAAGATCGATACGCTGGAGCTCAGGCTCGACACCAAAATTGACGCCCTGGAGCAAAAATTCGACGCCCGCCTGGAACGCCTGGACTTGCGCCATGGCGCCGACATGAAACACGTGTACTGGATGATGAGCACCTTGATCCTGCTCAACCTGGGCATCCTCAGCAAACTGATGCTGCAGTAAGCGCGCACTAACTTTCCTGGAAACAAAAAAGCCGCTGTTCCCGGGAGAGGTCAGCGGCTTTTGCCTGCGAGCAGAGCAGAGCGTCTAGGACGCTTCTTCCGGCGCCTGAGTGGCCTTGACGAAGATGGGCGCCACCAGCAGGCCCAGCTCGAACAGCAGGCACATCGGGATGGCCAGCGAGAACTGGCTGACGACGTCCGGCGGCGTGACGATGGCGGCAATCACGAAGGCGCCGACGATGATGTAGGGACGCACTTCCTTGAGTTTCGCAATGGAAACGAGGCCCATGCGCACGAGGATCACCACCACCACGGGCACCTCGAAGGTGGCGCCAAAGGCCAGGCACATCGACATGACGAAATCGAGGTAGTTTTCGATATCCGGCGTTACCGCGATCGACGACGGCGAAAAGTCGCTGATGAAGTGGAACACGCGGCCAAACACAAAGAAATAGCAGAAGGCCACGCCGGCCATGAACAGCAGCGACGAGGAGATGACCAGCGGCGCGATCAAACGCTTTTCATGCGTGTACAGGCCCGGCGCGATGAACGCCCACATCTGGTACAGCACCCAGGGCAAGGCGACGATGAAGGCGATCACCAGCGTCACTTTCATCGGCACCAGGAACGGCGAGATGACGCCGGTGGCGATCATTTTCGAGCCGGCCGGCAGCGAGGCGATCATCGGCGCGGCAATGAAATCGTAGATATGCGAGGGGCCGGGCCAATAGAACAGCACGGCGCAGACGACGGCGATGCCGATCGACGCCTTGACCAGGCGGTTGCGCAGCTCGACCAGATGCGAGATAAAGGTTTCTTCCACCGGAGATTTGCTACTCATGAGTAAAAGGAGGAGGAACTGGCGCGCGGACGGAAACGCGCCACGCGGGCGGCCGCCGACTGCACGTGCAGCTTGCCGCCATGGCGCTGCTTGTACCAGCCAGGAATGGCGGAATTGCGCACCAGTTTCTTGCGGCGGAATTCGCGCGCCTTGCGGGCCAGATCATCGTTGGTGGCGCGCAGCATGGCTTCATGGGCGTCGTGATGCCCCTCATATGCGCTGGAATCGCCGCGCCAGGCGTTTTCCACCTCGGCCAGATTGCCGGAGATCGAGTTTTCCACGCCATGCATGGATTTCTCCACGCTTTGCTTGACGGAATGGGCCGCCTCCTGCACTTCCTTCTGCAGGTTTTTCAGCTCTTCCATTTCAATTTCGCGCGAAACTTCGGATTTCACCTGGTTCAGATAGCGTTGCGCGCGGCCATACAGGGTACCGGCCATGCGCGCCACTCTCGGCAACTTTTCAGGGCCGATGACTATCAACGCAACCACGCCGATGATGGCGATTTTAGAGAGACCGAGATCGATCATAAGCGGACAAGGCCTGTTACCGGACGAGGCAAGCGCCCCGCCACGCTATCAGAACTTGCTTTTCTCTTTCGTTTCGACGTCAATGGTGCTTTTGTCGGCCACTTGCGATGGCGCAGCAGGAGGGGTATTGGCTGCCGGGGCGTCATCTTCGCCCTTGACGCCATCCTTGAAGCCTTTGACGGCCTTGCCGATATCACCGCCGATATTGCCCAGTTTCTTGGTGCCGAAGACCAGCATCACGATGACCAGAACGATCACCCAGTGCCAAATACTCAATGAACCCATCACATTCTCCTTGCGGGACGGTGCCCGAATAGCGTCAACCAATGCCGGTAGTATACACGCGAACCCGGCGCACGGCGAAATCAGTGCTGGCCGCGCCAGGGACGGGGACCGCCGTACACATGCATGTGCAGGTGATACACCTCTTGCCCGCCGTTCGGACCGCTGTTGATCATGGTCTTGAAGCCGCCGGCAGGCGTGCCATCGGCGTCATAGCTGACGGCGCAGCCGAACTCGGCAGCGAGTTTCGGCGCCAGGCGCAGCAGCTTGCCCAGTATTTCCGTATGGCTATCGTCACAATCGGACAGGCTGGCCACGTGGCGCTTCGGGATCAGCAGCAGGTGCACGGGGGCGGCCGGGTTGATGTCCTTGAAGGCCAGCAAGTCGTCATCCTCATACACGATGCTCGAGGGAATTTGTTTTGCAGCAATCTTGCAAAAAATACAGTTATCCACGCACGCTCCAGTAGGTCAGTGTTTGTCTGTTTCGCCAGCGTCGCGCAGCTCGTCCTTGCGCGCCGCCTTTTCCTCGAGGCCGGACAGGCCTTCGCGGCGCGCCAGCTCGTCGAGCACCTGCTGCGGCGTCAGGTCGAACTGCGCCAGCATCACCAGCGAGTGAAACCACAGGTCGGCGCATTCGTACAGGACCTTCGACGGGTCGTTGTCGCGGCGCGCATCCTTGGCGGCCATCACCGTTTCCGTCGCTTCCTCGCCGATTTTTTTCAAAATGGCATCATCGCCCTTGGCGAACAGGCGCGCGACATAGGAGGTGGCGGGGTCGCCGCCGTTGGCCAGCTTGCGCGATTCGATCACGGCGGCCAGGCGTTTTAACGTTTCACTCATTTGCTCTTGCTTTCCGCGTAAATCGTCTCGGGGTCTTTCAGGACGGGATCGGTGATCTGCCATTCGCCCGTTTTCTCGTCGCCTTCGAACTTCTGGAAGAAGCACGAATGGCGGCCCGTATGGCAGGCGATGCCGCCGGCTTGCTCGATTTTCAGCAAGACCACGTCTTCGTCGCAATCGAGGCGGATTTCCAGCACCTTTTGCGTATGGCCCGATTCTTCGCCCTTGTGCCACAGTTTCTTGCGCGAACGGCTCCAGTACACGGCTTCACCCAGCTCCACCGTGCGCGCCAGCGCGTCGCGGTTCATCCAGGCGAACATCAGCACGTCATTGCTGCCCGCTTCCTGGGCGATCACGGGCACCAGGCCGTGTTCGTCCCATTTGACCTTTTTCAGCCACTTGGCATTGCTTGCTACGATGGTTCCGTTCTGCATGTTCTTCTATCCGCTTAGCTTATATTGACTGCTTGTCTTTACGCCAGGCGCATGGGAATGCCCTGCTGCGCCATGAAACGCTTGGCTTCCTGCACCGTGTGCTGGCCATAGTGGAAGATGCTGGCGGCCAGCACGGCGTCCGCGCGGCCCACCTTGATGCCATCGACCAGGTCTTGCAAGCCGCCCACGCCGCCCGAGGCAATGACGGGAATGCTGACGGCATCGGACACGCCGCGCGTCAGGCCCAGGTCGAAGCCCACCTTGGTGCCGTCGCGGTCCATGCTGGTGAGCAAGATTTCACCGGCACCCAGGCTTTCCATTTTACGCGCCCATTCGAACGCGTCCAGGCCCGTGGCCGTGCGTCCGCCATGGGTAAACACTTCCCACTTGCCGGGCGACACCTGCTTGGCGTCGATGGCGACGACGATGCATTGCGAACCGTGCTTTTGCGATGCCTCAAACACCAGCTGCGGGTTCGTCACGGCCGAGGTGTTGATGCTGACCTTGTCGGCGCCCGCGTTGAGCAGCCGGCGCACGTCTTCCACCACGCGCACGCCGCCGCCCACGGTCAGCGGAATGAACACTTGCGACGCCACCGCTTCGATGATGTCGAAGATCAAACCGCGGTTGTCGCTCGAAGCGGTAATATCGAGGAAAGTGATTTCGTCGGCGCCCTGCTCGTCATAGCGGCGGGCAATTTCCACGGGGTCGCCGGCGTCGCGCAATTCCGTGAAATTGACGCCTTTGACGACGCGGCCATTGGTCACGTCGAGGCAGGGGATGATACGTTTTGCAAGCATGATGGTATCCAGATTGTCGCCAGGCCAGGACACGCGCAGGCGTGCCCGGCCGGGCAGGCTTAAACGGCGGCGTCGGTCAGTTCGTCGGCGCGTTCCTGCGCCTGCGCCAGGTCGATCGTGCCTTCATAGATGGAACGGCCGCAGATCACGCCTTCGATGCCTTCGGCCTGGACCGCGCACAGCGCTTCCACGTCGCCGATATTGTGCAGGCCGCCCGAAGCGATGACGGGGATCTTGACGGCTTGCGCCAGCTTGACGGTGGCTTCGATATTGATGCCGCCCATCATGCCGTCGCGGCCGATGTCCGTGTAGATGATCGATTCGACGCCGTAGGCTTCGAATTTTTTCGCCAGGTCGATCACTTCGTGGCCCGACATCTTGCTCCAGCCATCCGTTGCCACTTTGCCATCCTTGGCATCGAGGCCGACGATGATGTGGCCCGGGAAGGCGCCGCAGGCATCGTGCAGGAAGCCGGGGCTTTTCACGGCCGCCGTGCCGATGATGATGTAGGTGATGCCGGCGTCGAGGTAGCGCTCGATGGTGTCGAGGTCGCGGATGCCGCCGCCCAGCTGCACGGGGATTTCCTCGATGTCGTTTTCCACGGCGAAATCCTGCACCGCCTTCAGGATCGCTTTCACGGCGCCTTCGTTCTTCGGCTTGCCGGCAAAGGCGCCGTTCAGGTCGACCAGGTGCAGCCGGCGCGCGCCTTGCATCAGCCAATGGCGGGCCATTTCGGCCGGGTCTTCGGAAAATACGGTGGCAAGTTCCATATCGCCTTGTTTCAGGCGTACGCAGTGACCGTCTTTCAGGTCGATGGCGGGAATAAGCAGCATGGTCAGTGTGGTTTAAAAGTGAGTGAGAGGCGGAAAAAAAGCCGGAGAGCCAACGTTAAGGTTGCCAGTGAACGAAGTTCTTGTACAGCTGCAAGCCAGCGGCAGCACTTTTTTCAGGGTGAAACTGTGTCGCGAAAATATTATCACGGGCGACGGCGCAAGCGAACGGCGCGCCATAGATAGTCTCGCCCACCGTGTGCGCTGCCTCTTGAGGTTGAGCAAAATAGCTGTGCACAAAGTAAAAATACGCATTGTCGGCGATGCCATCCCACATGACATGGGACGCCGTTTGCCGCACTTGGTTCCAGCCCATTTGCGGCACCTTGAAGCGCGAACCGTCTTCCTGCACCTGGCCGTCGAGCTGGAAACGCACGACTTTGCCTGGCAGCAAGCCCAAGCCGGCCGCGTCGCCCTCTTCGCTGCCGTCGAACAGCATTTGCTCGCCGATGCACACGCCCAGCACGGGCTTGCTGTCGGCGGCGCGCAGCAGCGCCTCCAATACGCCCGATTCGCGCAGGCTGCGCATGCAGTCGGGCATGGCGCCCTGGCCCGGCAAGACGATGCGGTCGGCGCTGTCGATGTCGGCAGCGACACCGGAAATGCGCACGTCGGCTTCTGGCGCCACGGCACGCAAGGCTTGCGCTACCGAGCGCAAATTGCCCATGCCGTAATCCACCACCACAATTTTATTCATGTTTGATCCCGGAATCTACAATATAGCGAGCGCGGCGCTTACAGGCTGCCCTTGGTCGATGGAATGATGCCGGCCGCGCGCTCGTCGAGCTCGGCAGCCATGCGCAGCGCGCGGCCAAAGGCCTTGAACACGGTTTCGCACTGATGGTGGGCATTCGTGCCGCGCAAGTTGTCGATATGCAATGTCACGCCCGCATGGTTGACGAAGCCGCGGAAAAACTCCAGGGTCAGGTCGACGTCGAAGCCGGCGATCATGGCGCGCGTAAACGGGATGTGGTATTCGATGCCAGGGCGGCCCGAGAAATCGAGCACCACGCGCGACAGCGCCTCGTCCAGCGGCACGTACGCGTGGCCATAGCGGCGGATGCCCTTCTTGTCGCCGATGGCCTTGGCCACGGCCATGCCGAGCGTGATGCCCACGTCTTCCACCGTATGGTGGTTGTCGATATGCACGTCGCCCGTCGCTTCGATATCGAGGTCGATCAAGCCGTGACGGGCGATCTGGTCCAGCATATGGTCGAGGAAGGGCACGCCGGTGTTGAGCTTTTGCTGGCCCGTGCCGTCCAGGTTGAGGGCGACGCGAACTTGCGTCTCATTGGTGTTGCGCGTGATTTCTGCGGTGCGGTTCATGGGAGGCTCTGGCGATAGGCTAAACGAGGGATGCCTTGAAGGCATCGTAAAAAAGGGAATTTTCTTCCGGGGTGCTGACGCTGATGCGCAGGCAATTGGCCAGCGCAGCATGCATTTTACTCATATTTTTAATTAAAACCCTGCGGGCAAGCAGTTTTGCGCAAACATCGTCGGAATCCGCCACACGAATCAAAAGAAAATTTGCCTTCGAGGGGAATACCGTCACGCCGGGCAATTCCGCCAGGCGTCGTGCCAGGTCGTCGCGCGCGCTGTTGAGCAGGGCCGCCTGGGCGTTGAGCACGTCGAGGTGCTCGAGCGCGAATTCGGCCGCCGCCTGCGTCAGCACATTCACATTGTACGGCGGACGCACTTTCTCGAACTGCGCCAGCAGGGCCGGCGCGGCCGACATGTAGCCGAGGCGGATGCCGGCCAGGCCCAGTTTCGACACGGTGCGCATCACCACCAGGTTCTCGAACTCGGGCAGGCGGCCCATGAAGCTGTGCTGCGCGAACGGCTCGTAGGCTTCGTCGACGACGGCGATGCCCGTGTCGCCCAGGGCGGCGAGGATGCGCTCGATGTCGGCGCTGGCAAACAGGTTGCCCGTCGGGTTGTTCGGATAGGCGAGGAAGACCAGCGCCGGGCGGTGCTCTTCGATGGCCGCCAGCATGGCCGGCATGTCCAGGCTGAAGTCGGCCTGCAGCGGCACGCCGACGAAATCCATGCCGGCAAACTGCGCCGAACGGGCATACATGACGAAGGCCGGCACGGGCGCCAGCAGCACGGCGCGCTGGCCCGGCTCCTGGCGGGCGCACGCCATGGCCAGGATGGAAATCAGTTCATCGGAACCGTTGCCCAGCATGACGTCGTAGCCGGCGGGCACGCCCAGATTGGCGCAGATGGCCGCCTGCAGGCTGGCGTAGGACGGCGGATAGCGGTTCAGCGCCACGCCGGCCAGGCGCGCGCCCAGTTCCTCGCGCAGCTGCTGCGGCAGCGGATACGGGTTTTCCATCGCATCGAGCTTGATGTAACCGCTGGCATCGGCTACCTGGTAGCTCTTGACGGCCCGCACATCGGCGCGCACGGTGTTGCTGATTAACTGATCGAGGAAAGACATGCTGCAAACACTCCTGATGAAATGAAATGGAGACTAAATGACGACGTCTTCCGGCACGCTGGCGCTGCGCGCCTTGCGGGCCGGCGCTTTTTTCACGGTGGGCGGCTTTTTCACGGCAGCCGTTTTTCTGACCGCCGCCGGCTTCTTCGCCGCCTTGGCGGGCTTGGCCGCCGGCGATGTGGTCGGTTCGGCCAGCTCCTGCGTCAACGCCGCCAATCGCTGTTCGATGATGGCGCAGTAATCGGGGTTCAATTCAAAACCGACGAAATCGCGCCCGCAGCGCTTGGCCGCCAGGGCCGTGGTGCCGCTGCCCATGAACAGGTCGAGCACCACGCCGCCGGGCGGGCACGACGCCTTGACCATGCGCTCGATGATTTCGAGCGGCTTTTGCGTCGGGTGGTCGGCCCGTTCCGGGTGCTCCTTGTGCAGGCGCGACACGCTCCACAAGTCTTTCGGGTTGTAGCCCACTTCCAGCCATTTGGCGCCGATGAAGATCGAGCGCGAACGGGCTTTCTTGGTGGCCGCGTCGTAGGCGATGCGCACCGCGTCAAGGTCGAAGTAGTAATCCTTGCGCTTGACGAAGAAGCCGATGGTGTCGTGCACCGATGAAAAACTGCGCACGCTGCCGCCCATGGACGGCACGCGGCGGTCCCAGATGATTTCATTCATCATCGCCATGCGCTGTTTCAGCATGACGAAGATTTCCGGCGAATAGCGCCAGGTCAGAAAGATATACAGGCTGCCGTTGGCTTTGAGCTTGGGCAGCGCCGCGTCGATCCACTGTTCCGTCCAGCGCAGGTAGTCGGCCACCGACTGCTGGTCCGACGCATTGCCGTAATCCTTGCCCAGGTTGTACGGCGGATCCGTCAGGATCAGGTCCACCGAACCATCGGGAATGCGCGCCAGTCCTGCCAGCGCATCTTCGCAATAGACCCGGTTGACCCAGTCCGGCTGGTCCGCCATCGTCGTCATGGCTGCGGCTTCAGACGCAGTTCGGCGCTGCGCGCGTGCGCCTGCAAGCCTTCGCCATACGCCAGGGTGGCGGCGACACGGCCCAGGGTTTGCGCGCCCGCTTCACTGACGTGAATGATGGACGAGCGCTTCTGGAAGTCGTACACGCCCAGCGGCGACGAGAAGCGCGCCGTACGCGAGGTCGGCAGCACGTGATTGGGACCGCAGCAATAGTCGCCCAGCGATTCGGACGAAAAGCGGCCCAGGAACATGGCGCCCGCGTGGCGGATCTGCTCGGCCCACTGCTGCGGGTTGTCTGCCGAGATTTCCAGGTGCTCGGCCGCGATGGCATTGGCGATTGCGCACGCCTCTTCCATGCTGCGAACCTTGATCAAGGCGCCGCGGTCGGCCAGCGAGGTACTGATGGTGGCCTGGCGCGGCATCGTCGGCAGCAGCTTGGCGATGCTCTCTTCGACTTGCGCGATGTACTCCGCGTCGGGGCACAGCAGGATGGCCTGCGCCAGTTCGTCGTGCTCGGCCTGCGAAAACAGGTCCATCGCGACCCAGTCCGGGTCCGTCGTGCCGTCGCACAGCACGAGGATTTCCGACGGTCCGGCGATCATGTCGATGCCGACGATGCCGAACACGCGGCGCTTGGCGGCCGCCACATAGGCGTTGCCGGGGCCGACGATTTTATCGACGGCGGCGATCGTCTGCGTGCCGTAGGCCAGCGCGCCGACGGCTTGCGCGCCGCCGATGGTGATCACGCGCGTCACGCCCGCGATCGCGGCGGCGGCCAGCACCATCTGGTTTTTCACGCCATCGGGCGTCGGCACCACCATGATGATTTCGCCCACGCCCGCCACATGCGCGGGAATGGCGTTCATCAGCACGGACGACGGATACGCAGCCTTGCCGCCCGGGACGTAGATGCCGACCCGGTCCAGCGGCGTGATCTTCTGGCCCAGCACCGTGCCATCGGGCTCGGTGTAGCTAAAACCGCGCAATTCCTCGCGCTGGCGTTCGTGGAAGGCGCGAATGCGCTGGGCGGCGATCTGCAGCGCCTCGCGCTGGGCCGACGGCAAGCCGTTCAGGGCCGCCTGCAGTTCGGCTTGCGAAATATCGAAGGCCGCCATTTCCGCCGCGCCGCCATGCGGGATGCGGTCGAAACGGTTGGTGTATTCCAGGACGGCGGCGTCGCCGCGCGTTTTCACGTCGGCCAGGATTTTTGCGACCGACGTTTCAATCGCCGCATCGGTGCCCTCCTCGAACGCCAGCAGCGTGTCGAGCGATTGTTGGAAACCTTCCTGGCTTGAATCGAGCTTGCGTATCTGTATCGGCATAATCGGCTTTCTGCTACTGAATGTGTCTAGGCTTGCGAGGCGCGTTCAAACGCCTCGATAATCGGCTGCAAGCGCTCGCGCTTGAGCTTTAATGCCGCCTGGTTGACCACCAGGCGCGACGAAATTTCCATGATGTGCTCGACCTCGACGAGGTTGTTCGCGCGCAAAGTGCTGCCCGTGCTGACCAGGTCGACGATGGCGTCGGACAGGCCGACCAACGGCGCCAGCTCCATCGAGCCATACAGCTTGATCAGGTCGACATGCACGCCCTTGGCGGCGAAATGCTCGCGCGCCGTGTGCACGAACTTGGTGGCCACGCGCAAACGCGCGCCCTGGTGCACGGCCTTTTCATAGTCGAAACCGGCCTGCACCGCCACCGACATGCGGCAGGAAGCGATATTCAGGTCGATCGGCTGGTACAGGCCTTCGCCGCCGTGTTCGAGCAGGACATCCTTGCCCGCCACGCCGAAATCGGCCGCGCCGTACTGCACGTAGGTCGGCACGTCGCTGGCGCGCACGATGATGACGCGCACGTTCGGATCGTTGGTGGCCAAAATCAGCTTGCGCGAAGTCTCCGGGTTTTCCAGCACCTTGATGCCGGCCGCTTCCAGCAGCGGCATGGTGTCCTCAAAAATGCGGCCCTTCGAGAGCGCCAGGATCAGCTGGGAGCTGTCGCCGTTGTTCGATCCGTTCATGCTCGTTCCTTTTCTTGTTTTTACTTGATGCGCACGATGTTCGCGCCAACTGCCGACAATTTCACTTCCATGCGGTCGTAGCCGCGGTCGAGGTGATAGATGCGGTCGATCAAGGTTTCGCCGTCGGCCGCCAGGGCGGCGATCACCAGCGACGCCGAGGCGCGCAGGTCCGTCGCCATCACGGGCGCGCCGCGCAGCTGCTTGACGCCGGCGATGATGGCCGTGTTGCCCTCGATGGTGATGTCGGCGCCCAGGCGGTTCATTTCCTGCACGTGCATGAAGCGGTTCTCGAAAATCGTCTCGGTGACGCGGCTGGCGCCATTGGCGATCGTATTGACGGCCATGAACTGCGCCTGCATGTCGGTCGGGAAGCCCGGGTATTCCGTGGTGCGGAAGCTGACGGGATTCGGACGGGCCGACATCTCGGCGCGGATCCAGTCGGCGCCGAAAGTCATCGTCAGGCCCATGGCGCGCAGCTTGTCGAGCGCCGCGTCGAGAATGTCGGTGCGCACGTTGCGCAGGGTGATGTCGCCGCCGGTGGCCGCCACGGCGCACAGGAAGGTGCCCGTTTCGATACGGTCGGCGATCACCGCGTGCGAGGCGCCGTGCAAGGCGTCCACGCCCTGGATCACCAGGCGGCTGGTGCCGATGCCGTCGATCTTCGCGCCCATGGCCACCAGCAGGTGCGCCAGGTCGGTCACTTCCGGTTCGCAGGCGGCATTTTCCAGGATGGTTTCGCCTTCGGCCAGGGTCGCCGCCATCAGCAGGTTTTCGGTGCCGGTGACGGTGATCATGTCGGTGACGATGCGCGCGCCTTTCAGCTTGGCGCACTTGGCGTAGATGTAGCCCGCTTCGATGCGGATCTCGGCGCCCAGCGCCTCTAAACCCTTGATGTGCTGGTCGACAGGGCGCGAACCGATGGCGCAGCCGCCCGGCAGCGAGACCTTGGCTTCGCCGAAGCGCGCCAGCATGGGGCCCAGCACGAGGATCGAGGCGCGCATGGTTTTCACCAGTTCATATGGCGCTTCCAGGGTGTCGATGGCGCTGCCGTTGAGAACGACGCGGTCGCCGTCCTGCTGCACTTTCAGGCCCGTCTGGCCCAGCAATTTGAGCATGGTGGCCACGTCGTGCAAATGCGGCACGTTCGTCAGGTCCAGGTCGCCCGCGGTCAAGAGACCCGCGCACAGGATGGGCAGGGCGGCGTTTTTCGCGCCGGAGATGGCGATGTCGCCGTTCAGGCGGTTGCCGCCGTTGATGAGGAGCTTGTCCATGTGCTTATCCTTGGAATTCTTCAGGTGTCAGGGTTTTCATCGACAGCGCGTGGATTTCCTCGCGCATGCGGTCGCCCAGCGCCGCGTAGACGATCTGGTGGCGCTGGATCAGGCGCTTGCCGGCAAACGCGGGCGAAACGATCACGGCCTGGAAGTGCTGGCCGTCGCCCTCCACTTCGAGGTGCGTGCATTCGAGGCCGGCCGACAGGTAGCCGTGGATCAGTTCTGGAGTGGTGGTCACGATAAGTCCTTGATATTGAATAATGTAGTGATGTGATGTGCCGCAATCAATGGCGCAAACGATAGCCGCTTTTCAGCAGGCGGATCGATGCCAGCGCCAGGATCACGAGGAAGCCGGCGACGATGGAAAGACTGAGCCAGGGGCTGACGTCGGACACGCCGAAGAAGCCGTAGCGGAAGCCGTCGATCATGTAGAAGAAGGGGTTCAGGTGCGATACCGTCTGCCAGAAGGCGGGCAGCGAGTGGATCGAATAGAACACGCCCGACAAAAAGGTGGCCGGCATGATCAAAAAGTTCTGGAAGGCGGCCAGCTGGTCGAATTTCTCGGCCCAGATGCCGGCGATCAGGCCCATGGTGCCCAGCATGGCGGCACCGAGGAAGGCGAAGATGACGATCCACAGCGGTGCGACAAACGACAGGTCGGCGAACCAGCAGGTGATGGCAAACACGCCAAAGCCCACGGCCAGGCCGCGCGCGACGGAAGCGAGTACATACGCCGAGAAGATTTCCCAGTGCGACAGGGGCGTGAGCAGCACGAACACCAGGTTGCCCGTGATCTTCGACTGGATCAGCGAGGACGAGGAGTTGGCAAACGCGTTTTGCAGCACGCTCATCATCACCAGGCCGGGAATCAGGAAGGCCGTGTAGCTGACGCCGGGGCTCGGCTCGACGCGGCCGTCGAGCACATGGCCGAACACCAGCAGGTACAGCATCGACGTGAGCACGGGCGCGGCCACGGTTTGCGTCGCCACTTTCCAGAAGCGCAGCGTCTCTTTGTAGACGAGGGTGCGAAATCCTGTCGAAATCATACGGTACCTTTATCCATGATCTGCAAGAAGATATCTTCCAGGTCGGCTTGTTGCAATTGCATTTCATCGATCTCGACGCCCGCTTCGCGCAGGCGGGCGAGGATTTTCTCGACTTCGCTGTATTCGTTGACGCGCAGGCTGAACTTGTTCGGCGCCTGCTGTTCTTCCGGGTGCAGCACCAGGTGCTGCAGGTCGGCCGGCAGGCTGCCGTATTTGAGGTGCACCTGCAGCTGCGAGCCGGCGATGCGGCGGATCAGCGCCGACATGGTGTCGAGCGCCACCACCTTGCCGGTCTTCAGCATGGCCACGCGCTGGCACATGGCTTGCGCCTCTTCCAGGTAGTGGGTGGTCAGCACGACCGTGTGGCCGCCTTCGCGGTTCAGGCGCGAGATGAACTTCCACAGGGTCTGGCGCAGTTCCACGTCGACGCCGGCCGTCGGCTCATCGAGCACGATGACGGGCGGCTTGTGCACCAGCGCCTGGGCGACGAGCACGCGGCGCTTCATGCCGCCGGACAGGGCGCGCATATTGGTGTCGGCCTTGCCGGTCAGGTCGAGGTTTTCCATGACCTCGTCGATCCACTTGTCGTTGTTCGGCAGGCCGAAATAGCCGGACTGCAGGCGCAGGGTTTCGCGCACGGTGAAGAACGGGTCGAACACGAGTTCCTGCGGCACCACGCCCAAGTTGCGGCGCGCGTTGCGGAAATCCGTGACCACGTCGTGGCCATGGATCTTGACGGTGCCCGCGTCGGGGCGTATCAGGCCGGCGATGATGGAAATGAGGGTGGTCTTGCCGGCGCCGTTGGGACCGAGCAGGCCAAAAAACTCGCCTTCTTCGATGGCCAGCGACACGCCGCCCAGCGCCTTGAGCGATTTATAGCTCTTTTCTACATTCGTTATTTGAATTGCGGTCATGTGCTTGTTTCAAGTGTAATGCGTCTGGTGTGATGCGCCAGTTGCCGGAGACATCCAGGCCGGCAGGCCGGTGCAGGGCGCCACCTTCAGGCGAGGACGGCGCAACAGTCAATTATAGTTGGAAAATTCGTGGAACACTTGGAGATCAATCCGGCGGCGCTGCTGGCCTGCCGGCTTGAAAGCTACTGCTGATGCGGGGAGTGGGACAGGATCAATGATGATGCAGGTCGGACGGGCTGCGTTCGGCGTGGCCGCCGGCGCTGGCGCAGTCGTCGGCCGTCAGCGTGCTCGAGACGAGCGAGCAGACGCCATACAGCTTGGTCAGGTTTTTCAGGTTATTCGGCAGGTTTTTCAGCTCCAGCACGCCGCCCGCGTCCTGCGCGGCGCGCTGCCACGTCAGCATGACGGAAACGGCGGCCGAATCGACGGCCTTGACGTTGCGCAGGTCGAACTTCGTCTGACCCGAGCGGATGGCGTCCAGACCCTGCTCCAATGCCGAAGTGGCATTGTGCACGGTCAGGGATGTCAGGGACTGCAAGGTGTCGAGAGAGTCGGGCATGGCGTCGGGCTGCGCTGGTCTGGAGCTGGGTCAGGAGCTATATGATAGCCGATTATTTGGCTTTGGCAGCGGGACGGCTGGCCAGGGCCTTGTTTTTTGCCTGCAGGGTCTTGATCAGGCCATCGATGCCGCCCTTGCTGATCTCGCTGGCAAAGCTGCTTTTGTAGGTTTCCACCAGCCACGCGCCCAACACGTTGATGTCATAGATCTTCCAGCCGGACGGGGTTTTCGCCACGCGGTAGTTCAGGGGCACGGGTTCGCCGCGCGCCACGTTGACCTGCGAACGCACTTCCACTTCCGTGTCGCTCGGGTCGGCGCGCAGCGGCTTGAATTCCACGGTTTCGTTCTTGATCTGCGACAAAGCGCCCGAGTACGTGTAGATCAGCAGGGTGCGGAACTCCGCCGACAGCTGCTTTTGCTGGTCCGGCGTGGCGTCGCGCCAGAAACGGCCGGCGGCCAGGGCCGTCATGCGCTGGAAATCCACGTACGGCAAGATCTTGCTTTCCACCAACTCGGTGACGCGCTTGATATCGCCAGCCTGGATGGCCTTGTCGTTCTTGGCCGTATCGATCACGTCCTGGCTGATGCGTTTGACCAATACGTCCGGCGCTTCGACAGCAGGAGCGGCCTGGGCGGCGGTGGCAAAGGCGATGGTGGCCATCGCCAGCAGTTGTTTCATCAATTTCATGGTTCTACCTTTCATGGTGTTGCTATGCACCGGCTGGCGTTGATCGCAGCCGTGGTGTTTCTGTACCGGAGTTTACTCCTGAGGCCTGGCCTCGGAAGCAACGGTATTGCTACCAGATGTTACGAGGTCCGCTGGCGCCACCACGGCGGCGGCGGTGGCCGCAGGCGCGTCATTGGCAGGTTGCGGTTTTGCCTCGTACTCCGGCTCGTAATCGCTGGTGTCGTTTTTTGGCACTTTGCGGTCGCGGCGGTCCGTATCGCCATCGAAAACCTTGCTTTCACGGGCTTGCAGGAAGCCGTCGCGGATGAATTCATAACGGTCCAGCGCGGCCGCTTCCATCAGGTTGGTCGCGTCGAGCAGCGCGGCGCGCTTGTCGACCACGCGCGTCACCGTGCCGATATTGCGTACATTGACCGGATCCTTGTAGCGCCATGGGTCGCCCGTGATATCGAGCGGCAGGGCCGCCGTGTCGCGCACGGTCGATGGGCCCAGCAGCGGCAGCATCAGGTACGGACCCGACTGGACGCCATACCAGCCCAGCGTCTGGCCAAAGTCTTCGTTATGCTTGGGAATGCCCGCTTGCGAGGCGATGTCGATCAGGCCGAGGATGCCGAAGGTCGAGTTCATGCTGACGCGCACGACGTCCTGCAAGCCCGCTTCACCCTTGCCTTGCAGCAAATTGTTCACGGCGCTCCAGACGTCGGACAAGTTGCCGAAGAAGTTGCCCACGCCCGTTTGCACGAACGACGGCGTGACCGTCTTGTAGGCCGTGGCGACCGGCTTCAGCGCCACCTGGTCGACGGTATCGTTGAACTTGAACATGGCGCGGTTATACCCTTCCAGCGGGTCGCGCGGATTGGTGCCGGTGGCGCAGGCGCTCACGCTGGCGGCGATGGCCAGGGCCAGGCCGATACGCGCCAGGCTGCCTTGGGATTGCTTGGTCGACTCGCTCATTTGCTGTCCTTTCCTTCCGCTGCCTTGCTGTAGATGAACTGATTGATCAGGTCTTCCAGCACTGTGGCCGATTGAGTACGGGCGATCTTGTCGCCCTCTGCCAGGTTGGCCAAATCGCCGCCTGCTTCCAGGCCGATATATTGCTCACCCAGCAAACCGGCCGTCAAAATCTTGGCCGAGCTGTCTTTCGGAAATTTGTAGCCATCTTCGATGTCGAGTTTCACCAGCGCCTGATACGTCTTGTCGTCAAAGCGGATCTCCGCCACGCGCCCCACCACCACGCCGGCACCCTTGACGGGCGCCTGCGGCTTGAGGCCGCCAATATTGTCGAACTTGGCCGTAATGGTATACGTCTTGCTGAAAGACAGCGAGCTCATATTGCCGGCCTTGAGCGCCAGAAACATCAATGCCGCCACACCCAACAAGACGAACAAGCCGACCCAGACATCCAAAGATTTACGTTGCATAAACAATCCTAAATAATTTTTACTTGCTGCCGCCTGCGCAACATCTTGCCCAGGCCCGCTGTTTGTCGCTGATTGGCAATTACTTGCTAAACATCAACGCCGTCATCATGAAATCGAGCCACCACACCATCAACGACGAAATCACCACCGTGCGCGTGGTGGCGCCGGAGACGTCTTCCGGCGTCGGCTGTGCCTGGTACCCCTGGAACAGCGCGATGAAGGTCACCGCGATGCCGAACACCAGGCTCTTGATGGTGCCGTTGCCTACTTCTTTCCAGACATCCACGCCGCCTTGCATCTGCGACCAAAACGAGCCTTCATCGACGCCGATCAGCACCACGCCGACCAGGTAGCTGCCGACGATGCCGACGGCCGTGAAGATGGCGCCCAGGATCGGCATGGCGATCACGCCGGCCCAGAAACGGGGCGCCAGCACGCGCTGGATCGGATTGACGGCCATCATTTCCATGGCCGACAATTGCTCGCCCGCCTTCATCAGGCCGATTTCCGCCGTCAGCGACGTGCCGGCACGGCCGGCGAACAGCAGCGCCGTGACGACGGGGCCCAGTTCGCGCGTCAAGGACAGCGCCACCAGCAAGCCCAGCGACTGCTCGGCGCCATACGTGGTCAGGGTGTAATAGCCTTGCAAACCCAGCACCATGCCGACAAACAGGCCGGAGACGGCGGTAATCACCAGCGAGCGGTTACCGATAAAAAACAGTTGCTCGATCACCAGGCGCGGACGGCGCCACAGGCCGCCCGACGAGGCGATGATGATAAAGAACGAACGCACGGCAAAGCCGAGGTCTTGTACCGAATTGCGCAACCATGCTCCGATCGCCGCCAGGAAACGCGCGATCATCGGCCCGCTCCCGCGTGCAAGCCCAGGTCGTCGGCCAGCGACTTGCCCGGATAGTGGAACGGTACGGGGCCATCGGCCTCGGCATTGACGAACTGCTTGACGTACGGATGCGTCGACACGGCCATCTCGGCCGGCGTGCCGTGCGCCACGATCTTGCCCGATGACAGAAAATAGACATAATCAGCGATGGCGAAACACTCCTTCACATCGTGCGATACCAGGATAGACGTGGAGCCCAGCGCATCGTTCAGATTACGGATCAAATTGGCCGTCACGCCCATGGAAATCGGGTCCAGGCCGGCGAACGGCTCGTCGTACATGATCAGTTCGGGGTCGAGTGCAATGGCGCGCGCCAGCGCGACGCGGCGGCCCATGCCGCCGGAAATCTCGGCCGGCTTCAATTGCGCCGCATTGCGCAAACCCACGGCGTGCAGCTTCATCAGCACCAGGGTGCGGATCAGCTCTTCATTCAGGTCCGTGTGTTCGCGCAGGGGGAACGCCACGTTTTCGAACGCCGTCAAATCCGTAAACAGGGCGCCGTGCTGGAACAGCATGCCCATCTTGCGGCGCAGCTGATACAGCTCGTCGGTCCCCAGCGTATGCACGATCTGGCCGTCCACATTCACGGAACCGGAACTGGGGCGCAACTGCCCGCCGATCAGGCGCAGTACGGTCGTCTTGCCACTGCCGGAGCCACCCATGACGGCCACAACTTTTCCACGTGGGAAATCCATTTGAAGGCCCGATAAAATCGAACGTTCTCCATAGGCAAAGTGTAAATCACGGATCTCAACAAGATTTGGCACGACGAAGCTCACTATTTTAATGGCGTATTGTAGTGCAGAAACGCCAACCTCTGCTGAGACACCCCTTGGGACAGCCCCGTAAAGGGGAAGAATACAACACTAATGAATCGAAAGTCAGATATTGTAGTGGAAATTTGACCTGCGCATCGCACCCTCATCCGCTGGCGTTCAATGCTGTCGGCTTGACAATCAAAAATAACAAGGGCCACGCCGCAATCCGCGCCGTGGCCCTGTCAAAAAACGAACAATTGCTCGTTAATTAGCGTGGCAGCAGGGATGCCCCCATCAGGAACTCATCGACGGCGCGCGCGCACTGGCGCCCTTCGCGGATGGCCCACACCACCAGCGACTGGCCGCGGCGCATGTCGCCGGCCGCAAAGACTTTCGGCACCGAGGTCTGGTAGCAGCCGGCGCCATCCGTTGTCGCCTTGACATTGCCGCGCGCATCCGTATCGACGCCGAACGCTTCCAGCACTTGTTGCACTGGAGAAACAAAACCCATGGCCAGGAAGACCAGGTCCGCCTTCATCTCGAATTCCGAGTTCGGCACTTCGCTCATCTTGCCGTCTTTCCATTCGACACGGCAGGCGATCAGCTTTTCCACCTTGCCGCCCTTGCCTTCGAAACGCTTGGTGGCCACAGCCCAGTCGCGCTCGCAGCCTTCCTCGTGCGAGGACGAGGTACGCAGCTTGGTTGGCCAGTACGGCCAGACCAGCGGCTTGTTTTCCTGTTCCGGCGGCTGCGGCATCAGTTCGAACTGGGCCACCGAGGCGGCGCCATGGCGGTTCGAGGTGCCGACGCAGTCGGAACCCGTGTCGCCGCCGCCGATCACCACCACGTGCTTGCCCGTCGCCTTGATCTGGTCCTTGAGCTTGTCGCCCGCGTTGACCTTGTTTTGCAGCGGCAGGAAATCCATGGCGAAGTGCACGCCTTTCAAGTCGCGGCCCGGCACGGGCAAGTCGCGCGGCTGCTCGGCGCCGCCGGCCATGATGACGGCGTCGAATTCTTTTTCCAGGTCTTCCGGGAAAATGGTTTCCTTGGCCCAGTTGTTCACATTGGCAGGGAAATCCTTGCCGACCAGCACGCTGGTGCGGAACACCACGCCTTCGGCTTCCATCTGTTTCACGCGCAGATCGATGTGCGACTTTTCCATCTTGAAGTCGGGGATGCCGTAACGCAACAAACCACCGACCCGGTCGCTCTTCTCGAATACCGTGACGGCATGGCCGGCGCGCGCCAGCTGCTGCGCCGCCGCCAGGCCGGCGGGGCCGGAACCGACGATGGCCACTTTCTTGCCGGTGCTAAAACCCGCCGGCTGCGGCGTGACCCAGCCGTGCTCCCAGCCCATGTCGATGATTTTATGCTCGATCGACTTGATGCCGACCGGATCTTCATGGATGCCCAGGGTACAGGCCGATTCGCACGGCGCCGGGCAGATGCGGCCCGTAAATTCCGGGAAATTGTTGGTCGAATGCAAGATGTCGAGCGCTTCGCGGTAGGCGCCGCGGTACACCAGGTCATTCCAGTCGGGAATGATGTTATTCACGGGGCAACCCGTGGTGCAGAAGGGAATGCCGCAATCCATGCAGCGCGCGCCCTGCACGGTCGCTTGCGCGTCCGACAGGTGCAGCACGAATTCCTTGTAGTTCTTCAGACGCGCGGCAGGCTCCAGATAGTGTTCGTCCTGGCGCTTGAATTCCATGAAGCCGGTAATTTTACCCACGATGTTTCCTTTGTATTTGGCTGGCGGGGAGCGGCCGGGCCGCTCCCTGGTCAATTCATTTGGCAATGAGCTTGGCTGGCTCAGGCGGCGACGGCTTGCACTTCCATGGCGGCGTCCGCTGCCATCTCGATCAGCGCGCGCTTGTATTCGTTCGGGAAGACTTTCACGAACTTGCCGCGCGCCGCGGCCCAGTCGTCGAGCAGGACGCGGGCGCGGGTGCTGCCCGTGTGCTTGAAGTGACGCTCGATCAGGCGCTTGAGGATGACTTCGTCCGCTTCCGGCACGCCGTCGCGGTGCTGCGTATGCCAGGCATCGCGGTCGACATGCTGTTCTGCCGCCGACACGACCTTGCCCAGGCTGACCATGGCCGTGTTGCACTTGCTGGCAAAGTCGCCGGCCGGGTCATACACATAGGCGATGCCGCCCGACATGCCGGCCGCGAAGTTGCGTCCCGTGTTGCCCAGCACCACGACCGTGCCGCCCGTCATGTATTCGCAGCCATGGTCGCCCAGGCCCTCGACCACCGTGGTGGCGCCCGAGTTGCGCACGGCAAAGCGTTCGCCGGCCACGCCATTGAAGAAGGCTTCGCCGGCGATGGCGCCGTACAGCACCGTGTTGCCGATGATGATGTTGTCCACGGCCCAGCCGCGGAATTCCGTATTCGGCCGCACGATGATGCGTCCGCCGGACAATCCTTTACCCACGTAGTCGTTGCCCTCGCCCACCAGGTCGATCGTGATGCCGTGCGCCAGGAAGGCGCAGGCCGACTGGCCCGCCGTGCCTTGCAGCTGGATGTGGATGGTGTCGTCCGGCAAGCCCGCATGGCCATATTTCTTCGCCACTTCGCCGGACAGCATGGTGCCCACCGTGCGGTTCAGGTTGCGCACGGGCGAGATGAAGGAGACGCGCTCGCCCTTTTCCAGCGCCGCGCGCGCTTGCGCGATCAGCTTGTGGTCGAGTGCTTTCTCCAGCGCATGGTCCTGGAATTCCACGTGGCGGCAGGCTTGGCCGTCCGGCGTTTCCGGCTTGTGGAAGATGGCCGAGAAGTCCAGGCCCTGCGCCTTCCAGTGCGAAATCGCCTTCGATTTATCGAGCAAGTCGACCCGGCCGATCAGTTCGTCGTAGGTGCGGATGCCCAGCTGCGCCATCAATTGACGGGCTTCCTCAGCAACGAAGAAGAAGTAATTGACGACATACTCGGGTTTGCCCGAGAACTTGGCGCGCAGCACCGGATCTTGCGTGGCCACGCCCACCGGGCATGTATTCAAGTGGCATTTACGCATCATGATGCAGCCTTCGACCACCAGCGGCGCCGTGGCGAAACCGATCTCGTCGGCGCCCAGCAGGGCGGCGATGACCACGTCGCGGCCCGTCTTCATCTGGCCGTCGGCCTGCACGCGGATACGGCTGCGCAAGCCGTTCAAGACCAGCGTTTGTTGCGTTTCAGCAAGGCCCAACTCCCACGGCGTGCCCGCATGTTTCACGGACGACAATGGCGAGGCGCCCGTGCCGCCGTCATGGCCGGCGACGACCACGTGGTCGGCTTTCGCCTTGGTGACGCCGGCGGCGACCGTGCCGATACCCACTTCCGACACCAGCTTCACGGAAATCGACGCGCGCGGATTGGCGTTCTTCAAGTCATGGATCAGCTGCGCCAGGTCTTCGATCGAATAGATGTCGTGGTGCGGCGGCGGCGAAATCAGGCCCACGCCCGGCACGGAAAAGCGCAGGCTGGCGATGTATTCGGACACCTTATGGCCCGGCAACTGGCCGCCTTCGCCCGGCTTCGCGCCCTGCGCCATCTTGATCTGGATCTGGTCGGCCGAGTTCAGGTAGGCGGCCGTGACGCCGAAACGTCCCGACGCCACCTGCTTGATGCGCGAGCGCATGGAATCGCCTTCCTGCAGCGGAATATCGACGACGATCTGCTCGGCGCCTACGACGGACGCCATCGTATCGCCCTGGCGGATCGGGATGCCCTTCAATTCCTGCGTGTAGCGGTTCGGATCTTCGCCGCCCTCGCCCGTGTTCGACTTGCCGCCGATGCGGTTCATGGCGACCGCAAGCGTTGCGTGCGCTTCCGTGCTGATCGACCCGAGCGACATGGCGCCCGTGGCGAAACGCTTGACGATTTCCTTGGCCGGTTCTACTTCGTCGAGCGGAATCGCCTTGGTCGGGTCGAGCTTGAACTCGAACAGGCCGCGCAGGGTCAGGTGGCGACGGCTCTGGTCGTTGATGATTTGCGCGTACTCCTTATAGCTGGAGAAATTGTTGCTGCGCGTGGAGTGCTGCAATTTCGCAATCGCATCCGGCGTCCACATGTGGTCTTCGCCGCGCACGCGGAACGCGTATTCGCCGCCCGCGTCGAGCTTATCCACCAGCACGGGATCGTTGCCGAAGGCCAGCGCATGCAGGCGCAGCGCTTCTTCCGCCACTTCAAACACGCCGATGCCTTCCACGTTCGAGGCCGTGCCCTTGAAGTATTTGTCCACCAGCGACTTGTTCAGGCCGATGGCTTCGAAGATTTGCGCGCCGCAGTACGACATATACGTGGAAATGCCCATCTTCGACATGACTTTCATCAAGCCTTTGCCCACCGCCTTGGTGTAATTGTAGATGGCTTTGTCCGCCGACAAGTCACCAGGCAAACCGTGCGCCATCTCGGCCAGGGTTTCCATGGCCAGGTACGGATGGACGGCTTCCGCGCCATAGCCGGCCAGCAAGGCGAAGTGATGCGTTTCGCGGGCCGAACCCGTTTCCACGACGAGGCCGGTGGACGCGCGCAAGCCCTTGCTCACCAGGTGCTGGTGCACGGTGGAGGTGGCCAGCAGCGCGGGGATCGCCACCTGGTCGGCGCAGATGGCGCGGTCCGAGACGATCAGGATGTTGTGGCCGGATTTCACGGCGTCGACGGCTTCCGCGCACAGCGAGGCCAGGCACGCTTCCACGCCTTCCTTGCCCCAGGCCAGCGGGTAGCAGATGTCCAGTTCATACGACTTGAACTTGCCGCCCGTGTAGGCGCTGATGTTGCGCAGACGCGCCATGTCGTCAAAGCCCAGCACGGGCTGCGCCACTTCCAGGCGCATCGGCGGGTTGACGTTGTTGGTATCGAGCAAGTTCGGTTTCGGGCCGATGAACGACACGAGCGACATCACCATCGCTTCGCGGATCGGGTCGATCGGCGGGTTCGTCACTTGCGCGAACAATTGCTTGAAGTAGTTATACAGTGGTTTCAGCTTGTTCGACATGACGGCCAGCGGCGAGTCATTGCCCATCGAACCCGTCGCCTCTTCGCCGGCCAGTGCCATCGGCGCCATGAGGAATTTCAAGTCTTCCTGCGTGTAGCCGAACGCCTGCTGGCGGTCCAGCAACGATGGCTGGGCCTTTTCGCCCTGGGCGCGGTCCTGTTTCGCCTGTCCTTCGGCCAGCTTGATCTCGTCGAGCTTGATGCGCACCGAGTTGATCCACGCTTTATACGGCTTGGCGTTGGCGTAGGTGTTTTTCAGTTCCTGGTCATCGATGATGCGGCCCGCTTCCAGGTCGATCAAGAACATTTTACCGGGCTGCAAGCGCCATTTCTGGATGATTTTCGACTCGGGAATCGGCAATACGCCCGATTCCGACGCCATCACCACCAGGTCGTCGTCCGTGACGATGTAGCGCGCCGGACGCAAACCGTTGCGGTCCAGGGTGCCGCCGATGTGGCGGCCATCCGTGAACGCCATGGCGGCGGGGCCGTCCCACGGTTCCATCATGGCCGCGTGGTATTCATAGAAGGCGCGGCGGTTGTCATCCATCGTCGTGTGGTTTTCCCACGCTTCCGGAATCATCATCATCATCGCCTGGGCGATCGGATAGCCGGCCATCAGCAGCAATTCCAGCGCATTGTCGAAGCACGCCGTGTCGGACTGGCCTTCATAGATCAGGGGAAACAGCTTTTGCAAATCGTCGCCCAGCACGGCCGACTTCATCACGCCTTCGCGCGCGCGCATCCAGTTGAAGTTGCCTTTCACCGTGTTGATCTCGCCATTGTGCGCGATCAAACGATAGGGGTGGGCCAGCGGCCATTCGGGGAAAGTATTCGTCGAGAAACGCTGGTGCACCAGGGCCAGGGCCGAGATGCAGCGCGCATCCTGCAAGTCCTTGTAGTACACGCCCACCTGGTCGGCCAGCAGCAAGCCTTTATAGACGATGGTACGGGCCGACATCGACGGCACGAAGAATTCCTTGCCGTGCAGCAGCTTCAAGGCCTGGATGGCGTGGCCCGACGATTTGCGGATCACATACAGTTTGCGCTCGAGCGCGTCGGTGACCATGATGTCCGGGCCGCGGCCGATGAAGATCTGGCGGATGACGGGTTCCTTGGCGCGCACGGTGGGCGACATCGGCATGTCCGTATCGATGGGCACGTTACGCCAGCCCAGCACGACCTGGCCTTCGATGCGCACGGCGCGTTCGATTTCCTGTTCGCAGGCGATGCGCGACGCGTGTTCCTTCGGCAGGAAGACCATGCCCACGCCGTATTCGCCAGGCGGCGGCAATTCCACGCCCTGCTTGGCCATTTCTTCGCGGTAGTACTGGTCGGGAATCTGGATCAGGATGCCGGCGCCATCGCCCATCAGCGCATCGGCGCCCACGGCGCCCCGGTGATCGAGGTTTTTCAGAATCAGCAAACCCTGTTCGACGATCGAATGGGTCTTGTTGCCCTTGATATGGGCGACGAAACCGACGCCGCAGGCATCGTGTTCATTGGCTGGGTCGTACAGGCCTTGCGCTTTCATGGGCTTCTCCGCTGCATATGACTATCGAAAAACTAGAGTAGTGCAACGCAACAAAAAACTCAACTAGAACAATTAGGGTCGGAGTCGAATTAAATTCGATTCCATCGCTTCAAAAATTTAATAGGGACATAGTCAAAGCCATTTCAATAAAACGTCAGAAAGAAACCGTTTTTTGTTTTAAATGCGAATGCTTTTCAATTGGCGTCCGACTCGGCGACGATTTTGCGGGGACGGCCCCGCTTGGCGGGCAGCACTTGCCGCTGCATTTTCTGCTCCAGCGCCTGCTTGAAAGCGTCGGAACCCAGCGGCCAGCCCTTCAATACAGCCTGTTCCACGGTTTTCACCTGGCTGCTGCCCAGACCTTGTTCGAACAGGCGCAGATACGCCGCCTCGCGGTCGAACGGCGTGTTGCCCAGTGCCCAGTACAGCGCATGGTCGGTGATCACGGGATCGGGGCGCACGCCTGCATGGTGGGCATAGCTGGACCAGCTGTAATCGAGCGCCTGGCCCGCCAGACCCGTTTGCACGGGCACGCATTCCAGGTAGCGGCAGCATGTAAGGAAGAAATTGTCGGGATCGATAACGGACGTTTTGTAGCGTCCCTGCCACAGCGCCCCTTCGCGGCCGTATTTCTGGTTGAAATACGGCACGTAATAGCGTCCCAGCCACTGCATCAGCTGTCCGAGGCCCGTCGCATCGGCTGGCGTCGCCAATAAATGTAGCTGATCTGGCAATAAAACATAGGCATGGATGGCCACCTTGAACATTTTCGCGCCCGTTTTCAGCCAGGACAAAAATTGCGCGTAATCAAGTGCATCCTGGAACACGGGCTGGCGGTTGCTGCCGCGCTGGATCACGTAATGGGGCAGTGCGGGAATGATGAGGCGGGGCAAACGGGCCATGGGAAAAGTCGTAAAATGAAGGCTAAGACCTTGATTCTACACACTTGCGAGCGCAGGACGCGACTCTGACCCTGTTTTATTTGAAATGCTGGAAAAAGCGGCTGACTCTGTCCCTTGATTTGAGAACAGGATGCTCATGCCCCCTCACAAACAATAAGTGAATAGTTCCAGCGGCCACCATTGTCGAGACAGCTGTCGATTTTCCATTCCTGACGCAGCCACAGGACAGCACTGGATGCCCCAACGATCAGCAACAGCCCAAGCAGGAAACGCAGTTTCATGTGGACCGCTCTGGCGATCAGGACAAATTGAAACTGGCCGACAGGCTGTAGCCCTCGCCATACGCGCTGCGCAGCGGCAAGTCCTGGCCCAGGCCCGTCTTGGCTTTCTTGCGCAGGCGGTACACGAGCATGTCGACCCGGCGGCCCGCATCGGGGTCTTCGCCGCCCATGCCGGCCACGATGACGTCGCGCGGCACGGGGCGGGTGTTGATGGTCAGCAGGTGCAGGAAGTTGAATTCTTTTTCCGTCAAGGCGATGACGGCGCCCATCAACTCAAGTTGGCGAGCGCTTACTTTCAAGGTCCACTTGCCTGGCTCGGGCACGGGATCTTGCGGCCCCACGCGGCGGTCGAGCGCCTCGATGTGGGCGGCCAGTTCCGGGAATTTGATCGGCTTGGTCAGATAATGGTCCGCGCCCAGGCGCAAACCGAGGATGCGGCTGTCGAAAGCGACACGCCCCGTCAGCACCAGCACGCCGATTTGCGGATACAGCTGGCGCATGCGGGGGATGACGTTGAAGCCATCCTCATCGGGCAAGCCCAGGTCCAGCACGACCACGCCGACATTACCATGGCTCAACGCCGTCCACATCCCGCCAGCGGAGCTGGTGATATGGACTTCGTGTTCGAGCTCAACGAGAAACTCCGCCATGTCTTCGGCGTAGTCCAGATTGTCTTCGACGATCAGTATTTTCGTCATTGCTACGCCATTCTTCCGTTAGTGAGCTACCGTGGGCAAACCATGCCATTCACTTCTGCACCATGATGGACGGCACAATAGGTTTACGTCAAGGAATTATCACGGTTGCCTTCAGCGGAAGCAAGGCTTTTCCTTGTCTAGACAGGAAGCGGCAGCCAAATCCGGAAAAGCGCCCCGCCTTCGGGCAGATTATGCCCCTGCAAACTCCCCCCATGCACGTCCACCACGGCGCGCGCCATGTACAGGCCCAGGCCCGCACCGGCATGCGTGGCATCGGTTCCACGGAAACCTTTTTCGAACAGCTGCGCCAGTTCTTCTTCCCGCAAGCCGGGCCCCGCATCGCGCACGCACAGGGCCACGCCGCCCTCGGGCACCAGCCTGGCGGACAAGCCGATGCTGCTGCCCGGCGGACTGAACTTGACGGCGTTGTCGAGCAGGATTTTCAGGCACAAGGCCATGCCGGGCACATCGCAGCGCAGCCTGGCCGGCAAGTCTTCGTCGAGTTCCAGCTGCACGCGGTGGCTGGCCGGCACGGTGGCGGCCGCCTGCTGCAGCAAGGCCAGCGGCGCGATGCCGTCGGCGGCACGCTCGCGGCCGATGGCCGCCATGCGTTCGGGCGACAAATAGTCGTCAATCATGGCCAACAAACGGTCGACGGCCGTCTGGATTTTCACGTAGCGCTTGCGCGTGGCCTCGTCGGCGTCACTCGACGTCGAGACGAGGCGCTGGATGGCGCCGTCGATGGTGGCCAGCGGCGTGCGGAATTCATGCGACAGCATCGAGGCGAAGCGCTTCTGCTCCTTTTCCCGTTCCGCTTCCTGCGCCTGGGCGGCGCTGACGTCGCGCACCGTGCCCGCCACGGTGACGCCCCGCCCCGCCGCCGCAGGCACGATGGTCGAGCTGATTTCCAGCGCCAGCGGATGCCCATCGGCATGCGCCAGCTCCACTTCGCGCAGCAGGGTCAAACGGCTGGTGTCGCCGTCGCGCCAGCGCTGCAGCCGGGCCGGCACGTCCGCCGCCAGGCGTGCCGTGTGTTCGCGCAAGGCGGCCAGGTCGTAACCGGTCAGGCGTTGCGCGGCGGGGCTGATGTAGATCAAATCAAGGGTGGCGGCGTCGAGCAGGAAGGCCGCGTCGCGGCCATGTTCGGCCAGCAGGCGGAACTGCGCTTCGCCCGCCCGCGCACGCAGCAGGGCGCGGCGCAACTGGACGAAGCGCAGCGCCATGAGGATGACGCCGGCAAGCAGCAGGAGGAGAAAGGGCAGCATGCGTTATACCTGGCAGGAAAGAATCGCCAAGTATAAGCGTGCGGCAGCGTTAATCTTCCAGCGGGGCGAAAATCTGCTGCAAGTCTTCCTGCGTGAGCGCCATCTTTTGCGCTTCGCCTTCGGCCAGGATCGATTGCGCCAGTTCCGATTTCTTTTGCTGCAGCAGCTGGATTTTTTCTTCCAGCGTGCCCTTCGCAATCAATTTGTAGACGAACACGGGCTTGTCCTGGCCGATGCGCCAGGCGCGGTCCGTGGCCTGGTTTTCCGCCGCCGGATTCCACCACGGATCGTAGTGGATCACCGTGTCGGCCGCCGTCAGGTTCAGGCCCACGCCGCCCGCTTTCAGGCTGATCAGGAAGATGGGCACGGCACCCTGCTGGAAGGCCGCCACTTGCGCGCCACGGTCCTTCGTCTCGCCCGTCAGCAAGGCGTACGGGATGTCGCGCGATTCCAGTTCTTCCTCGATCAATTCCAGCATGCTGGTAAATTGCGAGAACACGAGGATCTTGCGTCCTTCGTCGAGCAAGTCTTCCACCATCTGCATCAGGTCGAGCAGCTTGGCCGAACCGGCCGTCTGCTTCTTCGCCGGTAAGGATTTGACGAGGCGCGGGTCGCAGCAGACCTGGCGCAGTTTCAGCAACGCTTCGAGGATGACGATCTGGCTGCGCGCCACGCCCTTCTTGTCGATTTCTTCGCGTACTTTTTGATCCATCGCAAGACGCACGGTTTCATACAGGTCGCGCTGCGGGCCCGTCAATTCCACCTTGCGCACCATTTCCGTCTTCGGCGGCAATTCCTTGGCGACATTGTCCTTCGTGCGGCGCAGCAGGAACGGTTTGATGCGGCGGTTCAGCAGCATGCGGCGCAGCGGGTCGTCCTGGCGCTCGATCGGATGGCGGAACTGGGTATTGAAGGTCTTCTCGTCGCCCAGCAAGCCCGGCAGCAGGAAGTGGAATTGCGACCACAGTTCGCCCAGATGGTTTTCCAGCGGCGTGCCGGACAGGCACAGGCGGTGGCGCGCGCGCAGCAGACCCGCGCTTTGCGCCGCCTTGCTGCGCGTATTCTTGATGTAGTGCGATTCGTCAAGGATGACCAGGTGGAAATCGTGCTCGCGCAAGGTTTCCTCGTCGCGCGGCAACAGGGCATACGTCGTCAGCACCAGGTCGCACTGGTCGATCTGGTCGAATTGCTGGGCGCGGTCCTTGCCTTGCAGCAGCAATACTTTCAGGCTGGGCGCAAATTTTGCCGCCTCGTCCTGCCAGTTGCCCATCAAGCTCGTCGGTGCGATGACGAGGGCCGGATGCGTGAGACGGCCCGCTTCCTTTTCCACCAGGATATGCGCCAGCGTCTGCACGGTTTTACCGAGGCCCATGTCATCGGCCAGGATGCCCGCCAGGTCATGGTCGCGCAGGAATTGCATCCACGCCAGGCCATCGGCCTGGTAATCGCGCAAGGTCGCCTGCAAGCCCGCCGGGGCCGCCACTTTCTGCACGGAACCGAACTGGCTCAGCTTGCGGCCCATGGCGCGCAGCTGCTCGCCGCCCGTCCATTGCATCTCCAGGCCCCGCGCCAGCTCTTCCAGGCGCGCCGCGTCCAGCGTCGACATGCGCACGGCATGCCTGATCTTGTCGCTGAAATACAGTTCGCCCAGGGTGTTCAGGATGGGGCGCACGCGGCCCCACGGCAGCGCCACGCGCGTACCGTCCGGCAAGGTTGCCAGCATCTGGTCATCGTCCGCATGCGCTTCGATGACTTTCGGGTTGAAATCGTTGGGCGCGTTGCGGATCAGCTGCACCAGCACGGGCAGCAGCGGCACTCTTTCCTGGTTGACGACGATGCCCAGTTCCAGCTCGAACCAGGCGTTGCCGCTGTCCGGGTCCTGGTCATCGATCTCCGCGTACCAGTCGCCCACATCGCTCACGTCGTAGCGGTACTTGGCCGTCTTTTCCACGATCCAGCCCTGCTCCAGCAAGGCGTCGATGCCGGACTCGGCAAAACGCAGCCATTCCGCCTGGGAAGGCAGCAGCAAGGCGCCCTTCAAACCGCTCAAGGGGGCCGAGCCCGGCTTCTTGAATTGCAGCTCGGCCAGGGCGGCCAGGGCGCGCGCTTCATCGACCGTGTTTCTCTGGATAATTTCCGTCACCTCGCCCACTTGCCGCACCACGCGCTGCGACGGATCGAACGAGACTCTTTCGCCATCGTAGTCGTAGGACAGCACGGCGAAGTCGCTCCAGCGCTGCAGGCTGCCGTCGGCCAGCATGGCGCTGTCCAGCAACAACACCGGTTGCGCCGGCACGTCCTTGCGCAAGCGCTGCGGCAACGGTTGCGGCAGCGGCATCAGATGCTGCAAGCCTTGCGCCAGCAGCAGTTGCGACACGCGCACCTTGTCGTTCGCGTTCAGGGGCGGCGCCTGCGCCACCAGCGCCTGCAGATCGGCCAGCGAAATGTCGGAGCCGCCCTGGTTCAGTTCCAGCACGCCGCACGACAGGTTGTCGATGTACCACGGCGGATCGGTGGGCAGCATGTAGTCGATCTGGTCGGCGCCATGGTGCTTCGCGCCTTCCGGCGGATCCACTTGCCAGCCCAGGCGCATGGTCTTGCCTTCGTCGCGCCAGAACAGGCGCGCGGGGCGCACGGGACCTTCCTTCAACGGATACACGAGACCGTTGCCGACATCGGCCCAGGAATTGGCCCACAGCAATTTATCCTGCTCGGCCAGCATTTTCAGCAGGGCCGCGCCCACCTTGCCTTTCGGCTCCGTGGCGCTGCCCGTCTGCGAATTCTGCCCGCTGCGCATGGCCACGAAGAAACGCACAAGGTCTTCGTCGGCTGGCGTCAAGAACGTGGGCGGCGCCGACAGCAGGGAAAAGATTTCGCTGATGGGGGACGCCGCCGCCACGTCGCCGTTCGGCCGCAGCCGCGCCTTGTACAGGCACAGGGCCACGTGGCGGCCGCCGCTGGTGGGCGCCAGCACGTAGATCAGGCGGTGCTGGTTGAGTTTGGGATCAGGCTCGGCAATCGTCAGCACGGCCTTCGGATGGGCGGCAGCCTCCACCCGCTGCAGCCAGGTGGCGACGGCATACGGCAAAGGCGCTCCCGGCGCGCTGGCCGGGGCAACTGGGGTTTCACTGGTTTCGTCGCGGGTAAAATCCATGGGGCGCATTTTTGTGTAAAGGTCGTATCCAAATCGGCAACAGGCAATATTATCCGCCATACAGGCGTTGCTGGCTTGATTCACACACGCTCTTTGAGCAGTTTTAATGCGCGATGCCTAAAAAATAAGTATTTAATACGACACTTGGGGCCCGCCAGCGGCAAAAAAGGCCCGTCACGGGCCATTTTTGCCGCCGCTCGATCGCTTATCAGGCTGGCACAGTGTCGTCTTCCGCCACGCTGGCGGCCTCGACTACCGGTGCCGTGCTCGTATCGGCCGGCGTAAAGTTGCGCAAAAACAAGAAGAACTGGCCCATCATCTGCGTCCACAGTTGCAGATTGATATCCAGGTACTCCTTGCTGACGCCGCCGGCGACCAGCACATCCATCTCCAGCACGACGAAATCGCCATGCTGGGCCACGCGGGCAAAACGCTTGCTGCGGTGCCACTCGGCCAGCAAGCCGGCCGGCAAGTCGCCGCCCTGCACGCGCAGCGGGCAGCTCAAGGTCAGGTCCGCATACTGGCCAGGCGACGCTTCATTACCCCACAGCACCTGAAAGCCGATGCCATGGCTGGCGCTGTGCAGGCGCACGACGCCATCGTGTTCGATGCTGGTGACGGCGCAGCCGGCCGCCTTGATGGCCTCGGCCGTTTGTTCCGCATTCAGGGTGGTCAGCAAGGTGTTGGTGTGTTCCATCGTCATTCCATTCATTTCAAAAATAAAATTATTGGGGTGCCGGTGCGGGCGCGGCCGGCGTGTCACTTGTTTGACGCGCATCAAAGCGGCCCTGGTACAGCTGGTCGCCGTACTGCTGCGCGATTTGCTCGAGTTTGACCCGGCTTTGCGCGGCGAACGGCTGGCGCGCTTTCATGACGTCCAGCACGTCGAGGCCTTCATACGCTCGCAGGATGTCCTGCCCGGCCGCATACAGCTGGGCATTCTTGCTCTCGCAGCGCGCCAGCGCGCCGCGCTGCGCCGCCACTTCGCCGTCCAGGCGCGCCCGCTCCGCTTCGATCTGCTTGCCCGTGGCGGCCAGCCGTTCGCCGGCCTGGCGGTACTGCGCCAGATTCGCGGCCGCCTCTTGCGCGGCGGCGGTGCTGCGCTGTTGTTCGGCTGCCAGCCTTTCCCGCTGCGCGCGCTCCTGGGCCAGCTGCGACTGGCTGCGCGCCAGCTCCTTTTTCAAGCCATCGCTGGCGGGCGCGGCCATCGGCGCCGCCTTGGCGGCAGGCACGCCCTTGGCTTTGAGCATTTCCAGCTCGCCGCGCGTCTGCTGCAATTGCGCCGTGACATTGCGCAACTCGGCCCGCAAACGCTCTTCCATGCTTTGCCCCTTCTGTCCCTGCGCCTGGGCGGCACCACCGGCCAGCAGCATCAGCAGAACCGGCAAGCGCGTTTTGTTGAATATCAACATCATGGCTCCTTAAAAACGCGCGTTCAATTCGATTTGCAGGGTGTCGATCGACAGTGCCGAACCGAACACTTCGCGGCTCGACGTCCAGCGGCCATTCAGCCAGGTATTCTTGTCGAGCGCATACGCGCCGCCCAGGTAGTAGCCGCGCGCATTCGTGCCGCCCAGGTGGAAGGTGGAATCGTTGTAAGCGTCAGGCAAGGCGTCAGGCTCGATGCGCTTGTAGCCAAGCAGCACGTTCCAGTCGCCGCGCGCCGCCGGGCTGGCCTTGCCCAGGGTCGCCTGCAGCATGTAGGCATTGCCGCCGCTCCTGAAATCGGCTTGCGAGATGCCGCCCGTGCCGCCGAAGTTGTTCATGATGCCGCCCTTGGCGCGCGCCCACATCTCGTTCTTGTCGTAGGCCATGTTACGCACATAATCGCCTTCGATGCGCAAGTCCGTGCCGCCGGCCACCTTGCTATCCCAGCGCGCATTCAGGTTGGCCAGGCGGAATTTCGACGCCAGGCCCACGAATTGCGGCTGCGGCGTATTCGCCGGGTCCAGCGGATTCAGGGCGATATTGCGCAGCAACATCAAGCTATTGCCCTTTTGCATGCTCGATGGACGCGACCAGTCCGTGCTGCAGCCATCGGCGCCCGCGTACAGCGCGCATGGCTGCGAATATTCTCCGCTGATGTTGCGGAAGTTGTAGTAGGCCACGGCGCCGCGCAATTGGTGGTCGCTATTGATCTTCCACGACGCGCCCACTTGCGCACCGAGCAGCCACTTGTTTTCGCTGGACATTTTTGCCTGGCTGCGGCTAGGCGCATTGTCGGACGAATACTCGAGCGGAATCAGGCCCAGCGTGCCGAACACGGTGACGTCCTTGCTGGCGCCCACCGGCTGCTGCACCTTGGCGGCGATGCCGTCGAAATTGAGTTCACTGGAAAACAGTTCATCGCCGGAAACAAACGGGTTATCGAAGCGACCCGCCGTCAGTTTCAGCCAGGAAGCGGGCTGGTAAGACAGCCAGGCCTGGTCCAGCCAGATGTTTTTCTTGCCCAGGCCGCCACCGAGGGTTTGCGTGGTGGACACCGGGCTGTCGTCGTTGCCGCTGGCCAGGCGGATACCCGCTTGCGTGCTGTCGGAAATGTCGGCCAGGATGCCCAGGCGGGCACGCGCGCGCAGCAAATTCTTGCGATCCTGACGCGTGTTCAGCAGCGCCGGCAGGGCCAGGTTGGTGTTGGAATTGACGTCGTAACCGCTGCCGCTGTTGAGCGAGCGCCAGTCGATCTCGATATTGCTGTTGGCCATGTCGTAATAGCGCGATTCGTAGCGCGCGCGCACGTCGCCTTCCACGCGGATGCGCTTGGTCCAGGCCGGCGTTTCATTCGGCGCCGCCCAGCCGCCCGCCTTGGCTTCGGCCAGCACTTGTCCCTTGATCTCGTCGCGGATCTGCTCGCGCACGGTTTGCGAAATGTACGGCACGCGCACGTCGCCCGGCTGCACCTGCGCCAGGGCGGCCGGCGCGGCGGCCGGACGGGCTTGCGCGGCGGCCAGCGCTTCGCTCTGCGCCTGCGCCAGCAAGGCTTCGCCGGCGTCCTTGTTCAGGGCGCCGCTCTGGATCAGGCCGCGGATCAGTTTGACCATGGTGCTGTCGGCCGGTGCCTGCGCTTGCACGGCGCCTGCCGCCATGCTCAGGGCCAGGGCGGCCAGCGCCAGCGGAAGGCGGCGCGCACGCTGTGGGGAAGAAAATAAGGAATTCATCGCTTCTTTCGGTAAATGAGGAATTAAATTCATGCGCTTACGGGCGGCGGCCCTTGATCGATACTCGCGCGGGAAAACGCAGGGACGCCGGCGGCCGCTCATCGGCGCGGAAATCGCGCACCATGGCCAGCACCTGCTCATCCGTCTGCGCATTGCCCGTGCCTTGCACCAGCTGCACTTTCGTCGTCCGGCCTTCCGCATCGAGCCACAGGTCGACGCGGATATCGCTGAATGCCAGCTGGCGCGTGCGCGGGTCGCGGGCAAACGCCAGCTGCAGCGCGTTGGCCACATAGCGGCCATACGATCCCGCGCCGAGCCCGCCGCCGCCACCGCCGCCCGTCATGCCGCCGCCGCGCCCGGCCTGGATGCCGAACGCGTCGCTGCCGGCCTGCGCCGCGCCGTCGATGGTGACGGGGTCGCCCTTGTCCGGCGACGGGCTTTCCGGCGCGTCATCCATGGGCTTGTCGGCCGGCGTCGGTTCCGGCTCGGACACTTCCGGCACCACCTTGTCCGGTGTCGGTTCCGGCAGTTTTTCCGGCTCCGGCGGCGGCGGTGGCGGCGGGGGCAGCATCAGCATCGGCGGGGCCGCCACTTCGCGCTTGGTGGCGGCCGTGTCGGACAGCAAATACCAGACCAGCGCGGCCAGACCAGCGGCCAGCAGCGCGCCGCCGGCCACGCCGCCCCAGCGGCGCCACCACTGCGCGGCGCCCGACGGTTCCGAGGCGGCCATCTTCATCATGTCGTCACGCTTCACCTTGCGCTCCTCATGCCGGCTTGCCGGTCACCAGGCCCACCTGGTTCAGGTCGATGCGGCGCAGCAAGTCCAGCACTTCGACCACTTTCGCGTATTGCACGGCGGCATCGCCGCGCACGATCACGGGGAAGTCGGGCGTCAGGGCCTTTTCCGTGCGCAAGCGCTCTTCCAGCTCGGGCAGGGTGACGGGATAGGCATCGAGAAAGACCTGGCCCGCGTTGTCGATGGTGATGGCCTTGGTCTTCGGTTTTTCCAGCGCCATGGCCGAACTGGCCTTGGGCAGGTCGACCTTGATGCCGGGAATGCTGGCGTTGCTGGTCAGAATGAAAATCACCAGCACCACCAGCAGCACGTCGACGAAGGGCGTGATGTTGATGCCGCCGCTACGCTTGCGGGGGGTAAACTTGGCGGAGGTGGCCATGGTTATGCGCCCCTCACGCCTGCTGCAGCACGGGACGCATCTGGCGTCCGTCGCCCTGCTCTTCCGCCAGGCGCGTGGCAAATTCATCGACGAATACAGCCATATCGGCGACGATGGCATCAGAACGCGACGACAGCCAGTTGTAGCCGAACAGCGCGGGAATCGCCACGCCCAGGCCGGCAGCCGTACACAGCAGCGCGGCGGCCATGCCTGGCGCCACCGAGTTGATGTCCACGGCGCCGGCCATGGCGGCCACGACGAACACCAGCATGATGCCGATCACGGTGCCGAACAGGCCGACGTACGGCGCGCCTTCGATGGTGGTCGACAGCCAGATCATGCGTTTCGACATGCGTTCGCTTTCGCGCACCATCACGCCATCCATGGCGGCGCGGATGGCGCCGATGGTGGCGTTCGACACGGCGTTCAGGTCGTAGCCGCGGTCGTGGCGGCGGCGCATCTCGTCGATGGCCACGTCATACAGGCGCCACAGCGAGGAATCCGTCTTCACGGAAGCGCTCAGCTTGCCGTTGCGCGCCAGGTGGTCGAGCGGCGCGCCGGCCGCTTCGTGGAACGATTGCATGAACTGCGCATTGGCGCGCGAGATGGCGCCATAGCTGCGGCCCTTGCCGATCATGATGATCCACGACAAGACCATCATCAGGCCCAGCACGCCGACGACGATCCAGGCGTCGAGCGGCATGGCGGCGATGATGAAGCCGAAATGGCTTTTGCCGGCCTGCTGTTCGTCGGCGCCAAACACGGCCAGGCGCGATTCGGAACCTTGCGAAACGGCATCGGCCAGCAGCAGGGCGTCGGGACGGGCCGTGCGCGACAGGCGCAGCTCGTCGATGGCGCCCGTGAAGTTGGCCAGGGCGGCGGCGCCGGCGGCGACCGGCGGCGCATCGGCGCCCACCGAAGCGGCCGTCGTCAAGGCTGGCAGGGCGGTGGCCAGCGAGACGGCCGGACGGCCGCCCACGTACAGGGCCACATTGTTCTTGTCGGCCTTGACGGCCAGGTGCGACCATTGATTCGCCTGGATGGGCTGGCCCGGCTTGCTGCGCTGGCCATTGACCTGCACGAAAGGCACGCCCTGGTCCACGCCGACCAGCAATTCATTGGCGCCGTCGCGGCGCGCATACAGCACTTGCTGGGCGCCCAGGCTGTCCGGACGCACCCAGGCGGAAAAGGTGAACGGCGCGCCGGCGGCCAGCGCCAGCGATGGCGAGGCGGGCAGCATCAATGGCGTGGTGCCCAGGCGGGCGCCGGCGCCGATGACGGAACCGTCCAGCGCCGGCACGGCCGTCTGGGCATGGTTGCCGTAGGCGGTGCTGTCGCGCGAGGGCACGCCCGGTTCGCTGAAGTGGTACACCAGGCTGTAGTCGGGATCAAACGTACGCTGGCCGTTGCCGGATGCGGGCGCCTTCGGATTGCCGTAGTACATCCACAGCTGCTGCGCCGTACCGGCCGTCAGGGCCGGCACGTCGACCCAGATCAGGGCGATGCCCAGCAGCGGGTTGAATTGCTCGATCTGGTGGTTCAGCACCGTTTTATCGTCGCCCGCCACGAAGCGCAGGTCGGCGCCGTTGTCGCTGACGCCTTCGAAGTTGAAGTTACCCGAATGCAAGCGCAGCAGCACTGGAATGCGGCCGGGATCGCCGCCCACGGCGCCCGCCTTCGGGCCAGCATCGACGGTGACGGGTTTGCGGTAAGCCCAGTCGGGCTGCCACCAGGCATGCGCCAGGCCGGGAACGAGCGTGCCCAGGATCGTGAGCAGAAAAAGAAAACGTTGCATGACAGTGATTCTCCGAAGAAAAGTCTAAAAAAGTGCAGTGCTGTTGAGCTGGCCCGTCAGTAGCTGGCCGACAGGTTGAAATTGATGCGGCGCACGTGTTTGTGCGTGCGCGGGCCATCGCGCAGCGGATACGAAAAATCGATGCGGCCATTCAGGTAGCGCAGGAACTGGAAGCTGCTGCCGACGCCCACGGAGGCCAGGCCGAACAGGTCTTTCTGCTCGATCATCGGATCGCGCAGGCGCAGGCGCGCGCCATCGGCGAAGGCGAATAAACGCCAGTTTTCCAGGCGGCTGAAATACGTCAGCTGGGGCGTGCGCCATTCGACGGTGCCGGACACGCCGTAGTCGCCCGTCGCTTCGGCCGACAGGTAACCGCGCACGGAATTGGCGCCGCCGGCGGCCATCTGCTCGCCCGACACCAGCGCCGCATCGGCCAGCTGGCCCGACATGCGCCCATGCAGCTGCGCGCCGCTGCCCAGGGTATAGGTGGCATTGGCGTCGCCCTTCAGGACGAGGAAGCTGGGCGAAGCCTTGTAGCGCTTGTTGTCGTAGGCGGCGCTGTCGCTGCCATAGCCGAACGAGGCGCGCGTGCCGGCCACCAGCGACAGGCCCAGGCCGTAGGTCGCCGCCTGCGTCTGCGCAAAGCCGTTATACGACACGCTGAGCGGCACATATTTCAGGGGAACGCTGCTGCCCGTGCCATTGAGCTTGAGCGCTTCCTGGTTGTCCTTGAAATCGATGCCGGCGGAAAAACTGTGCCACCAGATACCGCTGTTGGGCACCGTGTAGTTGAGCTTCATGCCCAGCGCATGGCCCTTGCCCAGCACGCTGGTGCCGCCCGTGCTGGCCACGTTGCTGTTCGACTGGTAGCCCGTCGCTTCCACGCTCCAGCCCTGCGTGCCGATCGGCGCCACGTACGAGGCGGACCACACCTTGGTCTGGTTCAGGTCGCCCGGCGTGCCGAAAAAGCTGATGGTGGCGCTATGACCCATCTGCCACAGATTGTCGTGGCCGACCGACATGCTGGTACGCAATTTCTTCGTATCGGCGCTGTAATCGTTGTTCAAGCCCACGCTGGCGCGCCACGGGCTGCTGTCGTCCACTTTCAGGTCCACGTCCATGGTGCCGGGCAGGCTACCCTGCTTGACCAGCGGCATTACCTGGCGCTTGGGACCACGGTTCAGGGCCGTCAATTCCACTTGCGCCTGCGTAAAGTCGGGCACCGTACCTTCCGTCAGGGCCGGCACTTGCTGGCGCACGTCGAGCGGCGAGTTGTATTGCGCGCCGACCACGCGCAAGCGGCCCACCTTGGTTTCGCTCACCAGCAGCACCACCACGCCCTGCTCCACCTGCTGCTCCGGCAAGTCCACGTAGACGGACTGGTAGCCCCGGGCTTGATATGCCGCAGCCAGGGCGTCGCGCGCCCCTTCCACGTCCTTCAGGGTGCGGCCCGGCCCCAGGAAGGGCGAGACCGCCGCTTCGATGGCGCGGGCGTCGAGCACGGTATTGCCGCGCACCAGGTATTCCTCGATCGTCACTTGCCGTTCCGGCGTGGCCACGGCTGCCGCCGCCGGGACGGCATCCTGCGCGCGCGCCATGCCGGGCAGCGCCAGCATGGCCAGGCACAGCATCGTCAAGGCGGTCGCGGGTGCCGCGGGTGCTGCCCCCTTGCCCTGTTTTGTCATCTCACGCATCTTCCATTCACCTTAAAATCAAACGGTTGCCCTGTGTTGCGGCGCTGGGCCGGCGTTTTTTTGCTGCCAATACTGATCTACTGATGCCTAGACAGCCGCCGCGCGCGGCGACTGCCGAATGTCATCAAATGTTCATAAATCTCACGGTTGCAGGCCGCGCCGCTCGTTCGGCGTGAGCGCCTGCAGCTGCGGCGCCGTCAACGGTCCCGCGCCCAGCACCTGCACCACGCCGGCCGGCTGGTAGCTGGACGCCTGCGGCTCGCCGCCCTGGTGCTTGCCGACACCGGCTTCGTCCGCCTGCTCGTTGCCAAAGCCCAATACTTTCACCGTGAACAACGATGGCTGCGCCTGGCGCGTGGCGGCCCGTTCGCGCTGCAGCACGTCCTGCGCCGCCGTCACGGCCTGTGTCGCGGCCGCGCTGGCATTGCTGAGCGCGCCCACGTTCACCGAGGCAATGGTTGGCATGCCCGCCGACTTGCCCTGCACCTGGATGTTTTCCGCATTCACCACCTGCAAGGCGGCCAGGTTGACGTTGCCCGAGACGCGGATGCCCGCCTCGCCCGCATCGATGGTGCCCAGCGGGGCGATCAGGTCGATGTCGCCGGGCGGCACCTCCGGAATCGGGTTCAGGGTGGCGATGCCGGCGCCCGTCGTCGGCGTGCTCGGCGACAGGCTGACGAGGCCGATGCTGTCGTAGGCGCGGCGCTGCGGCGTGTAGACGACGGTGGACTTGGTGCCGCGGCCCGCGTTGATGTCGCCCGTGGCCGACCAGGCCAGGATGTTGCCGCCGAAGGTAGTAAAGATGCGGCTCTGGCCCAGCAGGATGCTGTCTTTCGCATACATCTGGATGTCGCCCTGTCCCTGCGTCAGCACGCCCGAGCCTGCGCCCGGCGCATAGCCGCCGTCGACACCGATCAGCGCGCGGCCGCCCGGCACGGTGATGCCGATGTCGCCGCCGAAATCCGTGTGGATGCCGGCATCGTTGACGGTCACGTAAGGCACGTTGTAGTCGGGACGGCCCGCCTCGGCCCATTCCTGCGGGCTCAGGTAGCGCACGCCCGCGACGGGCCGCTTGGTGTACACGCCGCTGTATCCGCTGACGGTGTACAGCGCGCTGCTGAACATCGTCAGGTCGCCCTGGTACTCGATCTTCTTGCCCGCCTTGTCCTGCGCCGGGAAGAGGGTGGCGATGGCTTCGCGGCCGCGCAGATAGCTGCCGCGGCGCGCGCCGTCCGGATCGTTGTACTCGCGTCCGGCCGCCTTCAGCTCGGCAAAATAGACGTTGCTCAGGTACACCTGCTGCTGTTCCTTCGGCAAGGCGGCAAAGAAGCTGCGCGCATCGGTGGCCGGGTCGTAGCGGATGCCCAGGCCGCTGTCGCCGCCAAAGCGCGCCGTCAGCCAGTTCACCAGGTGCAGCTGGCTGACCTGCGCGTATTCGCGCGCCAGGTCGCGCCGCACGCCGCCCGTTTGCTGGCCGGCCTTCTCCAGTTCGGCCTGCTTCGTGCCGAGGAAGGCGGCAGCGCCCGCCTCGTCGCCCTTGTAGCCAAACTGGCCGCGCAGCCAGTCGGCCAGGGTCAGCTTGCCGCCGTAGACATATACGGCGCTGCCGGCCTGGTCGGCCAGCGGCTTGCCTGGGTCGGCCAGCTTGGCCGGGTCCAGGTAGCGCGCCGCGAAAGCCGCATAGTCGGGACCGTTGCGGCCCACGCCGGCGGCCACGCTGATGCCGGCGCCATCGCCGCGCTTGTCCTGGCCGACATGGACGATGGAGCCGAGGCTGCGCAATTCCGCCTTGTCGGCCATGTACAGGTCGCGTCCGGCGCTCACATTGAGCTGGCCCGGCCCCGCCACATAGAAGGTGCTGTAGCGGATATCGCGCCCGGCGCTGACGACGGAAACGTCATCGGCATGGCGGTGCACGAACAGATTGCCGCGCGCCGACGAGCTGCCGAAGACGACCGGCTTTTCCGGCAGCTCGGGACTGTTGGCAAAGGGCTGGCCGGTCCATCCCGCCGCGCCGTCCGGCACGCTCTCGACGTTGCCGAGCGGCGTGCCGGAGTTGACGATGTCGCGTCCGGCGCGCACGGCCACGGCGCCGCCGCCCTCGTACCACAGGCCCAGGGCGCCGCTGACGCCCTTCAGGTTGCCCCGGTACACGATACCGCCCGTGCGCAGGCCGACGATGTCGCCGCTGTTGGCATAGAAGTGCGCAGGCAACTGGCCTGCCGGCACATAGTCGGAGACCGTCGGCGGGGTCATGCTGAACAGCGGATACACTTGCTGATTGGCATCGCTGGCGCCATTCGACGTCGTACCAAACCATTTCAATGCCCCCGGCGCCAGCGCATCGGCGCTGACGTTATGCAGCGGCAGCAGGCCGAACCAGACCTTGTCCAGTGCGCCGACGAAGCCCGGATTGAACGGATTCGGCAGCATGCGCGGGTCGGCGCCCGATGGCGTGATCGGATAACCGGCCGCATGGATGGAGTCGGCGGCCAGCATTTCCAGCTGGCCCGTGCCCGTCCTGACAAATTGCGGCGCCACCGGCGACGGCGCCAGGATCACGCCGTTTTGCGGCATGTCCACCTTGCCGCCATCACCACCCAGCCTGCCCAGGCTGGCATTGCCGTAGTACAAGCTGCCGCTGGCGGCCACGGCGCGCAGCACGGACGGCATGACGAAGCGCCCGTCCGTCGGCGCGTGGTTGTCGCCGGGCGTCGCATTGATCCAGGACGAGGTGGGCGTCAGGTTGCCGCCCGCGCTGAACAGGTCGATGGCCGTGGCCGGCGTCCACAGCGAGAACCAGCTCCAGCCTTCGCCGGTGCGCTCCACGCCCTGGTAGCTGAACGGCGAACCATAGCCCAGTTGCTTCACGCGGCCCGCATCGGCCACGCCGCCCAGCACCACGTCGCCGCGCGCATCGATGCGCACGCCGCTGTCGCCCGGCACCAGGATGGGTCCGCCGCTGGCGATCGCGGTGCCCGCCGTGTAGGTTTCGTACGGCCGCGATTCCGTCGGATCGGCGCGGTCGAAGCGCAATTCGATGCCGCCCACGGCGCCCGCTTCCAGGCGCAGCGCGCCGCGCAGGTTGGTGAGCGTGCTGTTCAGTCCAGGCACCTGGCGTTCGAAACGCGTGTTCGGGTTAGGACGGTCGCTATTGCTGTCGAAGCTGCGCACCTCGGCCACGGGGTTCAGCCCGCCGCCGATACGGATGTCGAGGTCGCCGCCGCCCGTCAGCAGCAGCTTGCCGTCCGGCGTCACCCTGCCCGTGCTGCCCACGGCCACGTTCAGGCCCTGGCTGCGCGGCGCGAACTCGCCGCCCGGATCGGCGCGCGAGGCCAGCATGCCGGCGTCGCCACCCGCCTGCAGCAGCAGATTGCCGCCGCCCAGGGTGCCGATGCCCGTAAAGCCCGACAGCCCCGGCAAGCCCGAGAACAGGTCGACGCCTTCGGGACGCGCGACATAGGTGCCGAAATTGATCCACCATGCCGTCGGCACGCCGCCACCCGTGCTGCCGCTGCCCTGGCGCCACAGCCAGGTGCCGATGTCGCTGGTATCCTGCTGCGCGCGCAGCCAGCCGATGGCATCCTCGCGGCGCTGGGTGGAGCTGCCCAGCGTATCGCCCTTGACGTCGCCCTGGGCGCGCAGCAGCAGATTGCCGCCATGCTCGGGATACCAGGCGCGGTACAGGCTCCGGCTGCCGCCATCGACGAACGGCGTAAAGTCCGTGCCCAGCGCACCGAGCAGCTGGCCCTTGGCGTTCAGGCCGCGCGGCAGGTTGAACAGATCCTTGCCATCGACCAGCGGCGAGGCCGACTGCGTGCCCGCCGTGTAGACGCCATACAGCGAACGCATGTCGAAGTCGCCAGCAGCGAGCAAATCGAGGTCGCCCGTGCCCGTGCGCAGCACGCTGAACAGGGGCTGGCGCGCCGGCGCAGTCACGTGCACGTATTCAGGCTCCGTGCCATCCTGAATCTTGACCACGATTGCGCCATATTCATTGAAGCCAAGCAGCGCTTCTTCGTCGGGAAAGAAAGCCAGGTCGATCGGCGTGCCCGGTATCTCGCCAAACAGGCCGGCATCTTCGCCCCATTCATACTTTGCGGGCAAGCCAGTGCCTGGAACCAACTCGCGGACAGTGGCCATGCCGTAATGCGTATCGGCCAGCATCAGATGCGCATCCTTCGCATGCGGTTTCAACGCGCGCGTGTCGGCCGCCGCCGTATCGGCGCCGCCCACCAGGCGCAGCGACCACGCTTGCGAACCCTGGGCCAGCATGGGCGCCAGCGCCAGGTTGCGGCCCTGGTTGCCGCTGCCATCCGCGCTGCGCAGCGACACCATGGTGACGTCGCCCGGCAGCCTGACCACGGTGCCGGCGGGCAGCACGCTGCCCTTGTCCAGCGCCAGCGCCGAGGCCAGCACCACGCCATTGACGGCATTCGTGCTATCGGCCACGTCCCACGGCCGGCCTTCGGGGAAGGGCAGGGCCACGTTGGCCGGCCACACCATGGCCGCCACCCGGGCCGCGCCGGGCAGGCGCAGGCCGGCATCGAGCTGCATGCCGCTCGATAAGGTCAGCGCCTTGGGCAAGACCGTGCCGGCCGCGTACAGCACGCTGCCGTCGGCATTGCGCACGGCACCGCCCAGCACGCTGCCGGCAGGCAAGTCCAACTCCGCCGTCAAGGTGGCGCGCGCCGCCAGCAAGGTACCGCTGCGCAACTCCATGGCTTTCATCGGCACGGCGAAATTGACGCTCGTGCCCGATTTGAAATACGTGTCTTCGGCCAGGGTCACCAGGCCCGCTTGCGGCACGACGACCTCGCCGCCCCACGGCAGCCGGCCTTTCACCAGCTGCCAGCCCTTGTCATCCATCGTGACGGGCAGGGCGCTGGTATCGAATCCATCCGTGATGCTGCCAAAGACGCTGAGCTTGCCGCCGGCGCGCAGCACCAGCGCACCGGCCTCGCCCGAACCGTACACGCCGCTCAGGCGCGCCAGCGGATTGACGCCGTCGTAGCGATGGCCGGACAGGTCGATGTCGCCATCGATATGCAGGTCGCCGCCCGGCGTGGCGCTGACGATCTCGACGCCTGGGCGCAAATGGAAAGCGTTGGCGTCGCCGCGCAAGCCGCGCAGTTTGTTGTTCATCAAGTTGCCGTTCGCCAGCGCGTGTAGCATGAAAGCCTGGCTGTCCGCGTGCTTCTCGTCCAGGTAAGCCTGGTTGATGCCCTGGTAGCTGCGGCCGTCCGCATCCTTGCCCGTGCCGGCCGGCGCATCCTTGTATTGCCAGAAGGCATTGACGTTGATGTTGCGCGCACCGGCGATGTTCAGCGCGCCGGCCGCGTCGATGTCGATGTCGTCGCCCGTGGCGCCGCCCAGGCGGCGCGCGTTCAGGTCGATGCTGCCGTAGTTGCCGCCCTTGTCTCCGCTGCGCAGGTCGAAACGCGCGCCGGTTTCCAGGGTCAGGCGGCCGCCCGGCGACGCCAGTTCGATCACGGCGCGGTTCGGCGCCTCGATCACCTGGCCATAGCTGTCCGTGCGCAGCAGCGTGCCGTGCGCATCGAGCACGGCGCCCGATTGGATGGTCACGCCGTCGCGGCCGGCCAGACGGATGCTGCCCACCTGTTCGCCGCTGGCGTCGATGCGGCCGTTCACCGTCAGGCTGCCGCCGTCGACGGAGACGCTCACTTCGCGCGCCTTGAGCTCGTCGCCGATGGCCAGATTGCCCTGCTTGAGCTGGAAACTGCGGCTGCCGAATACCTTGCCCGTGGTCAGGCGCTGGTTCAGGCCGGCGAAGTCGCCGACATGCTGGGCGCGCAGCTCCAGGCCGCCCGCCGCGTAGGCTACCTGGGTGCCGCCCGCGTCATAGCTGCCGCTGGCGCCGCCCAGCACGCTGCCGCGCAAGTCGGCCGTGCCGGCCGCCTCGCCCGTGGCGATCACGCTGAGCTTGCCGGCGCGGTTGTTCACGGCCGACACGTCGATCACGGAAGCGGCCGCCTGGCGCACGTCGCCCTCGCGGCTGTCGAGGATCACGTCGCCGCCCCAGCTGTATTTGCTCGTGTCGTAGAAATCGATCTTGCGGCCCGCCAGGTCCAGCTTGGCCTTGTCGCCCAGCAATACATCGCGCTCGGCCGACAGGGTCAATTTTCCACTCGGCAAGACCACCGCCGTATCCACGCTGACGCTGTTGCCGCTCAGCGCCACTTCGGCGCCCAGGGCGCCGGCCAGCGCCGCGTTCGTCGGCGTGGCGGCGGCAGCGCCCGCGGGTGCGCTCACCTTGAGCGCGCCGCCCGCCGTGAGGCGGTTGACGGAACCGGCCGCGCCCGTCAACAGCGGCGTGTTGATCAGCAAATCGCCGCCGCTGTAGTGATAGCCATTCGTGGCCGTATCCCACGCGCTTTGCGACTGGTACACGGACAGGCTGCCCTTGTTGTTGGCCGTCAGCTGTTCGCTGGCATTCAGTGCCACCTGGCCAAAACCCAGCACCAGGCGGTCCAGATTGTGGATGGTGTCGGGACGGCTGTCCGGCGTGAAGCCGAACTCGATGCGCCTGGCGTCGACCTGCAGGCGGCCGCTGCCCGTGCCGGGGCCATTGGCGACGACGGCGCCGGGCGCATTCGTCGCGCCCTGCCACACGAGGGTGTCCGTGTGGATGCGCGCCAGCGCGTCCGTGCCGCCATAGCCGTAGATGGCGGGCGTATTGAGCACCAGGCGCGACAGCGACGACTTGCCCGTGGCCGCATCGATGGTCGACAGCTGCGACGAATCATAGAAGTTGAAGGAATTGCGCGCCGTCAAACCCAGGTTTTCCAGCGCCGGTGCGCCCGTGCTGGTGTCGCCGCGCAGCAGGCGGTCGAGCACGCCCTGGTTCAGCGCCAGGCCGTCCGGCAAGGCGCCGCGGGCGCGGGCGTCCGCCAGGGACGCCTCGCTGCCCACATTGATCGACCCCATCGCCAGCACCAGGTTGCGCGTGCCGTAGCGCACGTTGTCGCGCAGGGTAAACGCGCGCTCCGTCACGGCGGCGATGGTGCCCTCGGAATACAGCGAGGTGCTGCCGCCGCAGGCGCCTTCCGCCTTCCTGCAGGCGCCGATATCGATGATGCCGGGGCCATACGATTCGGACGACGGCGGCGCGGCCGGCAGCATGTCCAGCCAGCCGTTCGAGACGGCCAGCACGCTGCCCATCGGCTCGTACACATAGCCGTCGCGGGAATCCCAGGCCGCCTTGCCGCGGCCCAGCGTATTGATGCCGGAGCCCTGCTCCAGGACGATGCCGTCGTCTTTTCTCGCCGTCACCAGAAACACTTCGGCCGCCTTCAGCACGGCGCCGTCGCGCAGCACGATGCCGCCCGCCGATTCCTTGATGCCGGCGATATTGGCGCGCTGGTTGCTGCCCGTGCCAAATTCGCTGTAGGTCACGCGCGGCAAGCCGCCGATGCCCACGCGCTGGGCGCCGAAGGCATTGATCTGCGACGCATGCACGGAGACGCCGTTGAAATCGGCCAGCGGCGCCGTGCCGTCGGCCAGCACTTCGTAGCGGGTCGACGCATGGTTGCCCGTGCCCAGCAGCAGGGAACCGCCGAAGCCGCCCTCGGCCGGCGCGTACAGGGCGCTGCCATCCATCATCAACGGCGTATGGTTGTCCTTGACGCTGTGCACGGACGGGGCGATCAGCTGCACGCGCACGCCCTTGGCATCGCGCTCCAGCGCGGCGCGCGGCACGCCGTCGCGCGTGGCCTGCGCCACGGCGAAGGCGGCATACCCCGTTTCATTGTATTGCGAGTAGGTACGCAGCACGTCGGCCGGCGTCAGGATGGCTTGCTGCGCCACCGCGTCGCGGATCGCCGTGCCGGCGATGCCCGTCTGCGCCGCCGTGGCAAACGAGCCATTGCGCATGGCGATCGTGCCGCCCGTCTCGACGGCGCCGGCCAGGCCATTCAGTTCCACGCGGAAAGCACCGGGCAACAGGGCGAAATTCGATGGCAGCAGGGTGTAGGTGCCGGCCGCCAGGCCGGGCACGCCCGCGGCTATGGTGATCTGGCGTCCCACGGCGGGCTTGCCCGCGCCTTGCTCGGCCGTCAAAGGCGCCACGTCCGGCTGCACGCCGGGAAGGATGGCGTACACGGGGTTGGTGTTCAGGCCGGGCAAGGTAAAACCGCCGTTCGGCTTCATCTGCACCAGCGGATTGAGGCGCGCGTCGGTGGAGCCGCCGCGTCCGGCCAGGAAGGCCGCGCCCGTCAAGGTGCCGCCGCCCGACATGTCGAGCACGGCGCCTTGTTGCACGTCGATGGCGGCGCCCGTCAAGGCGATCTCCGGGCCGTTGCCCACGCCCTTGAAGACGACATCGTTGCCGTCATACAGGTAGCTCAAGCCATCGAGCGTGCCGCCGTAGGGCATCGTCAAGCCTTTCGCGCTGACGGACGTCAGGCTGCCAGGCAACAGGTTGACGCGGCCCGTATTGGCTTCAAAGCCTTCGGCGCCCAGGTTGATCTGGCCCAGCGGCGCGCGCAGCACGCCATGCTGGTTGATGGTGGGCGCAACCAGGCTCAGGGTGCCGAACACGGAAAATGGCTGGTTCGGCGTGGCGCCGTCGCCGCTGCGTCCGATATTGAGCGTGCGCAGGGGGTCGAGCGTGACGCGGATATTGCCATACTCGTCGATGCCGCTCTTCTGGCCCACCGTGACCATGCCGCTGTCGCCCGTGGCCGGGTAGATCTGCGCGGCCACCAGGGTGGCATTGCCCGGCTGGTACAGGGCGGCGCTGTTCGACAGGCGCATGTCGCCGCGGCTGTTGAGGGTCAGCTGCTCGAAGGCATCGCGCTCGACCACCAGGTCGGCGCCGCTGCTCTGCGCAATGGTGCCGCGCGTGCCCATGTTGACCTCGCCCGCGATATCGAGCATGCCCGCATCGATCTGCAGCAGGGAATCCTCGGCCACCAGCGGCACGCCCAGCATGCCGCGTCCCTTGCCCAGGTTCTTCGAGCCTTTCACGGCATTGGGCACGATGTAGTCGTCCTTCTGCGCACGCACGGCCGTGCCCAGGCGCACGTACGGCGCCGCCAGGCGCACCTGGCTGGCAAGGCTGTCCGCCTTGTCCTGGCCATCGGGCAAGGGCTGCTGCGCCAGGCCCAGCGAGGTGGCGCTCAGGCGCAGGCTCTGGCCCAGCGACAGCTTGACGTCGCCGTCAAAACTGAGCATGCCGTTCACATGCAGGGCCAGGTTGTCGAAGCCGCCCGCCTGCACGCGGTCGGCGCCCAGGCGCGCGCTGCCGTAGCGCAGCGCCGCATCCTGCTGGCCGGCGCGCAAGTCGTCGGGCAAGACGCTGTCGCCCTGCACCTGCGCCAGCTGCATTTCGCGCGGCACGCGCACCGCGTTGTCCACGTTGTCGCCTTGCAAGTTGTAGCGGTTGACCTTGCCATAATTGGGCGTGTCCAGCGCCAGCGCCAGGGTGCCGCCGGCCGCACCGGCACCACCGGCCGCCGCGCGCAGGGTGCCGTCGGCAAAGATGCCGTTATACGAATTGAGCGAAATCAAACCGCCGTTGCCGGCCACGTTGACGGTGCCCTGGTTCGGCAAATCCAGCGTGGCTTGCGCGCCGCTGGCGTCGAGCAGCGCGCCCGGACGCACGACGACAAACGCATCGGCCGCGTCGACGCTGGCGGCGTCGGCCTTGTAGCGGGCGCCGATTTCGATACTGCCGCCCTGGTCGGCGCGGCCATAGCGCCCGCCGCGCATGTCGGTGGCGACCGTGGCGCGGCCCGCGACATCGAGCACGGCCTTGTCGCCGATCCAGATCGACGTGGCTTGTCCCTTGCCGTTCGGTACGTCCATCTCATTGCCCGTGCCAAACGTGCCTGGCAGGACGGCAATCTTGCCGCCCCAGGCTGCGAGCTTGCCGTCGATGGTGATCTGGTCATTGCCCGTCAGGCTGATCTGGCGGCCCGGATCGACCTGGATGACGGCGCCCTCCTGCACCACCATGCCGCCCTTGACGTGCGGGCTGCCGGCCGTCAGCGACAAATTCGCGCCGGCGCGCTGCGTCAGACTGGCCTTGCGCGCATCTTCCTGGTACAGCTGCGGCGTCCACAGTTCCAGCGCGGCGCCAGGATCGGTGCCGCCCGCCACCGTATGGCCTGTGGCGGGATTGAAACGCAGCACGGGCATGGTGACGTCGATCTGCGCATCCTTGACCACCACGACGCCATCGCGGCCCGTGACGGCATAGTCGGCAAAACCGCTCTGGAACAGGCTGGCGTCCAGCGCCAGCAGCGGCTTGACGGCCGTGTCGCGCCCCAGCACCGTGCCGGCCGGCAGCAGCAGGCCGCGCGGTGCGCGTACGTCGTCGGCGGCGATGCTGCCCGCCGCATACTGCGTCGTCACCGGCTGGATCGGCAAGCCGTTCGGAAAGACCGCCGCCGACACCACGAAACCGGGATTCAAGCCATTGATGACCGTCAGCACGCTGCCGGCTGGAACGGTGGAGCCAGCCCAGACATACGTCTTGTTGTCGATGACGACGTGCGCGCCTGGCGGCAACAGCAGGTCGGCACCCAGGACCAGCGGTTTCTGCACCGACACATCCACCGTCACGGGTTTGCTCAAGGCCTGGCCCGGCTTGATCACGCTGGTGGTCAACGCGAAATCCAGGGGGATCTTCTCGCCCTTGGCGATCGGGAGTTCATCGGCCAGGCGCAGAGCCAGCGGCGAACTGCTGCCGGCTGGCAACACGCCGCCTTCGAGCAGCTTGCCGCCGATGCTGACGGCCGCGCCGCTGTCGATCGTCAAGCGTCCGCCGCCCTTCACGCCATGGCCGCGCAATTCGCCGTCGAGCTTGAGCATGGCGCCCGTCGGCGCCTTCTCCGTCGGCAGGTCTACCGCCAGGGTGATGTCGCCGCCGCGCCCGCCCTGCAGGCTGCCATTGCCCATCAGGGCGGCGCCGGACGAGACGTCGATGACGCTGCCGCCGGCCAGGTCGATGCCGCCCGAGCTTTTCAGTACGACCTTGCCGCCATTGATATACGGCAAACCGGCGACGGCGCCCGGGTCCAGTTCCAGGTTGCTCCACAGGCCGCGCGCATCGAGGCGCACGCCGGGCGCCACGCGCACGCCGGCCGTTCCCGTGGGACGGTTGTCCGGCACCAGCTTGCCTTCAGCCCATACGTCGCCCGCACCCGCCAGGTAGCGCGAAACGATGTCGCCGGCGGCGATGCTGCCGCCGCGCGCGCTCACGTTCGCCTTCAGGGCCACGTCGGTGGCGTGCAGGGCGATGTCGCCGCCATCGGCCACGCGCACGTCGGCATTGACGTCGAGCTTGTCGTAGGCATAGATATTCAGGGCGCCCAGCTCCAGTCCGTTGAGCCAGTCGGCATCGAGCTGCAAGGTCTTGCTGCGCGCGGCCGGCAAGGCTTCGCCCAGCAGCTGGCCATCGGCGATGCCCGCCACCTTGCCGATTTGCACCTTGTCCGGCACGGCTTGCGGGCTGTCGCGCAGCTGGCCCGTCCTGGTATCGAAGACGGGCGTCATTTTGCCCACGATCAATTGACCGGCGCGCGCCGCCGACGTCTGTGCCTGCTTGTAGCTGTCCATGCCGTCATCGCGCTTGCGCTGCTGGCGCTCGCCCTGGAACACGGACGTATCGATATCGCCTTCCAGCACGGCCGCGCCCGTGGAAACGATCAGGCGGCCCGCGTCGCGGCCCACCGTATAGCCGTTTTCCAGGCGCTCGCGCGGGCCGATCAGGGCATTCGCATGGGTTTCCGTCGTATTCGCGCCCCAGCGCGCATGCGTGCTTTCATAGCCGCGGTACAAGCCCGTGTACAGATTGTCGCCAGGGGCCGTGCTCAGCTTGTACATGGCGCCATCGGCGCCCTTCAGCCACGTCTGCTTGACCATGCCCGTCTGCACGTCGAGCGAACCGCCGGCGATGTTGATGCGCGAACCGGCCTGCGTCACCACTTCGCCGCCGCCAAAGCCGACGGTGCCGCCCTGAGCCGCCCATTCGCCGATGCCGTGGCCGCTGGTATTGAGGTAGCCGCTTACTTCCAGCAAGCCGCCGGCCGTGTACCAGCGGTCCGTGGCGTAGCCGTTGGTGCCGGCCGGCACCAGCACCAGGTCGCGGCGGTCGACCCACACGTCGCTGTTGTTCAGGTATTTCGCGTCGCGGCTGCCCGGTGCGTCGCGCTGTTCGTTGCCTTGCACATTGATCAGCACATTGTTGCTGCTCATGTCGACCTTCACGCCGACGGCGCCGGAGACGTCGATGGCGGCGTCGCGTGCCACGTGGCTGCGGCGGGCCGCGTCGACCAGCACCTGGCCGCCCGTCGCCAGGGTCAGCGAATCGCCTTCGAACTCGACATTGCCGGCCGAGACGATGCGCACCAGCGACTGGTCGCGCCGGTCCTGCGGCGTGTCCGTGCCCTTGCCCGTGTCTTTCAGCAAGGTATCGCGCTGCACATCGAGCGCCGTGGCGCCGTTGTCGTCGATGACAATGGCGCTGACGCTGCCGCGCGCCAGGGTGACGCCGGCATTCTCGCCCGCCGCCGCCAGGTGGATGCTGCCGCGGCCATTGACGCTGGTGCTCGACAGCAGCACGCCATCCTGGCGCAGCGTGTTGCCGCTCAGCGTGATGTCGCCGCCGGCCGCCTGGATCAGCCCGTTGTTGACGACGCTGCCCGCCTTGCTGTCCGCCACGCGCAGCATCTCGACTTCATTGCCGCGCGTGCTCGAATACTGGTTCTTGTCCGTGCCCTGTCCCGGGCGCACGACGATGGCGTCGCCGGCGGCCAGGGTGGTCTGGCCATTCGGCGTGGTGATGGCGCCCGCGTTGTCGACGCTGCGGCCGGCCAGCAGCACGTAGCCGCCGCCTTCCGTCACTGTCTGCGGCTTGCGCGTGTCGATGCGCGCGCCGGCGGCGACGACGACGTCCGCCTCGGCCTTGCCATGCGTGGAGGTATTCTGGCCCAGCAGCAAGTCATTCGCGAAGGTCGGCACGGCGCCCGTGCCCTGCGTCTTGCCGTACAGGCCGCTCTTGAACTGGCTGTCGCTCATGCCCATGGCGGCCGCCGCCAGGTTGCGCGTATCGACCTGGCTGCTGCCCGTAAACACGATGCCGTTGCGGTTGACGATCATCACCGTGCCGTCGGCCTTGATCTGGCCCTGGATCTGGCTGGGGCGCGCCAGCGGATCATTGACGCGGTTCAATACGGACCAGTTTGATTTCTGGTCGAATTGCAAGGTGGTGTTCTTGCCGACGTTAAAACTTTCCCAGTTCAGTATCGCCTTGTCATCCGTCTGCACGACCTTCACGACGCTCTTGCCGTCGGCCTGGGTCTGCACGGGTCCCTGGGCATTGAGCCAGCCGGCCGTCAGGCTGTTCGTGTCGACCTGCAAGCCGCCCTTGACCAGGCCATCGGGGGCGCCGCCCGCCGCCAGCGCGGCCTGGCGCGCGGCCGCCTGCACCGCCTGCTCGGCGGCGATGCCGCGCGCGGCCAGCAACAGGTTATTCAGCGATTGCTGCAGCTTGCCTTCGGCCTTTTGCTGCTGCAGCAGGGGATTGTTCAGCGCTGTGGCCGGCTGGCCATTCGGCAAGCGTCCCGTGGCCGCAGCCGTGCCCTGGTTGGCGCCCTTGCCGGCGAACCAGGCGCCGCTGAACGGCTGCTGCGCCTGCGCGCCGCCCGCCTGCAGCAGCATGGCGATGGCCAGCGCCAGCGGTTTCAATCGCACCGGGCGGCCCGTCTGGCTGCCCGCCATGGCGGAGGAGGATGCGTGTTTCGTGACCGACTTGCTTCGCTGCATGGCGACATTCCCTTTTCATGTTCCGTTGCTGACCGATATCGCGAGGCGGCGCGCGACACGCACGGGGGCGGGCGGCAGGCACTGATTCGCGGCTTCCAGCAGCATTGACAGGCAACAAGGTCCGGGACTGCAAAAGGTCATGAAAATGTCATAATTGGCGCACCGCCTTGGCGCTCAGCCAAACAGCACGATGCCGCCCGGCAGCCGCGTCACGCGCGCGCCATACGCGTCCTGGATCAGGGCGATCACGTCGTCGAGGCGGTCGAGCGAAAAGCTCGCTTGCACGCGCGTGTGTTTCAAGGCGTCGCCATTGAGGATCAGCTTGCCGGGACGGTAGCGGTTCACCTCGTCCACCACCTCGGCCAGGGTGCTTTGCTTGAACACCAGCAGCCGCTGACGCCACGCGCTGACATCGCTTTTTGCCACGGCGCGCGCGATGCCGAAATGCTCGGGCCGGTAGCGCAGCTGCTGGCCGGGCGCCAGTTCCGCATCGTTGCCGGCCTGCGACACGCGCAGGCGGCCCGCCAGGCACGTCACGCACACTTCCTGGCCGAACAGGCGGATATTGAAGCGCGCGCTGCCGGCCGACACGGTGCCGTCGCCCGCCTGCACGCGCACCCGCGCCGCGCCGCGCAGGCCGGCCTGGAATTCCGCCTCGCCCGCCAGCAGCACCAGCGACGCGGCGCCGTCCTGCACGGGCGCAGCGTCGAGGCGCGTCTGCGTATTCATCTGCACCAGCACGCCGCCATCGAGCACCACTTCGCGCTGCTCGCCCGTGCCCGTGGCGTAGTCGGCGCCCAGGCCCGCCACGGCCGGCCACAGGTCCGTGGGCGGGCGCAGCACCAGCAAGCCCAGCGAGGCGGCCACGGCGCCACCCAGCCAGGCGCGCCGCGCCACGTTCACGGGCGCCTGCGCCCGCTTGACGGCATGCGCGGCCGGCGCCATGGCACTCCACACGGCGCGCGCCTCGGCAAACGCCGTCGCATGCCTGCGGCTGCGCGCGCACCAGTGGCGAAATACTTGCGCATCGCGTTCGCTGACCTGGCCCGAGGCCAGGCGCACGACCCACGCCTGCGCTTCCTTCTGGATGACACCCATGTCGTCTTCCGCTTGTTCAATCATGATGTTTAGACGTTTTTCCCGCGCCGGGACCGAAGCGCTGGATGAAATCGCGTCCCATGCGTTCGCAGCAATGTTCGAGGCCGGCGCGCAATTCCTTCTCCACCGTGCGGGCGGAAATGCCGAAGCGTTCGGCGATGTCGCGGTGCGGCAACTGGTCGACGCGAGCGGCGATGACGATGGCGCGCCGGCGTTTCGGCAACTCCTGCAAGGCCCGCTCCAGTTCTTCCAGTTCGGCGCGCGCGCTGAAGGTGCGGGCCGGGTCGGCCAGCTCGTCGGCCATCTCGTACAGATCGTCGATGTCGGGCAGGCTGAGCAGGCGCGCATTGTCGCGGCGTTGATCTTCCGCAATGTTGATGGCGATGCGCATCAGATACGCGGACGGGTAGCTGATCGCCTCGGGCGCCGTCATCTTTTCCACTCTTAAATATGTTTCGTGCAGCGCATCGTTGGCCAGGTCTTCCGAGCCCAGGCGGCGCTGCAGGTGGCGGCGAAACTGTCCGTAGCGTTCCAGGAACAGCTTGCGCAAGGTGGCTTTCAGCAAGTCCGACATCGTCAAGTCGCCCCGGCCGGCAGGTAGGGCGCGCAATCGGCGCCGGGGTCGGGCCGCGGCGTCAGTAAAATCGTCAGCGGCTGCGGCAAGCCCGCCGGCGGCGCGCCATCCATCAGCAGACTGCGCAAACGCTGCAGCACGGCGCGGTCGCGCTGCGCCACCCCGCTCCCTTCCAGCACGTGCACGTCGCGCACCTTGCCCCGCTCGTCAAGCCACAGCTGGAAGGCCAGGCGGTAGCGGCCGAAGGCATCCGGATGCAAGCGGCACAGGGCGCGCGTGAGCGAACGCTGCAGGATGGCAGCATAGCCTTGCAACGGTGGTGCGGCGGGAGCGGTCTCGGCCGGCACGGGCGCCGGCGCCACGGGGGCGTCGGCCAGCGCCAGCAAGGTAAACGCATTGCTGCCGCTGAAGCGCGCGCCCAGTTGCGTGCCGGTCAGCAAGCGCTGCAGCGCCTCGGCCGGCGTGTACTCGCCGCGCACGGGCGCCGCCATCCTGCCCGCCGCCAGCTGGCTGCTGACGAGCACGGAATACCCGGTCATTTCGCCGAATGCCACCAGGGCCGCGTCGAGCGGCTGGGCGGGCAAGTCGAAGCGCAGGGTCGCGTGCGCGCTGGCATCCGCGCCATCCGCGCCGGCAGCGGGACGCGCGAATGTCATGAATGTCATCAATGTCATCAGCAAGCAGGCGGACAGGGCATTGCCCGTTGCGGCGCGGCGGTGGGTTGGTGTCATTTTCCAGGGAAATCAACGAAAAAAGCCTGCTCATGAAGTGTCTTGACTGCGCTAGCTCAAGCAGAATGGCAGGATGGTAGCTTCATAAAATGACAACTGCATGACATCGGTCATATAGCGGCCACGCTGGCGTGTCATCGCCGCGACACATGGTTTTGCTATGCTGGCCGCTTCCCCACCGCTCCGGGAGCCGCCATGGCACGCCTGTTATCGCTGTTGCTGTTGATCTGCGCCGCCCTGCCCGCGCAGGCGGATGAGCACACCGTCGTCGTGAAGGCCGCCGCGCCGCCGAAGGGCTGCGTGGAAGTGGAAGCGAACGGCCGGCGCGCGCCATCCATATCTTGCTTGAATGAAAAATTATTGCCGAATAGCAACACCATGAACGGACCGCCGCCCGCCCTGTCCGGCGCCGAAGCGACCGTGCAGCGCCCGTCCAACCAGCTGGGCCTGTACAACCGCGCCGCCCTCGAACACCGCATGGGCAATGCCTTCGGCAAGTCCGTCACGCCGCAGAGGCCGCCGGCTCCCGCGCCCGCCAGCCCGCTGCTGCCGGCCCGCTAGGCCGCTTGTCAACGCACAGTCCATTTGCGCTGTCAAGATTGCGCAATCGCGCCGATTGCGTATCATTCCAGGCTTGATCGCTCTGGAAACAACCATGCTGCCCACTATCGAACAACGCCTTGCCCTTGAACTTGCCGCCAAACCGGTGCAGGTTGCCGCCGCCATCGAACTGCTCGACGAAGGCGCCACCGTGCCCTTCATCGCCCGTTACCGCAAGGAAGCGACCGGCGGCCTCGACGATATCCAGCTGCGCCTGCTCGAAGAGCGCCTGCGCTACCTGCGCGAGCTGGAAGAGCGGCGCGCCGCCATCGTGGCGTCGATCACGGAACAGAACAAGATGACGCCCGAGCTGCTCGACGCCGTCATGCACGCGGAAGACAAGACGCGCCTGGAAGACCTGTATCTGCCATATAAACAGAAGCGCCGCACGAAGGCGCAGATCGCCATCGAAGCGGGCCTGATGCCGCTGGCCGACGGCTTGCTGGAAAACCCGGAACTGACGCCGGAAATGGAAGCGGGCAAGTTCCTGCGCGACGCGTTTACGAGTGCCGACGGCAACAACCCGGGCGTGGCCGACACCAAGGCGGCCCTCGACGGTGCGCGCCAGATCCTGATGGAGCGTTTCGCCGAAGACGCGACCCTGCTGCAAACCTTGCGCGAATACGTGCAGGAACACGGCATCGTCGAATCGAAAGTGGTGGAAGGCAAGCAGGACGAAGGCGAAAAATTCGCCGATTATTTCGATTACTCGGAAACCATTTCCACCGTGCCATCGCACCGCGCGCTGGCGCTGCTGCGCGGCCGCCGCGAAGGCATCCTCGACGTCACCCTGCGCCTGGACACGGAAGCGGAAAAACCGAAATGGGATGCGCCGCACAACCCGTGCGAAGGCCGCATCGCCGCCCGCTTCGGCATCAAGCAACAAGGCCGCCCGGCCGACAAATGGCTGGCGGACACGGCGCGCTGGACCTGGCGCGTAAAAAGCTTCATGCACCTGGAAACGGAACTGATGGGCGCGCTACGCGAACGCTCGGAACTCGACGCCATCAACGTCTTCGCCACCAATCTGAAAGCGCTGCTGCTGGCCGCGCCGGCCGGCCAGCGCGCCACCATGGGCCTCGATCCCGGCCTGCGCACGGGCGTCAAGGTCGCCGTGGTCGATGCCACCGGCAAGGTCGTCGACACTGCCGTGATCTACCCGCACCAGCCGAAGAACGACTGGGACGGCTCCCTGCACACCTTGGGCCGTCTTGCCGCCAAGCACAATGTGTCCCTGATTTCGATTGGCAACGGCACCGCCTCGCGCGAGACCGATAAACTGGCGCAGGATTTGATCAAGCAGCACCCGGAAGCGAAGATGACGAAGATCGTCGTCTCGGAAGCGGGCGCGTCGGTGTATTCGGCGTCCGAATTCGCCTCGAAGGAATTGCCGGACATGGATGTGTCGCTGCGCGGCGCCGTGTCGATCGCGCGCCGCCTGCAGGATCCGCTGGCCGAGCTGGTCAAGATTGACCCGAAATCGATCGGCGTGGGCCAGTACCAGCATGATGTAAGTCAAAGCCAGCTGGCACGCTCGCTCGATGCCGTGGTGGAAGATTGCGTGAACGCCGTGGGCGTGGACGTCAATACCGCGTCCGCTCCCCTGCTGGCGCGCGTGTCCGGCCTGTCGGCCAGCGTGGCGCAAAGCATCGTCACCTACCGCGACATGAAGGGCGCGTTCACCTCGCGCGCCGCCTTGAAGGCCGTGCCGCGCCTGGGCGACAAGACCTACGAACAGGCGGCCGGCTTCCTGCGCGTGATGGGCGGAGAGAACCCGCTCGACGCCTCGGCTGTCCACCCGGAATCGTACCCGCTGGTGGAAAAGATTCTGGCGGACATCAAGAAGGATATCAAGGCCGTCATCGGCGAAACGGCGCTGCTGAAAACCCTCAGCCCGGTAAAATACGCGGATGAAACCTTCGGCGTGCCGACCATTTCCGACATCTTGAAGGAACTGGAAAAGCCGGGCCGCGACCCGCGTCCGGAATTTACCACCGCCACCTTCAAGGAAGGCGTGGAAGAAATCCGCGACTTGCGCCCGGACATGATTCTCGAGGGCGTGGTCACCAACGTGGCCGCCTTTGGCGCCTTCGTCGACATCGGCGTGCACCAGGATGGCCTCGTGCACATCTCGGCCCTGTCGAACACCTTCGTCAAGGACCCGCACACGGTGGTGAAAGCGGGCCAGGTCGTGCGCGTCAAAGTGCTGGAAGTCGACGAGAAGCGCAAGCGCATCGCGCTGACCATGCGCCTGACGGACAGCGCGCCGCAGGCGGGCAGCAAGCCCGAGCAGCGTGGCGACCGCAACGACCGCCGCAGCATGGCGCAGCACCAGTCGCAGTCGCGCAACGCGCCCGAGCCGGCCGGCAGCATGGCCGCCGCCTTCGCCAAGCTGCGCGGCTAAGCCCATGGCCGCCGGGCATGACCTTGTCATCCTGGCGGTGGACGCCGCCTGCCCGGATGCGCAGCTGCTGCTCGACGCATTGTCGGACGCGCTGCTGCGCATCAACGGCGACAGCGGCCGCTCCTCCTTCGATGCCGAAGCGGCAACGCCGCGCGGCGGCTTTTACCTGGCCCGCGATGCCAGCGGCACCCTGCTCGGCTGCGCCGCCCTGCGCCCGCTGGGCGAAGCGGACAGCGCCATAGGCGAACTCAAGCGCATGTATGCGCGCCCCGGCAGCACAGGCGTGGGCGCGGCCCTGCTGGCCCATGTGGAGGCGCAGGCGCGCCGGCATGGCTATCAGGCCCTGCACCTGTCCACCCGCGTGGCGAATACCCGCGCGGTGGCGTTTTATGCCAGGCACGGCTATGTGCCGGTCCTTGCCTGGGGTAAATACGTGGGCGCGGCGCAATCGGCCTGCCTGGGCAAGACCTTATAAGCCTCAACGTGGCTGACTTGCCCGATTTATGACCTGAGCGCATACCCGTGCCGTCGTTTTCTTATAAAATGACGGCATCTATTTATTTACCCATCAGAGGCAGCTATGAGCGACGTACAAACCTGGATCAAAGAAACCGTGACGAACACGCCAGTCGTGCTGTTCATGAAGGGCACGGCCCAGTTCCCGCAGTGCGGCTTTTCCGGCCGCGCCATCCAGATCCTGAAAGCGTGCGGCGTGGAAAACATCGCCACGGTCAACGTGCTGGATGACCCGGAAGTTCGCCAGGGCATCAAGGATTACTCGAACTGGCCGACCATTCCGCAGCTGTATGTCAAAGGCGAGTTCATCGGTGGTTCCGATATCATGAATGAAATGTTTGAATCGGGCGAACTGAAGTCCCTGCTGGATGCCTGATAGCCAAACGCAGCGGCCGCGCCGTATCGTCGTGGCCATCACGGGCGCCACGGGCGCCGTGTATGGCTTGCGGCTGCTGCAATTGCTCGGCGCCATCCCCGGCGTCGAGACGCATCTGGTCCTGTCCGATGCCGCTGTTTTGACCCTGCACCAGGAAACGGGCGTGGGGCGCAAGGACATCGAAGCGCAGGCGCACGTGGTGCACAAGCTGCGCGACATCGGTGCCTCGATCGCCAGCGGCTCATTTCAATCGGATGGCATGGTCGTCGCACCGTGTTCGATGAAGACCTTGGCGGCCGTCGCGCATGGCTTGTCGGATAATCTGATCACGCGGGCCGCCGACGTGGTGCTCAAGGAGCGCCGGCGCCTGATTTTGATGGTGCGCGAAACGCCGTTCAACCTGGCGCACCTGCGCAATATGACGGCCGTGACCGAAATGGGCGGCATCATCTTCCCCCCATTACCGAGCTTTTATCACCACCCGCAGAGCATCGCGGAGATGGTCGACCATACGGTGGCGCGCGTCATCGACCTGCTCGGCATCGAGCACAGCCTGGCACCGCGGTGGAATGGCCTGAAAACCCCAGATCCATCAGCAGCAAACTGAAAAACTACTGAAAACTACGCACGTCACGATGCCTGACAAAAGCGTAGCGAGCGGAAGGAAGAGGTGGTCGAGATGCTCACCGTGCTCCAGCACGGTGAGCATCGCAGACTACCTATGCCGACGCGCAGCAGCTTTGGTCAGGCATCCACCACTCACCTCTTGTCGAACTGATGAGCACTGGCCTGCTTCAAATCCCTGGCTTCTTCAACCATCCTGCGGTGGGCGATCCGTTTGCGCATCACTTCCGCATGTTGCGCGGCAGTCATGGGGGGCACGGTCATCAAGTCCTTCAGCTGCGCGGTATTGCTGTAGTTACTTTTCATAAGACGGCTCAAATGCTCGGCTCCGTAGTGGATGAACTGGCTGCTTCTGATGTGATTATGCGCTGGTATTGGCCGCTGCGCCGCTGCGTACGGGATTATTGTCAAATAATCCCGCTGCAGCGCAACATGCGAGGTCTTATTGTGCGGCAAAATCATGTCTCCAGTATGACCTTGCGCAAATAAAAGGACAGGGGGAGCGCCGCCAGTGAAAGGCGGACGGCGCCGGCCGGGGAGGGCCTGGATGCTTACTTTTGGTAGTTGACTCTCACCAGCATGCGAATAAATTCTCGCGCGATTTGACGATGATGTTCATCTAATCTTTGCAAATCGGCAATTAATTTCACATCGGCGGACTCAAAACGCGATAAAGCGCTGCCCGCTTCGCCATTCGGCGTGGCGCTTTCCGGGCCGCCAAAACGCAACCATTCCGCGGGAACGCCCAACCATTGGGCAATCATGCGCAATTTTTCTTGCGTGGGAATTGCTTCACCTACTAACCATTTCCTAGCTGCATGCACGGTAATCGGGCGTCCGTCGAAACGGATGTTGAATTCCCGGGCCAGTCTGGTCGGGCTGTCTGGAGAGTAATGGGCGTTTTTGAGAGCCAACTGAAGTCGCTGGCTGAAGCTTTCGCGTTCGTTAGAAGAATTCATAGGTGTACTATTTCATGTTGTAACATGAAAGTCAGTTTCTTGAATGACCATACAGATTGTTACATTTGAAAAGAGTATCAATTAACAATTAACACTCCAGCCAGGCTTTTCAGGTGAAAAAGTGGGCCGAATTTTCTCTTGCGATTCTGTGTGGCTTCGGGTCAAATTCGCGGCTAGCCTTGATTTTCGCACTGCAGCACGATTCAAAGCCTCGGTTTGGCATTACAACGTACGGTATCGGATAATGCCCTCCTCTGCCGATACGCGCAATGCCCATGTCATACAATTTCTCGTAGACAAAGTTTTCAGAAGGGCCATTTTGTTTTCAATATAGAAACAATCTATACAACGTACTCATAGTGGAACGTTGTTTTTTGATCGTGCCTATTGGAAAGAATCTGCGCCCAAAAATTTTACTGCCATCGCAGCGAAAAGAATGTCGCCGTTATGCCAGGAAAGCTCTTTTTGGTGTCATCTTGGCCACCAACTCTCGATCTTAAGCGCGTTTGCGCAAGAAGAATCAATTTATTTTCAGTAATTGTTGCCTTATTCGCCAAATCCCCCTGCCCACGCCTCCTTTTTCTTTGTTGCAGCACGGGCAGGGCACGCTACAATAGTATTGACGTTGACGTAAACGGCACTTTGCCACCACCTGCCTCGCCGCATCCCATCTGACGACCGACCACCCATGCAACCGACACCGCCCGCACCCATGACGACCTATACCATTACCGAACTGGCGCGGGAATTCGACATCACGGCGCGCGCCATCCGTTTCTATGAAGACCAGGGCTTGCTCAGCCCGAAACGCGAAGGCGCAGGCGGCCGCAGCCGCGTCTACACGCCGCGCGACCGCACCCGCCTGAAACTGACCCTGCGCGGCAAACGCCTGGGCCTGGCCTTGTCGGAAATCAAGAGCCTGGTCGACATGTACGAGTCGCCGAAGGACACGCGCGCGCAGATGGACCGCTTCCTGGGCGTGCTGGCGCAGCACCGGCAAACGCTGGAGCAGCAGCGCATCGATATCGAAATGGCGCTGGCGGAAATCAGCGCGCATGAAGACGCGTGCGCGCGCATGCTGGCGGACTTGAATATTGATAAGGCGCAAACAACCTAGCAAGGCAAGCGGCGGACACCTGCCGCGCGCGCCACTTTACGTTTACGTAAACGTCACAACTGAGTATCATAGCTTCACTGACCCGGCACCCATGACCGCCACACTTATAACGACGAGGACGACATGCTCCATCTCCCAGGCTTGACCTTTGACCACGGCGACGACATCGCCTCCCTGCGCGAAGCGATCCAACAATTTGCCGCCGCCGAAATCGCGCCGCGCGCGGCCGAGATCGACCGCACCGACCAGTTCCCCATGGACCTGTGGCGCAAGATGGGCGACATGGGCTTGCTCGGCATCACCGTCAGCGAAGAATACGGCGGCGCCGGCATGGGCTACCTGGCGCACATCGTCGCCATGGAAGAAATCTCGCGCGCCTCGGCCTCCGTCGGCCTGTCCTACGGCGCCCACTCGAACCTGTGCGTGAACCAGATCAAGCGCAACGGCACGGCCGAGCAAAAAGCGAAATACCTGCCGAAACTCATCACGGGCGAGCACATCGGCGCGCTGGCCATGTCGGAACCGAACGCGGGTTCCGACGTCGTCAGCATGAAGCTGCGCGCCGACTTCAAGGGCGACCGCTGGGTCTTGAACGGCACCAAGATGTGGATCACCAACGGCCCCGATGCGGACGTGCTGGTGGTGTACGCGAAGAACGACCTGGAAGCGGGTCCGCGCGGCATGACGGCTTTCCTGATCGAAAAGAATTTCAAGGGCTTTTCCATCGCGCAAAAGCTCGACAAGCTGGGCATGCGCGGCTCGCACACGGGCGAACTGGTGTTCCAGGATTGCGAAGTGCCGGCCGAAAACGTGCTGGGCGGCCTGGGCAAGGGCGTCAACGTGCTGATGTCGGGCCTCGATTTCGAGCGCACCGTGCTGTCCGGCGGCCCGCTGGGCATCATGCAGGCCTGCATGGACCTGGTCGTGCCCTACGTGCATGACCGCAAGCAATTCGGCCAGCCCATCGGCGAATTCCAATTGATGCAGGGCAAACTGGCCGATATGTATTCGACCATGATGGCGTGCAAGGCCTATGTCTACGCCGTGGGCCAGGCCTGCGACCGCGCCACCACGCCGGAAGCCGTGCGCCAGTTGCGCAAGGATGCGGCCGGCGCCATTCTGTATAGTGCGGAGAAGGCAACCTGGATGGCGGGCGAAGCGATCCAGGCGCTGGGCGGCAACGGCTACATCAACGAGTATCCGGCCGGCCGCCTGTGGCGCGATGCCAAGCTGTACGAAATCGGCGCCGGGACCAGCGAAATCCGCCGCATGCTGATCGGCCGCGAATTGTTTGCGGAAACCAAGTAAGCACGGGCGCGCGGGTATCGACTGGGTGATGAGCCATTCATGCGAGCACAACTATGACGCACATTGCCTTCCCCAAATTGCTCTCTTCCCAGATTGCATTCGATATCGCGCGCACCATCCGCGACGGCTTTGACAAGCATTACCGTCTGTTTCGCGCAACGAGCCAGCAAGCCAAGCAGTATTTCGAGCAAGGCGCCTGGAGCGCGGCACAGACGGCGGCCCGCGAACGCATCGACTTTTATGACAAACGCGTGCAGGAATGCGTGCAGATGCTCGAAGATGAGTACGAAGAGTCGGAGTTGAGCGACGAAGTGTGGCGCGAACTCAAGCTGCACTACATCGGCATGCTGACGGAACACAAGCAGCCGGAGCTGGCGGAAACCTTCTTCAATTCCGTCTGCTGCAACATCCTGCACCGCACCTATTTCAATAACGACTATATTTTCGTGCGCCCCGTCGTTTCCACGGAATACATCGAAACGCAAGACCCGGCGCCCACCTACCGCGTGTATTACCCGGGCCAGGATGGCTTGCGCCACACCTTGCAGCGCATGGTGAGCAACTTCCAGCTGGACTGCGCATTTGCCAACCTGGAGCGCGACGTGGCCCAGGTGGAAGCGCGCCTGCAGCAGCTGTTCGGCAGCGACCGGCTGGAGCCGAACCACCAGCTCCAGGTCCTGACCAGTTTGTTCTACCGCAACAAAGGCGCCTACCTGGTCGGCAAGGCCATCAACGGCAACCGCGAATACCCGTTCGTCGTGCCCATCCTGCACAACCGCCACGGCAAGCTGGTACTCGACACGGTGCTGTTCGAGCACCAGCAGATCGCCGTGCTGTTTTCGTTTACGCGCGCGTATTTCCTGGTGGATATGGAAGTGCCGTCCGCCTATGTACAATTTCTCCGAAGTTTGCTCCCGCGCAAGCCTCGCAGTGAAATTTATACGATACTGGGCTTGCAAAAACAGGGCAAGACCTTGTTTTACCGCGACTACCTGCAGCATTTAAAACATTCGTCGGATCATTTTGAAAGCGCGCCCGGTATCCGCGGCCTGGTGATGCTGGTATTTGCCCTGCCGTCGTTTCCGTATGTCTTCAAGGTGATCAAGGATTTCTTTCCTCCTCCCAAGGAAACCACGCGCGCGCAAGTCCAGCAAAAGTATTTGCTGGTGAAACACCACGACCGCGTGGGCCGCATGGCCGACACGCTCGAGTATTCCAACGTGGCCTTTCCCCGCGCCCGTTTTGCCGCGGAACTGCTGGCCGAGCTGAAACAGTTTGCCCCCTCGCTGGTCGAGGAAGACCACGAGCAGATCATCATCCGCCACCTGTACATCGAGCGGCGCATGGTGCCGCTGAACATGTGGCTGAGCAATGCCGAGAAGGAAGGCCGCGACGACCTGGTCGAACACGCCATCGTCGAATACGGCAACGCCATCAAGGAATTGGTGGCGGCAAATATTTTTCCTGGCGACATGCTGTACAAAAACTTTGGCGTGACCCGTCATCAGCGTGTCGTATTTTACGATTACGATGAAATCGAGTACATCACCGATTGCCAGTTCCGCGTCATCCCGCAAGCCCGTACGGAGGAGGAAGAAATGTCGGCCGAACCGTGGTATCCCATCGGCAAGCACGATGTGTTTCCCGAACAATTCGGCACCTTCCTGCTGGGCAATCCCCGCATCCGCACCTATTTCATGCAGCACCATGCCGACCTGCTGACGGCGCAATACTGGCAGGCGCGCAAGCAGCGCATCGAAGACGGCCATATCGAGGACGTCTTCCCTTATCCGCAGCACCTGCGTTTTTGTATGCAGTCACCTTCCCACCCCTCAACCGGAGATCCAACATGAATGATCCAGTCGTAATCGTCGGTGCCGCGCGCACCCCCATGGGCGCCTTCCAGGGCGACTTTGCCAACGTCACCGCCAGCGACCTGGGCGCCGTGGCCATCCGCGCCGCCGTCGAGCGGGCCGGCGTGGCGCCGGATGCCGTTGAACATGTGTTTTTCGGCAATTGCCTGATGGCTGGCCAGGGCCAGGCGCCCGCGCGCCAGGCCTTGCGCAAGGCGGGCTTGCCCGATTCCACGGGCGCCGTGACCCTGTCGAAAATGTGCGGCTCGGCCATGCAGACGACCATGTTCGCGCATGACACCTTGCTCGCCGGCAGCGCCGACGTGGTGGTGGCGGGCGGCATGGAATCGATGACCAACGCCCCCTACCTGGTGCCGAAGGCGCGCGGCGGCTACCGCATCGGCCACGGCATGATCTATGACCACATGATGATGGATGGCCTGGAAGATGCCTACAGCCGCGATGAAAAGGGCAATGCCCGCTCGATGGGCACGTTTGCCGAAGAGTGCGCCAGCCAGTACAGCTTCACGCGCGAAGCGCAGGACGCGTTTGCCATCGAATCCGTGAAACGCGCGCAGGCGGCCACCAAGGATGGCAGTTTCGAATGGGAAATCGTGCCCGTGACCGTTTCCGGCCGCGGCGGCGACACCGTCGTCAGCATCGATGAAGGCCCGCAAAAAGCCCGCCTGGAAAAAATCCCGGCCCTGAAGGCCGCATTCAAGAAGGATGGCACCATCACGGCCGCCTCGTCCTCGTCGATCAACGATGGCGCGGCAGCCCTGGTGCTGATGCGCGAATCGACGGCGAAAAAACTCGGCTGCACCGTCATCGCGACAATCCACGGCCACGCCACGCACGCGCAGGCGCCGAACGAATTCACCACGGCCCCCATCGGCGCCATCAAGAAGCTGTATGCGAAAACGGGCTGGAGCAGCAGCAAGGTGGACTTGTTCGAAATCAATGAAGCGTTCGCCGCCGTGCCGATGGCCGCCATGCATGACCTCGACATTCCGCACAGCAAGATCAACATCCACGGCGGCGCCTGCGCGCTGGGCCACCCGATCGGCGCCTCGGGCGCGCGCATCATCGTCACCCTGCTGGGCGCCCTGAAAAAGACGGGCGGCAAGCGCGGCGTGGCGGCCCTGTGCATCGGCGGCGGCGAAGCGACGGCGATGGCGATCGAACTGGTATAAGCTCTTCCTGAGCACGGGCGCGCACCACGGTGCGCGCCTTTCATTTTATTTTCAGGGAGAAAACATATGCCAACCGCATTGATCATCGGCGCCTCGCGCGGCATCGGCCACGAAATCGTCCGTCAATACCGCCATGATGGCTGGCGAGTGATCGCCACGGCGCGCACGCCGGACGCTTGCGAAGCCCTGCGGCAACTGGGCGCGGAAGCGCACCAGCTGGACGTGACGGATGTGGAAGGCTGTGCCGGCCTGGGCTGGAAGCTCGACGATGAAAAGCTCGACGTGGCCATCCTCAATGCGGGCGTGTACGGCCCGCGCCACGACGGTTTCCCTGCGCAAGCCGATTTTGACCTCGTCATGCACACCAACGTGCTGGCGGCCATGCGGTTGCTGCCGATATTGGCGCCGCTGGTGGCCAATGCCAAGGGGAAACTCGCCGTGCTGTCTTCGCACATGGGCTCCCTGAGCGAGCGGGGCAACCCCAGCGGTTCGCTGTACCGCGCCAGCAAGGCGGCCTTGAATTCCGTGCTGATCGATACCAGCCTCGTGCATGGCCCGCAAGGCGTCAGCTGCGTCGCTTTCCACCCGGGCTGGGTACGCACGGACATGGGCGGCGCCGGCGCCGATATTTCTCCCGAGGAAAGCGCAGCCGGCATCCGCGCCACCCTGGCCAGCCTGCCGGCCACGGACAAGGCCGTGTTCCGCAACTACGACGGCAAGCCCATAGGCTGGTAGTTCCCCACACACCATAAAAACAAACGAGACGACGTCCCATGATACTCAATGAAGAACAATCGATGATCCAGGAAGCGCTGCGCAGTTTTTCGCGCGAGCGCCTGGCGCCCAATGCGGCCCGCTGGGACAAGGAACATCATTTCCCGAAAGAAGAATTGCAGGAACTGGCCGCGCTGGGCGCCTTTGGCGTGGCCGTGCCGGAAGCGCTGGGCGGCGCCGGCCTCGACTACGTGTCGCTGGCCCTGGTGCTGGAAGAAATCGCCGCCGGCGATGGCGGTACGTCGACCATCATTTCCGTGAATAATTGCCCCGTGTGCAGCATCGCCATGATGTATGCCAATGATGCACAAAAGGAACAATGGCTGCGTCCGCTGGCGCAAGGCACGATGCTGGGTGCATTTTGCCTGACGGAACCGCATACGGGCAGCGACGCCTCCGCCCTGCGCACCACGGCCACCCGCGACGGCAATGCATATGTAATCAACGGCACGAAGCAGTTTATTACCAGTGGCAAGTATGCGGACGTCGCCATCGTCATGGCCGTGACCGACAAGGCGGCCGGCAAGCGCGGCATCAGCGCCTTCTGGGTGCCGACGAACACGCCAGGCTACATCGTGGCTGGACTGGAACAGAAGATGGGCCAGCATTCGTCGGACACGGCGCAAATCCTGTTCGAGAATTGCCGCATCCCCGCGGAAAATCTGATCGGCGAAGAAGGGCAAGGCTACAAGATCGCCCTGTCCGGCCTGGAAGGCGGACGCATCGGCATCGCTTCGCAAGCCGTGGGCATGGCGCGCGCCGCGTATGAAGCGGCCCTGAGCTATGCGCGCGAACGGGAAAGCTTCGGCAAACCCATCTATGAACACCAGGCCGTGCAATTCCGCCTGGCCGACATGGCCACGCAGATCGAAGCGGCGCGCCAGCTGATCCGCCACGCGGCGGCCATGAAGGATGCGGGCCTGCCCTGCCTGAAGGAAGCGGCCATGGCCAAGCTGTTTGCGTCGGAAATGGCGGAAAAAGTGTGCTCGGACGCCATCCAGGTGCACGGCGGCTACGGTTATGTGTCCGACTTCCCCGTCGAGCGCATCTACCGCGACGTGCGCGTGTGCCAGATTTATGAGGGGACCAGCGATATCCAGAAGATTTTGATTGCGCGAGATTTATAGACCCCACGGCAAATGCTGGGGTCAGACCCGCCGGGTCTGACCCCGAGCGACTGCCAACAATGGACGAAAAAAAGCCCGCTAAAACGCGGGCTTGTTCCAATGTATTACCAATGCTTTAATCGTGTCATGGACGCCAGTGCTATCTGCAAAGTGCCTCCTGATTTTCGGACTCCCATGCTATCTGCATGGTGACTCCAAGGTGTAAATCGACCATCGTATCCGGAATTACAAAATCCATTTCTTCGCACTGTCAGGCCATCGACATTACACCTGTCGGTCGCCGCGCTGAAACTGGATGGTGAGATAATTTGTTGCCAAATCTCAATCACTGAACGGAGTATAGCACAGCTTTTTGTGCGGTGCAACAACGAATTGAAGCCATACCTTAAATCAAGTCCTTAGCGCCAGCGGCTTGTCTTCTTCGCCGCCGCGGGCCACTCTTTCGTACTCGGAAATCACTTGCGCGCCCAGCAGCAGTAGGGTGGCGCCGATTTCCAGGCTGAACATGACGACGATGGCCGTCGTCATCGAGCCATACACGACATTGACCTGCGACAAGGTCGAAAAATACCAGACCAGCACGTGGCGGGCGATTTCCCACAGCAGAGCCGCCGTCACGCCGCCGATCAGCGCATGCGTGATCGACAATCGTCCGACCGGCATGACCAGGTAGATCGAGCTGAGCACGAGAATTTCGCCCGCCAGCCCCAGCAGATACAGCAGCACGCCGGACACGCCTTCCAGGCCCCAGTCATGGCGCAGGAAACGCACGCTTTCCTCGCCCATCACCTGCAGGCTGCCCGCCACCAGCGTGATGAGCAAGATCCCCACGCCCAGGCACAGGATATAGCAGTACGGCAGCACGGCGGAAATGAGGAAATGGCGGCGGCGGATGGCGACGCGGTGAACAAAGATCACGCTCATGGCGTTTTCCAGCACGGTAAACGCCAGCGAGCTGAAAAACAGCATGGTCAGCAGCAGCAGCCAGCCGATCACGCCCCGGTTGTCGAGAAAATGCGCGATCTCGCCCACGATGGCCTTCGATTGTCCCGGCACCAGCCATTCCAGGTAATGGCCGATTGTCTGCAGCAATTCATCCTGCGCGATCACGTGCGACAGGGCCACCACCACCAGCATCAGCAGGGGCACGATGGACAGCAGTGAGTAATACGCGACGGCGCCCGCCAGCAGCAAGCCCTGGTTGGCGCGGAAACCCTTCAGCACCTGCAGCGCGAAGGCCAGCGGGTGGCTGAGGATGTAGGTACTGGCGTGGCGGTTGATCATGGCGGAAGCGGTGTAGAAGGCGGCGCGGCCTCGTGCCACGCCTTATCACACTAGCATACTGACAATCGCCCCGCTGCACCGTACGCTAGCAGACGGCCGGCTCCAGCAAGGTCAAGGTTTGCCGGTCCGCATCCAGGGTGGCCAGTATGCCCATCGGTAGCGTGAACTGGTGGCGGATGTGGCCAAACGAATAACCGCTGACGGCCGGCACGCGCAAGGGCAGCAAATGCTGATCCAGGGTTTCGTCCAGCGTCAGCGCCGTATCGCCCTCGGCCGCCTCGCAATGCTCGAAAATGCCCAGCATCAAGGCCGCCGCGTGCTTGAAACCGATGGACAGGTCGAGCTGGCACAGCATGCGGTCGATGCGGTACGGCACTTCATTGATTTCTTCGAGGAAAAGGATATGCTCGCGGAAATCGGCCGCATACGGCGTGCCGGCCAGCGCGCTGACCATGCACAGGTTGCCGCCCGTCAAGCGTCCCGTCGCCTGGCCGCCGTGCACGGTGCGGATGGCGAAGTTCGGCTGCGTCTGCGCGCGGCGGTGGTTGTCCAGCGCCATCGGTATCGTGTAGCTGTCTTGCGGCGTCATCAGCACATTGCGCAGCTGCGTCACCGTGTAGTCGGAAAACGTGGACGAGGCCACGGGTCCGTGGAAAGTCACCAGCCCCGTCTTGCGGGCGATGGCCAGGTGCAGGGCCGTGATGTCGGAGTAGCCGACCAGCACTTTCGGATTGCGCTGGATCAAGGCGTAGTCGAGCAGCGCCAGCAACGAAATGCAGCCGGAACCGCCACGGATGGCCCAGATCGCCTTGACCTCGGGATCGGCGAAGGCCGCATGCAGATCGTCGAGGCGCTGCTGCACCGTGCCCGCATAGTTGCCGTGCACGGCGCGGATGTTGGCGCCCAGACTGGCGCGCAAGCCCAGCGATTCGATATTGCGCTGGGCCCTGGCGATGGCCTCCTCATCCGTAAAACCGCCCGGCGCGATGATGGCGACCAGGTCGCCGTCGCGCAGGCGCGCCGGCTTGATCAATGCGTGTTGCTGTTGCATGCGTTTGTCCTTCCCTTGCGCGGCCGCCGCCCACGCCGGTGTGCCTGCCGCCCCCACGGTGGCGGCCAGCAAGCCGCCGAAGCGGCGCCGACTGAGATTGGTCTGACTGGACATGCGGCCCTTTCCTGAAATAAAAACGGCGACGCCAGGCGCCGCCGCACGAGGTTAGCATGCCGACGGGATCGCCGCCGGCATGACCGCCTTACATGAACTTGTACTTCAGCTGGAACGACAGCGAGCGGCCGCGCGGGTCGGCCACGCGCGGGTCCCAGCCGGCGCCCACCACTTCATCCACGTTGTGCGCGGTGAATGGGGGATCGCGGTCGAACAAGTTCTGGATACCCACGGTGATGGTGGTATTTTTGAAGCCCGTGTACGTGCCCGACAGGTTATACGTGGTGTAGCTGGACACGTCCGGCTTGAAGCCCGGCGGCGGCGTACCCTTGCCGCCATTCGGCAGCTGGTCCTTGTAGCCCGACGAAAAACTCTGCACCAGCAAGCCGCTCCAGTCGCCGCGCGACACGCCAAAGCTGGCGTTATGTTTCCAGCGCAAATACAGGTCGCGCGTATAAAACTTGCCGACCAGTTCCTGGTATTCCTGGCCTTGATATTCCGCAAACTTGAAACTGTCCATATACGTGCCGTCCAGGGTCGCCGTCCATTTCGCGTCATTGACCTTGCCTTCGCCGCGCAAGCCCACGTCGAGGCCGCGCACGCGGCTGCCTGCCGCATTGATCCAGCCCGCCTGCACGTACTCGATGGTGCCGTCCGGATTGCGGTGGATGTACTGGTTCAGCGCCTGGTAATTGGCCAGCACGATTTGCGGCGTGCGGTTCAGGATGCGGTCCTTGGTATTGATGGCCCAGTAGTCGAACGAGGCGGAATAGCCCTTGAACGGTTCGATGACAAAACCGACGCTGCCCTGCTTCGACGTTTCCGGCTTCAGATTCGTGTTGCCGCCCGTCTTGTAGTCGAGGCGGTCGATGGCACAGTATTCGGGCACGCCCGGATGCTTGGCGCAACCTTCCTGGTCGACCACGCCGTTCGGCAATTCCTGGCTCAGCGAACCGGAATACAGCTGCTGGAAGCTTGGCGCGAGGAAACCCTTGCTGGCCGAACCACGGAACAGCAGGAAGTCGGTCGGCTGGTAGCGGAAGGCCACTTTCGGATTCGTCGTCGCGCCCACCAGGCTGTAATCGTCGCGGCGGATGGCCAGCTGCATTTCCAGGTCCTTCGTGACCGGCACCAGCAGCTCCGCATACACGGCCTTGACGGTACGGCTGGCATCTTTGAGTGCGGCATTGCCTGGCGACAGCAAAATCTGCGTGGCGTCGACGTCTTGCGCAAAATTGTAACCTTCGCGGCGCAAGTCGAAGCCGGCCGCCATGGCCAGCGCGCCGGCCGGCAGCTGGAACAGCTCGCCCGAGACGGAACCATCGATCTGCGTCAGGGTCGTCTTGCCGTGCTGGAAGTCGCCACGGAACTTGGTCGATTCGATCAATTGCTTGGCCGCTTCCGTCTGGCTCTGGCCGGCGCCCACCCACGGGTTGATGATGCCTGTGGCCAGGGCTGCGTACAGTTTGTCCGTGTAGGAATAGCCATCCGTCAGCTTGGTCTTGGTGCTGCTTTCGGCGCGCGAAATGCCGGCCTTGTAATCCCACTTGCCGAAGTTGCCTTCAAAACCCACCAGCACGCGCGCGTTGTCGGTGGTGTTTTCCTGCGTGCGGTTGCCCACGTCATTGGCGCGCCATTTGTAGGAAATCGGCTTGCTCTTGTCGAACGACGGGATATAGGCCGACAGATCCTGGTAATACGCGCCGCCGACCGGATACACGGCCTTGTTGGCGATGGTCGCCTGCACCTGCATCGGCGTCAGGATGGCCGTGGCCTTGGTGCGCGAACCGAGCACTTCGACAAACATGCGGTGGTCGGGCGCCAGCTGGAAGGTGCCGCGCGAGAGCAGATTGGCCCGCTCGACGGGGAATTGCAGAACATAGTCGGCGCCATAGTCGTAGGCGCACGAATACCTGGTGCGCAGCGGCGAGGTCACGTCTTTCCACAGCTCCGTCTGGTATTGCGACATGCCGGCGACGGTGTCGCACTTGCCCTGGAAGCTCAGCGGATTGGCTTGCAGGTACTTGTTTGGGTCACCCGGCAGCTGGAACGAGGCGCCCAGCGCCGTGCCCGCGCCCGACAATTGATTCGCAAACGGCGTGCCCGTGGTATCGGGCGACAGGCCGCGTTCCGGCTGGAAGCCGTTGACGAAAGAGCGGTCACGGCCATTGAGCTGTTGCGCTTTATCAACCGTCAGGCTGGCCATGATGTTGTAGCGGTCCGACTCCAGCGACCCCGTGCCTGCCAGGATGGAGGCGCGGCGCGTGGCGCCGCCGCCGGCCTGCGTATCGTTGGTGGAAACGGACGCTTCCACGCCGCTGTAATTGGTTTTCAGAATGAAATTGATCACGCCGCCGATGGCGTCCGTGCCGTAGATGGCGGAGGCGCCATCCTTGAGGATTTCCACGCGAGAGATTGCGCCCAGCGGGATCGAGTTCAAGTCGACCGACTTGCCGCTGGCGCCATGCGTGGCGATGCGGCGGCCGTTCAGCAGCACCAGGGTGCTCGACGGTCCCAGGCCGCGCAGCGAGGCGAACGAGGCGCCGCCGCTGACACGGTCGGCATCGGCGCCAAACACGTTATTGCCCGACGTCATGTTATCGGCGCCCGTGCCGTTGGCCGACAGAGTGCGCACCAGCTGCTCGGTCGTCGTGATGCCCTGTTTTTCGATCTGGTCAAAGGAGATGACCTGCACCGGCAGCGCGCCTTCCTTGGCCACGCGCTTGATGCTGCTGCCCGTCACTTCGACCCGTTGCATCGCTGGCGTCGCCGCTTCCTGTGCCATCACCGGCCCCACCACCCCCATCAATGCCACCAACTGCGCTAGTTTCTTCAATTTCACTGGTCTTCTCCTTGTTGGGCAATCGAAACTTGAGTTCTCAAGTCAGGCTGTTAGATATGTCGCAACGTCTGTCTCGCGGTACATTTTTTTATGACATTTGCGCATGACTTTATTTGTTTTCATTTTCAGAGTAGCGCGATGCATCCGCGGCCAGCCAATGAAAAATGCTTTCCTAACCATAACTTTTTGGAATGAATGCCCTTTTCAACTGCGTGCTCACTTGCCTGCGGGGCGGCCCTTGGCGGGATCGACGTCCAGGTAGCGCCAGGACGTGAATTCCACGGGGTGGCGCCTGTAGTTTTTTAGCCACGGTTGTTGCAGGTCGGCAGAGATGGGATGCGTCAGCAACACCCACGGCGTGTAAGCGTGGATCAGCTGAAACAGGTCGAAGTACAGACTGCGTCGGCGCGGCGTATCGGATAGCAGGCGCGCCTCCTCATAGCGTTTATTGTAATCGGGCAAGTTAAAGCGGGCATAGTTGGCGCGGCCACTGTTGGGACCGTACAACAATTGCATAAAGTTATCGCCATCGGGAAAGTCCGCGATCCAGTTGGTCTCGAACATCTGCACCTTGCCCAGGCGCGACGCCTTGATGATTTCCGTCTTCTTGTCGCTTTTAAATTCCACGCGCAGGCCGATGGCGTTCAGGTTGCGCCGCCATAATTCGTCGCGCAGCCGGCCCACCGTGCTCGGCTCCGTATGCATGGTGAGCAGCAAGGGCGTGCCGTCCGGCTGCGTGCGGAAACCGTCGGGGCCCGCCTTGTAGCCGAAGCGGTCCAGCAGGGCGCGCGCCAGCGCCGGATCGTAGCCGACGGGGCTGCGGTACTGCCTGTCGTAACCGAGCACATTCGGCGGCAGCGGCGACTGCGCCGGCAAGGCCAGCCCCTTTTTCAGCAGCGCGATGTCTTCGCGGCTGTTGTAGCTGAGGGCGATGGCGCGCCGCAGGGCCAGCTTGTCCTTGCTCGTGCCGCCCAGCACGGGGTCGTCCATGTTCATCCACATGTAATACGTCTGCAGCACGGGAAAGCGCGTCAGCTGCAAGCCCTTGGCGGCCAGCGCCGGTTTCAGGGCGCCGTTTTCCAGCACCATGTCCGTCATCGATTCCGGCACTTGTTCCAGGTAATCGAATTCGCCCTTCAGGAATCCCAGCATGCGCGATTGATATTCCTCAACGATGCGCACCTCGATGCGCTCGACCAGGGGCAAACGTTTACCCTCCAGCGCGGCGGCGATGACGCGCGCATCGGCCGGCAAGGCGGCCAGCGCCCTGGCTTCCGTATGGAACACGGTCGGACGGAAAGTCGGATTGGCTTGCAGCACGATCTTGTCGCTGCGCTTCCATTCCTTCACCAGGAATGGCCCCGTGCCCACGGGGTGATTGCCGATCTGCCCCGGCGCCGGGTACGCTTCAGCCACTTCGCGCGCCATCACGGCGGTCGCCGGCATGGCCAGGTAGAACAGGAAATTCGGGTCGATGGCGTTGAGGCGGATGCGCAAGGTGTATTTGTCCAGCGCCTGCAAACCGGCGATCGGCGTGTCGTAGCTGAATTTGGCTTTCAGGGCCGCATCGCCCACCAGCTTATCTTCCAGCAAGAACAGCCACGGCGACTTCAGGCTGGGGTCATACAGCCGCGTCAGGCTGTACACATAGTCCTGCGCCGTCACTTCGCGCGGCTGGCCCTTGAAGGCGGGATCGGGTGTGAAGAAAATGCCGGGCTGCAAGTGAAAGGTATACGTGCGGCCGCCATCTTCCACGGTCGGCAAGCCGCGCGCCGTATTGCCCTGCAGCTGTACCGGGCGCGCCAGGTAGTCGTAGCGCAGCAGCGGGTCGAAGATGTTTTCCATCAAGTTCAGGCTGGCCAGGTCCGAGGCCACGGCCGGGTCCAGGCCCGTCTCGCTGGTGCTCAAAAACAAGTGCAGGGTCTTGTTCGCGCGGGCATCGACGGCGGCATGCGCGGGCGCAGTGAAAAGCGTCAACAGGGCCAGGCCGGCAGCGCAGGCGGTTTTGCGTAAAAACATCATCAGTGATCCAGTGCAGACAAGGGTAACGAACAGCGATACGCGACAGGCATCCCCCACACTACGCGGGCAAGCTACGGGGCGCCAATGAAAACAGGCTGCCAGCTTATAACTTTTTGGCATGCGATTGCTGCATTCTTTCATCAACTCGTATCGGGCTGCCTCTATACTTTGCTTGCAGCACCTTTTCACCTCCCCGAAATACAGAACTGATCGCATATGGCACTTAATTACATCTGGTCCGGCTTTTTCCTCGTTGGCTTCCTGGCCGCAGTGCTGCAGTGGCTGTTTCTCGGCGATACCGATATCTTCAAGCGCATCATCGACGGCACCTTCGAGACGGCGCGCATGGGCGTGATGGATATCGCCCTGCCGCTGGCGGGCGTGATGACCTTGTGGCTCGGCATCATGAACATCGGTGAAAAGGCGGGCATCGTCGGCTGGCTGGCGAAAGTGATCGCGCCATTCTTTTCGCGCATCTTCCCGGAAATTCCGAAAGACCATCCGGCCACAGGCCACATGGTGATGAATTTCTCGGCCAACCTGCTGGGCCTGGACAATGCGGCCACGCCCTTCGGCCTGAAAGCCATGGAAAGCCTGCAAACCTTGAATCCGAACAAGGAAGAGGCGACGAATGCGCAAATCATGTTTCTGGTACTGCACACCTCGGGCCTGACCCTGATTCCGCTGGCCATCATGGCGCAGCGCTCCATCCTCGGCGCGGCCGACCCGTCCGACATCTTTATCCCGTGCATGATCGCCACCTATGTCGCCACCATGGTCGGCATCATCACGGTGTCCATCAAACAGCGCATCAACTTGCTCAACCGGGTCGTGCTGGGCTGGATGGGCGGCATGACGAGCGCCATCGTCGCCATGATCTGGTACTTCACGCAATACCTGACGAAACAGGAAATCGAGCTGGTCTCCAAGGTGGTCAGCAATCTGGTATTGATCAGCGTCATTGCCATCTTCATCATCGGCGCCCTGCGCAAGAAGGTGAACGTGTATGACGCCTTCATCGAAGGGGCGAAGGGCGGCATCCAGACCTCGATCACCGTGATTCCCTACCTGGTCGGCATGCTGGTGGCCATCAGCGTGATCCGCAATGCGGGCGTGTTCAATTTTCTGATGAGTGGCATGAACTGGTTCTTCGCCAACCTGGGCATCAATACGGACTTCGTGCCCGCCCTGCCGACGGCCATGATGAAGCCGCTCAGCGGTTCCGGCTCGAAAGCCATGATGATCGACGCCATGAACACCTACGGCGTCGACTCCTTCGTCGGCCGCCTCGCCTGCGTGTTCCAGGGTTCGGCCGACACCACCTTCTATATCGTGGCCCTGTACTTCGGCTCGGTGGGCATCCGCAAGACGCGCTATGCCATCACGGCCGGCCTGATCGCCGATCTGGCTGGCGTGATCACCGCCGTCTTCGTTGCCTACGTCTTTTTCCACTAAGGAGAGCCATGTTCCGTCCCATCCTCATCGCCGCCTTGCTGGCTGGCATCGGCTTGTCGAATGCCCACGCGCAATTACCCGAATCCGTCAGCCTGCTGTTGCGCAGCGCGAATATTCCCGAAGACGCCATGGGCGCCATCGTCTTGCGCGGCAACACCACCGTGCTGTCGCATGGGGCCGAGCGCAGCATGCAGCCCGCGTCCACCATGAAGCTGGTGACGACGGCCGTGGGCCTGGAGCAATTAGGCCCCATCTTCCGCGGCCGCACGGAACTGCGCACCAGCGCCGACGTCATCAATGGCGTGCTGAAGGGCGACTTGATCCTGCGCGGCGGCGCCGACACGGATTTCAACGCGGACGTGCTGGAGCACATGCTGCAAACCCTGCGCACGCAAGGCATCGTCAAGATCAGGGGCGATTTGATCCTCGACCGCCAGCTGTTCCAGCCGGCCCGGCCCGACATCGGCGCGCCACCGTTCGACGAGTCGGCCGAGTTCCGCTACAACGTCATTCCCGATGCCTTGTTGTTGAACACCAATTTGCTCGATATCAATATGAACTCGACGGACCGGCAATTGAGCATCCTCATGCAGCCGCCGCTCGAGAACGTCAGCATCACCAGCGACATGAAGCTGGTCAAGGGCAGTTGCGCGCGATGGGAAGATGGCTGGCGTCCGCCAGAATACCGGCGCGATGCGGGCGGCAAGCTGCAGGTAATACTGCACGGCACTTTCCCGCAAAATTGCAGCAAGGCCACCAGCATCAATGTGCTTGATCGCAACGATTATGCGGACCGCCTGTTCCGCGCCACGTGGAAACGCCTGGGCGGCACGATCACGGGCACGGTGCGCGAAGCGCCGTTGACGGGCTTGCCGCCGACGGCCGAACCGATCGGTACGCGCATGCTGGCCGACCACGTGGCGCGCGCCTTGCCGGAAGTCTTGCGCGATATCAACAAGACCTCCGACAACACCCTGGCCCGCACCCTGTTCCTCAGCCTGGGCAGCCTGCAAAGCGATGGCTGGCTGGGCAGCCGCCCAGTTGCCATGGCGGCACCGGAAGACACGGCCAACCGGGCGCGGCAAGTGATCCAGGAATGGTTCCAGCGGCACCATATCGATACCCAGGGCATGCTGGTCGACAACGGCTCCGGCTTGTCCCGCACGGGACGCATTGCGCCAGCGCAAATGGCCGGCGTGCTGCAGGCGATGCAGCAAAGTCCGTGGGCCCCCGAGTTCCAGTCCAGCCTGCCCATCGTGGCACTGGACGGCACCATGCGCAAGCGCCTGCTGAACAGCCCGGCCGCCGCGCGGGCCCGCATCAAGACGGGAACATTAAAGAATGTCGTGGCCATCGCCGGCTACGTGCCTGACGCCAACAACCAGCTATGCGTGGTCGTCGCCATGATCAATAGCGACCTGGTGGGCAACGGCAATGGCCGCGCCGCCGTCGATGCGCTGATCGAGTGGGTGGCCAGGAGCGGCGCCACGCCGGTGGTGGCTGGGCAATAAGGCCGGTGCTGCAGCCTAGCGTGGTGCGCCGGCAAAGGCCAGGCGCAGCACATAGGCGGCGACGGCGCCGATTAGCAGGATCGTCACCAGCGACGCTTCCACACCAAAGGCGCCGCCCGTCAGCATGACATTGCCGGCCAGTTCGCCGCGCAGCAGGCCATCCGTGGCTGCATGGCCCGATACCGTCGAGGAAAATACCTGGCTGACACAGTAATTCCAGCCGACATGTGTGCCGATGCAAACCCACAGGCGGCGCGTCCGCATGTACAGTGCGGCCTGCAGCACGCCATAGGTGACAATCGCGGCGATGGCCAGCAGCGAAAAACCGGCATTGGGCAAATGGGCCAGGGCGAACACCAGCGATGAAATCACGATGGCGGCCTTGCTGCCCAGCGCACGTGCCGTCACGCCGAACAGGATGCCGCGAAACATCATTTCCTCGGCCATGCCGACCAGCACCAGTTCGGCCAGCGGCAGCAACAACGCGGCATGCACGGCATTGACGCCGCTCAACTGATATACGCCCAGCGCTGCCAGCACGACAAAGGTGAGGCAGACCAAGCCGGCGCCAAGCAGCAGTCCACGCCCCAGTTCACCCGCCATGCCCGGCATTGCCAGTTCGGCCGGCTGGCGCTTTTCGATGCGCCGCACGTAGAAACGGTAGCCGAACCACACCAGTACCGCCGCCAGCAACTGCGGCCACAAGATGCGATAGGGCTTTTCCACCAGTTGCGAAGCGATACCCATCACCAGCGGTATCCCGGCAAAGGTGAGGACCATGCCCAGCACAATCTGCACCAGGGGATAGGCCATCAGGCGGGCCAGAGTGGATTTTTTTGTTGCCATGCTCAGGGTGTTGTCCATCGTCGCTTTCCTCAGATAGTTTTCAGGGCGCTGTTTTTACCTGCTTGCTTGTATCCCGGATGCGCTCACCAAATGAGCGCTGTTCCAGCATCGTGATGGCTTGCGCCAGGCATGTGGATAAAGGAAATGCCAATTCCGCATCCAGGCTGTCGGCAGCACACTTGGTCGCCTGCCAGCAAGTTTGCAGGCGGGGCAGCAGTGCCTCGCCCTTGCTGCTCAGGCGTACCACGCGCTGGCGACCATCCTCGCCATCGGCAGCCACCAGCAGCAAGCCTTCCTTTTTCATCAGTGCCACCGTTTGGGTGACGGCCGGCTGCGTGATGCCTGCCAGCTCAGCCAGCTGGCCGATGGTCGCGCTCTGCTGTTGCGCCAGCACCCGCATCACGGGCGTGTAGCGCGGCCGATAATCGAGGCCAGCATCCGCGTAGGCTTGCTGGACGGCGCCGTCCAGCAGTTCGATCAGGTGGCGTAGTTGTGTTCCGAGTCCTTGTTTCATGTAGCGATAGTAACAGTATTTATATAAGCACTTATATAAATACTGAAAGCTGTTGTATTTTATGCGCAATGCACCAGGTGGGTGCCTGAAAAGGAAAGGAGTGGCAAGGAATCGCCAGACGAAAAAAAACCCGACCATTGCTGATCGGGTTTTTCTCAAGAAACCACAGCCAAAGACTGTTGCTTCAAA
>NZ_JBXAKW010000011.1:0-131797 GCF_058798815.1 Janthinobacterium sp. GW822-FHT07A03 | reverse complement strand
GCCACGCAGGATCAGCCTGCCGTGTTATCCGTTTGCGCGCGAGCGCTACTGGATCGCGCCTTCCTCGCCTTCAGCCCTCTCTGCAGCAACAGCGACCGGATGGCTGCATCCGTTGCTGCAGCGCAATACCTCCGACATGGCTGGTCCCCGTTTCAGCAGCTGTTTCAGCGGCGAGGAATTCTTCCTGGCCGAGCATGTAATCGGTGGGCGGCGCATGATGCCGGCGGCGGCCTACCTGGAAATGGCGCGCGCGGCGCTGGTGCAGGCGGGCGGGACGGAGCATGGCTGGCAGCTGCGCGACGTGCGCTGGCCGCAGCCATTGGTGCTGCGCGAGGGCGAAGCGGCCGAGCTGCACCTGGCCTTGTTCCCGCAGGAAGATGGCACGGTCGGCATCGAGATCTACAGCGACACGGCGGACGGTACCCTGCTGCACGGCGCGGCAACGGGACTACCAGGCGAGCCGGCGGCGCCGGCGCGGTACGATCTGGCCGGCCTGCGCACAGCCTGCGGCGTGGCCGAGCTGTCGGCCAAGCAATGCTATGCGATGCTCGGCGAACTGGGCCTGGAATATGGCGTGTCGCTGCGCGCGCTGCACACGGTACATGTGGGGCAGGGACAGGTGCTGGCGCGGCTGGAACTGCCGGCATCGCAGGCGGCGCAGGCAGCGGGCTACGGCTTGCATCCAAGCCTGCTCGATGCAGCACTGCAGGCACCAATCGGGCTGTCGCCGGGCCAAGCGAACGGCAACGCGCCGCTGCCGTACGGCCTGGAACGCCTCGAAGTGCTGGGCGAGTGCGGTCCCAGCATGTGGGCGCTGGTGCGCACGCGTGCCGACGTGCAGGCAGACGAGCGCGTGCGCAAGCTCGATATCGACCTGTGCGATCCCGATGGCAAGGTCTGCGCGCGGCTAGTCGGCGTGAGCAGACCTGAAGGATCGGCAGCGTTGCCAGTGCCTCATGCCACGCACGACGCCTGTGACATCATGACCTTCACAGAAAGTTGGCAACGGCAGGACCTGCCTACCGCGAATGTCGCCGCAGCCCGCGTGGTAGTGTGTTTTGCATCCGTGCCGTCGCAACAGCGCATCATCAGGGGCACGCTGCGCCAGCTCGCCCCGGGTATCCGCGTGGTGTTTGTCTCGCATACGGGGCAAGGGGCAGGTGAGGACGTCTATGTAGTTACCCTGGGTGAGCGGGCCAGTTACGCCGCTGCTTGCACCGCCATCCGCGATGCCTGCGGCGAAGTCGATGCCCTGCTGTACCTGTGGCCCCTGGAGGCCGCAGCCTTCCTGCATGAACACAGCCCCATCGTGCATGCGCTGCAGGCAATTGCCTCTTCCGAGCTGGTCTGCCGGCGCGTGCTGCTTGCCGCCGCCTATGCCGACGGCGTGGATCGCTGCCATGCCGAATCCTGGATAGGTTATGCGCGTTCGCTGGGCAACGTGCTCCCGCGCACGCACCTCGCCCTCGTGGGCCAGCTGGGGGCCGACGCATTCGATACCGCCGCGTGGTGTCAGCGCCTGTGGGGCGAGTTGGCGCACAGCGCAAATGACAGCGTTCAATATCGGGACGGCGTGCGGCATGTGCTGCAAGTGCAGCCGGCCCACCTCGATGCCACGCTGCCAACACTGCTGAGAAAAAGCTCGACCTACCTGATTACCGGCGGTGGCGGTAGTCTTGGCTACCTGCTGGCGCAACATCTGGCAGCGGCATATGGGGCGAACCTGATCCTCAGCGGACGTTCGGCGCCGGATGCACGCCTGCAAGGCCGCCTGGCCACATTGCAGGCCATGGGCGCGCAGGTCGCGTATGTCCAGGCAGACGTGGCCGACCTGACGCAGATGCAGCAGGGTCTGGCGCATGCACGGGCCCGTTTTGGCCGAATCGACGGCGTCTTTCATGCCGCTGGCCTGGAAGGCAGGACCGCGTTGCCGGACACGACCTTGGAGCAGTTCGAACAGGTGCTGGCGCCCAAGGTGGCCGGGACGCTGGTACTGCACGATATTTTCCAGGACGATGCGCCGGACTTCGTGTGCCATTTCTCGTCTGCCGCGGCCCTGCTCGGCGACTTTGGCTCATGCGACTACGCTGTAGGCAACCGTTTCCAGATGGCACACGCGGCATGGCAGGCGCGCAGTGGCACAGCCTGCAAGGCCGTCGTGGTCAACTGGCCGTTGTGGAAGGACGGCGGCATGGGCAACGCCGATGGTGCAGCGCAACTCTATTTGCAGACCAGCGGCCAGCGCGCGCTGGAAACGGCCGATGGCATGGCGCTGCTGGAACGCCTGCTGGCGCAGCGAACAGGCCAGCATCTGGTACTGTTTGGCAAGCCGGACAGGCTGCTGCGCTTCTTTGAACCTGCTGCGTCGCGCCAGCATGCCGCGGGCAACGCGGATGCCGCTGCGGCCGTCATCGGCGCCGCGGCCGGCCGGCGCAGTGGCATGCGCGGCTTGAGCGTACAGCAGTGCGTCGGCATCGAATTGAAGCGGCTGGCCGGCGAGCTGCTGCTTATCGGCAGCGAGCGCATGACGGGGCAACAAAACCTGGCCGATTTCGGATTTGATTCGGTTAGCCTGGCGCGTTTTGCCGGCACGCTCAGCGCCTATTTCGGCATCGAGCTGCTGCCGACGGTATTTTTTGCTTTCCCAACCCTGGACAAGCTGGCCGCGCATCTTGCGCAAGAACATGCTGCGGCGCTGGCTGTCCTGTATAGGGAAGCTTCCGCCGGTACGCCAGCCGAAGCGTCGCCACAAGCGGCCGCGCCAGCCCCCACATCGGTACCCGCACCCGCTGCGACGCCTGCGCGCAGGCGCCAGGGCTACCGGGCAGCACCTGCCGCGCCTGGCGCTCAGACAGAGGAAGCCATCGCCGTCATCGGCATGAGCGGACGCTTTCCCGGTGCCCGCGATGTGGACGAATTGTGGCAGATTCTAGTGGACGGCAAGGAAGTGCTGCGCGCCGCGCCCGACGACCGTCCCGGTGGTTGGGACGCGGGCAGCCAGCCCTGCGGCTTCGTGCCGGGCGTGAGCGAATTCGACCCCATGTTCTTCGACATTTCACCCAAGGAAGCGCAGGCGATGGACCCGCGCCAGCGCCTGCTGCTGCAGGAAGCATGGAATGCGCTGGAGAATGCAGGCTACGGCCCGGAGCAGATGTGTGGCGGCCGCCTGGGCAGTTTTGTCGGCGTGGAGGAGGGCGACTACCAGCTCCTGGCGCAGGGCGATGCAGGTATCACCTCGAACCACAACGGCATTCTGGCGGCAAGGCTTGCCTACTTCATCAACGCCAGCGGGCCGGCGATGGCCATCAATACCGCTTGCTCCTCAGGCCTGGTCGCGCTGCACCAGGCCTGCCTGAGCTTGCGGGCGGGGGAGTGCGACACGGCGCTGGCCGCGGGTGTCAGCCTGATGCTGACCGACGCGGGACATGCGCGCATGGGGCAGGCAGGCATGTTATCGGCAGATAGCCGCTGCTATGCGTTCGATGAGCGGGCCAACGGCATGGTACCTGGCGAAGCGGTTGCCGTTGTCGTGCTCAAGCGGTTGTCGCAGGCCCAGGCCGATGGCGATCCGATTCATGCCCTCATCCGCGCCAGCGGCATCAATTACGACGGCAAGACGAATGGCATCACCGCGCCTAGCGGCGTGGCGCAGACGGCCCTGCTGCACTCCCTGTACGAGCGCAGCGGCATCGCGCCGGACAGCATCGACTACATCGTGACGCATGGCACGGCCACGCGCCTGGGTGACCCGGTGGAGGTCAATGCCCTGTACGATACGTTCAAATCCTTCACGAACAAAACAGGCTTCTGCGCACTGACATCTGTCAAGCCCAACCTTGGGCATACTTTAGCCGCATCGGGATTGGTCAGCCTGATCAGCCTGATACAGGCGATGCGCCATCACATCATTCCGGCCAGTCTGCATTGCGCCCGCGAAAACAGCTACATTCGCTGGGAGCAGAGCCCGTTCTATGTCAACAAGAGCAACAAGCGCTGGCTGGCAAGCCAAGGACAGGTGCGCCTGGGCGCTGTCAGCGCTTTTGGCATGAGCGGCACGAATGCGCACGTGGTGCTGCAAAGCCATGAGGGGGCACCGCCATCGATGGCGCCGGCGCCGCATCACCTGCTGGTGGTGTCGGCCAAGACGGAAAGCGCGTTGCAGGACAGGCTGCGCGATGTACTCGCCTACCTGGCCGATGTCACGCATGCCGGCCATACCCTGGCCGAGATATGCCATACCCTGCTCGAAGGGCGGCAACATTTCCTGCACCGCTGCGCGCTGGTGGTTGGCGACCGCGACGATGCGCAGGCCGTGCTGGCACGTGCACTCGATGGTGAAAAAACGCCACATATCTTCCATGGCAAGGTGCCACGCGATTTCACGCCGCAGGTCATGCTACAACAGTACGCGGATGAGCTGACCCGGCACGATAGCGCGCTGCATGGCACGCTGAGCCAGTTGCAGGATAGGCTGATGGCGCTGGCGGAGCTGTACTGCCAAGGGTATGCGCTGCATTGGCACAGCCTGTTTGGCCAGCAGCCGCCGCGCCGCATCAGCCTGCCGGGCTATCCGTTTTCCAGGGAGCGCTACTGGGTAGCGCCTGCGCCCGCACAGGCGCCGCAAGCTGAAGCCGAGCGTTCCGCGCTACCGGACTGGAACGAAAGCATGACCTTCGAGGAACTGTGGCAGGAGCAGCCCTGCGCGCCGTCCGCCGGTGTGCAGCTGGGCACCGTGGTCTGCTTTGCGTCGCGGACGGCGGACAGGCAGGCCATTGGCGCGGCGATCCATGCATTGGAGGCGGACGCGCGCGTCGTGTTCGTGGGGCGCGCGCTCCTGCACGATGCCACGGCCTCAGCGCAGGAAGGGCAGTACTGGATCGATACCGCCGACCCGGCCAGCTATGCGCTGGCACTCGAAGCCATCGGCCAGGCGCATGGCAAGATCGGTGCCATGCTGTATCTGTGGAGCCTGGAAGACAACGACTGCCTGCGCGACTACCGGCATGTCGTGTATATCCTGCAAGCGATTGCCTCCACCCGGCTGGAAGTAGCACGCCTGCTGCTGGCCGGCTGCGAGTACACGCCGCTGGACCGCTGCTATGTTGAGTCGTGGATCGGATTTGAACGTTCCATCGGTATCGTCTTGCCGCATACGCAGGTCGCCGCCGTCGCCTTGGACATGGTCGGTCCCGTGGCCGACATGGGGACATGCGTGCCTTTGCTATGGCAGGAGCTACAGGTCGACAAGATGAAAAGCGTCCGCTACGACACCGGCCTGCGCCAAGTGTGTCAGATACGCCCAACGGTGCTGCAGGCGCAGCAGAGCGTGCTCAAGTCAGGCGCCACCTATCTGATCACCGGCGGATTGGGCGGGCTGGGCTATGTTTTTGCCGAGCATCTGATTCGCGCCTACGCGGCAAACATCGTCTTGACGGGACGCGCGCCGCTCGATGAGGCGAAGCGCGAACGCATCGACGCGCTGGAACGACTCGGCGGCAAAGTACTGTACATCCAGGCCGATGTCTGTGACGGCGAGGCGATGCGCACGGGGGTACAGTGCGCGCGCGAAATGTTTTCATCGATTGATGGCGTGATTCACTCTGCCGGCATCGTCAGCGTACAGACCATCGTGCACCAGGATATGGCCGGATTCCAGTCGGTACTCGATTCAAAAATCGACGGCACCCTGGTGCTGGACGATGTGCTGCGGGACGAGCCCCTGGACTTCGTTTGCTATTTTTCGACCGTCTCGGCAATCATGGGCGATATTGGTACATGCGACTATGCGATTGCCAACCGGTTCCAGATGGCGTATGCCGAGTACCGCAACGGCCTGCGTGCGGCAGGGAAACGCCAGGGCCGCGCCATTGTCATCAATTGGCCGTTCTGGAAGGATGGCGGCATGGGGCAAGCGTATGGCGACGCGACTAAGATGTTCCTGATGCTGGGTGGCCAGCGGGCGCTCACCAACACAGAAGGCATCACCATGTTCGAGCGCCTGCTGGCGCAGCCGACGGCTCAGCAAATGGTCATGATGGGACGCAGCGACCGGGTCTATCCATCACTGGGCCTGGCGCATGCGATCGCGCCACCCTTGGCGGCACTGGCCTCGCCCACGGCGCCGACGGCCAGCCGCAGTGCGGCGCTGAGCGGCCTGGACCTGGAACAATGCATCGAATACGATCTGAAGCAGTGCGTCAATCAGTTGCTGGCCTTTCCGGTCGAGCAGTTGGATGTCGAACGGCATTTGGTCGAGTTTGGCTTCGATTCGATCAGTCTTGCTTCCTTCGCCAAGCTGCTGAGCACCCACTACAGTGTCGACATCACACCGATCGTGTTCTTTGGCTTTCCATCGATCGCCAAGCTCACAGGCTATTTGTTGCAGGAACAGCTACCCGTCATGCAAGAGTTTTATGGCGATCCAAGCGCAGGCACGCCTTTAGCAGCCACTGCAGCAGCTGGCCATCCGGCGACGGCCTAGATGCAGTTTGCCTTCCGCCGCTCTTGGCGGAAGGCAGGCTCGCCTGGCATTGAAGGAAATACCAGGTCCGGCCACCCGCACCCGGACGGCCGCAAAGCCGAAGAGGGAGGCGCCTTTCCCCCTTGGAAGGAGGGCTGTTCCTGTTCATTTATTTGTGCAACATCGCTGAATGACGGTGTTAAAATACAAACAACATCAGTCCACAGATAGCCTGCGCCTGCGCTTTCTCACTGATATTTCGTTCACCCATTTCGTTACATCCACTACATGATGAAATTGCGCGATGAAGAGATCCGCTGTGAACGGCCCACTGCAGCTTTCGACAGCTCCGAGCTGCTGTCGAACGTCATGCGCCTCAGCGATTGCGCGACCACCGCCCAGTTGCATGGCGAGTTGCAGCATCTAAGCCGGATACTGGGATTTGATTCCTTTCTGTTCGGTGGGCGTTTTCGTACCTCCGGTAGTGTCAAGATAGAAAAAGTCGAATCCAACTATCATGGGACATGGCGTGCGCGGTATGACCAAAGGGACTACGCGGGTGTCGATCCCACGGTGACCCACTCGCTCACCTCGCTCGTGCCGTTTATCTGGACGGATCAGATGTATGGAAACGCTAGCCAGCAGGCTTTCCGCGAAGAGGCCCATCAATACGGCCTGCTAGCAGGCGTCACTTTCCCGATTCAAAACAAGGATGGCGGCGTTTCCATGCTCAGCCTGTCCCTGTCGAGCAGAAGCGATGATGCACGTGGCCATATCCGGGAAATGCTCATGTGGGGGCCGCTGGTGGCGACCTTGGCCCATGAGGTAATGAGCAAGATCATCAAGAACTGCCAGACGGCCGGTCCACGCCTGACCAAGCGGGAAAACGACGTGTTGCAGTGGATCGCGGCCGGCAAGAGCACCTGGGAAATTTCCAGGGTGCTGGGAATTTCAGAACATGGCGTGATTCATCATGTACGCAATCTGCTGCATAAATTTGATGTCACCAGTCGCCACCAGGCCGTGCTGAAGGCGATCTCCAGCGGTTTGTTATAAGGCCCGGCGACTGACGCGTGCTCAGACGATGGACGCCATGCTAGAGCCGAGGGGCGCCAGCAGGGCATTTAGTTCGGCCGCATTGAATTTTGGCGCCAGCGCCGCGTCGCTACCCAGAATGTCCTCTGTCAGCGCCGATTTGCGTGCCTGCAATTCCAGTATGCGTTCTTCGATGCTGCCTTCAACCACCAACTTATAGACGAAAACAGGCTGATCCTGGCCGATGCGGTAGGCGCGCGCAATGGCCTGTTCTTCCACAGCAGGGTTCCACCACGGATCGAGCATGATCACGGTATCGGCCGCCGTCAGGTTCAGGCCCACGCCGCCCACTTTCAGGCTGACCAGCAAGATTGGCACCGTCTTGCCCTGGAAACGGGCCACCAGGGCGCCGCGCTGGGCTGGCGGCGTTTTTCCCGTCAGTGACAGCCAGGCCAGCTGCAACGCGTCCAATTCTTTTTCGACCAGGGACAGCATTTCCGTAAACTGCGAAAATATCAGGATACGGCGTCCTTCCGCCACCAGATTGGGCAGCATGTCGCGCAGCATTTCCACCTTGGCCCTTTCGGTGGCCTTGGGGGGCACCTCGCCTTTGAGCAGCAAGGGATCGCAGCAGACCTGGCGCAACTTGAGCAAGGCATCCATGATGCGGATCTGCGATCCGGTAAAGCCGCGGCGCTGCAGCACGCTGCGCACCTGCTTGTCGGCGGCGACGCGCACGCTCTCATACAGGTCGCGCTGGCGTCCTTCCAGGCGCAGCAGCTTTACAACCTCGGTCTTGGGCGGTAACTCAGTGGCGACGTTGTCCTTGCGCCGGCGTAGGATGAATGGCCGGATGCGCTGTGCGAGCAAGGCTGCGCGCAGCGTTTCGCCGTTCTCTTCAATGGGCTTGCGCCACAGGCGGGCAAAGCTGCGCGCATCACCCAGGAAGCCTGGCATCAGGAAGTTAAATTGCGTCCATAATTCACCCAGGTGGTTTTCCATCGGCGTGCCGGTCATGCACAGGCGATGGCGGGCCTGGATGCGGCGTACTGCGCTGGCGCTGCGCCCGGCCGCATTTTTCACTGTCTGCGCTTCGTCCAGGATCAGCAGGTGAAAAGGCTGCGGCGCCAGCACGTCAAGATCACGCCACAACAACGGATAGGTCGTCAGGATGACGTCATGTTGCACGATGCGCGCAAAGTCCTCGGCCCGTTTCGCCCCCTGCAGGGCCAATACCCGCAGGCTGGGCGCCATCCGTTGGATTTCGGCTTGCCAGTTGAATACCAGTGAAGTGGGCAGTACCACCAACGCAGGCAAGTCCAGGCGGCCAGCCTGCTGTTCCACCAACAGATGCGCGACCACCTGTGCCGTCTTGCCCAGCCCCATGTCGTCAGCAAGGATGCCAGCCAGCCGGTGTTCGCGCAGGTACTGGAGCCAGGCCAGGCCATGCAATTGGTATGGCCGCAGGGTAATGCCCATGCCCGCAGGCTGGGCGACGGTCTGCGGCGCGCCGCTACCGCGCAGGCGCTGGGCCAACGCGCGCAGGTCCTCGCCGCCCTGTAGTTGCAGGCTACCTTGCGCACCGCCGCAGGCGGCATCTGCATGCAGCAGCTCTACGCCCAGCTCGTCGAGGCGCTGCGCATCCCATGGCGACAGGCGCAGCGCACCCGGCTTGCGTTTGGGATCCGTAAGCAGGTCGAGCATGGCCGTGACAATGGCCTTGAGCGGTGCCGCCAGCGCATCGATGCGCTTGCCGCCGGGTGCGCGTAGGGAGATGCGGGCATGGGCATCGATGGCGGCGATCTGTTTGCGATCCAGCCAGCGCTGGTCGCGGCGCAGCAGGTCGGCGAGCATTGGCGCAAGATCAAAGGATTCACCGTCGATATCCACGCCCAGTGTCAGCAGCCACCATTCAGCCTTGCCTGGACCACTGCCGCCGGCCAGGCTCGCACTGCGCTCGTGCAGACGTGCAGCCACTTCGCGCCCCAGCACTTCGCCACTTTCAGGATCGACGATGAGACGCCAGGCTTCCACGGGCACGCTTTCATGCGCAAAGCCAGGATGCACGACGATATTCCAGCCTTTGGCCTGCAGCTGGGGCAGGTTGTCCGCCCAAAAATCACCAAATAATTCTTCTTGCAGCAACGACCACCATTGCATGGCCGGCGCCATTCCACCGGCACGCCATTGCAGCGCGTCTTCGGGTAGCGGATGCATGCCCAGATTACGGATCTGTTCCAGCGCATCGGTTTCGGCATGCACGTTGCGGCGCATGAGCAGCCACTCGCCCTGCGGATCAAGCAGTTCCTGCGTCAAATCGGACTCACTGGCGTACAACGATGTTGGGGCGGGCGTTTCCCAGCGCATGCCATCAGGCGTGGCATAGGTCCAATCGATCTGTGCCACCGTCACATTGCTGCCGCGGGGCGAAAACAGGCCGGCCGGACGCAGGCCCAGCAAACCATCGCCGCGGCTCAAGGTACGCAGACTCAAGCGTGGCCGGAAGCGGCCCAGCGTTTCGCGCTGCACGATGGAGACGTGGCGCACTGGCGCCGTCGGTGCAATATCATTCATACTCTCTCTCAATTCGTCTTGCATTCATATAGGCGTGGGCCTGGGCCGCACTGTCAGGCAGTGGGAGGAGGATCCGCCCGCCAATTGCCGTGAAACCCAAACGGTACGCGGCATGGCAACACCGCCGTCGCCAGCGGACCGTCAGCCAGGTTTTCCGCGTCCAGTATCAACAATTCGCTACGCTGGTCACGCGCGCGCCAGGCCACGGCCAGCAGCCAGCCACGGCCTTCCGGCGCATCGGGGCCCCCTGGCGCAAAGACAGGTTCGGAAATGACGTCGCCATCGGGCAGCGTATACAGCGTACGGTTACCGCTATGCAAGTCAATCCGCGCCAAGGAACCGAACAGCAGGTTCTGATACGGATCGCGCGTCAGCGCGTCCGCATGGCAGGCATAGAAACCAGCACGATGGGGCATGGTCGCGTAACGATCATCGAAGCGTGGAAATTCGGCGGCAAGGTCATCGATATAATGGCGTTGGATCTTTCCGGTAGACAGGTCGATACGCCACCGGCATAGCCGCGCCACCATCCGCGCCGGGTCGCCCATGCGGCCACGCGTATCTGCCCAGCCGGGCGCGACCTCCGATTGCATCGCATGGGCCACGATGCAATCGCCATCTTCCCAGGCATTCATGAAATGAAAAACATGGCAATCCTCGGTTTCCAGCCAGCGCATGCTGCGCTGCGTGCCATCGCGGCGCATGATGCCCACATACGAGCCCTTGCCTGGCTCCCAGGCGAACATTGGCTGGCCTTGCATGGCGCGCGTCATACTGGCCGTGAGCGGCATCACCGGATAGAGCGCGAAATGTTCAGTCAGCAGGAAGTCATGCACCATGCTCGCATAGGGAGCGCGGAAGGTTTCCAGCCGTGTCATCCGGCAATCGGGATCAAGTACACCGGCCAGCATGTCCGGCTGGCCAGCGCCATCGGCGGCATAGGCAAAGAAGTGCAGGGCGCCGCTGCGCGGATCGGTACGCGGGTGGGCCGTAAACGGAGCGTGCAGCCTCCCCCCAAAATCCTGGTGCCCTTTCGATGCCAGGGAGTTGGCATCGAGTTCGAAGGGCTGATGGGACTCTTCCAACGCGAACAGGCGCCGGCCATGCCATATCACGTTGGTGTTTGCTGTACCACTGCACAGGCCCGCGGTTACGGGATGGCTAGTCAGGGGATTGCCGAAGGTACCGAACAGCGCTTGTCCCGCAGCATGTTCCATGCGCCATTTCGGCGTGCGCATCCAGCGATTGCGGTACGCCACGCGTCCATCGCGGATGTCAAATGCGTGCAGCATGCCATCCCCCGCAAACCAATGATAGTCGGCGTCGCGGGGAGGGTATTGGGGATTTGGTCCGACACGGCACAACGTGCCTGACAGGCCCGCTGGCAGCCGGCCTGTCAGGCGCAGGCCGGTGATGTTCGTTTCGCTCATGACTGGGGCGAAATTGCCCTGCAGGTAAGGATTGCTATGCATGCTCAAGCGCCGCCGGTATCAGAAAGAGGTTGTCGCGCAGATATCCTCCGACACCTGCTCTTCCACCAACGGAATAATCCGCTTGTGCGTCAGCTGTTGCGGCTGTGGCGTGCTCGCTGGTGCGCACACCGCGATCAGGCCGGCCGCTTGCCGCCACTGCCAGAAGCGCCAGCGCGTGGCCCTGTCACCCAGTGCGGGCTGCATGTGCATGGCGATATGGCCACCGACACCGAAGTCAAAACTGAACTGATCCAGCGGAATCGACATGCCCATGCCGCGCGCCTTGATGTAGGCTTCCTTCAATGTCCAGTAACGGTAAAAACGTTCAGCCCGGAGGTGAGCTGGACTGGCCGCCAACGCGAGCGCTTCCTCAGCACAGAAATAGCGCGCCACCGTGTCCATGGACGGCGGGCGCCCAGTCAGGCATTCCGTGTCTATGCCCAGCGCGTGGTCGCAGCTGACGCACAGGACCACCAACTGGCCGCTATGACTGAGATTGAATGCGATCCTTGCCGCCTGTCCCCCGTCATTGGCGACGGCAGGCTTGCCATAAGCATTGCAAGAAAAGCGCCACTGCGCGGGCGAGACAGGCGCGTAACGTGACAGCACGGTGCGCAGCAGCACCCGCGTCACCAGATAGCGGTGCTGGTCGGCAGGAAAATGGAAGCGCCTCGCCTGGCTCTTTTCCGTTTCCGTCAATAAATACCAGTAACGCTGCAGCAGCGCAGGCTGGTGCATATCGTCCAAATGGGCGCACCAGACATCGATACGGGCGAGATCCAGTGTGAGCAGTGTGCCGATATCAGGCCCCTTGCACCAGCGGTGCAGTGACGCCAAGCGCGGCCAGGTGCCGCACTTCACCGCCGAAGGGCGACATCAGCGCCTGCGCGATCGACTTGGAGCCCGGCTTGAGAGTGTATTTCAGGAATGTTGCCAGTGTTCCCGCCGGTCCCAGGTCGAGATAACGATAAGGCGCACTTTTTTCCAGTTCGGCAATGGTGTCCTGGAAGCGGATCGGTTTCCTGGCTACTTCCCAGAAATAGTTTGCCGACAGCAGCGTCAGGACGCGGGCGTGGGCGCAGCATGCCATGGGAATTTTCGCGGGTCTCTGAGGCAATGCGGCCAGCCCGCGTTCGATGCAGGGCTGGGCCGCATCGATCCAGCGCGAATGAAAAGCGAACGACACCGGCAGCGCCTGGAACGTCAGTTGGCGTTCCCGCAGCACGGCCTCGATGGCGGCCATGCTGCCGCGCTGTGCCGCTATCACGAAATGGCTGTCGAAATTAATGGAGGCGATCTCGAATTCCTCGCGCAGATCCTCCAGTACGCGGGTGTTGGGCGTGCTCAGGATGGCGATCATGCCGCCCGGCAGGCAGTGCTGTTCCAGCGCATGTGCTTGCATCATCACCGCTTTGAGCGCATCTTCCACGCCGATGCATCCCGAAATGGCCGCTGCCGCCGCTGTGCCCAAACTGACGCCCAGCGTCAGATCCGGCACAATTCCCTGTTCCATCACAGCTTGTGCAAGTGCATACTCGACCATGAAAATGGCTGGATGGGTCAGCAGCGTCCTGTCAAAGGATTCCCCCTTGCCGCGCCGCTCGTCGTACAGGATATCAAGCACGCCCTGCCCGCTGCTGTCACGCACGAACTGATCCATATCCTGCATCCAGCGGCGAAACGTGGCATTGTGCTCATATAAGCTCTTGCCCATATGGAAATAGTGAGATCCCTGTCCTGAGAACATGAAAACGGTGGGGACTGACGGCATGGCTATCCTATCGGGGAGGCGGCGTCGTACGCCTTGACATCAAGGGCGGCATCGCCGCCGCAAAGCAATTCAAAACCGAGCCAGCGGTAGTAACTGCGCCAGAAGCAAACGGCATCCTCGGCTTCGCTGCGGGTGGGGTAGTCCTCGATGACAAACAGGTCGGATTCGCTACGCCGCCGCATCTCCGCAATCCAGAGGGCCAGGCCGCTACTGCCGCTGCGTGCAAGGCTACGCAGAATCTCTTCCTTGTATTCGTCGGGCCGGCAGTCGCACAGGCCGATGTACGACAATTGCTCGGCGGCATGGCCGGCGCCGAATACGTAATAGCGGGAATCCATTATCTTGCCTCCGTCATCTGCGTAGTCGCGGCGCCTGACACCTGAGAAACCGCAGCAGCGCGCAGCTGTTCAGTCATAAATTTTGATCGCCATGCCAGGCTGGCACGCGGGAGCGAGATACTTGTCGTCACGCTGGGCAAGGGCATTGACCAAGGCTGCTTCCGTGGCATGGCTGGCCTCTATCCACAGCGCTACCGCGCGCGCCACCCCCATCGGCACCACGGGTCCCAAGCGACGTGGCGCCATGTTGGCATGCTTGAGCATGCGCTCCATTGCCGGCGTGGTGACCGTTACCAGATGGTTGATGCCATACTTGCGGGCTAGGCGGACGACATGCAGCATCATCTGCATTGGCAGCAAACTCAGACCAAATGTGGCACAGTCCTGTTTACGCACAGCAAAGCGGCTCAGTTCCCAAATATCGTCGCCGCAGGGCGCATCGCCGTCGAGCAGCACAGGAAACACGTCGCGCAGCATGTTCGGTCCTGTCGTTGGCAGCATCCGCCAGCAGCCTTGCAAGGTATTGCCGTCCTTGGCCAGCATGTACAGGGGATTAAGCTGGTCGTATTCGTCAAACTCCATACCATCCTGCGTGTGGACATCCCATCCCAGCCGCTCACGAAACATAGAGTGACGTAATCGAAACATTTCCTGTTCGTCCGAGTTTGAAAGAAAGATACTGCCTCTTTTAATCGCTACGATATCCATGGTGAACGCTCCTGTATGTCAGGCTTGAATATAGAATGATCGCCAAGACATCGTAACTACATGCTCATGTAGGATCCGCGCACAAAATGCCCTTCCTGAAAAGTTCAGATTCATATTGATTGAATTATTAAAAAGATAATTCGTGTTGACGTGGCGAACGTATTTTCCATTGATATACGAAAAATGGGAACGATCTTTTACGGAGAGAAACCAGATAGATGAAAATATCCCTCCTGAAAAAATAGGAAGATCGTATTGCCTACAGAAAAACAGTGATCTGCGCTACCATGTCATGGCCCCGTACAATGTCCGAGACAATCTCTCATTGACTGTCTCGACGTCCAATTGGCCTTCCTTGAGGATCATGGTTAACATCAATGAACTGCATGGATGGACGCTCATCGAGCGGTTCAGGCGCAATCCTTCCCGCATGGCCTGCAGAGGAAAGGATCATCCGCGAACGCAAGCGCTGCCAAGTGAGTCACTTGTGTCAACGACTCCACTGTAGAAAACGCTCACCAAGCATCAAAGATGGCATGACCGGTTTTTGAAACTCATCCCTAGTGGCTGGCAATTACCTCACCAAAGCTATCTTTCTTGCTGCGATATTTGTATCTACCATAAACTCATTGACAACATCAGAGCCGTGCTTGTTTCTTCAGAGCTTACTCTTCGGTGGATATAGTATGTTCCATCAGGCAACAAGATTATTGTTATCGAAGTATAGTCGAATATCTACCATGCACCGCTGGCACTATTCGTGATACGTGTAGGCCATATACACTGCGAGGAAGAGACTGTACAAACCCCAGATCACAAATCTGCGCTCATAAAACAATCGATTTCCAGAAAACCATGCAAGTGAAGGGCCGGCAACTTTCGGACAAGCAATGAATGATTCGCTCTCAAAAGAAAATAATCCTTGCTACTTTCTTGAAATACCATGTTACTTGGAAAATGGGAGGCAGTTACCCTTGCATGTTCGGATTTGCAGATTCGAAGCGGAAGTGGAATCAATACAGCTCTTTTCCGCAAAAAAATTTCTGATCGATGATCGTCAAAGAGGCACCGCCAAGACGTGAAGGGGCATCGGTGACGCTTCGTCCGGTTGATCTCGCGATTGCCTCCGAAACGATTGGCATCCTCCCAATCCAACAGGACGGTAAGGATGTCAAGAAAACTCCAGGCAGAAAATTGAACGCACTTTTGCAGTAAAAACGCTACCGCAGGATACTGATCCAGAGGCAGGCTTGCGCCTTGTCCTAAGCGCATTGGTGCATGCGGTGAACGAGAGCGCCTTACTGATCCACACGGCCAGCTTGCTGACCACCACTGCAAACTGCATCCCCCTCGAAGATGCACACCGAGTTTAACTGACACATGTGCGGACCCGCGCACGTTGGCATTTCCTCAAATCGCTGGCACGCGACGGCAGACGTTCCACACTTTTCGCCACGGCACTTCTGCTCGATGCAGGGCCGACACCTATCGTACTGCATGCCATCAGTGCCTTCGCGAGCGACATGGCCAACGCAAAAAAAGCAGCACAGCTACGCACGCTTCCTGATGCACGGATATGGCGATCGGAGCAGCCAATGCCTGCGCTTCCCTGCCACCACACCGGCCGACGCTCAACGCTATCCTCAACGTAGCGTCATACCGAAGCCGTTCGCATAGGCTTTGGCACAGGACGACATTCTCACATGCGTGCAGTGCCTAAGGCCTCTCTCTCAGTCAGGGGGCTTTTCGTCGAACTTAGCGCTTGCCCTCGCTTGAATTGCACTGCGTCTGGTGCAAGAATAGACATGCATATGTTGAGAATCGCTCTCAAATTGCTCCGGTCCTTGCCCATCGCGGACTTGTCACTGGATCCTGCTGCACCGCTGCGGCAGGCGTAGCGGTCGTTACCCGCCACTCTCATCGGCGCTTCTGGCGCCGATACGTTGCACTTGCAACTGTGAACTGGCCATACATCTACTGGCCAGATTCTTCACTTGGATAGCTGCCACAGATACTGGAAAGTCCTGCACTGGAAAAACCATGTATTGAGGTGCTTGTGTCTGCGGCAGGTATCTGCCGCATCATCGTTGTCTACTTATTTTTTCGTTCGCTTGCGGGGTTCCCGAAAACCCCGCCTGGGGCTCGGGAGACTCCATCTTTTCTGGAGAACTATCATGTCCCAACGATACGATCTACTGCATCACGACCGTTCAATCTGCATTCTCCTTGGCGGTTCCGGCATTCTCCCTGCATGCAAGGAGCAAGCTAGTCTGAGCGCGATCCCGCGAGGTCCAGCACTGACGATAGGCATTCAGCAGAGTCCAGCCAAGGCGCGCCTGCTTTCAAGTTGGCCGCAGATGCCGCATACCTGCCGGCTCCTGTGCCCTGCACGGCCCAGGCTCTCCTGGTACACCATGGCACTCGCGTCTCTTTTCCATGTATCGGTCAGTAAGCTGCCGCAATGGGCTGCGCGCAGTCATCCATGCGTCAACCTGGCAAATAAACAGGGAGGCTGAGATGAGTACCATGGTATTTGGCAACGGTGTCGAACCTGGCGGCATGGAACTGGACGACGAACGCTATCAAGGAGAGTGTCCTGGGTGCGGTCATGAATGGGCACGCTACCGTTACTGGGAAAATGCCGACTCCGGGTCAATCAATCAGTACTGGAGCATTGACTGTCCCGCCTGCGGTTACTGCTCCCCCTATGGGGAGGAGTAGTCAGTCCGATGGCGACACCCGCCATTCGCTGGCGAGCTGCAGTCAAACCCTGCCTGTGCAGTAGGCCATCACAGCAGGCAGTACTGCTTGCAGCCAGTGGCCAATGTCAATTGGCTAGTGCATCTCACGCCTATGCTGCCGGATAACTCCCGGCGGGCGTGGCATGCGGTCATCGCAGATATCGGCCGCATGGCACGCAATCCGTAGCAGCCTCCCTATTCGAGCCTGCCGCTGGGCTTCCTGCGGCGCCAGGCCACGCTGACAAGGTAGTCCGTGTGCGCATGGTACAGCGATGGAGCGCGATTTCACATAGTCACAACCATGCGGTGAGCGGAAACCACTCACGGCCGCATGGCTGAAACACATGATTCAGCAACCACCCCACAACCCAGAGCACGGAGGAGGACATGAAACACCATTTTTCACCTTTCAATGGAGTGCATGCGCTGAGCACTGCCAGTTCGGCTGGCGAGCCTGCCGCATTGATTGAACAGCTGGAGGCGCTGCTTCCAGGTACGCGCGTCATGACCCGGGATGGCGCGCGTTTCATTCGGACAAACAGAACGTGTTTTTGTTTCTGCGACCTGGCGACGGGGCACCTGTGCTCGGCAAAAGATCTTTGCTACCTGCACGGAGGGGCGCTGCACGACGGCACAAAGCGTATGCATTAAGGAGTAATAAAATGGATGAGGTTCTGAGTATTACCATCAGATTGATTTATCAAGACTATTGCCGCGCACTGGACATGCAATACCATCCTCAGCACCGGCATGAACGCATGAGTGTATTGCTCTTCCGCGCTGAAGAAATCGGCTATGACGACTACGCGCGCGGCAATAACCAGGTACCACGCCTCTTTAATTGCCAGATTGAACTGCGCGATGCCTGGCTGATGGGATTTGCGGAGGCAGCCATTCGCGACAGCGTGAATCAGCTAAGAGCATCTTCGCAGCCGAGCCGGCAGTCCCGTGAAGCTGACGGACCAGGATAGTAAGCAGGTACTGTTTCCGAGCCATGCCGAGGCTGGCAATATGTCTATTGAGTGCGAAGTCATGCAGAAGCGTCCCCATTGTTCTGGGGACGCTACCGGGATCGCGGCCGGATGGCCGCGCCGGCTTCCTTGACGGAGATGATGCTGAGCCGCCAGGCGAAGCCTGCCGGCAGTCCTATTGGGAACTAATGTCGGCGCTCTCGCCACTACCGCCGGGCTGGCCATCCTTGCCCATGGAGACGATGTCGTACTCGCCTTTGGTGCCTGGCGAGCGGTATTGGTAGGCGTGCCCCCATGGATCCAATGGCACATTCTTTTTCAGATAAGGGCCATTCCAGCGTGTGCCTGCGCTTGGCGGCGCGAGGAGCAATGCCGCCAAGCCTTCTTCTGTTGTGGGATAGCGTCCCACATCCAGGCGATAGGTATCCAGAGATTTTTCAAATGCTTCGATCTGCGCCTTGGCTACTGTCACCTCCGACTTGCCCAGCTGGGCGAAGTATTTCGGACCGACATACGCTGCCAGCAAGCCGATGATCACGATAACGACCAATAATTCGAGCAATGTAAAGCCACCCACGCCGCGCAACAGCGCCAAGTTCTTCCTTCGTATTCCGTGCATTGATTCCTCATTCATTGTTTGCCGATTGTTGCTACCTGCTCTAAATGCAGCTATGCGCCAATTGTATCTCTGCAGTCCTGCCTCCGGATGTATTTCGTTATCTGGCTTCTTCTCGTTTCGCTGACTTGAGGACCACTTCGCCAGGTCGGAGGAGTCGTGAATGGCAGGTTCCCATGACGCAGTTCACGCCATAGGTGGTCATTATCGAGAAGGAAGCGGTCCCGCTTGATGTATCGCCTTCATAGCGATATAAGGCACGATCGATATTGTCCACGTGATGGGTGCCGTTGTCGTCGTGCCGCATTTGACTTCACCATCGGCGTGTCCTACATTGAGAGATAATTCAGCAGCAGCTGGCCCTGCAAGCATCGGCGAGCCACCATAGTTGCGCGCAGCACCGTCACTTTGCCTATCGATGGCTGTCGCGTCACCACTGTCCTCCTGTCGCCATCCTTTCCATCTTGAGACCTTTCGTCGCGCCGCATCGCTGCTTCATGCGCCGCGTCAAAAGGTTTGTAGGACGGTAGCTGGCAGCCCGTCATTGCGGTTCGTGCCGCATCTTAAGCCAGTCTTGTCATTGCCGGCTCCGCCGGTATTCTTTCACCCCCAGGGACAAACAATCCCGGGGGATTGATTGCCCCTGCTCCATGGGAGGCAATCATGCATAGCACATTTAACCATTCCGGCCTGACACCCGAATCAGGCCGAAGCCTGCCCCAACCAGACATGTTTCAGATCGACAAAGGTAGTCAAGGCGATCTGAGTAGCCAGGCATTACTGCAATCCATTGATGCTGCGCCAGATGTCCTATGGGACGAGCAAGCTGTGGTCAACCTTCACTGGCTGCTCCTGACGAAAATCGACGGGCTTCGCGATCCACTTGCACCACTGGAAGAGAAGTTTGAGCTGCTACGATGGATCTTTACCGATCCTGAACACGACCGGATGCCGTTTTCCTTTGCCAGCTGCCTGGAAGTGGTGGGAGCGAGTCCGCTTTCTCCGACTGCCTACTTCGGCAAGCTCAGCGCTGACGACATTCGCGGCTGGATTCTCAGCCATTTGAAGGCATGGTTCAGCGCTTCGCTGCACCACTATCCGGCCTGGATACAGTCCGAAATCCTGCACCACCCCGACTGGGTCGCACACCAGCTGGAGAAAAATCCGCAATGGATCAACCAGCAGATCAAGCAATCTGCCGTCCAGACCGATCTGTTTTCCTGAAGCGTCGGCATGCTTCAGCAATCCGGCTCCGCCGCACCAACCACCATTATCACCCGTCATTTCAAAGGAGATCAACGTGAAAAATTCATTCAACCATGTCGCCGGTCCCCGTGGCCGCATGCTCCGCGTCACAGCGATGGCGGATCTGTCGTATCTCGTCAAAGAAAGGGAAGTGGTATACGGCCGGCCAGGTCGGTATTTCTTTGTAGGGAAGCGCCGGAACCTGGCATTTGTGATCCATGCCGAAGGCAATGGCTTCGAGATCAGGAGAGCGGATAGTCATGCTGCGAACGAAGTGCACTACGTGACGGACCAGCAAGCAGCCGAAACCGTCATCGGCAGCGCACTGCGCGACGGCAAGCTGTTCACGCCAAGGCTCGCCGATTAACCGATTTTCATCCACAAGCGGGGTGCAGACCCCGCCGGTCGCGCTTCGCTGCTGGGGTGCTGACCAATGGAGGAGATGATGAGGAAAGAGGAATTTGACGAAAGAATGCGCAGGATGCTACCGCTGGCACATGGCCGGTGGACGTCCATCCTGGCGCAATGCGGCGTCGACGAGCGGCTGTTAAATCACCGCAATGGCCCGTGTCCCATCAATGGCTGTGGCGGTAGAGATCGCTTTCAATACACCGATAAGTTTGGTGAAGGGAACTATTTTTGCCGGCACTGCGGTGCCGGTGGCGGTTTCAAGCTGCTGCAGCATTGGCTGCGAATCAGCGCCGGCGAGACGCTGCGCACCGTCGAACGCGTGCTCAACGTGCTTCCCGAGCAAGCCCCCGGAGAAGCACTTCAGCGCGCGGTCCATGATACCCGGCGAAGCCGGAACAAAGTCTGGAACGAGACCATACCGATCCGTACGGGAGACGATGTCGACCGCTACCTGGCCAATCGCGGCATCGCCCTGGAACACTATCCGGCGACGCTGCGTTTACACCCAGCACTGCCGTATTTTGTGCGAGAAGGTGCGGCAGGCAAGTATGTGCATGTGGCTGATTTTCCGGCCATGGTGGCTTGCCTGCAGGGGAAGGATGGCGGCATCGTGGCGTTACATCGCACGTACTTGAAAAATGGCGCGAAGGCCCCCGTCGAGGAACCGAAAAAGCTGCTGGGAGAGGCGTGGTTTGGTTCGGCCGTCCGTCTGGGAGAGCCTACGACTGAATTGTCGGTGTCGGAAGGCATCGAGAATGGCATTGCGGTGCTCAAACGCACCGGACCACCCGTCTGGCCTGCGCTAACGGCCGGTAACCTGGAGCATGTCTGGATCCCGGATTCGGTCACCAAGCTCAGAATTTACGCCGACAACGATGCGGATCGCTGCTTTGATGGCCAGGCATCGGCCTACTTCCTGGCACGGCGCTTGAAAAAGACACGCCGTACGACGCCCATCGACGTGGAGGTGTTTGTTCCCAAAGCACCAGGATCAGACTGGACAAATGTGTTTGCAGCGACATTGTGCTGCACGAGCAAGGCGGCCTGATCCTCCGACAGGAATCGCGAGGTATCACGTCTGCTGATGGCGCCACCGGCAATACCGGGTGGCGCATGGACGCAGCACGATGCGTCCAGGTAATTGACTACTTTCTATTTTCACCCTGCGGGGATGTTCCCGCCCGGGTGCATCTCCGCTTTTTTTTAGGAGATCATCATGAGAGAAGGCCGCACCCTGAAAAATCTGGCTGTTGAGCTTGAACGTCAGCTGGCCAGCAAGAAAGACCTGATCGTACCGTCGATGAAGATGCGCTTGTCCACCAGTATGACAGGGCAGTGCACTTTAATGATTGACGAATCCGACGGTCCGCGCGAATACCCTGTCAATGCATTCGCCTTGCGCCAGATTGCAGATAAACATGCGATCCCGCATGGCTACTTTGAACGCATGCGCCAGGAAAAGCCCGTGCTGCTCGACCGGAACGTGAATACCTGGCTGCACGCGCAACCCCAGATCAACCGGCTGGTACGCACGCTCGATGGCAGGGCCCGTGCGTTCCTGACCGACCGCTATCGCCGCATCGACCACTGGGACTTGGCGAACTACATTCTGCCCATCCTCGACCGGCTGCCCGGCGCCCGCTTCGAATCGCTGGAACTGACGGAGTCGCGGTTGTACCTGAAAGTGGTGACCAGCAAGGTCTGCTGCGAGGTCGCCCCTGGCGACGTGATACAGGCAGGCGTCGTGGTGAGCAATTCGGAAATAGGCAGCGCCAAATTGCGTGTCGAACCACTCATCTATCGCCTGGTGTGCAAGAACGGCCTGATTGCCGCAGACCGTTCGATGCGCAAGACGCACCTGGGACGCAAGATGATCAGCGATGAGGATCATGTGATCGTATTTCAGGACGACACCTTGAAGGCCGACGATCATGCCTTGTTCCTGAAGGTACGGGACATGGTCGAAGCCGCAGTATCGGCAGCGACCTTTCAGATGATCTCCGCCAAAATGCAGAAGACCATGGGCATCAAATTGACGGGAGACCCTGTCAGATCGGTGGAGGTATTGGCGAACCGCTTTGCCCTGAACGACGAAGAGCGGGGCGGGGTATTGCGTTATTTGGTTGAAGGCGGCGCGTTGTCCGGTTATGGACTTGTCAACGCCGTAACGGGCTACTCGCAAGAAATTGCCGACTATGACCGCGCCACGGCATTCGAGGAATTCGGCGGACATATGCTCGATTTCGAATCCTCCGAGTGGAAAACCATTGCGGCTGCAGCTTAGCCGAACCTATCTGCGCGATGACAATTTTTCTTGTTATCGCGCAGTACTCTCTTCCCGCTGCAAGGAAGCACACGTCCTGTTTGTCTGCAAACAGCCAGGATAAACCATGGTAGCGGCCCCCGAGGTGCATGGCCGGCAACATGGACGCACACTATCCCCCCACACCGCCAACGAATGCGGTTTCCCCAGCGAGCTTGCGCTGCCCCCACGCTGTCTGGCCTACCCGGCCGCTCAAAAGTGCACTGGATTGAACACCAGCTTGACTTTTCCCATGATCTTCAAACCAGGCAAAGGGCGCGGGACGCTGATCGGCGCGTAGCGCATATTCTCGCATCGCAATACCAGATCGCGTCCCAGCAGCACTTCAATGTGGCGCACCAGCATCTGCCCCGAATAGTCCAGCACGTAGGTACCATTGGCATCCGTGCGCGTATCAAGCAGGTCAAAAAAGACGGCGGCGCCCGGATTAATCAAGGGTGCCATGTCATCCCCCGACATGACATGCACCTGCCAGGCATGCAGGTCGGAGGCGGCTTGCGCAATCAGGGCCCCGATCCAGTCTGGGCGCTTTTTATGCTCATCAGCAACGTGTGCGGCAACACCGTCGACCAGGTCATCCAACAGAAACGCTGTGCGGTGTTGCGTCAGGCCAAGCATCCAGTTTGCGTCCACACCGAACTGGATGCACAGGATGGCCAGCGATCGCAAGTCTGGCAGGCCAGGCATTCCCGGCTCAATCCAGCGGCCGACCGTTTGTAGCGCGCGGCCGGTTATGTCGCTCAGAAAACGTTGACGTTGCGTTACAGGAATATTCAAGCTTGCGAGCTCGACATTTAATCTGTTGCGGAAACCTGGCATGAGATCAATCACGACAGTGCTTGCTGTCTCTTTTGACAACGGTACAATTTTTTTCAGCGTATTCATTTTTGTGCTACTCCCCAGAGTCAAAAATCGCGGAGCCAATTTATTTGTAAGGCATTTGCAGCATTTGCTATTTCCTCCTATCACTAAATACACGTCCCATTTCGAGAGCTACCACATAAATAATTATAATCAAGTCGCCCCTCCAATTTTCCCCACTTCCTACCAAAAGAAGCATCTGCTATTGACTCCCCGTTTTTCGTGGTGTAGCCTAAAAATTAAATAGCCGAGCGAATTACTTACTAAGAATAATTTAATAGACGAGATTGCTAATTTTCATAGCAGCCACCCAAGTTATTACCTTTTTTAGTTTCAATATGGAAAAGATTGAGGACGACCATGGATAACGACCACGTTTTTAATAGTGTGCAATGGATGAATTTCCAGTTATTGACGCTCATTCATTCCAACCTCAAAACCAACCCCGCTGCCACTGCATACAGCTTCAGGCTCACGAAGGAACAGTGCACGCGCTTGCTCAAGATGAGTTTCACGGACATCCAGACCATCGCCGTCAACATGACGGGTGAAAGCCTGTTCTTGCCGCGTGACAACCTGCTTCAGCTGCTCGATGCCCCAGCCGGGCTGGCCAGCATCCTCTCTGCAGTACGCAAACATGTGCCACCTGGCAGCAGGATGGAGCCGGGCATGGCGATGTCCTCTTGAAGGAGGTGCGTCATGGGCCATATTCAGGTGAATCGCCATATCAATGCGTTCATTCTTGCCGATACCTGCGCGCAGCTGGGCGCCACCATCGGCACCGCATCCTGTGTCAGCGGATTGAGTGTGACCGTCCTGCGCCGTCTCTTGTACGACCAGTCCGGCGAGAAACGTGGGAGGGGAATTGCTTCGGCCATTTTCTGGTATGAACGGGCGAACAATATGGCCAAGGCAGACGCCTGCATGTTTGCGGCCATTTTCATGCAGGTCTGCGAGCTGAATGACTTTGAAACAAGCTATACGCCTGGCAATGCGTTGATTGATAGTTTTAAATTGTATTCGGAACGATGCCGGCGTGATCCGTATGTATCGATTGACCGCGCATTTTTATTGGCCTGCCATTTAAAAGGCATCTGGACGCAGCGTTCGCCATCGCTGTTATTAAAAACATGCCGCTACTGTACTTCTCAATATATTGTTCATCGAAGAAATGTAATGAGTTGCAATAACCCATGCATCTTCTGCCATCTGGTCAAAGCCTATGCGACGGATCCACGCATTCGCCGGCATTTTCCACAACCTGATCCGCACACTGCCCTGCAGGATCTTGCCGCGCACTACGCCCTCCGACGCGCCGGCCATGCCTAGCCCTGAGAAAAGATCAGCTCCCATGAACTACGGCATATTATTGATGTACTAAGGAACCATGCATCATGCGCTGGCCAGCCTGGCTCCAATCGATCTTGCGGCGTGATCCGCGCGGCGGCACGGAAGCGGAACGGGCGCGCCTCCCGCAACAGCATCCAGAACAGAGCATGGCAGATGCATCCCGCCAGCACGAGGGTATGGCCATCCGCTCCACAGAGGCAATTATGCAGAGCCAGCGTGCGTTCATTCAGCGCATCAAATTGTCATATGGCAGTGATCACGAGACATTCCAGAGAGAACTCATCCCACCGATCCGCAAGTTCATCGACTATGTGCTCGACTTGCCAGCAACGCCCAATCAGCACTTCTGTGCCAGCGGAGGGATGGTCGACCTGGGATTAAGGACGGCATTCTTTGCCCTGCAGGCCACCGATGACCAGATTTTTGAAGGGCGCGCGACCATTACGGCCCGGCGACATCTGGAGCCGCGATGGCGGCGGGCCACGTTTATCGCCGGCCTGTGCGCTGAACTGTACCGGACACTGAGCCATATCCGGGTCAGCGATGAGCATGGCGAGCAATGGCAGCCCTTTTTCATGCCGTTGGCACAATGGGCCGCGCGGCGTCAGGCAAGGCATCTGGTGGTGCGATGGGAACACGGCATGCCGGAAACACGCTCGGTTGGCTTGTTTGCGCTGCCGATGATCATCACCCCGGAGACGATGGCGTATCTGGCAGAGGGCAACAGCGTGGTGGTACCGCACATGCTCGCCGCGATCAGCGGCAGCACGACACGGCAGCAGCACAACTTGGTAGACGAGCTGGTACGCCGGGCGGCCGCCTTTGTCATCGACAAGAACCTGCAGGAAAGCGCCCGAATACAAGGTGCTTTGAAACCCGCGCTGCATCTGGGCCGCTATTTTCTCGACACCATGAAGGATCTGGTCGACGCGCATCCCGGATGGGTGCCGAACAGCGAGAAATCGCGGGTCTGGTTCGGCCCCGACGGGGTGTTCATCGTCTGGCCGAACGCGGTTGCCGACATTCTCAAGGTCCTGGAGGAAGCATTGCTGCCGGGGCTGCCCCAGTCGGCCAACGAAGTATTGGACATCCTGCTGGCCAACGGCATCGCGCAGCCGCGGGACGAGGTACAGCTTACCTGGCTGATCAAACCGCCCAACGTGGCCAGCGCGCTGGAGGCGGTCAGGCTCGATAGCCCGGGATTACTCTTCGAAGGCATGGTGCCGCAACCAGTGCCGCTGGCGATGCCATTGGCGGTGACGGCCAAGGGTTCGCGCCCGCCTGCACCACCCGCGCCAGTGCCGGGCGCGGCGCAGCGATCGGGACAAAATCCGAAGCCGTCTTCATCGGACGGGGCCAAGACCAGCGCACCAGTTCAACATTTGCGGCTCGCCGCTGATAACACCGCAGCCAGGCCGGCGCCCGTGGTGCCAATCACCTCTGGCAGCAAAACAGCCGGCGTGGAGGATCTGTTCTCCGGAATCGAACCCGGCAGGGAACGCGCTCCCAACGGCATGGACGACATGCCGCCGGCAGCCGGGACAGTGGAGGCAATCCCTGCCGGCCAGAATGACTCGCCGGGGCGGGAGATCGAGATGTTGTCGTTCGCCGCGCCCATGCGCCTGCACCCTGCGCTGGTGAAGGCCGTGGCAGATATCCTCCATACGCTGAACTTGCCGGTCTCGCGGATGGCCTGTTTGACCACCTCGGAGGGAGTCTTCATTCCGCTCGGTGAGCTGGCGCAGCGCCAGATCGATATACAGACCGCCATCCGCAGCATGACAGAACTCGGTATGCTGGTACGGCAGCGTGGCAAGGGGACCACCACCGACTTGCCATTCCGCGGCAAGACCGTGCCTGGCGTGGTCCTCAAGCCGGCATGCGTCAACGGCTTGCATGTCGAGGATTTCAAAGATCCGGATGCCGAGGAGTGACCCATGCTGCTGCGCAAATACGAAATGCCGTGGCGCCGGCCGTCAGAACTGCTGGCAGGAACGGCCTGGATGGCCGCGGCGGCGGCCTTCGTGTACATGACACCAGATGGCATGCCAGTCAAGCTGGGCCTGTGTTCTGCCGCGGCCGCTGTACTCATGGCCGCCATCCGCATGCGGCAGGGCCTGCATATCGTCAAGGTGCGCGCCGCCCTGTCAGGGCGCGCCATGGAAATGATCAGCACCAGTACCCTGGCAACGTATATACAGCAGGACGACCGGCTTTTCCTGGGCTTTGGCTTCGAATGGACGCCGGTGCACTCCCAGCGCCTCTACGAGCTGTCGAAGATCGACTACAAGGACTACCTGATCTCGCCGCTGCTGCAGAAAGTGTTGGGCTATGCGATTGGACGCAGTTACGTGATCCAGCCGCAGCCCGATGCGGAGATCGGCCTGCCGATACTGCACGGCGTCAGCCCCGTGGAACAGCCCCTCTACCGGCCGCTGCAAAACTTCGAGGGCGGCACGGTCATCGTCGGCACCACGCAGGCCGGCAAGGGTGTCATGCTGGGCAACCTGCTGACCCAGGCCATCAAACGCGGCGATGTCGTAATCATCCTCGATCCAAAAAACTCCAAGCGCCTCAAGCGCATTGTGATGCGAGCCTGCCACGACTATCGCGATCCAGACACTTTTTTGTGGTTTCATCCTGCTTTTCCGGAAAAAAGCGCCCGCATCGACTTCACGTTCAACTGGCAGAAGCCAACCGAGATCGCCTCGCGCCTGGAATCGATCCTGCCACCGGATACGGCCGGCGCCTTCACGGCGTTTGCCTGGAGCGCTGTCAATGTCGTGTGCCAGGGCATGGTCACCCTGGAACGGCGTCCGAATCTGATGAAGCTGATGCGCTACATCGAAGGCGGCATCGAGCCGATCCTCGAAGCCTGCTTACGGCGGCACTACCAGACCTTGTTCGGTACAGGCTGGCGCAGCCGGCCGGACATGGCGCACCTGCTGGACAAATCCAGCCGGGGCCTGATCAAGGCTCCGAGCCCGTCCGCCAGTGCCGACCTGCTAGCATTCGTCGCCTACTATGAGCTGCTCCTACCGGAAGCGCAGCACGACAAGGTCATTGACTCCCAGGTCGGCGTCTTTCGCCACAACCGCGAGCACTACCAGAAGATTACGGCCAACCTGCTGCCGATCCTGTCCATGCTCACGTCAGGAGACCTGGGCAAGTCGCTTTCGCCAAATCCCTTTGATCCGGATGACGAGCGGCCAATCATGAATTTCGAGAAGATCGAGCGGGGAGGGCATGTCCTCCTGATGTGCCTGGACTCGCTGCCGGATCCCTCTGTCGCCAGCGCGATCGGCGCCCTGGCGCTGGCCGACCTGGCGGCGCGCTCTGGCATGCGCTACAACCTGGGCGGCTATCGCCGCATCACCCTGGCGGCGGACGAAGTATCCAACGTGATCAACCAGCCCCTCATCGAAATTCTGAACAAGGGCGCCGAGGGCGGCATCTATTCGATCGTGGCGATGCAAACCATTTCCGACCTGGTGAACCGCCTGGGCAGCCAGGATGCAGCCAGGATGGCACTAGGCAACCTGAACAACCTGATCGCCTTCCGCTCCAAGGATCAGCCGACGCAGGAATTCATCTGTGAGACGTTTGGCAAAACCGGTATCCACAGCATGAAAGTGGGGCGCAACACCGCCTCCGACGGACATCTCTCCGATTTTACTTCCGTGACGTCGCAGCAGGTGACGGAGGAACTGGACGATGCGATTCCGCCTTCGATGCTGGGAAAACTGCCCAATCTGCAGTATTTCGCCTCCGTTTCCGGAGGCCGGCTGATCAAAGGGCGTTGCACGCTGCTCGATCCGGGTCCGGAGAACGCAGAGGAGGCCGCATGATCATCCGCATCGTCGCCGTGGCGTCACTGTGCCTGATGCTGCTTCTGGTGCTGTATCTGCCGGCGGCCTATACCACGGCGCAATTCCTGCAGCAGATCCGCGTGGAGCACGCCATCTGCAGCCAGTACTGGCAAGGTGGTGCTGCGGCACGCATCCTGGCGCGGACATTGGCCTTCGTTGAGAGCAAGCCGACGCGCGCGCCCCTCATCATCCAGGACAAGCCGCCAGCGTCGCCGGGCACTGCCGTGACACAAGAGGTGGCGAGAGTCGGCACCCGCACGTTCGACAACGCCTACATCCGTTCGCTCAACGGACTCTTCGCCCTGGGTGCCTATCGCCTGGCAACGCTGGTTGAATGGCTGCCACCGTTCGGGATACTGCTTGGCGCTGCCAGCATCGACGGCATCATCATCCGCGCCGTCAAAAAACAGGAATTCAGGCGGTACAGCCCGGAAATCGTGAGCTTGTCAGCCTGTATCACGATCATGACGGCCTGCGCCATGGTGCTCCTGCTGGTCATGCCCTGGACCTTGCACCCGGCTGTCCTGCCAGTCATGCTTCTCATCATCAGCATATGGATGAATCTTGGCATCGCCAACTATGCCAAGGCGTAAGGCATAAACTGGCCATCCATTCAGTGGATGTACGTCGCCGCGCAATCTGGTTTTGCAAGACCCTCTGGTGGTTCGTTCAAAACAATAGTGGCCCGCATTGAGCGGGCCACTATTGTTAGGCTTCTGCGTACTCTCTTTTTTCAGACTCTTCCGCGATTAAGCTCATTGCAGCTCTGGACAAGAACCCACTTCGCGTTTCATGTCTAGAATCGACATAATTATCAATTTTCTTTAAGATGAAGCGCGGAAGGCTAATATTGATTCGTTCAGGCTTTGAGTCAAGGTCTGACAAATCAATATTTACGATTGCCCATATTCCATCGGCATATTCCTCATTTTTGATTAGATCCTCAATCTTGGAATTTTCAATTGAGACTGGTTCATTTAATAAGAGCAGAGTTTCGATATGACTGCGGATTGCTTCCTTAGCATTCTTCATCGCGTCATCAATTGTATCGCCCCAGGAGTGGCATCCCTTAATGTCAGGAACAGTAACACCATATACACTCCCGTTATCCTTATGGATTACGACGGAGATTTCCATTTTACACCTTTGGTTATAAAGTAATCGAAGAAACGATCCTTTTCTTTATTTCAATTTTATTGCATTTCAAAAACAAGCTTCCTTCAATTTTTCCACTTCAAAATAATTAACTGGATTTCTCAGTCAATTATTTTGAAGGGAAAAAAGCCGAACTATCTTAGTCCGGCGTCTTTGAGGATGCTGTTAACAGTTCCTATAGGCAAATCTTTTTTAGGGTGAGGCACCGTAATCAAGAGCGGCTTAGTTGGATGTTTGAAATGGTGGTGGCTACCAACTACACGTACTAGTTTCCAACCATCCTCTTCCAGCATCCGAATAATTGCTCTTGAGTTTTTCAAGATCGCCTCCTCGAATGAGGTTGTGTGTAATTATACACACAGAAAATCCAACGGCAAGTTTTTTTGTGTATTCGTGTGTATTTTATTGCCTGAAAGTATCTCAATGTTTTTTGAGATCACTGACATGCCACGCGTAGGCGCAATCACATCCCGAAAAACCTCCCGTGACTCTCTGCCCGGCGCTTGAGATTGCTCGAAGCGATGCATTGGATTGGCAAGCAGGGCATTAAGCCAGAAATGAGGACAGCCATCTCTTCCTGCGTCAGGCAGGTCTTGGCAAAGAAATACACCAGTACCAAGAACCAGGCAACTCGCCATACAGGATCCCGCAATCCCTGCACATATTCACCACCGCCAGGATTCCCGCGACGCAGCCTTGGCGATGTTGAACACCGACAATCGCCAATGTGGGGAAGCGGCCGCACTGCAGCCTGAAGCAGGCCGGCGTTCACCTGCGGAGAAAGCAAAGTTCAGCTAAACGAAATACGTGCGAAAAACAATAATTTGTTGGCGACACAAGGCATTCCGCTGCGCTTACGATCCTCTTCATGGATCACTTTTCGCTCCCCAAGAACATGTCTACGCCACATCCGCCTTCGCCGCCGGGTTTCACTACGCCATGCACCAAAGCCAGCCAGGCGCAGGCGGACGATCCGAAGCAAACCGTGGCGACACGGGTGTTCTACGAAGAGTTCCGCTGCGTGAAAGCGCTCTACCTGGATGCCGACAACTATGCTCCCCAGTTCAGCGCGACGGACCTGATCAGCGCCTACATTTCACTGGCCTTCACCCTCGATAACCCGGAAGGCCTGATCTTTACCTATTTGCATACCGAGCTGCTCCTGCGCGATCAACGTACCCCGCGCCGCCAGGAGGAAATCTGGAAGCCGCAATACCAGCTATTAAGGGCGCTGCAGCGATCACCCCTGAACTGTGACCCGCATCCCCATTTCACGCTGGACCATTTCACCACGGCCTGCATTGCCATTGCGGTGAAAAAAGGAGTCGCAAAACACAGCATCTTTGGGCAAGCCCGCAAGAATACCGTGGCCCGCTCCATTGGTTTGAAGAATACCCGGCAATCGTAACGAGCACCAAGCAACAACCACCGCACCACCACCGCCTGCATCTACCTGGAAACACCCTTGCCTCGCGCTCTGCGCACGCGGCACCGGCTGACACCGAAGCGTCCTGTTCGCTACGCAACAGGCTGTTGAATCCTTTTTCCGGTGGTTTTACGCTCATGCAATCGGTCCTGTCATTCGCCACGCTTTCCTGCGCACTGCTGCCCGCACTGCTGCCATGCGCCGCGCACGCCTGCTGGGATGATGCCGGCCGGCAGTACGGCATCTCTCCCGCACTGCTGTTCAGCGTGGCCCAGGCTGAATCGTCCCTGAATCCGCGTGCCGTGAACCGTACGCATTTCCAGGTCACCCATACGGTCGATATTGGCTACATGGGGATCAATACGAACAGGGCCATGCTGAAAAACCTCGGCCTGAGCGAAGAGGACTTGTATAACCCCTGCAAGAACATCCACGCCGGCGCCCGCATACTGCGCGAGAAATTCCAGCGTTTTAACGTTACCTGGGAGGCCATCGGCGCCTACAACGCCTCGTGCGTCACGCTTGCGCCAGCCGCGTGCCAGGAAGCTCGCAGACGGTATGCCTGGCGCGTGTATGGCTTCCTCACCAACACCAGGGCGCCAACGGTACGCCGCTCCCCGCCAGCTGCCAAGCACAACATCCCCAACAAAACACGCTCCGACCGGTTGGCACCTGCCCCGGCCACGCTTGTCTCGGTGAGCTTGCCATGAGGCGCACGTTCACTCACGCTGCGCTGGCAGCGACAACAATCGCGAGTGCCTGCCTGTTGCTGGCCGCCTGCGAAAGCCTGTACACCCAGCCTCAGCCGGCAATCCTTCCCTCCCGCGCAGCCGCGTTTGGGTCCCACATGCAGCACATCGCCCAGCTCCACTACGGTACGCAGGCGCACTACGGCCTGTGCATTGCGCCGGCATGCCCTGCGCGCACGCCCAAGACGCTGGCAAGACAGGCGGCGCGCCTTGGAGACTTGATCCAAACCACGACACCGGCCGACAGCGCTGCGCAGACATCCGCTGCGGCGCCGGTGGAAACCGGTGCAGCAGACGAGACAGGCTTGTCCGATGCCAGCCAGCTGACGGTGCACTTTGCGCCGGGTTCCTCGCGGCTCGATAGCGCGGCCCGACACGCTCTCCAGCAATTTCTGACACTGGTGCAGCCAGGGACACGGATGCATATCGCGGGCAGAACCGATAACACCGGCACACCGGCATCGAACGACGCCATTGCCCACCAGCGTGCAGCCAGGGTCGAGCGCTATCTGCGCCGCCATCTGCACGTCCCGGCGGTCCAGTTCGAGGTCGAAAGCAGCGGGGCCTGCTGCTACGCCGCCGCCAATGCGACCGAAGCGGGCCGCCAGACCAACCGTCGCGTTGAGCTTAGTCTCAGCGCCGATCCACCTTGGCAGGCGCAGCGATGAGGACCTTGACACCCCAGGTCAACCTGACTGCGGTACTGGCAACGTGCCGGCCAGGTCATTTCCCCTGCTGCCGCCACTGCATCGCGTGGCATTGCCGCGTCCGCGGCCCTCCCGCATCGCCATGCAGCGCCAGATAGCCGCCCTACAACAGCCAGTTTTCTTCATTTTCACGATTGGAATGCACATGAACACCCTGCAATACGTCACCGTTCTCCCCTTCAAACAACATGGCAAGCGCCCCCTGGGCCTGCGTGTCTCCGCCGCAGCCAAGGTCCTGGCGCTGCTGACCCTGATTACCCTGGGTCTGCTTGCCGCCATTCCCGCCACGGCCATCGATCTCGTCGCGTTCACCGGCATCACCGGTCCGCTGACGTCCGCACTGACGCAACTGGCCGCACTGGCACCTGGCGTGAAAGCACTGGTCGGCTTCATCGGCTTCGTGGTGGCCCTGATCTCGCTGACTGCCCTGCGTAATTTCAGTCCGGTGCTGTTCTACATCGGCATGGCGATTTTCGGCGCGGTCGGGCTGATCATCGGCGGCTCCATCATGGGCGCCACGATCTGAACCAAGCGGGCAGATACACCACGCATTGAGAAAAGGAGGACGCCATGCAAGCCGATACCTACATTCCCCGGCGGCTGGACGACCAATGGAAAGTTGGCCTATGGGACTTTGATGTCGCCTTTCCCGTCCTCCTTTCCGTCTTTGTCGGCTATCTGGCCAGCAGCAAACTCGGATTTTTCCTCGCGGTCTGCGCCGGCGTCGCCGTGTCACGCTGGCTCAGCCGCAAAAAAGCGGACAAGCATCCGGCCTTTGTCCTGCACTGGGCGTACTGGTACCTGCCTGTCAGTCCACTGACGTCCATGCGCTCGACCCCGCCATCGCATATCCGCAAGATGGTTGGATAGCGAAAAGGAGAGCATCAGTGAAACTGGAAACCTATCAGGATGACCTGGGCGCACTGCGCCGCCGCGTCTTCGACCAGCGCCTGGCCATCGGCATCCTTTCCGTCTGCCTGATGCTGGCGTTGACCATCATTGTCCACATCGCCGGCACGGAACGCACTGTCATTGTGCCGCCGGCTATCAATAAAACGTTCTGGATCGAGGACGGCAAAGCCAGCAACGACTACCTGGTGCAGATGTCCGGCTATATCGCCTACCTGATGCTGGACGTCACGCCGAAGTCAATCGAATGGAAGAAGGACATGCTGCTCAGCTGGTGCCTGCCGGAGAACGCCGGCAGCATCAAGACACGCCAGGATCTGGAGGCGGCACGACTGAAGAAGCTCAATGCGAGCACGTATTTCCAGATGCAGCAGCTGGTACCTGACGAAGAAACGCAATCGGTCACGATGACCGGCTACCTCAAAACCCAGGTGAACGGGGCCAATACCTCCGACAACCTCAAGACCTACCGCGTGGACTTCGTCTTCCGCGGCGCGCGCGTGCATTTGAAAGATTTCAAGGAGTTGAAAGATGGAAAACCGGATACTGCCACTGGCGTGGCTGCTGCTGGGGCTCGTTGAGCTGCCCGCTTGGGCCGTACAGACCAGAGAGGTCAGGGACGGCGCTACCATCGAGGCGGTCATCGCCGCACATGAACCCACGCGCATCCGCATCGAGGGCGGCAAGATCATCGACGTCGTTGGCAACATCTACTCGAGCAGCAACTGTGCCCCCAAACCGACCGACGCCAGCCTGCCCGCAGCGCCTGGTGCCGTCACTGCCGTCAATCCCGGTGGCCAGGTGTCGCTTGCCTGCGACTTGGCCAAAGGCGAAATCTATATTCAGCCGGTGGGCACTGCTGCCAAGCCGATCAACCTGTTTATTTCCTCCGCCACGGCGACCTACACCTTGCGCCTGAACCGCGCGGAGGTTCCTGCAGACACCATCGTGATCTCAGACAAGTCGGCCAGACGCCAGGTCACGGCAGCCAATGCCAGCGGCGCGGCGGCGAGGTCCGTCACATTCATCCGCTCCCTGAAATCGATGCTGATGTTCATGGCTTCCGAGCAGGTGCCCGAGGACGTCCGGATGGAAGAGCGCGACGAAGCGCGCCTGCTGTGGGCGGAAGCGGAAATGAAGCTCATCCGCCAGTTTGAAGGCCGTGGCCTCATCGGCGAGACCTATGCACTGAGCAATATCAGCGGTGCGCCGCTGGTGCTCGCAGAACAGGAATTTGACCGCGACGATGGCGATGTCCTGGCCGTCGCCATCGACAACCTCAACTTGCGTCCGAATGAAAGCACGCGAGTCTATGTCATCAGGGCAGGGGAGTGAGCCGCCATGCGCATCATGCAAACATTGAAATCCTGCACGGCACGGTTGACGCCCAAGCAGCAGCAGTACCTGGCCGCCGCCAGTATCGTGACAGCCTGCATTGGCGTCCTGTGGGCGGTATTGGCCTATTCCGAGTCCGGCAGCCCGGCCAAGCAGCTCCCCAAAGCGACCGACAAACGCACCACCGTCAATGTGGATGGTGCCAGCATGATGGTGCCCGGCCAGATCTCGCCGGAAGACCAATGGGTCGGCAACGCCGGCAAGAAGCTGGCGCAATATGACAGCGACAAGGAAGCGCAAGACAAAATCAACAACGATCACAAGGCCGTCGAAGCAGCCTTGCTCAAGCGCCTGGCCGATCTGGAAGCAAAAACGGCCGCCACGGCAGAACCAGCGCCGCCACCCGCGCCGCCCACGCCCGTTACGCCGCCCATTCCGCAGCCATCGCCATCGGCACCGGCTCCGTCGCAGTACCCTCCCGGCACGCCACTCGGTGGCAACGCGCCGCCAGGACTACCCGCCACCGACGTAGCCAGTGGCAACCCCGGCGTACTGCGGCCAAACGAGCCACCGGAGACGCCCGCCCCCATGATCCGCGTGTCCCTGGGCGCCGCGGCAGACTCCAGCAGGAAGACTGGATCCACCGGCGAGATCGGGGCGAATGGGGGAAAGACTTCGAATACGCTGGAGGACTTCCTTCCGGTCGGCATCCTGCCGGGAGAGCTGCTCGGCGGGATCGATGCGCCGACGGGCGGCCAGGCCCAAAGCAATCCGCTGCCGGCACTCATCAAGATTTCAGCCGCCGCCATCCTGCCGAATCAGTTCCGCGCGGACGTCAAGGAATGCTTTGTGGTTGCCTCCGGCTATGGCGACATCAGTTCCGAACGCGCGTACCTGCGCACTGACGTGCTCTCCTGCATCCGCTACGACCGCTCGGTGGTCGAGGTCAAGATCGAGGGCAACATCTTTGGGGAGGATGGCAACCTGGGGCTGCGCGGCACGCTCGTCTCCAAACAGGGGCAGCTGCTGGCCAACAGCCTGCGCGCCGGCATCGTCAGCGGCATCGGCCAGGGTTTTGCACAAGGCAACAGCTCATTTACGACTTCGCCGTTTGGCACCCTGTCGACGACGACCGGCGGCACCGGCGACCAGTTCCGCCGTGGCATTGGCAGCGGCATGGGGAGCGCGCTCAACAACCTGGCCAACTATTACATCCGGCTGGCCGAACAGACGTTTCCCGTCATCGAGGTGCATGCGGGGCGCAAAGTGGACGTGGTGCTGACCCGTGGCGTGCGTATTCCCGCGCGGCCCATGTCACGCAGCGACGCGGACCGGCAGGATCAGCTTGGCCTTGCCGAGCGCACGATGGAGGTTCCCAATGAAGATGCTGACTAGACTGGCCCTCGCCGCGCTCGCCTGCGCCGCCACACTCGGTGCCCACGCCAGTACGGCCGAGGACACGCTGCTCGCCACGCTGAAGCGAACCTATCCCGGCACGGCCTTTGATATGGTCACGGCGACACCGATCCCCCACGTCTTCGAGGTGTGGATGGGCGACAACGTCGGCTTTGTCGCCGATACACGCCCTGACTACATGATTTTTGGCCGCCTGGTCGATCTGCGTGCCATGCGCGACCTGACCGCACCGAAACTGCAGCAGCGGAGCAACGCCGCCAGCCCGGCAGCGCCGACGGCAGCGGCTATCGATGTCCGCCAGCTGCCGTTGACCGATGCGATCGTCTCCACGCAGGGCAAGGGCGAACGCGTCCTGTATCTCTTCACCGATCCACATTGTCCGTATTGCCGCCAGCTCGAACCGGAACTGGTCAAGGTACCCAACCTGCGCATCTACAACTTCATGGTGCCGTTCCAAGACCAGGTTTTACCTCTGCGCATCTGGTGTGCTACCGACCGCATCGCTGCCTGGCGCAGCGCCGTCAGCGGCACATTGGACGGGCAGGGTGCACCAGCCCAATGCGCCCATCCGCTCGACCGCAACCTGGCCCTGGCCAGCACATTGGGCGTACAGGGCACGCCGACCCTCTTCTTTGCTGATGGCGCACGGGAAACCGGTTTTATCAGTGCCAGTGAGATTGAGGCCCATCTGGCGCAAGCCGCGTCGCGCCACCAAGCCAGTAAGAACCCACAGGAGTAATCATGCAGCTGATTCCATCGAATTCATTCCGAGTCAACAACCTGTCCGCCGCAGCGGTTTGCCTGACGATCCTGGCCGGGTGCGGCGACATGACAGGCCTGGGCGGCAAGTCCGAATATGCCTGCAAGGCGCCGGAAGGCGTGCAGTGCAACTCCGTATCCGGCAATTACTACAACTCGTTGACATTGGGCGGCGGCGCGGCGGCCAAAGGGGCAGCTGCCAAGGGCAGGCCACCTTCAGCCCCGCGCAGCATGTACACGATGGCCAAAGCGGCCTCCAGCGGCAGTTCCATGCAGGGACTGCCTGCGTTCGAACCCGCCGCACTGCGCTCGCCGCCGCGCGTCATGCGGCTCTGGATCAAGCCGTGGGAGGACAGCGACCATGATCTCCACGATCAGTCCTTTGTCTACCTGCAGACAGACTCTGGCCGGTGGCAGGTCGCCCACGCGCAGCGGCAGATCCGTGATGCCTTTGCTCCCCTGAAACCGCCCGCACCTCAGCAGGCGTCATCTTCGGGTACTGCGTCTCCCTCTGGACAGGCCAACTCCGGCGCCGAAACACGGCCAACCTTGCCGCCAGCGGGAGCGCTTGCCGATCCTCCAGTCGGGGCCGTCACGCCGGTTCCAGAAGGCGCGCCGTCTCCAGCGCCGGCAACAAACCAATAGCGATATTGCATTCAGAGAGGACAAATATGCTCAAGTTCTTCATGCCAGAAAACGATGGCGAAGGGATCCGCGCTGGCCTCTGGGATCTGCTTGGATTGAGCCGAGGCGAGGCATTTTCCCAGGATCAGTTTGCCAGCTGGCTACCGTACGGTCCCTATGTCGACAGCGAGCAGCTGTTCGTCAATCGCCATCACCGGCTCGGTTTCATGCTGGAACTCATGCCCCAGGCCGGCGCCGATGAGCGCATGGTGGAAGTGCTGCAAAGCCTGTACACCAACTGTCCCGCCAACACGGGTGTGCAATTTCACCTGTTTGGCTCGCCGGACATCCGCGCCCCGCTGATCCAATATGCCAACATGCGCATGGAAGACGAGGATCAATATGAAAACTCGCAGCAGTGGGGCCGTCCGGCCCGGAACAGCAACCTGTACCGCCAGCTGGCACGCCAGCGCGTGCAACATCTGCTGGCCGGGAGCCAGAAATCCCTGACCAAGGGATTTCATTTTACGCTGCGCGACTTTCGATTGATGATGAGCGTCACGGTGGATGGACGCGCCGATGATATCGGCCAGCGCGAAGCGGCGATCGGTTTGCGCGACTCGATGGCAAGCACCCTTGACGCCGCCTCTATACCCAGCAACGTATGCGAAGCGGCCGACTTAATCAACTGGTGCGCACTGTTCACCAATCCGCACCGGCTCACAGATGGTTTCATCCCATGGATTCACTACGATGAGGGAAGAGAACTGCGGGATCAGATTGTCGACTTCGATACCGTCCAGGAGCCGACCAACGAAGGCATCCGGTTTTCGAAGCCAGGCAAGCCGCAGCAGGTGGAAGCACGCTTCTTCTCCATTAAATCGTTTCCTGGACGTTTCCCCCTCTGGCAGATGGGTGCGCTCATCGGCCACGCCATGCAACCGGCACTGCAGTACCGTGCGCCGTTCCTGCTCACCATGGGCGTACACATCCTCGATACGAACACGACGCGGACATTGATTACGGCGAACCATATCCGCGCGACACAGAACGCCGGTAGCAAGATGGCCGCCATCATGCCGGACGTGCAGAAGAAGCAGGAAGACTGGAATGCCGTCGCCAACGCCATGGATGTCGGCGGCAACCTCGTCTCGATGTACCACCAGCTGGCCATTTTCTGCCCGCCTGCCGAGGCGACTGCGGCGGCAGAAGCGGCCAGGGCCATCTGGCGTGCCAGCGGCTTTGAACTCAATGCCGATGTGTACATGCACCGCCAGGCGCTGCTGGCGAGCTTGCCCATGACCCTGACGCCTGCGTTCCACAACGACATGAAGAAGATGAAGCGGGTGACGCGCAAATCCATGGCGAACGCCATCCATCTCGCGCCCCTGCTGGGGGAATGGCGAGGAACCGACACGCCAACGCTCATCTTCGCCGGCCGCCGCGGCCAGCTCGTGACGCTGGACCTGTATGACAACGACTTGGGCAACTACAATTTTGCCGTCGTCGGCGCCCCAGGATCCGGCAAGTCCGTCACCCTCAACGAGATAGCCTGGTCATACCGCTCCGGCGGTGCGCAAGTGCGCCTGCTTGATCTCGGGCGCTCATTCGAGAAGCTGTGCAAGAAAGCCAATGGCACGCATGTCGAGTTCAGCCCCCGCTCGAAGATCATTTTGAACCCGTTTACGGCGGTCAATGACATTCACGAAGACATCGATATGCTAATGCCCGCCCTGGCGAAGATGTGTTCCATGAGTCAGCAATTGCAAGAAGTGCAATATAAGGCCATTTCAACGGTCCTCCTGAAGCTATGGAAATCCTACGGCAATGATCTGACGATCACCGCTTTGCGCGACGAATTCAAGACCGGCAGTATTGCTGAACTCGAAATCAAAGGCGATGAGCGCATCCGCGATCTTGCCATCATGCTCAATCCATACTCCAAGGACGGGCAGTACGAACGCTTCTTCGAGGGCAAGAATAACGTCGACTTCTCGAATGACTTCGTCGTGATCGAAAACGAAGAACTCAAACGCAAGCCCGATCTGCATGCCGTCGTCAATATCCTGCTGATGTACCAGATCACCGGCGAGATGTACCTGAACCGTGATCGCAAGAAGCTCCTGATTATCGATGAACTCAAGCAACAGCTTGGAGAGATCGGTGCAGACGACCCGGTCAAGGCCGCCGTGGTGGAAGAAGCAGCCCGGCGTGCGCGCAAGTATGGCGGTGCACTGGGCACCGCGACGCAGGGTGCCGATGATTATTACGGTTCTGTGCAAATGACGGCCGCTTTCAACTGCTCCGACTGGGTTTTCCTGCTGCGGCAAAAACCGGAGTCGATTGACATCCTGGAAAGCAACAAGCGCCTCGTCATGGATGCTGCCAAAAAGCGGCTGCTCAAATCGCTGCGCACGGAAGCGGGGGCCTTTGCGGAAATGTACGTCTCGTCGCCCATCGGCGAAGGCGTCGTACGCCTCGTCATTGATCCAGCCACGCAGCTGCTGTTCTCGAACAAACTCGCGGATAACAAGCCGATTGATGCCCTGCGCGCCCAAGGCTACTCCATCGACGAGGCCATCGCCCGGGTACTGGCCGACAGGGGACTCCAATGAGAATCATGCTGATCAATTTCCTCGTATCGGCCTGCTTCGTGGCGATCGGGATTGCCGCCTATGACCGGCTGGTGCTGCGGCCGATGCTGGTCATCGGGGTCGTCGACGCGGCGAACGTCTTCAATGCAAAACAGGAACAGTACTTCAAAGCCATGACGACCAGCCGTACCGACATGGAACGGCGGCAGGCGATATCCGATGCTGAACGATTCGTCCCCCGTTTTGCTGCTGCGTTGGCGCAATTGCCGCAAGAGTGCGCATGCCTAGTGGTCGACAAAACGGCGGTGATCGGCAGCCGCGCAACATTGATCGATCTCACTCCATTGCTCAGAAAAAAGGTGAAACTGTGACCCGCGATTTCTTTCAGCATGTGCGCAGGCGCTGGTATCTGTACCTGGTGCTGGTCGTGATCTGGACACTCGCCTATGTCCGTCTGTTTATCGATGCTACCCCGCGTCTGCCTATCCTGTTTAACGTGACCCCCAGCTTGCCCTACACGGTCGCAGTGGTCGACTACCGGGCGGACGGCATCCGTCGCGGAGATTATGTGGTCTATGCATTCGAAGGGGCGGCGTACCGCATCTTCCCCGGCCTGTACCACCAGCCGTTCTTCAAGATCGTGCGCGGCGTGGCCGGCGACAAAGTGACCGTCCGGGATCGCCATGTTTTCGTCAATGGCGAGGAGGTCGGCATTGCCAAGACCCATACCACCGTTAAACACCTCCGGCTCGAACCTATCGCCGAGACCGTGATTCCGCCCTCGTATTTTTATGTACAAGGCACCAGCCCGGACAGCTTCGATTCACGCTACAGCATCAATGGCCTGGTACGCGCCGACGCGGTCCTGGGCGTCGTCATTCCGATCTTTTGAAGGAAAAGCAAATCATGCCATTACTTGAACCCGCACCCACGACACGGGGTTTTCACATCCTGCCATGCGGTGAGCTGACCAGGCGGATTTTGTCCGTCCTGTTGCTGGCCAGTGGCCTCACGGGAGCATTGGCAAAGGCCGAGGAGCTGGCTGCGATCGGGCCGACGTATCCGATTGCCGAGCAAAACCTGCTCGACATGATCGCCCAGCGCCTGCGTGCGCTGGAAAAGAGCGGCCAGCTTCACGCACTGCAGGAGCAGGCGATCGCCAAAGGCAGGGCGGCCGTGGCCAATCCGGCCCCGGTGGCAGGTTTGACGCCGGCGAAGGCACCGCGGACCCTTTACTTTGATCCCACCTATGTGCTCGACAAGAACATCCTCGATGCACAGGGTCACGTCCTGCTCCCCGCAGGCACCCGCACTAATCCGCTGGCGATCACGTCCATGTCCAAGAAACTCCTGTTTTTTGACGCGCGCGATCCTGTACAGGCAGGGATGGCGCGCAGCCTGCTCCAGCGCGATGGCGCGCGGATCAAGCCGGTACTCGTCGGCGGCTCGTATTTGCAGCTGATGAAACAGTGGAAGACGCGGATCTACTTCGATCAGCAGGGCAGATTAGTAGGGCGCTTTGGCATCCGGCATGTCCCCGCGTTGGTCTACCAGGAAGGCATGCGCCTTCGCATTGATGAAATGGTGGTGGCCAGATGAGCCTACTAAAACACACCATCGGCTTGATCCTGCTCCTCATCGGGGCAGGCCATGCCCAGGCGGTGCCGGTCGGAACCTGCACTGGCGCCTTCCCGAACCCGATCACGGATATCTGCTGGTCATGCATCCTGCCGATCTCCCTGGGCAGCGTCACCCTGGGCAACCTGGGCGGCCAGGAAGACACCGCCAATCCGTCCAGTCCGATTTGTTCGTGCAAAGTCAATCCGCTGATCGGCCTGTCCATTGGCTTTTGGGAACCCGTGCGCCACGTGGAAGTGGTGCGCAAACCGTTCTGCCTGGTGTCCCTGGGTGGCATCGATCTCAATCCGGGCATCCCTGCGCCGGAAGCCGCCCGGGCCACGGACGCAGGCGGCGCCCAGGACGCCTTCTACCAAGCGCATTTTTATGTCAATCCAGTCATGTACTGGCTCAAGGCGGTCGCCGATTTCCCCTGCCTGGAAGCCGGCTCCTTCGATATCGCCTACATGACCGAGGTCGACCCGCTATGGGGTGATGATGAGCTCACCTTAATTATCAATCCCGAAACAGTCCTCTTTGCCAATCCGGGGGCGGTCGCCGCCTGCGCGGCCGACTGCGTTGCCGCCACGGCGGGATTTGGCCGCCCGGAATTGTTCTGGTGCGCCGGCTGTCAGGGAGGTCTTTTCCCGCTCGATGGCCACGCGGCCTACCACGTGGGCGGGGTGCGCACCGCCGAATTGATGATGCAGCGCCTCACCGCCAAGATGCACCGAGAACTGCTGACATGGGGCATGCATGGCCAGAAAGGGCTGTGCGGTCCGTACTTCCTGCCGGAAATGGACAAGACGGCCTACAAATCCCAGCTGACGTATCCGATTCCGGCCACCGACAAGGAACTGGGCAAATGTTGCCAGCCTTTTGGCCGCACCACCATCGCCTGGGGAGCCGGGAAGGAATACCCGGTCAAGGGCGAAGATTTTGCGTTTATGTTATTTCGAAAAAGGAACTGCTGTGTTGGCTACTAATCCGATCCAAGTGCCCTCTGCGGGCGCCAGGCCTGCTGCACTGCGTACCATGGCAGGGCTAGGTGCTCTGTTCCTGGCCCAGGCCGTGGCGGCGCAGGCGATACCAACGATCACCGACGCGGACATCGAACGCGCCAAAAAGCTGCAGCCGGTCATCACCGAGCAGGATATCGCGCGCGCCATTCACACCAATCCCATGCCGCAAGACCCGCCGCCAGGGCCAACTCCCACTACGCCACGGATGCGGATCGACGCCTTGCCGCAGCCTCGCCCAACGCTACCCGTCGATCTGGGTGCCATTGCCAAAGGCTACGAAGCGGCATCCAATCCAATCGCGCTCTCCGGGTTGAATGGCGACCGGCTGCTGGTCTTTGTGACCTTCGCCATGCCGGAAGCCGCTCTGAATAAACTGGCGATGCAAGCGGCGCAGCTGCAGGCGACCCTGTTACTACGGGGCCTGGACGACGGATCACTGGTCAAAACCGTGGTGCATGTCCAAAAAATTATGGGCGAGCGCAAGGTGGCATGGCAAATCGATCCGCAGGCATTTGACCGCTTTGCCGTACGCCAGGCGCCGACCTTCGTTTTGCTGCGGGGTAGTGCACCCGCCCAGGCCTGCGGGGCAGGGAGTTGTTTCGCGCCGGATGCTTATGTCCGCGTCGCCGGCGACGTCTCGCTTGAATACGCGCTCAAAACCATCCAGCAACGCGCACCGCGCTTCGCCGGCAGCGCCGGCCGCTTCCTGGAGAAGATGAGGAAATAGCCATGCGCCGTTTGATCGCCTTGACGACCGCCTGCTGCTTGAGCAGCATGCAGCCTGCCATTGTCCTGGCGCAAGTCAACCAGGATCTGGCCGGCGCCACGGCTGCCAACCAGGCGGCCCGGGCCAGCGTCACCACCCAGAGCGCCACTGCCCACGTGCCCGGCTATACGCTCACGCCTCCCGAAACCGTCTACCACGGCAAGAGTAACCTCAAAAGCGATGCCAATACCCACCTGGCGGCCTGCGCCCTGACGCCCGGCGACCCGGCCTGCGCGGCGCAAGTGGGTGCCCTGAACTCGGCCAATACGCCGCGCCCGCCCGTGCTGGCCACCGATCCGGCTATCGCCGCCGCGCAAGCCATCGCCCGCGATCCCTTGAGTGCCGAGACGGCGCTGGCCGCGTACACCACCGGCTGTCCCGCTGGCGCCACCTGCGCACCCAAGTCATTCTGTCTCGGTACGCAATGTTTCAGTACCAGTTATACGAATGACGTCGATTTTGCACAGGTCATGACCTACATGGAGGCAGTGCGCGAGGCCGGCGTCTATCTCGATCCGAAGACCATGACCTTGTTTAATGGCGAGGGCAATACCTGCCGTAACCGGCTCCTCAAAAACTGCTGCTATACAGATGGCGCCGGGGCCCACTTTACTAACCAGTCCCTGTTTGGCATCGGCTCGCGCCTGGTATTCGACATCCTGATGAACAGTGGCAACCGCGAGTTCATCACGCAAGGCGCCAAGGCGCTGCTGACCAGTGGCGGTTTCAGCGGCAGTTATACGACGTTCGGCGTGACGGTGGCCGTCAATGGCACGGCGCTGCCGGCAGGTTCCATCACGCTGGCCACCACCGAACACCTGGCGATCGCGTTCAATCCCTGGAGCCTGGCGATGACTGCGGTGATGTACATCGCGGTCTCGATGATGTCCTGCAACGCTGGCGAGGGCAAGCTGGCGATGAAGGAGGGCGCCCAGCTATGTCACACCATTGGTACCTGGTGCAGCTCCTGCATCCGGGTATTAGGGAAATGCGTGTCGTGCATCGAGCACACGACCTCCAAATGCTGTTTTAACTCGCGCCTGGCCAGGATGATCAACGAACAGGGGAGGGCGCAGCTCGGCATGGGCTGGGGAGCACCAAAAAATCCTGCCTGTTCTGGCTTTAGCGTGGATCAATTGCAAAGCATCGACTTTGCCAAACTCGATCTGACCGAGTTCTATGCCTCGATCGTGCCGACGCTGCCCAACGTGGCGGCACTGAAGGATGCTGCCGCCCAGCGTGCGCCAGCCTGTTATCTGGGGAGAGGGAAATGCTGAATCGAACCACGACGCGCAAGGTTTCGCTTGCCCTTTGCTCTGCCATGCTCTGCGCCGCAACCTGTGCGGCCCCGGAAGCCACACCCCGCGTGGCGGTGAACGATCCGAAAGTACTGATGTTGGCGGCCATCGATGCACCCGACGGCCGTGCAGCCGGCATGTTGACCGGAGAAGTGGCGGACGCCATCTCCCGGCGCTTTTCTGCCACCTCTGCGCTCTTCATGGATGTCACGACACTGGCCCGTTACGCCCAGGACGGCTGCCGCCGGCTCAACGTCCGCTTTTGGCAGGAAGGCGTCAGGCTTGCGGCGGGGCAGGCACCAAATAGGCAAACGATCGATATCGGCATCAATTACTGCCGCAATGGCCAGCCGCCCGCCCATCTGCGCCTGGAGAAATCGCCATGAGAAGGTACCAATACTGTCTGGCAGTGCTGCTCGCATGCGGAGTCGTACACGCCCAGGTTCCCGCCAGTGTCCCTGCACAAAGCCACGCTGCTGGCGCGCAGGCCGCTGTGCGGCGTGGCTGGCATTTTTATGACGACCCGGCATTGCACGAACCGCAGAAAGGCTCAGTACCGCCTGCGTCAGTCGCGCCGCCAAAACCCACCACGCCGCAGCCACCGCCTGAAGTCAAGGCGCTGCGTGAGTTGCAACTGCAGCTGGAGCAGCTCAAGGCCGTCGCCGTCATGAACCCGACTGTCGCCAATGTGCGCCGCTACATGGAGCTCGAATCGAAGATCGTCAGGAATGCCTCGCTGTTCGCCGACCTGTCGCAGAAAGTGGCGTGGGCCAATCCGGACCTGGACCCCACCACGCAGGGCCGCCCCGTCAATGCCCAGGCGCTGGAAGTATTTGAACAGGTGCAGATGCAGGAGAGATATTCCGCCCTTGCCAACATCGGGAGCGACCACATCCTGATGTTCTTCTTCCGTGGCGATTGTCCGTACTGCCATGCCTATGGGCCGGTATTGCGGGCGTTTTCCACGAAATACCGTATCCAGGTGCTGCCGGTCAGCCTGGATGGCGGCGCGGTGCCGGGCTTTACCAATGCCCGCACCGACAACGGTACCGCCGCCACGCTCAACGTCAAGCAAGTTCCGGCGCTGTTTTTGGCACAACCCATCACCGGCAAGATCATGCCGGTCGGTTTTGGTGTGCTGTCGGAAGGCCAGCTGGTGGAACGGATCGATGCCCTGCGGCCGCGCGCCGTTGAGACCGTCGAAACACTTTTTGGAAAAACACTTTCATCTCGTTAAGGAGCTCATCATGCCTATGCGCAAACTCATCATCGCACTATCCCTGTCCACCAGCAGCCTGTACATCCATCCGGCCTTCGCCGGTGACCTGAATGCCGAAGTCAACAAGATGTTCAACGACCTCGGCGCCATCGGCAACTACTCGGCGCCGGGTGCCTTCCGTGGCCAGGTCTACAACACCTATAGCGGCGGCAGCCTGATGCTGCGCGCGCCGAACAAGACCTATCAACTCATGGCCATCGACTACCCGACGGCCAAAGCGGGGTGCGGTGGCATCGATCTTTTCGGCGGCTCGTTCTCCTACATTTCGGCGGCCGAATTCAAGAACATGCTCAAGAACGTCACCTCCGCGCTGCCAGGCGTAGCGTTTCAGCTCGCGCTCGAATCGGTGTCTCCGATGCTCGGCGGTATCACCAAGTGGACCAAAAACCTCGAATCGATGATGACGAATGCGCAAATCAATTCCTGCAACACCGCCAAATCCCTGGTCTCGTCGGCCGCCGAGGCCACGGGGTTCAGCTCCAGCAAGGCCTGCGAGGACATCGCCGTCTCGCTGGGCCTCGAATCGGACTATGCCGCCGCAGCCGTCCGCTGCAAGTCCGACAAGGGTTCCATTCTGGATGCCGCGCGTAAATCCTCCGATCCCCTCGTCAAAAACAAGGCGCCGTTCGTCGGCAACCTCACCTGGGAATCGCTCAAGCTCGCCGGCAACTACCTCGATGACAAAGAGCGGGAAATGATCATGAGCATGGTCGGGACCGTTATTTTCTATTCGGAAGGACGAGACCCGAATCCGATCGCACCGACCTTCACGTCGATCTCCCAGCTGCTCTATGGCCAGTCGGATGCCGGGAGCGGCAACGTCCACCAAACGGTCCTACGCTGCAACAACTACACCAACTGCGACCAGGTCACCATCGACCCCGAGTACGTCCATACCCCGTTTACAGTCAAGGTCGAAAAGCTGATGCGCTCGATCGCCTACAAAATCGAGACGCGCACACCGATTCCCAACATGTCGCCGGAGGTCGGTTTTGTGAACCAGACCAGCGAGCCTGTCTATCGCATGCTGTCGATCGGGGCATCGTTTCCTTCTGCCACAGCCAATGAGCAGCTGATAGCCACCTATCGGGATGTGATTGCCGCAGATTACGCCTACATGTTTCTAGAGAAGAACCTGCGGTTGGGAATGCAAGCCCTGGAGAAAGACTTCACTTTAGACATGAAACAGCAGGGGAGAGCCCAAGAAATCCGGCTACGCGCCAAGGACATGCTGGCCCAGCTGTCCCGCGAAAAGGCCCTCGTCTACCAGAAAGTAGGCTCTATCACGGTGGTGTCCAACCACCTGGAACAACTGTCACGGCAAATGCGCGCCAATATGCCGCAGCAGGTACTCGATCTGCTGGGACGCCAGGCCGCCTATCTGCGTTGATAAAAAGTAGAGAAGTAAAAGAAGGAGGTAAATAGTCATGTGGGAAATTTTCGCTTACCAGAACTCGGACAGTTTGTACGGGCTGATGAATGCAGTGGCCGCCATGGTCGGCGCCAACACCTACCGAAATGCTCTCGGCATCGTCGCCGTGTGCGGCTTCGTGGCCGCACTGGTAGGCTATGCCTTCGCCCCGGAAAAGATGGTGGGCTGGAAGTGGCTCGCCTCGGTCGTCCTGGTATTTTCAGTACTCGTAGTGCCAAAGGTCACTGTCGGTATTGTCGACAAGACGGGAGGTTCGGCCGAAGTATTCGTCGACAACGTCCCGTTCGGCCTGGCGGTGCTTGCTTCGCTGACCAGTACGGTCGGCAATAGTCTGACGGAACTCGAAGAAACAGCCATGCAGGTGATTCCGGGCCCCGCCGGCATGCCGGATAAGCTGAGCTATCAGAACAATGGACTCATGTTCGGCAGCCGGCTGGTGCGCGAAACGTCCAAGGTCGTGTTCCAAAGTCCGTACTTCAGGAACGATCTGATTAATTTTCTGCACCAGTGCACGATGTTCGATCTGGCCTCTGGCTACCTGTCACCGGAAGCATTTGCGACCTCTGGTGACGTTTGGGCGCTCATGGGGGATCCCAATCCTGCCAGGTTTACCGGCGTCACGAATGCGGCCGGTACCTCGGAAGTGCTCACCTGTCCTCAGGCATATACAAAGCTATCGGCGAAAATGCCGGCCGAAGTTCAGCGCATCCAGGGCACACTGGCATTCCGCATGAATCCGACGCTTCCTGGGACGGTAGCCTCGGCCCTGATCGCGGACCAGATACAGCAAGCCTATCTGAAAGCAAAAATTGCCGACGCCTCGGCCAGCGCTGCTGATATCATCCGCCAAAACGCACTCATCAATGCTGTGAACGACACTAGCCTTCTGGCTGGCCAAAAGGACAACGATCCGGCCACGATGCTGCTGGCTGTCGGCCGCGCGCAGGCGGTGGTTCAGACCAACGCGGCGTGGATCAATGCTGGAAAAATAGCCGAACAAGCACTGCCCGTCATCCGCAACGTGGTCGAAGTGGTGGCGTACGCGATGTTCCCGCTGCTGATCCTGCTCCTTATGCTGGCTAACGGCAAAGATACCGTGGCTGGCTTCAAGAACTATGCGTCTGTGCTGATTTGGATCCAGCTTTGGCCGCCGTTGTATGCCATCCTCAACTACGCTGCGACCATGTATGCAATGCGCGATTTGGCCGCCGCGGCCAGCGTAGGCACCGGGGTCAACGCCCTGTCGCTGACTACTTCCTCGACCATTTTTTCCAGCGCCATTTCGGGCGAAGCCGTCGTCGGCTATATGACCATCAGCATTCCTTTCATTGCCTGGGCTGCCCTCAAGCGCATGGAGAACTTTGGCACCGCGCTCGTCGATGGCATGCGCTTGTTGCAAAGTAATACGACCAGTGCCACCAATTCGGCGGCAACAGGCAACGTATCCATGGGAAATGTGGCCATGGATCAGATGACCTTGGCGCCTGTCCGCTCGTCACCGTTCTTCAGAAATCGGCAAAACGATCTTTCAGGAAATAGCTACACCTCCAACGCATTGTCTGGTCTGACTGCGGTTAAGGCGTTGGCTAATGAAGGGCCAGTATCCAGAACAGTGGAGGGGAAGGTCACGGAAAATCATGTTGCAGCTGCCACGCAACAGGTATCGGCAGCGGAGTCAAATGCTGTTGCTGCAACAAGGGATAAAGCCGCCGCCTTGTCGAATGCCCTGCTGCATGTTGACGGAACTAGCGCTACAACGAATCGGTCTAAAGGTGCCACAAGAAGCAGTATTGAAGGATTTGGCGCGCGTGCGCAAGAGCTTAAGCAACTTACCGACACCATTGGGAAAGCCCTGGGGGCCAGCGAGCAACAGGTCGCAAGCGTAGCATTTGGGGTAGCGGCCGAGCTCAACATCGGCACGCCGCAAGCGGGCAAAATTCCTGGAGCTAAATTTGCGATACCAGGCCGGGGTGGAAAACAGTACTCCGCCTCAATAGACCAAAAAGAATCGGAGATACGGCAACACTTAAGTAGTGATGATGTTTCAAAATTTAAAGATTGGGGCGAGATGCTAGTCAAGAATACTAGTTTGTTGAACTCCGTTATTGCGGATCAAAGGATCGCCACCGAAAATGCAGCCCGGATCACCGAGACGGTAGCGACCTCGGAGCGTGCAGACGCAACGTTACGCGAACAAGTAGACTACGCTACTAGTATATCGGCAGCGTATTCGCGCGGGGATTCTTTTAATTTTGATCTTGCAAAGGATCCGTACAATATTCAACTGTTTGAATCACTTTTATCACACAACCAGAACAGTGCAGCTGCTAAAACTATTATCGACTCCCATCTCGGAAGCATTGCAAACACTCCCATATTACCAACCAAGAACAGCAATCTTCCAGAATCATTTGAATCAGTAAGAGTGAAATATCGTGACATGAAGGACAACTCATCGTTTCATCCCGACATTGATAGGAAGCATAAGGCTAATAAGTCACGTATACATTCGACAACTCCAAATGTTTCTACAAACAGCGTTGAAAACGACGAGGGAGCATCTTTGCCGTTAAAAGGGGAAGATTGGATGACAGCAGAGCAAGCTAGAATTAAGAAATCGTCTACGAAAGTTCAGTCAGAAATAGAAAAAACAGATGAAAAAGCCAGAGATGAGAAAAATAAGGAGCGACAAAAATTTCGAAACGATAGTGGAATTGTCGAGACTCCGTCTGGCAACATTTCGTCGAAAAAATCGTTGTTCGGCAAGGCGAATAAACTAGTCACCGAAGATCCAGACATTGTTGCGGAAGAAATGAAAGAAATTAGAAACGAAGGCATGAGAAAATTAAAAAAACTTTTTAATAAGCGATAATTCTATTGTGGTTCGCGCAGGAGCCATTGGGGGTCTAAATCTGGATCCCCACTTTCGTTTAATCGATAGGCATGATTGCTAAAGTATTTAGTTCCACAACATTCATATTCATTCGTATAATTGACTAATTGCGATGAGTAAAAGTTATCCTCTTTGAGAATTTTCTCATGAATAAGTACAGCCAAAAAAATTATCCCATATAAAAATAAGAGTGCAAAAAAGCCAATAACCGCAACCACAACAACTAATAGTAAAGGTTCGCCAAAGCTCAACAAAACCCCGATTATTACACCGGCAAGTCCACAAAGAAACATTTGTCGTGTTGCTTTCAAAATAACCTCAAGTATATGTGTTTATATATACTAATATACTAGCAAAAACAAAAAAATTATCAAGGGGAGCCAGGCGGGATAGATAGGTTTAATTTTCCATGGGGATTTACATTATGAAATTATTGTATATAGGCTTTACTCTAATCTTGGTATTTGCGGTTTCATCGGTGCAAGCGGTTGCACTCGCACAAAAGCCCACAGACGACTCAGTCTGCGATTTGTCGACGATGACGACGTATAGATTGTCCCAACGAACTTTCGTCGAAGCACGCACGCGAGATGAGAACGTTATTTACGCTCGGCTAGCTCTTCGGTTTATCACAAGTCATTGTAAGAATGGCCAGCTCTTGCTACTCCATTCTGAGGATGGCATCGCATTCGACGATCAATATTTTCGGGTAGTTGCTGCTCAGTTATGTAGTGTTTCCAAGGTCACACGAGAAGCAGCGAGCACGCAAGAATATCCTCAGGCTTTTGTTATGCGCTGCCCAATCTCAAAGCTTAAAGAAGCCACTGCGGCATTAGCCGAAATGGAAAAAGCAAAATCGACGGAAGCCATGATCGCGGAAGGCGCGCCGATGCGAAGTGCGCAGCCAAACCGGAGAGAAGAAGAAAAAAAAGCGTGTGGTGACAAGATGACCTGGGAAACTGTCGTACTGGGTTGGGGGGGCAGTTGTCGCTAACTTATCGCGCCTAGCCCCCCAAGGAAACGCCATGGAAAACAAAGACGACAAGAGTCAAGCTGAACTGCAGGCCGCCAATATCGCACTACTGATGTTGGCTGAGATACGCGAACAACGCGCGGGATTCAGGGAAGAACGCCTGGCGCTTGAACGGGATCGAAAATTTGCTCGCCGCCTCACCGTGGCGCTGAAGTCGTTGCTCGTTCTCATGCCACTCCTGTTCGGCCTGTACTTTTTCATGCAAATGTTGCAGTTTAAAATAGGTCCCTTCGGCCCGGTCATAGGCATAGTGCACATCGAAGGCGAGATCGCTGCAACCTCACTCGCGTCCGCAGACAAGATCGTGCCGGCCCTGAAGCGCGCGTTTGAGTCAAGCAACGTTACTCAGATAGTTCTGGCGATAGACAGTCCTGGCGGCGCGCCGGCCGAGGCCGAGCGTATCGGAAACGCGATTCACTCTTTCAGGAAAAAGCACCCGAAACCGGTAGTGGCGGCGATCAGCAACGTCGGCGCATCGGCTGCCTACATGATTGCCTTGCACGCCGACAAGATCATCGCAGGGAAATACAGTCTGGTGGGATCGATCGGCGCCATCATCGCGCCATGGCAGCTGTCGCGTGCGCTGGATCGGATGGAAATCTCGCAGCAGGTATATGCATCCGGTCACCTGAAGGCATTCTTGAATCCGTTCACGCCGCCTAGTCAGGACGCGCAAGCCAAGGCGCAGGATTTGGTGGACAGGGTAGGGCGAACATTTTTGCGCGAACTAGAGGAACGGCGGGGCCGCGTCCTGAGGCACGATGTTAACTACGCCAGCGGGGAAATCTGGAGCGGGTTAGAGGCAAAGGAAATCGGCCTGATCGATGCCATCGGCACGATGGATGACTTCGTGGATGCTCAAAAGGATGCGACTGCATTCAACTTTGGACCACACCCTGGCGGATTTGGTCAAATGGGTACCCTGATCTCAACCTCGATCACTTCTGCGTTCGACGACATCATCGCGAGGCAGGAGTTTAAGCTTAGATAGGGGAGGGAGAGCGGAGCTGCAATTTAGTACGGTATGCGACCCATGTCAAGCCAAAATACGGCGCAAATTGGTTAGCTTTCTTGTGGCCGATACTGCCTTCGCACGAGTAAGCTTGAAGAATTATGGAAAGATATCAAGCCTACAGGTTCGAGTTGAGACCAACCGGCGAACAGGAGCGCGCCATGCGCCGCTTCGCCGGTTCTTGCCGGTTCGTCTACAACAAAGCCTTAGCTCTGCAAAAAGAAAATCACGCAGCCGGCAACAAATTCATCGGCTATGTGGCCATGGCGAAATATCTGACAGCATGGCGCAACGGTTGCGAAACCCCTTGGCTTGCTGCCGCACCTTGTTCAGCACACCAATATGTGCTGAAGGACTTAGAGAAAGCTTACTCGAATTTCTTTGCTGGCCGTGCAAAATTTCCAAAATTCAAGCGCAAGGGCGACAGAAACTCCTTCCGCGTGGCAGCAAAAGGGCCAATTAGAATCGAACAAACCAACAGCCGCCTGCGTTTCCCCAAATTAGGATGGCTACGGTACCGCAAGAGCCGGGACATTGTTGGTGAACCTGTGAATGCAACCATAAGCCAGGCTGCTGGTAAGTGGTTCATTTCAATACAGACCCGGCGCGAGGTAGATCCGGTGGCTCCTATCGCTACGAGTGCAGTTGGAATAGATGTCGGCATCGCTCGCTTTGCCACCCTGAGCGATGGTCGCTTCATAGCGCCACTCAACAGTTTCAAGAAACACCAGCAGTGTCTGGCGCGCTACCAACGCCGCATGAACCGAAAGGTCAAATTCAGTAGCAACTGGAAAAAGGTAGTCGCCAAAGTTCAACGGATTCACACACGCATCGCAAATGCCCGGAACGATTTCCTGCACAAGACAACCACAGTGATAAGCCAAAACCACGTGCTCGTCTGCATTGAGGATTTGCAGATAGGGAAAATGTCCAGGTCCGCCAAAGGCACTGTCGAACAGCCGGGCAAGAGGGTCAGTCAAAAGTCGGGGCTGAACCGCGCCATTCTCGATCAGGGATGGGGCGAGTTTAGGCGGCAGCTAGACTACAAGATGGCGTGGAACGGCGGTATGTTACTGGCTGTGCCGCCGCACCACACTAGCCAGACGTGTCCAGCTTGCAGCCACGTATCAAAAGACAATCGGCAGACCCAGGCGAGTTTCCTGTGTGTTAATTGTGGCTACGAAAATCACGCCGATGTAGTCGGCGCGATGAATACCTTAGAGCGGGGGCACCGCTTGTTTGCCTGTGGAGAGACGGCGCAGTCAGGCCGCTCAAAGAAGCAGGAACCCTCCGAAGCGCGTCGCATCTCATCGCGCCACGCCGTAGAAATCTCCGTCCTTTAGGCGGGGAGGATGTCAATGGAAGAAGGCGAAAGCCCGCGTCTAAAAGATTCACAGCCGCAATGCCAATACTCGGAAAGATTTCCTACACAGCTACCCAGGAGGCAATCCCTGGCTGGCGGTCAAAAGGTCCCGAGGTCGATATCGAGACCGACCCGATCCAGGTAGACATGGCGATGACGGCCGAGGCTTGGAAAGTCTTGATCGCGGCGCTAGAGCGATGTGCCCAGCAAGCCGACAGCGGGCGGGACCGGATCGCCCTCACGATGCTGCTGTTGATGGGCGATTCGGGATTGCGTCGCGCGGAAACCGTATCGGCCCGCAGCAACGCGCTCACGCCCGGGCCCAACAATTTTAAACGAATTCTGAAAATGGATTTTGACCGGCAAACTGAGTTTTCAGAAGCTGCGAATATCGGAATAGATTTTGCTGCGAACCGGGTGACAATTGATGGTCAGGCACATTTTTCAGCAAGCTCGATGGTTTTCGCGCGCCATGCATTTCACCTTGCTTTGCTGTTAGCATCCTTGCAAAAAGAATACTTTCGCTACCCACGCTTGTTGATACTCGATGGAATCGAGGACGGTGGGATGGAGCCTGATCGCAGTTATAACTTCCAACGTATTATTGCTAGTAGCTCGGACAATTCGACCGTTGTTCATCAAATCATCATGACGACAATGAGCGTCTGTCCCGAATTAGACGACGAAAAATATATCGTTGGGCGGAAATTTACGCATGACCAGAAATCGATCGGCCTGGCGCCGAGCACTGCCAAAGATGGCCTTGTTGAGTAGTGAGTAGACAGCGGCGGCGAGCGCGCCGGTGCTATCTACCCGTTTATCGGCGCGGCCAGGTATTTAAGTCGCCTATCATGGAGCTGTGGTTTGATTCGGTGGGGAGTCGACGTTCGAAAAAATCTCTTCGCTCCGCCGTCTACCCCTAATCCAAAATCAAAATTCGGGGATTCCCAAGTCGGCCTCTTGGGCGTCGTTGTATTCAAAATCCTGCTCGCGCCAGCTCTCGTCTACGCCAGCTGAGCCTTCGGACTCTACGAAGATCAGTCCGGCCCGGCCTGCTTTTCCGAATATGAGCTTGCCGCGGCAGTTGAGCGTGTCGCCAGCGAACATGCGGTCGCTTTCGGGGTCATGTCCTCCATTCATGTCGCCGCTGGCCTCGATGCTCCACTCGGATCGTGCTGCCCACAAGTCGTCGGTAGTGGGTATCTCATAGGGCAGGTTGGCTTCGGAGTCGAAATAGGCATTGGTTTCCGACATGGCGGCCGACACGTCGTCGGAGTTGGTGATCGTGTCAACTAGCCTCTCGCGGGCATAGTCATTGTAGAATTGGTCGAGGTCCTCGTAAACGCGGACAGGCGCCACATTTTGCAAGGCGGCGATGCACGCTTCAATCAGGCCCGGAGCGGCCAAGTTTAGAGCATGGGCCCGCCGCTCGCCCGCGGGAGGGTTTAATACCAGCATCTCGGCGTCGTCAAGATGATATTCCATGCTGTCGTCGTTTTCTTCGACTGAGAAGGCTGCATAGGTCTGGTAACCCAGCATGGCTGCTAATACTTCCTGGAGGTGCGATCGTTTGATGGATTGGCCGTTTTGGACCACGGACTTTGATGCGGCGTGGGATGCCGCGCTGATAAGCTTCGTCATAACATTCTCCAAGTGAGTTCGGGCGCGCGGGTCATTTTGTCGCTATCGAACAGTCGGATTGGTTTGACGGTTGGATGCTTGGTGGTGCTGAGTTGTTGAATGCCGTTTCAAGCTGACCAGAACTTAGGCGGGGCGCCTTAGCAATCATCTTAACTTGAAATCCGGCAACGCGCAATCGCGACATTGGAGATGGGCCTGCTTGGCCAAGAGCAAGCGAAGCGCTGTGTATCGCCAATGGAGCGTGGCGGGCATAGCAACATGATCAAAGTACTGTGGTGGAGTGCTGATGGTGGGTCGAACTTCTGCTGCACCATCGCACCACCGCCAAACTCACCATACTCAGAAAACGTTCAACCCGCACACCGCATAGCGGTTGTGGTGTGGATCGCTGGGACGTCTCGCATGTTCGTCATCGCGCACCAGCCGCAGCAACTCCATCGAGATCAGAAGGTTCTTCGCGGTGTTGATGTCGTTGCGACGCAAACCGGTGTAACTCTGAATTTTCTCGTATCCGATCGACGCGAAGTTCGTATGGCGATCGCGGAAGTGCAGGATCAGCATGTACAGTTTAAGCGCGTGCAGGGAGGAGGGCCGGCGCAATTGGTCGACGAAATGCCCCAGACGCCGCAATTGCGCTTGACCGTCCTGTAGGTGCGATTGAGGCAGTGCGCACCAGTGTCCGTTCTGATCGATACCGTTCAGTGTGAAGAGGTTGCGACGACCATCGCGCACCTTGGTGATAGCCTTAACCATCACCAAAAGCTCCAACCCATCCGAGATGAGCTTGCGGGACAGCGGCACCATTGCATGGATATCGGGATACGTCGCCGCTATCGTATCGTCCTTGCGCAAACCATCCTCGCGTTGGGATTTGTTGGAGATGACCGCGAGCGCGAACAGAATCAGCAGGGCGGCCGTGGCGCCGCCTTTGTGCTGACTCCATTGGAGCATGGCCAATCCCCCCTCGACATAGACTTTGTTTCCCAGTTCATCGATGTACGGGACAGTGCCTTCGCCGGCTGCGGGGAGGCGTTTCGGTTGCCGCACCCAAGACGAGGGCAACTTGGCGAAGGCACCGCGGCTCATCGTGGGCCTCCGCGCTTGATGGCCAGCAATGCCACGTATAACGCCAACCCCACGACACCTAGAACCACTAAGAGCGAAATAAACATTTGAGTAGCTGGATCGTTAATTGCAGCGAGCGTTTCAAACAACGTAACTAAGATCTTCATGATGCTTCTTCCTAACTAGGTTATCGGAATCTGCATAATGAAGGACTTCGTTAGCTGTTTCTAGAAAGCGTACCAGCAGTGTATTCGAAAATTTTCCGACTTAACCATTTAAAATCATAGAGTTAAATGAATTCTAAATAGTTCAAAAGAGATATCGATTAGTTCACCAAAGGCCCATTTTAGCCCGATTCCGGTGCGTTCCACTGGCAAAACATAGTTCATTCTGGCCCAATTAGTTCACGAGAATGGGACAATCAGCGTCTTCTGTCGAGTTCGACCAGGTCGCCGCGACTGAACGCGCTGAGAATGGCTGGGCGGTTAATTTCGCGCTTGACGTCGCTGCGCGCATTTAGCGCCTTGTTGAATGACTCCACCGCCCCTGCTTGTAGTGTTGGATACCCAGTACCGCCAGCTCCCCCAGGGGCACCTCATGCAGCACATCTTTGCTTGCTCATCAAACACCGCTCCATGGCGAGTATTCTCGCCTAAATCAGTGTCCGGGTACATTAAACCACTACACTGCTTCGTCGACGCTGGCGGCCAGTGGTTCGAAGTCGACGTGCTTGGACAAGCCCACCAATGGATCGCCAAGCTTTGTGCGCCGGTCTTCACGCTCATGCTCGCCAAACAGGCTGCTCCGGGGCTTCATCATCGTGGTACTCGCAGGTCGGTTCAATCTCAGAATTTTACCGAAGCGCTGGCGTCCTGGCCAAGGTTTCTAGAGGTGCCCTTAACTGGAAAGTTGCAGCCCACAACTTGCAGCGCCTGGTCTATCTGAAGGAGGCCAAGGTCGGGGCGTTCTGACGCCCGCGGTACGTCCGGACTGCCGAATTTGGTGGTGTCGGCCTCAAAAACGGGCGGAATCGACACGCCGAAGCCTTATCGCGCCTGATTCAGGGACCGCGCATGCCGTCAACGCCGAAATCTCTAGTTATTCGAGGTGCCCTATAGCCTTACTGCAGTATTTCCTAGCCGATTTACGTATCAATTTAGCTGTTTTCATCTTATTCGTAGGATCAGATATCATCGCCCTAAAGCAGCGCGGAAGCTCGCAAATCAATGGTAATCGGTCAATAAATTTGCTTTCCGTTAATTAGTATGGCAGTCTTAAAATTACACACTATGTCGTAGTGTGTAAATTATAACAGGGTGCCATATGCCATTTGATCCGCAGATGTATGACAACAATCCCGTTTACCAAAGCTGGGTAGATCAGCCATTTCGTTTTGTTGAACCAAGTGACAGAAATGAACAGAGGGGGCTACGTCGGCCGCAACTTGGTGCGATATATACCGTGCTGGCCCACTTAACCTCTTCTTCCAGAGAGGGGCCGGTGACTGTCGTTATGCCTACCGGGACGGGCAAAACCGACACTATCGCGGCTTTATTGCTGGCAGGGCCATTCCCACGCACCCTTGTGATCGTGCCATCAGACGCACTGCGTGAGCAAATCAGCGGGAGTTTAGCCGCGTTAAAAAATTTGCGAGCAATGGCAGCAATAAGTGCTGAAGTCAAAGCACCTATCATCCGAAAAATCGACACACGGATGACGGTTGACCAAATAAAGACTCTGAATGAGGCCAATGTAATTATCGCCACCCCTCAAGCTCTTCAGAACTTTTCCGAGGCCGAGTTAGAAGCTTTAGCATCATTCTGTTCACATTTGATCTTCGACGAAGCACATCATGTGGCTGCGCATACGTGGTCAAAAGTTCGGGCGGCTTTTGATGCAAAGCCATGTATTCAATTTACCGCGACTCCATTCCGAGAAGATAAGAAGAGTCTGGATGGTAAGATAATTTATCAGTATGCTTTGCGGGATGCTCAAGCCGATGGATATTTTAAGGAAATTGAATTTCATCCAGTTCGCGAATACAATCCCCTGTTTGGAGATGTAGCAATAGCTAAAAAGGCAGTTGAACTCCTACGGGCGGATTTGGCTGACGGAAGGGACCATCTGATGATGGTCCGCGCAAAGTCTCAGGCAAGAGCAAGAAAGCTCTACGATATTTACAAAGAATTTGACGAAATTCCCTCGATTCTCATTCATTCCAAAGTGAAAAACAAAGATGAAATATTGAGAGATATAAAGTTAAAAAAATATAAAATTATTGTGTGTGTAGATATGCTGGGAGAAGGCTTCGATTTGCCTGAACTGAAAATCGCTGCGATTCATGATCAACATCAAACTCCGGCTGTTACACTTCAGTTTATTGGGCGATTAACACGGGTGAACGATAATCTGGGAACCGCCAAATTTGTCGCGAATATCGCAAACCAAAAAATGGGCTCTCAAATGGCTGCGCTTTATGAGGAAAGTGCTGATTGGAGCGCCATTATTCGGGAAGTAAGTGAAGAAAAAATTGATCGCGAAATTTTACGCGAAGAGTTTGCAGAGCAGTTTGATGACCAAGGCGGGAAGTCTATATTAGCATTAAATCCAAGTCCTAATATAAGTGCCCGAGCGTATAATTTAAGGGGAGATGATTGGTTGCCCGGAAATATTCAATATTTTTCAGGTTTCAACGAAGACGTAGAATTTTATTCAGTTAGTGATAAGAAGAATTTAGTTATCCTTGTGACTAGGGCAGATGTTTCAGTTCCTTGGGCAAAGACTTCAGAAATATCTAATGTGGCCTGGTTTTTGTATTTGGCTTATTACCACGAAAAGAATTCAACCTTATTTATTCACTGTTCCGGCGATGATGCTCAGGCAAAAAATTTTCGCTCTCTTATTTCCAAAAACGCTCAGTTAATTGCTGGCGAAAAAACCTTCCGGACTTTAGATGGATTCAAGCTCTTAAAATTGCAGAATGTTGGACTATCTAGAAATAAAAAAAATATAAGGTTTACGATGCATGTGGGACGAGATATTAACTCCATTATAGGTGATCTCGAAAACAACACCGCTATAAAATCTAATATTTTTGCGGCTGGCTATTTGGACGGAGAAAAATCCAACGCAGGCTGTTCACACAAGGGGAAAATTTGGGAGATGGATTCGGGTCCCATAGATGATTGGGTAAATTGGTGCGATAAAGTTGCAATCAAACTCAATGATGACACTATTGATGTTAAGAATATAATTAATAACGTTATGCGTTCTGAACAAATAGTCGACACCTGGCCTGCTGGATTATTTTATGCAGACTGGCCTGAAAGTTTGCTCATCGAGAATGAAAGCAAAATAGTTATAAAGACAGGAGGAGTGTCTTACAATTTACTTGATCTGGAATTAGGTCCTCCGACGTTGACCTCTCCTACAGAATTAAAAATCCCATTGCTCTTTGAGAAGAATTTTGAGGAAAATATAATTTTGTCAACCATTACTCTACGGTTGCTTAAGGATGATTTTTCTTATTCGTGCGGAGATTTAAAAATCTCTGTTCAAGGAGAGATTAATCTTTCCGAGTATCTTCATGAGAATCCTATTAAACTTTTGAAACAGGATGGGTCTATGGTCTTTGGAAACTATAGATACTACTCACCCGCCACACTAAATATTCTTCTTCCGCAAAGATTGCTTACTGTCTGGGACTGGAAAGCGACCAAAATCCAAGCTGAATCAATGAGAAAGGATAGAGATCTAGATACCGTACAAGGCTTCACATTTCAGAAAATTTCAGAAAAATATACCATCATTTTCAATGATGATGGCGCTGGCGAAATTGCCGACTTAGTCGCAATAAACGTGCGTGCTGGCGTAATCGAGGTAGACTTGTATCATTGTAAGTATTGTGTGGCAAAGGATGGGGTTGCAACGCCAGGCGGGAGGGTGGATGACACCTATGTGGTATGTGGTCAAACTTCCCGCTCGACCAAATGGATACACTCCGGAGAAGCTCTGTTTAATCGACTAATTAGTAGGTATCAAAAATCAATCGTATTGGGATTTGATCGGATGCTTAAAGGTAGGATAGACGATATTGATTTGGCGCGCCACAAATCCGTTGATCACGAGATGATTCTGGGTTTTTATATTGTGCAGCCAGCCATTTCTAGGGCACAGATCACAGATGAACAACTTGCGGTTTTGGGGACTAGCTATACTTACGTAAAAGCAATTTCCGGTGCAGATCTTAACGTAATTATTAGCAAATAATATTTTAAATTTTACTAAAATAGAATTTCTAACCAAAAGGGGGATGTGTGACTGTTGTGGGAAAATCGGCGACCGCTCTTAATTCCGGAGCAAACTGGCAACGCTGGGAGCCTCATGTGCATGCCCCAGGCACAATTTTTAATGATCAGTTTAAAGGAGATTGGCCTAGTTACCTTGATGCACTTGAAAATTCTGAGCCCCCAATCAAAGTCATCGCTGTAACTGATTATTATATGCTTGATACTTATCGGAACGTGTGTAAGGAAAAAGCGAAAGGCCGGTTGCCGCAATGCGAGATGATTTTCCCCAATGTTGAGTTACGGTTAGACGTTGGTACAGCGAAAGCTTGGGTAAATATCCACCTCTTGGTTAGTCCTGAAGACGATCGGCATATTGACGAGCTGGGGCGTTTTCTCGCCCGCCTGTCTTTTAGAGCATACGAGGACACTTTTGTTTGTCAAGCCCATGATTTAATTAGACTAGGGCATGCCGCGAAACCGGAGACAATTGCAGAGAATGCGGCGTTAAAGGTTGGTGCCGAGCATTTCAAGGTTTCGTTTGAACAACTTCGCCAAGAGTACCGAAGCAGTGCGTGGGCGCAAAAGAATATACTTATTGCAGTGGCTGGTGGACAAGGTGATGGAAGTTCTGCACTCCAGAGTGGTGCCGACCAAACTCTGCGTCGAGAGCTGGAGCGATTCGCTCACATTATCTTTTCTTCGAATCCAAATCAGCGCGAATTTTGGTTAGGTAGAAAAGGGCTTGATGCGGACGGTATCAAGGCTGTATATGATCATCTCAAACCTTGCCTTCACGGTAGCGACGGCCATTCCGTTGCCAAAACGGGCAATCCGGATGGAAACCGCTACACATGGATTAAGGGCGCTGCGACTTTTGATACGTTGCGCCAAGCCGTTATTGATCCCGTTGGACGTGCCTACATCGGTGACGAGCCGCCTCCGATGGCCACGCCTTCGGAAACCATCTCTAGTATATCGATCACAGATGCGTCTATTTGGGCGATGACCCCTGTAATACCGCTTAACGCAGGCTTAGTCGCGATCATTGGGGCGCGAGGTTCTGGAAAGACCGCATTAGCTGACATTATCGCGGCAGGATGCGATGGACATTCCGATCATATCCCGGAGCAAGCGTTTCTTCTCCGTGCGAGAGAGCACCTTGCTGGTAGCGCTGTAGAGCTGGAATGGAAGACTGGCGAAATTTCGAAACGGAACTTAGACGGTAGCGGCTTCTTGCCTTCCGATAGCTATCCCCGTGCTCGCTATCTATCCCAGCAGTTTGTCGATAACCTTTGTTCGTCAGACGGCATGACTGATGGGCTGCTTTCAGAAGTCGAGCGTGTGATCTTCGACGCACACCCAGTTTCCAATCGGGATGGTGCAATTGACTTCGCAGATTTCCGAGAACTTCGCTCGGCAAGACATCGTGCTGCTAGAGTGAGGGAGGAGCAGTCTCTTGCGGTGCTTTCTGAAAGAATCGGGGCTGAAATCGAGAAGCACAAATTGCTAGCTAGCTTTTCTGCGCAGGTAAAAGAAAAAGATGATTTAGTGAAGCGCCACACAGCTGACAGGTTAAAGTTGGTGTCAAAAGGGAGCGAAGAGAGAGTGGCACGTCTCACCGAATTGAGCACATCCGCCGAAAAAGTGCGAAATAATATTAGATTCTTTAAAACAAGAGAGCAACAACTTGTTTTGATGCAAGATGAGATTGCAAGTTTTCGGTCCAACGGTGCTCTGGAAGATCTCCGTGAGCTACAGCAAACCTATTCTAAATCTGGAATTGCCACGAATGAGTGGGACGCGTTCATGAGGGAGTACAAAGGCGACGTCGACACTGTTCTCCAAAGGTTGATCGAACGTTCGCAACAAGATATGGCTACATGGCGCGGCGAGGCGATAGAACAATCAGGCGACCCTAATATTCCGTTAATTGTCTGGGATGCAGATCTGTCCAAGCAAACCTTGGCCTTGCTCGAGGCCGAAACATTTAGAATAGAAAAGTTGATCAGCATCGATAAAGACGTGGCACAGCGCTTCAAATCTTTATCATCGAAAATTGTGGCCGAAACAGAATTATTGAAGGGGCTTAATGATAAGCTTCAAGATTCTAAGGAAGCGAAAGCCCGCCTAGACGGCCTATTGATAGAGCGCGAAGTAACGTACTCCAAGGTGTTCGATGCACTTATTGTAGAGCAGGCAGTGCTGCGTGAATTGTATGCTCCAATTCGCGAAAAGTTAGAGTCTGCGTCAGGGACTCTGAACCGGCTATCATTTTCTGTCGATCGCGTCGCGAATTTGGAAAAGTGGGCGGCTGAGGGAGAGGAATTGCTCGATTTGAGGAAACAAGGGCCGTTTCGAGGCCGCGGGGCTCTTATTGAGGCCGCGAGAACGCGTTTGAAAGTTCAATGGGAAAATGGAACTTCAGGTGAAGTAGTTACGGCGATGAAGGAATTTCGCGACGAGTACCAGTCCGGTTTACTCGAACACGCAACCGTGTCCAAAACGGACCCTGTTGAGTATCGTGCTTGGACAAAACGCTTTGCCAAGTGGCTCTATAGTACAGATCACATAGTTGTTCGTTATCACGTCAACTACGATTCGATTGATATTCGTAAGTTGTCGCCTGGGACGCGGGGAATTGTCTTGTTACTTCTTTACTTGTCCCTAGATGATACTGACACCCGTCCTCTTATAATTGATCAGCCAGAGGAAAATCTGGATCCTAAATCAATCTACGACGATTTAGTAGGGCTATTTCTGACCGCGAAAACGAGACGTCAAATCATAATGGTTACGCACAACGCGAATTTGGTTATCAATACCGATGCTGATCAGGTCATCATCGCGTCTTCGGGCATCAGTTCTTCGCAATCATTGCCAGAAATAACGTACACCTCGGGAGGACTAGAAGAGGAGCACATCCGACTGGCAGTATGCGATATCTTGGAAGGGGGCCCCGATGCATTTAAGGATCGGGCACGTAGGCTTCGAGTTCGCTTAAATCGGTAGGGTACCTCGAAAAAACAGCCCGGTTATTGCATGATGGCGGGGCACCGATTATGCCCACTCTACTCATGATCAAAGCTAGCCTGTATGCTGACCAAGAACGCGAAGCCAAGCTCACAAGCTGGGCGAAGCGCTGCGGTTGATGGAGCAACAAGTCGACTTAAACGACTATTTCGTGTTGCCACATGGCGAGGTCAGACTTGTGTATAAGCATGCGGCCTCGAGGTTATGCTCCAAGTTGGCGGTGCTGAGCACCCGTTCAATGAAAAAAGAAGTTTTTTGCGTGCAAAAAACTGATGCACAGAGGAATGGTGCCATGGAAATCTGATCCAGCGACAGGGTGATGATTTGAGATCTTTTATGGCGTGTAGAAGAGGCGCTGATTGCGCCCTTCTGGACGGAAGCGAGGATGGCTTTAGCTGATCATTCTCTCTATTGCACTGCTTCTAGCAAAAGCAATTGTTCATGAACGCAGTGTATCTATAGGGGCAAGATTACTCTTTTATATTCAATGGGTTAGTCGAAAATGTGAACAAATCGAGTTGTCATAAACAACGTATGTAATTATAGAATTTTTCCCATATTGCTCGAAAGTGAGGAACGTTCGAACCGTCTACGATACGTTAGAAACAGGAGCTCCATGATTATTGAGAACTAGCGTTTCTTCGACAAACTTTCCTGTTTTTTGATCCGTGCGAGCTTGCTTTGAAAGCGAAAAATGTGGTAGTGCGCCGACCTCAGTGGAAACAAGAGTGCGCTCACTAACTTGCAGTGCAGACCGCGAAACAATGAAGAACGCGAACGCAATTAAAACTGATGCGGCCACCTCAAAAAATACTTTATTTCTTCCAAGCCAAGCACGAATCTTAATGAGAAATGCCATTTCTTGCCCGAGATAGATTGATAAACTATCACCCCATCCTACAACAAAGAGTGCAACATTTAATTTGGAATTTGAGGTACTATGAAGTGGAAAATTAGAGCCAGATTTGAATTTATTTTTTTGCAATTTAGATTCAATGATGCAAAGATTAGGCATTTTCAGATTTCTCAAGAAGTCTACTCGAATATGAACCGAATTGTAAAATATGCAAAGTTCGCAATTTTCAGCATGTTAAACAACATTGAAGGACTGCCTTGAGCCGGGAAAAAGAATTCATCGACGCTGTAGCTGACTTGTCTGCAGATGGCCGGCGCAAGATTAAAGTTAGCGAAGTGCGTACTTGGATTGATGTTCACTCCGAACGCCCGCCAAACGAACATTGGGATGTTTTGGCTCGACAAGTTCTTAGAACGCTTGTCGAGATCGGTTTTGTTGAGCTTGGCGAATACCAAGATGTCTTAATTACCGATGCATTCTTAGATAGCGCACCAGCCAAAACTGCGCGAGAAAGACTCCAGGCAAACGACAATCAGAGGCGCCCGCCGCCCGGTGATGGCGGACCAAATGAGCTGGGCGATTTGGGCGGCAGTGGATTTCGGGAAGTGCTTTCGCACCCATTCCTCTTCGCCATTTCCGAAGATAACTTCAACCAGTTACTTGAAGCAATCTAACTATGATAACCACCTCATCAGAACGAACCGGGAATGGTTTGGCCCTTCTCGCAAACAAATGCGCTGCACGCACGTTTGACATTTCCTCAGGTATGGTCTATGCGAGCATGCGAGACCAAATTGTACGCGCGCAATTACTGATTCGCGACCTGAAGCGCTGCGATCCGTCGTGCACGCAAGTCCTAATCGTCGGCGCCGGTGTCGCCGGTATTGCAGCCGCAGTATGTGCCACGTCACTCGGTTTGAAAGCTCTGGTAGTGGAAACCAATCCAGATCCATTTCAACTGCAGCATGGTGTACATAAGCGAATGGTTGGCCCTTTTATGTATGAATGGCCGAGCGTGCTATCTGGCTCCCAATCATATCCACCAACAAAAAATGTTATTGGGGAGTCGTTAGATTTAACTCCAACGTGGAACGCAACTACTCCTATTTCAGCTCATGATCTAACAAAGGACCTTGCTGCTTGGTATGCGTCCCTGCCAACTGGAGGTGTTTATCGCCAAGTAATTTATGATTGTGTTAAGAGTGATATCACGAGCTACGTAAAAAAATTTGTCAACGCACATTCACGTCTCACGTCAGCAGGTGCTCGGGTGAAGTCGCCAAAAATCACCATCGGTACCAATCCAAGCTTTGAACCGGACTACATTATCTTAGCAGTCGGGATGGGAAGCGAACGCACACACCTAATTGACGGCACAGAAAACGATCCTAAAAGTTTAAAAGGAGAGCCATTCTGGAAGGATGATGACCTGCGCAATAAGCCAACAATGGAATGGAACGTGGGCGTATTTGGAGGTGGAGATGGCGCATTACAGGATGTCCTAAGGCTCATAACAAGGTTCGACCATCCGCTGTTGTTTATCGAGGAGTTAAAGCATGGCGTGGACGCAATTACAAAAGAGCTCGCCTATGTAATGCCAGAACTGGAAACACTTGAGCAGCAGAGCCGCCTCTATGCGACTTGGAGCACCGGCTCGATCTATGATTTGATCGATACTGAATGCGAACGTATTTGCGCGACTCTCGCCGATCAACCCAAAGTGGTTTCGAAAGTATTGGCACAGATCCGTAGTGGAACGGGAAGTGTAAAACTTGTTCATCGCGGAAAACATTTCGGCAAGGCCTATCTGCTGAATCGATTTTGCGTGCACCTCATCGAAAAATGCCTGCTTAAGAGTCAACTTGAGCTATCAGGAAAAGTAAAGTACGAACGCATCCAAGGGACATCTGCATCAAAAGCGCACACTGACGCGACAGGCGTACATGTTGTCGAACTTTCTACAAGAGCCAAGCTCCGACTAAACAAGGTCGTAGTTCGGTTTGGCCCAAGCCAGGACGAGTTGCAACAAAGGCAACTCGTAAAACTCCATCCCGAGACGCAGGCGGATCGCACAAGCATGGCGTCGATCCCTTTGCCGTTTACAGTAGCGGGGTAAAAAGTATGCCCCAAATTTTTTGAGTGCTATAAATAAAGATTAAGAACACCTAACAAAACCGCCGAATGTATCTCCAACAGATGAGTATGCAGGCAAGCGAGAGGAATGCCTGATGGATATCGGCACGGCGTTCGTGGCGGATGCGTCATCGGCGGAAGCGGTGCAGCCATCCCCGCGTGCGTTCGACCACCCAGCGCCATTTACCTAGGCGTTCGCGCGACTCGATGCAGTACTGGGCTATGCTTGGAGCGATGCCACGGCTGCGCAACCAAGTCCGATGGGCACGCGAAGCATATGTCTTGTCGGCATCCTTGGCGGCCTAGCGGTCGGACTGGCCGGAGTCCTTGATTTCCTGGCGGATTTTCGGGGTGGTACGGGCTTGGGGATGAATGCGTGAGCTCATGGACTGAAGTTTATGCGATGTGCTGCAACCGGTGGGACGATCTCCGTGGCGAACCGCCAATCAACTCGTCAAGCACGGCTCTGGCACGGAACAGGGCCATACTGCGACGAGGAATATGATCACACGAAACTAAACACTTAACTTCTATTTTTAGAGTGCACTAAAAATGGGGGGGATTACTGCAGCAATCGGCAAGGGCTGCCAAAGGGCAACCAGCAGCTCCGGCGTCCACAGCACCGCAGCAGGCTCCAACGATGAAGATGGCGGCACCACGCATGAAGATGTGATTGCAAGATATTTTCAAAGCCAAGCCCCCCTTGCCACGCCTATAATCTACGGTAGAGTAATAATCTACCACCTCTTGCAAAGACATCTCGCATGAATAGCAAGAAGAAAAAGAAAGAGTCATACGACCCCAAGACGTCATTGCATCCGGTATCTCTTCGGCCAGAGGTGGAGGGTTTAGCACGCGACCTACACAAACTTGCATGTAAAGGTTCAGAATCCGTATGGCCCGAGCTGCATGGAAAAAGCTTCAAAGGAAATCCAGAACTGCAAAAGAACTTTTTGACGGCCTCACACGCGGGCATGAATGCGGCTCAGAAAAAAATTACCGAGTTAATTCGGTCAGAGGAACCACTAACAGACTCCCATCACGTTCTGTTCACTGGCATTGCTGATGCAATGGCATGGCAGCTAATCGGACAACAGCTCTGCCATGCCCGCCGCTTCTATAAAGGGCATCGGCCAGTCAACTTAAGTGAATCCAATTTTGAATCGGTCGTGTACTGTGCCGAGGAGATGGCGAGGAAAGAACCTGGTAGCATTTCCATCATCTCAGACCTAACCTCTTTCGTGCAAGTTGGAGACTTACTCAAGATGGATTCGAGTGGTCGCCTCACAATCGCTGAGGTCAAAGAGGGGAAGAAAAATCACGAGATTTTGGATTTCATGAACTTCTACCTTGAGACGCATTGTTCACACGCATTTGACTACTTCGTACAGCAACACGGCGAATCCGGCGTGAATCAACTAGGGAGGATGTTCCGCCAAGCTGAACGGATGGGTCATATCACTGAGGTGATGCAGAAGGGGAAATCAGTTGATCCAGACACGAAGAAGCTCATACTTATTCCCGAAGAGTACGTTTACATAGACAAATGGGATGAAGAATTAAATGTCACTCTTGAGCACTGTGATGCTAAGGGCTGGGGCTGGAACATCGTTGATGAGTGTCTGTTTATCGGTGCGTACTCCGAAGACACGAGGAACGGAAACAGCCATATCCTTTTTAATATGTTGTTCGATCAGTTCGACGTCGGTTTAGAGTCACCACGACGCAGGCTCAACGATTGCATGCTTTCTCCTTTGGCACTCACGGTGTTCAATTTGAACATTTCCGAGGAGCACAAATTTGATATTCTCTTCGGGAGAAAAAATGTTTGTCTTGGACTTAACATCGCTAATTTTTTAGACGGGGTGCAAGAGGTTGGAGTAACAGTGAGACCCGCCACGAACAAGGAAGTAACCCAGATGGAACAGAGCGGTGATAAACCCTACCGATTCCATGGCAAGGCAGTATTTATAGGAAATGGCACGCATGAAGTGTGCCTTTCCGATGGATTGTTCATGAGAATTTTTTTCCACGGCCAACGACCCATCGATACAGTGAAAGCGATATTGAGCAACCTGCCTACTGAGCAAACCTAACGCCAACTACCTAGAAGGAACTGAAAAATGACCAAGGTGCTCAGTCCTAATCTTAGCTTGATGCGTTCTTTTATCTCCGCTTCGTTGAGCAATTACAGCAATGTTGAAAAAATAATATTTATGACTCAGCTAGCGAAAAGCCACCATTATCGATAGTCAGCAGGAGCCATCGTAAGATATCTTTTTGCGATAGCCACTTTACCTGGGTACCTCGTTGGCCGCTCAGTAGAACAAATAGCGCCGCAAGGCCGTCGTACAGGGAGAAGTGATTTGTCGACAAGAGCTGGGTCTCACGCCGGAAGAGGATTCCGATATCAGGACGCTGTTGTGGCCCACCTCTCTGTGCAGGGGTTCGTTGGTCAATCAGAGTACGCGGCGATCACACCGGAAGGAGGAGACGATCTTGAACTGAGAGCGAGCGGCTCTCGCACCTTGGGGCAGGTAAAATCGCGTCGTGATCACCTCGGGCCATTTACCGCCCGTTCGGCCGCCGTTTTCATCAAGAAGATGTGGGACGCGAAAGATGTTACTCCTGATGACCATTTCCTGTTGGTGTTGGAGAGCAATGTCGGTGAGCATCGCAGTGCAGTTGCGCAGCTTCAAGACCTATCCGTATACCCAGCGATCGTCGCAGAGCTGAAGGGCCGCAAGTCGCTCGCAGCTATAGTCGAAAGAACCAAGATCCTTGTTTTGCCGGATCCTCGATCCAGTGCCATTGACCTTATCTCGACTTGGCAAGGCTGCACGCCCTTTGAGGCTGAAATCTACATTTCAGATCTACTGGGCTTGGTGGGGAGAATCTCTGATGACAACGGTATGCGTGCGCCTGGAACATTCAGGAACATTGCAAGATCCGACGTCCAGCAGCGGTTGGATGCGCTACAGTCCCTGTTGACGTCAGCAGTTGTCGAAAAGGCGCTATTGGCAGGCTACTGCGAGGCGGTCGACTTCCTAACACCGGACGCAGATCCGCTCTTTTATCTTGGCGTCGATGCACAAGCCTCACACGTTGCTGCCGGTCTGGTCGTTGAGCGGCCGGAGCTACGCTCAGCGGTGCTGGCTGGCCTGGAGAGGCGACGCAACGTGCTCATTTATGGTGTTTCTGGCTCCGGAAAGTCTGCGGCGCTCTGGGAGGCTGCCTACGCTAGCCGTCATGCGGTCCGTTGGTTTCAAGTTCGCTACCTACCGGCATCAGCAGTGCAGTCGCTGCTGCAACTGGCCCGCTCCAGGCGCGCAACCGCCGATGCGCCGGTAGGCTTCATCATTGACGACGTAGGACGAGGGCTCTCGGACGGCTGGACAGCCATGACTGCCGAGGTGGGTCACAATCCTGGGATTTTGCTGCTAGCATCCGTACGAGAGGAGGATAGGTATCCGCTGGTGGATAGCCATCGCGCCGTTCAAGTCAAAGTTCAGGGCGACAACACCTTGGCGGAACGAGTGTGGCGGGAGCTGCTTGATAGAGGGCAAACCTCTTGGCAGGGCTGGAAAGAGCCTTGGAACCTTGCCACTGGTCACCTACTTGAGTACACGCATGTACTCACTCGGGGGCGCCGACTTAGCGAGACGCTGCATTCCCAGGTTGCCGCCCGGCTGAACGATGTTGCACGACACGATGAACTTGACATCCTTAGGGCCGTTGCATGCGTAAACGCGACTGGTTGTAGCGTCGAAATAACGCAATTACCTCAGGTCTTGTGCAAGCTCCCGTCGGCGGTTTCGCACGCACTTACCAGTGCTAAAGGATGAACACCTTGTGCAGGATACAAGTGACGGACGAATTGTTGGACTACATGAATTAAGGTCAACAGAACTGCTTCGCCTGTCTCACGAGTTTCCACCGCCGTTGTTGTCAGCGACGGCCGCAGCTGCAGTGTGGCTTGTACCAGTAGGCGAGTTAGCTAGGTTCCTTGCGCGCACCCTCTCAAAATACGATAGGGGTGACGAGGCAGTTATTCAAACGCTTGCGCTTCGCCTCGAAGCAACGCCTTCTCCGGAGTTGTTCAGTTCAATCCTGACGGGTTTGGATCATGCAAACGCATATCGGGTCATCCGTTTGTGGCAGGGCACTCCTGAAGCGCAGACTATGGCGAAGTCGCTGCAAGGGATGCCTGCCAGTTTTGCGATTGGAGACATTGAGCCGCCAGACATCGGACCGATGGTACTGGCAACCCGTCGTTTCACGGAGATTCGATCTAAAATAAGTGCCACTGGCCTGACAGCCCACTTCCTGACGCTGTTGGCCCCCAGCGATCTGCGGCGGGTTCTGAAGGCCGCTGGCGAAATTCGAGATTTAACCCCATGCCTTGCTGCACTGGTGGGGCAGGTCATTCCACAGGAACATCTGGCCGAATTGGCTCGGCTCACTCCCCCCCTTGTTACCGCTGATTTTCAGGATGTAGTTGCGTTCCTCGAAGTGGCTGCACGGGTCGACCGACCATTGGCAATAGCTTGGGTCGATGCCGTTGGGCAGTCCACCATGTTCCAGCGTTTCTCTGAACACGTTGCCTGGACCGACGCTCCGATCTTGTCGCCCTGCGAGGAGGGGCACGAAGTTAGAGCAAACGTTTGGCACGTAGCCTCGGCTGGCCAGACTGACATCAATAATGAAGTGGTGCGAACATGCGAAGTATTATTAGCCCTGACACCAATAGCTGACGTGGTTTCAAGCGTCGCGTTGGGTGCTGACGGCGTCGTCATTAGCATTATGACTGGAGGCCATCCCCTTGCACAAAAGCGCATGACTAGGTTAAACGTGCCAGCTCCAGCACAGGTGGTACGCAATCGCGAGTGGCTGGCCATACTCAACGCGCAGCTCGCTACAGAGAGTTATACGGCGTACTTGTCGGAGTGCCTTGACCTTGTTCGTCTCGTCAACCGGAACCTGAAGCTGCTTCTCGATGGGCTGTTCAGGGGGAAAACAGACACAGTCGCAATTGAAGCTTTAGGTCGAGTCTATGACAACTGTCAAACTTTGGTTGCACCACAGTTGTCGCAGCCGATAGCTGAACCGAAGAGATGGTCGAGGTTGCAGTCGATCCTTTTCAGTTGCTCCACAGATCTCGTTCGTAGGTTCCGGGTGCTTCCAGACGGTGCCTCTGCATATCTGGCGTGGATCAATGACTTACTGGAGAGTATCTCAGCCACTCAGGCCGAAGAGCCTTGGGGAGTTTTATCTCTCGAATCACCGAAAGAGCTGGGCGAGCTGTTTCGCATTATCGAGACATTACAAGCAATGGCCGGCGAAGCTCATGGAAGAAAGCGTTCACCTTTTGTGACGCACCTCAGAAAGACAGCTGCCAAGGGTAGCGCGTTTGATAAGGCCGGACAGGCTGCGAGCCAGTATCACGACGCGGAGTTCAGGGCTTTGGAGGCAAAGCTTAGGGCAAAACTGTGCAGTATCACTGAGGGGATCGGGGTCTATCTGTTGGCTGACGCCGAGATACCCGCCCTGTGGCCACCAGCAGACGTGCTGATTACTGTTCCAGTGGCTACTGATGGTGCGACTGTCGCTCTGGATGAGAGTTGGCCAGTGTGGCGAGCCGCTGTGGACCAAGGGCGCAAGATCTGCATCTTGCCAGTTATGCGGAATCTCGGGATGACAAACCTCGCCGTATCTGGCTTCGATATGCTCATGCCCGTTCTTTCTTACGAGAAGGTACAAGCATGGTGTTCCATTGCCGGAGTAGGAGTGGCGCCGTTGGAATCGGTGAATACCTTCACTCGCCTCACGAACCCTTTAATAGAGCTTCAGGGTATCAACGCCTACTGGAACGGCAAAGAGGGAAAGACACCCGAAGAAGAGCGGACTTATCAAACGATCTTGGACAATCTAGACAAAGCTAGAGCAGACTGGGATAAGCTAGAGCTTCCCGATGATCTCAGAGGGGCTGTGCTGACTCTTATCGAGGCCGGGTTACAAGGTGAATTTACTCTTGCAGATGCCACCGCAAAGTTAATGCACGGTGAGCGCACTCCCACAATTGAAATCTTTGAGATGTTATTGCTAAGACTTACACAAATTGACTGCTTCCGTGCCGTTCTTCCGCTAGATGATCATCTAGCTTAGGTATTCATACCAGTATAAGAACGCCTAACAAAACCGCTGAATGTATCTCCAGCAGATGAGTACCCAGGCAAGCAAGAGAAACGCCTGGTGGATATCGGCACGGCGTTCGTAGCGCATGCCTAATCGGCGGAAGCGGTGCAGCCAACCCGGTGTGCGTTCGATCACCCAGTGCCATTTATCCAGGCGATCGCGCGACTCGATGTCGTAGCGGGCTATGGCTGGAGCGATGCCATGGCAGCGCAACCAGGCCCGATGGGCACGCGAAGCATTGGCCTTGTCGGCATCCGTGGCAGCCTCGCGGTCGGATAGTCCAGACTCCTTGATTTCCTGGCGGATGTTCAGGGAGGGGCAGGCTTGGGGATGAATGCGTGAGCTCATGGACTGAAGTTTATGCGATGTGCTGCAATCGGTGGGACGATCTCGGTGGCAAACCGCCGAGCAACTCGCCGAGCACAGCTCTGGCACGGAACAGGGCCATGCTGCGACGAGGAATATGATCACACGAAACTAAACAGTTATACGGGGGCAAGATCAGGTGCTGGTTCAAGCAGTTACGCTGAGGCGTGTTGCTGGCTAAAACAGTGTTTCCCTAGGTTTTGAGCCATCGAGATATTTCGTCCTGAGTGCCAAACTTCATTTTGATACTGTTGACATCGTCTGGTTGAGTGGCAACCTGTAAAGCAGTCATACCGTGATCACGCAGCCAAGCAAAGCGATGTCGGCCGTTATTAAACCGGACAAAGCCGTCCACGAGGCAAACTTCCGGCATCTCCACGTACTTCCCGGACATTATCCATTCTGCAAAATGGTCGTACTTGCCTGGCATTCCGTTGTCGCCGCCAGCTCCAATGTATTCAGTTATGCTAAGACGCCACTCGTTTTCTAGCTTGGTGACGGACACCCAGACAGGAATATCTCCTGACTCCGGAAGCGCGAGTTCCCATTCAATTTTCATCCAGTTTTCGGATCCGGTTTCGCTCGTCACTTTATCATTCTGAGATAACATCAACGTTCCTCTTTAAGCTTGGTAGTGCACTCTTTCTTGGTTTGATTGACGTGATAAATAGCCGCCTCACCTCTCTTTTGATATACACGCTCGATCATTTGACGAACAATTTTTCTATCACGGTTACTCATGAAATCGTCGCTACCGAGGTACTGTAGTGCCGTTCCCTTCGGTATTTTCGAGTCACGCTGTAGCACAGCGGTCTCGGTCAACACGATGAAGTCCTTGCAATAAAGTGGTATTGTCTCCGCCCTCAAGATTCCAGAAGAGATAGCAATTGCTAACGTAAATACTGTCTTAGTTATCATGATATTTATTTTTTAATTTTTTGCAAAGTTCCATCAGATCTGGCGGACGTTCACCACTGAACTTTTGGTGAGTTAGTATCCACTGCTGGAGCATTTTATTTCTATCAGATTGTCACGATCAATTTTTAATCGGATGTCAACAAAAACAAGAAGCGTTTTGGGACTTGGTATTGATGTGGCGATTCAGCAAGTGGCAGTTCTCCCTCAATGACACTGCGGGTTGGCCCTTCGCTGACCAGTTTTATGCGCTGGCCGGACAGGTCCGTCCGGTTTGAGGTACCGCAGTTCCTTTCCTGGAAAATCCGGCATCCAAATCAACAATGTGACAAAACCTTACTTCTTTCCACCAAAAAACGAAATAATCGACGATAGCAAACCAGTCTCCGGAGCGTGCGTCGCGATTGCGCGCGCATTACGAGGTGCATTCACGGAATTTGCTTGGGACTCGGAAAATGACGGGGGGATTACCTTCGCAAATGATGGGAGCTGAGGCAGTGACCTCCTTGGCGTTTCCGTGATAACCGTCGGTACCACAACTTGAACAGCAGCAACCGTCGGTGCTGGCGGCACATTCCATTTTTCGGCCAATCGAGATGGAACGACGAGAAGTTTTTGTGCTCTGGTCGCTGCAACGTAAAGGAGCCTGGCCTCCTCTTGATTCAGGACAGGCTTTGGAGGAACCTCCTTGCTCAAGCGAGGCTCAAAGTCGGAGAACAAGGTGACGGAATCCCATTCTCGCCCTTTCGCCTTATGACCAGTAGAGACAATCAGATCAGCCCCTTTTTCTTCAGCGGATACAGATTTCAGGTTACGGATAAGGGTGTCCTCTCCATTGGCGAGAACAATACTGACAAAGGACTTCAGGGATTCCCCTTCTTCTGATTCAGAAAATTCAACGACCTCAGGCCAATCCTTAAAGCCAAAAAACTCTGGAGACTCGGCCGGTAAGGCGCGTTTCAGCTTGCCCACATCTTCCAGCATGCGGACCAAGTCCTTCACTCCCCCCACGACATGGGGTTTGCGATTTTGGCCGAGAGCATCAATGACAACAGAAACCACACCGGCGTTGGTTCGACAAAGCGTGGTCGCGGTCCTTCCTGATGCAGCGATCCTTGTGTCACGATTGGGGGCCCCAATAACACTTTTTGTCTCCCCCAAAAGCCTTAGAATGGACGTTGCAGCAGCAGCCACAGTGCTCCCAAATCTGAACGACCTGGTAAGGAACGCCTCTGCGTCAGTCTCGACACTAGCCATTGCGTTAACTGCCCCGCGCCATTCGTAGATCTGCTGATGCCGGTCCCCAACAAGCGTCAAATGGCTGTCTTGGAGTCGCAGAACACTCAGCACTGCCTCATTAGTGTCCTGGGCTTCGTCCAGCAAAAGGAAATCATAATCCAAACGTGGCTTCGAGAGTGACCAGAGCTTTAGGTAGCCATCGTGCCCTAGTGGTGCTTCGCTTGCAGGATCCAGCATCCTATCCCAAAGATGTGCCGCGAGATCGCTCACGTATTTTTTAAACTCATCCTGATATTTGGGGTCAAGCTTCTGCAACTTGCCAGATAACGGGACGTGGCCAACAGAGAGCTCATCGTCACCGCTCTGGCAAAACCGCTGCACGGTCTGCGCAGCCAGGAAAGCGAGCGACCTAGGCTTCAGGGAGATGTTACCTGCAGCTATTTCCTCGATCGCAAGGATTCGGGTAACAAGATTGCTATGCAACGAATTGGTGAGCTTCGGCATGTTCCCTCGATACATGCTGGGCACTGCTCGAAATGCTAACGAGTGCATGGTTCTGCAATCAACAGAGCGAGGAAACTTGGTCGATGCTTCAGTAGCAATGTTCTTGTTAAAAGCTAGGTAGAGCCCATTCTTCTGCGTCGACTTCGCAAGCGCAGTCAGGGTAGAAGTCTTCCCAGTACCAGCGAACGCACTGATTTTGAGTGAGCGTGAAGTTTTGAAAAGGTCTACGGCGTGCGTTTGTTCGTCGGTCAGTATCAATGAAGTCTCCAGAGCATAAATTTACCAATGCTCAGCCATAAATAGTCTGGGAAGCTGTTGCACCAAATAAGCAAAGAAACGCCAAGCTTGAAAAAACTCTTCGAGAACGGGTATTTCCTTGCAAAAAAATGGGAAATTTAGCTGTGTGATTAGAAGTATACTGCCTATATGGATTCCAATAGGCAATATTCTTTACGTAGTTCGCAACGCCACAAAACCGCTTCATCCATCCTAGCGCCTGCTAAACAATACGCAATGAACAACGAGAAACTCGAAGAATCCGCCATTGACGTAAGTTTCCTAAGAACTACTGAGCTCGCTTTCATGCAGAACATCCACAAGCGGTACACGCTGTATTACGACGAGACGAACAACATTCGTCGTTTGACGCTCACGGAATCCGGGCTGAATCACGACGCTCTGGACTGTTTTGTCTTGGGCGGCATTGCATTGGAGCCGGGGGCAGTGCTTCCTGATATTACGGCGCTCAGGGCACTGCTGCGGATTCAGGATTCGGCGCCGGAAATGAAGCTCAAACACCTCGTCCAAGGGGATTACGCAGCTTGTCTTGATTCGAGAAAGGTTGAGCAATTCCTTACTTGGCTTCTCAAGGCACCGGTATACATCCATTACTCCAACTTTAGCGCCTTGAACTGGTCCATCGTAGACTTGATTGACTCCCTTATTGTCTCAGAGCGCTTTCGGCATCTGGGATACGCGCACGATGCACTGAAAAACGAATTACATGCGCTAGTTCGGCTCGACCCACTTGGCTACTTCCGTCTGCTCAAGTCCTTCAACTACCCCAATGTAGCTGTCGAACGTATAGAAGAGTTCGTGAATGCCGTTCGCGCCTTTTTGTTTCGCAGCGGGTTCCTGTTCAGGAACACAGCGACAATGATGCTGTGTGATTTGCTAAAGGATGCCGCCTGCGATACCACACTCGACTTTTTGGTCGGCAACGATTCGAATATCCTGGTGGATAGCTTCGACACGGTATTCCTCCATCGGCTGGCGACGTTCACGAGCGCCGTGCACGTGTTCGACGAGGAACCTCAGATCCGCATGAGCTTGGAAAAGGAGCGGATTGTCGTCGGCGACCAAACCGTCGCATACAGTTTTGCCAATTCGAGGGATGAGCCGGCTATCCAAGTGTCGGACGTCCTATGCGGAATTCTGGGAAAACACTTCAGTTATATGGAAAAGCGCAGCATCGAGCAGCTGGAGGCTTGGAGTGCGAACCTTTCAGACCAGCAGCGCCGCAACGTCGCCTTACTGGCTGAGTTGACCGACAAGGCCGACGAAGAATGTCACGCCTTGATCTTCAACCAAGCCCCAAACGACAGTAAAGCCAAAAGCTTGTGGTTCCTGCACGGGATCGAGTTCCCAGATGATTACCGAGACAGCTGAGCGACGGGTAGACCTCTTCAATGCGCCAGCGCTGGTGGTACAGGGTGCCGAACTCGTAGGCAGGCCGGAAACACCGCTGGGTAGAGTAGATTGGTCATCAGTGCGCGCACCCTGCCGGTGCTGGCGACATGACTCACTAGGGGCAACGTTGGCGCCGTCGCCGGGGATTCGTAGGCGGCGGCTAGCGTGACGATCCGTTCGTCATCGTCTGATCGCAGGAAGTCGCGCACTCACGCGAAGCCGGCGTTGCAGGCCTTCTCGACGCGCATGCAGAAGCCGACACAGCGTTTGTTGAGCGGGGCGGCCAACCAGCGCGATGGATAGTCTCCAAGTCCATCATGGCGCTTGACGCCAACGTCGTCTCGAAACGCACCTCGGGCTCGGACGGCAACCTCGGTCGCACCGAGGGTATGTAAGCGCGCAGCTGGCTCAGGCCGCCCTGATACACGCGCTCAACGATCTCACGATCCAGCACACTGGCTGGTACCTGTTGTCCGTGGCCTTTGCCACATAGGCGAATGATTGGGAGTTGATCGGCCGATCGCGTTTCACGATCTGACCCGGCAACACGGTCGATCTGCATGGGTGACGCAACAGTCACCGAAGCCGCCTCAGGGTAATAGTCAACAGCCGGCCACGCCGGCGCCGTGGACCTGATCGACCATCAGCCGGCGCCGCCGCAAGATCGACTAGCAACGCAGCACCTGGTCGCGATGTAGGCGGCACCTGGTTCATCAGTTGGTTGATGCCGGTAGCTGGGCAAAAAGGTCAGGCAAAAGTCGGGGCTGAACCGCGCCATCCTCGTTCAGGGATGGAGTAAGTTTCGCCATCGGCTTGGCTATAAGGTTGCATGAAACGGCGGCATGTCGCTGGCCACGCCACCGTATCACACCAGCCAGCCGTGCCCGGACCAGGGATAGGAGGGGCAGTAACGGCGTGTGCGCCACCGCATCAAACAAGCTGTGTCCTATCTATAGAAAAAGCCTAATTTCAAGCGACTGGCAAGTGTCTAGTGAATTCGTGGCGATTCACCTCAAGTGCTTCGATTAGTGCTCATACTTTCATCCTATAAATGGTTTACACCGCATTTTCGTTGCGCTAGCGGCCGGCATGTTGGCGCCCTGGGCGCGATTCCCAGACTACTTGGACGGTACAGGAAGAGAAGCCCAAACGCGTTGCGCACCGTCCTTCGCACTCCGCTGCAAGGCGGCCTTACAAGTTCGCCGGCTGCCGGCCGGTTCGGTGCGCCAGGTGGCGCGGGTCTTTTCCGTCCTATTCTTGGTCGGCACGACGGCTAACCTGTGCCATAAGTGCGTCGTCTTGATGGGTGAGAGAACCATTTTCCAAAGCGACCGCCGCATCGGCCAGAATGCCCATCTCAGCATCATGCCAACCGGTAATCCAAGACTTTCGGCCGAACGCGCCAATCTCCGATACCCGCGGAGCAGACTCACATTCGGCGTTCGCTAGACGGGCACGGCGTCCTGCTTCAAAATGTTCAGGATCCCAATCGGTCGCATCCTCGTGTGAGTTAAATCGGTCCATGATCGTTTTCCGGTTTTGTTAGTGTGCGCGGGTGAACATCTTCCAGTCGGGGGCCAGTCTACGAGCGATCATAGGGACCGCTGAAACGGCAGAGACGAAAAATCCGCCGATGATGGCACTACTCAGTTTAAGACCAAGCAACGCCGGAGGCAGGGGAATGCTATCGAGCGGCGAAGCAACCTTGACCAGCAGCGGGTAAGCATATACTGATATTGCCATGAACACCATAGCGGCGGCGACCATCAAGCAGTTGATGATGTGCCAGATGTCCGGCATGTGGAAGCGTTTCGTCTTCATTTCTTTTCCTTGATCTTTATGGCCTGAACGAGCGCGTCAGTGACTGCGCCAACTCGTCCGGTATCTCCACACCCGCAATGTGGAAATCGGATGGACTCAAACGATCAATATGCGGCTGATAGACTCGCAATTTCTTGACACTGTCGCCATCAATTTCAAGCATTGCTCCCACCAAGTCCATGGGACGGCCGTATGCCGTTTGAGCGGTACTGGCTCGAACAGCCTCACCATAAACGAACTGGTCACAGATAAAGCAGGAAAACCAGGTGGAAATCCCTTCATTTAGAACAGACGTGATATCAGCAATTAGTGAGTTACCGTCCCGCGACGGATGCAACGTGTGACAAACTTCGTGCGCCAGCTGATAAAGCGTTTGCAGTAAATCGTTCTCGGCGCGAGGACTCAATTGAATGTCTATGAAACGCCCTTCAGGGATGTAAATTGTGCACGGCCCGAAATCGGCGATTCGAACCGTACCAAGTGTCCAATCATGACGCGCTGGCCCAAATATCTTCTCCGCAATTTCGCGAAGCTTACAGCACAAGCGCTTGCGTTGACGCTCTGCCGCATCGTCAGCATCGACGGTGATCGAAGCCCCTGCCAGCGCGGCGGCAGCCATCGTCGCGTCGTAGTTCTCGGCCTGGCGCACCAGGTCGATCAGTTCTAGCAGGTCAAATTGCAGTTCATCCGACATGGTCGTCGATTTCCTTTATGGCGCCCGTAACAGGCGGGCGTGTGTTACTTCGCTTGCCTTACAAGCAGGGCAAGTGAGGTGGATGCCCCCGAAGACGTTCTGTAAATCCTTTCCCTCCGTGGCAACCCACTTGTGCCCGCAAGCACAGATGACTTCGGCCTCTCGGACACCGACGACGACTTCCTCATTGCTTCCGATCTCTCTGCTACGCTGAGCAATGTTTTCAACTCGTCCGAGCCTAAGTTGAATTGTGCTAGTCATGATTATCCTTGTCAGTCCAATTGCGTTACCAGGGAACGTGCTGGAACGTCCATGCGCTTACCGGCGCTGGCGCCAGCCGTACCTTCCGAGCCAAGCTGCGCAGAAACTTCGACGCTTCATCATCCCCACGCTTACTGGCCACCAGGTAGGTAGCGCCGTTTCGCTTCAAAAAGGGCGTTTGTCGCGCGCTTAAACTTGCGGTAAGCACGGCTTGCGTTCGTTGCACTCATTTGGTTTGTCCTCGCTGGCCAGGCACCGCGCTGGCCTTTTCACAATGGACAATGCCCGTCCCTCTTAATGCCCCGCTCGTGGCGGGGCAATAGTTATAGCTGGGGCGTTTTCCTAGGGAAGTGCTGATCAATTCGCTTTCGTAGCGAGTTTGGCGCGCCAAATGGTCGACTGGCGCGTCGTTCAAGCCCGTTTTTCGTTCCATTCGACGCGATGTTTCGCGTCTTTCTGTCATCAGGACGGACTACGGGATTCGGTGATCGTAAAACGTCTTCCGGCCAGTACCAGGTTGGCAAAGGCGAACAAGGTAAAAAGCTGTGCAGTGTTCTTGGCCAAGCCGCGATAGCGCGTCTTACGATGACGGAACAGGTTCTTGATGACATGAAACGGATGCTCGACTTTTGCCCGCACGTTGGCCTTCAGATGCTCCAACTTTTCCGTCAGGCGCCCCAGTTTGTTATTGGGCAGCGCCTTGCGTTTGGAGCGCTTCATGGCCACGTGCCATCTCACCGACTTGCCGATGTTTTCGGGCCGTTTTTCCACGCCCTGATAGCCGGCGTCGCCGAGCGCGGCAGTCTCGTCGCCGTGCAGCAGCGCGTGCGCCTGGGTCACATCGGCGACATTGCCGGCCGTGCCGATGACCGTATGCACCAGGCCAGAAGTGGCATCGACGCCGACGTGGGCCTTCATGCCAAAGTGCCAGTCGTTGCCTTTCTTCGACTGGCGCATTTCCGGATCACGTTTGCCGTCCTTGTTCTTGATCGACGGTGGCGCGGCGATCAGCGTGGCGTCGACGATGGTGCCTTCGCGCATCATCAAGCCTTTCTCGGCCAAATGGCCGTTCATCGTGTCGAAGATCTGGCGCGTCAGGCCGTTGGCCTCAAGCAGGTGGCGGAACTTCAGCAAGGTCGTCGCGTCCGGCGCCGACTCGCGGCCCAGGTCGATGCCGACAAAGGCGCGAATAGATTGGCTATCGTAGATCGCGTCTTCGATGCCTTCGTCAGACAAGCCGAAGCATTGCTGGGCCACATACATGCGCAGCATGCGCGCCAGTCCGATCGGTGGCCGGCCGGCGCCTTCGACCTTCGGATAGAACGGTTCGACGGCTTTATGCAGCTTGCCCCACGGCGTTACGCTGTCGATCTCGGCAAGGAACCGGTCGCGCCGCGTCAGTTTCTTCTTGGCGGCGTATTCAAGGTCGGAGAAGCTCTTTTGCATGGTCGATGGCGGATGGTGGCGATACCGTTATTGTCTCAGGTCGAACCGCAGCAGGGAACGGTGCCAGATGAATAAATCAGTGCTTCCCTAGCGCTTCTCGTTGATCGCTCGCGGCGGACGTTCAATCTCTTCAACATTCACGATGTTGGTTAAAATGACGCTATTTCTATTCCGACGATTGCCAAGTGCCTTGACACCTGCAGCGTACCAACAGACTTTTTCGCCTGGAGCCGAACTAACGAATCGTTCCCAAGGCGATGACTTACAAGCTTCGGGAAATCCATCGTCTATTTCCGAACCACATCCACCGCTAAATGGGCATGTGACTTTTCTACTAGCGAACTGCGCAGTCGTGTGAACAACTCCCTCACTTGAAAGATGGAGTTGGCTGAAGTGCATGGCGGATTGTAGCGCCCCCAAACATTGAGATGTATCCAAGGTCTGAGCAATGTGGCCTGGTCCGATCCAATAGATGTCAAGTTTTCTCTCAGGCTTTTGTTGAATAACTAGACAGTCGAGCATGGAACCGAAATGAGATCGTAGCTTTTTCGTAGTCAACCGTGATGAAAGAAAGACCATTTCAGGTGCCCACCGCTTCCGGCGCAACTGAACTCCGGCCTCAGCCAGTCTCATGTACTCCCCCATCGCTGTCCAGATTGTATCTCCTTTACTCAAGTCAACGCGCTGCTGACGTATCTCAGACAGAATTTTCTCTGCTTCAGGCCTAAATATTGCCCGGGCCTTTGTAAGAACCTGAAAAACCGGATGCTCAGTCTTTTTTAGTTCAGCGCAAATATTGGCAAGCGCGGCTCCAGAATAACTGCTTGTTAGCGCAGTTACACCAATTCCGATACGCTCTTGAGCTGTCAGCTTTCGACCTGACCAACGTTCAATCAAAAGACGATACGCTATATATGGGAATACCTTAGCATGAGTGTCAAGAGTGTCCTTTTCTATGCCGCTCAACCTTCGAATTTCCCGATCGACCTCGTACGCAATTCCCTCTGTAACGAAGCTTAATCCTATGATAACTCGTTGTGTTAGGACCTCCCCCTTAGCATTTTCTGCTGTGAATACAGTTTCAACCCGCGTAATATCGCCATTCCTACACAACTCGGCGCCGCTACAGTCCCACTTGGAGTAGTCCGTGCAGGTATTGAGTGACGCGACCGCTGTCGTTCCCAGTTGGGCTCTCATCAGCATGCCCACAAGACGCAAGTTCTCGCGATGTTCATCTGACATACTCTCGTCCCCGAGGAAATAGCCACGTTCATCACAGCCAGACGCCAGTGCCCTCAACAAGACAAGGTTTGCGACTAAGTAGGCTTGGCCTGAAGTCGTTGAAGCATTATGCAAAAAATGGACATATTCGTGTGCGTGCATTGCCACCGCAGCCAGGGCCAGATCCTCGGCATTTACATCGAGGTCAAATAGACTATCCATTCGCATATAGAACGTGTTTTGCCGATATGCGCCGGCAGTAAAACTATTGGCACTCTCAAACCAATCCTCCGATATGGAATCATCTTTAACGGGCATACCTTGTGCGGTTTTATCAATCAAGATTTTTCCTCATTGGCCAAGCACAGCGCTCGACCTTCTCATTGAATGTTTCGTCGTAATAAAAAGCTTGAATGAAGGCCTCCTAAAATCAAGACCTTACGCTTCGATGACCAGCTTACACCTGGTGCAGATTCTTGAACAGGTAACTCGGCCTAGGGAAAGGGATATTACGCTCTTGGCTTATTTGTGCAACAAAGCCCGCATGAATTGCAGCTTGGATTGGTACTAGACAAGCAGATGTTCATTTGCCTTGATTTCGTCTCCGCCCTCGCTGGCAATTCGATCAGCCAGGTTGATGGCAATTTGAGAAAGTTCGTGACGATTGAGGGCAGGAGTCATACCATTATTATGCGTTTCAATTGCAGGGCGATCATCCTGGGTAACGCTTTGCACGGCTGCAGCAAGTTGCCGCAGTTCCGACTCCAACGTCGTCAGGACAGGATGCATATCAATACCTTTCTTTTAATTTTTTATCGATTAAGAACCCCTTAAATATTACAACATGCACTGATATAAATGCTATATTGCAAATAAAAAAATGGGCATAGTGCCCGCTTTTTTTCATTTACTGAGCTTGATATTACATCAGATCTACTGGCATAAAGGCCAGAAAGACTGCTTCCGCCCCTAATTCCCGCGACCCGATTTAGCTTTGTAACGTGACTTTGCAGCGCATCACAGGCCGCGAAATCGATTTTCTCGCCACCGTAGTTGATCCGCCGCTTGCGGTTCATACTGAACTTGTAGCCTTTGAAGGTCAGGATTAGCGCACTGTCTGAGCGCAAGCCCGGATATCGCTTCGGAGCGTCGCTCATGCGCCAGCGCCGCTCGACCCTCAGGGATAGATAGTCCACAAGCGCGGCAACAAGATCACGGTTGGGCGCGGACCAGCTTCAGCAGGTCCTGCAGGAGAACTGCGGGAGACGCTTGTATGAAGTAGCGCACGCACTACTGGATGACCATGCCGACGACTGCGCGGAAATCAGCGACGTCACCGACGGGGTCACCCGCACCATCTGGCTGCTGACTCACTGCGTGAAGGCCATACCGGTCAAATGCCCGATGCGCGACGCGGCACGGCTACAGGCGCTGGCCGGCGTGGATGGCGGCCAGCCGGTCGCCGTCGGTACCTTGTTCAAACAAAAAATGGAGTGAAACCGTTGGTTCGATCAGCGGCAGGGGAGTGGTGGTGGACCTGGCACCTGCGGCAGGCTTTAGCACCAGGCGGGAGGTGCCGGTATGCCGGACAGCTGCTTGGGTGTGAACGATAGCGCGGGGATACGCCGGCGGTGGATGGCCAGGGGCAGAGGCGGGCGCCCATCGCTGAAGGCGGGTCGGTCGAGCACCAGGTCACGGTTCACCATACCGCCCAGGCGCTCGGCAAACCGCTGTAGAACGCAAAACAACGCGTCGGATGCACCCGGCCTTCCGTGATAATCCGTATTATCACTGAAGGATTATTACGTTTTTTTCGCGTGAAACAAGTATGCTGACTAGGAAAATGTGGAAAAGAGACAAGTTTGAGCGGTCAAGTCCGACACTCACGTTTTAGCCTGTCGATACTTGCCTATGCGCATTGTATTTTGAACGTATTCCGTATATTGGGGGGCCATCAACGGTCACGAAGCACTCGCGTCGTCCGGACGCCAAAACGGTTCTCTTGGAGGGGTATATGAGCGGTCTATGCTGTGGCTGTACGCAGGACGAGCATCTGCGGGGGATCATCCTGAACGAGGGTTCGTCGATTCCTTGCTGTGTTTGCGGGATATCGGCGAACAATGCAGTCGATCCGGGACAGATTGCCGAAATTATCGCCCCGATTATCCGGCACAACTTCAAGATCGCAGTCCCTCGCAACGGCCGGGACTATGGTGCGCCGTTGATTGATGTCATTGTTACTGTCATCGGCCGCCATTTGGACTGCCTGGAAGAAGTCGAGAATGCGCTCTTGGCCATGGACGAGCCGGTAGCCCGTACCGGCGGGGATACGTTCTTCAGCCTCGACGAGTCTTACGTCCGGCGCCGCGTGGACTACAGGGCTATGATCCACAAGCGGAAGTTCGTCGAGCAAGAATTGAAGCATCAGCAGCGATTCTTCAGTCAGACGGCGCAAAGTTACTTCAAGATGCTTTTCGCGCGCGTCGACGAGTACAGGGACGGCTTGAGCTTACCCGTCGTCGTAGATTACCACCCTGGTACCGAGCTCTTCCGCGCGCGGGCTCTCGCGAACATCACCGCGCTCGACAGTATCTGCCAATCTGCAGCTACGGAACTGGGTCCTCCCCCAAGCGAACTCGCGCCGGCCGGTAGGATGAACGCCAGCGGGGTCTCGGTATTCTACGGGGCATTCGACACCGCCACATGCTTCGCCGAGATGCGCCCATCCCTCGCGAGCCAGGTGCTGATCGGGACCTTTAGGACGACCCAGATGCTCCGCGTGCTGGACTTCTCAATGTTGGCCCAATCTGGACCTGACAAGCAGCCAAGCTTCTTCGACCCGGAACTCGACCAGAAGCAGGAAGCTGCCGAGGTGCTGAGGATCATTCATGGACTTATCTCAGGCCCAGTGCAGCCCGGCGCGGAGTCGTCCGAGTACATCATCACGCAGTCTGTCGCGGAATACCTCGCATATGCTCAGAACCCACCGCTCGACGGCGTGATCTTCAACTCTGTTCAGCGCGCGGGCGGCAAGAACATCGTCCTGTTTTCCCAGTTCGGTCGAGGTGAATTGCTGCAAGACGACTACTCCAAGTGCTTCCCTATCGAGTACGTGGACGGGAGTGTCCAACTCTTCAAGACCAAGGAGATCAAGTACGAACCTGAAGAGATCGCGCTCACAGAAAACGGCGGCAAATTCTACGCTGACTACCACAAAGAATACCGCGACGACGATTTCCAGTACGATGTCTAGCGGCGCGACGAGCAATACGGCACGTGACATGCGACCGGCTTGTCTGGGTCTGTGGTTACGTGAACAAAAGAAGTTGGTTATCAATGAGTTTCCCACCATTGCTAAGAGGGTGTAGACAAAATCAACAACGAAGTCGTGGCATGCCATCTCGATGTGGAAAAATCATGGAATGGCAACGAAACCTCTAATCAACGGCATTGAGCACCTCCATCGCCAGCGTGCAAAATTCCCGATCTCGTCAAGCGCACAAAGCAAGGGATGGGCGGGGATGTGTTCGCCGGCTGTGCCGCCACAGCACTCCGAAGCCGGCGTCCTGGGACTACTTCAGTCAGCTATGCCATCCTTCGCCGGTAGTTGCGGCTAGGGAAGGCCTGCTTTTTCTAACGCACAGTAGGAGCCTCTGCAGGGCAGGGGGTAGATAGCTCAGACCCGATCTCGTCGTTGGATCAGGCAGCTACGAGATCGCACGCCAAGCACCTGGCGCCAGGCAGGACACCCAGCCCCCAACACGATCCATCGGTTTTCATCTTTCAGAACCATGGGGCAGGAGAGTCTAAGCTACTGGTGGCGATTCATATTCAAAGATAGTAAATGATGCAGGTGTCTGCCTCTGGCCGCAAATTCAGTCACTAACTGTTGCTATGCAGGTGCAATCGAATGGGATATCTTCGTTAAACTCATCATCCCAGAACACGTCACACCTCCCAGACCACTTGAGTTCCAGCTGGCTCCCAGATTGATTGCCAAACGTCACGATGCACGACCTGACATCATGATGCCCAAACACACACATGTAACCACCTTCGGGGTGGGAACATCCTTCATCGTTTGTGGCGATCCAAGAAGTTCGCTTTCCCTCTAAACCCACATCTTCAAAAGCGCTAGCTAACAAACCCTGATGATATAGCCTGGGCTCCCAGCGCTCGCCATCGTATTCTTCACTTTCCGTTTCAACTTCAATTTCCCATAAGTGTTCTCGACGAGAAATAATTGCACGTCTGATATTGAAAGGTCTAGTACCTAAAGTAAGAGTTCCAACAATTGACCTCATTCAACCGCTCCTGAAATTTAGCCTGACCCGATCTCGTCGTTGGATCAGGCAGCTACGGGATCGCAGCCCTGGTGCCTGGCAGGACGCCCGGGCTCCAACACGATCCATCGTTTTTTCATCATCCCAAAACCATGGATCAGGTGAGCCTAAGCTACCGATGGCGTTTTGCCCCAATGGCACCGTCCGCTTCCGCCGTCGTACCTGGCCGTTAACTGACTTTGTGTCCGGTAGCCAACCGGCGGATCGCAGCGATTCCTGCCTCCATCTTCTCACGTGCGGAGCTGTTGGCCGAATGAACGAAGATAATTGGAGGACTAAAACCGCGCAACGCGACCGCTTCCTCAATCCACAGAATGACGTCATAGCCGGTGCCGCGCTTGTCATCCCCAAGATCATGGTCAAGACTAATCTCGGCAACCTCGCCGGCGGCAAGTAGTGCTACTGCCTCGTCAGGCCAATATACTCGGGTCCAACCCTCCGGCGTATTTCGCTCATCATCGAGATAAACCTTCATTCCTTCGTTCCCTTGGATAATTTGATGAATATTTCTTCCCTTCCGATAATACCCTGTGCGAATGCTCCGAAGCTCGGACAACCTTTGGCTTGAGCGCGGTAGGAGTGTCTGCAGGGCAGGGGAGATAGACAGGCCAGACCCTATCTCGTCGGTGGATCAGTCCGCTACGAAATCGCACGGCAGTAGTCTGACAGGACACCCAGGCCCTGACACGATCCATCGGTTTTTCATCTTTCAAGAACCATGGATCCGAAGAGTCTAAGCTACTGGTGGCGATTCAAAGGCCCCGTCCGCTTCCGCCTCAAGGCAGACGTTCAACTCGGTAGTCGAAAATAAGTGTGTTCAGATACACAAAAATTCTGTGAGCCGTCCAGCAATTTCTGGTTGACATGCAGCTAGAAGCGAACCTCTACGGTAGCGCCGGCATCGACCAGGGCGCGCTGCCACAAAATAAACTGCGATGGCCAACCCTGTGACACTTTTAGCTGGCCCAGCGACATCGCATGCTTTGTTTCCGCAGGTGTCATGGACGTTGCTTGGCGAATTATGGCGAACACACGTGCTGCGTTTGGACCAATTGCCGTTATCCATAGAGATGGATCGTGCAACGGCGAACTCTCCTCTGCTGGAAACTCTCCAAACTGCCCCTCCAACCTAGATAACGCTTCGGCGTAGCACAATGAGGCATATGCCCGCGCTTGCTGCAAGTGGTCCCGGCAAAACCACTCAAGTCCGCGGGGATGCCCCGCCGCTCCCTCGTTAAGCCGTTGGAAGTCGGCGAACTGAACTACATCTCCGCCACTTGTATAATGAAAATACTCAGAACGGAAGTCCCTGTGGCAAAGTGAGCAAATAGGCGGTTTCATCGATCAAAAGTAGATTTAAATTTTCGTAAATTGGAATGTCCGCTTGCGCCTGCGGATTCAATCGATCACCACCACACTTTAACTTAAATGCATCGTTGCAGATCAGAAATGATGCGAAAAAGAACTCGAATCGATTGCGCTGTGCCCCGCGAAACTCGAGATTACCGTCGCAAGGCGTTTTGCCATGTGAACGTTAGTGCAGGAACGCGCCAAAGCTCAAGTAGCTTTTGCTAGCGCGCGGTAGGAGTATCTGCAGGGCAGGGGAGATAGACAGGTCAAACTAGAGCAGGCTGGGACGAGATCGCATACCAGGTGCCTGGTAAGACGCCCACTCTACTTACACGATCCATCGGTTTTCATCCTTCAAGAATCATGGTTCAGGAGAGTCTAAGCTACTGGTGGCGATTCAGCGCCACTGCCAACAGCTACGGGTCGAGAGACCCAAAATGCTAAAAAATATCGGCCCATCGTGGCCCCAGCCATTACAATTTAATCACGCAACATTAGCTCATGTGCAGCAGTCACGATGGGCCAGAATGGGCGGTCACGTTCGCCGAAATACGCAGCAGAGCCGTGATGCGAGCGGATAGTGCTACTTCGATACCTTCTGATAGCTCAACTGGTAATGTCTAAGAGAGTGTCCATGGACGAACATTCGACAAGTGGGTACCAATACACGCTTCGCACGCAAGCCCAGTTGCGAATGCGCCGAAAAATGCGCCGGCTGTTGGTTGTTTTCGTTGCGCTTGTTTTCTTGGCGTTTTGTGTGTTCTTCATCTCAAATTATAGCGGCCGTCCGATTGAAACCGCCCCAATAACAAAGGCAGACAGTGTTGCCCCACCGCCGCCGGCGCCAGTCCATATAACGTTCGAGCCACTTTGGACAGAATCAGGCTGGCTCGCGTGCGTACACGCGTACAAGGCTAAATTTGATCCCAAGAGACAAAAGCCTTGGTGGTACCGCTACGTCAATGGGCGGTGCGCCGAAAACCCAAACCTTCCTCATGAGGGTAGCTGCTATATGATGATCCACGGGCCAGATCGAGGGATACGCGACCGCAAGGGCTACGAAGTGACCCTCGAATGTATGGTTGGAGGCAGTTCCATGATGACTTGCTCTACGAGAAAGGGTTATTACACAGACGAAGTCGTTGCGAGAATGCGCACCGACACACGGTGTTTAGGATTCCCAAATCTGGCATCTGACTTTCTCACCTTGACGCCATCTTTGAAAACGCAGCCTGCTGAAGTCCGATGAGGCTGTTCCGAAAGTAGGAATTGCCTCATGCAGGCTCGCAGAAAGGGAAGGGGGCGTGCAGAAGATCGTTTTATACGATCTCCACGGCAGGACATACGCGATTAACGGAACCGCGCGCTCCAAAGCCACCTAACATGGATGGCTCGACGGGTTCAAAATATTCTCGCCAGGATAGATGGAGGAAATGATGACGGAGACGCGGCGTCTCGGTCGACGATTCATCGATCAACCAATGGGCGATCCGTTTGCTACAGCTCATCGAAAAAATGATCTCAATCACACGTCTGGGCGGTAATCCCCCCATTTTTAGAGCGCTCTAAAAGTAGAGGTTAAGTGGCCAAGGCAAGCTTCTGTTTTGGCGTGATGCCGTCAGGTGCCATGTCGCGCTGGCCATGAGCGCAACTCAACTGCCAGCGCGCAAAGTCCCCGTTCTGGCCGAGCGCACGAAACAGATGGCGGGCCAGTCTATCGTAGCCAACTGTGCCGAGGTAGCGCTCAGAAGCAGGCGCTCTGCTGTTGCCGTGGTCAGCTATGCCATCCTTCGCCGGCAGTTATGGCTAGGGATGGCCTGCTTTGCTAGCACGCGGCATGAGTCTCAGCAGGGCAGGGGATAGACTGGCCAGCCCCGACATCGTCGTCGGGGCAAACAGCTACGAGATCGCACATCAGGTGCATGGCAGGACGTCCATGCCCAACACGATCTATCGGTTTTTCATCTTTCAAGAACTGTGGGTCAGAAGTGTCTTAGCTACTGGTGGCTATTCATATCTCCTATGTGACAAAAAGGAAATGTATGTTCAAGAGGATACTATTAGTTGTTTCGGCAATGACACTTGTCTCAAGTGCTTGGGCCGATGATGGAATATGCAAAACGATGGCAACGCTAGCCAAAACCTCTGCCGAGCAGCGAGATGCTGGAATAGCGCGCGACGCTCTACTCCGACGTTTGGTTCAGGAAGGCAAGCTCGAAAAGGGAGACGCTGCTACACCGTTCGTCTTTAATACCGTGGTGTGGGTCTACGATGAGAATATCTCTGCAAAAACGGCATATAGACAAATGTATGATAAATGCTCCAAGGCTCTTGCGAAAAGGCGTTAAATGTTAAATGTGTTGGGCTTGTCGTAAGCGTCTTGCCTGAGCCGTCTTGAGTTGAGCGTGGTATTGCGAGATGATGGCATCACACAGCAGGGAAGCGGCGTGTTTCAAGCCGTTGGAACCTGCGCGGCGAAGTGCCAGTATAGGAATTCGTCGACCCGGTTGGCCCAGTGGTCAGCGATGCGCGCGAGCACATGGCGTAGCCAGGCCTCAGGATTGACACCATTGAACTTGGCCGTCCCGAACAACGAGCAGATCAGGCCGGCGCGCTCGCCGCCACTGTCGGCGCGTTCAATGAGCCCCGTGCAGTGACAACTACCCTTCATCCTCCCGTAATGATTTGACCTAAGATAGGCCAGATTTCCCAGGTTTGGATTGTATGTGCATGATGCGTAGCGGCAATGAGCATCTTTCCGCCGATGTCAGACGCGATGAATTGCTCCGTCAAGTACTTAAAAACCTTGTAGCAATTCATAAGGGTTTGCGCATTTGCCAGGGCATTTGCGAGCGGGGATGGTTTCGTTTTTTGTGACATAGGGTACTCTCCTTAAGGTTGAAAAATGGGCCGTACGCTTATTACAGCTACTGGTTTTAAATTTCTTCGCCGTCCGCCCTCGGCTTGATCAACTTGGCCGGCGTCGCACACGACTACCTGTGCGGTTGCGCAGGCTGCGTGCCACTCAAAACTACTGTCACGACTTGCTGTCCGTGCAAGCTCTCAACACATCATGCTGAAAAATCGACCTGCATTCCTCTGGTGGGTTTTCCAGGGGTTCAATCCCTGACCACTGCCAATGGCGCAGTAATCCAAGCACTGGCGCCAGCGTCAAGCGTCAACCTGGCGGTTAAAACAGTCGTCTGGCTTGTCTAGTACCGGGATTTATTCCCAGCGGCTAAATCAGCGCGCAGCTGTGAGAAAGATTGATCAATGGGGGGGTGGGGTAAAACGAAGAGGAAGCAAACCGACGAAAGCGATGTACCTGGCAGGTACGACCACAGGCAGTTAATCCTATAGTGGGGGTTTATTACACCGCCCCCTTGTGAGGGGTACTGGTCAGATATGGAGACATCCCTGAATTGGGAAACTCTTGTGGAGCCTGTCTCTACCTATACTGCGGGTTAGGCTTTGTGTTCTGTAATATATGAGACTTCAACCGGAGCAGGCTGCTTTCTGTCTAGTGGTGTACCAAAAGGTGCGAAGCGGGTGGATATGGAAGTGATGCTGAAGGCTGGGGGCGGGACCAAGCGCAGCGGCAAGCCGGCCTCCGAGGGCATGAAGCCGGCGTAGGCGCCGACTGGCCCCACTTGATGCATTCGTGAGAGGGGCTGGCGTTAATGGACTATAATGATCCTTATAAGGAAGTTGAAGGGATAACATCATGACACTCAAAATTCGCACTAGCGCACGTAGGTTCAGCTCCCCGACAGTATTGAAGGGCGATGCCCCGTTCCTCGGCGCCACCGTCCAGGAATGGGACAAGGCGATCACCGGCAACATGGACAAGACGCTTGCCCAAGTCAAGCTGCGCGCAATGGGCAACGGCCCTAAGCGCGATGCATCTAAGGCGACCACGTTCGATCTAGCGAGCTTCGCCGGAAAACGCTTGTCCAACGCTAAATAGTTCTCCTTCTCCTTCTTGAAAACGCGGCTTCGACCGCGTTTTTATATGTCCAACGAAAAAAAAGATAATGTGCTCGATCTGCATGTGGTGGTGTTCGCTGGTCCGAATGGGTCTGGGAAGACTTCGCTGATCGACGAAATCAAGCAGACAGGTCTTGCGACCGTCAGGGGCGTCTATCCTCTTCCTGCCTACTTCATCAACCCCGACCAGGTGGCCAAGGATCTGCAGGGCGAATTCCCGAACCAGAACGCCAGGGATGAAGCCGCGCAGAGCGCCGCCATGCGCATCCGTGCTGAAGCGACCGAGAGCAAGTTGCCGTTTGCCTTCGAGACCGTCATGTCCCATCCGTCGCGCATCAACGAAATGCTGATGCTTAAGGAGCAAGACTACCGCCTGTTCCTGACCTTCATCACCACCGACGACCCGGAAAAGAACGTCGATCGAGTGACGCTGCGCTACGAAACTGGCACGACTACGGGGCACTACGTCGCGCCCGATAAAGTGCGGGAACGCTACCACCGCACGCTCGCGCTGCTCCCGCGCGCGGCCGAGATTGCCGATGCCGTCTACATCTACGATAACTCCGTCGATTTCGAGAAGCCCAAGCTGCAGGCCGTTATCGAGCGCGATGGGCAGTTCTCAATCTCACCGGATGTGAAGGATTGGGTCATCCAACGCCTGGTCCATCCGCTACAGCAACGCGAACGGGAACTGGACCAACTGATCGCCGATCTCGATAAAGTCGGATATCAGGTTGGCGACGTAGACGAGCTCCACGGCACCTACAGGGGCACGATACTTTCGATGACCACCTACTTCCTGACCCAGCTGGACGACACGACCAAACAGGCCGTGATCCACGACCGGCTCATGCTCGACACGGGTATCAAAGGGGCCGGCAACGAGCCTCCCATCTATGCACACAGTGAAAGTGTGACGATCCACTATTCGCAGGCAAACGCACCCCGGGTGGAGCGTCACGGTTTGCCGCCTAAGTAAGCGGCCGCATGCGCGCATAAGAGCCAACGTCAGAGCCGGAATGTGCAGCCGCTGTGCATGGCCAATCCTGGACGTCATTGGCTATGTGTGTCCGGTCATGCTGCCGAACTCCCCCCACTGATTCGCCAAATACACCGCCAGCGTACCCAATCCCCGATCTCATCTAGCGCATCCAGCAAATGATGGACCACCTGTCGTAGTCAACTGTGCCTCCATAGTGCTCAAAAGCATGCGCTCTGTTACAACCTCGGTTAGCTATGCCATGCTTCGCCCGCAGTTATGGCTAGGGAAGGCCTGCTTTTGCTAGCGCGCGGAAGGAGTCTCTGCAGGGCAGGGGAGATAGACAGGCCAGACCCGATCTCGTCGTTGGAGCAGGCAGCGACGAGATCGCACACCAGCTGCTTGGCAGGGCGCCCGGGCTCCTAACGCGATTCATCGGTTTTTTGTCTTTCATGAGCTATGGATCAGGAGTGTCTATGCTTCATGTGGCGATTCAGTTTGATCTTGCCCCCGTACGCCGAGCCACGAAGTCTCGAAATCATGAAATACATCATCCACAAGAGGAATCCGCATGCGGAAGTCCTGAACTGGTTTTGCGCCTGCAGAGTTACCGGCTGAGGGGAAAATATCAGCACAGCCTTTGCCGATGGGCTACGGGACTACAGTCGTCCCAAATCTCTTGTGGCGATCTGCCACCGGTCATATGCAAAGAAGGAGTTCGGTGTAGGGAAGGGGCTGTCGATCTCAAAAATACAACCACTTTAGTAGAGGTGCTCAATTCTTGGCTCAGAAACTTAAAAAAATAGTTGACCCACAAGAATGATCGTTCTACTATATTGAGAACGATCATTCTACATCTTACGTTACATGGACACTTCCCAAGACTCGCCCCTTAACGCCCGCCTGTTGGCAAGCACGGAGAAGCTCATTTACTCCGGGGGCATTCACGCGACAGGCATGGACGCGATAGTCAGAGAGTCGGGTGTGGCTCGGCGCAGTATTTACAAGCTTTACCCAAACAAAGAGGAGCTGGTGGCAGCGGCCCTGCAGGGGAGGGACGAGCGGTGGATGTCGTGGTTTATTGAGGAAACTTCGCGGGCCAGTACGCCTATCGGGCGGCTGGAGTCGGTGTTTCTCGCTCTCCGGCAGTGGTTTGACGCTGCTGACTTCCACGGATGTGCCTTCATCAATGCGGCGGGTGAGTTGGGGGTTACGAACCCCGAAATTGGGGCCGTTTCGGCGCGGCATAAAGAGCGTCTGCTTTCCTACCTTCGTGAGCTGACCAATGAGTCAGGTTTGGCGAATCCTGATGAAGTCGCAACCTATTTTCTAATCCTAATCGATGGCGCGACAGCAGTTGCAATGGTCACTGGCGATGCTAGTGCCGCCGATAGTGCAGGCAGGGCGGCAGCCCTGCTTTTATCAACCCTGCCGCGACAAGCAGGATCTAGTTCACCTAACCGTTAAGGTCATATCATGTCATCCAGTACTGAAATTCGTCCGCCCCTTCCGCCATTCACCCGCGAGTCAGCGATTGAAAAGGTCCGCCTCGCTGAAGATGGATGGAACAGCCGCGATGCGGCAAAGGTTTCCCTGGCCTATAGCCTGGATACCAAGTGGCGCAATCGCGCTGAATTCGCCAATGGCCGCGACGAAGCGCGAGCCTTCCTTGATCGCAAGTGGTCCAAGGAATTGGAATATCGTCTCATCAAGGAACTGTGGGCGTTTACAGGGAACCGCATTGGTGTGCGCTATGCCTATGAATGGTGCGATGACTCCGGCAACTGGTTCCGTTCCTATGGGAATGAGAATTGGGAATTCAATGAAGATGGGCTGATGGCCAACCGTTACGCCTGCGTCAACGATCTCCCCATTAAGGAATCCGAGCGCTTGTTCCACTGGCCGTTGGGACGCCGCCCCGACGATCATCCGAGCCTTTCCGACCTGGGTCTGTAACTAGACTTCGCGCGGTGCGGTCGCGGTTTGCGCCACGGCCGCCCGTTGCAGCGGCACGGATTATGTCACGCGAAGGCGGCTCGTCCGGACCATGCACGATCCGTTGCGCCTGTGTTCCCCTTTAAACTCCCCGTGTAATGCACGGTAACTAGACTGGGCTTGCCATCTGAGCTGTGCCGGTACCCTTTCTCCGCGTAGGCTGGTGGCGGTCAAGCGAATGCACCGCCTCCGCGAGCTTCACCTTCTTGCTAGATTCTTCTCCCGCCTTCGGCTCCGTCTTTGGCTACGGTGCGGGCAGGCTCTGCCAACCACCTAAGGTCGGGTCAGAATATTAGACACTCTGTGCTAGGCGGTTGAGTACACAGCAGCCGGAATAGTTTCGTAAGGGAACGGCGGCTAGCGGCCCGGCAAAGGCTTAGTTGATGTCGGGGATGGGGGGAGTGACGGCCGCGGATAGTTTCGGGTCGCCACGTCCATCCAGTTGGCGGGGTGTGCGCTGCGTTGAAGCGCCAGACGCATGGTTCGGTTTTCGCGTTGGGGGATTGCCATCGTCTCTTATCAAATAAACGCCGGTTCCGACAAGGATGGCGGGGCCATCAGCCAAAACGGCAGGGTGCCTGAGCAATTTATACAACAAGGGAAACAAATGATCAGTGCACATGAGAAACAAAAAACGCTCAGTGTCGCCGCCCGGCTTGGGCTGAGCTTTGCCCTGGTGCTGGCGATGATGCTGGTACTGACGGTGGTGAGCATCCGTAAGGTAAATTCGATCGAAGGCAGCCTCACGACGGTGAGCGAGGACAATAACGTCAAGCAACGCTATGCCATCAACTTTCGTGGCAGCGTCCATGACCGCGCTATCGCCCTGCGCGACCTGACCCTGGTAGGCGATACCGAGGTCAAGGATGTCGTATTGCTGATCGACCGCCTCGACGCCGACTACCAGCAGTCGGCCAAGCCCCTCGATGAGATCTTCTCCGCCCATGGAGTACATGCACCCAATACGAAGGAGCGCGAGGCCCTGGCCCGGATCAAGGCGGTAGAAGCCCGCAGTGTGCCGCTGGCCGCGCGCATCATGGCTTTGCGCGCCAGCGGTGACGCCGATGGCGCGCGCCGGGTCATGCTGGCCGAGGCCAAGCCGGCCTTTATCGAATGGCTGGCGGCGGTCAATGCGTTCATCGATCTGCAGGAAAGCATGAGTCAGGCCGAATCGGCCAAGGCACGTTCGACGGCACGCGACTTCCAGACCTTCATGCTGGTGCTGCTGGCGATCGCCATGGTGGCCGGCGCGGTCCTGGCCATGCTGATCACCCGCAGCATCGGCCGCGCCCTGGGTGCCGAGCCTGACGAAGTCAAGCAGCTGGCATTGGCGGTCGATCGCGGCGAGCTGTATCACACCGTGACGCTGCGGCGGGTCGAGTCCGGCAAGCATCAGAGCATCATGGCCGCGCTCGCCGAGATGAGCGGCAATCTGCGCAGTACCGTGACCGAGGTACGGGATGCCGCCTCCGGTGTCGCCACCATCAGCGCCCAGATCGCCGCCGCCAATGGCGACCTGTCGGCCCGTACGGAAGACCAGGCCGCCTCCCTGGAAGAGACCGCCTCGGCCATGGAACAGCTGACCGCCACCGTCAAGCAGAATGACGGCCATGCACACGAGGCCAACCAACTGGCCCACAACGCCTCGGACATCGCCAAAGAAGGCGGTGCCATCGTGGACGAAGTGGTGCACACCATGGCAGCAATCAATACCTCCTCCCGCAAAATCGTCGACATCATCGGCGTGATCGACGGCATAGCCTTCCAGACCAACATCCTGGCCCTGAATGCCGCCGTGGAAGCGGCACGCGCCGGAGAGCAGGGGCGCGGCTTCGCGGTGGTGGCCACCGAGGTACGCAACCTGGCCCAGCGTAGCGCCGCAGCGGCCAAGGAGGTCAAACAGCTCATTGATGCCTCGGTGGACAACGTGGAGGCAGGCACGCGCCTGGTCGAACGCGCCGGCGAGACCATGGAGCAGATCGTGGCCAGCGTGCGGCAGGTCACCGATGTGATGGGCGAGATTTCCTCGGCCAGCCGTGAACAAAGCCTGGGTATCGAAGAGGTGCACAAGGCCATCGCGCTGATGGACCAGGTCACACAACAGAACGCCACCCTGGTGGAACAAGCCAGCGCCGCCGTGGGTAGTCTGCAAGACCAGGCCCGGCACCTGACGCACGCCGTAGGGGTGTTCCAGTTGGGCAGGCCCTCTCCGGCGGCACCGGTCATGGACCTTGCCCTCTCTCTCGAAGATGCCACTGTGCAAATCGCGGAACCGGCCTCGCCGCCCCCGCTGCGCCTGGTCAACGTCGGCAAGCGTGCCCGTGGCTAACGACAGGATGGCCCTGACGGCCAGGCCCGGCGATGAACCGCAGCGCCTGGCCGCGCTGCATGCCCTGCACTTGCTCGACACGGGCACCTCCGAAGACCTGGACAACATCACTCGCCTGTGCCACTCCCTGTTCGAGGTCAGCGGTGCCTACATCTCGCTCATCGACGCTCGGCAACAGTGGATCAAGTCGCAAAGTGGCCCTGATATGTGCGCGGCCTCGCGTGAGCTGTCCTTCTGCGACCATACCGTCAGCCAGCGCGCCCTGATGCTGGTTGAGGACGCTGCCGCCGATGCACGCTTCGCCGACAACCCGCTGGTCGCAGGCCCCCCGTACATCCGCTTCTACGCGGGGGCGCCGCTGCTCACGCCCGAAGGCCACGCCATCGGCGCCCTGTGCGTGACCGATACCCGGCGCCGAAGCTTTGACGCTGCCCAGCGCCGGCAACTGCAACAACTGGCCGCGTTGGCCATGTCGCAGCTGCTGCTGCGACGTGCCATCGGACGGGTCGATTCCCTGACCGCCATGCCCAACAAGTACCAGCTGCGCGAGGATCTGGCGTCGCTGGTGCCGGTCGATGCGTCGGCGCAGGGCGCGTCGACGGGCCTTCGCTCGCTCGCCTACATCGACATGCCCGACGCCACTACTTCCTTCGAGATCGCTAGCGTACTGGGCCCGCGCATCCACGACGAGTTGATCCGCAACGTCGGCCAACGCCTGCAGATTTTGCTCAGGGGCGAGGCCGACGTGTATCACATCAGTGATGGCCGCTTCGCGCTGCTCTCGCATGCAGGCAGGGGCGATACGCTGGGCCTGCATCTGCGCGGCCTGACGGCGGCACTGGAAGAGCCGGTGGAGAGTATGGCAGTTCCCCTGAACCTGCCCAGCTATGGTGGCATTGTCCGCGTGGAACCGACCCACGACAGCCTGCGCGATGCACCGCGCAAGGCAGTGGCTGCGCTGCACGAGGCGCTGGCACGGCGCCAGCGCTGGTCCGACTATGATGCCGAAGCCGATGTGCTGCACCAGCGGCGTTTCCGCTTGCTCAATGACATTCAGGATGCGCTGCTGCCTAATCAAGCGGACGGGCGCGGCCTGACATTGGACTTCCAGCCCAAACTGGACTTGCGCAGCAACCGCTATCACGGCGGAGAAGCGCTACTGCGCTGGCGGCATCACGAGCTGGGGCCGATTTCGCCGGCGGAATTCATCCCGCTGGTCGAGCGCACCGCCCTGATTCGGCCCGTGTCGGCATGGGTCGTCGCGGCGGCTCTGCGGCAGATGGCGGCATGGAAGGACGAGGGCTTGCCGGTCAAGCTCGCCATCAACCTGGCGGCGCCCAATTTCGAGGAGGCGGACCTGATCAAACGTCTTGAAGCGGCTTGCCGGGAAACCGGGATCGAGCCGTCCATGGTGGAGATCGAGTGCACCGAGGGCTTGTGGATGCATAGCCCGGCGGTGCTCAACTTGCTGCACGAGATCCGTGCGCTGGGCATGGGACTGGCCCTGGATGACTTCGGTACTGGCTACAGCAATTTCGCCTACCTGCAGCAAGTTCCGGCCTCGGTGGTGAAAATCGACCAGTCGCTGATCCGCCACCTCGACACCAGCCCGCGCGACCGGCGCATCGCACAGTCGCTGATTGCTCTAGCTAAGGAGCTGGAGTACCACATCGTAGCCGAAGGCGTCGAAACAGCGGAAACCTTGGCGCTGCTACGCGAGTGGGGCGTGGATGAAGCACAGGGTTACTACATGGCCAAGCCACTAACCGCCGAGGCCTTTGCAGTGCATCTACGGGCAACGTTCGATCACCTGTAGCTCTCGGGCGCAGACGAGGAGTGCGAAGATATTCTTAGAACGTGTTCACGATCTCCTGATCAGCATCGCCAGGAACGTCAAGTGGATGAACTGCAAGCGGGTGTTGAGCCATCGTTCGCAGTTTTTCCATAGTCGTCTGTTTTTCTCCAGCTAGGCAAAGCTGCGCTCTACCACCCAGCGCTTGGGGATCGACGAACAGCTCGTGCACGCGGCTACGCAATGCCATGCGCTCAACATCAATGTGCCGGGGGCGCTCCCGATACGCATACAGGCATAACCGCGCTGCGTCGAACACCGCGCAGATCAACTCGATTGATTCGTCACCACAAATCTGATCGATTACCTCGTACGTTCTATCCCGTCCGACATCAAGAGCGCGGTAGCCTTTTTTAAAATGGACTTCTCCCGCTCGAGACGCTCAATGCGTGCTTCGAGTTCCTGTATTCGCTGCTGATCAGGCGTCATTGCCTTACTCTGTGACGTGATGCCTTGCCGCTCCAACTGAAGCTGCTGCACCCAGCGGCGCAGCACTGATTCGCCGATGCCGACCGACCGGCTTGCCTCCGTATGGCTATATCCTTGATCCAGTACCAGGCATGCCGTCTGCTGCTTGAACTCAGGGGAAAACGTACGACTTTGCTTGCTCATCAAACACCTCTCTGTGGCGAGCAATCTCGCCTAAATCAGTGTCCGGGTACATTAAACCACTACACAGGCAGCTCTTGCTTGAGAGCGGCATGAGTCTCTGCAGGGCAGGGGAGATAGACCCAGACCCGCTCTCGTCGTTGGATCAGGCAGCTACGAGGTCGCGCACCCGGTGCTTCGCAGAACCGGTGAGCGATCAAACACGTTGTTCGTGCGCGAAGGATCGTTTGCGCAACGTCCTTAACGTACTACTTTTTCCGCTTCCCCTGTTTGCCTCTCATTGCGCAGTGTCAACGTCGCCGCATTGCATCCAAGCAAGAATGGCCCTTGGTCGTTGCTGGGGGTATTCGGATGAGAACAGGCGATGCGTGGCGCGTGTGGTTCGATCTCAGACGTAAAGAGGATGAGCTGAAGTGGGGTGGCCACTTTGGTGGTTCTGGCCAGTCCTACGACAGCATGGGGCGGTCGGCCGACATCTCCCGCACCAGCTGGGGTTACGAGCAGATGGGGCGGGTAGAGCGCGTGCGCCAGGCACTGGCCGACTCGGGGCCGGCGGCGCAGCACATGATCGCTCGAGAACTCTCCGGCATCAACCTGTCCTCGATCTGGAGCATCCTCATGGCGGTGTGTGAGGACATCGCCCTGTACTACGGGGGATCGGTGATCGCAGGCGGGCTGATCGGAGGTATCGGCGGGGCCTTGCTGGGCGGCGTCGGTGCTGTGCCAGGCGCTGCTGCCGGCGCTGCTGCCGGCAGCTATGCGGGCGGCGCAGTACTGTCGCTGCTGGGCCTGAAATCGTTGGTGGAAGGCGTGGTTCAGTCCGTTCCCCAAGCGCTGGAGTATTACGAAAAGGGTTTCCGTGAGGCGTGGGGGCCGACCAGGGAGGACCGGCTGTCGCATTACGGCATGGCAGGGGGCAGCCCATCGTCGGGGGCGTTCTACCTGGCTCATGGCCATGTCATCATGATCACCACCATCCTTTCCGTACTGCTGGCTTACGTCACTAGGGGCAAGGGCGGCAAGGCGGCGGCGCTGAAGGAAATCAGCAAGAGCCCGCGCCTTGGGCCGAAAGTGGCGCAATGGGTCGAGCAGAACGAGGGTAAGCTGAACAGCCTTCCCCAACTGCGGCCACGCGGCGGCGGGGGTATGGGCCACGGGGAGTCACCACCACCACCGCGCCGACGCGGCTCAGAGCGGGCGCCGGGGCGCCCCCGGCCCAATGGCATGCCGAAGAAGACAGTGCCGTGCTTTAAGGTCAACGGACTACCCCAAGGCGGCGTTCCGGAGTTTGACCGCCAACTCGCAGGCCAAGAGGCTGGCATCAATAGCATGACGGTTGCTGAGTATATCAAAGGACGTGAGGCATTTACGGCCGGTACTTCGGTGCGCGATCCGAACGTGGCGCGAAATGCGAGGGTGGCCTATCAAAATTTGTTGCAGAAAGATGCGTTAGACAGCCTTCGTGAAAAAGGAATGTCTTTCTCGGACGCAAAGGTTGAATCTGCCGCAATAGCTGCCGATAAAATGAAGACGTTGGCAGCATTACATAACCCGGACATGGTAGCCGCAGGGAAGGATAAAATTGGCGACTTCGGGGATCGAAATATCAACTCACGCATCGGTGCGCAATGGAATAAAGGGCAGCGTTTGGTTGAGCTGGACAGGGCGGCAAACGCAGTTCCAGAAGCCCTGCGTGGTAATAAAATGAATGCAAAACTTGAACGATGCAAATGAGGCAAAAAATGGATGAAGACTTCGCGGGTTTCCTGAACGATTTTGGCCCGGCATTCGACAAGCGGTATGTGCCGCCGTCAAGCATCGAGCGCTATCGTGGCAAGCTGCCGGATCAGTTGTTGTCCTATTGGGCAGAGCATGGTTGGTGCGGCTATGCCAATGGCCTGTTTTGGACTGTTGACCCACAAGAGTATGATCCAGTACGAGAGGCGTGGATTGGCGATACCTCATTCATGGAGCAAGACGCCTATCACCTCATCGCCAGAAGTGCATTTGGAGAGCTATATTTTTGGGGCGAAAAGACAGGAGATTCATTGGGAATTTTTGCTCCCGGTTCTTACTGCATCCCTCGCAAATCGCGATTCGTTGGCGAAAAAATGGACTTCGGGATGCGACTGTTTTTTGGTGCACTTTCTCGAAAGGCAAATGACTTTGCGTGCATGTTCACCCCCGCATTAGCAAAACTGGGGCGTCTGAAACATGACGAAATGTATGGCTTCGTGCCGGCCCTCGCCTTGGGCGGCACTTCTACGCTTGCTAACTTGCAGAAAGTGAAGGCCGTCGAGCATTTGGTACTGCTAGCGCAACTCGCGCCATTGGACGTCATTACTTCTCCGCCGCCTTGATGGCCGGATGAGTATCCGCGAGGGATGACCAATGCCACGTCGCGGTCATCGGTGGTACACCACGAACCCATCGGTGCAGGGTTTCCGGCAGCGTCCTTGCCTTGGTTGTTGCTCGCTTCGATGCGGATTCGCCCGCCGCAGGTGATGAGATTGATCCTGCCGCCTAGCCTAGTCAGATCCGTTATGCCCGCCTCCAGATCGGCCATCTCCGATCGGAGCGCCGCGATTGCGGTGGGGGCGGGCAGAGAGTGAATCGACCGATGGCATAGTTGGTGGCCACAGCCACAGCGCTGGCGAGGGCTAGGGCGAACACAAGGGGGAACTTCCAGCTGATCCAGGCGCCGGCGTCGCGCATCTGGTCGGCGGCGTCGTCCAGGGCCTCCATTGAATCGCCACGAGTTCTCTAGGCGCTATTTAGATGCTCAAAGTACTGCTTTTCGCAATTGAGCGGGCTGGGAGGCTCACGATGAGCAGTCCACCTCCAGCGTGCAAAGTCCCCGATCTGGCCGAGCGCACGAAGCAGATGGCGGGCTAGTTTATCGTAGCCAACTGTGCCGCTATCGCGCGCAAAAGCAGGCGCTCTGCCGCTGCCGCGATCGGATAAACCATCCTTCGCCGGCAGTTATGGCTAGGGACGGCCGGCTTTTGCTAGCGCGCGGTAGGAGCCTGTACAGGGCAGGGGAGATAGACCCAGACTCGATCTCGTCGGTGGATCAAGCAGCTACGAGATCGCGTGCCAGGAGCCTGGCAGGAAACCCAAGCCCCTAACGCAATCCATCGTTTTTTCATCCTTCAAGAGCCAAGGATCAGGAAAGTCTAAGGTACCGATGGCGTTTTGCCCCAGTAGCACCGCCCGCTTCCGCCCAATTCGTCGTTAAAATGCGGACCTCTACGGAGTCAACGGGTAACTTCTCTGAATGGCTGTTGACGAAGATAAGGCGAGCGAATTCGTTCGACAAATAGACCTAGATCGCGTGCGATGGCAATCGACCGCCCGCATTTCGAGGGTACTCCGATGTACATGTAGTAGTCATAGCCAAAGTGGACATACGCCTTACCTGGCACGACGAGTTTTCCCCAGGCCTCTTCGCGAAGGACGATACGCGCGAAATCGAGGCTTTGAGCAATAGAGAGGTTCTCCCGGTGCAGGACGCCATCTGCGGGGGCGTCGCCACGTTCCAATGCCGTCAATTCCAATGACTCGATACCTGCCTCATCCAAGAAACTTTTCATCGCAGACAGGTAGCTATTTTCAACATTCAGATACACCGCCTCAGACAACATCCCACCGCCAAATACCCGTCCGATATCAGATCGCGAAGTCCAATCGCAGCCTGTGTATGCGCCTGTCGCATCTCTCAGCGACGGGTCATATTTTGTTACACGGTATTGATTCTTCATGGTCGCGATTCAGGCAGAAGGGAACTGCGGAAAGCCATCACTGGCAACGGCTGCTCCTGGCCGATTACGGAAGGTGAGCATAGCAGACCAACCGCCCGTTTAAGGCCAGACCGGTGCAGTTTTTGAACAGACACCTGTCCTCAGAAAATCCACGGTGTGCTAGCAGCTCAAGGAAAGCTCTCTGCGCCGCTACGCTAGGTGACTTCCAAGTCAAGCCACCCGCAGCATCTTTCATGGCAAACACAGCCCAAGTTGTTTGTTCAGGTGCGCATTCTACATTCCATTTTTGTGAGCAAATTTTGCACTCATAATTTGAAATTTCATAATCGAGTGGGGGTGAAAAAGTCTCTGTATCCAAATCTTGAAAATAGGTAGAAAACTCCTCCGCTCCTTTGTATTCAAAGCGTTTTTGCCAGTACGTGAGGTTAGCAATCGCCAGCGGGACTTCTTTGCACTTGCACATAAACTTCACACCTTGATTGTCCGAAGCTGTGTTGTGGAACGTATGGTATTGGCCGAAAACGGCACTTCAATAAAAATCATGCAAGTAATGCCGTTCAGAACTGATTTGCTACGCACAAGTCTGCAGGTAACGAACTAGGCGAAAGCTCAAGCAGTGCCGGTGGGATAAATTCAATATTGCTCGCCGTATCTTGGTCTAGGCAAGAGTAATCAACCAGAAAATGAGCAACGTGGCTAAGATAATGGATGACCAGACTCCGGTATGGGTCACTTACTCGAGCATGAGTGACTGCCAAAAGCGCATCGTATGACCTCTTCAGAAAGATTGGAATCACGGAGTAGTTCTTGCTCAAGAATAGAGCCGTAACTTGGTTCACATAGCACACTAACCCATAAGTCGGACTAGCCATGCGGTAGCATTGCTCTGGCACCAAACTCGGCGCATTGATGTATTCCTGGAAGCGTTTGATCTCACTACGTGCTTCCTTGGCACCTTCATTCAAATTACCCACGTCATATTCCTTTAAGCGCATATGCGTCAATGTTTGCTGCTGGCCGGTTGCCGTCGTTGTCAGGTTCCGCCTGCGGATTCAATCGATCAACGCAACACTTTAACTTAAATGCATCGTTGCAGAGCGGAAATGATGCGAAACAGAACTCGAATCGATCACGCCGCAACCCGCAAATCCAGGGATTAACGCTGCAAGAGGTTTTGCCACGAAAGAGTTCATGGTGTTATCCACCGAAGCTCAAGCAACTATGGCTTCAGCGCGGCAAGAGTCCCTATAGGGCAGGGGATTGGCAGGTCGGCCTCGATCTCGTCGTTGGATCAGGCGGCTACGAGATCGCACACCAAGTGCCTGGCAGGACGCCCGGGCCCCAACACGATCTATCGGTTTTCACCTTTCAAGAACCATGGACCAGGAGAATCCAAGCTGCTGGTGGCGATTCAAATGCAAATAAAATTCACTTCGAAAGAGGGGTTGAATTACCAACTAAAGGCCATATTTAATTTTTGGCAACTTGCCAAAAATCAACACAAAGGAGAATTAAAAATGTCCTTAAGCGATCACGAGTATGTAAATTTTTCTCAAGAGCACGAGTTAAATTATCATTTGCGCAAAGTTGAAAAATCACAATCAATTGAAAATAGGAAGACCTTGGTCGTAATGGGGGTTGAGCTCAAATCAAAATTAAACGCAACTTACCTAACCCATGCACAATTTCATGCCTATGTAAAAACTCAACTTACACGATTAGGTTAAATTTGGCGCGAAACATGATACTTTGCAGTAAGCCTGTCGTCCTCCTTTTCAGGGCAACAGGCACTTACTTTCAGTGGTGCCTGTCGAAGTCCCGCGTCCTATTGGAACGTGGCGGCGAGTTTGATGGCATGTAACGTCGTCAACTAACTCTTTGAAAATACAGGTTTTCTATTGCACTCTATGAATAAGCAAAGCCTGGGCAAGCCAATCTTGCAGGATCCGCAGCAAAAAAAAGGGGGGGCGTACTGAAAGGTAAGCTGGCCGGCTACTTCATCGGTCAAACACCCATCTTAGCCAGCAGGGTAAACCTGTCGACACTATTTCAGGCATCTCGAGAGAACCGGTGATGGCACGTCAAAGCTATTCCCGTGCCTTCGACTGATTGTCTGGTTTTCTCTCGCTGGGCTGGCCAGAGGTCGAAGGAAGCGCTTGATTCAACTTTGCATCAACCGCAGAATTTATGGCATTGAATTTCCCATACCCATATGCAATGAGAGCAACCAGGATAATCGTGAGGAAATTGGTGATGAGTGCGGCACCGACCTCGGCCATCCAGCCGTAAATTCCGCGCCGTGATGCCAATTCCGCACTGAACGATGCTAACTCGGTCGCAACCGTTTGATGTGTAGAATCAAATTTGGTGGCCAGCGCTGATTGCAAGGTATCAGCGCTAAGATCATCTAACCGTTCCTGGGTAGCCACATTCAGGAATGTGGCGGCGAGAGCCGCCGCGCGATCCTTGTAACCCTGCAATTGTGCCGGCAATACATTGAAATCATGAAACATCATGCTTTCTGCCGCCGTTGGCTCTAGTCCACCATTGGCAGCTTTTAAATTAATGATCCACTCCACTTTCGTTTGTTTGTAGAGTGAATATGCCAAGGCCCCAATAAAATCATTGGGGCCTGTCACGAGCTGATCGTATACGTACATCGCCACGGCCTAACTCAAGCAGCTAGAAGCTTGCGTGCTTTAGTCATTGCTTCGTTCATTTCTTTGGCCGAGAATGTGAGAGAAGTCCCTCTGGCTTGCCTTGCGGCAGCACCAGAAACGAGTACACCACTCTTGACAGCGGCAGGGCCAGATTGTGAAGAAATATCCGTGTCGGCACATTGCTCCATTAATTTCTTGTTGATATGCTGGGCATCCGCAGCACTAAAAACAAAAGTATGTCGCATAGCTTACCTCCTTGGTTACCTACTACTTAATCCTGACAGCATAGCACGTAAGACATACCGGTTCTTGAGCGGTTACAAGACTTAACGAGATCATCGCACTCATCCATGCTTCATGAGTGCATCGTGGCCTTAGAACCATTGCACACAAAGTAACTAGATAGGCCACCGGTTTGCAGGCCCTGTTGGGGCGTTGCATGGTAGCTCCCTCCTGTACACGTTCGGCTCAACTGATGGGTTACTAGTGGAAATTCCTACTCTTCGTATCAAGCTGGCCGAGCAGATGCGAGCAATCCACCAGCCGCTTGGCGATCAGGTTGCGCACGCCACTCTTTGATTGCCAAATACCGTACACCCCCAAGAGTGAGGCATTCATCAGTTCGGCGCGCTGCTTTTCCACCAGCGTGGGCCAGACAATGATGTTGATGGTGCCAAACTCATCTTCCAGGGTGAGGAAGATCACCCCCTTGGCCGTCTCCGGCCGCTGCCGCACGGTAACAATGCCACACCCCCTGGCCAGCTGGCCATCGCTGAAGGTGTTCAGGATATCTGAAGGTACAAAGCGCATCTTGTTGAGCCGTTCACGCAGGAGAGCGAGTGGATGGCGGCCCAGTGTCAGGCCGACATGCCGGTAGTCCGCTACGATGTCATCGGCTTCCGTGGGCGGCGCCAGCTCCAGCACGGGTTCGGCAATGGTCGTCGCGCGCATCAAATCCCGCTCCGGCACGCTCGCCGCGGCATCCCACATGGCCATGCGCCGGTTACCCGTCAGCGTTACCAGGGCATTGGCCGACGCCAGCGCCTTCATATCCCCCGCATCGAGTTGCGCGCGCATGGCAACATCGCGTGTGTTTTTGAAGGGGGCTGCAGCGCGGGCTTCCTCAATGCGCCAGGCCGCCTCTTTCACCATCCCGTTGATATTATTTAAACCAAGGCGTACCGCCAGTCTGCCGTCCGCCATCGGCTCCAGGGATGCTTCCCACCCGCTCGCGCAGACATCGACGGGTCTTACCTCGACATCGTGCCGGCGCGCGTCCTGCACCAGGGATGAACGGCTATAAAACCCCATGGGTTGGCTGTTGAGCAGGGCGGCCAGGAACTCGGCGGGATGGTGGCACTTGAGCCAGCTGCTGGCATAGGCCAGCAGGGCAAAGCTGTGCGCATGGGATTCCGGAAAACCATATTCGGCAAAGCCGCGTATCTGGCCAACAATCGACGAGGCAAACTCGATGCTGTAGCCTCGCTCGGCCATGCCGCTCATGAGCTGATCTTCGAACTGTTCCAGGCCACCCTTTCTTTTCCAGGCGGCCATGGCGCGGCGCAGGCGGTCGGCTTCACCTGCCGTAAATCCCGCCGCCGTCATGGCGATCGACATGACCTGCTCCTGGAAGATCGGCACCCCGAGCGTGCGCCGCAGCACCGCCTCGATCTCCGGGCTCGGATAGGTCACTGCTTCCAGACCCTGGCGCCGGCGCAGGTACGGATTGATCATGCCGCCCTGGATGGGGCCAGGCCGGATGATGGCCACCTCGATGACCAGATCATAGAATTCGCGCGGCTGCATGCGCGGCAGCATCGACATCTGCGCCCGCGATTCGATCTGAAACACGCCGACGGTGTCCGCTTTAGAGATCATCTGGTACGTGGCGGCATCCTCATGGGGAATATCGCCCAGTTCAAAACGCTCGCCACGCTGCTCCGAGATCAAAGCCAGGGTACGGGCTATACACGACAGCATGCCCAGCGCCAGAATGTCGATTTTTAGGAGACCCAGTTCATCGATGTCGTCCTTATCCCATTGAATCACGGTGCGCTCGGGCATGGCCGCGTTTTCAATCGGCACCAGGCGGGAGAGCGGACCGCGCGAAATGACGAAACCACCCGGATGCTGGGAAAGATGACGTGGAAAACGCATCAGGCGCTCGGCAATTGCCGCCCATTTCTCGGCGATGGGGGAGTGCGGATCGAGTCCGCAGGTGGTAAGACGCTGCTGCAGGTCGGCACGCCCGCCCCAGCTATGCGAGGCTTTGGCCACCTTGTCGACCACCGATAGATCCACGCCCAGCGCGCGCCCCACATCGCGCAGGACACTGCGCGGGCGGTAGGAAATCACGACGGCGGTCAGGGCGGCCCGCATGCGGCCGTACTTGCGATAGATGTATTGAATCACCTCCTCGCGCCGCTGGTGTTCGAAATCCACGTCGATGTCGGGCGGCTCATCGCGTTCGCGTGAGATAAAGCGCTCGAAGAGCAGGGTGCCGCGCGAAGGATCGACTTCGGTGATGCCGAGGCAGTAGCACACGGCCGAATTCGCCGCCGATCCGCGCCCCTGGCAGAGGATTTTTTGCGAGCGGGCAAAGCGCACGATGTCAAATACCGTCAAAAAATAGGGCTCGTACTGCATGTCGCCGATCAGTTCCAGCTCATACTCGAGCTGCGCCTGCACGTTGTCTGGAATGGCGTGCGGGTAGCGCCAGTGCGCCCCAATATAGGCTTGCTCGCGCAGGTAGCTGGCCGGGGTCTGTCCCTCGGGCACGATCTCGCCTGGATATTCATAGCGCAGTTCATCAAGCGAGAAGGTGCAGCGCTGGGCCACGCGCAGGGTTTCATCGAGGGCGTCGCGCGGATACAGGTTACCCAGCCGTAGGCGCGAGCGTAGATGCGCTTCGGCATTCGAGGCCAGCTGATAGCCGCATTGCGCAACCGGCGTATTCAGTCGAATCGCGGTCATGGTGTCCTGGATGATTTTCATCGAGCGCAGGTGCATGACAACATCGCCCGTGGCCACCACCGGCAGGCTGAACTCGGCGCCGATGGCTTCGACCATGGCGCGGTGCCGGTCATCCTGTGCGCGGTGGTGCAACGTCAAAGCGACGCGCGCGCGGCCCGGCGCGCTGCGTACCAGCCACTCGGCTTGCCGCTCGATCTCTTCATAGGGGGCGTTATATTTGGGACACAGAATAAGCTGGCAGCCAGGCAGCCCTTTTAAGTGAGCGAGAGATCCGTTGGGGTTGGCGATGTCGCGTGGCCACACCAGGTAACTCCCCTTGTCGGCGCGTGTGCGCGCAGCGGTAATGAGCTCGCTCAGGTTGCCGTAGCCATCGCGATCCATGGCCAGGATCAATATAGTAAAAGGTGGCGTGCCGTCTTCCGGTGTCACTCTCATCTGGCTGCCAATGATCAGGTGGATGTTCCACTCCCGCGCGGCCACATGCGCCTTGACCACGCCGGCCAGGGAGCACTCGTCGGCCACGGCGATGGCCTGGTATCCGAGCTGGGCCGCGCGCGCCACCAATTGATCGGGCGGAGAGGCGCCGTGCAGGAAGGAGTAATGGCTCATGCACTGCAGCTCGGCATAGTCGGGCAGCGTGGAAATTGGCGGCTGGTCCATGATCAGCCGAACATGCCGTGCAGGTACCAGCGGCCGTCGACTATCCGCTCCAGGTAGATCCAGTAGCAGGTGGCATCGCTTCCTTGCGCGATGTAATAGTCGCGGGCGGCGATTTGATCGTTCCACCAGCCGGCCTCAATGCGTTCCGGCCCCTTGAGCATTTTTAGTGGGGAACCATAGAAGGGACGTTCGCCGCGCAGCAGCAGCGGGATAGGTTTAGGTAGCAGCCAGAACGGGCGCTCAAACGCCTCATCCTCGGCGTTGACTGCCTTGCGCTTTTCGGTGGCGGCAGCCCAGGCATTGCTTTCCTCCGGCCGATGGTCGTGATGCTCGACAGGCGAGAGGACGTTGTCGCTACCAAGACGGGCACTGAGTAATTCCAGTAGGCGCTTGTAGTCGGCGGGGCTCCCGCCCGGTTCGGGAAACAGGTCTCGTGTCGGTGGCGCCATCGCGGTGAGCAGGCGCGCTTCCAGGCGCAGGGCGATAACCGGGGCAACCAGTTCCGTGCGCGCCAGGCGCTCCTTCAGTAGCCGAATCAGATGTTCATCGCGCCAGGTCGGCTCTGCCAATCCGATCTCGATCGGCGTGGGCGGGACCGCGGTCTTGCCGCGTTCGTGCTCCAGCAGCAGAACAAAAACACTCACGGCCTGCTGACGCGCGACCAGCCATCCGACAAATTGCTGCAACAGGCCAGTGGCGCCATCGAGCAGGGCATCGGCGTGTTCGATCCGGTCAAAAGTCTCGATGCGCGCTGAAAAAGTTTCGGGAATGGCGATCCATTCAAACAGTTCAGGAGCGAGCCCATAGGCGCGGTCGAGCTCATCGAGCACTTGTTTGTTCATCCTGCGCTGGATGCCAGGGCGGGGCAGGCGCCGTAGCGCCGCCAGATGATCGGCACCAATGTCGGTTAGCCACTCCAGGTGACTTGCCGTGCTCGGCAGATAGGCGCAGGGCATGCGGTCGAGCTGGCGCTCCAGTGAGCGCATGTGCACCGTGCGCCGCAAAATGACCTGGCGTTTGGCTAGCTGCCAGCGCGACAGCAGCCAGGCCCCCATGGCCGTCGGCGCCGTGCCGAGCTGCGCGGTCACGCCCAGTGCTTGCAGGGCAGCGCGAATGCGCCGGCTGATGGCGGCTCGCCCGTTAAACAGTCGAAGGCTGGCGGTCACGTCCAGCAGCAGGCTGAAGTCGCCGGCATGCGCCACTTCCGGGGTGAACTGGAGGAGGGCGAGCGCGATGGCATTGCTGGCAATCCGTTCGCGCTCAAGGCTGCGCTCCAGGATGACGGTATCCGGCGACACGGCCGCCACGCCGCCGGGGCGCATGCCGACGCGCACGCCTTCGGCAAAGGCTTGCTGCGAGACTGTGATGATGCGGCCATTCTCGACCACCGCGTACGGCCCTGGCTCACACCAGCGCGGCCTGAGGCATTCGAGAGGCAACAGTGGGAGGTGTACGCTGAACCAGAACCGCATTTTGATCGTCCAAAAATCGTTGACGGGCCGGCATGTCAGCCAGCGGGATAAAGAGTGGCGCCTCATGATGTGGGCCACGCCGTTTAACAATGTGAGTGGAAATGCCACCGGCGGCAGGGCGCAATGCCAGGCGCAACGGCGCTGGTGACGCATCTGCCGCTGCGCTCATCGGCCGGACCAGCCAGAAGAACGTCTCGGTGGTCTGCGCCGCCAGATTGAGGCGCCGCAGTGCTTCGTCGCGGATATTCGTCTGCCACAGCAATACCGCACCGCAACTGCCATTGCGCAGGATCTGCTCGGTCGACCAGAGCGCATCGGCGGTGCCGGGAGCGCGTATCCAAAGCAGGTTCGGACAACTCAAATCCATGAATTTACAGGCGGCCGAGTTGGGCAGGTACGGCGGCTGCACCAGGGCGATCCGACGTTGTTGCGACAGTTGCGCCAGCACTGGCCGCAACAAGTGCATTTCCCCGATACCAGCTTGCTGAACTAGCAACTCCGTGAAGGTCGATTGCGGCCAACCGTTGCCCGGAAGCTCACGATCCAAGATGCTATGACCGGTAGTAACTGTGCTGGTTGTACCTCGACTCAGTTCACTTGCCCGCCAGACGTCACGCAGCAGGGCGCTATTCGCCAATGCGGTAGGGCTGGTGCGTTGAAGGGGCGGTGAAAGCATGGCGACTGGCGAGCGAGGTTATTGATCATGCTCAAAACTACTGTACATAAAAACAGTATATGCTGAGGACGTCAAAAACTGCAAGGTCCATGAGTTTCTTGAATTGTCAAAATTAACAGATGCGATGGCACGAAAGAGTCAAGGTGACCCGCCGAAGCTCAAACATGGTTTGCTTGCGTGTGGCAGGAGTCTCTACAGGGCAGAGGAGATAGACAGGTCAGACCCGATCTCGTCGTTGGATCAGGCAGCGACGAGATCGCAGGCCAGGCGCCTGGCAAGACACTCAGGGCCCCAACACGATCCATCGGTTGTTCATCGTCCGAAAACCATGGATGAGGAGAGTCTAAGTTACTGGTGGCGATTCATGCATCGCGAGCACGAAACCCGGGGCAACCACGCCAGCGGGCTTTTGGCACACTACAGTCCGAACGATGCAAGTGCGCATGGATCGTGTCGTGACGCCAGAATGGACGTGAGCCGGCGAAACGGCGCAAGCGGAGGATATTAAAAATATGACAGCAAAAAAAACTGGAGCGCCAAGGACGAAGTGACCTACCTGGCTGGTATACAGAAGTACTGGATCGGCTATCTGTTGAGCTTATTCGGGAAAACGATACTCCTCCTAGGAGGAGTTGTCTGCGCGGCAGAGAACGTCGCTATATAGCTTCCTTGGATCCTTGGCCGTCTTGGAGCATGACGGTTGTGCGCTGCCGGAGGGGTGTCGCGCGCGAAAAAAAAGCGGCCACTGGCCGCTTCATCATGCTGGCTTGGGCTTCCGGACGCTGGAAAATTCCGGAATGTCGATCGAAGACGGTCCGAACACGCCCGAACGGGCATCCCGGCTGATGGCTTTGCCACCCAGCGTGACCCGGATCCGGCCCTGGGATGGCTTGACTTCACCGATGATCGGCGCACTCATGGAAGCAACCTTGGCGCGGCGAGCGGCCGCTGCCAATTTGTAGGCACTGTTCTGGGGCAGAGGCGTTTTCTTCAAGGCGGTCATGGTTCAATCTCCGGTAGAGGGAGTGATTGATACAGGTAGTTTAGCAGAATCGCCCAACTTCGACTGTCGGCGCTCAAGTCGAAGCGCATATCCCGGCCCCTGCCGTGTACATTCCACCAGTCTTGGTCCACAGCAATAACTTCCTGGACCGTCCGGCAAGCACGCAGGAGCTCGGATGGTGCCATGTTCAGTTCGGCCGGTTCGAGTGGTGCGTCAAACCCGAATTTCGGCCATTCAGCGAATCCAACGAAACCGTCCGGGTCGTCTGGGTCGATCGGTCCGTTTCCAGCTGCGAAAAGCGAAATGTGGTCAAAGCCTAGCCGGTAAGCAGAGATAGCCATCAGGCCGAATGCGACCGTGGCCATGCGTTCAGGCGCGTCGGCGGCGAGCATCAGTCGGCGGATATAGAGCGCGTCGACGCGCAGGGATGTGCCCTCGTCATCCCTATAGGCGATGACACTGGTGGTCTCGTCTTCGGCCATGAAGAGGTTGTTCGACACGACGTCCAAGCCGGCAGGCGCCTCGCCGTGCTCCCTTACTTCGAGCGCCCACACAGTGGAGCCATCCGGGATCATGAACAGCCTGCCGGTCTCAGATTCGTCGAGGTCCAACCTGGCGCCGTCGAGTTGATCGATAGTGATTCCCTCGAGGCGGGAAACGCCATCGCGTTGATACAGCTCGCCCTGAAAATAGTCGCGGGCAATCTTCTGCCCGGCAAGAAGGGTTTCTGCAGGGGTCAAGTTGTCGCGGTCGAAGGGATCGTTCGCATTCATCGAGGCATTGTACTGAGATCGGCAGGCGTCCAGTCAATATATTGGAATCCCGATTAAGCCAGGGGGCGGCTCTACCGGTAATCCCCCCCAGTCTTAGAGCGCGCTAAAAGTCGAGGTTAAGCGACCACGGCAAGCTTCTGCTTTGGCGTGATACCGTCAGGTGTCATGTCGCGTCAGCCGTGATCGCAACTCCAACGCCAGCGTGCAAAGTCCCCGATCCGGCCGAGCGCACGAAGCAGATGACGGGCTAGTTTATCGTAGCCAACTGTGCCGCTATAGCGCGCAAAAGCAGGCGTTCTGCTGCTGCCTCGATCGGATAAACCATCCTTCGCCGGCAGCTATAGCCAGGGAAGGCCTGCTTTTGCTGGCGCGCGGCATGAGTCGCTGCAGGGCAGGGGAGATCGACAGGTCAGACCCGATCTCGTCATTGGATCAGCCAGCTACGAGATCGCACGCTATCCGTTCGACAAACTGCGCAGCAACGTACCCTTTCGTAGTTGCTCTGGTGGGTGACCGCGGCAAAACGTGAACGTCTCCTGTCCGGCAAAAATGGACCAACAGCGGCATTTGTGTTCGATCCGGCACAAAGAAATGCGCCGAAAGTTACCGTCCAGCAGCTACTGGCAATGCGGTGCCAACATCTTCCCGGCTCGCCGGCTACACTTGAATGTACTGGTATGCCCAAGACATGTAGCGGTAGACAGAAAAAGCTTGACCTTCCCGCCATTGGAACGATTACAGTGTGAATATGGAAAAGGACTCATAATTGTCGACTCCTATCTCAACCAGGTTGGCTGCATTCCTTTAAAACGTTGATGAAGACTACTCGCTCCACGCGCTTATTGACGATGTTCGTCGCGATACTCAGCATGCTGTTCATGCAGCATGCTGCAGCGGCGTACCTGTGTCCGGGCGCGCCGCAGGCGGGGAGTAATCAGACTGCATCCATGCATGCAATGATGATGGCCATGCCGGACATGCCCGGTTGCACCGGCATGGATACGGATCAATCGACCCTGTGCCATGTCTACTCGCATGGCGACGCCGCCAGACAATCCCTGGACAAGATACCCGGCGCCGACCTGCCGCCTTTCGTCGCCATTGTCGTGCCGCTGTTGTGGGTGGTTCTTGACGTACCCATCCTACCGGAAGTCCGTCCGCCCTTGGATGTGGCCTTGGCGCGCTCCACCGCACCGCCCATTGCCATCCGCCATTGCTGTTTCCGCATTTGACACTGCAGATTGCCTAGAACGTTGCCGTCTCGCCATCTTTGGTGTGACGCTATTGTCCATTGCATTCTGGAGATCCCATGTCACTCTCGTACTGCGTGCAGACGCACGCACGCGCAGCGCGTCTTCGCCCTTGGCGCAAGACGGCGCTTGCATTCGCCCTGGCATTGCCCTTGCTGGCAGCGGCCGCGCCGCATCCACTGACTTTCAACGAGGCGCTGCGGCAGGCCGTCGCCCGGTCGCGGCAGCTGCCTGCGCAAGACCAAGCGGTGACCGCCGCGCAGCAAATGGCCATCGCGGTTGGGCAGCGGCCCGATCCCGTCCTCAAGGCTGGCATCGACAACCTTCCGCTGAGCGGCCACGACCGCTTTAATTTGAATAGCGATGCCATGACCATGCGGCGCATCGGCATCGCGCAGGAACTGACCAGCACCGATAAATTGCACTGGCGCGCTGTCCGCCAGGAACGCGAAGCGGGCAAGGCGCAGGCACAGAAGCAGGTGGCCCTGGCCGCCATCGAGCGCGAGACAGCAATCGCCTGGCTGAACGTGTATTACAACCGGAAGGTGGCCACCGTGCTGGCCAAGCAGTTGGAGCTGTCGCGCCAGGAAATCGACGCTGCCGAGGCCGCTTATCGCGGCGGGCGCGGCAGCCAGGCCGATCTGTTGGCCGCGCGCGCCGCCCTGTTTGTGCTGGAAGACCGCGGCAGTCAGTCCCGGCGTGACCTCGACGTGGCCGCCAATGCGCTGGCCCGCTGGACGGGATACGAAAGCGAATTGGCAGAATCCGACTTGCCGGACCTGGACAACATCGGCCTCGATCCGGCCATACTCGACGCCCAAAGCGCGCGCCGCCCGCAGATCGCCGTGCTGGCGCGGCAGGAAGAGGCAGCGCAAGCTGATGTGCACCTGGCGCAGGCGAACCGCCATGCGGACTGGAGCGTCGAGGTAGCCTTCCAGCAACGCGGCAGCGCCTACGGCAACATGCTTTCCGTGGGCCTGTCGCTCCCCCTGCAGTGGGACCGTCCGCAACGCCAGGACCGCGACTTGGCGGCGAAACTGGCCTTGGCCGAGCAGGCGAAGGATGAGCGCGAAGAAGCCATGCGCGACGATGCCGCCAACACCCATGCCTTACTCATCGCCTGGAAGAATGGGCGTGAACGTACCGAGCGCTACACGCGGCAACTGCTGCCCGTGCTGGAACAGCGCAGCGAAGCTGCCCTGGCAGCCTACCGGGGTGGAAAGGGCACGCTGGCCGACGTGCTGGCCGCCCGGCGCGGCACGATGGATGCACGTATTGAATTGGTACGACTGCAGATGGACACTGCCCAGCGCTGGGCGCAACTGCGTTTCCTCTTTCCTGACACCCAGCAAGACCTGGAGCACCCGCAATGAGCAATAAAAAAACACTCGCCATCGTCACCGTGCTGGCAGCCAGCTTTGCCGCCGTCGGCTACTCCGCCTATCAGTTCGGCGCTGCCAACGGCACCCACGCTGCACCGGCAGTTGCCAGCAGCAGGACGCCGCTGTACTGGCACGACCCCATGGTGCCGGGCCAGAAGTTCGACAAGCCAGGCAAATCACCGTTCATGGACATGCAGCTGGTTCCTGTCTATGCAGACAGCGATGCCGCCAACGATGACAGCAGCATCCGCATCGATCCCCGCGTGCAGCAAAATTTGGGCGTGCGCACGGCGCTCGTCACTTCGGGCGCACTGTCCGTACCGCTGGCGGCCGTCGGCAACGTGGCCTACAACGAGCGTGACGTGGCCGTCGTTCAGGCGCGCAGCGGCGGCTTCCTTGAGCGCCTGGCCGTGCGCGCGCCGTTCGACCCCGTGCGCAAAGGCCAGGCTTTGGCTGAACTGTATGTACCGGACTGGATCGCCGCGCAAGAAGAATTCCTCGCCGCCCGCCGCATGCGGGGCGAAGGTGCGGCTGGCCTGGCTGATGCAGCCCGCCAGCGCATGCGCCTGGCAGGCATGGACGAGGCGCAGATCCGCCTGGTGGAAACGAGCGGCACCGTACACGCGCGGCTGACGGTGATGGCACCCATCGGCGGCGTCATTGCCGAGCTGGCGGCCCGCGAAGGCATGACGGTCACCGCCGGCGCACCGTTGTTCCGCATCAACGGCCTGGCCAACGTGTGGGTTAACGCCGAACTGCCCGAGAGCGCTGCGGCCACGGTGCGTCCAGGCACGCCGGTCGAAGCGCGCGCGCAGGCGCTGCCCGGCAAGGTTTTCCATGGCAAGGTCAGCGTGATCTTGCCTGAAGTGAACGCAGCTACCCGCACCGTGACGGCCCGCATCGAGTTGGCCAATCCTGGCAGCCAGTTGCTGCCCGGCATGTTTACAACGCTCAATTTCGCGCCTGGGGCGGCTACCGACGTTCTGCTGCTGCCCTCGGAAGCTGTAATTCAGACGGGTACGCGCAAGGTCGTCATGCTGGCCGGGGAGGGCGGCCGCTTTACTCCGATCGAGGTGCAAACCGGTGCCGAGGGCAATGGCATGACGGAAATCCGTACAGGGCTGGCTGCCGGGCAGAAAGTGGTGGTATCGGGCCAGTTCCTCGTCGATTCCGAAGCCAGCCTGAAGGGCACCATCACGCGCATGGGCGGCATGCCTGCGGCCGACGCGACGCCCGCCGTGGCGCAACATCACGCGGCGGGCACGGTGGAGCAGGTCGGCCCGCAAGACATCATCATTTCCCACGGCCCTGTCGCGTCGCTGCAATGGGGACCAATGACGATGGCGTTCAAGCTGCCGTCGGGCGGTTTGCCGGCGCAGCTCCGCGTGGGCGACAAGGTGGACTTTGCTTTCAGTAAGGGCGCGCAGGGCGGCTTCGTCATCACAGCCATCCGGCCTGCCGCCGCATCCATGGGCGGCATGGCGATGCCGGGAGGCAAGCCATGATTGCCAAGCTGATACGCTGGTCCATAGGCAACCGCTTCCTCGTCCTGCTGGCGACTATTTTCCTGGCGGCCTGGGGCGCCTGGTCGTTGGCGCACACGCCGCTCGACGCGATCCCCGACCTGTCCGACACGCAAGTCATTGTGCGCACCAGCTATCCGGGACAGGCGCCACAGATCGTCGAAAACCAGGTCACGTATCCGTTGACGACCACGATGCTATCGGTGCCGGGCGCAAAAAGCGTGCGTGGCTATTCCTTTTTCGGCGATTCCTTCGTCTACATCCTGTTCGAGGATGGCACGGACCCGTACTGGGCAAGGTCGCGCGTCCTGGAATATCTGAGTCAAGTGCAGTCGCGTCTGCCGGCGCAGGCGAAGACGGCGCTGGGGCCGGATGCCACGGGCGTGGGCTGGATCTACGAGTATGCGCTGGTCGACCGCAGCGCCAAGCAGGACCTGGCGCAACTGCGCGCTCTGCAGGACTGGTTCCTCAAGTTCGAGCTCAAGGCGCTGCCGAACGTGTCGGAAGTGGCCAGCATTGGCGGCATGGTGCGCCAGTACCAGATCGTGCTGGATCCAGACAAGCTGCGCGCCTACGGCATTCCACACGGGAAGGTGATTGCCGCCGTGCAGCGCGCCAACCAGGAAACGGGTGGTGCCGTGCTGGAACTGGGCGAGGCGGAATACATGGTACGTGCCTCGGGCTATCTGCAGTCGCTCGATGATTTCCGCAAGATTCCTCTGGCAACGACGGACGCGGGCGTGTCAGTACGCCTGGGCGACGTGGCCACGGTGCAGCTGGGGCCGGAAATGCGGCGCGGCATTGCGGAACTGAACGGCGAGGGCGAAGTGGCGGGTGGCGTGATCATCATGCGCTCGGGCAAGAATGCGCTGGAAACCATTGCCGCTGTGAAAGCCAAGCTGGCCGTACTGAAAGCGGGCTTACCGCCCGGCGTGGAGATTGTGTCCGTGTATGACCGATCCAGCCTGATCCAGCGCGCCGTGGGCAATTTGCAGCAAAAGCTGATCGAGGAATTCATCGTCGTGGCCCTTGTCTGCGCCGTGTTCCTGTTTCACTTGCGCTCGGCGCTGGTGGCCATCGTCTCGCTGCCGCTGGGTATCCTGATCGCCTACATCGTCATGCATTACCAAGGCGTTAATGCCAACATCATGTCACTGGGCGGCATCGCTATCGCGATCGGCGCCATGGTTGACGCGGCCGTTGTCATGATTGAAAACGCACACAAGCATATCGAAGCCTGGCACGACGCGCACCCAGGACAGCAGTTGCAGGGTGAAACGCACTGGAACGTGATCGGCGACGCTGCCGCCGAGGTGGGCCCCGCCTTGTTCTTCTCCTTGCTGATTATCGTGCTGTCGTTCATTCCTGTGTTTAGCCTGGAAGCGCAGGAAGGGAGACTGTTCGCCCCGCTGGCGTTCACCAAGACCTATGCCATGGCGGCCGCCGCCGGCCTAGCCGTCACCCTGATCCCGGTACTCATGGGTTATCTGATCCGCGGCCGCATCCCTGCTGAGCACAGCAATCCGCTCAACCGGTGGCTGATCGCGTTGTACCGCCCTTTGTTGGACAGGGTGTTACGGCGTCCGAAAACTACCTTGCTGCTGGCGGGCCTGACTGTGCTGCTGACGGCGTGGCCGATGTCGCGCCTGGGCGGTGAATTCATGCCGCCGCTCGACGAAGGCGACCTCTTGTACATGCCATCGGCCTTGCCCGGCTTGGGAGCGGGAAAGGTGGCCGAACTGCTGCAGCAGACGGATCGCCTGATCAAGACTGTACCGGAAGTGCTGACGGTGTTCGGCAAGGCGGGCCGTGCCGAGACGGCCACGGACCCGGCACCGATGGAAATGTTCGAAACGACGATACAGTTCAAGCCGCGCGCGCAGTGGCGGGCCGGCATGACGCCCGACAAGCTGGTCGAGGAGCTGGACCGCGCCGTGCACGTGCCGGGCCTGACGAATATCTGGGTGCCGCCCATCCGCAATCGCATCGACATGCTGGCCACGGGCATCAAGAGCCCCGTCGGCATCAAGGTGGCGGGCGCCAGCTTGCAGGAAATCGACCGCATCACGGCCGGCATCGAGCATGTCGTCAAGCAGGTGCCCGGCGTGTCCTCGGCGCTGGCCGAGCGCCTGAACGGCGGGCGCTATGTCGACATCAAGATAGACCGCGACGCGGCGGCCCGCTATAGCTTGAATATTGCTGATGTGCAAAGTATCGTCGCCAGCGCCATCGGCGGTGAGAACGTCGGCGAAACGGTGGAAGGCTTGCAGCGCTTTCCCATCAGCGTGCGCTACCCGCGCGAGCTGCGCGATTCCGTCGAGAAACTGCGCGAGCTGCCCGTGCTGACGGAGCGGGGCGCGCAGATACGCCTGGGCGACGTGGCCTCCATTCGCATCGCCGATGGTCCGCCCATGCTGAAAAGCGAGAACGCGCGCTTGTCTGGCTGGGTGTACGTGGATATCCATGGGCGCGACCTGAGTTCGGCCGTGCGGGAGATGCAGCGCGCGGTCGCTGCGCAGGTCAAGTTGCCGCCCGGCTATTCGGTGTCGTGGTCGGGGCAGTTCGAATACTTGGAACGGGCCACGGCGAAGTTGAAAATCGTCGTGCCCGCCACCTTGCTGATCATTTTCGTGCTGCTGTACCTGACCTTCGGCCGCGTCGACGAAGCCGCACTGATCATGGCGACCTTGCCGTTTGCGCTGGCGGGCGGCATCTGGCTGCTGTGGCTGCTGGGCTACCACCTTTCGGTGGCCAGCGGCGTGGGCTTCATCGCACTTGCGGGAGTGTCGGCAGAATTTGGCGTGATCATGCTGCTGTACCTGAAACAGGCATGGGAGGCGAAACAGGCGCAGGGCGCGCACGGCGAGGCGGCCTTGCTGAACGCCATCCGCGAAGGCGCTGTGTTGCGCGTGCGGCCGAAAGCCATGACGGTGGCCGTCATCATTGCCGGGCTGGTGCCGGTGATGCTTGGGACGGGAACAGGATCGGAAGTGATGCAGCGCATCGCCGCACCGATGGTGGGCGGCATGATCACGGCGCCGCTGCTGTCGATGTTCGTCGTGCCAGCGGTCTACCTGTTGATTCGTCGTAAGGCGATGCGGTCTGCAATGGGCAAGCGGTTGTCTACAGATGTTGCTTACTAGGCAGGCGCAAGGTGCTCGCAGCTTGAGAGAGCTTGTGGGAGGAAATCTATTTTTTAGTTACTCAAAGGAACCATCATGAAAAACACTTTACAACTCCCTTTGCTACTGGTCATGTGTATTGCCGGTCCGGTGTTTGCACAAGCGCCAATGGCAGTGAAAGACGGAAAAATGGAACGGCCAGGTTGCCAGGCTATGAAGGGCATGGCGACCAAAGATTGCACAGAAATGATGGCCACTACCGACGCCAGTCACCGTCCTACAATCACCCATAGCGCCGTCGCCACCGTCAAGGAGGTCGATGCGGCCAAGGGCAAGGTGATCTTGGCACATGAAGCGATTCAAAGCCTGAACTGGCCACCAATGACGATGGGTTTCACAGTAAAAGATCTGGCTCTGTTTGGCAAACTGAAGGTGGGGAAGCAAGTACATGTCGACATCAAGAAAGAAGGTGCTGAATATGTTGTTGTCGGAGTAAGATAAGATCCGGTAGGAGGTGATCTCGATACGAGGTAGCACCTCCTTTAACAATGTCTATATATCGATTGCGACGAGATGATCCGAAACGATGTGATCTTGCCCCCGTATAACCAAACTCTGCTCTTTGAACCATGAGGCGATCACGAACTGGGTAAAAGAAAATGTACCAGGGCAGGTATCGTTCAATCGCTTGTGTCAGCGTTGTGAGCCGGATGCACCCTGCGATGAAGCCGCAGTCATTCGTGACGATTTTGAAAAGCGAACTCGAAAAGTGATGAGCGATGATCGCGATGCTCGACGAACTCGGTTAGCTGCAAAGAAGATCCGGAAGCCAGACGTTCGCTATGTGATGACAATAGTATTTGATCGAGATCCTGACGTAGTCGCCGAAGTTTTAGAGCGCGCATGCGGTAAATGTGAAGGCTGTGGGGCATTGGCGCCATTTATTAAAAAGGCGAATGGGGAGCCATACCTAGAAGTTCATCACATTGTCCCACTCGCAGAACATGGCGACGACATGCCCGAAAATGCACTAGCGTTATGTCCAAATTGTCATCGTCAACGACACTACGGGAAAAAGCCGTGGAGATCAATTTTCGTGGGAAGTTGTTAGTTGGGATGAAATCGACATTCGTTGTTGCGGCGCGCAGAGGCGTTGGTGCGGCAAAGAAGCACCAACGTGTGAATGAAAGCCCTGTTAAGCAAAATGGGAGATCGAGGTGTTTCGCGGCATCAGCGCGCTTTGGATATCAGCCCCCCCGCACTGTGCACATGCGTCTCGAAATGCTTTCCGCAAGTTGGACTGTTTGACGAGTGCTGTGGCTACGTTCAAGGTGCCGGCACTTCGGCTTCGGTGATACGGGCGAGGGCTGGGCTCAGTTTGTGATCCCGTGCGATTCTGTGCACACGCTATTTTTCGTCATAGGTTATGAATCGATGTCCTGCTGCGGTCAGCAGCGGTAACGCACGTTCGAGATCGCGTCTCTGAAGCAATAGATGATCGCCGTCGAAGGTTGATACAACGAAGATGCCGATCCCGCCGCGCGAGAGCGGCTCGATAACTGACAAGACAATGCCCGTGGCGCCGAAAGCGAACGGACCGACGAAACGCCAACATACCCAATCCTGTTCGGACTGAATGCCTGCGGGTACGCGGTCGGCCCTGCAGACGATCGATAGCTCCTGGCGCGAGCGGCTGATGGTGACAAAGCCTTTTCCGTCGACCCAATCGGGAATTACCGAATCATGCGCGAGGCGGCTGACTGCATAGGAGTATGGATCTTGTTCGAGTGTTATCTGATGCATATTAATCTTTGCCCCTGGAATGATGTTGAAGCCAGCATATACGATCGGGTGGCCTCTTGTAGTGAATAGTTTTAATCATCCATTCACGACTCTGATGGTAATCCCCCCATTTTTAGATTGGACTAAAAGTAGAGGTTAAGCGGCCAAGGCAAGCTTCTGTTTTGGCGTGACACCGTCTGGTGCCATGTCGCGCTGGCCATGAGCGCAACTCAACTGCCAGCGTGCAAAGTCCCCGATCTGGCCGAGCGCACGAAGCTAATGACGGGCTAGTCTATCGTAGCCAACTGTGCCGAGGTAGCGCTCAGAAGCAGGCGCTCTGCTGTTGCCTCGGCCAGCTATGCCATCCTTCGCCGGCAGTTATGGCTAGGGAAGGCCTGCTTTTGCTAGCGCGCGGTAGGAGTGTCTGCAGGGCAGGGGAGATAGACTCAGCCCCGATCTCGCCGTTGGATCAGGCAGCTAGGAGATCGCGCGCCAGGAGTCTGGTAGGACACCCAGGCTCCAAACACGATTCATCGGTTTTTCAACGCTCAAGACCTATGGATCAGGAGAGTCCAAGCGACCGATGGCGTTTTACCCTAATGGCACCGTCCGCTTCCACCCGGTAGCGGTCGTTCGCCACTTCTGCTTATTTGGCCTTCAAACGCAGCGCGTCTAGCACAAGCAAAAACGCCTGCGACGCATTGCGCCGGCTCGGATAGTACAAATGGTAGCCGGGATAGGTCGGACGCCAGTCTTCCAGCACCTGCAACAGGTGGCCAGATGCGATGTGCCGGTCAGCAACATCCTGCGGTATATAGGCCAAGCCATACCCTTCCAGCGCAGCTGTCACGATTTCCGGCGACGTATTCAGGATGATCTGGCCTTGCACGTGAACGTTCAGCTCCTTACCTGCTTTCTCGAACTCCCATGCAAACAGCCCACCATGTGTCGGTAGGCGCAAGTTGATGCAACTGTGTTCCGTCAGGTCTTGTGGGGCCAACGGCGGTTTTCGCGCCAAAAAATAAGAAGGCGAGCCGACCACGGTCATATTGAAATCCGGGCTGATCCGCATAGCGATCATGTCCTTGGCTACCTGGTCGCCTACTCGCACACCTGCATCGAATCGTTCGGCAACGATGTCGATCAGCCCGTAGTGTATCGAAAACTCGACTTTTAGGTCTGGATAAGCGGGGAGCAGTTTGGATAGCTTCGGCCAGAGGATCGTTCGAACCGCATGATCGTGCGAACTGATCCTGATCGTGCCAGCCGGCTTGTCGCGCTCCTCACTCAGTGAAGCCAGCTCGGACTCGATGGCTTCGCAGTAGGGGCCGACGCTAGCCAACAGGCGCTCCCCAGCCTCGGTGGGTGACACACCGCGCGTCGTCCGGGTCAGTAAACGCATCCCCATCTTCGCTTCCAGCGCGCTGATCGTATGGCTCAAGGACGACTGAGATAGACCGAGCTGGGCGGCCGCCCGGGTAAAGCTGCGCTCCCGCGCAACGACGACAAACGCTGCCACATTGTTGAGATTAATTCGTTCCATTTATCGAAATTTTGCATATCATCAATCGAAGTATATGGCTTCTCGCAGGGATCGTGCAAGCTTATAGTTCGTTCATAGGTTCTGCCGGCTACCTCCACACCTCCTTAGCCGGCACTTTCAGGAGTACGGCATGCAACAACGTAAATTGGGAAATAGTGGTTTGGAAGTGTCGGCGATCGGACTCGGTTGCATGGGTTTGACGTTTGGTTACGGCCCGGCCACCGATAAAAGTGATGGCATCGCTTTGATCCGTGCTGCTTACGAGCGCGGCGTGACCTTGTTCGATTCCGCCGAAGCGTATGGCCAGGCCAACGAAGAGATGGTCGGCGAAGCAGTCGCGCCGTTCCGCGACAAGGTCATTATCGCCACGAAGTTTGGCTTCAAGGACGGCAACCCTGCCGCAGGCCTTGACAGCCGCCCCGAACGTATCCGGCAGGTCGCCGAAGAGTCGCTCAAGCGCCTGAAAACGGACTGCATCGACCTGTTCTACCAGCACCGTGTCGATCCAAACGTGCCGATGGAAGATGTGGCTGGCGCCGTACGCGACCTGATCGCCGCGGGCAAGGTCAAGTATTTCGGTATGTGCGAAGCCGGCGTGGATGCCATCAGCCGTGCCCATGCCGTGCAGCCGGTATCGGCCCTGCAGAGCGAATACTCGATGTTCACTCGTGAGCCAGAGCACGAAATCCTGCCGCTGCTGGAAAAGCTGGGTATTGGCTTCATTCCATTCAGCCCGCTCGGGAAAGGCTTCCTGACCGGCAAGATCGATGCCGGCACGACCTTTGCAACAGGCGACGTGCGCAACAACTTGCCGCGCTTTGCCGATGAAGCCCGCGAGGCCAACCATAATCTCGTGACCCATATCGGGGAAGTCGCCGCACGCAAGAATGCTACGCCGGCACAGGTAGCCCTGGCTTGGCTGCTGGCCCAGAAGCCGTGGATTGCGCCGATTCCTGGCACAACCAAGCTGCACCGCCTAGAAGAGAACGTCGGCGGCGCCGATGTTGTTCTCACCCCGGAAGACCTCAAGGCGCTGGCAGACGTGCTTGCAAGGGTGCCGGTACAAGGCGAGCGCTACAACGCGCAGATGATGAAGTCCATCAACCGCTAAGCAGTCCCATTTACCGCGCGTCTGGCCTGACAGTAGTCACCGCAGGGCGCGCACCGCTCTCTTCCACTCTGGGAAATATCATGGTTACAAATACCCTCAACGGGCGCATCGCGCTCGTCACTGGCGGCACGACGGGCATCGGCTTTGGCGCGGCCCAATGCCTACTCGAAGCTGGCGCCACCGTCTACATCACCGGTCGTCGCCGCGAAGTGCTCGACTCCGCCGTGGCAAAGCTGGGCAAGGGCGCCGTCGGCGTCCAGGCCGATGCGTCGGTCAAGGCGGATATGCAGCGCGTGGCAGACACCATCAAGCAGGCGCATGGCCAGCTCGACATTCTGTTCGCCAACGCAGGCGGCGGACACGCCACACCACTGGTGGAACTGACGGAAGAGCAGATCGACAGCGAGCTGTCGATCAACGTCAAAGGCGTCGTGCTGACGATGCAAACTGCCTTGTCGGTGCTGCGCGACGGTGCATCCGTCATCCTGAACGCCTCCATCACCGCCGATATGGGCCTGAAAGGCTTCAGTGTCTACGCCGCGACCAAGGCGGCAGTACGCTCGCTCGCTCGCAGCTGGACCACAGACTTGCGCGACCGCGACATCCGCGTCAACACCGTCAGCCCCGGCGTTGTTCCCACCGAGGGTTACGGTAAGGAACAGAAAATGAGCGACCAGGACGTGGCCGATTACGTGGCCCGTGTGTCCACGGAGATCCCGGCGGGACGGGTCGGCACCACGCGCGACATCGGTAATGCCGTCGTGTTCCTGGCGTCCGATGCGAACAACTACATTCGCGGCATCGACCTAATCGTCGACGGCGGCATGACGCGCGTCTACGCTGGCAAGAACTGAAAGGCGAGCCATGAACAATGCTAAATCAAACGAACGCCACATCATTTGCGAACTGCGCTGCGACTCGAAGGACCGCGAGCGCGTACGCGACCTGATTCTGCGATTCGTGGAGCCGGCACGTGCAGAGCCGGGGTGTCTGTATTACGACCTGTACCAGCGGCTCGACACGCCGAACACCTTCTTCATCCTGGACGGTTGGGTCGATGAGGCGGCGGTCAACAGTCACGCGACGCATCCCCATGTTGCCGACGTGATGAAAGAACTTGGACCGCTGTTGACTTTCGGACCGTCCATTACATTGGCCACGCGCACCAGCGATTAATCATTCATTGAAAGGCATTCCATGACAGACCTGAATCAACAAACGAACGCCGCAGCGTCGGAAGCGCGGCAAGCCACGCAGGCCATTTCACCAGCACTTGACAGCTACAGCGACAATGTCTTGTTCGGAAACTTATGGGAACGGCCGGACCTGTCGAAACGTGATCGCAGCATCGTTACGCTATCGGCCATGATCGCACGCAACCACACTGCGGAGGTTGGCTTCTATCTGAATCTCGCGCTCGACAACGGCGTGAACGCAGAGGAAATCTCCGAAATTATTACGCATCTGGCTTTCTATTCCGGTTGGGGCACAGCCATGTCGGCGGTCACCATCGCGCAACCGATCTTTGAGCGACGCTCTGTGGCTCCGGGGTCGTTACCAGGTGCGGCAGTTACTTTCCTGAAGATCGACGAGATTGCGGAAGCGCAGCGCGCGGCAATGGCGGAGCAAAGTGCTGGCAAGGTCGCACCGGGGCTAGTGCAGTTCACCACAGATACTCTTTTTAAGGACCTTTGGCTGCGCCCAGGATTGGCGCCGCGTGACCGCAGCTTAGCTACCGTCAGCGCGCTCATCGCGTCAGGGCATTTCCCCCAAATCGCCTACCACCTGAATCGCGCGATGGATAACGGCTTGACCCAGCCCCAGGCGTCCGAAGCGATCACGCACCTGGCGTTCTATGCTGGCTGGCCGAATGCGTTCTCGTCGGTGCCAGTCATGAAAGAAGTGTTCGAGAAGCGTGTGCAGTAATCATGCATAGCCGCTGCAGGGCAGGGGAGATAGACAGGCCAGACCCGATCTCGTCGTTGGATCAGGCAGCTACGAGGTCGAACACGAGGCGCCTGGCAGAACACCCAGGTCTCAACCCGATCATCGGCTCTTCATCTTTCAAGAACCATGGGGCAGGAGAGTCTAAGCTGCTGGTGGCGATTCACCCGTCAACGGGATTCCCCATGATAGCAATGGTTGGATATATCATCGGCGGAGCAGATACAATCATTACTTAGGAATTTTAGAAGGATTAGAGGACAATTGCCCACTCTTATGACGGGGCCACTGTAATAACAATTTTCGCAGGCATATCGGGATTTGGCTATACACCAGTGAGCTATATATTTAAAAAATTTCCGAGAAAATAAAATGAATAGTAAAAAAAGTGAAAAAGAATTATATAAAGATATTTTTACGAAAGATCTGGGAGAACGTCTCGATGAAATGTCTGATTTTCAAAGAAAATTTTACTGGGGATTTGTATTAAGTGGCATTATTGCAATGATTCTTATTGTTATTTTTTTAGGATGAGAAGATTTTGGGTTCTGCCGTATTAGCAACCCGTCGGAGGTCGATCAGGTAGACTACAGGGCCCAAACACTGACTCACTAAGAACGCCTAACAAAACCGCTGAATGTATCTCTAGCAGATGAGTATGCAGGCAAGCGAGAGAAACGCCCGGTGGATATTGGCACGGCGTTCGTAGCGGATGCGTAATCGGCGGAAGTGGTGCAGCCAGTCCAGTGTGCGTTCGACCACCCAGCGCCATTTACCCAGACGATCGCGCGACTCGATGTGATTGCACAGCATCGTACGCGATCGCAAACGATTCGTATGGCTGCAGGCTGAGGTGGTCGGTCAAGCTGTCACGCTGGGCATAGTTGCTGATCAAGCCTTGCCCGGCAATGCCGTGCAGCATCGCCGGCAGATCCAGTTCGACGTGTTCGCCGGAGAAGTTGTTGACGACAACCAGCTGTTGGCTTCCCAAGCTGCGCCGATAGGCGAACACCTGCGGGTGCTGCTCCAGCAACGGCAGGTATTCTCCGTAAACCATGACGTCCCAGTGCTTACGCAGTTCGATCAGCTTCTGGTAGTGGAAGAAGATCGAATCGGGTTGATCCAGCGCGGCCGCGACGTTGATCTCGGGGTAGTTTGGATTCAGCTTTAGCCATGGCGTGCCACTACTAAAACCGGCGTTGTCCGTGCTGTTCCACTGCATTGGGGTGCGTGCATTGTCCCGTCCGTTGGCGTGGATGCCGGCCATCATCGTCTCCGGTGACACGCCGGCGGCCGTGCGTTCCTGGTAGAGGTTGAGCGATTCGATGTCGCGATAGTCGTCGATGGAATCGAAACGGACATTGGTCATGCCTATTTCCTCGCCTTGATAGACGTAGGGGGTGCCCTTGAGAAAATGTAGCGCGGTGGCCAGCATCTTGGCCGACTCGACCCGATAGCGGCCGGGATCTCCGTATTTGGATACGGCGCGCGGCAGGTCGTGGTTATTCCAGAACAGTGAATTCCAGCCGGCATCGGCCAGCTCGGTCTGCCACTTACTGATGATCTGCTTGAATTCAAACAGATCGAATGGCCGCGGCTTCCATTTTCCCTCCTTGGCATCGTGGGTCATGGTGATGTGCTCAAACTGGAAGACCATCGACAGCTCCTGACGCGCCGGGTCGGAATACAGCTTGGCGATCTCCGGGGTGGCGCTCCATGTCTCGCCCACCGTCACTACATCGCGTGCGGCCAGGGTCGCTTGGTGCATTTGCTGCAGCAGCGGGTGCAGTTGTGCACCGTTGGCGATAATCTGCTGGTCGACCTGTTTGCCGATGAGATCAATCACATCCATGCGGAAGCCGCCGATGCCCTTGTCCAACCACCAGTTCATCATGCGATGCACCTCTTCCTGTACCTGGGGATTTTCCCAGTTCAGGTCCGGCTGTCGTTTCGAGAAAAGATGGAAGTAATATTCACCGCTGGCGGCATCGTATTCCCATGCACTCCCGCCAAAATACGAACGTTGCTGGTCGGGCGGGGAGCCATCGGCGCCTGCATTGCGCCAGTTGTAGTAGTCACGGTAGGGGCTATCCTTGGATTTCTTCGCCTCGACGAACCAAACATGCTCGTCAGAGGTGTGGTTGACCACAAGATCCATCAGGATACGGATGTCGCGCTTGGCCGCCTCTGCGATCAGCTGCTCCATCTCGGCCAATGTGCCGAATTCAGCGGCGATATCCTGATAGTCGGAGATGTCATAGCCGTTATCGTCCATCGGCGACCGGTACACCGGCGACAGCCAGATCAGGTTGATTCCCAGATGTTGCAGGTAGTCCAGTCTGCCGATGATGCCGGCCAGATCACCGACCCCATCGTGATTGCTGTCTTGGAAACTACGTGGGTAGATCTGATACACGACGGCGTTATGCCACCATTTCTTATCCAACATGATTATCTTTCTCGCTTATGGATTGGCGGCACTGTCTTGCAACGTGCCAAGGGATCGCCAGGGCGCGGGCAGACCCGATCTCGTCGTTGGCTCAGGTAGCTAGGAGATCGCACACCTGGAGTCTGGGAGAACATCCAGGCCTCGTACATGATCCATCGGGGTCCCATTTTTCAAGAACAATGGATCAGGGGAGTCTAAGCTACCGATGGCGTTTTGCTGCAATGGCACCGTCCGCTTCCGCCCCGAAGCAGACATAGATCTGACGCATTCGACATATGCCACCGCAGCAGATTAAGCGTCGTGATAAACAACGCCGTATGTGTCGAACATAGCTCCAGCTAGCTCGACCATGCTTAAGCCGCTGCGCTCCCAAAAAAACAGAAAGTACTCCAACTTGTCGTAAGGTGCTTCAGCGTCCATGCCGTGCAGCGCACAAATCGTGGTTCTGATACGCAACACCTCAGGGTCATCCGACATATCGCGTCCTCGGATGGTCTCCCAAAGCCTCACCCGGACAGCTAAGGCCTCGCTATCCGTTGCCGCGCCCTCAAGATATCGTTTAGCAGCCAAAACAGAAGATTGCGCGGTAACGGGTAGACATTCGATCACCCGAGCCAGGGCGTTAACCATAAAGCGTTGAGCATCATCGTGCTCTGCCGGATCATCCAGATCAACGGTGGATGAAATTACATCAAAAGGATCACGGTAAGACATGCTGACTTTCTGAGTAAAGCTTGATTGGTCAATTGCCGACTGTCCGCTGCTGGCCG
>NZ_JBXAKW010000010.1:0-273727 GCF_058798815.1 Janthinobacterium sp. GW822-FHT07A03 | reverse complement strand
TGCATGTGTAAGGCATGCCGCCAGCGTTCAATCTGAGCCAGGATCAAACTCTTCAGTTTAATCTCTGTTACTTTGCCGTTTTACCGGCACCGTCATTGCTGACGGGTCGCTCACTCAAAAAACTGACAGGCTACTTCCGAAGAAGTATCCTATTTCATTATTTCTTGTGAACATTTGATATATTTTAAGTTAGACGCCAATCCTAAGATTGACGCTGCACTTACATCAAATGCCCACACTTATCGACTGTTAATTGTTAAAGAACTGTATTCGGTACTGCTTATTTGCTACTCTCGCGCTATCGACAAAGCGTTGTGTTTGTCAGCTGCGAAGAAGGAAGAGTATGAAGCATTTCGCTAAATCCGTCAACTCCTTCTTTTTCACCCTGCTTTACTCGGCATTTGCATGCGTCGTTCAGCGAGGGGGCGAATTATAGCCAAGGCGCGCGGACCCTGCAAGCGCTAATTTGCAGTCGGGCAAATATTGCTGTGTGATATCGTAGCGCCGACAATACCCTGCCTCATCACCTTGACTCCCATGCCTATCCCACACATCGCCCCCACCGCCAATCCCGCCCTGGCCAGCGCCCTCGAACACGCCATCAATAGCAAGACCAAGCCGCTGGGCAGTCTCGGCATGCTGGAAACCCTGGCGCGCCAGGTCGGCCTGATCCAGCAAAGCACGCAACTGGTATTGCGCCAGCCGGCCATCATCGTTTTCGCGGCCGACCATGGCGTCGTCGCGGAAGGCATTTCCGCCTATCCGCAAAGCGTGACCTGGCAAATGGTAGAGAACTTCCTCGGCAACGGCGCCGCCATCAACGTCTTTGCCCGCCAGGCCGATTGCGCCCTCTATATAGTAGACGCCGGGGTGAACCACGATTTCGGCCCGCGCGACGGCCTGCTGCACCGCAAACAAGCTCCCGGCACCCGCAACTTTGCCAAGGAACCCGCCATGAGCCAGGAACAATGCCTGGCCGCCATGCAGGCGGGCATGGACCTGGCCGCCACCTTGGACGGCAATGTGCTGGGCTTTGGCGAAATGGGCATCGGCAACACCACCGCCGCCGCCGCACTGATGCACAAGCTGACGCAAACGCCGGTCGCCGACTGCGTGGGCGCAGGCACAGGCCTTTCCAAGGAAGGCATATTGCACAAGCAGCAGGTGATCGAGGCGGCCATCGCCCATCATGCGGCAGTCCATGAGCCGCTCGACGTGCTGGCCACTTTTGGCGGCTTCGAGATCGCCATGATGGCCGGCGCCATGCTCAAGGCAGCCGAACGGCGCATGATTCTGCTCATCGACGGCTTCATCGTCAGCAGCGCCTTGCTGGTGGCGGCCCGTTTGCAGCCAGCCATCCTCGATTACTGCGTGTTTTCGCACTGCTCCGATGAAAACGGCCACCGCCAGCTGCTGGAAAGCCTCGGAGCGCGTCCGCTGCTGCACCTCGATTTGCGCCTCGGTGAAGGCACGGGGTCGGCGCTGGCCTTGCCGCTGCTGCACGCGGCCGTGAACTTCATGCGCGAAATGGCCACCTTCGCCTCGGCCCAGGTCAGCGAAAAGTCCACGCCAGACTAAGACCATGGCCAACCCCGTTTCCGCCGCACTCCACCAGTGCCGCCTCTTCTTCATCGCGCTGCAGTTCTTCACGCGCCTGCCGATCCCCCGCTGGGTGGGTTTCGAGCCAGCCTGGCTGCAGCACGCCTCGCGCTACTTTCCGCTAGTCGGCGTGGTGGTAGCGGCGATTTGCGGCGCCGTGTATCTGCTGGCCAGCTGGCTCCTGCCTTCGGTCGTGGCCGTGCTACTGGCCGTCGCCGCCGGCATCTACCTGACGGGCGCCTTCCATGAAGACGGTTTTGCCGACATGTGCGACGGCTTCGGCGGCGGCTTGACGCGCGAGCGGGTGCTGGAAATCATGAAGGATTCGCGCATCGGCGCGTATGGCGCCATCGGTATCGTCTGCCTGCTGGTCATCAAGTGCGCGGCGCTCGCTTCACTGCCGCCTGCCACCATCGTGGCGACGCTGTTCATCGCCCATCCGCTCTCGCGCCTGGCCGCCGTAGCCCTGATCTGGCTCATGGACTACGCGCGCGATGAAGGCAAGGCCAAACCGATGGCCCAGGAAATGACGACGGGGGAATTCATCATTGCCGCCGCCTTCGCCCTGCTGCCGGCCATCGCCTGCGGACTGCTGGGCATATTTGACTGGGCGGCGCTGGCCCTTGCCATCGTGGCGGCGGCGGCTGCCGCATTCTGGCTGGGCCGCAAATGCCAGCGCCGCCTGCAAGGCTACACGGGCGACTGCCTGGGCGCCGTGCAGCAGGTGGCGGAAATGGCGATTTACCTGGCCATCCTTTCCAGCTTCCAGCCGCCTACACGCTTCTATTGACACCATGCGCCTGCTCCTCGTTCGCCACCCCACGCCGCAGGTGACCAGCGGCACCTGTTATGGCCGCAACGACGTGGCGGTGGCGCCGCATGAAATCGCGAGGGTGCGCGCCCATCTGCAAGCGACCTTGCCACCCGGTGTGCCGCTCTACGCCAGTCCGCTGCGCCGCTGCGCCGGCCTGGCGACGGCCCTGGCGCAGGATCTGCCCGCGAGCGAATTGCACTTTGATGCCCGGCTGGCCGAGATGGATTTCGGCACCTGGGAAATGCAGCCCTGGCACGCGATTGCGCGCGCGGACATCGATGCCTGGGCCGCGGACCTCGCCTGGTACCGCCCCGGCGGCGGCGAGAACGTGCTGGCGATGGCTGCCCGCGTCGATGCGTTTTTAGGCGATCTGTTGCGCGAACAACACGACACGGCGATCATCATCTGCCATGCGGGCACCATCCGCCTGCTGTCGGCATTGCAGGCGCAGCTGCCATTGGAGGAAACGGCCCTGCTGGCCGCCCATTCCGCCCACAAAATCGCCTATGGTGCGACGGTCGTCGTCGATTTCTGATATCGAATCGTCCAGCCAGCCATGTCAGTCCACGCCCACTGCACGTATAATGACCGGGTTTTGGTGCCCGCGCTCATGTCCATGAGCGCAGTTAAACGGGAAACACGATGCCGCGCTCGCGGCGAACGTGTGCTGCCCCCGCAACGGTAAGCAAGTGTCGCCCCTCTCTACAGGAAGCGGACGACAAGCTATCTCTGACAACCACTGTGCTTGCAATCATCGAGCATGGGAAGGTGGGATAGCCGTACTTGCCAGCCCGGATACCGGCCAGGACAGGTGGAAGTGTGCGAACGGGGATGTTCGCGATCCGAATGGCCCATGGCCATCTTCGATCGTCATCTTCAGTTCCCACTTCTGTTCAATCTGGCCTACGGGGACGTCGGCTGGTTGCATATTACTTATTGAAAATTATCATGACCCATGCTGTTTCCCGCCACGCGGCGCTCACGTCGCTCGCGCTAGCCATTGCCGCGCCTGCCGCTTTCGCCCAATCTACGCCCGACACCTTCGATCCAGTGGTCGTCACCGCCAACCGCTACCCGCAGCACCTGAGCGAAGTACTGAGCGATACGCAGACCATCAGCTCGGAAGAAATCGCCCGTTCGGGCGCCGGCTCGCTGATCGACCTGCTGCAAAAGCAGCGCGGTATCGAGGTAACCCGCAATGGCGGCGCAGGCACCTCGGCCAGCGTGTTCATTCGCGGCGCGAACAGCAACCAGAATATCGTCCTGGTCGACGGCGTGCGCATCGGCTCGTCCACCCTTGGCACGGCCAACTGGAGCGCCCTGCCCCTGTCGAGCATCGACCACGTTGAAATCGTCTACGGCCCGCTGAGCACCATGTATGGCGCCGATGCCATCGGCGGCGTAATCCAGATCTTCACCAAGAAAGGCGACGGTGCCACGCGCTTCTCCGCTTTCGCCGGCTACGGCAGCAACAACACGCGCCAGGCGGAAGCCAGTGTCGCCGGTTCGACGGGCGGCGCAAACAGCTTCAGCTACGCGCTGGCGGCAGGCAAGGAAAAGTCGGATGGCTTCTCCGCTTCCAGGCTGGGTGCCTCCTCGTTCACCTACAACCCGGACAAGGACGGCTACGACAAGGAAAGCGTCAGCGGCCAGTTCGGCTACCAGATGGCCAAGGGCCATGAGGTCGGCCTGGTGTTCCTGAACAGCGAACTGAAATCCCAATACGACGCCGGCCCAGGTTACGATGCGCGCAGCAACCAGAAGCTGCAAAACATCTCCGTCTTCACGAAAAATGAATTCATGCCCAACTGGACCAGCGAACTGCGCTACGCGGAAGCGCGCGACAAGTCGGGCGACGACAGCAGCGCCGCATCGTATGGCAAAAGCCAGATCGACACGAAGCAGACCGACATCACCTGGCAGAACGACATCCGTATTGGCCGCGACAACCTGCAATTGCTGGCCAGCTACCGCGATGAAGATGTCATGTCAAGCAGCACGCCGGAAGTGACGGGCGCACGCAATACCAAGTCCTACGCAGCGGCGTACAACATGGTACGCGGCGCGCACCTGTTCAATATCAGCGGCCGTCGCGACGACAACTCGGCATTCGGCTCGCACAACACGGGCAGCATCGCCTACGGCTACCGCATCAGCAATGCACTGCGCGCAAACGCCAGCTACGGCACTAGCTTCCGTGCACCGACCTTCAATGAGCTGTACTACCCGGGTTATGGCCTGGCATCGAACAAGCCGGAAACAGGCCGCAATGCAGAAATCGGCCTGCACTACAACGACGGCGTATCGCAAGCCAGCGCCAGCTACTACCATAACAAGGTCACCGACCTGCTGGTCAACACCACGCCTTGCCCCGATCCGCTGTTCAACGGCAGCTATGGCTGCGCCTACAACGTCAACAAGGCCCTGCTCGAAGGCGTGACCCTGGCGGCCAGCCGCAAGTTTGGCGCCTTCAATGTCAGCGGCAACATCGACCTGCAAGACCCGCGCGATGAAACCAAGGACAAGCAACTGGTACGCCGCGCCAAGCAGCACGCCAATGTCGCCGTTGACTACACGCTGGGCGCCCTGACCTCGGGCGCCGAATGGCAGTTGTCGGGCAAGCGCTACGACGATGCCGCCAACAAGAACGTCCTGGGCGGATATGGGCTGGTCAACCTGTATGCCACCTACCAGTTTGCTCCTGAGTGGTCGGTGCTGGCACGCTGGAACAACATCGCCAACAAGGACTACGAACTGGCCCGTTTCTATGCGACGCCAGGCTCGAAAGTCTTCGTCGGTGTACGCTACGGCATGAAATAAGCACGTCATCATGATGTAAGCTGCGGGCGATGGCATTGCTTTCATCGCCCGCAGATGCAGTCCTGCAGTCCCCGTTTTTAAGGCAGTACATGCACCCATTCTTTCGCAATATGCGCCACCGCGCCACCGTGATCCTCACGGTGCTGGTCGCGTGCGCCGTTGCCAGCCTGATTTTCTCCGGCATGATCGGCTCGATCGCGATTCCGCTCGCCGACCTGCCTTCCGCCCTGTTCCACGTCGTACAGGGCAAGACCGACACCCTCGCCGCCACCCTGCTCGACCTGCGCCTGGGCCGCGCGCTGACCGCCTTCGTTACCGGCGCGGCGCTGTCGCTGGCGGGCCTGATGATGCAGGCCTTGCTGCGCAATCCCCTGGCCGACCCGTATGTGCTGGGTATTTCCGCCGGCGCCTCCGTCGGCGCCCTGGCCGCGCTGTTGTTCATGTGCGCGCTGTGGGTGGTCGATGCCGCCGCCTTTGCCGGCGCCGTCGGCGTGTCCATGCTGCTGTACTTTTTTGCCCGGCGCGACCTGCGCGGCGGCACGGCGGCCGAAGGCGGCGCTTCGCTCTTGCTGCTGACGGGCGTGATCCTGGCCTCGGCCTGCATGGCCATCGTCACCCTGATGCTGTCCATCGCTCCGGAAAGCCGCTTGCGCAGCATGGTGTTCTGGATGATCGGCGACCTGTCCGGCGCGCCAGCGCGGCTGATGCCCTGGCTGGTCCTGGCCGGCGCCCTGCTCTTCGCCTTGCGCTGTGCGCGATCGCTCAACGTCATGGCCCTGCACGCGGAAGCGGCCAGCACCCTGGGCGTGCGCGTAGGCGCCCTGCGCAAGGGACTGTTCTTCTGTTCCGGCCTGCTCACGGCCAGCGCCGTCACCAGCGCCGGCAGCGTGGGCTTCGTCGGCCTGATCGTGCCGCACGCGCTGCGCTTTGCCTGCGGCCCCGATCACCGCCTGCTGATACCGGCCGCCGCTCTGGCCGGCGGCACCTTCCTCGTGCTGGCCGATACCCTGGCGCGCACCGTGCTGGCACCCTTGCAGCTGCCCGTCGGCGTGGTGACAGCCATGATCGGTGCCCCCGTCTTCCTGTACCAGCTCCATCGATTGCGCAGGAGATGAAAAAAGCATGATACGCACCTACCAACTGGGCCTGAAGGCGGGCACGCGCTCCCTCGTGGAAAACCTCACCTGGCAGATCAAAGACGGTGAATGCTGGAGCGTCATCGGCCGCAACGGCGCCGGCAAGAGTACTTTGTTGCGCACCCTGGCCGGCTTGCGCGAACCGGATGCCGGCCACGTGACGATACAGGGCCGCGCCCTGATCGACTGGCCACTGGAAGCACTGGCGCGCGAACGGGCCTTCCTGGCGCAGGCGAGGCACGACGCGTTCTCCTACCGCGTCATCGAAACCGTGCTGTCGGCGCGCCACCCGTATCACGACAACCATTACTGGGAAGGCAGCGACGACCAGCGCATCGCCCTGGCGTCACTGGCCTCGATGGAAGTGGACCACTTGGCCGAGCGCGACGTGCGCAGCCTGTCCGGCGGCGAACGCCAGCGCGTGGCGATCGCCGCCATGCTGGCACAGGACACGCCCCTGCTGCTGCTGGATGAACCGGCCAACGCACTGGATCTGGCGCACCAGGTCAGCGTCATGGGCCTGCTGTCCAAGCTGTGCCGCGAACAGAATAAAACCGTGGTCATGGTAGGCCATGACCTGAACCTGGCGCACAGCGTCTCGACCCATGCGCTGCTGCTGATGGGCGACGGCGGCTGGCTGGCCGGCCCTGTGGCCGAGGTGATGCAGGCCTCCATCCTGGGCGACTACCTGGGCCACCCGATCGAAATCATCGATCACGGCAAACGCAAGATATTCATACCGAAAGAGGACTGACATGAGCGACAACAAGACCATCGACGCGGACACCGCGGCCATCAACGAACGCCACCGCGTGCGCATGGAACGCAAGAAGGCCATCATCGACGCGGCCATCGCCAAGGCGGACAAGGAAATCGGCATCATCATCGTCAACACGGGCAATGGCAAGGGCAAGAGTTCGAGCGGCTTCGGCATGGCCATCCGCGCCATGGGCCACGGCATGAAAGTGGGCGTGGTGCAGTTCATCAAGGGCGCCATGTCGACTGGCGAAGAGAAATTCCTGCGCCGCTTCCCCGACGAAATCAGTTTTCATGCTATGGGCGAAGGCTATACCTGGGAAACGCAGAACCGGGAACGCGACATCGAAAAAGCCGAATTGGCATGGGAGCAGGCGAAGACCTTCCTGGCCGACCCCAGCTACGGCTTGGTGCTGTTCGACGAACTCAATATCGCCCTCAAGTACAAGTACCTCGACGTGCACAAGGTTATCGCCGACCTGCTGGAGCGCCCGCACATGCAGCACGTGGTCATCACGGGCCGCGGCGCGCCGGACGAACTGATCGCGATCGCCGACACCGTCACCGAAATGGCCGTCGTCAAGCATGCGTACGCGGCCGGCATCGGCGCACAAATCGGCACCGAGTGGTAACAGCGCCATGACGCGCGCCCTGGTCTTCGGCGGCGCCCGTTCCGGCAAGAGCGCCTATGCGGAAAAGCTGGCCCGCGAGTCCGGCAAGGAAGTGCTCTACATCGCCACCGCGCAGGCGGGCGATGACGAGATGGCCACGCGCGTCAGGCATCACCGTGAGCAGCGCCCGGCCGGGTGGGTGACTATCGAAGAACCGCTGCGCCTGGGCGACGCCATCCTGCGGCAAGCACGGCCTGGCAGGCTGCTGCTGGTCGACTGCCTGACACTGTGGCTGACGAATCTGATGTTTTCCAGCGGCGCGACGTATCCGGACGTAGGCGACATCGCCCTGCCCGAACTGTTCCACAGCGAGCGCGCGCACCTGCTGTACGTGCTGGCCGAAATCGGCGATACCGATTGCGACCTCGTGCTGGTATCAAACGAAGTGGGCATGGGCATCGTGCCGTATGGCGCCATCTCGCGCTGCTTCACCGATGAAGCGGGCCGCTTGAACCAGGCCGTGGCCGCCGTGTGCGACAACGCTGTCTTTGTCGCCGCCGGCCTGCCGCTGCACCTGAAAGGCAGCCCATGCTGAGCGGCCTGTCGCTGCCCGTGCTGGCCGCCTTGATGACGGCCGGCGTGCTGCTCGACATGCTGTTGGGGGAAACGCGCCGCTGGCATCCGCTGGTGGGCTTTGGCCGCCTCGCCAGCACGCTGGAGCGCTTGCTGAACCGGGGCCGTGGGCGTTTCCTGCGCGGCGCGCTGGCCTGGTCGCTGGCCGTACTGCCCATCAGCTATGCCGCCTGGTGGCTGTGCGGCCTGGCCGGCGCGGCCTTGCACGTCTTCCTGCTGTATCTGTGTCTGGGCCTGCGCAGCCTGCGCGACCATAACCAGCCGATCGCCGATGCCCTTGCCATCGATGACCTGGACAACGCGCGCCTGCTGACGGCGCGCATCGTCAGCCGCGACACGGCCAACGCCGATACGGCCAGCCTGGCCAAGGCCAGCACGGAATCCCTGCTGGAAAACGGCAACGACGCCGTCTTCGGCACCCTGTTCTGGTTTGCCGTGGCGGGCGGGCCCGGCGCCGTGCTCTTCAGGCTGGCCAATACCCTCGACGCCATGTGGGGCTACCGCAACGCGCGCTACGACTGGTTCGGCTGCTGCGCCGCGCGCATCGACGACATCCTCAATTACCTGCCGGCGCGCCTGACGGCCTTGTCCTATGTCTTGCTGGGCAGGAGCATGGCCGACAAACGGCGCGCCTGGCACTGCTGGCGCACGCAGGCGCCCAACTGGGGCAGCCCGAACGCCGGTCCCGTGATGGCCAGCGGCGCCGGCACGCTGGGCCTGGCCCTCGGTGGCGACGCCATCTACGACGGCGAGCTGGAACGTCGCCCGCCGCTGGGCACCGGCCGTCCCGCGGAAGCGCGCGACATCGACCGCGCCTGGCGCCTGGTGGCCGAAACGGCCATGCTGTGGCTGATCTGGGTGGCACTGCTGGCCGGGCTGTCCTACCTGAGGGGGAAATACCTTGCTTGAACATGGCGGCAACCTGCACGACGCGGCGCGCGAATACGGCCGGCCAATCGCCGACTGGATCGACCTGTCGACCGGCATCAACCCGCACTGGTATGCAGCGCCAGTACCCGACGCCAACGCCTGGCACCGGCTGCCGGAAGCCGATCCTGCGCTGACGGCTGCCGCCTGCGCGTATTACGACGCGCCGGCCATGCTGCCCGTGGCGGGCACGCAAGCCGCCATCCAGGCCCTGCCCCGACTGCGCGCGCCGTCGCGCGTGGTGGTAGCCGCGCCCTCGTATGCGGAACATGCGCACCACTGGGGCCAGCACGGCCACCAGTTGCGGCAAGTGCCGTATGCGCTGCTGGCCGATGCCGTCGACCACTGCGACGTGCTGGTGATCTGCAACCCGAACAATCCCACGGGCGAACGCATCGCACCGGAACTGCTGCTGGAGTGGGCCAGCAAGCTGGCCGCGCGCGGCGGCTGGCTCGTGGTCGATGAAGCGTTTGGCGACACGGAGTCACACGCCAGCCTGGGTCCGCATACGCATCGGCCAGGCTTGATCGTGCTGCGCTCGGTGGGCAAATTCTTTGGCTTGGCGGGCCTGCGCCTGGGCTTTGTCGCCGCCCATCCCGCGCTGCTGGCACAGCTGGCCGACATGCTGGGTCCGTGGACCGTCAGCGGCCCGGCACAGCAAGTGGCGCTGGCCGCCCTGAACGACACGCACTGGCAGGAAGCGATGCGCGAGCGCCTGCGCGGCGAAGGCGCCCGCCTGCACCAGTTATTGGCCACGCACGGCATCGCCAGCAAAGGCACGGCGCTGTTTCAATGGTGGCCGGAAGCACGCGCAGCAGCGTTCTGGCGCTACATGGCAGAATCGGGCATCTGGGTGCGCCTGTTCCGCCACGCGGCCCACGGCATCCGCCTGGGCTTGCCCCCCGACGAACACGCCTGGCTGCACCTGCAGCAGGCCCTCACCGCATGGAAGCACTTATGAACCACTTGAAAACCACACTGCTGCTGGCCGGACTGGTCTCGCTGCAGACACACGCCGCCATCAGCGTGCGCGACGACGACGGCAATACCGTCACCGTGCAAAAACCGGCACAGCGCATCCTGGCGCTGGCGCCGCACGTCACGGAACTGCTGTTCGCGGCCGGCGGCGGCGACAAGATCGCCGGCGTCGTCAGCTACAGCGACTATCCGGAAGCGGCCAAGAAGATCACGCAAGTGGGCGACAACCGCCAGTACGATATGGAGCGCATCATCGCCATGAAGCCGGACCTGATCGTCGTGTGGATGCATGGCAGCGCCGAGCGCCAGATCGCCATGCTGCGCCAGTTGAAAGTACCCATCTATCACAGCGAACCGCGCAAGCTGGCCGACATCCCCGACAGCATGGAGCGCCTGGGCCAGTTGATGGGCACGGAAAAAGTCGCCAAACCTGCCGCCGCCCAGCTGCGCGCCAAACTGGCCGGCCTGACGGCACAATATGCGCAGCGCCCGCCCGTGCGCGTGTTTTACCAGGTATGGGACAAGCCTCTATATACCTTGAGCGGCGCGAGCATCATCAGCGATTCGATGCGCGTGTGCGGCGGCCAGAATGTCTTTGCCGCGATGAAGGTGGTGGCGCCCGTCGTCACGCCGGAGGGCGTGCTGCAGGAAGACCCGGAAGCCATCTTCGGCACCAGCGAAAAAAGCGATCCGCGTAGCGAAGGCGGCCTGGCCATGTGGCGCGCCTTCCCGTCGATGACGGCTGTGCGCAAAAATAACCTGTTCCGCCTGAATGGCGACCTGCTGAACCGCGCCGGCCCGCGCATGATCGAAGGCACGGCCGCCATGTGCGAACAGCTGGAAGTGGCCCGCCAGCGCCGCACCAAGGCCATACCATGAGCCACTACCAGCGCATCGCCTGCCTGTCGACGGAAGCCGTGGAGACGCTGTACGCGCTGGGCGCCGAGGACGTCATCGCGGGCATCTCGGGCTTCACCGTGCGTCCGCCACGGGCGCGCGAGGAAAAAACCAAGATCAGCGGCTTTTCTTCCACGAACCTGGAACGCATCCTGGCAGTGGAACCGGATCTCGTGATCGGCTTTTGCGACATGCAGGCCGATATCTGCCGCGACCTGGTCAAGGCCGGCATCGAAGTACACCAGTTCAACCAGCGCACGGTCGACGGCATCCTGCGCATGATCGGCGTGCTGGCCGCGCTGGTACAGCGCGAGGAAGCGGGAAAAATTCTGATCGCCAGCCTGCGCGCGGACATCGCCGCAGCCCAGGCCCGCGCCGCAGCCTGGACGCGCAAGCCCGTGATTTACTTTGAAGAGTGGAACGATCCCCTGATGAGCGGCATCGGCTGGGCGGCGGAACTGATCGCCATCGCCGGCGGCGCGGACGCCTTCCCGGAATTGTCCGTGCAGCCGGGCGCAAAGGAGCGCATCATCGCCGATTCCCATGACGTGGTCGCCCGCGCGCCCGACATCATCCTCGCCGGCTGGTGCGGCAAGAAGTTCCAGCCGGCGCAACTGGCGGCACGCCCGGGCTGGGATGCGATTCCCGCCGTACGCAATGACATGCTGTTCGAGATCAAGTCGCCCGACATCCTGTCGCCCGGCCCGGCGGCAATTACCGAAGGGCTGCGCCAGATCAGCGACATCATCGCGCGCTGGCAACATCTGCAGGAGCAGCAGACATGAAGAGCCCCTTCCCCGCCCTGATGGTGCAGGGCACGACGTCCGACGCGGGCAAGAGCACCGTCGTCGCGGCACTGTGCCGATTGTTGAAGCGCCGTGGCGTGACGGTGGCGCCGTTCAAGCCGCAAAACATGGCCTTGAACAGCGCGGTGACGAGCAACGGCGGCGAGATCGGCCGCGCCCAGGCCTTGCAGGCGCTGGCCTGCGGCATCGCGCCGCACACGGACATGAATCCGGTGCTCTTGAAACCGTCGTCGAACACGGGCGCGCAAGTGATCATCCACGGCAAGGTGCGCGCCGAGATGGATGCGCGCGACTACCAGCAATATAAAACCATCGCCATGGGCGCCGTGCTGGAATCCTTCACGCGTTTGCGCCAGCAATACGACGCCGTCGTCGTCGAAGGCGCGGGCAGCCCCGCTGAAGTCAACCTGCGCGCGCGCGACATCGCCAACATGGGCTTTGCCGAAGCCGTCGACTGCCCCGTGATCCTGGTGGCCGACATCGACCGGGGCGGCGTCTTCGCGCACATCATCGGCACCCTGGCGTGTTTGTCCGACAGCGAACGGGCGCGCATCCTCGGCTTCGTCATCAACCGCTTCCGCGGCGATATCTCGCTGCTTGCGCCCGGCATCGAATGGCTGGAACAGCAGACGGGCAAACCCGTGCTGGCCGTGCTGCCCTACCTGCAAGGCCTGTTCCTCGATGCCGAGGACGCCGTCGAAGCGACGCAGGCCGAACGCGGTGCCTTCAAGGTGGTGGTGCCGCAACTGCCGCGCATCAGCAACCACACGGATGTCGACGCGCTGCGCGCCCACCCCGGTATCGACCTGCAATTCATCAAACAGGACCAGCCGATTCCACCGGCAGACCTGGTGATCCTGCCCGGCAGCAAGAACACGCGGGGCGACCTCGCCTGGCTGCAGCAGCAAGGCTGGCCCGCCTACCTGGCGAAACACCTGCGCTATGGGGGCAAGGTGCTCGGCATCTGCGGCGGCTTCCAGATGCTGGGGCAAAGCGTGCGCGATCCGCTGGGCGTGGAAGGCGCGGCGGGAGAGTCAGCGGCACTGGGCCTGCTCGACATGGTGACGGAATTAACAAGCGACAAACGGCTAGAACAGGTGCGCGGCCATTGCGCGTTTGCCGGCGCGGCCGAAGCGCGCGTGGCAGGCTATGAAATCCACATGGGCGTGTCGCATGGCGCGGCGCTGGCGCAGCCGGCCTTCGTCATCGACGGCCGGCCCGAGGGGGCCGTATCGGGCGACGGGCAAATCCTGGGCAGCTATTTGCACGGCATGTTCGACACGCCCGCCGCGTGTGCGGCGCTGCTGCGCTGGGCGGGGCTGGACTCCGGCCACACAGTGGACACCGCCGCCCTGCGCGAGGCCAGCCTGGAGCGCATCGCCGATGCCGCGCTTCCGCTGCTGGCCGCGCTGGACGCGCTCCCGCGCTAAGCTTTACTTTTTCAGGCACGTCGTCAGGAAGGAGCGGTCCGTCGAGAACTGCACCGCCATGCTTGACGAAACGGGCATGAACATCGTGTAATCGGCCAGCGCGTCGGCCGGGTCCTTCAGTACGGCGATGCCATCGAAATCGACGGCCAGCGTGCCGGTGCCCAGTTTGTTCAAGGTCACGTTTTCCGCGTGTACCTTGCCCGTGCCATTGTTGGTGATAGTGGCAACGGTGCCGGCGATGTCAATCTTGCCCGTCGTGCCGCCCTGCTCCGCGCACACATAGCTGCCGTTGACTTCCGTACCGATCTTCTGTTGCTTAGCTGCCACGATAGTGCCCACGCGCAAGACGTTTTCCTGGTTCAGGCTATAGCGGTCGATGAACAGCGCCAGCCCCCGGTCCCCCGCATGCACGTGCACGATGCCGAAATCCTGGCCGCCCTGGCGGGCGACGAGCAGGCCACTCTTCGCATCCTTGACCAAGATCAAGTCCGCGCTTTCCGGCTGCGGCAAACCCGGCACGGCCGAACAAGCTCCTTGCGCATTGAAGATACCGCCATTGCACAGCTGCGCTGCGCCATTGGCCGCGATCCTGAAACTGCCTTTCGGATTGAATCGGTCGCCACCACCCCTGGCATTGCGCATGGCGCCCACGAACAGGTAGCTGCCGGCCAGCCTGGCCACATCACCCACCGCATAGCCGGTGCCGCTGACGGTCGACGTCATATTGCCCAGCTTGATATTGCCCGAGAGCAGGCGCGTGCGCGCATCGACGGTGACGCTGAAATCCGTTGCCGTGTAGGTGGTGAGATGGCCGGCGGTGACTGCGCTGAACGTGCCGCTGCGGTCGCTCAAGCCGAACTGCGTCGACAGCACGCGGATGGCGTAGGTTTTCTTCGCGCTGTCGAACGTGATGCGCCACGTGTCCCCGATATCGGCAGCCACGTCATACACGCTTTCATCGGCGCTGGCGCCGGCAATGACGCTCAAGCCCGCGTCCCTGGCCACGGCGGCTGACGCCGCGGCCACACTATCGGCGGGGACGACGGGAGGCGTGACCGGCGCTTCCGGCGCAGCGTGATCGCTGCCGCCACCGCAGGCAGACAGCGCGGCGCCCAGAACAAGGAAGGTAAGTGCATTTTTCATGTGGTGTGACTTTCGGGGAGAGAAGAGGCCGGAGCTGCCGGAAACACATGCTAGCCTTGCCCGCAATCTATTGCCATGGAACAAATGTTCCATGGACTCTCCCCCCGGCACGCGGCCAGAATGGATGGCGCGGGCGGCACGCGGGCGCCATTTATGTGACAATTCGTCGTACTGTCGGCTCCGTCTTTCCTCCTCAGGCTCACATCCATGACCAGTTCCCCGATTAAAAGCTACCTCCCCTGGGTGGTCGCCACCGCCCTGTTCATGGAGCAACTCGACTCCACCATCGTCAACACCGCCATTCCCGCCATGGCCTCCAGCCTGAACGTGACGCCGCTGAGCCTGAAGGCCGTCGTTACCAGCTACATCCTGAGCCTGGCCGTGTGCATTCCCATCAGCGGCTGGATGGCCGACCGCTTCGGCACGCGGCGCGTGTTTTCCGCCGCCGTTGCCATCTTTACCATTGCCTCCATCCTGTGCGGCCTGTCCGTGAATGCGCCCATGCTGGTGGCCGCGCGCCTGCTGCAAGGGGTGGGCGCGGCCATGATGATGCCGGTGGGCCGGCTCACCATCATCCGCACCTTTCCCAAGTCGCAATTGCTGGCGGCCATGAATTTCGTCATCATCCCGGCCCTGATCGGCCCCCTGCTGGGACCCACGGTGGGCGGCCTGATCGTGCACTGGCTGTCGTGGCGCGAAATTTTCTTCGTCAACGTGCCTGTCGGCCTGGCGGCGCTGTACCTGGCGCACCGCTACATGCCCGATTATTACGGCGACAAGCCCCGTCCGCTGGACCTGATCGGCCTGGTGCTGTTCGGCACGGGCATCGCACTGCTGTCGTGGCTGTTGGAAATCTTCGGCGAACACCGCATCGACGGCACCTCGTTTGCCGTGCTGCTGTTCATTTCCATCAGCCTGCTGGCCGCGTATGCCTGGCATTCGAGCGAAGTGCTGCACCCGCTGCTGCGCCTGACCCTGTTCAAGATCCGCACTTTCCGTGTCTCGGTGGTGGGCGGCTTCGTCACCCGCCTGGGCGTGGGCGGCCTGCCCTTCCTGTTGCCGCTGCTGTACCAGCTGGGCCTGGGCTTGCCCGCCTGGCAATCGGGCTTGCTGATGATGCCGTCGGCCGCGGCCGCCATGGGCATGAAATTCATTTCCGCGCGCGTGCTGGCCCGCTTCGGCTACCGTCAGGTGCTGATCGTCAATACGGTGCTGATCGGCGTCACCATCGCCATGTTTTCGCAGGTGGGCGCAGGCACGCCCCTGTACGTGATCGTTGCCATCAGCCTGTGCATGGGCTTTTTCAATTCGCTGCAGTTTTCCAGCATGAACACCATCGCGTACGCCGATGTCGACAAGGCCGATTCCAGCATGGCCAGCACCATCGCCAGCTCGATGCAGCAACTGTCAATGAGCTTTGGCCTCGCCTTCGGCTCGCTGATCACGGGCTGGTACCTGGGCGACATGCCGCAGTCGGACCGCGCCATGCTCAGTACGGCCCTGCACCACGCCTTCCTCACCCTGGCCGCGCTGACGGTGCTGTCTTCGCTGACCTTCTGGACCCTGCGCCGCGACGATGGCGAAAGCATCAGCAAGGGCACGGACAGCGACGGGGAGGATGCGGCCGACGTGAAGGCCCAGGCCGTTGTACAGACGGAAGTGCAAACCACCAAAGGCTGAGCCAAATCAAGCTTGCCGCCAGTACGGCTGGTACTCTTGCCTGACGCTGCTAACGTGACGGCAGGAGGTGCACATGGCGGCCGAACGGCGCTTTGCATGGAAGGGCACGGACCGCCATGGCCAGGCGGCCGAAGGCGTCTTGCGCGCCGCCGACGCCGGCGCGGCGACGGTCGCGCTCAGACGCCAGGGCATCCTGGCCACCAGGGTGCAGGCAGCGCGCAGCGCGCCCGGCAAGGCCATCACGCGCAAGGATATCGCCCTGTTCACGCGCCAGCTGTCGACCATGATGGCGGCCGGCGTGCCGCTGCTGCACGCCTTCGACATCGCCGGCAAGGGCCACGCTAAACCCGCGATCACCGAGCTGATGCGCGACTTGCGCCACGACATCGAGGCGGGCAGCAGCCTGCAGCAGGCCTTCCGCCAGTTTCCCCTGCTGTTTGACGAGCTGTATTGCAACCTGCTGGCGGCGGGCGAACAGGCTGGCATCGTGCAGGACTTGCTGGCGCGCCTGGCCACGCACCAGGAAAAGGCCATCGCCCTGCGGCGGCAGGTGCGTGGCGCGCTGATGTATCCGCTGGTCATCGTACTCGTCGCCATCGTTGTCACGGCCGTCATCATGAGCGTGGTCGTGCCCGCTTTCCGCCAGGTCTTCGACAGCTTCGGCGCCCCCTTGCCGTTGCCTACCCTCGTCGTCATGGGCCTGTCCAGCTTTCTGATCCGCTACTGGCTGGCCTTGCTGGCGGCGCTGCTGCTCGCTTGCGTGCTGCTGCACCTGGCCTGGCGCCGCTGGCCCGCCTTGCGGCGGCACGCGCAACTGCGGGTACTGCGCCTGCCCGTGTTCGGCCCGCTCCTGCGCAAGGCGGCGATCGCCCGCTGGACGCGCACCCTGGCCGCCATGTTCGCCGCCGGCGTGCCGCTGCTCGACTCGCTCGGCCTGGTGGGCGCCGCCGCCGGCCACGCGCTGTACCAGGAAGCGACGACGCGCATCGAGCGTGAAATCCGCGCTGGCGGCAGCCTGGCCCTGGCCATGGAGCACAGCGGCGTATTTCCCCCGCTGCTGACGCAACTGGCCCTGATCGGCGAGGAATCGGGCGCGCTCGACGCCATGCTGTCGCGCGCGGCCGAGATCATCGAAGCGGACATCGACGCCACCGTGACCACTCTTTCCACGCTGCTGGAACCGGCGCTGATGGTGGTGCTGGGCGTGCTCGTCGGTTCCCTCGTGATTGCCCTGTATTTGCCGATTTTCAAGCTGGGAGCCGTGATCTAGGCAACAGCCAGCACTTCCAATAAGATTCCAGATAGCAATTGCCGCGTTGACAGGTATTCGCTCCCGGGTCAGACTTCGTCGCTACCCCACATCTTTAATGAAAGAGTCATGTCTTAATTCATGAAAAATCACAATAAACTGGACTGGCTGGAAGCGCTCCGAGGTATTGCGGCCACTCTGGTGGTCCTGACGCATGCCCGCTACTTCATGCTCAATACGGCCAACTGGGAAAAGGCCGATGAAATGCTCAGGCCAGGCGCCATGGGCGTCGACCTGTTCTTCATCATCAGCGGCTTCATCATGGCTTATTCAACGAAAAATTCGGATGGTAGCCTGGAATATGCGAAGACCTTTGCCATCAAGCGCTTTGCGCGCGTCTGGCCCGTCTACGCTGTCATCACCTTCTGGTGGATAGCGGCAACACAAGACGTCACCGCGTATTTCAGCTCCTATGACAATATCATTCTATTTTTAAAAAGCATCTTCTTTATCCCCGTCTCCATCAATAATCCACCCTATTTTGGCGCAGCATTGCCTTTGGGCTGGACCCTGGAATTCGAGATGTATTTTTATGCCATATTCTGCGCCTCGCTCTGTTTCAAAAAATGGCGCTGGCTGGTGCTGTTCGCCTGGATGATCGCCACCGTAATACTAATACCCATGCAACAAGATTCAGCATTGTCGGCCTACGATGCCAGCAGAAACCTGTCTTACTCCTTTACTTACTTTAATTTGATGAGCAATCCGATTATTCTCGAGTTTCTCGCGGGCGCCGCCATCGGACTGTTGTATCTGCAGGACTGGGCTAGGATCAGAAACCCGGCCATCGCCTATCATCTTCTCGGCCTGAGTATCGCGTTTACCATCTGGCTCGGCTACTCGCGCGTGGTGGATTTTCACGGTCTCACAAAATGGGGCGGCATCCTGGCAGTAACCGTGCTCGTCATGGCCATCGCCAGCAAGACCGTCAAGATTCCCGCTCCACGCTGGCTGGTATGGCTAGGCTCGATTTCTTTCTCACTGTACCTCAGCCATACGATTACCCATCACTATTTCAGTCTGGTCATGCTCAAGCTGGACATGGAAGCACATACGCACTCATGGGGCTATATCTTCGTGACCACCGTTACGGCGATTTCAGTCGCAGCCGTAGTGCATCGCTACTTGGAGAAAATGCTCTCAGAATCCATTCGCAACAAACTGCTGGCACTGCTGATCGAGCATAAAAAAACACCATCTCCTAGACAGGCCATCAACGCCACCGTGGTCACGAAAAAGTAGCAAAGCACCCCGCGAACGTGATGCACGCGGTATTTTTGACCAGCACGTACCATTGCCATAGACATGCTCGTCCGAGTTAAGATGACAGATAGACTATATTCTCCTGGTTCGCGACGCTGGCCCTGACCATGGCTGGCGTCGCGGCTGTAATCCTGCACTTTCCATTTCAAATTAACAATAAATAATGCCTCCAGATACCCTGCTGTTCGCCGCGCCCGGCAATCTTTCCGTCGCCCTCGTCGCCGCCCTGTTCGGCCTGATTGTCGGCAGCTTTCTGAACGTGGTGATCCACCGCGTGCCGAAAATGATGCAGCGCGAATCCGCTAATTACGTGGCGGAAGAAAGCGGCTTGCCCTTGCCGCACACGGACCGCTACAACCTGATGCTGCCGCACTCGAACTGCACCGCTTGCGGCCACCGCATCACGGCCAAGGAAAATATCCCCGTCATCAGCTACCTGTTGCTGCGCGGCAAATGCAGCGCCTGCCAGGCGCCCATCTCCGTGCGCTATCCGCTGGTGGAATTGCTGACGGGCGCGCTGTCGGCCCTGTTGATCTGGCACTTCGGCAGCGGCTGGACGGGCCTGGCGACGCTCGTGTTTGCCTGGCTGCTGATCGCCATGACCTTCATCGATGCCGATACGCAAATGCTGCCGGACGACCTCACCTTCCCCCTGCTGTGGGCGGGTTTGCTGGTCAATATCAACGGCACCTTCGTGCCGCTGCAGGACGCCGTCATCGGCGCGGCCGCCGGCTACCTGGCCCTGTGGGCCGTGTACTGGGCCTTCAAGCTGGCGACAGGCAAGGAGGGAATGGGCTATGGTGACTTCAAATTGCTGGCGGCGCTCGGTGCGTGGCTGGGCTGGACCATGTTGCCGACGATCATATTGTTGTCGTCGGTGGTCGGCGCCGTGGTCGGCATCGGCCTGATCGTGTTTGCCAAGCGGGGACGCGACAAACCGATTCCCTTCGGTCCCTACCTGGCGGCGGCAGGCCTGATCGCGCTGCTGTACGGCACGCCCCTGTCGCGTCTCACGCTGGGCCTGACCAGCTGACCAGCGCAGCACTGCCCCTATGGATAAATACATGCAACGACAAAACGCCCCTTATTTCAGCGTCGGACTCACCGGCGGCATCGGTTGCGGCAAGAGCACCGTGGCCGACCTGTTCGCCGCGCGCGGCGCCTCCATCATCGATACCGATCAGATCGCGCACAGCCTGACGGCGCCCAATGGCGCGGCCATGCCAGCCCTGGTGGCGGAATTTGGGTCCGGCTACGCCGATGCGCGCGGCGCCCTCGACCGCACAAAAATGCGCAACCTGGTGTTTTCCGACGCCGCTGCCAAGGCGAAACTGGAAGCCATCCTGCACCCGCGCATCCGCCAGGCCACCCTGACGGCGGCGGCAGAAGCGACAGGCAGCTACGTGATCTTTGCCGTGCCCCTGCTGGTCGAGTCCGGCGGCTGGGTGGAGCGGGTCAACCGCGTACTGGTCATCGATTGCCTGGAGAGCCTGCAAGTGTCGCGCGTGATGGCGCGCAATGGCTTATCGGAAGAACAAGTCAAAGCCATCATGGCCACGCAGGCCACGCGTGCCATGCGCCTGGCGGCGGCGGACGATGTGATCGACAATAATGGCGATTTGGCCGCCCTGGCGCCGCAGATTGCCCAGTTGCACGATTTATATCTGGCATTTTCAAAAAGAATGGCTGGAATCGGGCCGCAACGTTTGTAATTTGTCGACGCTTGGTTCAAAATCACGGGATTGTTTGCAGGTCCTTACTTAAGGGAATTATTTTGATTGTCTACGAATACCCTTTCAACGAACGCATACGTACCTTGTTGCGGCTGGAAGACCTGTACGACAAATTCAAGTTCTTCATCCAGCAAGAGCATGCAATGCAACATCATGTTGCCTTGGCAACTATTTTCGATATGCTCGAAGTGGCCGGCCGCGCCGACCTGAAATCGGACCTGCTGCAGGAACTCGAGCGCCAGCGTCAAAGCCTGCTGGGCTACCGCAGCAATCCGAATGTAGAACCGGAAACCCTGGATGCCATCCTCGGTGAACTCGACAGTGTCAGCGGCGCCCTCGTGGCGGCGCAAGGCAAGACGGGCCAGAATATCCGCGACAATGAATGGCTGATGAGCATCCGCGGCCGCACCATCATCCCGGGTGGCGCCTGCGAATTTGACTTGCCGTCGTATTTCGCCTGGCAAAAACGCAGCAGCGAGCAGCGCCTGACCGATATCCAGGCCTGGTTCGCCCCGCTGGCGCCCCTGTTCGACGCGCTGGCCCTCGTCTTGCGCCTGCTGCGCGATTCCGGCGGCCCCGTCAAACTGATCGCCAATGGCGGCAGCTACCAGCAAATGCTGCAAGGCAAGGTGTATCAGATGCTGCGCCTGAGCCTCGATGAAAACAGCGGCGCCATCCCGGAAATTTCCGCCAACAAATACATGCTGTGGGTACGCTTCACTACCCAGGGCGGCGACTTGAAACCCAAGCCGCTGGAAGAAGATGTACCATTCGAGCTCACGCTGTGTAATTTTTAACTGTTACTTATTTGCCCCATCATGACCGTCGTTAACTGCCCTACCTGTGCCGCCAAAGTCGAATGGACTGAAGCCAATAAATACCGCCCCTTCTGCTCGGAACGCTGCAAGCAGATCGACCTGGGTGCCTGGGCCGAAGAGAAATACACGATCCCCGCCGCCGATCCATTTGAAGATCCCCTGGCAGACGAAGACAACAAGCCGCAGTAATAACGTCTATCAAACCTACTGCGCGTCGCGGGTCGCGGTCTGCGATGCTCACTGCCTCGGCGGCCCCGTACTCGGTACAGTTGCGCTTCTCAACCACCACCCACTTCCGCTCGCTACGGTTTTATTAGACGTTAAAAAGCATCAGGCAAATGGATTTTCCAGGCGCAGCCCCTGCGCCGCGAAACTATCGAGCCTGCCGCTGACCACCGTCAAGCCATAGGCGATGCCCATCGCCGCGATCTGCGTGTTCACACCCTGTACGGCGCCACGGCCATGCAAACGGGCACAGACGAGCGCGCAATCGAGGTCGAAGTCCAGCAGCCGCGCAGCATAATCGGCCAGCAGCGCTTCCAACCAGCCTTCCAGGGCCAACGCTTCCAGGGGCGCTTCACGCCGCCAGCTGCACTGTATGCCTGCGCGCAATTGCGCGATCACCTGTACCGGTAAGTAGCGCGCCTCGGGCGCCACCCGCTCGAAGAAAGCGGCAATGCCCGCCGGTGCACCTGTCCCTTTGCGTGCAGCAACGATCACATCCGTATCGACCAGATAGGCGCCCATGGCGGCTCAGGAGCGGCGCTCGAAGTCCCCATCGCCCCCCACGTCTGGCATGCCGCGCAAGATGTCGTCGAGCGGCCGTTTCGGCAACGGCCGCAAGGCGCTGCGCAGGATGTCGCGGTGCTCTTCCTCGATGCTGCGCCCATGCGCGCGGGCACGCTTGTGCAGCGCCGCGAGCAGCAGTTCATCGGTATCGGTAAAGGTCAGGGTCAGCGGCATGCGAATTCCCCAGTGCGTCATGAGAGCACTCTAGCGCAAAACATCGCCGATGCAAGGGAAGGACAACACAGGTTTGCGCCAGCGCAGCGCACGGGCTGCATACTGGCACAAATCGAACTCAGGCAGCCAGGGATTCCCGGCGCACCTCGTCGAGCCATTCCAGCAGGGGAATGGTGGCTGGCAGCAAGGGTTCCACGCCCACCGTGCCCTGCCAGGCGAATGCCTGCCCTTCCAGGCTTTGCGGCTCGCCGCGCCAGTCGCGGCTGATATAGAAATGCAGGCGCACATGGGCGTGCGGATACACATATTCGACGCCGCACCAGGCCTCCGCGCTGTCGATGTATAAACCCAGCTCCTCGACAAACTCGCGCTTCAAGGCGTCGAGGATAGCTTCTCCCGGTTCAACCTTTCCGCCAGGAAATTCCCAATAGCCATCATACGGCTTGCCGGCCGGGCGCTGGCCCAGCAGCACGTCGCCATTCGGTTTCATCAGGATGCCGACGGCCACGTCAACCGGTGTCACTTTCACTTCGCTCATTGCGGCAGCTTTCCCGCGTAATCGCGCGCGAATTGCCAGGCGACACGGCCCGAACGCGAGCCGCGCTGCAAGGCCCAGCGCAGGGCATCGCCGCGCGCTTGCGCGATCTGCTCCGGCGTGCAGCCAAACGAGGCGAGCCAGTGCGCCGCGATATCGAGATAATCGTCCTGCTTGAACGGGTAGAACGACAGCCACAGGCCGAAGCGCTCGGACAGCGAGATTTTCTCTTCCACCGTCTCGCCCGGATGCAAATCGCCATCGTCGTCCGTCTTGTAGCTGCTGTTGTCCGACATGCGTTCGGGCATCAGGTGACGGCGGTTCGAGGTGGCGTAGATCAGCACATTGTCCGATTGCGCGGCGATGCTGCCGTCGAGCGCCACTTTCAGCGCCTTGTAGCCGCTTTCGCCCTCTTCGAACGACAGATCGTCGCAAAAGATGATGAAGCGCTCGCGGCGCGCCGCCACCAGGTCGACGATGTCGGGCAAGTCGGCCAGATCCGCCTTGTCCACTTCGATCAGGCGCAAGCCCTGGTCGGCGAACTGGTTCAGGCATGCCTTGATCAGCGATGACTTGCCCGTGCCGCGCGCGCCCGTCAGCAGCACGTTGTTGGCGGGGCGACTGGCGACGAACTGGCGCGTATTCTGCTCGATCTGCGCTTTCTGCGTGCCGATGTTGTGCAAGTCATCCAGGGCGATGGACGACACGTGCGCCACCGCCTGCAGATGGCTGGCGGCACCCTGGCGCCGGCGCCAGCGGAAGGCAAAGCTGTTCCAGTCCGTCGCCGGCAAGGCCGGCGGCAAGATCGACTCCAGGCGCGCCAGTACCCGCTCGGCGCGGATCAGGAATTGATCGAGGCCGGTCATGAGCGGTAGTCGGCGTTGATCGACACGTAGTCATGCGACAGGTCGCACGTCCACAGGGTGGCCGTGGCATCGCCGCGCGCCAGTTTTACACGGATGGTGATTTCGCTTTGCTGCATCACGCGCTGGCCGTCCTGCTCCTGGTAATCGGGGTTGCGGCCGCCGTTCTTGGCCACCCACACGTCGTCCAGGTACAGGTTTAGCTGGCCCACGTCCAGGTCGTCCACGCCCGCATAGCCGATGGCGGCCAGGATGCGCCCCAGGTTCGGGTCGGAGGCAAAGAACGCGGTTTTCACCAGCGGCGAATGGGCGATGGAATAGGCGATCTTGCGGCACTCTTCCACGTTGCGGCCGTCTTCCACGGTCACGGTCATGAATTTGGTGGCGCCTTCGCCGTCGCGCACGATGGCTTGCGCCAGGAAGGTCGACAGTTCGGTGACGGTGGCGGCCAGTTCCGCATAATGCGGCGAATCGATCGAATCGATGACCAGGCTGCCGGCGCCCGTGGCTACCAGCATGAACGAGTCATTCGTGGACGTGTCGCCGTCGATGGTAATGCAGTTGAACGATTTGTCGGCCGCCTGTTTCACCAGCTGGTCCAGCACGGGCTGCGCCACGGTGGCGTCAAAGGCCAGGAAACCCAGCATGGTGGCCATGTTCGGCTTGATCATGCCGGCGCCCTTGCTGATGCCCGTCAGGGTGACCGTGTGGCCACCGATGATGACCGTGCGCGAACCGGCTTTCGGCTGCGTGTCGGTGGTCATGATGGCTTCGGCGGCCGAGAACCAGTTATCCGAGGTCAGTGCGGCCACGGCTTGCGGCAGGCCGGCGACCAGGCGCTGCACGGGCAGCGGTTCCAGGATCACGCCGGTGGAAAACGGCAGGATTTGCTGCGGCGTGCAGCCCAGCAGCTCTGCCAGCGCGGCGCAGCTGGCCTGCGCGTCGGCCAGGCCCGATTCGCCCGTGCCCGCATTCGCGTTGCCCGTGTTGACCAGCAGCGCGCGGATCGGCGCGGCGCCGGCCGTCACGGCGGCCAGGTTGGCTTTCGAGATTTGCACGGGCGCGGCGCAGAAACGGTTCAGGGTAAACACGCCGGCCACGGTGGCCGTCGGTGCCAGTTTCAATACCAGCAAATCCTTGCGGTTGGGTTTCTTGATGCCGGCTTCGGCAACACCGATTTCAATGCCGGCGACGGCTTTCAAGTCGGCGGCGACGGGCTTGGGAGAATTGACGGCCATGGTGATTTCTTCTGCGAGGGAAAATGGAAGCGCTATTGTAGCGCCTTCGCGGCGCGGGTGAACATGCGGCAAGTGAATAGTCGCGACAGGCACGGCGGTGCCGATACGGCCGCCAGCGTGACCAGGCTTGCGATTTATCAGAACGCTGCCGCCTGGCTGCGCTAAGGTATGGGAATGGACGATGGTGAGTCTTGCAATCGCCCCGTCCAGGGAGGATGTCATGGCGCAGGGTCAGTCAAACCGGATGCGGTGCAGCGATGCAGGTCTGTCATGCCTGTCGCGTCTGTTATGCCTGCTTTGCCTGCTGGCGTGGTTGACGGCCTGTACGGTGCAAGATGGCGCGGCAGATGGCACTAGCGCACGCGTCACTGAACAGGCGTCCGAAACGCCGCCTGCGGTCGAAGTTCCACCTCCAGCCGCCGTACCGCAGCCAGCACCCACCAAGCCGTGGGGCAGCGCATGGTCGGGCACGGGTGGCTTGCTGGGCAACCTCGGCAACCTGGCCGGCAGCATCGGCGGCGGCGGCACGCTGACGTCCGACAACAAGACTGCGCCCCCCGGCGCCATGCACGTCACCGTGTATTACGCTACCGACAGGCAATACCAGGCCAGCAGCCACAATTACGGCTGGCAGCCCAACCGCGTGGCGCCCTACCTGAGCTACGGCAGCGTCGTGGTGAGCATCCCGGAAAAAAGAGCGCCGGGCGAACTGCCGCTGCCGCCCTGGTACGCCATCCTTGCCAGCAACAATGCGCAAAAATATGTGCTGATCAAGGGAACCACGCGCCTGTCGCGCGCGGATTTTCTCGCCACCGTCAAGGCCAGGATACGGGCCGCCCCGGAACGGCACGCCGCCTTCATCTACATCCACGGCTACAGCAACTCGTTTGATGACGCCGCCCGGCGCACGGCGCAGATGGCGGTCGACCTCGATATCGGCGCCCTGCCCGTGTTCTACAGCTGGCCATCAAAAGGCACCCTGACAGGCTATGAGTTTGATGAAAACGCCGCCGAATGGACGCAGGCGCACCTGCAAGCCTTCCTGGCCGACTTCGCCGAGCACGCTTCCGCCACCGATATCTACATCATCGCCCACAGCATGGGCAACCGCCCGATGACCGTGGCGCTGGCCAACCTGCTGGAAAAGCGCCCCGAGCTGCGGCCCCTGTTCAAGCAGGTGGTGCTGGCGGCGCCGGACATCAATGCCGATATCTTCCGCGAGCAGATCGCTCCCCGTTTTGCCAGCCTCAAGCTTCCCGCCACCCTGTACGCGTCCGCGAACGACAAGGCCATCCGCGCTTCCTACAATTTTGCCGACTGGGACGGGATAGGCGACATCCGCGGCCCTGTCGTCAGCATACCCGGCATGGAACTCGTCGATGCCTCGGCCGTCATCATGAATTTCATGGGACACGATTACTTCGCCAGCAACCGCGTCCTGCTGACCGATATCGCCACCATGATCAAGACGGGGCAACGGGCCAGGAACCGTGGCGGCTTGAAAGGCATTCCCTCGCAGGCGCCGCAATACTGGGCCTTTCCCTGAGCAGGACCTGGCACGGTATGCCGGACATAAAAAAACGGAGACCGCGGTCTCCGTTTTTTGTTCACGCTGACAAACCGCGCTTAAGCCAGCTTGCCGTGGCAAGCCTTGTACTTCTTGCCGCTGCCGCAAGGACATGGGTCGTTGCGGCCGACCTTGACGCCCATGCTCACGCTCATGTCGTCGACATACTGGTCGTTGCTGTCGCCAGCCGTCGGCGCCAGCAGTTCTTCCGGCGCCGCGTTCGGGTCGAATTCGGCGTGCTGGTAGTGCACGTTTTCCACGTGCGACTGCTGCATCGCCTGTTCGGCCGCATCGACTTCTTCGCGCGACTGGATACGCACCGTCATCACGTGTTTCGTGACGTCGTTCTTGATCATGTCGAGCATCTGGCCAAACAGTTCAAACGCTTCGCGCTTGTATTCCTGTTTCGGGTTCTTCTGCGCATAACCGCGCAGGTGAATACCCTGGCGCAGGTGATCGAGCGCCGCCAGGTGTTCGCGCCAGTGGCTGTCCACGCTTTGCAGCATGACATTGCGCTCGAAGCCGCCAAACGATTCCTTGCCGACGATATCGATCTTCGACTGGTACACGGCATCGGCCGCGGCCAGCACTTTGTCCAGGATCTCTTCGTCCGTCAAGGTCGAATCGGCTTCCAGCATTTGCTGCAGCGGCAAGTCGAGCTGCCATTCGCTCGACAGGGTATTTTCCAGGCCCTTGATATCCCACTGCTCTTCCACCGATTCGCGCGGCACGTACTCGTGCACCAGGTCGGTGAACACGCCATGGCGCAGCGAGCCGATCATCTCGGAAATATCGGTCGTTTCCAGCAGCTCGTTACGTTGCTGGTAGATGACCTTGCGCTGGTCGTTGGCGACGTCATCGTATTCCAGCAATTGCTTGCGGATGTCAAAGTTGCGCGCTTCGACCTTGCGCTGGGCCGATTCGATCGAACGCGAGACGATGCCTGCCTCGATCGGTTCGCCTTCCGGCATTTTCAAACGGTCCATCACGGCGCGCACGCGGTCGCCGGCGAAGATGCGCAGCAGCGCGTCGTCGAGCGACAGGTAGAAGCGCGAGGAACCCGGATCGCCCTGGCGGCCGGCACGGCCACGCAGCTGATTGTCAACGCGGCGCGATTCGTGGCGTTCGGTGCCGATGATGTGCAAGCCGCCCGCATTGACCACGTGGTCGTGCAGCGACTGCCACTCATCGCGCAAGGTCTGCGACTGGGCTGCCTTGTCGGCGTCGCTCAGTTCAGCATTGGCTTCGATGAACTTGATCTGATTTTCGACGTTACCGCCCAACACGATGTCCGTACCGCGGCCAGCCATGTTGGTGGCGATGGTGATGGCTTTCGGACGGCCTGCCTGGGCGATGATTTCCGCTTCGCGCGCATGCTGCTTCGCGTTCAGCACGTTGTGCGGCAAACCGGCCTTGGTCAGGATGCCCGACAGCAGTTCCGAGTTCTCGATCGAGGTCGTCCCTACCAGCACGGGCTGGCCGCGCTCGTAGCAGTCGCGGATGTCGTTCAACATCGCGTTGTATTTTTCCGCCGACGATTTGTAGACCTGATCCTGGCGGTCCTTGCGCTGCAGCGGACGGTTTTGCGGAATCACGACCGTTTCCAGGCCGTAGATTTCCTGGAATTCGTACGCTTCGGTATCGGCCGTACCGGTCATGCCGGCCAGCTTGGCGTACATGCGGAAGTAGTTCTGGAAGGTGATCGAGGCCAGGGTCTGGTTCTCGTTCTGGATCTTGACGCCTTCTTTCGCTTCGACGGCCTGGTGCAAGCCATCGGACCAGCGGCGGCCCGTCATCAGACGGCCCGTGAATTCATCGACGATCACCACTTCATTGTTCTGCACCACATAGTGCTGATCCTTGAAGTACAGCGCGTGCGCGCGCAGTGCCGCGTACAGGTGGTGCACGAGGGTGATGTTGGCAGAGTCGTACAGCGAGGCGCCTTCCGGCAGCAGGCCCATCTCCATCAGGATGCCTTCGGCCTTTTCATGGCCCGCTTCCGTCAGCAGCACCTGGTGCGCTTTTTCATCCTTGGTGTAGTCGCCCGGCACTTCAACCTTGCCCTTGCCGTCCGGCGTTTCTTCGCCGATCTGCAAGGTCAGGCGCGCAGGCACTTCATTGATCTTGTAATACAGGTCGGTATGGTTCTCGGCCTGACCAGAAATGATCAGCGGCGTACGCGCTTCATCGATCAGGATCGAGTCGACTTCATCGACGATGCCGAAGTTCAGGCTGCGCTGCACGCGCTCGCGCGCTTCGTAGACCATGTTGTCGCGCAAGAAGTCGAAACCGAATTCATTGTTCGTGCCATACGTGATGTCGGAGTTGTACGCCTGCTGCTTGGCACTGTGCTCCATCTGCGACATGTTCACGCCCGTCGACAGGCCCAGCCACGCATACAGGCGGCCCATGGTCTCGGCATCGCGCTGCGCCAGGTAATCATTGACGGTGACGATATGCACGCCCTTGCCCGACAGGGCATTCAGGTAGGCTGGCAAGGTTGCCATCAGGGTCTTGCCCTCGCCCGTGCCCATCTCCGCGATCTTGCCGAAATGCAAGACCATGCCGCCGATCATCTGCACATCGAAATGGCGCATGCGCAGGACGCGCTTGCTGGCCTCGCGGCAAACGGCAAAGGCTTCCGGCAACAAGGCATCGAGCGATTCGCCAGCGGCGATGCGTTCCTTGAAGGCAGGCGTCTTCGCTTGCAGCTCGGCATCCGACAGCTTTTCGATGGCCGGCTCGAGCGCATTGATCTCGCGTACCGTTTTTTGGTATTGCTTGAGCAGCCGCTGGTTGCGGCTACCGAAAATCTGGGTCAGTAATGACATGCTTGAATTCTTGAAAAAACGCCGTTAAAAAAAGCTCGGTAGCTGACAGCGAGGTAACAATCGCGTGACCGCACGGAGTTCGACTATGGCAAAAGACGATGATTTTATCATGCGTTCCCGCCAAGGTTGGGGTAATGCACCATATAACAATAGCTTAATGACAAACAAACGGCAGAAATTGCGGACATTTCCCATACTGTAAGGCAATGCGGCCCACCCGCCTGCACCGCACCCGCCGCCGCACTCGCCGCCGCACTCGTCATGCGCGGGCGAGTGTGCTATGTTTCGGCCATGCGAACTCCCACTTATTCTCCGGCGCCGCGCCGCGGCTACGGCTTTGCCCGTTCCGGCCCCGCCGCGACGGGGGCAACCGATTTTCTGCGCGGCAACGCCACGATGGCTTCCCTGATGCCCACCGTCACGCGCCTGGCCGCCCTGCAAAAAGACTGCGCCAAAGCCTTGCCGGCGATGTTCGAGCATTGCGACATCCTGCAATTCGAGAGCGGCCAACTGGTGCTGGCCACGCCGAACGCGGCGCTGGCGGCCAAGCTCAAGCAGCAATTGCCGAAGTTGCAAGGGGAGCTGGAAAGAAAGGGCTGGCAAATTGCAGGCATCAAGCTGAAAGTGCAAGTCATCAAGAGCATCGCGCCCATCGTGCATACGCGGGCGCTGGTCTTGCCGGAAAAGGCCATGTCGGCCCTGGAAGAGCTGAGCACGGCATTGCCGCCATCGAAGCAGAACGAGCAATTGATCGCGGCGCTGCGCAGTTTAGTGCGCCACCACCGCGAACCAAAAGATTAAGACTGCCCGGCAACATTTTGACACCTCAGAAAACCGTAGCGAGCGGAAGGGAGAGGTGGCTAAGAAGCGCAACCGTACGAAGGTACGGTGAGCATCGCAGGCCGCCTATACCGACGCGCAGTAGGTTTAATGAGGTGTCGCTCAGATCAGGTCAGGGACCACTCGCGCTCCATCTGCCGCAGATACGATTGCGGCGCCGCCTCGTTCGTGGCGAACGAGACAATTTCATACGCATCGGGCTGCTCCAGCAGCGCCAGCAGCAGCTGGTTGTTCAGCGCGTGGCCGGACTTGTGCGCCGTGTAGTAGGCGAGCAAGGGATGGCCCACCAGATACAGGTCGCCGATGGCGTCGAGGATCTTGTGACGCACGAACTCGTCTTCGTAGCGCAGGCCATCGGCATTCAAGATGCGGTACTCGTCCATCACGATGGCGTTTTCCAGCGAGCCGCCTCGGGCCAGACCCATGCCGCGCAAGCTTTCCACGTCCTGCATGAAACCGAAGGTGCGCGCGCGCGCCACGTCGTGCACGTAGGACACGTCGCCGAAGTCGACGGAAGCGCGCTGCATCGTGCCATCGACGGCCGGGTGGTTGAATTCGATGAAGAAATCAAGCTTGAAGCCGTCGTACGGCGACAAGCGCGCCCATTTTTCCGCGTCGCCCTTGCCTTGACGCACTTCCACGGGCTTGATGACCTTGATGAATTTCTTCGGCGCCTGCTGCTCTTCCACCCCGGCTTGCTGCAGCAGGTAGACGAAGGACGAGGCGGAACCGTCCATGATGGGAATTTCTTCCGCATTCACGTCGATGTACATATTGTCGACGCCCAGACCGGCAGCGGCCGACATCAGATGTTCCACCGTGGAAACCCTGGCGCCGTCCTTGATCAGTACGGAAGCCATGCGCGTATCGCCCACGGCCATGGCGCTGGCGGGAAACTCGACGATGGGATCGAGGTCGATGCGGCGAAACACGATGCCCGTGTCGATCGCGGCGGGACGCAAGGTCAGTTCGACCTTGGTGCCGGAGTGCAAACCGACACCGATGGTGCGGACCTGTTGTTTGATGGTGCGTTGTTTTAACATCTGTCGATTATATCTATTTGCCGGATTTTCGTTGCGGCGCGGCATGGTCCACGCCAGAAATACCACAGCCGTTTCTTAAGGATGCTCGCTCTCGGCGTGGACAGCCTCCCTGCGCACGAGGTAAATACCGCTGCCGATGATGATGGCCGCGCCGATCAGCGTGTATTCGTCGGGCAAGGCGCGCCACAGCATCCAGTCCAAGGCCATGCCCCAGGCCAGGGCCGAGTATTCGAACGGCGCCACACTGGACGCCTTGCCAAAACGAAAAGCCTCCGTGATGGCCAGCTGGCCCAGGAAGCCGCTCAGCGACAAGCCCGCCAGCAGCCACCAGTCTTCGCGGCGGATGCCCACCCACTCATGCGCCGACAGGGCCACGCCGCCGATGGCCATCATCACCATCAGCCAGAAGACCATGCTTTCGCTGGCATCCGTGCGGCTCAGGATACGGCCCGTGACGGCGGAAATGGCGTAACAGGCGGCCGAGCCCAGTACGGCCAGCCCGGCCAGCGAGAAGAATCCCGAACCGTCGGGGCGCAGCGCCACCAGCACGCCCAGCAGGCCCACGGCGATGGCGCACCAGCGCGCGACGTCAACTTTTTCCTTCAGAATAAAAACCGACAGGACCGTGATGATCAAGGGGGCAACGAAGAACAGCGCATACGTCTCGGCCAGCGACATGCGCTTCAAGCCATAGGCAAACAGCGTAATCATCAACACGCCCAGCGCGCCGCGCAGCAAGTGCAGCGGCCAGCGCACCTTCAGCACATTCTTGAAGGCGCCACGGTACAGCAGGTACAGGCAGACGAGCGGCAAGGACGACAGGGCGCGCAAGGCCGTCACCTGCATGGGCGGATAATGCGCGGACAACAGCTTCATGGCCGTGTCCATCAGGGAAAACATGGCGACGGCGACCAGCATCACATAGATGCTGCGCAGGTTTTGATTGCGGGGTAACAGGACAGACTCCTGGCAAAAGAGCGAGACCGTCATCATGGCGACGGCCGGAGCCAGGACAGCATGGCCTGGAAAGGCCGGGCCAGGCGGTCAGCCCGATTATAGCAAGCGCGGCTGTTTTACCTTATGACACAGGCAACAGCATCACCAGTTTCAATTCATGCTGGCGCGCCAGGTGCAAGGTGACCTGATTGAAGCTGAGCGCGCCCTGTTGCGCATGCTGGAAGCGGCGCAAGCCCCCGTCGCGCCCCTGCACCTGCTGCGCGCCCCACCACTGGCGAAATTCGGGGCTGGCGTCGGCCAGCTCCGCGATCAGGCCGGCCAGCGGCGCCTGGTCCGCCTGGCGGCCGATATCGGCACGAAACTCCGCCACCAGCCGCTGCGCCCGCTCGGGCCAGCCGACGATCAGGTCGCGCGCGCCAGGTTCCAGAAACATGAAGCGCAGCTGGTTCGGCGCGGCCTGCCCGCCATGCAGCCAGCCCGTGAACAAGGTGGACGCCGCCCCGTTCCACGCCACGGCGTTCCATTCCCGGTCGAGGATGTACGCGGGGGTGCCGATGGCGGCAACGATGGCCGCCAGCTCGGCGCTGGCAGGCCCACCGGCCTCGCCTGTGCCATGGCTGGGGTCATGCTTGTCGGCCACCTCGAACAGATAGGCGCGCTCGGCCGTGCTCAGCTGCAGCACCTGCGCCAGACGCGCCAGCATCTTCGCCGACGCCGACACGGGCCGCCCCTGCTCCAGCCACGTCAGCCAGGTGGGACTGACGTCGCACAATTGCGCCAGTTCCTCACGCCGCAAGCCCGGCGTGCGCCGGCGTCCGCCGCCGGGCAAGCCAGCCATGGCGGGGGTAACGGCTTCGCGCCGGGCACGGATGAATTCAGCGAGTTTGTTCGACATGAGACAGATGCATGGTAGTAGATATACCAGTATAAGTTATGGTCTTGTTACAGGATAATTTTATCCTTATTCTGCAGGAACTCACCCATCCACAGGAGAAAACCATGCAGCAGCACGATGTCGTTACCGAACAGTTTGGCAAGACGGCCAATGCCTACCTGAGCAGCGCGGTCCACGCGCAAGGGGCCGACCTGGTGCTGATGCAGGAATGCGCGCGCCGCCATGGCCAGTCGGCGGTACTGGACCTGGGCTGCGGCGCCGGCCACGCCAGCTTCGCCGTCGCTCCCGTGGCGGCATCCGTCGTCGCCTACGACCTGGCGCAGCCCATGCTCGACGTGGTGGACCACGCCAGGGCGCAGCGCGGCTTGCATAACATCAGCACGCAACAGGGCGACGTCGCCCGCCTGCCGTTTGCAGACGCCAGCTTCGACATGGTCGTCACGCGCTTTTCCGCGCACCACTGGAACGACGTGGCGGGCGCCCTGGCCGAAGCGTGGCGCGTGCTGCGCCCGAACGGCACGTTATTGGTGGTCGATATCGTGGCGCCGAAAACGGCGCTGTACGACAGCACCTTGCAGGCGGTGGAAATGCTGCGCGACGCCTCGCACGTGCGCGACTACCGCACCTGCGAATGGGGTGCCAAGTTTGACAACGCGGGCTTTACGCACAGCTTGCGCAGCGTGTGGAAACTGACCATGCAGTTCGACGAGTGGGTGGCGCGCATGCGCACGCCGAACGAAAGAGTGGCGGCCATCCGTAACCTGTTCGATGGCGCGCCAGAGGAAGCGCGCAAGTATTTCGCGCTGCAGGACGATTATTCGTTCAGCATCGATGCGGCCATGTTCGAGGCGACAAAACCGCAGGTGCAATAAAAAAAACGGCGCCGATGGCGCCGTTTTTACGTCAAAAAAGGACAAGTCCCTGAAAAATGTTCAGGGCAAGGCGCATTGCCGCAGGCAGTACGAGTAGTACGTCAAGGCAGTGCAACGCCGCCATGGACTTTTTCTCAGGGACTTAAGCCAGTTGGCCCAGCAAGGTTTCCGCATTCGACACTTCAAACTTGCCGCCCTGCTCGACGTTCAATTGCGTCACGACGCCATTGTCGACCAGCATCGAGTAGCGTTGCGAGCGCGTGCCCATGCCGTGCTTGGAAAAATCGGCGTCCAGGCCCAGGGCCTTGCTGTAGGCGGCGTTGCCGTCAGCCATCATGCGTACGACGCCGGTGGCTTTCTGGTCGCGGCCCCAGGCGCCCATCACGAACGCGTCGTTGACGGAGATGCACCAGATTTCATCGACGCCCTTGGCTTTCAGGTCGGCAGCGTGCTGCACGTAGCCTGGCACGTGCTGTGCGGAGCAGGTCGGGGTGTAGGCGCCTGGCAGGCCGAAGATGGCGATCTTCTTGCCCTTGACCAGGTCTTGCACGTTGAACGTGTTCGGGCCCAGTGCGCAACCTTCGGTTTCGCTTTCGATGAATTCAGCCAGGGTGCCTTCTGGCAGGGTGTCGCCGATCTTGATAGTCATGTTGACTCCTTGTGTACTGTCGGTTAAGGGCGCCGCCCGCTCCATGGAGCGGACAGCGCCCGTGATCTGGTTCTGCCGGCATGATGCCGACACTGCGCGATAGTATGCCTGACTTGCCGTATTTGTGCAGAAAACGGCCGGAAAGGCAAAGCCAAAAGTCAAAAAACGGCAAAAAAAACGGCGACCCTCAGGCCGCCGTCATCCGTGCATACATCAAACCACCTTAGTCAGCTTGCTTGCGCAGGAAGGCGGGAATATCGTACGTTTCCATGCCATTCTTTTCCATCGCGCGCACTTGCTCGGAAGCCGATTCGCGGCGCCATACGGCTGGTGCCTTCATGCCGTCGAAGCCGGCTGCCGGCGTGGCCACGCCAACCGTCGTCGCCGCCGCTTGCGCGCTACCCATGGCAGCCGACGGTGTCAGCGGGCTGTTGTGGGTGCCGGTGCGCAGCACTTGCTGCGGTACCAGCTGGATGTTTTTCTTCGCGCGGCCCAGGCCCGTGGCCACCACGGTAACGCGGATATCGTCGCCCATGGCGTCGTCGTAGGCGATACCTTGCGCGATCGACGCGTCCGGCGCGGCAAACGCGCGCACGGCAGCCATGACTTCCTTGATCTCCTTACCCTTCAAGCCACGGCTGGCCGTGACGTTGACCAGCACGCCACGCGCGCCAGACAAATCAATGCCGTCGAGCAGCGGCGAAGCGACAGCCTGTTCGGCGGCGATGCGCGCGCGGTCGACGCCGGACGCCGTCGCCGTGCCCATCATGGCCTTGCCCTGCTCGCCCATGATGGTTTTCACGTCGTTGAAGTCGACGTTGATATGGCCAGGCACGTTGATGATTTCGGCAATGCCAGCCACCGCGTTGTTGAGCACATCATCGGCGTGCTGCATCCATTCCAGCATGCTTTCGTCTTCGTAGATCTCTTCCAGTTTTTCATTGAGGATGATGATCAGCGAATCGACGTGCAGGGACAACTGCTCCAGGCCTTCGTCGGCGATGTCCATGCACTTCTGGCCTTCGTACGAGAATGGCTTGGAAACCACCGCTACCGTCAGCGCGCCCAGTTCCTTTGCCACTTCGGCCACGATAGGAGCGGCCCCCGTGCCCGTGCCGCCGCCCATGCCGGCGGCGATGAAGACCATGTGCGCGCCGCGCAGCGAATCGGCGATGCGTGTGCGCGATTCTTCGGCCAGCTGGCGGCCGACGGCAGGCTTCATGCCGGCGCCCAGACCCGTGTCGCCGATCTGGATGATGTTGTGGGCCTTCGATGTCGACAGGGCCTGTGCGTCGGTGTTGGCGGCAATGAACTCCACGCCCGACATGCCTTTGTTGATCATGTGTTGGACTGCATTGCCACCCGCACCGCCGACGCCGACGACCTTGATGACGGTACCTAAAGCTGTGTTATCGACCATATCGAACTCCATGATGTGCTCCTATCAGATGCGGTTTCCAAGCGCCAGGCCTCATATAGGTAGGAGAACTGGAGATTGAAAACTGCGGTTAAATATAAAATAAAGTTATGTGTGTGTACCTGCGATGCTGCCAAAAAACCTGTACTGCCGGGCCTGAAGTACGCCCTTAAAAATTCCCTAAAAACCATTCCTTCATGCGCTGCCAGACTGCCTTCACCGAGCCGTCCTGACGCGTCACGATGTGGCCGCGCAGGTATTGCTTCTTCGCTTCCAGCAGCAGGCCCAATACCGTGGCATAGCGCGGACTGCGCACCACGTCGGCCAGCTGACCCCGATACTCGGGCGTGCCCAGGCGCGCCGGTTTCAGGAAGATGTCTTCCGCCATTTCCACCATGCCGGGCATGATGGACGTGCCGCCCGTGAGCACGATGCCCGACGACAGCACGCCTTCGTAGCCGGATTCGCGCACCACCTGATGCACCATCGCGAACAGCTCCTCGACCCTCGGCTCGATCACTGCCGCCAGCGCCTGGCGCGACAGGTTGCGCGGGCCGCGGTCGCCCAGGCCAGGCACTTCCAGCGATTCGCCGGGGTCGGCCAGGACCTGCTTGGCCACGCCATAGCGGATCTTGATTTCTTCCGCTTCCGCGGTCGGGGTACGCAAGGCCATGGCGATGTCGTTGGTGATCTGGTCGCCGGCGATGGGAATGACTGCCGTATGGCGGATCGCGCCATCGGAGAATACCGCCACATCGGTCGTGCCGCCGCCGATGTCGATCAGCACCACGCCCAGTTCCTTCTCGTCGGGCGTGAGCACCGCATCGGCGGAGGCCATAGGCTGCAGGATCAGGTCCGACACTTCCAGGCCGCAGCGGCGCACGCACTTGACGATGTTCTGCACCGCCGACACGGCGCCGGTGACGATATGCACCTTCACCTCCAGGCGGATGCCGCTCATGCCGATAGGCTCGCGCACATCTTCCTGGCTATCGACGATGAACTCCTGCGGCACCGTGTGCAGCAATTGCTGATCGGTCGGAATGTTAACCGCTTTTGCCGTCTCGATGACGCGCGCCACGTCGGTCGCCGTCACTTCCTTGTCCTTGATGGCCACCATGCCGCTGGAATTGAAGCTGCGGATATGGCTGCCCGCAATGCCCGCGTACACATTGCGGATCTTGCAGTCGGCCATCAGCTCGGCCTCTTCCAGCGCGCGCTGGATGGACTCCACCGTGGCCTCGATATTGACCACCACGCCCTTTTTCAGGCCCTTCGATTCGTGCTGGCCCAGCCCGATCACTTCGTGGCGCCCGTCGGACATCACTTCGGCTACCACCGCCACCACTTTCGAGGTGCCGATGTCGAGGCCGACGATCAGGTTTTTCGCGTCTTTTGTCATTTCTGTCGCCTACTGTATGGGCTATAAATTAAAATTATTGAGTTAAGTCGGTTTTTTAATCGGACTACTGTTTTTCTTCTTCAACACTGGCTTGCCATCCTTGCCTTCGGCCGGTATCACCAGGCCGGCGGAACTGAGCGCCAGGCCATTCTGGTAGCGCATATCGATCGTGTCGATATTCTCCAGCCGGCTCGCCAGCTGCGGGTAGATGCCCACCAGGCGGTCCACCCGCGCCTTCAGGGTCGTATGATTCTGCTCGCGCCCCAGCGCCACGCTCATGCCGTTATCCAGTTTCACGGTCCACGCATAGCGGCTCGACAGCGACAGCGATTCAGGCACCATCTTCAACGGCGAAAACCACTTTGCCAGCTGCACATAGGTGGCCAGTACTTCCTTTTCGCTGCCATCGGGGCCGGCAAACGCAGGCAATTCATGGTCGTCTTCGGCTTCGGCCACATTGGCGGTAAACACGTCGCCCTTGACCGACAGCAGGCGTCCATCCTCGCCCCAGGTGCCCAGTGCTTCATGTTCTTCCAGCGCCACGATCAGCTGGTTCGGCCACTCGCGCCGCACGCTGGCACGGCGCACCCAGGGCACCGATTCGAACACGCCGCGCACGCTTTCCAGGTTGGTCGTGAAGAAATTGCCCTTGATGCGGCCAAGGGTGCCGCTGCGCAGGGTCAGGTAATTCACGTGGCGCAGGCCCTTGTCGTCCGCGCTTTCCACCTTGATCGTGCGCAGGTCGAACATGGGACGCTGCGACACCCACCAGACGCCGGCGGCCACGCACACGACCAGAACCGCGGCCAGCAAGCCGTTGGCAGTCGTATTGAGGCTTTTAGCGTCATGCCACATATCAGCGCTGTCCCTTGTGCATTTTCAGACTTGCGCCGGAAACGATTTCCAGGCACAGGTCTTCATAGCTGGTGCCTTCCGCGCGCGCCGCCATCGGCACGAGCGAGTGACCGGTCATGCCTGGCGAGGTATTGACCTCCAGCAAAAACAGCTTGCTGTCGGCCGCGCGCATCAGCACATCGACCCGTCCCCAGCCTTCACAGCCGAGGGCGCGGTACGCGGCCAGGGCGATGCGTTCCATCTCGGCGATGATGGCCGGGTCCAGCTGCGGCGGGCAGAAATACTGCGTATCGTCCGTGAAGTACTTGTTCTGGTAATCGTAATTGCCTTGCGGCGCGACGATTTCGATCGGCGGCAGCGCGCGCGCCGCGGCGCCCTTGCCCAGGATCGCCACGGTGAATTCGCGGCCCTTGATGAATTCCTCGGCCAGCACCGAATCATCGAGACCGGCGGCGATGTCGTAGGCCGCCTGGAAGGCCGACGCCTCATTGACCGTCGTGATGCCGATGCTTGAGCCTTCATGCGGCGGCTTGACGATCAGCGGCAAGCCCAGTTCCGCGGCCACCTTGGCCAGGTCGGAGCTATCGTCCAGCACCGCATACTTCGGCGTCGGCAGCTCGTGCATCAGCCAGATCATCTTGGTATAGACCTTGTCCATGCCCACCGAGCACGCCATCACGCCGCTGCCCGTGTACGGGATGCCCAGCTGTTCCAGCGCGCCCTGCAGGCTGCCGTCTTCGCCGAAGCGGCCGTGCAGCGCGATGAAGACGCGGTCAAACTTCTCAGCGGCCAGTTCGGCCAGGCTGCGTTCGCCCGTGTCGAAACCATGCGCATCCACGCCATGGCTTTTCAAAGCGGCCAGCACGCCCGCGCCGGACATCAGCGACACTTCGCGCTCGGCCGAACGGCCGCCGAACAGGACGCCGACCTTGCCCAATTGTTTTACGTCGATAGCTGAAGCTTGGTTCACATCAGGCCTTTACAGTGTTGGATGGATACGTTGTCAGTTGTTGCGGGATGCCGCTGATCGAGCCGGCTCCCATGGTCAGCACGACGTCGCCGTCGCGCGCCACGCTCATGATGGTGTCGGCCATGTCCGTCATGGACTCGACGAAAATCGGTTCGATCTTGCCGCGTGCGCGCAGCGCATGCGCCAGTGCGCGGCCGTCGGCGGCGACTATAGGCGCTTCGCCCGCCGCATACACTTCGGACAGCAGCAGCATGTCGGGTGCGCCCAGCACCTTGACGAAATCCTCGAACAGGTCGCGCGTGCGGCTGTAGCGGTGCGGCTGGAATGCCAGCACCAGGCGGCGGCCCGGATAGGCAGCGCGCGCGGCGGCCAGGGTCACTTCCGTTTCCACCGGATGGTGGCCGAAATCGTCGACCAGCGCGAAGCTGCCGCCGTTCGGCAGCGCCACGTCGCCATAGCGGGTAAAGCGGCGGCCCACGCCGGAAAACTCGGCCAGGCCTTGCTGCGTGGCGCCGTCGGCGATGCCGATTTCGCGCGCGATGGCGATCGCCGAGCAGGCATTCTGCACATTGTGCATGCCGGGCTGGTTCAGCACCACGTCCAGGTCCGGATAACCTTCCTGCAGCACGGTGAAGTGCATTTCCAGGCCCACGGCGCGCGCGTTGATGGCGCGCACCTGCGCGTCTTCCGCGAAACCGTAGGTGGTGACGGGCTTGGTGACGGACGGGATGATGGCGCGCACGTGCGGATCGTCAATGCACAGCATGGCGCGGCCATAGAAAGGCAAGCGGTGCGTGAACTGCACGAAGGCCTGCTTGAGTTTCTCGAAATCGTGCTCGTAGGTGTCCATGTGATCGGCGTCGATATTCGTGATCACTTCGATCATCGGCGTCAGGTTCAGGAACGAGGCATCCGATTCATCGGCTTCGGCCACCAGGTAGTCGCCCGAGCCCAGCTTGGCGTTCGCGCCGGCGCTGGTCAGGCGTCCGCCGATGACGAAAGTCGGATCGAGACCGCCCTGCGCCAGCACGGAGGCGACCAGGCTGGTGGTCGTCGTCTTGCCGTGCGTGCCGGCGATGGCGATGCCGCGTTTCAGGCGCATCAACTCGCCGAGCATCACGGCGCGCGGCACCAGCGGGATCTTGCGCGCGCGCGCGGCCGCCACTTCGGGATTGTCTTGCGGGACGGCGCCCGACGTCACTACCGCATCGGCGTCGCCGATGTTCTCGGCCGCGTGGCCGAGCATGACGGTCGCGCCCAGGCTCGCCAGGCGCTGCGTCGCCGCATTGCTGCCCAGGTCGGAGCCCGACACCTTGTAGCCGAGGTTGACCAGCACTTCGGCGATGCCGCTCATGCCGCTGCCGCCAATGCCGACAAAGTGGATATTATTTACTTTATGCTTCACAGAGCTAACCTCATGCCAGTTTTTCCAATACGTGTGCGATCGCCTCATTGGCGTCGCGCTTGCCTGCTGCCAGTGCCGCCTGCGCCATCTGCTGGCAGGTATCGCGCGTCAAGGACGCCAGCAGGGTGCTCAGCGACGCCGCACTCATTTCCGTCTGCGGCAGATGAATCGCCGCGCCTTGTTTTGCCATCCATTGCGCGTTGTCGCGCTGGTGGCTGGTGGTCGATGCCACCAGCGGCACGAGCACGCTGGCCACGCCGGCCGCCGTCAATTCCGACAGGGTGATCGCGCCCGCGCGGCAAATCACCAGGTCGGCCTCGGTATACGCCCTGGCCATGTCGTCGATGAAGTCAACCACATTGGCTTGCACGCCCGCCTGCGGATACGCGGCATGCAGGGCGTCGATATTCTTCTTGCCCGACTGGTGCGTCACCAGCGGGCGTTGACCCTCCGGCATCAGCGCCAGCGCGGCGGGCAGGCTGTCGTTCAGCGCTTTCGCGCCCAGGCTGCCGCCCACCACCAGGATGCGCAACGGTCCGCTCCGTCCCGCGAAACGAGAGGCTGGCGGCGCCATGGCGAGGATCTCCGCGCGCACGGGATTGCCCGTGACGACGGCCTTGCCGGCGGCGCTGCCGAAATCGGCAGGGAAACCAAAGCACACCTGCTGCGCCAGCGGCACCAGGGTCTTGTTCGACAACAGCAGCGCCGCGTCGGCATTGACCAGCACCAGCGGCACGCCCTTCAGGCGCGCCATCAGGCCGCCCGGCACGGTGACGTAGCCGCCCATGCCCATCACCACGTCCGGCTTGCGGCTGGCGATGAAACGGCGGATGGCAAAGAAGCTGGCCAGCATCTTGAAGCCGCCCTGGATGGTGTGCGCCAGACCCTTGCCGCGCATGCCCGAGAACGCGATGGCATCCATGGGAATGCCGCTTTTCGGTACCAGTTCCTGCTCCATGCCATGGGTCGTGCCCAGCCAGCTCACTTCCCAGCCCCGCGCGCGCATCGTCTGCGCAATCGCCAGGCCCGGGAAGATATGGCCGCCGGTGCCGGCCGCCATGATCATCAGTCTTTTCGTCGTTTTCAAATTCGTCACGTTGTTCATAGCCGGCCTCCGCGCATCAGGATCCGGTTTTCGTAATCGATGCGCAGCAAAATCGCCAGGCCGATACAGTTAATCAGTACGCCCGTGCCGCCATAACTCATCAAGGGCAAGGTCAGGCCCTTGGTCGGCAGCAGGCCCAGGTTCACGCCCATGTTGATGAAGGTCTGCACGCCGATCCAGATGGCGATGCCCTTTGCCGTCAGGCCGGCAAAGGTCTGGTCGATGGCGATCGCCTGGCGGCCGATGTCGAAGGCGCGCTTGATAATCCAGTAGAACATGCCGATCACGACCAGCACGCCCACCAGGCCCAGTTCCTCGCCGATCACGGCCAGCAAAAAGTCCGTATGCGCTTCGGGCAGGTAATGCAGTTTTTCCACGCTGCCGCCCAGGCCCACGCCAAACAGCTCGCCGCGCCCGAAGGCGATCAGCGAATGCGTCAGCTGGTAGGCCTTGTTCAGCGCATTGTCTTCCTGCCACGGATCGAGATACGCAAAAAACCGCTCGCGGCGGAATTTCGACAGGGCGATGATGGTGACGAAGATCGCCGTCAGCATGGCGCCGATGCCGCCGAACCAGATGGCGTTGACGCCGCCCAGGAACAGGATGCCCATGGCGATGCAGACGATCACGCCGAAGGCGCCCAGATCGGGTTCCATCAGCAGCAGCAAGCCGACGAAGCTCACAGCCAGCGCCATCGGCATGAAGCCCTTGGTCAGCTTGTGCATGTATTCCTGCTTGCGCACCGTGTAGTCGGCCGCGTACAGCACCATCACCACCTTCATCAGCTCGGACGGCTGCGGCCGCAGGCCCGGCAAATTCAGCCAGCGGCGACCGCCGTTGACCGACACGCCCAGGCCCGGTATCAGCACCATCACCAGCAGCACCAGGGTGCCGATGAACAGCCACGGCGCGATCTTTTGCCAGGTGGCGACGGGGATGCGGAACACCATCGCGCCGACGATGATCGACACGCCGATGAACAGCGCCTGACGCACGACGAAATAATTGTTCGTATAGGCGGCGAACTTGCGCGCGTCCGACAGCGAGATCGACGCCGAATACACCATCACCATGCCCAGCAACATGAGCAGCAGGACGACCCACACCAGCGGCTTGTCATAGTCCATCATCTTCGACTGCCGCGCGCGGCTATCCAGCGGCTTGGCAGCCGAGCCGGAACCAAAGCGGAAAGGCAGTTGGAAGGCCATCAGATATCCTGTCCGTTTTCCAGAGCGATGTCGCGCACGGCGTCGACAAACACCTGCGCGCGGTGCGCATAGTTCTTGAACATGTCCAGGCTCGCGCACGCGGGCGACAGCAGCACGGCATCGCCGGCCTGCGCCAGGCTGCTGGCGTGCTTGACGGCTTCCGGCAAGGTGGCGCAGTCGACGATGTCCACGCCGGCCGGCTGGAGCGCCGCGCGCAAGGCAGGCGCGTCGCGTCCGATCAGCACCACGGCGCGCACGTAGCGTGACACGGGCTCGGCCAGCGGCGAGAAATCCTGCCCCTTGCCGTCGCCGCCGGCGATCAGCACCAGGCGCTGTTCCGCGCCGCCAAACGCCTTGCCCAGGCCGGACAACGCGGCCACTGTCGCGCCCACATTCGTGCCCTTGCTGTCGTCGTAGTATTCGACTTCGCCCACGGCCGTGATCAGCTCCACGCGGTGCGGCTCCCCCTGGTATTCGCGCAAGCCGTGCAGCAGCGGCGCAAATGGCAAGCCGATGGCGCGGCACAGGGCCAGCGCCGCCAGCGCATTCGAGGCATTGTGCTGGCCGCGGATTTTCAGCGCATCGGCCGGCATCAGTTTCTTGGCCAACGTCGGCACCGGTTCCGGCGCCGGATCGTTCTTCTTGCGTTTTTTCTCGATCACTTCTTCGCTGGGCACGGCTTGCGCCAGCCAGAAGATGCCCCGCTCGTTGACCAGGCCAAAGCTGTCCACTTCCGCCGGCTCGCCCGTGCCGAAGGTGACCGTCTCGGCCAGCGGATCGGCCATGCGCATCACGGCCGCATCGTCGCGGTTCAGGATGCGCACGGTCTGGTCGCCGAAGATGCGCGCCTTGTCCTTGGCATACGCGGCCATGTCGCCATGCCAGTCCAGGTGATCCTGCGACAGATTCAGGACCGTGGCCGCATCGGCCTGCAGGCTGAACGTCGTGTGCAGCTGAAAACTGGACAACTCGAGTATCCACGCTTGCGGCAAGGTACTGGCGACGGGTTCCGCCACTTCAGCGTCCGCATCCACCGGCTGCGGCGCGGGTTCGGCATCGAGCACTTCGCGCAGCACGTCCAGCGCGGCCGGGCTGATATTGCCGGCCACGCGCGTGGCCAGGCCCGCGCGTTCGCACAGCAGGCCCACCAGGCTGGTGACGGTCGTCTTGCCATTCGTGCCCGTGATGGCGATGACTTTCGGCGTATAGCCGCGTTCTGCCTTGAGCGCGGCCAGGGCTTGCGCGAACAGTTCGATCTCGCCCCACACGGGGATATTTTTTTCAGCCGCGGCAGGCGCAATCTGCGCCAGTTCGCGACCCGGCGCCAGGCCAGGGCTGACGGCAACGAAATCGACGCCGTCAAGCAGGTCGGCCGTGAAGGCGCCGGCGATGAATTGCGCCTGCGGCACGGCGGCCTGCAACGCGGCCAGGCGCTCGGGCAGCACGCGCGTATCGGCCACGCGCACGCAAGCACCGCTGCGGGCCAGCCACAGGGCCATCGCCAGCCCCGATTCGCCGAGGCCCAGTACCAGTGCGGTTTTAGCGTCGTACATCATCAGCGCAGCTTCAAGGTGGTCAGGCCGAGCAGCACCAGCATCATGGTGATGATCCAGAAACGCACGACTACCTGCGTCTCCTTCCAGCCTTTTTGTTCAAAATGGTGATGCAACGGCGCCATCAGGAAGATGCGGCGGCCAGCGCCATAGCGCTTCTTGGTGTACTTGAACCAGACGACCTGGATGATCACGGACAGCGTTTCGACGACGAAGATGCCGCCCATGATGAACAGGACGATTTCCTGGCGCACGATGACGGCGATGGTGCCCAGTGCGCCGCCCAGTGCCAGTGCGCCCACGTCGCCCATGAACACTTTGGCGGGGTGCGTGTTATACCAGAGGAAGGCCAGGCCGGAGCCGGCCAGCGCGCCGCAGAAGATCACCAGTTCGCCGGCGCCCGGAATGTGCGGGATGAACAGGTAGCGCGCATACGTGGCGTTACCCGTCAGGTAGGCGAACAGGCCCAGGGCCGTGCCCACCATCACGGTCGGCATGATGGCCAGGCCATCGAGACCGTCCGTGAAGTTGACGGCGTTGCTGGTGCCGACGATGACGCAATAGGTCAGCGCGATGAAACCCCACACGCCAAGTGGATAGCTGATGGTCTTGAAGAACGGGACGATCAGGTCGGCCTTCGGCGGCAGGTCCATGGCGAAGCCGGACTGCACCCAGGCGTAGATCAGGTTCCACACGTGGCCGGCATCCGGTTCCGAGACGGAGACGGAAAAAGCCAGGTAAAACGCGGCGACGATGCCGATCAGCGACTGCCAGAAGTATTTTTCGCGCGAGCGCATGCCTTCCGGGTCCTGGTGCACCACCTTGCGGTAGTCGTCAGCCCAGCCGACGGCGCCAAAGCCCAAGGTGACGATCAAAACCGGCCAGATGAAGCGGTTCGACAGGTCGGCCCACAGCAAGGTGGAAATGCCGATGGCGATAAGGATCAGCACACCGCCCATGGTAGGCGTGCCGTGTTTTTTCAGATGCGTTTGCGGGCCGTCCGTGCGCACGGCCTGGCCGACCTTCATGCGCGTGAGCATGCGGATCACGGCGGGGCCGGCGCACAGGCCGATCAAAATCGCCGTCAAGGTGGCGAAGACGGCGCGGAAAGTGATGAAGTTAAAGACCCGCAATGGGCCAATGTCGTCCTGGAAATAATGAGCGAGCCAGAGCAGCATGATTAGTGAGCTTCCTTGTTTTTGTTGTTTGAACCAATCAAATGCTGCACGACCCGTTCCATCTTCATGAAGCGGGAGCCCTTGATTAATACTGTTGCATCCGAACGGCCGGACAAATGCGCATCGAGCGCCGCCAGCAAACCGTCGAACTGTTCGAAATACTCCACGACCGTGCCCGATTCCTGGCTGGCGGCTGCCTGCGCCGCACTTACCAGATGGCGCGCCAAGCCGCCCGTCGCCAGCACGTGTTCGATGCCTTTGGCGGCGGCGTAGGCGCCGATCTCTTCGTGGAACTGCTGCCCCTGCGTGCCGACTTCGCCCATCTCGCCCAGCACCAGGATGCGCGGTGCCGCGGCCTGCGCCAGTACATCGATGGCCGCGCGCGCCGAATCCGGATTGGCGTTATACGTGTCGTCGATGATGGTGGCGCCGTTGGCGGCACGTTTTTTCTGCAGGCGGCCGTTCACCGGCGCGAACGCCTCCAGGCCCTGCTTGATATGTTCGATGGCGATGCCGGCGCCCACGGCGCATGCCGCCGCGGCCAGCGCATTGCGCACATTGTGTTCGCCCGCTGCCTGCAAGCCTACAAAAAACTGGCGCAAGGCGCCGTCCTGCGCACGCACGCTGACGAACATGTCGCTGCCAAAATCCTCGGCGGCGCGGTGCGTGCAGCTGACGTCCGCCTCTTTCGACAGCCCGAAGGTGATGACGGCGCGCGCGCCGGCCAGCTCCTGCCACAGGGGTGTGAATTCATCGCCATGCGGGAAGACTGCCACGCCGTCGTCGGCCAATGCCGCCAGCGCGGCGCCGTTTTCGCGCGCCACCGCTTCGACCGTATGCATGAATTCCTGGTGCTCGCGCTGCGCATTGTTGACCATCGCCAGGGTCGGCGCGGCAATCGCGGCCAGGCGTGCAATTTCGCCAGGATGGTTCATGCCCATCTCGATGACGGCCGCCTTGTGCTGCTCGCTCAGACGGAACAGGGTCAATGGCACGCCGATTTCATTATTCAGGTTACCGCGCGTGGCCAGGCGCGCTTCTTCGCCGAAGGCCGCCGTCAGGATCGATGAAATCATCTCCTTGACGGTGGTCTTGCCATTGCTGCCGGTAACACCGATGACGGGCACATTAAAACGGCCGCGCCAGTGGTTGGCGATGCGGCCCAGCGCGACCAAGGTATCGGGCACCACGATGGCCGCTACCTTGCCGCTGTCCCAGCCTTCGGGCAAGCGCTCGACCACCACGGCGGCGACGCCGCTGGCGGCCACCTGCTCGAGGAAGTCATGGGCGTCGAAACTCTCGCCGCGCAGGGCGACGAACAGCGAACCGACCTGGGCGCTGCGGCTGTCGGTGGAGACACCGTCAAAAACGGCGTCGCCAATCAGCTGCGCGCCGCCCAGCGATGGCATCAGTTCTGTCAGGGTACCGCGCATCAGTTCGTCCTCATCATGGTCAGGCGCGCGGACAGGGCCAGCTGCGCATGGTCGGCGTCGGAGAACGGCAGTTTCTTGCCCTTGATTTCCTGGTACGGTTCATGGCCCTTGCCCGCCAACAGAATCACGTCCGGCTTGGCGGCGTGCTTGATGGCCGACAGGATGGCCGCGGCGCGGTCCTCGATGGCCTGCGGCTGCGGGCCGTCTGCGCGCATGCCGGCGACGATCTGCGCGATGATGGCGTGCGGGTCTTCGCTGCGCGGATTGTCGCTGGTGACGAGCACGTGATCGGCCAGCTGTGCGATGGCGCCCATCTGCGGGCGCTTGCCCGGATCGCGGTCGCCGCCGCAGCCAAACACGCACCACAGCTGGCCGCCCCGTTCCTGCGCCACCTGGCGCAAGGCGGCCAGGGTCTTTTCCAGCGCGTCCGGCGTATGCGCGTAATCGATGACGACCATCGGCGCTTCCTGGCCGCCCACCTGCTGCATGCGGCCCGGGGCCGGCTGCAAGGATTCGATGCCGTCGATGGCGGCGCGCAGGCCGGTACCGTGCGCCAGCAAGGCGCCCAGCACGGCCAACGCGTTGCTGATGTTGAAGTGGCCCACCAGCTGCGTCTTGACCAGCGCCACGCCCAGTGCGCATTCCAGGTGGAAGTCGGTGCCGGCATTGCGGCTGCGGAACTGGCTGGCGCGCAGCATCAGCACGCCAGGCAAGTCGGGCAAGGCAGCCGCATCCTGCAAGGTATAGCCGATGACGGGATACTCGCCCGCCAGCTTGCCGTCCACGTGCGCCGCCAGGCGCAGGCCCATCGGGTCGTCCAGGTTGATGACGGCCGTTTTCAGGCCGGGCCAGTCGAACAGCTTGACCTTGGCCGCCTCGTAGGCCGCCATGTCGCCATGATAGTCGAGGTGGTCGCGCGTCAGATTGGTAAACATGGCGACGTCAAAATGCATGCCGGCCGCGCGGTCCTGGTCCAGGCCAATCGACGACACTTCGATGGCGACGGCCTTGGCGCCAGCGTCACGCATGGCGGCCAGCTTGCGCGCCAGCAGCACGGCGTCCGGCGTAGTGTAGCCGGTGACGTCGAATTCGATGACGCCGCGCGGCTTGCACAGGCCCACGCCCAACGTCCCGATGACGGACGACGTTTCGCCCAGGCGCGCCAGGGCCTGCGCCAGCCACAAGGCGCACGAGGTCTTGCCATTCGTGCCCGTCACGCCGGCGCTGAACATGGCGCTGTCGGGCATGTCGTAGAAAGCATGCGCCACGGGGCCGGCCCGGCGTTTCAGGTCGCTGACCAGCAGGTGCGGCACGCTCCATGCGGCGTTCCATTCCACGGCGTCATGCACGATGGCGGCGGCGCCCTGCGCGATGGCGGCGGCGATGAAATCGGTGGCGCCCGCATAGGCGAAAAACACGTCGCCGCGCTGCACGCGGCGCGAATCGGACGTCAGCTGCCCGGACGGGGCAGCCGTTTTGATCCACAAACTGATGTCTTGTATGGTCATGAGTGACTTCACATGGCCTCCGGGCCGGCATTGGCCGGGACCACGATTTCGGTAACGGAGGAATCGGGCGGCACGTTCATCGCGCGCAGCGCGTTGGTCGCAATCGCCGCGAAAGCGGGAGCGGCGACCTGGCCGCCATAGTGGGCCGGGCCGGTCGGTTCATCGATCATCACGGCAATGATGAAGCGCGGCGCCGACATCGGCACCATGCCCACGAAAGAGCCGATGTATTTGCGCGGCATCGCGTAGCGGCCGTTTTCCACTTTATAGGCGGTACCCGTCTTGCCGCCCACGCGGTAGCCGGCGACCTGGGCGCGCTTGGCCGAGCCGTGCGCCCCGGAGACCACCAGTTCGAGCATGGCGCGCATTTCGGCAGCCGTCTTCGGCTTGATCACCTGCTGACCCACGGGCAGTTCATTGACCTTCTGGAACGACAGGGGAATCGTGTCGCCGTCGCGCGCGAACATCATATAAGAGCGCGCCAGCTGGATCAGCGACACGGAAATGCCGTTACCATAGCTCATGGTCGCCTGTTCCACCGGGCGCCACGATTTATACGGACGCACGCGGCCGGCCACGGCGCCGGGGAAGCCCCATTTCGGCTGCTGGCCGAAGCCCACCTTGGTAAACATTTCCCACATTTCCTGCGACGGCATGCCCAGCGCGATTTTCGAGGTGCCGATGTTCGACGACATCTCGATGATTTCGGAGACGTTGATCACGCCGTGCGGCTTGGTGTCGGTAATCGTGCGGTCGGCGATCGTGTAGCGGCCCGGGCCCGTGTCGATCAGCGTACCCGGCTTGACCCGGCCCGTGTCGAGCGCCAGCGACACCGTGATCGGCTTCAGGGTCGAACCGGGTTCGAAGGTATCGGTCATGACGCGGTTGCGCAGCTGCTGGCCCGTGAGCTTGCGGCGGTCGTTCGGGTCGTAGCTGGGGTAATTGGCCAGGGCCAGCACTTCGCCCGTATGCACGTCGAGCACCACGGCGCCGCCGGCCTTGGCGTTGAATTTTTCCACAGCTTCCTTCAGCTGCGTGAAGGCGATGTACTGGATCTTGCTGTCGACGGACAGGGTCAGGTCCTTGCCGTCATGCGGTTCATGGATGAAGCCGATGTCTTCGACGATGTGGCCCAGGCGGTCCTTGATCACGCGGCGGCTGCCGGTGGTGCCGACGAGGGTTTTCTGCTGCGCCAGCTCCATGCTTTCCTGGCCCACGTCTTCCACGTTGGTAAAGCCCACCACGTGGGTCATCACTTCGCCCTGCGGATAGAAGCGCTTGTACTCCTTGCGCTCGTCGATGCCGTCGATGCCCAGCTTGGAAATCTTGTCGGCCACGTCCATCTCGACCTGGCGTTTCAGGTAAACGAAGCTGCGGTCCGAATCGAGCTTCTTGCGCAATTCGTTGACGTTCATTTCCAGCAGGCCGGCCAGCGCATTGATTTTCTCTGGCGACGCCTGCAGCACGTCGTCGGGAATGGCCCAGATGGCTTTCACGGGGACGGACGAAGCGAGCACCTGGCCATTGCGGTCGGTGATCTTGCCGCGCGTGGCCGGCAATTCCAGCGTGCGCTCATAGCGCGCCTTACCCTGCTTTTGCAGGAACTGCGTCGACACGCCCTGCAGCCACAGGGCGCGCGCCCCCAGGCCGGCGAAAGCGAAGAACAGCAGGAACAGCACGACGCGCGAACGCCAGACGGGCAGACGCACCGCCAGTACGGGGTTCTTCGAGAATGGCACGCCTTTCGATGCCGCCACCCGGCCGTTGCTATTACCGCCCAACTTCATTATTCGCCCTCCGTCAGGTATTGCGTACGCGCCGCCGTCAGCGGCGTCATGCTCAGGTCGCGCCGCGCGATCGATTCGATACGCTCATGCTTGCCCAAAGTGGACTGGTCCAGCTGCAGTTGCGCCCAATCGATGTCGAGCTGGCGCGACAGCGCTTGCGCGCGTTCCAGGTCGATCAGCAGGTGGCGCGACTGGTACTGCGCGTTCACCAGCGACAGGCCGCAGCACACCAGCAGGGCCGACAGCAGGACACACAGCTTGCCAGTCATCGGGCGCCGCCGTTTGCAGGGGCGGCCAGCGGCAGGCGCTGCGCCACGCGCATCACGGCCGAACGCGAACGGGGATTGCCCTCGATCTCGGCATCGGACGGCTTCATCTTCGAAATCAGCTTCATTTCCGGCTGCGGCAAGTCCACCGCGCGGATCGGCAGGCGGCGGTCAGGCTGCTCCACGTTCGCCTTCGAGGCGAAGAAACGCTTGACCATGCGGTCTTCCAGCGAATGAAAACTGATCACGGCCATGCGCGCGCCGGGCGCCAGACAGGCATATGCCTGGTTCAGACCGATCTCGAGATCCTCGAGCTCTTTGTTAATGAAAATGCGGATTGCCTGAAAGGTGCGGGTAGCGGGGTCCTTACCCTTCTCGCGGGTCTTGACGGCGCCTGCCACGATGCCGGCAAGCTGTCGTGTGCTTGAAATTGGCTGGACTGCCCGGCCAGCAACAATCGCCTTTGCAATCTGAAAAGCAAACCGTTCTTCCCCATAATCGCGTATCACTTTCTCTAAATTCTGCTCGGTTTCCACCGCCAGCCACTCGGCCGCGGAAATGCCGCGCGTGGTATCCATGCGCATGTCCAGCGGTCCGTCGTTACGGAAGCTGAAACCGCGCGCCGCGTCGTCGACCTGCGGCGACGAAATGCCCAGGTCGAGCAGGATGCCGTCCACCTGCTGCACGCCCCGTTCGGCCAGGCTGGCCGTCATGGTGGCAAAGCTGTCATGGACGATTTCAAAGCGAGGGTCGCCGATCTGTTCGGCCGTGGCGATGGCTTGCAAGTCCTTGTCGAAGCCGATCAGGCGCGCGTCGGACGCCAGGCGCGACAGGATCAAGCGGCTATGGCCGCCGCGGCCAAACGTGCCATCGACGTAAATGCCGTGCGCGCGGTCGCCCGTCAGGTCGAGCGCATCGACCGCTTCATCGAGCAGCACCGTGCGATGCTGAAATTCCGGCACCGTGAGTTGTGTCATTACGGAGCCTTAGAAAGAAAAATTGGAAAGTACATCGGGGGTGCCGGCATCGATCGCCTGCTGTTCTTTGTCGGCCAACTTGGCGGCATCCCATATTTCAAAGTGACTGCCCATGCCGATCATCATGACTTCGCGCGCCAGCCCGACGGCGTTGCGCAATTCGGGAGAGATCAGCACGCGGCCCGCCGAGTCCAGCTCGACGTCGACGGCGTTGCCGAGGAAGATGCGCTGCCAGGCGCGCGCCGACATGGGCCAGGCGGCGATTTGCTGGCGGTGGCTTTCCCACACGGGACGGGGGAAAAACAGCAGGCAGCCATCAGGGTGTTTGGTCAGGGTCAAACGGCCTTCGCATTGGATCGCCAGCGCGTCACGGTGCTTGGCAGGGATAGACATCCTGCCTTTGGCATCGAGATTGATTGCGGACGCGCCTTGAAACACGGAAGACCTTTTTTGAGCTTGGGTTGCGACGCTTGCGCATCGCGATGAAAAGGGAAAATTTCCCACAAAAACACACTTTTTCACACAGTTGCCCACTTTAGAGGAAGCAAAGATAGTGGTCAAGCGGTTTCCGATTGGTAAAACAGGAATTTTATTAATGAAATTAAGGACTTAGCGCATATCGTTGAAGGAGTCTCAAATAAAAATATATCGATAAATTAGATACTTATGAAAGATAGTGAATGTGCTACCTCATCTGCACACATGTGTTTTCCTACCGTAAACATCGAAAAAAACGAAATCGAAAAATTGAATTTTTTACAGTTAGTTGACACATGACAATACTTTCGTCATCCAGGCACAACAGCAATCAGCCGCAGCGAAAGACTTGGTTTAAAGCAAAAAATAATCGTCCATGGCGCGTACTGGCCCTGTTTTCCGGGGCTGGCCTGCCGCGGGAAAACTATTTTTGCAATGCAGCAATTAATTAAAAAGAAGAAACTTTAACCAATTGTCCATCTTTAGTTGTATATACAACTTTATCTCAAGCACTATATTTTTAGAAACAAAAAAAGCCCCGTTGCGGGGGCTTTTGGCGCGGCGTGCAGCGTGAAAACCGCTGCGGCCGAGATGCTCCCTGACAAGCCAGGGGGCAGAAATTCCAGTGAAGCAGGCCGGTAGGCCGGATTTTGTTACGGCGCCTTCCCTTGCAGGTCGGCGCTATGACAGTCATTCCTCTAGGCGCCAGATTACTCGGGCGCTCAAGCTTTCTACCCGCACGCTCCGCGAGCAGCATCATCGCGTGCCTATTTGAAATTGCACCAGGTGGAGGTTACCGCGTTTCACCGTAACTTAATACGCTCGTCTCTGTGGCCCTATTCCTCGCCTTATACCTTGCGGCTTTCGACGGACGGCCGTTAACCGTCACCCCGCTCTATGGAGTCCGGACCTTCCTCCCGCCAGCGCATTGCTGCGCCGGCCAGCGACTGTCTGGCCTGCTTCACCCGCCATTGTACCGCGCCGCAGCATGTTTCTGCAAAAGCGCGCCACGCCAGCCGGGGGATTGTGTAATTCGGTGTCGCCATTTCAAAAGCCGGGCCAAATCGGCTCACATAGAATGGGGCAAGCTGCTTGCATGCAGGCGCATGCGCACCGCTTGCCCCACTTCTTTGCCACCCACTAGAATATAAAGAGCCGAACATGACGCAACAACCCCGTACCGGCGGCCAGATCCTGGTCGATGCCCTGCAGATCCACGGTGTCGACACCGCCTTTGGCGTGCCTGGCGAAAGCTACCTCGATGTGCTCGACGCCCTGCACGACTCGGGCATCCGTTTCATCATCAACCGCCAGGAAGGCGGCGCGGCCTTCATGGCCGAAGCCTACGGCAAGCTGACGGGCAAGCCGGGCATCTGTTTCGTCACGCGGGGACCGGGCGCCACCAACGCCTCGATCGGCGTGCACACGGCTTACCAGGACTCCACCCCGATGATCCTGTTCATCGGCCAGGTGGGCAATGATTTCGTCGACCGCGAAGCGTTCCAGGAAATCGACTACCGCCGCATGTACGGCCAGATGGCCAAGTGGGTGGCGCAGATCGACCGCGCCGAGCGCATCCCCGAATACCTGGCGCGCGCCTTCCAGGTCGCCACCAGCGGGCGTCCCGGCCCCGTCGTGCTGGCCTTGCCGGAAGACATGCTGATCTCCATGGCGACTGTCGCCGACACGCGCGCCTACCAAGCCGTGCAGGCGGCGCCATCCGACGCCCAGCTGCAGCAGCTGCGCAGCATGCTGGCGACGGCGAAACAGCCTCTGGTCTTGCTCGGGGGCACGACCTGGACGCCGCAAGCGTGCGCCGACCTGCAACAGTTCGCGGAAAGCAACCATCTGCCCGTCGCCTGCGCCTTCCGCTTCCAGGACTTGCTCGACAATGCCCACCCGAACTACATCGGCGACGTCGGCATCGGCATCAACCCGAAACTGGCCGCGCGCGTGAAAAATGCCGACCTGGTCATCGCCATCGGCCCGCGCCTGGGCGAAATGACCACGGGCGGCTACACCCTGTTCGACTCGCCCGTGCCGCGCCAGCGCCTGGTGCACATCCATACGGATGCCGAGGAGCTGGGCAGCGTCTACCAGGCCGAGCTGATGATCAACAGCGGCATGCCGCAGGTGTGCGCCATGCTGGCCGCCATGTCCCCCGTCGATGCTTCCGCGTGGAAACATACGCCGGCACAAGCGAAGGCCGAACTGGCCGCCTACCAGGAGCAGCCGCCCATCTTCCAGGATGGCCAGGCGCCGCTGGACCTGTGGCAAGTCACGCAGGAAATCATGGCGCAGGCACCCCTTGATACCATCCTGACGAACGGCGCCGGCAATTACGCTTCGTGGGCGCACCGTTTTTATCGCTACGGCGGCATGCGCACGCAACTGGCGCCGACGAATGGCGCCATGGGCTACGGCGTGCCGTCGGGCGTGGCGGCGAAGATCGTGCATCCGCAGCGCACCGTCATCACCTTTGCGGGCGACGGCGAATACATGATGAATGGCCAGGAACTGGCCACAGCCGTGCAATACCAGGCGGGCGTGGTCATCATCGTCTTCAATAACCAGATGTTCGGCACCATCCGCATGCACCAGGAACGCGACTACCCGGGCCGCGTCTCGGGCACGACCCTGCACAACCCGGATTTTGCGGCGCTGGCGCAAGCGTACGGCGCGCATGGCGAAGTGGTGAATACGACGGAAGAGTTCGCCCCTGCCCTGCGACGCGCGCTGGCGCATGCCAGGGCCAACAATTTGCCGGCCCTGATCGAGCTGCGCTACGACGGCAACCTGATCACGCCGAATGCGACGCTCGCCACCATCCGCGCGAATGCGGAAAAGGCGCAGGCGGCCAACTAAGCCTCTTGCCAAGCGAGAAATAACAAAGGCCCGGTCGATACCGGGCCTTTTTCTTTTTGATAACGCCAATCGCTCAGGCGGCGGGCACTGGCGCGCTTTCCTGGGCCGGCTCTGCTTCGGCCGGCGCTGCCGGCATCGGCGGGCATGGCGTGCAGTTTTTCAGGGGACGGCCGAAATCGCGCACGCGGCTCAGTTTCATGGGCATGCGCACGTTGCCGCCGCAGTAATCGCCTTCCAGGGTCAGGGTCTGGCCATCCCTGGAGAACTTGCCAACGATGGTGCGCTCTTCGCTGTCGGCGCCGGCGATGGTGAAGTCGAAGGCGCCCGTGGCGGCATCCAGGTTGACGTCGTTGGCCACGATGGGCCAGCTCAGTGCGCCTGCCGTGAATTCATAGATGACGGAATCGGCCTCGGCAAAGCGGTGCAGGGTGACGCGCTGGCCGCCGATTTCGCCGCTATCCTTCTGCAGGCACAGGTCGGAGTAGACGGCCACGCCGTAGCGCTCCAGTCCGGCCGGTTTCTTGCCCTTGACGGCAGCGACAGCGGCGCCCGTGGCGCCGGCGAGCAGCAGCGCGGCCAGCATGGCGGCCAGGCGCGGCGAGGTGAATGAATACATGGCATTCCTTTACTTGAGTAACGGCGCCATTATAACTGGCGCCGCCAATGCAAAAACGCGCCGCCAGGACTAGCCTGGAGACGCGTTTCCTTGCTTATCGGCATCCCCGAAGGGATGCCGGCAGCGGTACTAAGCTTCGCTTGCGCGAATATTAGAACGAGTGACGAACGCCAACGTTGAAGGCTTTGTCGCCCGTACCAACATTGCTGTTGTTACCAACGGTGTAGCCAGCGTTGTTTTTGTTCTTGATTTTAGCGTACGAAGCGTAGGTGCTGGTGCGCTTCGACAGAGCGTACGAGTAGCCCAGTGCCCATTGATCAGCGTCAGCATTGGCGTTGGTCTTGTCGTTCGTGCGGATGAACGAAGCCATTACGGTGCCAGCTGGGCCAACAGGTACGGTTGCGCCGACCAGGATGTTGTTGCTGTCGGTGCTGTAGCCAGCCGAAGTGTAGTTGAACGCGTTAACGTTACCGTTGTTGCGGATGGCGCTGTTGTTGCCTTTGTTCACGCCGTAAGCGACGTAAGCTTTAGCAACTGCGAAGTCGTAGTTAGCTGCAGCCAGGTAGTTACGGCCGCTGCCGGTTTCGGTCAGAGCGGTGTCGTTGCTGGTGTTGTTGTAAGCGATACGAGCGTTCAGAGGACCGTTCGAGTAGCCAGCCGACGCGCCGATTTTGCGGCCGATTTTGTTCGACTCAGCTTGCTCGCCGAAGGTGTAAGCCACGTCAGCGTCAAAGCCGTTGAAGTTTGGCGAGGTGTACAGCACGGTGTTGCTGGTGCGGGTGTTCGCTGGGAACAAGTTTTTAGCGGAACCAGCGTAGCCAGCTGCGAATGGATCAGCAACTTTCGACAGGGTGTTGTACCAAGGGGTGTATTGACGACCCAGGGTCAGGGTACCGGTCGTTTTGCTGCTCAGACCAACGTAAGCTTGACGATTGAACAAGGTACCTGCAACGTCTTGTTGACCGTTGTCAACGCCGAAGCCCGATTCCAGAACGAACAGAGCCGACAGACCGCTGCCCAGATCTTCGGTGCCTTTGAAGCCGATACGGGAAGCCGAAGCAATGCCGCTGTCCAGTTTGTTAACGTTGCCGTTAACACCGCCGCGCTCGCTGACGAAACCAGCGTCAACGGTACCGTAGATAACAACGCTCGATTGAGCTTGGGCTACGCCAGTGGCTGCTGCCAGAACTGCCAGGGTGATCAGAGTTTTTTTCATTGCGATTTCCTTTAATTTTTGAAGCAAAAAGTAATACAGCCTATGCATCTCGAGCTGCGCTCTAGCAGAGCGCTTTTTATGAGTGAGGGCAAGGTCTCCACCTGCCACATTGCTGTTCCGGTCAGGGGAACATTCATATCGGTATCGGCACGCTATTGCACCGATAAGCTTGAAGGCTGCATAACGACCGTCATTCGTGCGCCGGTTCGGTGCTCAAAGGGCACCGGAAGCGGCACTATAACGACCGTTTCACATTCCATCAAGTTCCAACATGTTACTTCCGGTACCAGGCCGGGGGCTTTTTCAGGCATCCCGACCATCGCCAACCGTACTACGCGACAGAGCCAGTGCCCCTTGCCAACCAATGCATTGGCCTGATTGACCATTCCATCATAGCGCATGGCATGCTGGCACCCGTTGTATTAGTGCAACAGTATCAGGCGAGTGATTAAAACGTCAACATGCTTTACCCGTCATTTGCCCTCGAAGATTTACGCGATAAAGCGCACAATTTGTCAGGCGATAATGGATAAACGGGACGAAGCATACACGGCATCGCCAATGTTTGCTGCCGAACGCCCAAAAACGGGAATTCATGCGCCCGATTTTGGTGCGTTGCCGCATTATTCAGGGGCGTAGGCGTCATTTTCGACGTCGGCGCGCGCGCTGGGAAAATAGGCAGAGTGACAACACAATTACTGACTTTCCGGTAATTTAAATTGCTCACATAGAAATGTTTTCCATGTTTTCCAGCCAACGCCGCAACGCTCCGGTTGGAACGGATGAGGACGACTCTTGCTTGCAAATTGCGCATCAGTTGAAACAATTTCTTACAATGTTGCCTTCTCAATATTTTGCGATATTTGTGTCCAAAAAACGACACTTTGATTGAAATCAAGTTTTCGCCGGCCCCATTCCACACAATTTACTTTTTCTTTTTCGCATTTTTTGCTTAAAAGCATCAAGAAACAATGCTAGCGCCGGCTTGCGCGCCGGAGCAGGCGCATGAAAGGGCCCAGCAACGGCAGTTTTTCATACAATTCTTCCGCCGCATCCCAATAATCGCGGTGCATGAACACCCGTCCCTGCGCATCGAAGCGCACATGCGTTGCGCCACGAATACACTGTTCGCCAGATACCAAGCGTTTCATGCGGAAACGAAACTCCCACGTCAGGAACGCTTGCTCCCCCTGCCCCAGGCTTTCCAGCACGACAAACCGGGGCGCATCGACTTGCACGAACATGTGCTCGAAGATGGCCAGGATGGCGGCATGGCCCGCCACCTCGTTGAACGGGTCCTTGAAGCGGGCATCCGGCGCGTACACGGCGCCCAGCTGGGCCAGGCTTTCCAGGCTCAGGTGCTCATAAAACGCCACCAGGCGCGCCAGCGCTTCCTGCATGTCTGCCGTGTCCGGCACTCCAGTGTTCATGTTCATAGGCCCGTCACCTTGCGGATCAGCCAGAAATAGGCGCGGTACGGCAACAGCCGCGCCAGGCGCATGGCATTCGTGAAGCGCCTGGGAAAGTGGATGTGGAATTGACCCCGCTCGATGCCGTCGAGCATGGCGGCGGCCGCATCCTGCGCCGTCATCAGGGCCGGCATGGTGAAATCGTTGCCCGCCGTCAGTGGCGTGGCGACAAAACCAGGGTTGATTTGATACACGTCAATCCCGCACCCATGCAAATCCAGATACAGCGATTCCGTCAGGTTGATCAGCGCCGCCTTGCTGGCGCCATATGCGAGCGCCTTGGGCAAGCCGCCATAGCCGGCCACCGAGCCGACGATGCCGATGCCGCCGCTGCCCTGACGCAACAGCCACGGCAAGGCCTGCTCCAGGCAATTGAAGACCCCGCCCACATTCAGGGCCAGCAAGCCTTGCGCCGCCTCCAGGTCGAAACTATCGGCACGCATGGCCTGATAGCCGCCAGCCACGACCAGGATCAGGTCGATATGCGTCCACTGTTGCTGCAACTGCACGCAGACGGCCCGCAGCTGCGCATGCTGGGTGATATCGAGCGGCAAGGCCTGCGCCAGCGGCTGTCCCTCGCATAACTGCTCGAGGCTGGCGCGGTGGCGGGCCGACAGGGCCACGCAGGCGCCCTGCTCCAGCAGCAAGGTGGCGCAGGCGGCGCCGATGCCGCTGGAAGCACCGATGATCCACACGCGCTTGCCGGCCCAGCTGGTGATCTTGCGATTCATGGGACCGCCTGTGGACGCTTGCTGAAAGACAGGGTGACGGCGCCCAGGCTGAAGCCGAACTTGCTCATGGCGGCGCGGTTGAGCATGACCTTCTCATCCATCAGGAACATCCAGTCCTCGAAGTCGACGTGGTAGAGCGTGCCGTCGACGGGCAAGGCCAGCACGTACTGCCAGCGCAGCGCATTGCCGGCCACTTCGCCGACGGCTTCCCCGATCACGTCAGGCGCCGTGCCGATGAAGCGCCCGGGCGCCGTCTTGCGCAGGGTCCACACGCGCCGCTGCCGGCTGCCGTCGGAATACGTGAAATCCTCGTCCAGGGTGCCCGTGTCACCGGCCCAGCTGGCCCGCATCACCACGGTGAAGCGTTTCACGACCTTGCCGGAGCGGTCCTGGAAGATGCCGTGGGCGTCCAGCGTGCCGTTGAAATACTGCTGCAGGTCCAGTTTCGGCACTTCCTGCGCGTACATGGCAGGCAGGGGCGGCGTGGAGCAGGCGGCCAGCGCCAGTAGCAAGGCGGCCGCCATGCCGCGTGTATACAATGTCATGAGGCGCATGCGTGGTTCTCCCGATGTTCGCTATATATATGTTGCAAGGGCGCCCGCCACAGCAGCAGCGCCGCCAGCAGTTTCAGGGCGCAGGGCAGCAAGGCGTACGCGGCAGACAAGGCCGGCAAGCCTTTGCCGCTGCCCGGCACATAGCCAAGCCAGCCCAGCAGTTGCAAGGCGATGCCGGCCGCCAGCGCCAGGCTCATTTGCACGCCCCAGTTCCACCAGCCGAAATACGCCGCTTCATGCCGCCCGGCATGGCCTGCCGCGCCGATCAACCCTGCCAGCAAGGCCGGCGGCAAGGCCAGGTCGGCACCCAGCGCCAGGCCCGACAGCAGGCAGATGGCGGCAAAGCCCCAGGCGGCGCCCGCGCCCAGGCCATACGCCCAGACAAACACGCTCGCGGCCAGCAGCATGGCGCCGCCCCAGGCGCGCGCCTCGCCAAAACGGCGCGCCAGCGCCACCCACACGGGCATCGAGGCGGCCGCCGCGCAAAAATAGACGATCAGGAACGGCCCCGCGTAATGGCCCAGGCGCAGATAATCGCCGGCAAAGAACAGGAACAGGGTGGCGGGAATGGCGGCGGCCACGCCATTGACAAGCAGAACGGCAAACAGCCAGCGGAACGCGCACTGGCGAAACGGCAGCTTCCAGCCATTGCCGGAAAACGCTTCCCCGGCGCTGCGCACAACGGGACGGGGCGCACGCGCCAGCAGCAACGCGCCCGCCGCCAGCAGGCAGGCGGCAAAGGCCAGCGACAAGCCTTCATAGCCGAGCACGGAAGTCAGCCCCGCCGCCAGGATCACGCCCAGCAAGCCGCAGCCTTCGCGCACGGCCGCCACCCGCGCCCGCTGCGTGGGCGCCTGGGTGAGCGCCGCGCCCCAGCTCTGGTGCGCGATGCCGGCCAGGCCATAGGCCGTGTAGACGAGCAGCAAGGCGGCGAGGAACCAGGCCAAGGTGGCCCCGTGCGGCAGGGACGGCGGGTGGAACAGGGCGCCAAAGCCCAGTAGCAGCAAGGGCAGCGCGACGCCGACATACACGGCATAGCTGCGCCCGCCGCGCGCCATCCAGGCGCCCAGGGCAGGGTCAATGAAGGCGGCGGCGATGCGGGCCGCCAGCAGCACGGCGCCGATTTGCGCCAGATCAAGACTGCTGCGCTGCGCATAAAACGGCGCCACATAGATATAGATGGGCAGCGCCAGCATGGCCAGCGGCAAGCCGAACAGGCCATAGCTGAACAGGGCCGGCAAGCTCAACGCGCTGGCCCCGGCGTTCATGGCAGCGGCGCCGCACTCTGCAGCAAGGCCGCGCGCAGCTTCGGCGCCGTCGATTCGGGCGACAGCCAGATGGCGAAGAAGGCGCGCGCAAAGTCGCCATCGCTCACGTCGGCCAGCATCTTGCCGTCGAGATAAAAGCGCACGCCGGGCGCGATGCCGGCCCGGTAGGCGCCCGCGATGCGCTGGCCTTCCTTCACATCCGGGAAGATGCGCTGCATGGCGGCCAGCCACGCCAGGCGCTGCTCCGGCGTGCCGGCGCCGATTTTCTGCATCTGTTCATAGCTGGCCTCGGCGATCTTCTTGCCATCGAGCGAACGCGCGTAGCGCAATTCCAGGACGAAAGGCGCCGTTGCCGACGCCGCGCCCTGATAACCGTTCGCGCCCACCCACAATTGCGCCCGATAAATACGCATGCCGAACCACGTGTATTCGCCCTCCCCCGCCAGCCGGGCCTCGGGCACGTCGGCGGCGACGAAGGCGGGCGGCGCGGCCATGGCACTGGATATGCTCAACGACAACACGATAATGGCAAGCCAGCGGCGCATGGTCAGTCCTTCACCAGGGTAAATTGCATCACATCCGTGTTGTGCGCCTGGAAGGCGGCCTCGCAATACGCGAGGTAAAACTCCCAGGTCAGCAGGAATTGGCCATCGAAACCCTGCTTTTCCAGCGCCGTGCGCTGGGCCAGGAAGCTGGCGCGCCACTGGCGCAAGGTTTGCGCGTAATCGAGGCCAAAGCGGAAGGCGTCCACCACGCGCAAGCCCTGCGCCTCGGCGGCGCGGCGGAACTCGGCCGGCGACGGCAGCATGCCGCCCGGGAAGATGTACTGTTGAATGAAATCCGTGCTCTTGCTGTAGCGCTCGAACAAGTCGTCGGCGATGACGATGGTCTGGATGCAGGCCCGTCCGCCCGGCTTCAGGTTGCGCGCCACGCATTCAAAATAGCCGGGCCAATAGCTTTGCCCCACGGCTTCGAACATCTCGATCGAGGCGATGGCGTCGTACTGGCCGGCGCTGTCGCGGTAATCGCACAGCTGCAGGTCGGCCTGCTGAGCCAGGCCCGCATCCTGCAGGCGCTGGCGCGCATACGCCAGCTGCTCGGTCGACAAGGTCAGCCCCGTCACGTGGGCGCCGTAATCGCGTGCCGCCGTTTCCGCGAAACCGCCCCAGCCGCAGCCGATTTCCAGCACGCGCGCCCCAGGCTGCAGTTGCAGCTGGTCCGCGATGCGCGCGTATTTCGCCCCTTGCGCCTGTTCCAGGCTGGCGCCCTCGGTGAACAGGGCGCTCGAATACGTCATCGACGGGTCCAGCCACAGCTGGTAAAAGGCGTTGCCGATGTCGTAATGGGCGTGGATATTCTTCTTGCTGCCGGCGCGCGAATTGCGGTTGAGAAAATGCCGCAGCTTATAGGCCAGGTTGCCCCACCAGTTGCCATAGATCAAGGACTCGATCTGCGCGCGGTTGCGTATCATCAATTCGATCAAGCCCGGCAAATTGTCCGTGCGCCAGTCGCCGGCGATAAACGTTTCCGCAAAGCCAATATCGCCCGAGCGCAACACAGCCGCACACAGGCGCCAGTTGTGCAAGTCCAGGGTGACGGGATGACTGCCGTCGCCATACAGCAAGATACTGCCATCCGGCGTGCGCAGGCGCAGGGCGCCATATTGCAATTTTTGCAGCAGGCGCACGATCATGCGCGCGGAAGCGGGCATATCCAGATGCGCATGCCCATGCAAATGGGTGGAACTGCTGCGCGCATGCAGGCCGGTCGGCAGGGAATCGGAGCTCATCGGGACACCTTTTCTTGTGGAGGGTGGGGTTTGCTGAAAAACGGCACGCGGCGCAGCCACAGGCGCAAGGCTTGCCAATGGATGCGCGCCATCACGCCAAACGTCATCAATGGGTAGCGCAGCAGGGCCCAGGCGATGACGCCATCGCGCAGCGGCTGCGCCGTGCCGGACAAGCTCGTCTGCAGAATCGGACCGTCGAGGTCGTCATAATCGACCCGGGCCAGGTGGCGCTCGCCATCGTGTTCGCTGTTGCGCAGGAAACGGAAGCGGTAATGCCCTTCCACCTTGCAAAATGGCGAGACATGGAAAATTTTGCTGGCCTGCAATTCGCTGCCATAGGCGATGGGGCCGCCCTGCTCGAGCAAATACAAGTGGCGCTCGCCGAAGGTATTGCGCACGTCGCAGACCACGGCGCGCAAGGCGCCATCCGGACGGTGGCAAAACCAGAAGCTGACGGGATTGAAGACGTAGCCGAACAGGCGCGGCATGGTTTGCAGCCAGATTTCGCCGCCCGCGTCCAGCACGCCGTGCTGGCGCAACAAGCCATCGATCCAGTCCAGCAGCGGTGTCGCGCCATCGCCATGGTCGCTGTCGCGGAAGGACAGCACATTGGCGCCATTGCGCGAGATCAAGCGTGCCGGGAAATCCCGCATCCCCATGCTGCGCAAGGGCAGGCGCAGATAAAACATGCCGTAAGCAAAGGCATGCGCGCGCGGGAGCAACCGCGCATGGCGCACCAGCCCCAGGCACAGCTGGGGCTGCGGCTGGGCCGGCTGCGTGGGATCACGCGGCATGGCCAAGCTCCGCCGACGCCATGCCGTTCAAAGCTTCGGCCACGGCCAGGCCCGACTTCAAGCCGTCTTCATGGAAGCCGTAACCCGTCCAGGCGCCCGCGAACCACGTATGCTGCGCCCCCTGGAAAGCGACCAGGCGCGCCTGGGCGGCAATGGCCGCGCCATCGAACACGGGGTGGGCATACGAAAACTCGTCGATGATGCTGGCTGGCGCGGGTTCGTCGAACGGATTGAGCGAAACGATGACGGGCGTGGCAAAGGGCAGGGGCTGCAGCCGGTTCAGCAAATAATGCACGCACACTTGCGGCGCCTCGCCTTCCGCGGCCGGCCTGCCCTGGTAATTCCAGGCCGACCAGGCACGCCGGCGCTGCGGCAGGCAGGATGCATCCGTATGCAGCACGGCACGGTTCGGCTGGTAGCGCACGGCTGCGAGCATGGAGCGCTCGTCGTCGCGGATATCCGCCAGCAGGGCCAGCGACTGGTCGCTGTGGCAAGCGAGCACCACGTGATCGGCATGCTCGACACCGGCGGCCGTGTGCAGCTCGATCATGCGCGCGCCGCCGTGCGGCTGGCGACGCACGGCCAGCACGGGGCAGGCCAGGCGCTGCTGCGGAATGCCCGCCAGCAGCTTTTCCACGTACACGCGCGCGCCGCCCCGCACCGTGCGCCATTGCAGCCGGTCATTGACTTGCAGCAAGCCGTGGTTGTGGCAGAAACGGATGAAGGTAGCCAGCGGAAAGGCCAGCATCTGGCGCGCCGGACACGACCAGATGCAGGCGGCCATGGGCAGCAGATACCAGTGGCGGAATTCCCCGCCATAGCCGTGCAGGTCGAGAAATTCCCCCAGCGACAGGGCCGGCGCCGGCAAACTGGCCGTGGCCAGGGCGCTGGCCTGGCGGTTGAAGCGCACGATATCGCGCAGCATGCGCAAAAAGGCGGGGCGCAGCAGATTGCTGCGCTGGGCAAACACGGTGTCCAGATTGGCGCCCGCCCACTCCAGCACGCGGGCATCGGGGGCGGTACCCAGGGGCATCTTCACGGAAAACGACATATCGCTGTCGGCCGCCACGACACCGAGTTCGTCAAATAGTTGCACCAGGTTCGGATAGGTGGCGTGGTTAAACACGAGAAAACCCGTGTCGACGCCATGCGTGACGCCATCGAGCGTGACATCGACCGTGTGGCTGTGGCCGCCAAAATAATCGCCCGCCTCATACAAGGTCACGTCCTGGCCCGCTTGCGCCAGGCGATAGGCACACGACAATCCTGCAATTCCCGCTCCGACAACGGCGATTTTCATGACTGTATCCGTATCAAGTTTGTCCAGGACAAAACAAATAATCAATTAAATATTGATCTATGTCAATGAGAGCGTGAACCGCTCACAACCTTATACGCAGGCAATTTTCAATCGGATTCAGCTATTTGGTCTGGGGCGGCGGAAGGCGTAGAATGCACCCACGTTCTTCCGCAAGCGAGCAAGCCCCTGTATGGATACTGACCTGCAAGCACTGCCCCCCCCTACCGCCTTCAGCATCAGCGACGTCGAGCGCGATACGGGACTGGCCAAGGAAACCTTGCGTGTCTGGGAGCGCCGCTACGCCTTCCCCCAGCCCCAGCGCGACGCCTTTGGCGAACGCAGCTATCCAGCCGAGCAAGTGCAAAAATTGCGCATGGTCAAGCGCCTGCTGGACCTCGGCTTTCGTCCGGGTAAAATCATGCAGCACAGCACTGTGCAACTGCAGCAGCTGGCCAGTGCGGGCTGCACGCCGTCGCCCGCGCCGGCACCGCAGCTCGAACACTACCTGGCCCTGTGCCGCGGCCACCAGATGGCGGAACTGGGCGATGCCCTGCGCCAGGCGCTGGCCGTGCTGGGCTTGAAAAGCTTCACCATCGACGTGATCGCGCCCCTGACGGGCCTGGTGGGCGAAGCGTGGGCTTGCGGCGAACTGGCCGTGTATGAAGAGCATCTATATAGCGAAACCTTGCAGACGGTAATGCGCCACGCCATTTTTTCCCTGCCGCAAGCAAGCAGCCCGTCCACGCGCACGCCGCGCATCGTCCTCAGCACCTTGCCGCAGGAGCGGCATGGCCTGGGGCTGCTGATGGCCGAGGCGCTGTGCGCGGCGGCGGGCGCCCATTGCATGTCGCTGGGGGTGGAAACGCCGCTGACGGACATCGTCGCGGCCGCCCGCGCGCAGCGGGCCGACATCGTGGCGCTGTCGTTTTCCAGTTCCAGCAAGCAGCGGCAGACGCGCGACAGCCTGCAGCAGCTGCACGCGAGCTTGCCACCAGGGATGGAATTGTGGGCCGGCGGACGCAGTCCCGTGCTCTACAAGCAGCCGCCCTCCTTCCTGCATGTGCTGGACTTGCGGCAAGTCGACGAAAGCATCGCCGACTGGCGCCGCCGCCGCCAGGCGCTGGCCCTGCAAACCCATTGATCCGGCTGGAAAGCGCGGCAACTGCGGCGATCTCCGTGGATAGGCGCGCAATGTTGCCAATCGAACAGTAAAGCATGAAGGGCCGGGCGCGCTCTGGTAGAATAGCCCGTAACACAGTGTCCGGCGCCGCCGGGCCTTAGGTCAGCACCCGCCACCACACATCCATGTTTAGTTTCTTCAAGAAAAAACCCATCGCTCCCGAGGCCGCACCAGCCGAGCCCCTCGTCCTTCCCGCCACGCCGCCCGCACCGCAGCCTGCCGCTACGCCCCTGAGCGGCGCGCCGGCCGAGCTCGTGCCCGTGATCGTGGCCGCCGAACCCGAGAAAAAATCGTGGATGACGCGCCTGAAGGCGGGCCTGTCGAAAACCTCGAACACCTTGTCCGTGCTGTTCGTCGGCGCGAAGATCGACGACGCCCTGTACGAAGAGCTGGAAGCGGCGCTGCTGATGTCCGACGCGGGCATCGACGCCACCGAATTCCTGCTCACGGAATTGAAGAAAAAGGTCAAGGAAGACAAGCTGCTCGACGCGGCCGCCGTCAAGGCCGCGCTGAAGGTGCTGCTGATCGAGCTCCTGAGCCCGCTGGAAAAGCGCTTCGAGCTGGGCCGCCACAAGCCGCTGGTGATGATGATTTCCGGCGTGAATGGCGCCGGCAAGACCACCACCATCGGCAAGCTGGCCAAGCACATGCAGTCGAACAACCAGTCCGTGCTGCTGGCCGCAGGCGACACCTTCCGCGCCGCCGCGCGCGAGCAGCTGATGGTCTGGGGCGAGCGCAACAACGTCACCGTGATTTCGCAGGAATCGGGCGATCCGGCCGCCGTGGCCTACGACTCCGTGCAATCGGCGAAGGCGCGCGGCATCGACGTGGTGATGGTCGACACGGCAGGACGCTTGCCGACGCAGTTGCACCTGATGGAAGAATTGAAGAAAATCAAGCGCGTGATCGGCAAGGGCATGGATGGCGCGCCGCATGAAACCCTGCTCGTCATCGACGGCAACACGGGCCAGAATGCCTTGACGCAGGTCAAGGCATTCGACGATGCCCTGCAGTTGAGCGGCCTGGTGATCACCAAACTGGACGGTACCGCCAAGGGCGGCGTGCTGGCGGCGATTGCCCGCGTACGCCCCGTGCCCGTGTATTTCATCGGCATCGGTGAGAAAATCGAAGACTTGCAGCCCTTCGTGGCTGCCGAATTTGTCGAAGCGCTGCTCGGATAAGCCTATACATGATTGAATTTCAGCACGTCTCCAAGCAATACTCCGCCGACGCCGTGGCGCTCAGCGACATTTCGCTCAATATTGCCAAAGGCGAGCTGGTCTTCCTGGCCGGCCCGTCCGGCGCCGGCAAGTCCACCTTGCTGAAGATGATCGCCGCCATGGAACGCCCCACGTCGGGCAAGCTGATCGTCAATGGCCAGGACATGGCAAAGATCAAGCCGGCCGGCGTGCCCTTTCTGCGCCGTAACATGGGCCTGATCTTCCAGCAGCAAAAATTGCTGAACGACCGCTCCATCCTGGCCAACGTCATGCTGCCGCTGCTCGTCGTCGGCGCGCATAAAGTTGCCGCCGAGCAGCGCGCGCGCGCCGCACTCGACAAGGTAGGACTGCTGGACCGCGCCATGGCGCGCCCGCTGTCGCTGTCGGGCGGCGAACAGCAGCGCGTCTCCATCGCGCGCGCCATCGTCAACCGGCCGCAGATCATCCTGGCCGACGAACCGACGGCCAACCTGGACCGCGCCAGCGCCAACAAGGTGCTCGACGCCCTCAAGGCATTCCATTCGGTGGGCGTGACCTGCCTCATTTCCAGCCATGACGAACAGATGCTCGACGCCGCCGCCCGCGTGATCCACCTGAAAAACGGCCAGCTGGTCGCCATCGACAAGGCCACGCAGGCGCCCGTCTTCGCGCCGCCCGATCCCGATTTTGCGCCCTCACCCGATGCGGACGACGTGCAGGGAGAACAGGCATGAGAGGCTGGTTCCGTCAACACCGCTTCGCGCTCGGTTCGGCGCTGATTCATTTGCGCAAGTCGCCGGGCGGCTTTCTCTTGAACGTGCTCGTCGTCGCCATCGCCCTGTCGCTGCCGTTCGCCGGCTTGACCATGCTCGACAATGTGCGCCCCATGTCGGAACAGATGTCGGTCGACCCGGAAATCAGCGTTTTCCTGAAGATCGACACGCCGCGCGAGCAAGCCGTGGCCCTGGCCAGCGCCATGCGCAAGATCGTCGGCGAGCAAAAGGCGAAGATCGTCTTCATCCCGCGCGAACAGGCGCTCGACACGCTGAGAAACAAGAACGGCCTGGCCGACGTGCTCAGCACCCTGGGCGACAATCCCCTGCCCGACAGCTATGTGCTGAAACTGGACGCCTTCAGCAGCGCCAGCGAGGCGCAGGATGTCGATGCCGTGGCGGAACAGTTGCGCCATCTGCCCGGCGTGGAATCGGCGCAAGTCGATTCGGCCTGGGTCAAGCGCCTGGCGGCCCTGCTGGGCGTGCTGCGCCTGGTGCTGCTGCTGCTGGCGATCACCCTGGGCGTGGCCGTCATCGCCGTGGTCTTCAACACCATCCGCCTGCAGGTGATGCAGCAGCGCGATGAAATCAGCATCTCGAAGCTGATCGGCGCCACCGACACCTTCATCCACCGCCCCTTCTATTACACGGGCGCCCTGCTGGGCCTGTGCGCGGGCGCGCTGGCCCTGGGCGCCGTGGCGCTGGCCTTGCAGCCGCTGAATACCGCGATTGCCGAGTTTGCCCGCCTGTATGCGTCCGAATTCCAGCTGGTGCCGCTGGCGCCGCTGCCGATGGCAGGCTTGCTGGCCGTCAGCGCCAGCCTGGGCCTGATCGGCGCCTTCCTCTGCGTGCAGCGCCACCTGGCGCGCCTGAACTGACCTTCCTTTCCATGGCGGCGCTCCTGGCGCCGCCATGCGCCTCGCCCTCCCCATCTGCTGTTATCTTGATATTAAGCAAGTATTCTTAAGGTTCGCTTCAGCCAGAGGCCGTAGACTAGCCATGTTGTCGTGAAGCGGCCTGCAGTGCTGTTCAGATCGCTGTTCAGACATATTTATCAAGCATTCATTCGCCATAGCATTTAGGCTATCAGGACGATTAAATGTGCTGATTGGCACTCTCAAGCAGAGAGTGCTAATATAGGGACATACCAACAGCAGAACTGCCATGGACGCCAGATGAAGATGGTGCCGCGATCTGCAAAGTGCAAGACCGAATACACAAAACAGAACAGACAATCGGGCCACGTCGCGTGACGTGGCCAACTGGAACACAGCAAGACTACGAGGGAGAAAACATGACTATGATGTCCGCAACATCCGCATTGGTTCCGACCAAAAGTAATGCGCTGGGCCTCGGGTTCACTGGCAATCTGGGCAATATCGACGCCTATATTTCGGCCGTGAACCGTCTGCCCATGTTGACCCACGACGAAGAAATTTCGCTGGCGAAACGCCTGCGTGAAAAAAATGACCTGGCCGCCGCGCAAGAACTGGTGCTGTCGCACCTGCGCCTGGTGGTCTCGATTGCCCGCGGCTATCTGGGCTATGGCTTGCCGCACGCCGACCTGATTCAGGAAGGCAATATCGGCTTGATGAAAGCCGTGAAACGCTTCGATCCGGACCAGGGCGTGCGCCTGGTGTCGTACGCCATGCACTGGGTGAAAGCCGAGATGCATGAGTACATCCTGAAAAACTGGCGCCTGGTCAAGGTCGCGACGACGAAGGCGCAGCGCAAGCTGTTCTTCAACCTGCGCAGCCACAAGACGGGCCTGGACGCGATGACGCCGAAGCAGATCGATGCGCTGGCCAAGCTGCTCGACGTGAAGCGCGAAGAAGTGATCGAAATGGAAACGCGCTTGAGCGGCCGCGACATCGCCCTGGAATCGCCGACCGACGATGAAGACGACAAGTTTTCGCCGATCGCCTACCTGTCGTCGGAGCAAAGCGAGCCGACCAAGGTGCTGGAAGCGGAACAAGTGACGCGCCTGCAATCGGAAGGCCTGGAAACGGCCTTGTCCAAGCTGGACGCCCGTTCGCGCCGCATCATCGAAGCGCGCTGGCTGGCCAACGACGACGGTTCCGGCGCCACCCTGCACGCCTTGGCGGAAGAGTTCGGCGTATCGGCCGAGCGCATCCGCCAGATCGAAGTGGCGGCGCTGAAAAAAATGAAGGGCGCCCTGGCGGCCTACGTGTAATCGAAAGCAATGCCACAATGCAAAAGGCGCCGCAAGGCGCCTTTTAGTTTTATAAATGATATTTATCAACAGATAAACATTGTCAGCCCTTATGCTGCAGCCAAGCCCTTGGTGATCAGCTCGGCGACCAATTCATTCAGATCCGCGCCGCGTTCCTTGGCCAGGGTCTGCAATTGCAACACCAGATCGCTGTTCAGCTTGACGGCGAACGGCACCAGGCCCAGGGCCTGATCGCGCTTGCGCTGCTCGCGGCGGTCGACGACCACCGCTTCCTTACCGAATGCACCGGCGCCGGGAACATTCATCTTTCCCATCAGTTTCTTGGCATCGCTTTTGGCCAGGTCGGTTTTTTTCATGGTTGTTTCCTGATTTTCAAAACAGCCATTCTACGCAGTAATCGGCGCGCCGCGTGGCCGGCGCGTCAATTCATCCGCAGCGCGCCAATGGTGCGCCGGGAAAATATCATTTTGTTATTATCATTTTTATCCCATGCGTGGATGCCACGCCGGGGACGCTCTACCTGAAAGGAAAAAACATGCATTACCTCCATGACTCCTATCGTCGCTTGCTTTTACCCATCTTCATCGCCTGCCTGGCCGTGCTGGCGGGCTGCGGCGCGGCCGGCAGCGCCGGCGACGCGGAAAACACGCCACGCAGCGTCACCCACGTGCTCTCGCCGGGCGAACAGGTGGCCATCACGGCCACCGACACCCTGAAACTCGAACGCGTCAACGACAGCCGCTGCCGCAAGGGTGCCGTGTGCGTGTGGAAAGGTTACGTCAGCTACAGTTTCAGTTTACTCAACAGCGCGGGCGCCACCGACATCGTCTTGTCCGAGTCCATGCCCGGCGCTGCCAGTTCCGTGACCGTCAACCACCTGACGTTCACCCTGCTCGACGTCGACCCGGCCACGCCGCCCGCCCTCAACGCGGCCGAACCCACCTACCGCGTCAAGGTCAAGATTACGCAGGGCGCGCTGCCCCGCTAAATAGCGTGGCGGCGCTGGCTGTCGGCCGGCGCCTGTTGCCGCTCCAGCATGCCGTAATCGCGCACCACGCCAGCGATGCGCAAGCGGTAATCGTCGAACACGCCGTGCCGGCCGGCCGACTGCGCCGCCCGGTGCGCTTCCAGCTGCCGCCACTGCGCCAGCGCCGCTTCGTCGCGAAAGAAAGACAGCGACAGCAGTTTGCCTGGCTCGCTCAGGCTGCTGAAGCGTTCGATGGAAATGAAACCATCGACCTCGTCGAGCAAGGGCCGCAGCGACGCCGCCAGGTCCAGGTACTGCTGGCGGCCATCGGCGCTGGGCCACACTTCAAAAATCACGGCAATCATGCTGTTTCTCCCGTGCTGAAGACGGGGATGCGGGCGTTCAGCGAAGGCAAATAACTCCACGCCAGCGGCATGCCTTCCAGCCCGTCGGCCCACGCCTGCAAACAAGCCGTGGCGATGCTCTGCGCGATGGACTGGCCCGGACAGGCGTGGCGGCCATGCCCAAAGCCCGACTCCGCATGGCCAGCGCTGGCCAGCACGACGACGATCATCTGCCCGGCCGGTATGCGCACGCCAAGCAATTCCACGGCATCGGCCGTGTAGCGGCGCGTGTTGTGGATGGCGGGATCATGCCGAGCCACCTCGCGCATCATGGCCGGCCAGCGCTCGGGCGCAGCGCGCAATTGCGCGGATAAATCCGGCTGCGCGCGCAAGGCCACGACGGCATTGCCCAGCAGACCGGCCGTGGCGTCGCACGTCTGCGACAGCAAGCCCACAAGGTTGGCCAGCATGCCGCCCCCCATGGCATCCGCCCCGGCCACGATGTCGTGCAGCAAGCTGCCGGGCAACGCCTGCCCCTGGCGCAGCAACACGGTGAAACCTTGCAGCAAGGCATCGGCCGCTTGCTGCGCGCCGGCTAGTTGTTCTCCATTGCTGAGCGGCGACAAACAGGCGACAAAGTCACGTGTCCAGGCGGCCAGCGCCGGCCATTGCGCTGGCGCAAAGCCCAGCAAGTCCGCCATGGCGAACAGGGGCAGCTCAAAAATCGCTTCGTTCAGCTGCGCGGCGCTGCCGGGAACGCGGTCGCCGGCAATCTGCATCACCCGTCCATGCAGGCGCGCCAGGTCCACCTGGCCCAGCGCACGCGCCAGCACCTGTTTCGGCACCGCATGCCGTTCGCCCTCGTTCATGCGCATCAGTTCGGCAAAAATCGCGCCGCACGGCGTGCCCGCCAGCGTATCCGGTACCGGCTGGCCGGCCGGGCGCACACGGCAGGCGGGATGCTCGAGCACGGCCCGCACGCCGGCCGCGCCCGTTGCCAGCCAGCAATCGAGCGGCGCCTCGAAACGCAGCGGCGGGCCGTCCGCCAGTCGGCGATAGTAGTCATACGGCGCCGCGTGGGTGACGGCGGAAAAAGGGTCGGCGAGCGGCATGCGCATTCCATTGCAGTGAAGTGGGGACACGAGTATGCTGGTCCTTCCACCACAACACTTCGCCCACGGACGAATCATGAATGACAAACTTCCCTCGGCCGACATGGGCCTGGCGCAACTGGCCGGCGCCATCGCCGAACCGGCGCGCGCGCGCATGCTGTGCAGCCTGCTCGATGGCCATGCGCGCACGGCCACGGAACTGGCTACCTTGGCCGAGGTGGGCGCCTCGACGGCCAGCGCCCATCTGAGCCGCCTGCGCGAAGACGGCTTGCTGTCGATGCTGGCGCAGGGCAAGCACCGCTATTACCGCCTGGCCAGCGTGGAGGTGGCGCGGGCGCTGGAAGCGCTGCTGGTGGTGGCCGGCGTGGCGGCAAGACCCTTTACCCCTACCACGCCGGACCGCTTGCGCCGCGCGCGCACCTGTTACGACCACATGGCCGGCACGGTCGCCGTCGCCGTGCACGACCAGTTGCACGCGCAAGGCTGGCTGCTGGACGATGGCGGCGAAGGCGAAGGCGAATATCGCCTGTCGGAAGCGGGCGCGGCCGGCATGACGGCCTTGGGCATTGACGTACCGCAATTGCAGCGCCAGCGCCGCCGCTTCGCCTGTGCCTGCCTGGACTGGAGCGAACGGCGCGCCCACCTGGGTGGCGCGCTGGGTGCCGCCCTGCTGCAACTGGCCCTGCGCCAGCGCTGGGCCGAGCGCGAACTCGACAGCCGCGCCCTGCGCCTCACGCCCGATGGCGAACGGCGCCTGCTGGCCGCCTTCGGTGGCCGCTGAACGGCGCGGGAATTTGTATCTCGGAAGCAACTATCGAAAGAAAAAATGCGCTTTTATCATTGTTTTCATTCATCATATGCTGCGCCCTTCAGCGCGCATTTTTCCCTTTCGGCGATAGAAAGAGTCCATCTTGAAAACAGTGTCATCCAGCACGAATCCCGCCAGTACCTGCCATAACTGCAATACCGCTGCGCCAGGCAACTTCTGCAGCGCCTGCGGCCAGGCGACGACGCTGCACATGCCCAGCGCGCGTGAATTCCTGCATGAATTTGTCGCGCATTACGTGGCGCTCGAAGGCAAGCTCTGGCGTACCCTGGCCCTGCTGCTGTTTCGCCCGGGCGCACTGACGAACGAGTACATTACAGGGCGCCGCGTGCGTTACGTGGAGCCGCTGCGCGTCTACCTGACCTTCAGCATCCTGTTCTTTGCCATCCTCAAGTTCAGCAGCCCAGACGTATTCCTCACCGTCCACGATCAGCAAGCCCAGGTGAGCGGCCACGGCCCCGATCAAGTTTCGGAAAACAATACATCGCGCATGCAGGTCAGCATTCTGGGCCAGACACCGACCCTGCCGCGCCAATGGCAAGACTTTGTGCAGCTGCCCACGGCCGAGAAACAAAAACTCGTGGTGGAAAGCTTTTTCCATTACGCGCCGTACGCCATGTTTTGCCTCATGCCGCTGTTCGCCCTGTTCCTGAAAATCCTCTACCTGGGCAGCGGACGGCGCTATGGCGAGCATTTCCTGTTCGCCCTGCATACGAACGCCTTCGCCTTCATCACGATGGCCCTGATGACCTTGATCCCCGTCGACCTTGTCCGCCTCGCGCTGGGCGCCTGGCTGCTGGCCTATCTGCCCTGGGCCATGTGGCGCGTGTATCCAAGCGGCAAGCTCGCTACCGTCTGCCGCTGGCTGTTATTGATGGCAGCCTACGTCCTCGCCATGAGCCTGGCGATCGTGGCCTGCATCGCCATCGGCGTGATGTTGCGACATTAAATTGCGAAACTAAGTAGCGCTCCGGCGGCGCCGTATCGGGCTATCATCCTGCACGCTATGTTTTTTGGGATGCATGATGATCGCCTTCGAAGGCTTGTCCAAACACTACGGCACGTTCGAGGCCGTCAAGCCGCTGACCTTGCAGGTAGGCAAAGGAGAAGTGTTCGGCTTCCTGGGCCCGAACGGGGCCGGCAAGACCACCACCATCCGCATGCTGATGGGCATCCTCGTGCCCAGCGCCGGCCGCGTGCTGGTCGATGGCCTCGATTGCCACCGCGACGGCGCCGCCGTCAAGCGCAAGGTGGGCTACCTGCCCGACACCCCCATCTTTTACGATTATTTGCGGGGCCGTGAAATCCTGCAATTCGTGGCGGAAATGCATGGTTTTACGCGCGCGGAAGCGCTTGCCCGCGCCGCGCGGCTGTTGACGGAATTCGGCCTGGACGAAGCGGCCGAGGATTTCGCCGTGAATTACTCGCTGGGCATGAAGAAAAAGCTGGGCCTGGCATGCGCGCTGATCCACGATCCGGCCGTGCTGATCCTCGATGAACCGATCAACGGCCTCGACCCGCGCGCCTCGCGCGACGTGCAGGAACGCCTGTTGCGCCGCGCCGCCGCCGGCACCACCATCTTTGTATCCACGCATTTGCTGGACATGGCGCAAAAGCTGTGCAGCCGGGTCGCCATCATCCATCGGGGTGCCCTGGTGGCCACGGGCAGCCTGGACGATATCCGCCAGCAACTGTCCAGCGACGGCAGCCTGGAAGACCTGTTCTTGCAACTCACCGACGAAACCGCATGACGCCGGTGCCGCTCACCGCCTGGCGCGCCATCTGGCTGCTGACACGCTTGCGCCTGCAGCGCCTGCTCAACGTCAGCGGCCGGGGCTTCGCCTTCAGGAAGGCCCGGCAGGGCCGCCCCGCCACGCCGGGCAAGAAACGGGGCCGCTGGCTGCCGGGCGTGCTGCTGTTCCTGCCGATGTTGTTTTCCTTCGGCACCATCGCGCGCCATGGCGTACTGAACATGCATTGCCTGCTCGACCAGGTGGCGGCCTGCCAAGCGCAAGGCAGCATGCAGGCAGGTGAACGCCTGCTGGCGCCCGTCATCGCCGAATTGATCGGGCACCCGTTCAGTACGGCGCTGGCAGGCGGCCTGACCCTGCAATTGATGCTGCTGTGGCTGGTCAGCGTCTTGTTTCCGCTGGGCATGGGAGAGTTGTCGAAACCGGACTGGGACCTGGAATGGCTGGTCACCTTGCCGGTCGACAAAGCCACGCTGCTGTGGGCGCGCGTGCTCGAACGCACGGTCGTCAATCCGGCCGGCCTGCTGGCCCTGTGGCCCAGCACCACCATGATCGCCTGGTACTCGGACCAGGGCTGGCTTTCTCCACTGTCCGGGCTGGCGGCCAGCCTGCTCCTGCTGGCCCTGGCCGCCATGCTGCGCACACTGGTCGATACGGGCCTGCGCCTGTCGCTCAGTCCCGCACGGCTGGGCAACCTGCAGGCGCTGCTCTCGGTGGCCGGGGTATTTCCCATGTATATGGGCATGTCTTTCGGCATGGGCGCGGGCGGCTTTGCCCATGGCTGGGCCGCAGCCATGCCCGCCTGGAGCGGCTGGACGCCGCCGGGCCTGCTGGTACGGCTGCTCAATGCCCCTGACGTGGCGGCCCTGCCGCTGCCAGCCATCGTGCTGCTGGCGCAAGTGCTGCTGCTGATGTGGCTGGGCATGGCGATGCTGCGGCGCCAATTGCGCCATGGCGTCGTGGGCGCGGGCCAGCGCGAAGCCAGCCGCAAGCGTTCGCCCGCGGCGCCCGCTGGCCGGTGGCGCGCCCGCATCGGCACGGTGATCCAGCGCCGCGAACTGACCCTGCTGATGCGCGACCGTAACTTCATGGTGCAAACCCTGCTGCTGCCGCTGCTCATCCTCGGCGGCCAGGCCGTATTCTCGGGCCAGGCGCGCGACCTGCACGCGCTGCTGGCCAGCCCCGCCCTGCTGGCATCGACGGGCTTTTTCCTCGGCAGCTATGTGCTGATGATGTCGGCCTTCCAGACCATCAACAAGGAAGGCGGCGCGCTGTGGCTGCTGTACACGTTTCCCGTCTCCGTCGAGCAGGCGCTACGGCAAAAGGCGCAGCTGTGGGCCGTGCTGGCCCTGCTGTATCCAGTCATCCTGTTCGGCGCGGCGCTGGCCTGGCAAGACGCCTGGCGGTGGGACATGGCGGGTTTGATGCTGCTGGCCCTGGCCGGCATCCCCCTGTATTCGATGATCGCCGTGGCGCTGGGCGTGTTTGCCAGCGACCCGCTGGCCACGGAAACGACGGCGAAAATACGCCCCACATATATGTACCTGTACCTGTTGCTGACCGGCCTGTACATCGCCGCGCTGGCGGCCGGCAGCGCCGTGCAGCAACTGGTGTTTATCGTGCTCACGGTCGCGCTGGCCCTGGCCCTGTGGCAAAAAGCACGCGATGCGCTGCCCTACCTGCTCGATCCCGCCGCCTCGCCGCCGCCCAGAATAGCGGCGGCCGATGGCCTGATCGCCGCCATGCTGTTTTTCATTCTGCAAACCCTGCTGTTGATCCTGCTCAAGGACCAGGTGGCCGGCGTGCTCACGTATGTGCTGCTGCGCCTCGTGTATTGGCGCGCCGGGACGGCGGGCGTGCCGCGCATCGGAGCGGGCCGCCAGCCGTGGCGCTGGGGAGGCGCGGGCGCCTGTATCGCTGCGCTGTCCGGCATCGGCTGCGCGGCCCTGTTGCCGCCGGCCGCTTCGCCATTGATGCATATCAATGGCAACGGACTGTGGCTGGCGGGACTGACGCTGCTGGCCGCGCCCCTGTGCGAGGAATTCCTCTTCCGCGGCTTGCTGCAGGGCGGCTTGCGCCGCTCGCTGCCCGCCTGGCAGGCGATCGGCATCGCCGCCGCGCTGTTTGCCATGATGCATCCGCCCGCCGCCATGCTGCCCGCCTTCGTGCTGGGCCTGTGTGCGGGCCTCGCGTACGAGCGCAGCGGCGCGCTGCTGGCGCCCATGCTGGTACACGCCGGCTACAACGCCGCCTTCCTCGCATATCAGCTGCATGCTTAATCACCGGCAAGTTTGCTAGAATCGCACACGTTTCCGTCCGTATCCCAACCAATGACTACGCACAGATCACGCATGAATCCACGCTTGTTTGCACCATTTATCCTCGTTGCGCTGCTGAGCGGCTGCACGGTACTCGCCCTGCGCCCCAACAGCGGCGTGGAAAACCGCACGTTCACCGTGCAGGAAACGCCGCGCCTGCGCATCGACGCGCCCAAGGCGCGCATCCAGCAGCCCATGCCCAACGACCACTTCATCGGCATCGCCCTGTCCGGCGGGGGCAGCCGCGCGGCCAATTTCTCGGCGGCATCACTGGAACAGCTGGAGCAGTTCGGCCTCGTCAGCGGCGCCTCGGCCATCTCCGGCGTCTCGGGCGGCGCCATCGCGGGCGGCTACTACGCGCTGCATGGCAAGCAGACGGATTGGCCCTTGCTGCGCAGCAAGCTGAAAACGGATTTCTTCGGCCAGACCATTTTGAAACCCGCCAACCTGACGACGATGTTGCTCACGAACAAGACGCGCACCTCCTTCCTGTCCGACGTGTTCGACGATGTGCTGTACGACAAGAAAACCTACCAGGACTTGCCGCACGACGGCCCCATCTTCCTGGCCAACGCGACGGACGCCACCGATGGCGGCAAGCGCGTGGTGTTTTCCTATGAGTATTTTTACGGTACCCTGCATTCGCCGATCCAGGATATCCGCCTGGCCACGGCCGTGGCCACTTCGGCCGCCTTTCCCGGCGTGTTCGATTCCGTCACCTTCGAGCGTTTCCGTCCGAAAAACAGTTTCGTGCCGGAACTCGGTTCCGAGTCGCGCGAATCGCCGTCCTATGTACACCTGTTCGACGGCGGCGCGGCCGACAACCTGGGCGTGGAAACCCTGTGGGACGTGGCCCTGACGCAGCTGTATGGCAACGACATGGCCGTCGTGCCGCCGCGCCTGAACAGCAAGCCCTTCATCCTCATTTCCATCGATGCCAACGCGCCCAATTCCAGCGCCGTCTTCGAAAAGATGTCGGACGAACGCCAGCCCCTGGACCGCATCTTCAACAAGAATATCTACGATGCCGTCGACGCCCTGTTTTCACGCCAGCGCAAGGAAAACCTCGTCAAGATGGGCTTTGGGCAAGCCCGCTTCGATACCATCACGCACGAAAACTTTGGCGACCTGAGCCAGAAATTCGTCAAGGGCAAGCGCACCTCGGCCTTTGCCATCCCCGTGCTGTGCCGCCCCCACCTGGGCCAGTACCGCTGCGAAGTCGATGCGGCCGATCCCCTGCCGGGCCAGATCCGCACGCGGCTGGAAGGCTTTGCCTGGCATATTTCCATCGACCAGATCGCCTCGCTGGCGCTGCGCCTGTCCAGCGGCGATGCACAAGTCGACGGCGCGCGCAAGGAAGAACGCGCCGCCCTCGTCAAGCTGCAGCGCCTGGCCACGCAGACGAAAACCCATCTGAAGCTGACGGGTCCGGAAAACTGCAGCCCGGACGTCCTGCAATCGGCCCTGTACAGCGCCGCGCGCGTGCTGATCCTCGACGACGAGGAATCGCGCTTCGCCCTGTGCGACTACATGCTGGCGGGCCAGCTGATCAATGACGACACCGTCTGCAAGCAGCGCTACGTGCACGCCGTGCCCCGCTTCGCCATCGAAAGCGAAGATTTGCAGTACCGCAACCTGAGTTCGGATGGCAACTCCGTGAACGTGCCGATCCGCTGCAAGAAGTGAGCGCGCACAAAAAAGCCCGCACGATCACTCGTGCGGGCTTTAGCGCAAGGATTCCTGGCGCCCGGTTGATTTAGATCAATCGACCTTAAATCAAGCGACTACGCCTGCGCATGTAGCTGCGGCTTAACGCACCTTCCAGTTCCTGCTCCGTCTTATGCTGGTTCACCGTGTACAGGGCCCACAGGGCCGCCGGCGCCCAGCCGATCACAGTGCACTGCAAGATCAAGGCGGCGGCACCGGCCAGCGGGCGCCCCAGCATGAAAAACGTGAGACACGGAAGTAGCAAGGCTATCAGCAATCGCATCACGACATACTCTCCTTCAAAATAGAGCAGCGGACAAGGGCCGGTATCCGGTCCGTCCCCCGCCCGCTGCGTACTGCTCCTTATAGATGCACTGAGATTTGGGGCATCAAGTCGTCAAACGTCCGACCGTTGCCGTTTTCTCCGATGGCGTGCATCTTCCATTCGCCGTTATGGCGGTACAGCTTGGCCATGATCTGTGCGGTGTGGGAACCTTGCACAGACAGGTTGAAACGCGCGACTTCCTGGTTATTGCTCGCATTCAAGATGCGGCAATAGGCGTTTTCCACCTGCGAGAAGTTCTGGCCAGTAAAGCTGTTGACGGTGAAGACCAGGCTTTTCACGTGCGCCGGCACCTTCGACAGATCGACATTGATCTGTTCGTCGTCGCCATCGCCCGCGCCCGTGCGGTTGTCGCCCGTGTGGACAATGCTGCCGTCCTTGCTTTTCAGCTGGCGGAACCAGACGATGTCGGACGTGCCCTTGTTCTCGTCGAACATGACGCACGACGCGTCCAGGTCGACGGCTTCCGTCTTCGAACCGAAACCGAGGAAACCCTTGGTCTTGGCCGCATCCCAGCCCAGGCCCATGGTGATACGGGTCAGGGTGGTACCAGCTTCTTTGTCCAGAGAAATCTTCTGGCCCTTGCTCAAATTGACAGACATACGCATAGCTCCTGTTTGCTTGGTTACATCAAATATTAGTTACGCCGGCTTGCTTTGCGTCCAGGCGAGGAAGGCCGCGCGGTTGCGCGAGCACACGAGGATTTTTCCCGTGCCTGAAAATTTCAGCACCATGCCTTCGCCGCTGGTCTGGCTATTGATCAAATTACCCAGAAAGCCGCCGCTGCTGCCGGTCGTGATGGAAATTTCGTACTGCAGGCGGTTGTCCCAGCATACGACGTGCGAGTTATCGATCACCACGTCCTTGCCAGGCGTCACTTCCAGTTCCGACATCGCGCCAAAACCGGACACCGCCAACTGGCCGCTGCCTGCCGTCTCGGTGATGAAAAAGCCACCGCTCTGGGCAAACAGCGCATTGCCAAGGCTTTGCGTGCGCACCTTCAATTCCACGCCAGCACTGGCCGCCACGAAGGCGCCGTCGCTGATCATGTATTGCTGGCTGCCAACCTCGAGCACCCGCATCGCGCCGGGCAAGGTGGGCGACAGCAGACAGTCGCCGTCGCCCCGCATGGCCTCGATATGCTGCTGAAAGAACGATTCCCCGTTGGCAAAGGTGCGCATCAGCGCAGCGCCTATGCCGCCCGTCATCTTGCCTTTCAGCTCAAGATTGGTTTCCATCATCACCATCGCATCGGATTCGCAATAAATCTTCTCACCCTTGGCCAGCGACACATGCAGGAACGGGTCGACGTCCCCTGTTACATTAAAAACCGGCATTCAACTGTTCCTTCCTCAACGATGATGGTGATGGCGGCGGCCCGCGCTGCGGACCGCCTTGATTATTTACAACTTATACGCCGACGCCGAACGATGCTGCGAGTGGACCCAGGCCGCCCTTGTAACCCTGGCCGATGGCCTTGAATTTCCAATCGCCGCCATTGCGGTAGATTTCGCCGAAGACCATCGCCGTTTCCGCCGAGCCGTCTTCCGACAGGTCGAAACGGGCGATTTCCGTGTTGCCGTTGGCATTCACGCAACGCACGTACGCCTTCGATACCATACCAAAGTTTTGCTTGCGCGCTTCGGCATCGTGAATCGTGACGCAGACGGCGATCTTGTCGATCTCGGCCGGCACGGTGGCCAGGTCGACGACGACGGTTTCATCGTCGCCATCGCCGGCGCCCGTGGTGTTGTCGCCCGAGTGGGTGACGGAACCGTCGCTCGACTTCAGGTTGTTGTAGAAAATCATGTCGACGTCGGCGCGAACCTTGCCGTCGGCCTTCAGCAGGAACACGGAACCGTCGATATCGAACGCGGCGCCGTCGGTGGCGCGGGCATCCCAGCCCAGGCCGATGATCATCTTCGAAATGCCAGGGGCTTCCTTGCTCAGGTTGACGTTGCCGCCTTTTTGCAGACTGATTGCCATGATGTATTTCTCCTATGTGGGTTGTGTATGACCAAACACCTGGCGTCCTCCACCGGCCTGACTCCCCAGGCCGGCGGCGACGCTTGCTGCAACTTGCCGACAAACGGGTGTAGTCGTTTGCCGCGCATTCTTTACACTGCCTTGACCGCTTCCAGCGCTTCCGTCTGGCCTTCTTCGAGGGCCATCCTGCGCTTGTGGCGGATTGACGACCACAGCGAGGCGAGAATGAAGGCCACCCCGATCAGACCCGTGAAAATCTCGGGAATGTGGAACTTCATGCTGACCAACATGATCACGGCCAGGATACCGATCGCATAGTGCGCGCCGTGTTCCAGATAAACGAACTCGTCAAGCGTGCCCTTGCGCACCAGAAACACCGTCATCGAGCGCACGAACATCGCGCCGATTGCCAGGCCCAGCATGATGATCACGACATCCTTGGTGATGGCGAACGCGCCGATCACGCCGTCAAAGCTGAACGAGGCGTCGAGCACTTCCAGGTACAGGAAGCCGCCAATACCGCCGCGCTTGATGATGTCGCCCATGTTGCCGTCGCCGTTATCGCCTTCCAGCAAGCCGCTGATCACATCGACGCCCACGTAGGTCAAAATACCCCACAGGCCGGCCGTCAGGACCACCAGTTTCTGGCCTTCTTCGATCATCGACAGGCTGACCATCAGCGTGCCCAGGGCGATCATCACGGAAATCGACGAAATTTTGCCCAGCGCGCCCAGTTTTTCTTCAATACGGCCCAGCCAGTGCGTTTCTTTCTCCGAGTCCAGCAGGAAGTTCAGGAACACCAGCAGCAGGAAAATGCCGCCGAAAGCCGCCACTTCCGCGTGGTGATTCGTCAGGTGCATCGAATACTGCTCCGGATTGCTCAGTGCCAGATTCCATACTTCCATCAAGCCCAGGTCCGCCGCTTGCGCCACGATGACCAGCGGGAACAGCAGACGCATGCCGAAGACGGCGATGATGATGCCCACGCCCAGGAACAGGTTCTGCCAGAACTTGTCCCAGTTCTTCAGCACCGAAGCGTTGACCACCGCGTTGTCGAACGACAGCGAGACTTCCATCACGCCCAGGATCACCGCGATACCGAGCGCCGCCAGCATCGTCTGCACGCCACCGTGCGTGTAACCCCACCAGGCGGAAATGCCCAGGCAGATAAATGTCACTAAAAATGACACTCTGAAATGTTTCATCGATAGTTCCCCTTTATCTACATTCAATGGGACGTAGTATAGGGACGTGTGACACATTTAAAAATAGAAGATAATGGAAGTATTACTTCGTAAAAACAGAAGATAGAGGATGCAGCGATGAAAACCACGGGCTTCAATTACCGCCATTTGTACTTCTTTTGGGTGGTCGCCAAGGAAGGCGGCGTGACGCGCGCGGCCGAACGGCTGGGACTGGCCGTGCAAACCATCGGCACCCAGCTGGCCCTGCTGGAAAAGGAGCTGGGCCGCTCCCTGCTGCAGCCGCAGGGGCGCCGCCTGGTGCCGACGGAAGCGGGCCGCCTGGCGCTCGGCTACGCGGACCAGATTTTTTTGCTGGGCGAGCAGATGCAGGATGCGCTGGCCGACACCGACGCGGAAAAGATGCGCCTGACGGTGGGCATTTCCGATTCCCTGCCGAAACTGATGGCCTACCGCATGCTCGACGCCACGCGCAGCCTGGACCAGCCCGTCAAGCTCGTGTGCCTGGAAGACGAATTCGAATCCTTGCTGGCCGACCTGGCCCTGCACAAGCTGGACCTGGTCTTGACGGACCGTGCCGTGCCGGCCGGCGCCAGCCTGCGCGTGTCCAGCCACCTGTGGGGCGAAAGCGCCATGAAACTGTTCGCCATCCCCGCGCTGGCGGAACAGTACCGCGGCAATTTCCCGCACAGCCTGCACGGCGCGCCGTTTCTGCTGCCGGCGCGCAATAACGCCCTGCGCGGGCGCATCGATGAATGGATGGTGCAGCAAGGCGTGCGCCCCGACGTGGTCGGCGAATTCGAGGACAACGCCATGCTCAACGCCTTTGGCCGCAAGGGCCTGGGCCTGTTCTTTGCCCCGGCCAGCCTGGCGGCCGATATCGAGGAACAATTCGGCGCCGTGCTGGTCGGTGACGCCTCCTCCCTGCGCGAACAGTTTTATGTGATTTCGAACGAACGCAAGATCATGCATCCGGCGCTCGATGTCATTTTGGCCGCCATCCAGGGCCACCCGAAGATTCACAAGGAAACCTGATAAATCCATTCGAAAATAACGTTTGAATAATCAATCAAAAGCGATTGTAATAAAGCCTGAGACAAACACGCGCCCATCCCTCGCCGGCAGGGCGCGATTACCATAAAAAACAGGAGCGGCACCATGTCCACGGCAGGCAAGACGATCGATATTCCCGATCTCATCAATAACAACAGGATCGGCTCCTTCCAGATCGGCATGCTGATCCTGTGCGGGCTGTGCGTCATCATGGATGGCTTCGACGTGCAGGCGATGGGCTATGTGGCGCCCGCCATCATTGCCGACTGGCATGTCAGCAAGGCCAACCTCGGCCCCGTGTTTGGCGCGGGCCTGCTGGGCATGCTGGTCGGCTCGCTCGTCTTCAGCATCACGGCCGACAAGTTCGGCCGCCGTCCCGTGCTGATCGGCTCGACCATCTTCTTTTCGCTGTGCATGCTGGTCACGCCGCTGGCGACGAACATCGAACAATTGCAGCTGATCCGTTTTATCACGGGACTGGGCCTGGGCGCCGTGATGCCGAACGCCATGGCGCTGGCCGGCGAATACAGCCCCCTGCGCAAGAAAGTCACCTTGATGATGCTGGTCTCGTGCGGCTTTACCCTGGGCGCCGTGCTCGGTGGCTTGCTGTCGGCCGCGCTGATTCCCGCCTTCGGCTGGCAATCCGTGTTTTACGTGGGCGGCGTGGTGCCGCTGGTGATCGGCGTGCTGATGTTCTTCCTGCTGCCGGAATCGATGCAATTTCTGGTATTGAAGAAACGCAAGCTGGATAAAGTCGCCAAGTGGCTCAAACGCATCGATCCCACCGTCAACATCACGGCCGACACGCAATACGTCGTGCATGAAAAGGAACACAAGGGAGCGCCCGTGCTGCAATTGTTTACGGGCGGCCGCGCCAAGATGACGATTTTGTTGTGGGTCATCAACTTCATGAACTTGCTGAACTTGTATTTCCTGTCCAACTGGCTGCCGACCATCGCCAAGGAAGCGGGCCTGTCGACGGCCAACGCCGTGCTGGCGGGCACGGCCCTGCAAGTGGGCGGCACCATCGGCACCCTCGTCATGGGCCAGCTGATCGACCGCTCCAGCTTCCGCCGCATCCTGCTGCCCTGCTTCCTGGTCGCTGCAGTCGCCATTGCCCTGATCGGCCGTCCGGACGTGTCGCTGGCTTTCCTCTTCATCACCATCTTCATCGCCGGTTTCTGCGTGGTGGGCGGCCAGCCTGCCGTCAACGCCCTGGCGGCCAGCTACTACCCGACCACCTTGCGCTCGACGGGCATCGGCTGGAGCCTGGGCGTGGGCCGCATCGGCTCCATCATCGGCCCCGTGCTCGGCGGCGAGCTGATCCGCCTGAACTGGCCCAACAGCACGATCTTCCTCGTCGTCGCCATTCCCGCCATCGTCTCGGCCGTCATGGTGTTTGCCATGCGCGGCGGGCCGCAAACGGCGGCCAAAGGCTGAACAAGCGTGCAAGACCGGCCGCGCGCGCCCGCCTGCACGGGCGGGGCGCGCGGCTAAATTAGGCTATGCCGGCCTTCGTCGTTTAAGATGACGTTTTTACAGCCCATCTTCAGCGCCCCCATGCACAATGTCTTGCTAGTCCTGCTCGCCCTCTTCCTGGTCGCGCTGAACGGTTTTTTTGTTGCCGCCGAGTTTGGCATCGTCACCTTGCGGCGCACGCGCATCCGCGCCATCGCCAAGACGCAAGGGCTGCGGGGCCGCATCCTGGCCAAGGTGCATGGCCAGCTGGACGCCTACCTGTCGGCCTGCCAGCTGGGCATCACGCTGGCCTCGCTGGGCCTGGGCTGGGTCGGCGAACCGGCGTTTGCCGGCTTGCTGGAGCCGCTGTTCGGCGCCATCGGCGTCACCTCGCAAGAGCTGATCCACGGCATCTCCTTCGTCCTCGCCTTCAGCGTGATTTCCTTCCTGCACATCGTCGTGGGCGAACTGGCGCCCAAATCGATGGCCATCCGCAACCCGGAAGCCGTCGGCCTGTGGAGCGCGATTCCCCTGTACGGCTTCTACTGGACCATGTACCCGGCCATCTACCTGCTCAACGCCAGCGCCAACTGGGTGCTGCGCCTGGCGGGCCTGTCCGGCAAGGGCGGCCACGATGCCCATTACTCGTCCGAAGAACTCAAGCTGATCCTGCGCACCAGCCAGCCGGGCGAGAAATTTACGCGCGACGAGCGCAACATCCTGGCGCAGTCGCTTGATTTCGAACAAATGACGGTGTCGGACCTGATGCGCCCGATCAATGAAGTAATCGCCCTGCACGCCTCGAGCACCTTGGAAGAAAACCTCGACACGGTGCTGCGCAACCGCTTCAGCCGCTACCCGTATTTCGACACGAATGAAGACGACGTGCTGGGCGTGGTACACCTGAAGGACCTGTTCTTTGCCCAGCAGGCGGGTAAACCGATCACCTCGCTCACGCCATTCCTGCGTCCCGTCGACATCATTTCCGCGCGCACGCCGGCACTGGAACTGTTCCGCCGCTTCCGCGACGGCGCGCCGCACTTCGCCCTGATCGGCGAAAAGGGCAAGCGCCCGCTGGGTTTCATCACGCTCGATAACTTGCTCGGTGCCATGGTGGGCGAAATCCGCGACGAATTCCGCCGCAATGAAAACGACTGGCTCAAGCAAAGCGACGGCACCCTGATCGGCAAGGCCAGCCTGCCCATCTTCTCGCTCGAACGCATCCTCGGCATCGATATCGAAAACGAGGAGCTGGGGCTGGACGACGTGGAATCGGTGGGCGGCTTGATCATGGTCAAGCTGGGAGACATCCCGAAGCAGGGCCAGCGCATCACCTTTGTCGACTTCGACATCGTCGTCAAGAAGATGAACGGCCCGCGTATCGTGCTGATCAAGGTGATTCCCAAGCAGGAACGGGATCTCGATGCCGATCTACGTGATTAGTCTTTTTTCAAGGTAAGCGTATCCTTGCCCTGCGGCACGGTGGTTTCCCCCACCGTCCACGTTTGCAGCAGGCTGTACAGCACCGCCAGCAGGGTCGGGCCGATAAAGATGCCGACGAAGCCGAAGGCCAGCACGCCGCCCAGCACGCCCAGCAGCACCAGCAGGAACGGCAGGCTGCTGCCGCGGCTGATCAGCATGGGTTTGACCACGTTATCCACGCCGCTGATCAGCAAGGCGCCCCACACCAGCATGAAAATACCCCAGCCCGTCTGGCCATCTGAAAACAGCCAGATGGCGGCGCCGCCCCAGATCAGGGGCGGACCGACGGGGATCAGCGAAAAGATAAAGGTGGCCACGCCCAGCAGCGCGACGGCCGGCACGCCGGCGATCAGGAAGCCGATCACGGCCACCAGCGCCTGCGCCAGCGCCGTGCCCAGCAAGCCGTACATGACGCCGCGCACGGTGCGGCTGATGGTCAGGCCCACGCCCGGCGCGCTGTCGCCGATGATGCGGCCGGCGCCCGTCATCAAGGCACGGCTCAGCTGCTGGCCGTCGCGGTAGAGGAAGAAGCTGACGAACACGGCCAGGCTGGTCTGCGCCAGGCCCGTGCCCAGCAGGATGCCGCCGGAAGCGAGGAAATGGCGCGCCGGCTCCAGCATGGTCTTGCCCAAATTCAATAATTCCTCGCGGTCGGCGAGCAGGCGCTCCACGTAGCCGGCGATGGTTTCGCCCACCACGGGAATGCTGGCCAGCCAGGCGGGCGGATGCAGGCCGCCCGCTTCCAGCGCGGCGCGGATCTGCTCGTAGATGCGCGAGACATTGTCGGCCAGGTTGTAGGTGACGAGGGCCAGCGGCAGCACGATGACGAGGATCAGGGACAGCGTCATGATGGCGGCCGCCCAGTTGCGCCGGCCCTTCAGGCGCTCGAGCAGGAGCAGGTACAGGGGCCAGCTGGAAATGCCCACGCAGGCGGCAAACAGCATGGCGGCGAGGAAGGGCCGCAAGACGAAAAAGCAGCCGATCAACAGGAAGATGATGGCTGCCAGGCGGGCGTGGGGCTCGAAACGTTTGTCCATGTACTGCGTATCCTGAAGATGGCGCCCGGGGGGGCGCGACCGGGTCAGGATAGCAGAAGTTTAAGATCGTGCGCGATGGCGGCAGGCTTTTCGCCGTGCCGCACGAACAGGCGGATCTTGCCTTCGCGGTCGAAGACATAGGTACCGGCCGTATGGTCGACCGTATAGCTGCTGTCCGTTTCGCCCTCGACCTTGGCGTAATACACCTTGAATTCCTTGGCCACCCTGGCCGTCGCTTCCAGGCTGCCATACAGGCCCACGAAGCGCTTGTCGAAGGCGGGCACGTACTGCGCCAGCAATTGCTGCGTGTCGCGCTCGGGGTCGACGGTGACGAACAGCACCTGCACCTGGTCCGCCTGCGGGCCCATTTCCTGCATCACCTGCGCCATGTCGGCCATGGTGGTGGGGCACACGTCCGGGCATTGCGTATAGCCGAAGAACATCAGCACCAGCTTGCCCTTGTAGTCGGCCAGCGTGCGCGGGTGGCCCGTGTGGTCCGTCAGCGCGAATTCGCGCGCGTAGCCCAGGCCCGTCACGTCCGTGTTCTTGAATGCCAGCTTGGGTGCGGCAGGCTTGCCGCAGCCGGCGAGAACGGCGACCAGGGCGGCCGCCAACAACAAGGTCAGGTATTTTTTCATGTGCCGAGGGGAATATAGTGATCGACCAGCAAGGCCGCGAACAGCAATGCCAGGTAGATGATGGAAAACGTAAACGCTTTGCGCGCGATCAAGTCCGTGTAATGGCGATACATCTTCCATGCGTAATACAGGAAGCCGGCATTCAGCACCACGGCCGCAGCCAGGTAGATCAGGCCGCTCATGCGCACGGCGTACGGCAGCAAGGTGGTGGCGGCCAGCGCGATCGAGTACAGCCAGACGTGGAATTGCGTAAATTGCATGCCGTGCGTGACGGGCAGCATGGGCAAGCCCGAGCGCGCGTAATCGTCGCGGCGGTACATGGCCAGCGCCCAGAAATGCGGCGGCGTCCAGACGAAAATGATCAGGACCAGCAGCCACGCCTGCATCGGCACGTCGTTGGCGACGGCGGCCCAGCCCAGCGCGGGCGGCATGGCGCCGGACAGGCCGCCGATGACGATATTTTGCGGCGTGGCGGGTTTCAGCACCATGGTGTAGATCAAGGCATAGCCGACAAACGTGACGAAAGTCAGCCACATGGTCAGCGGATTGACGAGGTGATACAAAATCGCCATGCCCAGGCCGCCGATCACGAGCGCGAACACCACCGTCTGTTTCACCGTGATGTCGCCCATGGCCATCGGGCGGCGCGCCGTGCGGGCCATGCGCGCATCGATTTCGCGCTCGGCCAGGCAATTGACGGCAAACGCGGCGCCGGCCAGCAGCCAGATGCCGATGGTGCCGAACACCACCGCGTGCCAGTCAGGCAACTCCTCGCTGGCCAGGAACATGCCGATGACGGCGCAAAATACGGCCAGTTGCGTCACGCGGGGCTTGGTCAGCGCCCAGTACTGGGCGATGCGGGGAGATGGTTTACGGCTGATGGTCTGAGTAGTCATTTATGCGGTACGGGAAGAACTGGCTGGTGCCGAGGGCACTGGCGCGGCGGCGCAAGCGCGCTGAACATTGCGCGCTACATCGAGTTGGAATTTAGCCTTGTAGTTTAACATGGTCAGCAACAACACGAGCAGCGCCGCCCCGCCGTTATGCAGGACGGCAATCGACAATGGCCAGCTCAGGTAGATGGTCGCCAGGCCCGTGGCCGCCTGCAAGGCCAGCACCAGCGCTACCCAGCGGGCCGTGCCGCGCAGGGATGGCAGTTTCCACGCGCGCCACACGGTATAGCCGATGCCGGCCAGCACGATGAAGGCGAAGTTGCGGTGCACCCAGTGGATGGCCGTCAGCGCGGAAAACGGCAGATAGTGGCCGGCGGCCGTCTTGCCCAGTTCGCGCCACAGGTGGAAACCATGCTCGAAATCCATCTCCGGGATGACCTTGCCGCCGCACAGGGGGAAATCCGTGCAGGCCAGCGTGGCGTAGTTGGTGCTCACCCAGCCGCCCAGCGCGATCTGCACCGTCAGCAGCACGAGCGACATGACGGCCAGCGCGCGCACGGGGCGCAGCACGGCAGCGTCCGCATCGGCGCGCAGCAAGGGTTGCACGGCATAATCCTGGCGCCCGCCCAGCCACGTCAGCATGGCCAGCAGCCCCATGCCCAGCAACAAGTGGATGGTGACGATCACCGGTTGCAGTTTTAATGTCACCGTCCAGGCGCCGAACGCGCCCTGCAGGCAGACGAACAGGAACAGCGCCGTCGGCAGCGCCGGGGCGAATTCCTCGCGTTTGTTTTTCTTCCACTGGCGCCACGCCTGCACCATCATCGCCACGATCAGCACGCCGATGGCCATGGCCAGGTAGCGGTGCGTCATTTCGATCCAGGCTTTCACCACCGTCACGGGGCCCGTCGGCATCAGGGTTTCCGCCGCCACGATGTGTTCGTGCGCGAGGAAAGGATTGGCAGAACCATAACAACCAGGCCAGTCCGGGCAGCCCAGGCCGGAATCGGACAGGCGCGTAAAACCGCCGAACATGATCAGGTCGACCGTCAAAAAGACGGCGATCCACACGAGCTTGCGGTATTTATTGGCGTCCGCGGACACCCAGACCATGGTCAGCGGCAGCAGCGCCACCAGCAGACCCGTCAAGCCCAGCTGGGCCAGCGCGGAGAGATGCATCGTCGGCATGCAGACTCCTCAACCGATCGCCGAAGCTTTGAGCAGCTTGGCGATGTCTTTCTTGATCTTGTTCGGGTCCGCGTCTTTCGGGAAGCGCATCATCAGGTTGCCCAGCGGATCGATCAAATACAAGTGGTCGCTGGTCTTGCCGCCCGGCTCCACGGGCAGCCAGGCCTTCAGGGCGTCATTATTCACGCGCAGCATGCTGGTGCCGTCGAATTCGCGCATCACGAGGGTGTCGAGCGGCTGCGCATCCGTCACCAGCCAGACCCGTTCCAGGCGTTCGCGTTCCTTGCCTTGCATCAAACGCAGTTGTTGCATGTCAAACAATTGCTTCTTGCACGCTTCCTGGCAATCGGACGGGCCCGTCTGCAGCAGCACCCACTTGCCCTTGAACTGGGCCAGCGGCGACGCCTTGCCGTCCAGTTCCGTCACCTGCAGCTGCGCTTCCGGTATCGGGTGCAAGCGGGGGTCGATCAGGGCGCCGTAGTTGTTGCGGCCCGTGGGCTTGATGATGTAATACGTGAAATACGAGGCGATGATGGGAAACGCGCACACGGCCACCACGGCCAATAGTTTCCACCGTCCCGTATTTTGCAGCTGCTTGTTGCTGTTGTCTTGCGTTGCTTCAGGGCTGTTTGTTTGCACGTCGAAATCCTGTAAAGACAAAAAATAAAAAAGCCATCAGTGCCAGTGCGTACCACTGGAAAGCATAGCCGCGGTGCTTGTCGGCGCCCAGGTCAGGCGCCGGCCAGTCGCGCACGGGAAGCTGGCTGGCCGCTGGCGCCGCTGCTGGGTCGACTGTTTGTTCGAGGATAAATGGCTGCAAGGCCAGGCCGCTGGCCTGCGCCAGCTGGCCGATATCGGCATTTTGCACGATGGCGTGCGGCGCCAGGGCCGGCGCCGTGCCCAGTTCCATCACATGGCCCGCGTTCAGGCGCGCGATGCCCGTAATGGTGACGGTGCCGGCCGGCGTGGCGTAATCGGGAATGCGCGTGCGCTCGGCATTGTTGCGCGGCAACCAGCCCTGCGCCACCAGCACGTGCATGGGGGAACCGTCAATTTGAAATGGCGTGAGCACGTGGAAACCGGCCTGCCCCTTGTAGGGGCGGTTGTCCAGGTAGAGCGTCCAGGCGGGCACGAAATGGCCGGTGACGGTAACGCGGCGGTATTCGATCGCTTGCGCATCGTCCGGCAGCAGGGGCGCGGCCGTCAAGGCCAGCGGCGCGGCCTGGTTGCCCGCCTCGAGTTTGGCGGCGCGGGCGACTTTTTCATCGCCACGGCGCTGCTGCCATTGCGCCAGCGACACCCCCAGGGCCACCAGTAGCAGCATTACAACAAATGGAATCCATCTAAAATGGAAGCGGATACGCATTACAATGAAACCTCCTCAAGCCGGGCGCTACCATCCATGAAAATCCTCGTTGCCATCGCCTTCATCCTGATCCTGGGCAGCCTGGGCTCGGCCCTGTTCTTCCTCATGCGCGACAAGGGCAAGAGCAACCGCACCGTGCAGGCGCTGGCCCTGCGCGTGGGCCTGTCGATCACCCTGTTTTTGCTGATCCTGCTGGCGCATCATCTGGGTTACATCCAGCCGACGGGCATACATTAAGCTTCTTCTTGCCTGATTGGCAAATTCTTCACGCTAAGAAAAAAGCCGTACCCAGGATGTCCCGGTACGGCTTTTTTTTATGGTGCCGGCGCACGCTTTAGCAACGCGCGCCCTGCCCCGCCATTATAACCAATACACGACCACGTACAGGCCCAGCCAGACGACGTCGACAAAGTGCCAGTACCAGGCGGCGCCTTCGAAGCCGAAGTGGTGATCGGGCGTGAAGTGGCCTTTCAGCACGCGGTACAGGATGACGGACAGCATGATGGCGCCCAGGGTCACGTGGAAGCCGTGGAAGCCCGTCAGCATGAAGAAGGTGGCGCCATAGATGCCGGACGTCAATTTCAAGTTCAGTTCGCTGTAGGCGTGGATGTATTCGTAGACCTGGAAGCCCATGAAGATGGCGCCCAGCACGATGGTGGCGAACAGGAACAAGGCCGTCATGGCGCGGTGGCCGGCGCGCAGCGCGTGGTGGGAAATGGTCAGGGTGACGCCCGACGTCAGCAGCAGGGCCGTATTGATGGTCGGAATCCAGAACGGCGTCATGGTGGTGAATTCCTGCACCGTGCCGGCCGGGCCCGTGTTGCCCCAGTGGGCGGCGAAATCGGGCCAGATCACCTTGTGGTCGAGGTCGGCGAGCCATGGCATGGAAATGCTGCGCGCATAGAACAGGGCGCCGAAGAAGGCGGCGAAGAACATGACTTCCGAAAAGATGAACCAGCTCATGCTCCAGCGGAAGGAGTGGTCGATGCGCTCGCTGTACAGGCCCTGCTCCGATTCGCTGATGGCGTCGCCGAACCAGAAATACAGCACCAGCAGGATGCCGGCGATGCCCAGGTAGTTCACGTACGGGCCCCAGGAGACGTCGTTGACCCAGGCCGAGGCGCCGACCATGGTCAGCAGCAGGCTGGCGCCGCCCAGCATGGGCCAGCGCGACGGGCCGGGCACGAAATAATAGGGTACGGCGGCGTGGTTGGAACTCATCATCATCTCCTCAAAAACTTGTAGGGTGGTTTTTTATAATTTATAAAACGACGAATTTAACAATTGAAATCAGGATGCCGATCAGGCAAGCCACCACCAGGAAGCCGGCGATGACGATGTGCACGGGATTGAGCTTGGCCGAATCCGTGTCGAAATCGCTCTTGCGGCGCAGTCCCGTGAACGACCACACGACGGCGCGCAGCGAATACAGGAACGACGCTTTTTCAGGCTGCTTGGATTCGCCCATGGCACTCTCCTATTGGACGGCCGGCGTCTGAGCCTGGCTCAGACCGGCAATCTCGAAAAACGTGTACGACAGGGTGATGGTCTTCACCTCTTGCGGCAGGGCCGGATCGAGGAAGAACACCACCGGCATCTGCCGGGCTTCGTGGGGCTTCAAGGTCTGCTGCTTGAAGCAGAAGCACTCGACCTTCTTGAAATGCGGCGTGGCGCTCTGCGGCGCGTAGCTGGGGATGGCTTGCGCATTGACGACGCGGTTTTGCGTGTTGACCACTTCATACAGGACGGTCACCAGCTCGCCCGGATGCACCTGCATGCTCGACACGGTCGGGCGGAAGCGCCATGGGCCCTGCGCATTGCCGTCGAACTCGACAGTGATGCTGCGCGTCTTATCGACTTGCGTATTGTTGTCGTAGGCCACCGTGCCATCTTTTTGCGTCAGCACGTTGATGCCCATCACTTCGCAAATCTGCTTGTAGACGGGAATCAGGGCATAGCCAAAGCCGAACATCAGCACGGCAATGACCAGCAGCTTGCCCAGCATCTTGCGGTTCAGGCCGCGTGTTTCCTGTTGGTGGGGCGTCGTCACGTCAGCCACAGCCGCTTGGCGAACACGGACAGGAAGAAGAAGGCCGCCAGGGCGGCCAAGATCAGCCCGGTACGCAGGTTGTTCGGTTTTTTACGTTCGGTCATGACAGGCACTTTATTCAAGACGGGCCGCGCAACACGCCGGCCCGGGATACCTTATTTCACTGTCGGCGGCGTTTCAAACGTGTGGAAAGGCGCCGGGCTCGGCACGGTCCATTCCAGGCCTTCCGCGCCTTCCCATGGTTTCGCCGGCGCAGCCTTGCCGCCGCGAATGGTCGGCAAGACCACGAAGAACAGGAAATACACCTGCATCAGGCCGAAACCGAAGCCGCCGATCGAGGCGATCATATTGAAGTCCGTGAACTGCGCCGGATAATCGGCGTAGCGGCGCGGCATGCCGGCCAGGCCCAGGAAGTGCATCGGGAAGAAGGTCACGTTGAACGTGATCAGGGACAGCCAGAAGTGGATCTTGCCGCGCGTCTCGTTGTACATATGGCCCGTCCATTTCGGCGACCAGTAGTAGAAGCCGGCGAACAGGGCGAACAGCGAACCGGCCACCAGCACGTAGTGGAAGTGCGCCACCACATAATAGGTATCCTGCAGCTGGATGTCGATCGGCGTGACGGCCAGGATCAGGCCCGTGAAGCCGCCCATGGTAAACACGAAGATGAAGCCCACCGAGAACAGCATCGGCGTTTCGAACGTCATGGAACCCTTCCACATCGTGGCGATCCAGTTGAACACTTTCACGCCCGTCGGCACGGCGATCAGCATGGTCGCGTACATGAAGAACAGCTGGCTCGTCACCGGCATGCCGGTAGTAAACATGTGGTGCGCCCAGACGATGAAGGACAGGATCGCGATGGAAGCGGTAGCGTAGACCATCGAGGCATAACCGAACAAGGGCTTGCGGGCAAACGCGGGCAGGATCTGCGAGACGATGCCGAAGGCCGGCAGAATCATGATGTAGACCTCGGGATGGCCGAAGAACCAGAAGATGTGCTGGTACATGACGGGGTCGCCGCCGCCTGCCGCGTTAAAGAAGGACGTGCCGAAATGGCGGTCCGTCAGGGTCATGGTAATCGCGCCAGCCAGCACGGGCATGACGGCGATCAAGAGATACGCGGTAATCAGCCAGGTCCAGCAGAACATCGGCATTTTCATCAAGGTCATGCCAGGGGCGCGCATGTTCAGGATGGTGACGATGATGTTGATCGAACCCATGATGGAGGAGGCGCCCATCAGGTGCATGGCGAAAATCGCCATGTCCATGCCGGGGCCCATTTGCGTCGACAGCGGCGCGTACAGGGTCCAGCCGGCAGCCGTGGCGCCACCGGGCACGAGGAAGGACGTGGCCAGCAGCAGCGCGGCCGGCGGCAGCAGCCAGAACGAGAAATTGTTCATGCGGGCAAACGCCATGTCGGACGCGCCCACTTGCAGCGGGATCATCCAGTTGGCGTAGCCGACGAAGGCCGGCATGATGGCGCCAAACACCATCACCAGGCCGTGCATGGTGGTCAGTTGATTAAAAAATTCCGGGTGAAAAAATTGCAAGCCTGGATGAAACAGTTCCGTACGGATCATCAGGGCCAGCACGCCGCCCGACAGCAGCATGATGAACGAAAACCACAGGTACAGGGTACCGATATCCTTGTGGTTGGTGGCAAACAGCCAGCGGCGGTAGCCGGTCGGGTGGTCGTGGGCATGGTCGTGATCGTGACCGGCGTGGTCCAAGGTGCTCGTGCTAGTACTCATATGCGGCTCCTAATTACTTGCGTGCAGCCACGACTTCGGCTGGTTGAACGATGTTCTCTGCGGCCTTGTTCGACCAGGAATTGCGCGTGTAAGTGATCACTGCGGCAATTTCCGTGTCGGACAGCTGTTTCCATGCCGGCATTTCAGCGGGATACTTGCCGCTCTTTTGCCCGTTCAGCAAGACGTGGATCTGATCGGCTTTCGGGCCGTTCACCACCGCAGAGCCGTCCAGCGGCGCAAATGCCCCCGGTACGCCCTTGCCGGTCGCCTGGTGGCAGACCACGCAGTTGGCCGTATACACTTTCTCGCCCTTGACCTTCAATTCGTCGATGGTCCACACCTTGCTTGGATCATCAGCCAATGCGGCCATTTCCTTTTGTTTTACATCAACCCAGGCCTTGTAGTCGTCGGCGGAGACGACCTTGACGACGATGGGCATGAATGCGTGTTCCTTGCCGCACAGCTCGGCGCAATTGCCGCGGAAGGTACCGATATGGTCGGCCTTGAACCAGGTGTCGCGCACGAAGCCGGGAATCGCATCTTGCTTGACGCCAAAGGCGGGCACGGACCAGGCGTGGATGACGTCGTTGGCCGTCAGCACCACGCGGATCTTCTTGTTGACCGGCACGACGACTTCGTTATCGACTTCGATCAGATAGTTTTCGCCCCGTTTTTCCGTCGGCGGCGCACCTGGCGCGCCCACTTGCGCGCGCGGCGTGGCCAGGTTGGAGAGGAAGGAAATGCCTTCGCCCTCGCCTTTCAGGTAGTCATAGCCCCATTTCCACTGCATGCCGGTGGCCTTGATGGTGATGTCGGCGTTCGAGGTGTCCTTCATGCCGACCACGGTGCGCGTGGCAGGCAGGGCCATGCCGATGACGATCAGGAAAGGCACGACGGTCCAGGCGATCTCGACGGTGGTGCTTTCGTGGAAAGTGGCCGGCTTGTGGCCCAGGGACTTGCGGTGCTTGAAGATGGAATAGAACATGACGCCGAACACGGCCACGAAGATCACCAGGCAGATGATCATCATCAGGGTGTGCAAATCGTAGATTTCATGGGCGATCTGTGTCGCCGGCGGTTGCAGATTCATTTCGAACGGCACGGGACCGCCGGTGCCGGGATAGGTGCTGGCAGCCGGTGCCGCCGTGGCCCATCGCCCGATGCCAAACGCTGTCAAAGACAGCCCGAGCAGCAACGATTGAAGTCGCTTTGCATGTGTCATGTTTTCCCCAACCACCCAAAAATAATGATATTTTAAACGGCTGCGGATTTCTCCGTACTGGACCGCTGCCGCTCCTCCATGAAAGCAACACGGCCAAAACATGGCCATGTGCGTCAAGCACCAGCGAATTCCATGCTGGCTGCCGCAGCAAAAACGGCGGCGCGCAACCATGCTGGAACCCTGTTTTTCTTCCCCACCTGGAAATGGCCTCGTGTGGAAGATGGTTACTATACTAATGCAGTAACTTCGAATAAGTCTCGCTTTGTTTTTTTTATTTTGTATGCAGCCCTTGTTTTTTGTACTTAACAAGCTGACAAACAATCAACGATTATAATCAAGTAAACTTGAATCCATCAAGCAATAATCGGCTTTGTGCGCGCCCTTCTCCCGGCCGCCGCGCGCTTTGCAACGCCAAGCTGCCACATCACGCGCGAATGCGACCAAGTGTCGGTTTCTTTGCCCTTTTATTTAGGCTTGCGCGGCAGATCGAAGCGGATGATCGCTTCGCCATTGCGCGTCACGCGCGGCGCAGGACGGAAGGCATGGCCATAGATCACCTCGAAACTCAGGCCCAGCTTGCCGTCGGGACGGCGCATCTTTTCCAGCGCATCGAGCATGCGCCGCCAGGCCGCCTTGCCCATCAGGCCGCGCCGGCGCGTGGTCAGCGGGTTGCCGCCGAAGGCGCGCACGTCCGCCAGCAGTTTTTCCGCCGTGTCGTAGGTGACGGTGATGATTTCCATGTCCAGCACGGGCGTGGAAAAGCCCGTCTCGACCAGCATGTCGCCAAAGTCGTGCATGTCGACAAAGGGCAAGGCGTGCGGGTATAAATCCGCCTCGGCAAACGCGTCGCGCACTTCGCGGAAGGTATCGGGGCCGAAGCAGGAAAACATCAGCAAGCCATCGAGGCGCAACGCGCGCCGCCATTCGGCAAACACGCGGTCGGGCTGAGCATGCCAGTGCAGCGCCAGATTCGACCACACGAGGTCGATGCTGCCCTGCGCCAGCGGCAGGTCGCCCAGGTCGCCGCACAACAAATCCACGCCCGCCTTGGCCGGCAGCAACTTGCTGAGGAACTGATTCAGGCTGGCCAGTTTCGACGCGGGCGCACGCGCCGCCTGCATCATTGCTTGCGCTGCATCGAGACCGATAATCTGCGCTGCGGGATAATCCTTTTGCAACTGCGCCAGGTCCGCGCCCGGACCGCAGCCGGCGTCAAGCACGCGATGCGGCGTGATTTTCACCAGCTCCAGGCGCTCGTGCATGCGTGCCGACACTTCGCGGCGCAGGAAGTCCGACGGCGCGACGCGCGCGGGACGGGAAAAGAAATCGCGTACTTGCACCGCATCGATGGGCGCACTCATTTTAGGCGGACTGGTGGGAACTGGCATGTTGAATCGGGTGAGGTGAGATAATGTCGGCAGTGTACATGGAACGACGCCATCGCGATGCGGACCGCCACCCGGCAACGCATTGATGCCACCTGGCAGGCGCTGCGGCTGTGGCTGGGGGCCGCCGTGCTGCCGGCGCAATGCGCGCTGTGCGGCATCGGCGGCCCGGAAGTGCTGTGTTCGCCTTGCCGCGCGCAGTACCTGGGGCAAGGACGCGGGCAACTGCGCCACCGCTGCCGCCAGTGCGCCAATCCGCTCGCTGACATTGAGGTGGCGCAGCTGTGCGGGCGCTGTTTGCGCCAGCGGCCCGCGTATGACGCCACCGTCACGGCGTTTGACTATGCGGCGCCCGTCGACCAGTTGCTGCTGCAGCTGAAATTCGGCGCGCGCCTGGCGCTGGCGCCCCTGTTGGCCGAATTGCTGCATGTTGCTATTCAGCAACAACAAGAGTGGGATGCGCCGCAACTGCTGTGCCCTGTGCCGCTGGGCCCGGTCCGGCTGGCCGAGCGGGGATACAACCAGGCGCTGGAAATTGCGCGCCCGCTGGCGCGCCTGCTGGACGTGTCTTTGCAGCCCCGCCTGGCGCTGCGGGAGCGCGAAACGCGGGCGCAAAGCGGCGTGGCGCCGCAGGAACGGCAAGCCAACCTGGCGCACGCGTTCGCCATCGCGCCGGACCATGCGGCGTTATTGCCAGGATGCCATGTCGGCATCGTCGACGACGTGATGAGCAGCGGCCATACCGTCAATGCCCTGGCGGCTGCCTGCAAGCGCGCGGGGGCGGCCAGGGTCAGCATCCTGGTGGTGGCGCGCACGCCGCCGCGTTAAATTCGCTGTATATATTAGAGATAGACCAAGGAGAGCATTTTGTTTCACGTTGTTTTGGTAGAACCTGAAATCCCGCCCAATACGGGCAACGTCATCCGCCTGTGCGCGAACACGGGCGCGCAGCTGCACCTGGTCGAACCGCTGGGCTTTCCGCTCGACGATGCCAAGATGAAGCGCGCCGGCCTCGATTACCACGATTACGCCAAGATGAAGGTGCACAAGAATTGGGCAGCGTTCCTGGCCGACACCCAGCCCGACCCGGCCCGCATGTTCGCCATGACCACGCGCGGCTCGCGCCCGTTCGGCGACGTGGCCTTCCTGCCGGGCGACGTGTTCGTGTTCGGCTCGGAAACAAAAGGCCTCGATCCCGCCCTGCGCGACGGTTTTCCTGCCGAGCAACGCATCCGCCTGCCCATGCGCCCCGACAACCGCAGTTTGAATTTATCGAATACGGTGGCCGTCGTTGTCTACGAGGCCTGGCGCCAGCACGGCTACCAGGGCGGCGCGTAGGTCGGATTAGGCCCAAGGGGCCGTAATCCGACAACATTGTTGGCGTTAGTGGTGTTGTCGGATTACGCGGGGCTTTACTCCGCTAATCCGACCTACGCATTTGCATACGGCGATCAGCGCAGCGCCAGCCGCGCCGCGCCGCGCCGCTATTGTCATCCAGCATCACCAGCTGCGTGCGCAAGTCGCGCGTGGCGGCCAGCTTACCGTTGACATATAAATTCGTCTTGACGCCGTACACGCCTTGCGACACGCCGGCCGGCAAGGTCAGCTCGAACGAGTTTTCAAAGCGCCCGCCCGATTTGTTGTTGCTGGCCAGGGCCTTCGAGCCGGACTTGAATGGCTGGCCTTGCGGGTCGAGCACCACCAGTTCTTCGCGCACGTCGTTGACGCTTTGCGCGCTGCCGTTGACCAGCTCCACCACCGAATTGACCTTGAACGGCTGGCCGCGCTTGACGGTCGACGCGCTCAGCTGCGGCGTGTACGACACCACTTGCGGCTCGCGCGGCAAGGCGCCGCGCGAGCGGATGTAGTCGCGGTCCGCCTGCGCCGCCGTCTTGGTCTGGCGCGAATTGACATTGATGGCCAGGCAACCGGCCGCCGCCAGGCCGCCGCCGATGGCCGCGCCCTTCAGCGCGCCATTCTTGCCGCCCGCCAACGCTCCCAGCAGTGCCCCAACGGCTGCGCCGGCCGCCGCCGACGTGCCCACGCTGCACGGGTCCTCATCCGTGGCCGCCTGGGCGCCGCCTTGCGGATAGGTATTGTCCTGGCGCACGCCGTTCGGGTTCATCGGCGCCGTGGCGCAGCCGGCCAGCATGGCCGCGATGGTCAGTGCGGCGGTCGCGCGCAAGGTGGTGTGATTCAGCATGGTGACTCCCAGATGACTAATTGATTGTTGTTTCCGTCTGCAGCACTTGCCGTTCGCGCTCGCGGATGCGGCGCGACAGATTGTCGATGCGCGCATTGCCCGGATCGACGCGGCGCGCACTTTCCAGATACGTCTTGGCCGCATCGAACTTACCTTCCAGCAATGAACGTTCGGCATCGCGCAGGAATGATTGCGCCATCTCGTTGCGCATGGCCGCGCCGCTATCGACGGGCGACGTTTCCAGAGGACGGCGTTCGGCCGCCGCTGGACGTTCGACCGCGCGCGCGGGCGCCGGTTCCAGTGCTGCCGGTGCGGGGGCCGGTACAGAGACAGGCGCGGGCGCTTCGGCTACCGACAGCGCCTGCACGTCGGCCTTCAACTGCGGCAATTCCACCGCTTCGCGGTCGAGCGCCTCCAGCCTGGCGATGCCATTGCGCGCTGCCGTGGCATCCTTGCCATCGAGCGCCTGGCGCACGCCGACCAGCACGGACGCGGCTGCCGCCTGCAGGCGCGCCAGCTGCTTGCGCAAGGAATCCACGCTGGCAGCGCCGGCGCAATCGATATCGAGCCCGGCAATGCCCCTGGCGGCGCTTTGCAATTGATGGCCGTCAATAGCGCGTTCGATGCCGCGCACGCCGCGCTGGCAACTGCCAGATGCGGCGCCCGCCTTGCCGATCGCCGCCTGCAAATCGTCGGCCTTGGCACTGGACTTGCCAGTGCACACATTCTTCGCCGTCGCCAGCTTCTGGCGGGCGCCGTCCAAGCTGCCGTTCGCCACCAGTTTCAAGCCGCTGTCGATGGCGTCGTTGCACGCCGATTCACTCTTGCCGCCCGGCTTGCCATTCATATAGACGATGACGAGCGCCAGCACGGCGGCGGCGCCCAGCCAGCGCAGCCACTTGCGCGGCGGCGGCGGGACTGCCGGTGCAGGCGCCGATGGCGGCACCGGCACGGGCTTCGGCACGGCCTGCGGTTGCGCCGCTGCCGGCGTGGGAACCTGCACCGGAGGCGGTTTCGGCTGCGCTTTCGGCGCAGGCGCCGGTGTCACCGGCTGGGGCGGCGGCTTGGGCGCCACTGGCGGTGACACTTGCACAGGCACTGGCACTGGCGCGGGCACAGGCAGCGGCGGCACGGCCGCAGCGGGACGGGCCGCGCCTGCCTGCGCCTGCCCGCAGTACGGGCAATGGCTGACAACGGTCCACAGGCCCGTCTTGCATTTGTTGCAGATATCCAAAACTAATCCTTCATTCCAACGTCATTCCAGCACTCCAGCACTCAACCCAAGGGCGGCGGCATCAACGGTGGCGGCGCGCTGAGGAACAAGGGTGCCAGCTCGGGGAACTGGGCCAGTTCGGCCCAGGCCGGCAAACCGGCGCGCCACACCTTGGTGGTGCCGGGTACGACCTGCCCCGCCTGCACGTACTGCACGATCTGCTGGGCCGTGAACGGTCCCTGCTGCTGGCCGTTTATGCCCAGGAAATACTGGTATTCCACCAGGGGCGGCGGCATGCCGCCCAGCGGTGGCGGCGCCATGCCGAAGGCCGGCGCCACGCCAGCGGCCGGCGCGCTGGCCGGGCGCAGCAATTGCTCCAGGCGTCCCGCTTCCAGCATTTCCCCCTTGATCGCATATTTCAACCGGGGCTGGCCGTCCGCTTCCGGCTCGCGCACTTCCCAGTCGTAGGCGTCGCTGTCGGAGTCGCCGATGACGTTCGCCCATTCCTTCAGGCGGCCCAGCAGGGCTTGCACCGTGCGGTCGAGCTCATCGCTGGCCATGCCCTTGCGGCGCGCCGACTCGCGCAGGCGTGCGCCCACTTCGGCGGAAATGGCGCTGCCAAAGCCGACGTACGGCAGCTGCGAGCCATCGGCCTGCGCCACCAGCTTGGGCGCATACACCGTGCGTTCATAGTATTTTGCCAGCGCCGCCAGCGCCGCCGTCTGCACGGCGTCAAGCGCCGTCAATTTTTCCTCGATGCGCAGGGCGATATTTTTCTCGTACGAGGCGGGCATGCCGTTCTGGCGGATGGCCCGTTCGTTGCCGATGCGGCGCAGGTCGCCCGGTTCGACGGCAAACTGGTACTGGCCCGGCGGCACGACTCTGCCCGTGTGGCGCGTCAGCACGCCCAGCATGATCGCTTGCAGGAACTCGCCGAAATCCTCGGCCAGACGTTTCATTTCATCGGTATTCGGCGCGATCGGGTGCGTAAATTGCGTTGGATCAATATGCGTGTGGGTCGGCGCCTTGTCGTTGTCGCCTTCCTTGCGGTAACTGGTGCGCCAGCCTTCCAGGCCCCGCAGCACCGTCATCGGCACGCCGGCCAGTTCGCAATAGCAGACGGCGCGCCCGCGGATGCCCGTCTCGACGATTTCCAGCTGGCTCACCGTGATGCCCACCTGGGTCGGCACGCACGATTCGAGCTCGGCGCCGAACTTCGCCTTGAAGGCGGCCGCGTTGGCCACGCCGATCACGCACTTGAACTGGTCCGACACGACCGTGAAGTCGCCCGCCATGTTGGCGTCGATCCACGGCATGGAGCAGGCCAGCAGCTTGCGGAAGCGGTCCAGGCGTTCGGACACGTCCATCTGTTCCAATGCCTCGAACAGCGGGTCGGGCGTGCTCGTCGCCCCTTCCGCCAGGCCCGCCGTGGCGATCATGTTCTCCGCCATGCGCGTGACCTTGGCCAGGATCAAGCCCCGTTGCGCCGGTTCGGCCAACATGGGGAACAGGGCTTTCGAGCCGCCCATGTCCTTGAACGCTTCATCGGCCCACTGGCGCAAGGTGGCCGCCGAGGGCAGCGCAATGTCTTTTTCCGTGACGGGAATGACGATCAGGGTCGCGTGTTCCTTGTCCAGGTCCTTTTGCAGGATGGTATTGGCCGTTTTGAGTTCCGCCAGCATGGCCAGCACGCCTTCGCGGCCCGTTTGCAGCTCGCCCACCAGGCCATTCCACTGCGCGCGGCCTTGCGCATCGACGCCGATCCGGTTGCCCAGCCAGCGCGACAGCTCGCCCAGCAGGATGACGGACTCGTCCGCCGCCTTGGCCCGCAGATGGAATTTCAGCGCATTCGCCATTTCCGTGCGCAAATGGTCCATCACCACGCCCGCCTGCTTTTCGCCATTGCTGAGGAAGCCGAAGGTGCTGCGCGTCTGCTCCAGGTTGTTCAGCAGGCGCTCGTATTCGCGCGAGCGCACGGCTTCCTTGATTTCGCGGTAGCGCTCGGCATTCGCGCCGATCTGCGCCGTCAGGCCGCTGCCCGGCGCCTCGATGCGGTCCTTGATCTGTTCCACCAGCGACAGCACGTATTCCAGGCCGCCGAATTCTTTATTATCAAGATAACCATACAACTGGTCGCGCACGACTTTCTTGACGTCTTCCAGCACTTCGCGGCGGCGCTTGCTGATGCGGTCTTCCGTCGTGTCGGCCGTGGAATCCTGGTCGCGCACGGCGTCGCGTTCCAGGTGCTTCATGGCGTCGCGCACCTGGGCCGGCCATTCGCTGCGGTCGAAGCCCGTGCGGATATCGTTGATGCGGGTGTTGACGCGGTTTTCCACGCCGGCCAGCAAGTGGCCGTGGCGGTCTTCCAGCAATTCGTCGACGACGCGGAAATCGATGAAATCGCCGCTGGAGCGCTTCAGTTCGATGCTCTTGTCGGAAAACTCGGGGAAATCACTGAACGGCGTGCCCTTCAGGAACATATTTGCAGCAAGGAAATTATCACGCTGCGTATCCGTGGCGCGGTTGGCGCCCGCATCCGTGCCGCCCACGCCAAAGAACGCTTGCAGCATGGCGCCGGCCCAGCGGTGGGCCCGCTCGTCGCGCGCCGCTTCCTGGCGCGTATCGAGCACGGCCATGCCGAACGAGGAAAAGCGCTTCGAGAAATACAAACGCATGTCGCCGAAGCGGTCTTGCGGCACGGGCGCGTTGTACAGCGAGTTCTTGTGCTGTGCCTGGTTGACGGCGATCGAGCGCTTGGCGCGCGCGAAGTCGGCCGAGGCGAAATCCTCGAACAGCGAGTCCGCCACCATGTGGTAGACGTCGCTGACATCCTTGGTGTGCTGTTGGGCAAGATTACCCGAATCGATCAGGTAGACCTCGCTGTAGGGCTCGCGCGTCAGTTCCGGGCGGTCATAGGCATCCCAGCGGCCCACATAGCCCTTGTTGCCCATCATGGCCGATTCCAGCTCCATCAGCGCCGCATAGCCGTTGGCCTCGACCCGGTCCTTGTTGGCCTTGGTGTAGCCCGTCGGCAAGAACAGCATCAGTTCCACGTCGGCCGCGCCCACTTCGCTGCGCGCCAGCCAGCGCGCCAGCAAGCCCATGTCGAGGAAGGAACCGGACCCCGTGCCGCCCGCCACGGAACCGACGATGACGATGCGGAAACGGTTCGTTTCCATGCGCAAACCCAGTTCGGCCAGCTGGCGCTCGTGCGACAGGCCGGCCTTCAGCGCTTTCAGCTTCAAGCGGATCTTGTCGCGGATCTTCGCATACTTGTCGAAGAAATACAGGCGCGACACGGCGCGGATCTGCCCGGCGCCGCTGCTCATGTCAAAACGCAACTCGCGGATGCGCTGCGGCGTCAGCGGCAGCCATTCCTTGATGTGCGGATATTTCTCCAGAGAATCTTCATCACGGCTGTACTTGTCCATGTCGAACGATTCGACCACCTTGTCATCGTCCGTGAACTTCACCTGGTCGAACTGCAAGTCCTTCGCCTGCGACTCGCCGCTTTCGATCACGGCGCCATTATCGAGGTCGAAATGGATGAATTGCGCGATGGGAAAGTCGGCCAGCCCCTCGATGCGCGTGCGGTTGCCCGTGCCGCCCCACAGGGTGTTGAGGATGCGCCGGCGCACGCGCATCAGCACCTGCATGCCCGTGCCGCCGATGCCGATGAACAGGGTCGGGCGCAGTTCGATGATCTTGTCCTGCTTGCGCTCGCTGGCGCCGCCGGTGATGGTTTGGTTCAGGTTCTCTGCCATGGTGATTCCTTCGATGATGCGTGCAACGGCGTATTCTTAGCGGCGGCTGGAGGTGAACGTCAACAGCAACGCTACCAGGCCCACCAGCACCAGCGGTCCCATGAACAATGGCGCGAGGAATTTATGCGCGTTCACGGCGGCCAGCACGACGCCCGTCGCCAGGCTGGCCAGGAAGATGAACAGCCACCAGCCCGAGGCATTGGCCTTGTTCGGCGGCACGCGCTTGGCCACCAGGCCATTCGCATACGCATTCTTGGCAAAGAAAAAGGCGATGAACAGCAGCAACAGCACCACGCCGCCGACCAGCGTGTCGCGCGACGAGGTATCGGTCGTGCTGGCAGGATCGAGCGCGGGTGCGGCTTCGGTCGTTGCGGTGGTGGCCGATGCTGGTGCGCCCGGCGCATCGGCTGCCGGCGGCGCGGATGCGGGGGCCGGCAAGGTAAAGCCTGCGTTGTCTTTGGGAGTCTCTTGCGCCATGGTATGCCTCTGGTGGATTTGAATAGTTTAAAAGGAAATCGTTATCAGGCCAGGCTCAGGGTATGGCCTTCGGCCACACGGACGACGGCCGGCTTGCCCAGGCCACGCTTGAGTTCGCCAATATCGCGGCCCTCATCATCGCGGATCTGCACGCTTTTGAACGGTTTTAACAACACTTGCCGCTGCACGCCGTCGGCCATCACCTTGTAGCGCGTGGCGCGCGTGCCAAGCAAACCCAGCGCCAGCAAGCCCAGCACCAGCGCCAGCACGCCGCCGAGGATCACCAGCACGGGCAGCAGCGGATACTGGATGCGCACCAGCAGCGGGATCGTCGCCTGCGACGCGCGCACGCTGTCGGGCGGCGTGAACATGCCGGAGATCGGGTCACCGGGGAACAGTTCCTGCAAATCCTTGCCAAAACTGGACGCCAGCTCCAGCCGCTGTTGCGACAGGCCCACCTGCGCCTGCATCGGCAGCATCACTTGCTTGCCCATGGCGGCGATCGCCTGCGCCGACCACGGCGATGGAATCTGCGCCATCGGCAACGCGAACTGTACCTGCACGGACTGGCTGGCGCCCGGCTGCAGCTGGTGGATTTGATCTGGCGCAACGTGCAGCGGCGCGTTCTGGCCCGCCAGGCTGGCGTGCACCTTGGCGCTGTCGATCACGTACGGGAAAAACATGTTTTGCAGCGACGCCTGCAGCACCACTTGCGGCACCAGGTTCGCCGCATCGACGTCGAGCACGATGGTGCGCCCGTCGCGGCCCAGGCTGGCATGCACGTTGGCGCTGTTCTTGACGGACTGGGGCACGATGCGCACGGCATCCTGGTCCACCGGTTTCAGCCGCGCGGGCGGGCGCGTCAGCACTTGCGACAGCCGCCCCTCGGCCAGGATGCGGGTCAACGCCTCGGACGCGGGCTGGCCATACGCGAGCGCATACACCATCAAGCCCTTGGCGCTGTACAGCTTGCCCTGCACGGGCATGCGCAGCGGAAACACCACCGTCTTGGTGATCGACGGTTCCAGATGCAGCAGGCGGTAAAAATCGCGGTTGCGTTCGGCCGTCTGGCTGTCGTTGTTCGGGCTGTTCTTGTTATTCGTAAAAATCCACACGATGCCGGACGCGGACTGGAACGGCCCCGTGATGGTCTTGGTCACGGCTTCCTGGAAATCCGTGTCGGCCAGCGCGCCGCCGGCGCTCTTGCGCGCCAGGCCCAGATTGGCCAGCTGGCCCGCCACGCCGGCGCCGCCCTGCCCTTGCCCGATCAGCGCTGGCGACACATTGCTGCCGCTGCTCTGGCTGAAGGCCAAGGTGTAGACCTTGTCGGACGGACTCGTGGCAGCCTGCGCCACGGCGCCCACGAGGGCTTTCAGCTGCGAATGTTCATCCGTGTAGAACGGCTCCATCCAGCCCGAATTCTGCACCAGAAAGGCTTGCTGGATGCCGGCCGCGTGCGCGGCGGCGGCGCTGAAAAACGCGGCGCAAGCCACGGTCAGTAAGCGCGCCTTCATGCCTGCAAGGCCCAGCCATCGATGCGCGACAGCAGCGGGTGGTACGCCCACAGCGTGCCTTCATGGACAAACAGGCGCAAGCGCCACGGCTCGCTGACGGCAAAGGTGTGGAACACCGTTTCGCGCAACTCGTCGTCCTGCACCAGCTGGGCAGCCAGGCGCTCGCTCGAACGCAGCACGCTGGACAGGCCGGCGCTGGTGGCGAACTTGACGCCAAACACGCTGTTGCCGCCGCCCGATTCCAGCAGCGGCATGACGGCCTGGTTCTTGCCACCATCGTCGCCGTGTTCCGGCTCTTCCCACGGCGCCGTTTTCAGCTTGGCGGCGAAGCGGTAATTGAAGCTGCCCGAGCACAGGCGCGGCGCCAGCGCGTCGGCCCGTTCGGATTGCGCGCCCAGTTTCACGTAGACATAGGTGCCGCGGCTACGCTCGAAGCACAGCTGCCACAGGCCGCCGTCGCGCGATACATACGGGCTGCCGAATTCGAAATGCGGCACCAGCCCTTCGGGCCAAGGGGTAAATGAAGCGGCCACGTTGCCGTCCGGCTGCAGCTGCAAGCGCAGCTGGCCATTGGCGCAGGGCCACACGGCCATGCGGTTGTAGGCCACGGGCGCGCTGACGACTCCCAGTTCGGCCACGCCGTCGAGCAGCACGTCGCTGCCCGGCTTTTGCGCCGCATCAAGGTTGACGAAGCGGATACGGCCATCGTCGTCGCGCAGCGGTGCCCACAGGCGGTTCTGGAACCAGACGGGCGCGGCAACGCACGGCGCGCCGCCCACGTGCTCGACCACATAGCTCAGCGATGGCACGTCGGGACGGATGCAGGCCAGGCCATGGCTGGTCGGCAAGACCAGCACGCTATTGAACTCCGGCACCAGCTCGGCGCGCCAGGCGCCGTGGGCCAGGTCCGATTCGGCCAGCAAGCCGCCATACTCGGGGTCCAGCGCCAGCCAGCGTTTCGAGGCGGGCAGCCAGGCGTGCAGGACGGCCTTGTGCGGGTCGAGCGCCAGCAGCGCGGGCGCGCTGGTGCCGAACCGGGCGGAAAAGAATTCGTATTCGCCCGGCGGCGGCATGGGCAGCGAGGCATCGGCTTGCGCATGCTCGTCGCGCGCGCGCTGGTCGGCCAGCTTCAGCGGTACGCTGGCCTGGCGCAAGCCTGCCGGGCCGGCCGGCGGCACGTCGCTAACGGGGTGTGCGCCGAAAGGAGGAACCCAAGGCGGCACCCCGGACGGCGTGGCGGCCGCCTCGGGCGGCACTTGCAAGGCCGCGCCCGAGGCGGGATCGAACGCAAATTCGGGCGGAAACTGCCGCACGGGCGCACCGGCGGCCGCGGGCAGGCGCCGCGCGAGCATCAGCTTGCCGATATCGGCCTGGCTCAACAAGGGCGAGACGTTCTGGCCGTCCGCGCTGCGCTGCATGGTCCAGGCCCCTGCGTCATCAACGTACCAGGCGCCGGAGGGCAGTGGCCAATCCCCAGAAGTTTTATGATCCATGTATTTTCTATGACAAGCAATGCATATCAGACGGTGTAACGTGCTGGGGCTGTCGAAACGAAGTCGCAGCCCTGGCAGTTCTCATAGTAACGTCTTTTTATCTGTATGGAAACATTGACGACGCTCCTCAGCCCTGCTGCGCCCGCACTTTCGTCAACAGCTTGGTGGTCGAGCGGTCGTGCGCGAAATCGATGGCCACGGCCTGGCCGCCGTACGCCAGCACGGCGCGCCCTTCGGGGATGGCCGCCATGTCGTAGTCGCCGCCCTTGGCATAGATTTCCGGTTCAACCTCCTGCACCACTTCCAGGGCGCTGTCGTCCGAGAATGGCACGACCAGGCTCACCGCTTCCAGCGCGGCCAGCACGGCCATGCGGTCTTCGCAGCTGTTCAGGGGACGGTCGTCGCCCTTGCCCAGACGTTTCACCGAAGCATCAGTATTCACGGCAACGATCAGCGAGGCGCCCAGCGCGCGCGCTTGCGCCAAATACGTCACGTGGCCGCGGTGCAAAATGTCGAACACGCCGTTCGTCACCACCACCGGTTTCGGCAGGGCTGCGGCGCGGGCGCGCAGTTCGTCACGGCCGCACAGTTTGTTTTCAAAATCAGGCATGGATATCTCTTGTTGGGTTAAATATGGTCACGCTCAGGCGTGGCTATCGCCTTGGATGCCAGCGGCATCGCGGCGCCAGGCATCGATCAAGGTCACAATAGCCGGTTCCAGGCTCTCTTCGGCGATGCGATCTTGCCGGTAATAAATCATCAGCGCATATACGCCGGCCAGGCGGCTGACGGATGGCGACAGCGCATATTCATTGCCGCGCGCCGGTTGCCTGGCACGCCAGTAATTGATCGCCGCTTCCAGCGACTGTATGTGCACATCCATCGCCCTCTCCCTCCGCCACCCGCTCCCGCATTATAGGGGGCGATCCGCTACAATACGCCATCGGCGCCACAGTTTCACGTTTGCGCCACCTTTCATTCATTGCAAGTAAGTACTTCCTGTGTTTCAATCAACCTATGACACTGACTGAACTGAAATATATCGTTGCAGTCGCGCGAGCGAAGCACTTCGGCCACGCCGCCGAAGCCTGTTTCGTTGCCCAGCCCACCCTGTCAGTGGCCATCAAGAAACTCGAAGACGAATTGGGCGTGGTCCTGTTCGAACGGGGCGGCGCGGAAATCTCCGTCACGCCCCTGGGCGCGCAGATCATCGCGCAAGCCGAGCGTGTGCTGGAACAGACGGCCGCCATCAAGGAACTCGCCAAGCAGAACAAGGACCCGCTGGCCGGCCCCCTGCGCCTGGGCGTGATCTATACGATCGGCCCCTACCTGCTGCCGCCCCTGGTCAAGGCCATGATAGACCAGGTACCGCAGATGCCCTTGATCTTGCAGGAGAATTTCACGGTTCGCCTGCTCGAATTGCTGCGCCAGGGCGAACTGGACGTGGCCATCATGGCGCTGCCCCTGCCCGATCACGGCATGGCCATGCAGGAACTGTATGACGAACCGTTCGTCGTGGCCATGCCACGCCAGCATCCGTGGACGGCGCGTGAAAAAATCGCCGCGCAGGACCTGAAATCGGAAACCATGCTGCTGCTGGGCAATGGCCACTGCTTCCGCGACCAGGTGCTGGAAGTGTGCCCCGAAATGGCGCGCTTTTCCTCGCCCGGCAACGGCATGCAGCGCACGTTCGAAGGTTCCTCTCTGGAAACCATCCGCCACATGGTGGCCAGCGGCATCGGCCTGACGGTCTTGCCGCGCGCCTCGGTGGCGAATATGCACGCCACCGACGGCATGCTCGAGTACCGCCCCTTCGCCGCCCCCGTGCCGTCGCGCCGGGTGGTGATGCTGTGGCGCAAGAGTTTTACGCGCAAGGCGGCCATCGACGCCCTGTGCGCGGCCATCGCCAGCTGCAACTTGCCGGGCATCACCCCTTTATGTGACGACGAAGACTAGTGTCCAGGCGTCAAATAGTACATTTGCGTACTATTTGCGATAATCGACCTTTCTCTTCAACAAGATCGAGTCTTCCATGAACAAGCTGGCGCTGTATTTCCGCCTGATACGGCTGGACAAGCCTATCGGTACCGTATTGCTGCTGTGGCCTACCCTGTGTGCGCTGTGGCTGGCGCAGCAGGGCGTGCCGGACTGGCGGCTGCTGCTCATCTTTACCCTCGGCACCTTCCTGATGCGCTCGGCAGGCTGCGCCATCAACGACTACGCCGACCAGGATATCGACAAGTTCGTCAAGCGCACGGCGGACCGCCCCATCACCAGCGGACGCATCAGCGGCAAGGAAGCGCTGGCCGTGGCCGGCGTGCTGACCCTGCTGGCCTTTTGCCTGATCCTGCCCTTGAATGCGCTGACCAGGCAACTGTCCGTGGCGGCCGTCATCATCGCCGGCACCTATCCCTACTTCAAGCGCTTCTTTGCGATTCCGCAAGCCTATCTGGGCATCGCCTTCGGCTTCGGCATTCCCATGGGCTTTGCCGCCATCACGGATTCCGTGCCCGTCGTCGCCTGGCTGCTGCTGCTGGGAAATGTCTTCTGGGCCGTGGCCTACGATACGGAATACGCGATGGTCGACCGCGACGACGACTTGAAAATCGGCATCAAGACCTCGGCCATCACCTTTGGCCGCTACGACGTGGCCATCGTCATGCTGTGCTATGCCGTTTTCCTGCTGCTGTGGCTGGCATGCGGCTGGTATCTGGGCTTGCGTTACTGGTTCGTCGCAGGCTTGCTGGTGGCAGCCGGCTGCGCCGTTTATCACTACACCCTGATCCGCGCACACGAGCGTATGCCGTGTTTTGCGGCATTCCGGCATAATAACTGGCTAGGAGCAGCGGTGTTTGCGGGCGTGGTACTGGACTTTGCTTTCCGTTAATCAATGATCCTTGCGCCGCGGCAGCCCTTGAGGCGGCGCAACACAAGCCTGGCCGCAGCTGCCTACACTGGTATTTCACTGTGCAGTTTCACTTCCATGAGGTAATACATGAGCTCGATACATACCGGAAAATCCAGCAGCGACAGCATCCTCGCCGACGCCGACAAGGCCCGCGACAAACTGGTCGGCGACCTGAAAAACGTCATCAATGAAGCGGAAGGCTGGCTCGATGGCGCCAAGGATCAGACGGGCGAGAATGTCAAAGCCGTCAAGGACAAGTTCATCGCCACCCTGGAAACGGCCAAGAAAGACTTGATCAAGCTGGAAGAAGACTTGCTCGAACGCACCAAGAAAGCGGCCAAGGCCACCGACGAATACGTGCAGGACAATCCATGGAAAGCTGTCGGTGCGGGCGCCGTCGTGGGCGTGCTGTTCGGCCTGCTGCTTTCCTCGTCACGCCGCTAGCAGTACCGGCGGCGCTGGCCGCCTCCCCTGACGCGAAAGGCAGCATATGGCTATCATGCACCATGTCGCCCAAGTCGCAGCGACCCTCGCCGCCATCGTCCAGACCCGTCTGGCCCTGGCGGCCGTGGAAATGGAAGAAGAGTCGCTGCGATTCCTGTCCTATCTGGCGCTGGCCATGCTGGCGCTGCTGTGCCTGTTCGTCGGCCTGGTCTTGATCGTGTTCCTCGTCATCGTGCTGTTCTGGGATACGCACCGCATCGCCGCCATCGCCATCACGGCCGCCGTCTTCATCGTCGCCGCCGTCGCCACCCTGCTGGGCGTGCGCGCCAGTTTCCGCAGCAAGCCGAAACTGCTGTCCTTCACGCTTACCGAACTGAACAAAGACCTGGACGAGCTGCAACTGCTGGCCCGCCGGGGATCGGAGCGCCCATGACCACGCATCCCACCAAGTTGTCGCATGTGCACACGGCCGCCAGCCTGGCGCAGCGGCGCGACGCACTGCTGGCCGAATGCGCGCTGCAGCGCCTGGCCCTGAGCGTGCAGACGCGCCAGCTGCTGGAACCTTTGACGGGCGGCAATCTGCGCCACACCGTGGCCACGCGCTTTAAAATTCCCCTGATGGTGGGCGGCGCCGTGCTGGGCTTGCTGCTCGTGCGACCGCGCCGCTTCCTGTCGCTGCTGCGGGCCAGCGGCGCGCTGCTCAAGCACGCCACCACCGCCATGCCCGTCGTGCTGGCGCTGGCGCGGCGCTTCAGCAAAAAAGAAACGCCGCCATAGAATATTTTTTCTTGGCTGCATCCAAATGGCTAGCCCCTGCGTAGTAATGGTATCAACCAGCCGGTTGAGCCAACTACCAGGAGCTTGCCATGCATGCCACCATCGCCCCACGCCATACCGCCCCCTCGCTCACCGTCCTGTGCGCCGCCCTGCTCGTGGCCGCCTGCGCACCGATGAGCGCGCGCTACTCGCAGGAACAGTTGCCGACCGCCGTCAAGGTACCCGATGGCCATCAGGTGGCCATGCAGACGGTCGGCGTGGGCAAGATCGCCTACGAATGCCGGGCGAAGAAGGACAGCACCGGCCATGAATGGGTCTTCGTGGGACCGGACGCGGCCCTGAACGACCGCAGCGGCATGCAAGTGGGCACGTATGTGGGACCGCCCGCCACCTGGGCCAACCTGGACGGCTCGAAAGTGACGGCGACGCAGGTGGCCGTGGCGCCGGCCGGCGCGGGCAATATCCCGTATCAGCTGGTGAAAGCCAATCCGGCCACGGGCAGCGGCGCCATGCAGGGCGTCAGCTACATCCAGCGCGTGGCCACCCGCGGCGGCGTGGCCCCGGCAGCGCCGTGCGGCATGGACACCGTTGGCGTCAAGCAATGGGTACCCTACCAGGCCGACTACATCTTCTGGAAAGCCGCATAAATACATGGGCGTGACGGTTGGCAAGCGGGTTTCTGGCCTATACTCGGCCTTGAAAACTTGCTAACCGTTCACTCAACGATTGCGCCGACCTTGCCAGCCCACGCCGCCCCTTACGATTACGATGCCGCCCTGCGCGCCTGCGCCAGGGGCGAGCAGCAGGCATTGCACGGCCTGTACCAGCAGGAAGCACGCTACCTGCTGGGCGTGGCCCTGCGCATCGTGCGCCAGCGGGCGCTGGCCGAAGACGTGCTGCACGACGCCTTCCTGAATATTTGGCGCCGCGCCGGCAGCTTCGACGCCACGCGCGGCAGCGGCAAGGGCTGGATCTATGTGGTGGTGCGGCACCAGGCGCTGAACGTGGCGCGCGCCCGCGCCCATGAAGTATCGGCCGACGAGGATACCGTGGAAACCCTGCTGCATGAACGCGAAGGCAACGATGCCGACGCCACCTCGGACGCCTACGCCCTGCAGGCGAACATGGGCAAGCTGCACGATTGCCTGGGCCACCTGGACGAACCCAAACGCAACAGCATCCTGTACGCCTACGTCGATGGCTGTTCCCACAGCGAAATCGCGCAGCGCCTGCAAGCGCCGCTGGGCAGCGTCAAGGCCTGGGTCAAGCGGGGCCTGGCCGCCTTGCGAGAGTGCATGGGATGATCAACAGCGACGAGGAATGGCAAAGGCTGGCCGGCGAATACGTGCTGGGTACTTTGGCGCTGGCCGAACGGGCGGAAGTGGAACAGCGTTTGCCGCTTGACGCCGCCTTGCGCGACGCCGTGGCTGCCTGGGAACGGCGTCTGCTGCCCTTGACGACTTTGGCGCCGCCCGAAACGCCCTCCGCCCAGCTGTGGCCCCGCATCAGCGCCAGCCTGTTCACGCCGAACACCGTGCGGCAGGCGGGCGGCTGGCGCGCATGGTGGAACAGCCTGGCCTTCTGGAGAGTGCTGGCCGGCGGCGGCTTGCTGGCCACGGCCGCGCTGGCCGTGCTGGTCACTACGCAATTGCAAGCACCCAGCGGCCCCGGCTATCTGGTCGTATTGGTGGCGCCGCAGGATAAATCGCCGGGCTGGATCGTGCAGGCGGGCGGACGCGGCGGCAAGGACCGCGACCTGAGCCTGATCCCGCTGGGCCCGACCGCCGTGCCGCAGCAGAAAGTCCTGCAATTCTGGACCAAGGGCAAGGACTGGAGCGCGCCCGTCTCGCTGGGCCTCGTCAAGCCGGGGCAAAGCCTCAAGTTGACATTGGACAAACTGCCGCCGCTGCAGCCGGAGCAATTGTTTGAAATCACCTTGGAGCCGGCGACGGGCTCGCCGACAGGCAAGCCGACGGGGCCGGTGCTCTACATCGGCCGCGCCGTGAAAGTGATGTAGAGCGGATTATTTGCCCAGCTCGTCACCCATCTCGCGCCCGCGCTGCGCGGCCGCCTTGATGCCCTTGACGATGGCCGCCTTCACGCCGCTCTCTTCCATGCTGGTGAGCGCCGCATAGGTCGTGCCGCCCTTCGAGGTGACCCGCTCGCGCAGCAGGGACACGGGTTCGCTGGAGTTCGCCGCCAGCTGCGCCGCGCCCGTAAACGTGGCAATGGCCAGCTGCGTGCCCTGCTCGGGCGTCAGGCCCAGTTCGGCCGCCGCCTGCTGCATCGCCTCGATAAAGTAAAACACATAGGCGGGCCCGCTGCCGGACACGGCCGTCACGGGATCGATCTTCGCTTCGTCATCGAGCCAGACGGTCTGGCCGACGGCGCGCAGGATGGCGTCGGCCGTCTTTTTCTGTTCGTCGCTCACGCCGCTGCTGGCCACCATGCCCGTGATGCCCATGCCAATCAGGGCCGGCGTGTTCGGCATGCAGCGCACGATGGCGGAATAACCGCCGAGCCAGCGCGACAGGTCGGCGGCGCGGATGCCGGCCGCGATCGACAGGATCAAGGGCGCCCGTTCCCCGTCGAGAAAGGGCAGCAATTGCGCCGCCACGTCGCGCATGCTTTGCGGCTTGACGGCCAGCACGATCACGTCCACGCCGCGCAGCGCGTCGCCGGCGGAAGTTGCCGTGGTGACGCCGAACTGCGCCTGCAGCTTGTCCAGCGCGGGTGCGTGCGGGTCGATCACGTGGATATTGCCGCCCAGGGTCAGCTTGCCCGCCAGGCCGGCGATCAGGGCCGCGGCCATGTTGCCGCCGCCCACAAATGCGATATTCAATTCTGTCGTCATGGCTATGCTTTCTATCAATCAGTTAGGAGTAATGGCGGGAACCGAAGATGGCGCTGCCCACGCGCACGATGGTGGCGCCCTCAAGCACGGCGGCGCGCAAGTCGGCCGACATGCCCATCGACAAGGTATCGAGCGCCAGGCCGTCCGCCTGCAATTGTTCGTACAGCGTACGCAATTGCGCAAACGCAAGGCGCTGAAGCGTGACATCCGTTTCCGGCTCGGGGATCGCCATCAAGCCGCGCAAACGCAGGCGCGGCAGCTGCGCGACGGCGCGCGCCAGCGCCGGCAAGTCAGCCGGCGTCACGCCGCTCTTGCTCGCTTCGCCGCTGATATTAACTTGCAGACAGATATTCAGGTCCGGCAAGCCGGCCGGGCGCTGTTCGGACAGGCGCGCGGCGATCTTTTCCCGCTCCACCGTATGCACCCAGTCGAAATGTTCGGCGATGGGGCGCGTCTTGTTGCTCTGGATGGGACCGATGAAATGCCAGGCGGGTGCGCCTTGCGGCAGCGCAAGCCCGACGGCAGCGATCTTGTCGAGCGCTTCCTGCAGATAGTTTTCGCCAAACGCCATCTGGCCCGCGCGCATGGCTGCCAGCACGGCGTCCGCGCCGAAGGTCTTCGAGACGGCCAGCAGGGTCACGTCCCCGGGCGCGCGCTGCGCCTCCAGGGCCGCCTGCGCAATACTGTCGCGCACGGCTTGCAAGTTCTGTTCGATTGTGGACATAATCATTTTCTAGTGTATAGGGGCGGCGGCACGGTGCGCCAGCCCATCAATGCAGGCACAGGGATTATAAATGGACATCTCCGAACTTCTCGCTTTCTCCGTCAGCAACAAGGCTTCCGACCTGCACCTGTCTTCCGGCCTGCCGCCGATGATACGGGTGAATGGCGACGTGCGCCGCCTCAACGTGGCGCCGCTCGAGCACAAGGAAGTGCACAGCATGATCTACGACATCATGAACGACAGCCAGCGCAAGGCCTATGAAGAGGCGCTCGAGTGCGATTTCTCGTTCGAGATTCCCGGCCTGGCCCGCTTCCGCGTCAACGCCTACAACCAGGAACGCGGTGCCTCGGCCGTGCTGCGCACGATTCCCTCAAAAGTGCTGAGCCTGGAAGACCTGAACGCGCCGCGCATCTTCGGCGAACTGGCCATGCGCCCGCGGGGACTCGTGCTGGTGACGGGTCCGACGGGTTCCGGCAAGTCGACCACCCTGGCGGCGATGGTGAACCACGTCAACGAGCGCCTGAACCACCATATATTGACCATCGAAGACCCGATCGAATTCGTGCATGAACCGAAGAAATGCCTGATCAACCAGCGCGAAGTGGGTTCGCACACGCATTCGTTCAGCAATGCGCTGCGCTCGGCCCTGCGCGAAGACCCGGACGTCATTCTGGTGGGCGAATTGCGCGACCTGGAAACCATCCGCCTGGCGCTGACGGCGGCCGAGACGGGCCACCTCGTCTTCGGCACCCTGCACACCTCGTCGGCGGCGAAATCGATCGACCGCATCATCGACGTCTTCCCCGCCGAGGAAAAGGAAATGGTGCGCGCCATGCTGTCCGAATCCTTGCAAGCCGTCATTTCGCAAAACTTGCTCAAAACCAAGGACGGCGCGGGCCGCGTGGCCGCCCATGAAATCATGCTGGCCACGCCGGCCGTGCGCAACCTGATCCGCGAAGCGAAAGTGGCGCAAATGTATTCGGCCATCCAGACGGGCAGCAACGTGGGCATGCAAACGCTGGACCAGTGCCTGTCCGACCTGGTGCGGCGCGGCACGATCTCGGCGGAAACGGCCCGTTCGGCCGCCAAATCGCCTGAAAACTTCCCCGGATAAGCCATGCAGACGACGCACGAACACTATGGCGCCATGCACGCGCTGCTGGCGCAGATGCGCGCACGGGGCGGCTCGGACCTGTTCATCACGGCCGGCTTTCCGCCCGCTATCAAGCTCGACGGCAAGCTGACGCCGCTGGCGGGCGCCGCGCTGGCCGCGCAGCAGGCGGCCGGCTACGTGCGCGCCGTCATGAACGAACGCCAGGCGGCCGAGTTCGAATCGAGCCGCGAAGCCAATTTCGCCATCAGCCCGGAGGGACTCGGGCGTTTCCGCGTGTCCGCCTTCGTGCAGATGGGCCAGGCAGGCATGGTCTTGCGATTGATCAATACCGCCATCCCCACGCTGGATGGGCTGGGTTTACCCGCCATCCTGCAAGACATCGTGATGAGCAAGCGGGGCCTCGTCATCATGGTGGGCGCCACGGGCTGCGGCAAGTCGACCACCCTGGCGGCGATGGTGGGCCACCGCAACGCGCACAGCCATGGCCACATCATCACCATCGAAGACCCCGTGGAATTCATCCATCCGCACGGCAACTGCATCGTCACCCAGCGCGAAGTGGGCGTCGACACGGACGACTGGGCCACGGCCCTGAAGAACACGCTGCGCCAGGCGCCCGACGTGATCCAGATCGGCGAGATACGCGACCGCGACACCATGGACCACGCCATCGCGTTTGCCGAGACGGGCCATCTGTGCCTGGCGACCTTGCACGCGAACAACGCCAACCAGGCGCTGGACCGCATCATCAATTTCTTCCCCGAAGAGCGGCGCCAGCAGCTGCTGATGGATCTGTCGCTCAATTTGAAGGGCATGATTTCGCAGCGCTTGATCCCCAACAAGGAAGGCGGCGGACGCAAGGCGGCGCTGGAAATCTTGCTCAATTCGCCGCTGATGAGCGACCTGATCTTCAAGGGCCAGGTGCACGAGATCAAAGAATTGATGAAAAAATCGCGCGAACATGGCATGCAGACCTTCGACCAGGCCCTGTTCGACCTGCATGAAGGGGGCGCCATCAGCTACGAAGACGCGCTGCGCAATGCGGACTCCGTCAACGACCTGCGCCTGGCGATCAAGCTCAAGGGCGCAACGGCGCCGGAACCCGCCCCGCAAACGGGCGCCACCAAACTGGGACTCCTCTGACATGACCAGCATCCACGATTTCCACGCCGAGGCACTGGACGGCACGCCCGTCGACCTGGCCCGCTACAAGGGCAAGGTATTGCTGATCGTCAATACGGCCAGCGCCTGCGGCTTCACGCCCCAATACGAGGGACTGGAAGCGCTGTACCGCGCATTCTACGAGCAGGGCCTGGTCGTGCTGGGCTTTCCCTGCAATCAATTCCGCCAGCAGGAACCGGGCTCGAATGGGGAAATCAAAGCCTTTTGCGAAAAGAACTTCGGCGTCACCTTTCCCCTGTTTGCCAAGGTCGACGTGAATGGCCCGCATACGCACCCCCTGTTTGCGCAATTAAAACAGGCGGCGCCCGGCATATTGGGTACGCAGTCGATCAAATGGAATTTCACCAAATTCTTGGTGCGCAAGGATGGCAGCGTATTTCGCCGCTATGCGACGGCCAGCAAACCGGCCAGCCTGGCGGCCGACATTCGGCAATTACTACAGGAATAGAAACTCGATGCTTTAATTAAAGACAACACTCATACAAAATCAATAAATCCGCATTTATTTCATGCTTGACATCAATATTGTGTTTCCAATAGCAAATTTCGGTGATAATGTTTGCATAATTATTCGCAGATATCGATCAAAAAACGATGCCAGTCTTTGGGAAAATAATATCTTCATGGATGCGGATGGGCAGTTATTCCCGCCTCTTCATTCCTATTTTCTTCCTGATACTCGCCGTTTCCGCCGTCCGCTATCACGCCCTGCTCGGTTCGGAAACGGCGCTGGCCAATGCGCGCTACCAGAGCGACGCCCGGCAACTCGACCTGTTCCTGGCCAATAGCGTGCTGCCGCTGGCCGTGCACGCGGACGGTCACGCGATGCACGACAGCGTGCGGCAAGTGCTGCGCAGCGCCCTGCCGCTGAACCGCAGCCTGGTTTCCGCCCGCTGGGACACGGCTGGCGAACATATCGAGGTGCTGGCCGACAGCAAGCTGGCCGACACACTGGCGACGGTGCCGGCGTGGTTCGCGCGCCTGGCCGGCATCACGGCCATCCGCAGCCGCCTGACGGTGGCGCTGCCGGACGGCGGCGACGGCACCCTCGACCTGCACTACACGCCCGGCCTGCCCCTGGCGCAGGTGTGGCTCCGGGTGCGCGAGCAGGCCGTCCTCAGCACCATCAATATCGTCCTCGTCTTCCTGCTGCTGGGCTTGATCCTGGCCGCACACCGCAAGCTGCTGGCGCGCTTCGTGCAAGCGACCGACCGCTTCCGCGACGGCAACTTCGGCGTGCGCCTGGCGGCCGGCGCCACGCCCGAGGCGCAAGCCGTGTCGCAGTCGTTCAACGGCATGGCCGGCGATATCGAAGAACTGTTGACCTCGCTCAAGACCAGCCAGCGCCAGCTGGGCGAACAGTTGAACGAAACCGTGCACATGCAGCAGGCGCTGCAAAAGCTGTCGTGGCAAAACTACAATGATGTGCTGACGGGCCTGCCCAACCGTGCCGCGCTGGCCGCCCGCTTCGAACAGGAACTGTTCCTCGCGCGCGAACGCCAGCGCCTGCTGGCCGTCTGCCTGTTCGACCTCGACCACTTCCAGGCCATCAACGACCGCTACGGCGCCGAGGCGGGCGATGAAATCCTCAAGCAGGTTGCGGGCCGCCTGCACGGCTTTACGGGCCAGGTCCATTACGTGGCGCGCCTGGGCGGCGACGAATTCGTCCTGCTGCTGTGCGGCCAGGCCAGCATCGCCAGCATCGAACAGAACGTCACGCAGCTGATGGCCGAGCTGGGCCGTCCCTACCAGTGCGACCAGCAGGCGCTGCACATGACGGCCAGCGCCGGCATCGCCGTCTACGCGGGCAAGGACCTGAATACGGAAAGCCTGCTGCGCCACGCCGACCACGCCGTCTACCAGGCGAAATTGACGGGGCGCAACCAGTACCACTTCTTCGACACCAATCTCGACGAGGAAGTGCGCACCCACCACAACCAGCGCACGGAAGTGCGCCAGGCCCTGATCAGCGGCGAACTGCGGCTGTACTACCAGCCCAAGGTGAACATGCGCGCCGGCACGGTGGTGGGCATGGAAGCGCTGCTGCGCTGGCAGCATCCGCGCCGCGGCGTGCTGGCGCCCGCGCAATTCCTGCCGCTGGTGGAGCAGACGGATCTGATCATCGATATCGGCGAATGGGTGCTGCGCCAGGCGCTATGGCAGATGCAGCGGTGGGTGGCTTGCGGCAAGCACTGGGTGGTCAGCGTGAACATCGCGGCGCGCCACTTCCAGCAACCGGACTTCGTCTCGCGCCTGGAAACCATCCTCGGCGAATTTCCCGGCGTGCGCGCCAGCATGCTGGAACTGGAAATCCTCGAATCGTCGGCCCTGCACGACATCGAGGACGTGCGCCGCATCATCCGCGCCTGCCAGGCGCTGGGCATCACCTTCGCGCTCGACGATTTCGGCACCGGCTACTCGTCGATGTCCTACCTGAAACGCCTGCCGGCGAATATCGTCAAGATCGACCAGAGCTTCGTGCGCAATATGCTCAACGACCGCGACGACCTGCACCTGGTGCGCGCCGTCATCGGCCTGGCCCGTTCCTTCAGCCTGACGGTGATCGCCGAAGGCGTGGAAAGCGTCGAGCATGGCGCGCGCCTGATCCAGCTGGGCTGCGACCTGGCGCAAGGCTACGGCATCGCCCGCCCCATGCCGGCCGACGCCGTGCTGGAGTGGGCGAACAATTTCATCCCTGCGCCGCAATGGCGCATCGCGCAGTTCAGCGAGGTACCTATTTAGACGTCAGGGCCGAGTCGATCAACTCGATCCAGTGCCGCACGGGCGTCTGCGTGCCCGACTGCAGATGCGTGAGGCAGCCGATATTGGCCGACACGATCATCTCCGGCTCGCACGCTTCCAGGTTGGCCACCTTGTTGTCGCGCAGCTGCTGCGACAGGGCCGGCTGCAGGATCGAATACGTGCCTGCCGAACCGCAGCACAGATGGCTGTCCGCGCACAGGCGCACGTCGACGCCGACGGCGCGCAGCACCTGCTCCACCTTGCCACGCACCTGCTGGCCATGCTGCAAGGTGCAGGGCGGGTGATACGCCACCCGTTTGCCGATGCGTCCTTGCAGCAGCGCCACCAGCTCGTTTTCAAACGCCGGCATGATCTCGGACAAATCGCGCGTCAGTTCCGCGATGCGCCGCGCCTTCTGCGCATACTGCGCATCGTGCGCCAGCAGATGGCCGTATTCCTTCACCGTGGCGCCGCAGCCGGACGCCGTCATGACGATGGCTTCGGCGCTGTCGACGTACGGCCACCAGGCGTCGATATTGCGGCGCATGTCGTCCAGCGCCGCTTCCTGGTCGTTCAGGTGATGGCGCAGCGCGCCGCAGCAGCCCGCCTTCGGCGCGACGATCAGCTGCACCCCCAGTGCGTCGAGCACGCGCGCCGTGGCCGCGTTGATGTTCGGCGACATGGCCGGCTGCACGCAGCCATCGAGCAGCAGCATGCTGCGCGCATGCTCGCGCGCCGGCCATGCGCCGGCGGCGGCGCCCGGGCGCAATTTATCCTGCAAGCCTTTCGACAGCAGCGGCCGCAGCGCCTGCCCCGCCTTGTACACGGGCGTAAACAGCCAGCGGCGCGGCAAGGCTTCCTTCAGGGCGAAGCGCAGCGCGCGTTCGCGCAGGGGGCGCTGCACGCGCTGCTCGACGACGTTGCGGCCGATGTCGACCAGGCGCCCGTACTGCACGCCCGAGGGACAGGTCGATTCGCAGTTGCGGCAGGTCAGACAGCGGTCCAGGTGCGTCTGCGTCTTGGCCGTGACGGGCGCGCCCTCCAATACCTGCTTGATCAGGTAGATGCGTCCGCGCGGGCCATCGAGTTCGTCGCCCAGCAGCTGGTAGGTGGGACAGGTGGCCGTGCAAAAGCCGCAATGCACGCAGGCGCGCAGGATGGCTTCGGCTTCGTCGCCTGCCGGCGTATTCTTGATGAAATCGGCGAGATTGGTTTGCATGCGCTCAAGTCATTCTGTGCGGGTTGAAGATGCCGGCCGGGTCGAAAGCCTGCCGCAGGCGCTGGTGGATGGTGGCGATGGCCGGCGCCAGCGGGTGGAACACGCCCACGGCCTTGTCGCCGCCGCGGAACAGGGTGGCGTGGCCGCCAGCGGCAGCCACCGCCTGGCGGATGTCCTGTGCCCCGGCCGCATCGGCGTCGGCGTCGAGCTTGAGCCAGCGCTGCGCCCCGCCCCACTCGATCAGCTGGCGCCCCTTGACGATCACGGCGCTGGCGTGCGGCGGCAGCGACAGCCGCCACAGGCTGCCCGCGCCCGCAAAGAAGGCGTGCGTCTGCTCGCGCACGGACAGCCAGAAGGCCGCCGCGTCTTCGGGCGCCAGCAGCTCGCCGCCCAGCGCGTGCAGCGCCGCCGAGACGGCCGCCTCGGCGCCGGACAGGCGCACGCTCAAGACGCCATCGTGCCAGCAGCTGCCCGATATCGGCAGCGGTTGACCGGCCCATTCATTGAGCATGCGCAAGGCGGCGATTTCCGCGCACGCCACGCGCAACGTCGCTTCGCGCAGCGGCAAGGGCAGCACCTTCAGCGACACTTCCAGGATCAGGCCCAGGGTGCCCAGGGACCCCGCCAGCAGGCGCGAGACATCGTAGCCGGCCACGTTCTTCATCACCTGCCCGCCAAAGGCCAGGCGTTCGCCGTGGCCATCCATCAGCACGGCGCCCAGCACGAAGTCGCGCAAGGCGCCCGCGCTGGCCCGGCGCGGGCCGGACAGGGCGCTGGCGACGACGCCGCCCAGCGTGGCACCGGGGCCGAAATGGGGCGGCTCGAAAGCCAGCATCTGGTTGCGCGCGGCCAGCGCCGCCTCGATATCGGCAAGCGGCGTGCCGCAGCGGGCCGTGATCACCAGCTCCGTCGGTTCATAGTCGATGATGCCCGCATACGCGCTCGTATCGAGCACCTCGCCTTCGAGCTGCTGGCCATACCAGTCTTTCGTGCCGCCGCCGCGCAGGCGCAAGGGCTTGCCCGCCGCGCCGGCCGCCAGGATCTGCTGCCTGAATTGTTCCACGATTGCTTGCAAAGGAGTCTCCGGCGGTTAAAAACGGGGCAGGTTGGCGAACGGCAGGCGCCCCGCCGTCACGTGCATCTTGCCGAATTCGGCACAGCGGTTCAAGGTGGGAATCGCCTTGTCCGGGTTCAGCAAGGTATGGGGGTCGAAGGCGCGCTTGACGGCAAAGAAGGCATCGAGTTCGGCGCGCGTAAACTGCACGCACATGGAATTGATCTTTTCCATGCCCACGCCATGCTCGCCCGTGATGGTGCCGCCCACGGCCACGCACAGGGCCAGGATGTCCGCGCCAAACGCTTCGGCGCGCTCGAATTCGCCGGGCTGGTTGGCATCGAACAGGATCAAGGGGTGCAAATTGCCGTCGCCCGCGTGGAACACGTTGGCGCAGCGCAAGCCATGCGTCGTTTCCATGCCGGCGATGCCCGTCAGGACTTCCGCCAGCCGCTTGCGCGGGATGGTCCCGTCCATGCAGTAGTAGTCGGGCGAGATGCGCCCCGCGGCGGGAAACGCGTTCTTGCGGCCCGACCAGAACTTCATGCGCTCCGCTTCCGACTGCGAAACGGCAATGGCGCTGGCGCCCGCCCCTTCCAGCACGGCCGTCATGCGGGCGATTTCCTCTTCCACTTCCTCGTGCGTGCCATCGGCCTCGCACAGCAAGATGGCCGCCGCGTCCGTGTCGTAGCCGGCCTTGACGAACGGTTCGACCATGCGCGAGGACGTCTGGTCCATCATTTCCAGTCCCGCCGGGATGATGCCGGCGGCGATCACGTTGGCCACCGCATTGCCGCCCGTGACGACGTCGCCGAACGACGCCATGATGACCCGCGCCGTCGCCGGTTTCGGCACCAGCTTGACCGTCACTTCCGTGACGATGCCCAGCATGCCTTCGGAGCCGATGAAGACGGCCAGCAGATCGAGGCCGGGCGAATCGAGGCACTCGCCGCCCAGTTCCAGCACGTCACCGTCAATGGTAACAACGCGCACGCGCAGCACATTGTGCACGGTCAAACCATATTTGAGGCAATGCACGCCGCCCGAGTTTTCCGCCACGTTGCCGCCGATGCTGCAGGCGATCTGCGAGGACGGGTCGGGCGCGTAATACAGCGCGTGGGGAGCCGCCGCTTCGGAAATGGCCAGGTTGCGCACGCCCGGCTGCACCACGGCGATGCGCGCATACGCGTCGAGGCGCACGATGCGGTTCAGGCGCGCCGTCGACAGCACCACGCCGTCGGCGATGGGCAAGGCGCCGCCCGACAGGCCCGTGCCGGCGCCGCGCGGCACGATCGGCACGTTCAACTCGCGGCAGACGCCGAGGATGGCGATGACCTGTTCTTCCGTATCGGGCAAGGTGACCACCATCGGCAGCTGGCGGTAGGCGGCCAGGCCGTCGCATTCATACGGGCGCGTATCTTCCGCGTCGGACAGCACGCAGCGGGCCGGCAGCACGGCCAGCAGGGCCGCGACGACGGCTTGCTGGCGCGCGGCGGTCAATCCGGATTCAGGGGCAGCATTGAGCATAAGATGGGAGGCAAATGGGCATGGGCGTGCAACGATTGTAAGCACAAAAGTGGCGCACAGCGCATTTTTTGTCCGATTTGCGGGCAAATCCGCGGCCAGGCGGCGCGCAGTGTCGTATGCTGCCCCCATTCTTCTTTGACAGGATCAGCATCATGGGCAACCGACTTTCGAAAATCGCCACGCGCACGGGCGACAATGGTAGCACCGGCCTGGGCGACGGCAGCCGCACCAGCAAGGACAGCGCGCGCATCCACGCCATGGGCGACGTGGATGAACTCAATTCCAATATCGGCTTGCTGCTGTGCGAAGCCATGCCCGACGCCTTGCGCGAGGAGCTGGTGGCCATCCAGCACGATTTGTTCGACCTGGGCGGAGAAATCTGCATCCCCGGCTATCAGCTGATCAAGGAAGAGCACGTGCTGCGCCTCGACGATTTGCTGGCGAAATACAATGCGGACTTGCCGGCCTTGAGTGAATTCATCCTGCCGGCCGGCTCGCGCGCCGCCTCGCTGGCGCATGTGTGCCGCACCGTGTGCCGGCGCGCCGAGCGCAGCATCGTCGCGCTGGCGAATGCGGAACCCCTGCACGAACATCCGCGCCAGTACGTGAACCGCCTGTCGGACCTGCTGTTCGTGCTGTCGCGCGTGCTGAACCGCTTTGCCGGCGGCAGCGACGTGCTGTGGCGGCATGACCGCACGCGAGGATAAAACCGCCACTGCCGGCCTGGCCAACATGGTGGCTGGCCGGCACAGTCATTTATTTACGGCAAGATCGGATCGCAGCTTTTATTGCACATCTGGTGAATCTTGCTGCAGGCGCCCGGCGCCCTCGGATGGTCCGTCATGCACTGCACCAGATCCTCGTCGCACTGCGTATAGCATTCCGGCTCGCCACCGCCGGCGATCGCATACGAGGCGCTGAGGCCCATGGCAAACAAAAAGAAACCCAGTTTTTTGAACATAAGCACTCCTGTTGAATTGACAGACGATGAGCAACATCCATGGCACGCCGTCCCTTACGCGCCATCCACAAGCGGGTATTGCATCCGCGCGTCAATGACGCGGCGGGCGCAGGCATTCCTTCTGGCAAGCCTGATAATTTTCCATGCAGGCTGGCTGGCCGAATTCCACGCAATCGAGCAGGTTGCGTTCGCAGACAAAAGTGCAGTCAGGGCCGCCAGCCTGGACACTGAAGGACAGGGCGGCGCCGGCTGCGAACAGGAAAGCGGCAATCTTTTTGAACATGCTCAGCCTTTTCAATTTAAAAAGTTAAAACGTCAGATTTTCTTCAGTGCCGCTTCCAGCGCACCCGCATTGAAACCCTGGATCTTGCGGTTGCCGATCAACACCACGGGCACGCCGCCGCCGCCGAGTTCTTCATGGGCTTTTTTCGCTGCCGGTGATTTCTCGATATCGAGATCGACGAATTCGATCTTGTTTTCCTTGAAATACGCGCGCGTCTTGGCGCAATAGCCGCACCAGTCCGTGCCGTACAGCACCACTTTCGCCTGGGCATTCGGGAAATACGCGGCGTAATTGCCCTCCGTGTAATTCGACTTGAGCAAGCCGGGCAGCAAGGACAGGCCATAACCGCTGCCCAGGCCGGCGGCCAGGATCAAGCCATACATGGCGATGGTTTTAATTTTCTTTTGCATGATAGGAAATTTCTACTCCACATAATCACATGGCAGGCCGCGGCAAATGGAGCACCGGACGGCCGCCTCTGCGCAGGCACTTATTGGCCCGATTGGCACTCCAAATAGCATGCTTTCTGCAGCGCCTTGCATGTCTCGAAAGACTGCCCGGTATCCATGCATTCATTGGCGACATTGATGCACTGGCGGGAGCAATTCTGCGCGGCACCGGCCGAATAGGAGGTGGCGACACCAACGGCAAACAGAAAAACAGCGATCTTTTTAAACATTTTCGACCTTTCGATTGACTTGGAAAAAGAAATGCCACCTGCAGTACGATGCTTATTACTTTATCGAATTTACATCCTGCAAAATCGAATATAGACCGCACTTATTTTAGAGTCAACGTTTCCTTTCGATAAATTTCCAGTTTGGAAAATATATCGGCAAAGCCCATGCAATGTGGAATTTGGAGAGATTGGCAGGCGCCAAACGTCTATACAATATCGGCGCCGCAAGCAGGAAAAGGCCGGTTGCGGGCGCAGCCGGCCGAGCGGCTACAACACTTCGAGAAAAGTCTTCAGCGCGATGATTTCATCGGACGTCAGCTGCAATGGCTGCAGCAGGGGCGAGGTGACGGGAAACTTCGGATCGGCCGCCTGCTGCGCGTCGTGCGGCGCGGGGCGCGACATGCCCGCGTTGTACATGTTCAGCATGCCCACCATCTGCGCAAACGCGCCATTGTGCATCCACGGCCCCGATTGCGCCACGCCGCGCAGGCCTGGCGTGCGGAACTTGCCCACGTCCTCATTCTTGCCCGTCGCCAGGTAGCGCCCCAGGTCTTCATACTTGCGGCTGCCGTAATTGCTCAGCCCCAGGTTGTGGAATTGCTGGTCCGTCAGCAAGGCGCCGCTGTGGCAGGTCATGCAGCGCGCCTTGGTGCGGAACAGGTGCAGACCCAGCAGTTCGCGGTCGTTCAGGGCCGTGCGCCGGCCTTCCAGGAAGGTGTCGAAACGCGTGACGGGCGGCAGCAAGGTACGCTGGTAATCGGCCAGCGCCGTCAATATGCGCGCCAGGGTCACGCCGGCGCCCTTGCCGAAGGCTGCATCGAACTGCACCGCGTAATCGCCCTGCGCGGCCAGCTTGGCCGGCAACGCCGCTGCATCCATGGCCATTTCATCGGGATGCTGCAAGGGCCCCAGCGCCTGCTCTTCCAGGGTGCTGGCGCGGCCATCCCAGAACAGGGGCGTGATCTGCGCCACGCCCAGCAAGCCCGGCGTATTGCGCTGGCCCAGCCGTCCATCATGCCCCACGGAAACACGCTTATTGTCGGCAAAGCTGTGCGCGGGACTGTGGCAGCTGATGCAGGCCACGGCGTTCGAGCGCGACAGGCGCGGGTCATTGAACAGGCGCTGTCCCAGCGCCGCGACGGCCGGCGCGACGGGGGCCACGGGGATGGCCGAGACGGGCGCCATCTCCGCCACCGTCACGCCGGCAGGCACGTGCGGACGGGGCCAGCCGGCGATGGGCCGGGCATAAACCTGGCGCAAGCAGGCCCGGTCCCAGCCATCGGGCGTGGCGCACTCCGCCGACGACGATGCCTCGCGCGCCGCGGCACTCTGGCTGATCAGCAGCCCGGCTGCCGTGGCCAGCACGGCCAGCGCCGCATTTTGTTTCATCCACCCATCTTTCATGACTCTGCCTTGCTCTACATCAATATTGGTATCGACAAATGATAACCATGAGCAATGACAGGCACCGCGTGAACGCGTACGGCAGACCCTATTCTGTGACCTGCGTCAATTTTCCAGGACTTCCCTGCGCCTGCACATGCTCGCGCAGCAAGCCGCGCAGCAGCTGCACCTGGGCCACCGCATCGGCTTGCAGAGCAGTCAAGCCCTCGGCAACGCAAGGGCCAGGCGCGCCAGCATCGGCGTCACCGCGCAGCAGCGCATCGATTTCCCCGCTGACCTCGGCGATCCAGCGTTGCAATTCGGGCGGCGCCGGCTCGGCCTGGGGGCTCAGGCTGATGCGCGCCGTGCTGCCCGCCACGCGGCGCAGCAGCGGCAAGGTGCGCAGCGCCGCCAGGCCCACGCCGCTGCTGCGGTCCAGGCGGCGCTCGATGCGCAGGCGCTGCAAGACCTGTTCCGCATTATTGCTGGCCAGACCCGCCTCGCGGCGCAGGCGCGCGATGGCGCTGTCCCATTTACCGCCCGCCGCCAGCACGGCCAGCAGGTATTTCAGGTTGGCCGACACTGCCTTCGCCAGGCGCTGGTCCAGGTCGTCCGCCTCGCGGTCCGGCCACAGGAAGAACGTGGCCAGCAGGGCCAGCACGCAGCCGAGCACATTGTTGCCCAGGCGGCTGGCCGCATACACCATCTCGCTGGCCGGCGCCGCATAGTCGGCCACCAGCACGAAGGCGGGCGTCATGAACAGCACGTGCAGGCTGTAGCTGACGCGGCGCAGAGCCATGGTGGCGACGATCAGGGGAAACACCACCAGCGAAATCGCCAGCGGGGTGTGCACGGCCAGGCCGATCAGCACGGCCAGCACGGCGCCCAGCACGCTGCCCGCCACGCGTTCGATGCCGCGCGGCCAGGTGGTCGACACGGAGGGCTGCAATATCAACAAGGTCGCCATCGTGGCCCAGTAGCCGAACGGAATATGCAGCGCCTCGACCAGCAAAAAGCCGGCCGTCGTCGCCAGCGACACGCGCGCCGCATGGCGCCAGCTCAGCGACTGCGGCGTGGCGTTGACCTTCGCCGTTTGCCACGCCTGTCCCAGCGCCAGGAAAGCCGCTTCGCGCCACGGCAGCTGCGCCGCGCGCGGCAAGCCCAGTTCCATGAAGTCGACATTCAGGCGCAGCGGCAGCAAGGCGCCCAGCGCCGCTTCCAGGCGCCGTCCGCAGCCTGCCAGGCGGCGCTGCAATTCCAGGGGCGGCGCTTCCGGCTGGCGCTGCACGGCTTGCCCCAGGCGGCGCAGCAGCACGGCCATCACTTCCAGGCTGCGCCGCGCGCGCGGGTCCTGGCGCAGCCGCTGCTGCTCGCGCTCGCACGTATGGGTGACGGCGATCAGATAGGCGAAGATGCGCTCGGCGTCGCTGAGCGCCAGCAGCAGGTTGTCGTACAGAGCGCTGCGGCCCGCGCGCGCGGGCGGCACGGCGGCCAGCGCCACGCGCGCCGCTTCCAGCGCGGCGCGCGCCTGCGAACGGTAGCTGGCCCCATGCGCGGCCGCGTCCGGCAACGCCGGGCCCTGTTCCAGGAAGCGCGCATTGTCGCGCGCGATGCCGGCCAGGCGCGAATACGCGGCGCGGATGGCGCGCCGGCTTGGGCCGAACGGGTGGATGCGCCACACCGTAAAACTGAGCACGGTGGCAAACAGGCAGCCGAACATGTACAGCCCCAGGAAAGGCGCCGTCTGCGTCATCGATGCCAATGGGTGCGTGACCATCACCACGCAGGCCGTGGCCGCCAGGATGGCCACCTGCGCCGTGGCCGCGCCCCAGATGCGCGCCAGCGCGCCGGCCCAGGAAAACAGCAACACGGCGACGGCCGCCGTCGCCACGCCATGCCCGGCCGCCAGCGCCGTCAGGCCGCCGGCCACCGTCGACAGCAAGCCGAAGCCCACCATCGAGACGAAACGCATGCGCCGCGTGCCGGCCGCGTCGGCCAGGCACGTCCAGAAAGCGCCGATGGCGGCCCAGGAAAAATCGGGATGGTCGAACAGCAAGCCCAAGAGCAGCATGGCGCTGGAGGCGCAGGCGGCCCGCAAGCCCTCGGACAGGTTCGTTTCGTCGATGGCCAGGCTGACCATCCACAGGGGACGGCGCTGCGCCAGGGTGTCGGTATAGGCGTGCACGCCCGTCAGCCAGCGGCTTGCCAGCATGCGCGAACGGCGGTGGAGTTTCCTGAAATGCAAGATCGGCTTTGAAAGGGGTATCAAAGCGTCATCGTAGCATTCTCGGACGAAAAATGTTGCAGTGCAACGTAAAATCCCTGCCGGCCCAAAAAAAAACGGCACCGCAGTGCCGCTTTCATGCGTACAAGCAATCTTAGCTGACGACAGCCAGGCGCGGCTGGGAGCCGCCAAAACGCTGCTCGATCGACGCCGCGATGCCGCTGGCGTCCAGGCCCACGCTTTTCAGCAGCTGCACGGGGTCGCCATGGTCGATGAAGGTGTCGGGCAAGCCCAGCATCAGGATAGGTTTGACGATGCCCTCGGCCGCCAGGGCTTCGGCCACGGCCGAACCGGCGCCACCCATGATGCAGCCCTCTTCCACCGTCACCAGATAATCGTGTTCAGCGGCAAGCTGTTTCACCAGTGCCACGTCGAGCGGCTTGACGAAACGCATGTTGGCCACCGTCGCGTCGAGCTTCTCGCCCGCCGCCACGCTCGGCGCCACCATCGAGCCAAAGGCCAGGATGGCGATGCGCTTGCCCTGGCGCTTGATCTCGCCCTTGCCGATCTCGATGCTGCTCAGTTCCGGCACGATGGCCACGCCGGCACCGGCGCCGCGCGGATAGCGGATGGCGGCCGGGCCCGGGTAGTGGTAACCCGTCGTCAGCATCTGGCGGCATTCGTTTTCGTCCGACGCGGCCATGACGACCATGTTCGGGATGCAGCGCAAAAACGCCATGTCGTAGTTGCCCGCGTGCGTGGCGCCATCGGCGCCCACCAGGCCGGCGCGGTCCAGCGCGAACGTCACGTCCAGGTTTTGCAGGGCCACGTCGTGGATCAGCTGGTCGTAGGCGCGTTGCAGGAAGGTCGAATAGATGGCCACGACGGGTTTGAGTCCTTCGCAGGCCAGGCCCGCGCCGAACGTCACGGAATGCTGTTCGGCAATACCGACGTCAAAGTAGCGGGTCGGAAATTGCTGTTCGAACTTGACCATGCCCGAGCCTTCGCGCATGGCCGGCGTGATGCCCACCAGGCGCTTGTCGTGGGCCGCCATGTCGCACAGCCAGTTGCCGAACACTTCCGTGTACGTCATCTTGCCCGGCGCCGTGGCCGGCTTGATGCCCTCGGCCGGATTGAACTTCGGCGTGCCGTGGTACAGGATCGGTTCCGCCTCGGCCAGCTTGTAGCCTTGCCCCTTCTTGGTCACCACGTGCAGGAATTGCGGACCCTTCAATTGCTTGATATTTTGCAAGGTCGGAATCAGCGAATCGAGGTCGTGGCCGTCGATGGGGCCGATATAATTGAAACCGAATTCCTCGAACATGGTGGCCGGCACGACCATGCCCTTGGCGTGCTCTTCGAAGCGCTTCGCCAGTTCCAGCACGGGGCCGGGCAAGACGGATTTGCCGACATTTTTCGCCGCCGCATAGAACTGGCCCGACATCAGGCGCGCCAGGTGGCGGTTCAGCGCGCCCACGGGCGGCGAGATCGACATGTCGTTGTCGTTCAGGATCACCAGCAGGTTGACGTCTTCCTGCACGCCCGCATTGTTCATCGCCTCGAACGCCATGCCGGCCGTCATCGAGCCGTCGCCGATCACGGCGATCGCATGCAGCGGATCGCCCTTGATCTTGGCGGCCTGCGCCATGCCCAGCGCGGCCGAGATCGACGTCGACGAGTGCGCCGTGCCAAACGTGTCGTATTCGCTCTCGTCGCGTTTCGGGAAGCCGGAAATGCCGTCCTTCTGGCGCAGCGTGTGCATGCGTTCGCGCCGGCCCGTCAAAATCTTGTGCGAATAGGTCTGGTGGCCCACGTCCCAGACGATGCGGTCGTGCGGCGTGTTGAACACGTAATGCAGCGCAACGGTCAGCTCGACCGTGCCCAGGTTGGACGACAGATGGCCGCCCGTCTTGGAAACGGAATCGAGCAGGAAGCTGCGCAATTCCTGCGCCAGCGGCACCAGTTGCGAGCGGGCCAGCTTGCGCACTTGCGCTGGTTCATTGATGGTTTCTAACAGTTTCATTTATGCCTTCCGCTGCACGACCAGGTCCGCCAGCTCGCGCAGACGGCGTGCCTTGTCCCCGAATGGCGCCAGCGCCGCATGGGCGTCGCACCGCAATTGTTCTGCCAGGGCTCGCGATGGTTCCAGCCCCAGTATCGATACGTAAGTGGGCTTGTTGGCGGCCGCATCCTTGCCCGCCGTCTTGCCCAGGGTGGCCGAATCGGCCGTCGCGTCGAGCACGTCGTCGACCACCTGGAACGCCAGGCCGACGGCGCGCGCATAGGCGTTCAGCGCCGTCATCTCGTCCGGCGTCAGCTCCTTGCCCGCCAGCGCGCCCAGGATCACGGCCGCGCGCAGCAAGGCACCCGTTTTGAGTTGATGCATCTGTTCCAGCTGCGGCAAGGTCAAGGCCAGGCCGACGCTGTCGAGGTCGATTGCCTGGCCGCCGCACATACCAAAGGAACCGGACGCGTGCGCCAGCAGCTTGATCATGGCCATTTGCCGCGCGGGCGGAATGGCCGCGCCGTCGGCCAGCAGCATGAAGGCCTGCGATTGCAGCGCGTCGCCCACCAGCAGGGCCGTCGCTTCATCGTAGGCGATGTGCACGGTGGGCTTGCCACGGCGCAAGGCATCGTCATCCATGCACGGCATGTCGTCGTGCACGAGCGAATACACGTGAATCATTTCCAGCGCGCAAGCGGCGCGCGCGAGGGTGTCTTGATCGGCGTCAAACAGTTCGCCGGCCGCCATCACCAGCAGCGGGCGCACGCGCTTGCCGCCGCCCAGCAGCGCGTAGCGCATGGCCGCGTGCAGCTTGTGCGGCACGGCGTCCGCCGCCGGCAGGAACTGGTCGAGCCGGCCTTCCACGCCGGACTGGGTTGCTTGCATCCAGTCGCCGAACGTGACGCTGTCTTGTTGCATACTGGCCATCATTGAGCGGCCTCGCCGGCATCGACGAACGGTTTCAACATGTCGCCTTCCAATACTTTCACCTGCGCTTCGACACTGTCGAGCTGGGTAGCGCAATACTTGACCAGTTCCGAGCCGCGCTGGTACGCCGCGACCGATGCTTCCAGCGGCAACTGGCCCGCTTCCATTTGCGTTACCAGCTGCGCCAGTTCCGCCATCGCCTCTTCAAACGAGGCCGGCGCTGCGGCAGCGGCAGTTAATTTCTTCGACATAGACTCAGATCTCTTCGTGGCACGAGGGGCTTGTAGGGAGACGCCGGGGACTCCCGGCCAGCATAGAAGCGTTATTTTAGAACAAACCACACTATTAAGTGAAAACTAAAGCGCAATCGGCGCGCTCAAAGTCAATAGCGTTGCCAGCTTGTCAGTGGATTTTAGCCGAATCGCCCCTGTCTGCCGGAAATTGCGCGCCAAATGACAATGTTTCTCATTAATAGGCTATTTACCGGGCGGGTTTGATAATGTCGAGGCCGATCCGCGCTATAATCGCCGGTTCTGTCCGAAATACCGTTTCAACAAATTTGAATTCAGGTCTTTGCGGATTCTTTCTCTCTGTAGCGGTTGCCCAGGGAATGGCCTGGGGCACTGCTGACCGTTGTACATTTATGGGGGGTTGGGATGTCCGATCTGGCTACTCACGCCAAGCTGGCGCGTTCAAACGCGCAACTTCCGGTCCACGTCTATTTTGACGAAACGCTGTTGCAGCGTGAAATGCAGCAATTGTTCCAAGCCGGCCCGCGCTATGTCGGGCACGAGCTGATGGTGCCGGAAACCGGCGATTTTGCGACCCTGGCGTCTGAGAACGAAGGGCGCATGCTCGTGCGCAACGCCAATGGCATCGAAGTGCTGTCCAACGTGTGCCGCCACCGGCAGGCGCTGATGTTCAATGGCCGCGGCAATGCAAATAACATCGTCTGCCCGCTGCACCGCTGGACCTACGACCTCAAGGGTGAATTGATCGGCGCGCCGCATTTCCCCGAGACACCGTGCCTGAACCTGTCGAAAACGCCGCTGCAAAGCTGGAATGGCTTGCTGTTCGAGCAAAACGGCTACAACGTGATGGAAAAATTGAAAGATTTGTCCGTCTCGAAAGACCTCGATTTTTCCGGCTATATGTTCGACCACGTGGAAATCCACGAGTGCGACTACAACTGGAAGACCTTCATCGAAGTCTACCTCGAGGATTATCACGTGGAACCGTTCCACCCGGGCCTGGGCAGCTTCGTCAGCTGCGACGACCTGCGCTGGGAGTTCGGCAAGGATTACAGCGTGCAAACGGTGGGCGTGCACCGCGGCCTGCAGCAGGCCGGCTCGCCCGCCTACAAGAAATGGCAGGAGCAGGTGCTGCAATTCCGTGGCGGAGAAGCGCCGCCGTATGGCGCCATCTGGCTGACCTTGTATCCGAACATCATGGTCGAATGGTATCCGCACGTGCTGGTCGTCTCGACCCTGTGGCCCGATGGTCCGCAAAAGACGCGCAATGTGGTGGAGTTCTATTACCCCGAAGAAATTGTGCTGTTCGAGCGCGACTTCGTCGAAGCGGAACGGGCTGCCTACATGGAAACCTGCGTCGAGGACGATGAAATCGCCCAGCGCATGGATGCGGGCCGCAAGGTCCTGATGGCGCGCGGCGTGAACGAAGTGGGCCCTTACCAATCGCCCATGGAAGACGGCATGCAGCATTTCCACGAGTGGTATCGCAACAATATCGAACTGTAATTCCCTCAAGGGCCGCATTGCGCGGCCCTTTTTCATTTTCATCGTCAGGATTTACTCATGCAATCTTTATGGATGCTGTTTGCCAGTTTTATGTTCGCCATCATGGGCGTGTGCGTGAAACTGGCGTCGGATCTGTATTCGACGTCCGAAATCGTCATGTACCGCGGCATCATCGGCATGCTCGTCATGAGCTGCACGATTCTGTACCAGGGCGGCAGTTTTAAAACGACGATGCCGGGCCAGCATCTGTGGCGCGGCGTGGTGGGCGTGATCGCCCTATGGCTGTGGTTTTATGCGATCGCCATCCTGCCGCTGGCCACGGCCATGACCCTCAATTACATGGCGCCCATCTGGATCGCCGTGATTTTACTCGCGAGCGGCTGGTGGAAAGGCATGCAACAGGTCGAGTGGCCGCTGGTGGCGGCCATTGCCATGAGCTTTGTCGGCGTGACGTTGCTGCTGCAACCCGTGTTCGAGACGGACCAGCTGAGCGGCGCCATCACGGCCTTGATTTCCGGCATGCTGTCCGCCCTCGCCTACTTGCAGGTGCGCAAGCTGGGCTTGCTGGGCGAACCCGAATACCGGGTCGTGTTCTATTTCTCGGTCGTCAATTTCCTGGCCGGCGTGATCGGCCACGTGGCCAGCGCCGGCGGCGGCCCCGTCGTCTGGCATGCGCACACGAGCGCCTACGGCATCGGCTTGCTGGCCGCCATCGGCCTGTGCGCCACCATGGCGCAGATGGCCATGACGCGCGCCTACCGCCTGGGCAAGACCCTCGTTGTTGCTAATTTGCAATACACAGGCATCGTCTTTTCCAGCTTCTGGGGCGTGGTGATCTTTGGCGACCTGTTCGACTGGCACGGCTGGACCGGCATCGGCATCATTCTCGCCTCGGGCATTGCCGCCACCTATTACAATACCCGCAACACGGCCCGTGGCGCGGCCATCGCGCGCACGGATCCCATCGCCAGCGAAGTGTAAAGGAGCGTTCCTGATGTACACCACCTTGATCCAGGCCAGCGAACTGGCCAGCCACCTGAATGACAGCGACTGGGTCATCCTCGATTGCCGCCACGACTTGCTCAACCCGACGGCGGGCAGCGACGCGTTTGCCGCCGGCCACATCCAGAATGCGCAATTCGCCGATATCGACACGGCCCTGTCCGGCCCCAAGACGGCGCGTGGCCCGGCATTCACGGGACGGCATCCCTTGCCGGACCGCAACGCCCTGCTGGCCACCCTGCGCGGCTGGGGCATCGACGACGACACGCAAGTGGTGGCGTACGATGGCCAGGGCGGCATGTTCGCCGCCCGTTTGTGGTGGCTGCTGCGCTGGCTCGGCCACCCGAATGTGGCCGTGCTCGACGGCGGCCTGGCCGCCTGGCAGGCGCAAGGCTTGCCCTTGGTCACGCCCGTGGCACCGCGCCCTGTTGGCAATTTCACGGAAAAAGCCAGCCTGGCGCGCACGGTCAGCGTGCAGGACGTCGTCGCCAACCTGGAAACACAGGCGTTGACTGTCATCGACGCACGCGCCCCCGACCGTTATCGCGGTGAAAACGAAACCATCGACCCCGTGGGCGGCCATATCCCCGGCGCGAAAAGCCGTTTCTTCAAGGATAACCTGCAGGCGGACGGCCGCTTCAAATCCGCGAAAGAACTGGAGCAGGAATTCGCGGGCCTAATCAGCACGGCTGAATCTACTATCCTGCAATGCGGCTCCGGCGTGACGGCGTGCCACAACCTGCTGGCCCTGGAAGTGGCGGGTTTGCCTGGCGCGGCCCTGTATCCGGGTTCGTGGAGCGAATGGTGCGCCGACCCCGCGCGGCCGGTGGCGACCGGAGCAGTATAGGCAGCCAGCGCGGCGTCTCGTCGACGATCTTTGTCACTATCAGGAATTACTCATGCAACGATCCTTCTTGAGCGTACTGGCCAGCTTATGCCTGGCATTCAGCCTGCCTGCCGCCGCGCAAAAACCACCCGCCGCGTATGAATTGAAGGAAATCATGAGCGTCAGGGCATTCGACCAGCCGGTACTGTTTGAAAAGCGCACCAGCTACGACGGCATGGCGGCGGATAAGGTACAGCAGAGGCTCTCGACACGCATGGCCGACTATGCCCCCCTGGACCTGGCCTTGGTCCAGGCCCGCTATCCCGGCGCGCAACGCCTTGGGGCCGCGGAACTGGCCGACTATCGGCCTGGTGCGCATATCACCATAGTCGACCGCTACACGATCGAGCACGCCGCGACCGCGTTGGGCAAAGGCTGGCTCTTCGCATTCATGCCGTTGAATTTCATTCAAGCGACGCGTGTCAATGATGAAGCCGCACGCGGCGTCCCATTTATCTTGCCGGGCGCCGGCAAGACGCTGAGCTATACCTTGCAGATCAACCTGCCTGACAATGTCAGCGGCTTGCTCGACCCCACCACCACGCGCTACGACGGCGATTTCTTCGCTTACAAACAGTCCCAGCAATTTCGCGGAAATGTGGCGCGCATCGCGCTGGAGTTCACTTTCCTGAGCGATTCGGTGCCGGCGCGCGACCTGGACAAATTCCTCGCGCAACTGCAACACATCAGCCAGATGATGGGCGGCTCCTTCAGTGTCCCGGAAATGTGGATCAACAGTAACAAACCGGGCACTGCGGCCCATACCCCGGGCCAGCGCATGCGCAGCAGCCTGGAAAAAGACATCGCCGAGCACAGCGCGACCATCGCGCGCAAGCCGGAAGACAAGCAGGAACTGGCCCAGGCGTACTGGTTACGCGGCTCGGCCCATGCGGATCTGCAGCAAGTCGAGCTGGCATGGGCCGACTTGACGCGGGCGCTAGCGCTGCAACCCGCGACGGCTGTCTACCATATGACGCTGGCATCAATCCAGGTCCAGCGCGGACAATTCCAGTCCGCCATCGTGCAGCTGGAACAAGCCCGGACGCTGGGCTACGACGCTGGCGAAGTCGCCTACCAGCGTGGCCAGACTTATTACCAGATGGGCCAATACCGGCGTGCGCTGGAGGACCTGGAACCGCTTGCCGTCTCGACGGCAAACATCGAGGCGCAGCCGTATGCCAGGCTGTGGTATCTGTGGACGCTGAGACCTGCAGGACTCGCCTTGCCGGACACGCTCAGGCAGGAATTGAACGCCGAGGCCAGCGGCGCCTGGCCGCGTCCCCTCTACGGTTTGTTCACCGGCATTTCGACGCCGGAACAAGTACTGGCGGCGGCCGAAACAATGACAGGCGATGAGCGCCTGCTATCCCTGTGCGAAGCCTATTTTAATATAGGCCAATACTATCTGTTGCAGCAGGACCGCATCAAAGCCAGGGAATTCTTTGAAAAGACGGTTTCCACCGGCATGGTCATGTATACCGAATACGGCAATGCACTGCTCGAACTGCAACGCCTGGCGCAAACGCCGTCCTGATACAGGGCGCTTCACGGTACCTGTGGACGGTGCAACCAGTCAGCATATGCCACGCTGAAAAGTTTCCATACGACATGTGACTCCTATACAATAACTTTTTACCAATGAAATTATTGATATAGGAATATCGTCATGCGGTTCTTCTTGGTCGCGGCAACTGTGGCGTCATTGTTGATGTCTGCTTACGCCCACGCACAATCTCCCCAGGCAGAGCCCGGGTACAAAGAAACCCAGCTCAACCAGGGAGCGTACACAACGGGTCCCGCCCCTGCCTGGGTCACGCCCGCCGACATTCCCGATAGCACCCTGAGCGGCGATGCGATCCGTCGCTTGTCAGAAACGCATTTCATGGCCGGGACGGCGCCGGCATTCTATTCGCGCCGGGTCATCCAGTTCAACAGTCCGGCCGGCATGGCCAGCCTCGGCCCCCTCGTCATGACATTCGTGCCGGAATATCAGCAACTGACGTTAAATACCCTGCGCATCCTGCGCGGCACGAGCGTCATCGACATACGCGACACGGTAAAAGTACGCTTCCTGCAACGGGAAACAGGCCTCGAACAGGGCATGTACAGTGGCGTCGTTACCGTTTCCATTCTGGTGGACGATCTGCGTGTCGGCGACCTGCTGGAATTCGCCTACACCACCAAGGGCACGAATCCTGTATTTGGTGGCAAATATTTCGAATCCGCCGTCTGGACACCTCAGGTTCCAACCGAAATGCGACGGGTGGTCTTGCAATATCCCGACAAGCATCCCGTGCACTACCGCTTCGTTGGTCCGCTGCCCAAGGACGATGCGGGCAAACCGCAGCGCAGCACCGTGGGCGACATGATACGGCTGCAGTTCGAGGAGCGCAGACCTGCCATGGTAACGCCGGAACCGTTTACACCCCCTTCCTACGATGCGACGACGTCGCTGGAATTTTCCGAGTACGGCACGTGGAACGATGTCGCGCGCTGGGCGGTGGATCTGTTCGACAACAAGGAAGTGCCGGACGCGGAATTCGAGCACCGTGTCGCCGCCTTGCAAGGCGCGGCAACGGAGGAAGAAAAAATTCTGCAGGCCATCCGCTATGTGCAGAACGAGATCCGCTATTTTTCCGTCTCCTTCGACGAAAGCACGCACCGTCCTGCCGCGCCCGCAGTGACGCTACAGCGCCGCTATGGCGACTGCAAGGATAAATCGCTGTTGCTGGTGAGCCTGCTCAGACGGCTCGGCGTGCGTGCCGACATCGTCTTCGTTGCCGCACAGCGTTACAAGAATATGGACGCCTTGTCGCCCTCGCCCGGCGCCTTCAACCATGTCATCGTCAAGCTGGCACACAAGGGCAAGGAGTACTTCATCGATCCTACCCAGGTCGGCCAGGAAGGCACGCTCGAAACCAGGGCCCAATATCTGGCGGGCGCCGAAGTGCTTGTTATCGACAAGGCAAGCCGCTCCCTGGTAACGATCCGCAATACCGACAGCTACCTGGCCCTGCCCAACAGCGAATTGCATGAAACCATGTCCTGGCCCGACTTCGACAAACCGGCCACGCTTGAAAGCCGGCTGATCGTCCGCGGAAAATATGCCGAATCGATGCGCCAGGGCGCACAGCGGGAGCTCGCGCAATTCAACACGGTGCGCACGCGCTACCTGACACAACGCTATCCGGATGCGCGCCGTATCGGAAATGCCATACTCAATGACGACCTGCAGGCCAACCAGCTCACCCTTATTGATCGCTACATCATCGACAAGCCCGGCGAAATGCGGCAGGACATCCGTTTCGTCACTTTTGCCCCGTCCAATTTTCTTGACGCCATCCGGGTTGTCAGCGGCGCCGAACGCAACACCCCCATGGTATTGCCTGACGCGCCGCAAGACCTGCGCTATTCGTTTGACCTAGTGCTGCCCAGCAACGTCAGCGCCATGTTCGATCCCCATAGCCAGAAGCTGAACAACGACTATTTCAGGCTGAAACTCAATGAACGATTCCGTGGCAACACCCATCACATGGATCTGGAGTTGAAGATCGTGGCCGATGCGGTGCCGGCAGCCGGCATGAAAACCTATCTTGGCGATCTGAAACGGATGGGCGAGCTGATACGCGGCGTCGTACCGATAACGCCCGGTCTGGTGAAAGCGGCAGCACCGGCCAATAGCGATCCGGCGCAGCTGCTGGCGAAAAGGCTGAGGGATGCGCAGCAGAGCCGGCTTGACGCGTACACCAAGGTCATCAAGAGTGGCAAGCTCACGGGCAAGGACCTGGCGGCAACCCATGCCGCGCGCGCCGTGGCTTACAGCAACCTGATGCAAACCGACGAAGCGCTGGCCGACCTGCTGCAAGCGGTCAAGCTCGACCCATCCGATGCCGAACATCCGCTTGACCTGGCCATCATCTACCAGAAGCGTGGGCAATTCCCTGCCGCCCTCGAGCAGATAAGGGAAGCATTGACGCTGGGCATCGAACCGCATCGCGCCCATTTTCAGCGCGGACAGGTCTATTACCAGCTGGGAAAATATGACGAAGCCCTGCAGGATCTTGGGCAAGTGGCGCTATCGGATGATGGCAATGCCGGTATGCCGTATGCCAAACTATGGTACTTGTGGACGCTCGGCCGCGCCGGCCAGCCGGTACCGGCGGCGCTGAAACATCAACTGGACCAGGAGTTGAACGGCGCCTGGCCGCGCGCCGCCTACGGCATGTTTACCGGTGCATCATCGCCCGAAACGGTGCTGGCGCAAGTACAAAAGATGCAAGGCGACGAACGGCTGATGGCCTTGTGCGAAGCGCATTTTTATATCGGACAGTTCTATCTGGTGAAGGGCGACCAGGCCAGGGCCAGAGAGTCTTTCGAAAAAACCAGGGCGACCGGCCTGACCATCTATACGGAATATCTGGCTGCGGTGCAGGAGCTCGAACGCATGGACCGCCAGCAACCGTCAGCAGCGGCGGTCACCCTGTAATATCCCCGGCGACACGGGCGATTGCCACCAGCAGAGGCAATCGCCCGGACAACACCCTTTACGCCATGATGCCCAAGCTGCGACTCAACTGAGCGATCTCGTCTTGCCACATCTGCTGGCTGGCCGGCTTCTGGTGGCGCGGTTTTCTCGCCATGTCTTCCGCCAGCAATTGCTCGAGTTCGCACAAGCGTTCGAGCTGTTGATCTACATCAGTTTGCGCTGGCGCAAGCGGTGCGCTTTCCATCCTTGCCACCGGCAGCGGCGCCTGTCCATCCTCGGCACTCAGGCGCGCATACGCGCAGGCCGCGTCCGGCCACTCTTCCAGCCGGCCATCGGCCACCACCCAAAAACGGTTGCACGCCGTTTCGATCAGGTCGCGGTCGTGCGACACCAGCAGGCAGCCCCCTTCAAAGCCGCGCAAGGCTTGCCCCAGTTCCGCCTTGCCCTGCATGTCCAGGTGGTTGCTGGGTTCATCGAGCAACAATAAATGATAGCTGGCCAAGGACAGCCCCAGGAACAGCAGCCGCGCCCGCTCGCCGCCGCTCAGGGTCGCCACCGTCTGGCCATGGCGCGCATACGGGAAACCGGCTGAAATCAAGGCCTGCTTGCGCGCCACCTGGCTGCGCGCCGCTTCGTTCTGCACGGCAAACGGGTACAGGGCGTCGGACAGATCGGCCGTATCGGCCAGCTGCCTGAGCGACTGGTCGTAGTAACCGATGTTGGCGGCGTGGTGCCAGCGCAAGTCCGCACGTTCCTCCTGCGCCTGGATCGCTTGCCAGCACAGGCGCAGCAAGGACGACTTGCCGCTGCCGTTGGCGCCCAGCAAGGCGACCCGGTCGCCCGGTTTCAGCCATAGCTGTCCCACCTGGAACAGCAGCGGCGAAGCGGGCACGGCGCGCACATCGAGTTCATCCAGCGCCAGCAGCTGGTCGGCCGCCAGCGCCTTGCCGCGCAAACTCAGGCGCCACGGTGCGCCATCGCTGACGAACGATTGCGCATCCTTCAATTTGTCGATGCGCCGCTGCATGGTCTTAGCCTTGCGCGCCAGGTCTTCATTGTCATAGGTGCGGCCCCACAGGGCCAGGCGGGCGCTGCTGGCGGACAAACGGTCGATTTCCTTCTGTTCCGCCGCATGCCGGGCGGCAGCGGCCAGATCGGCTTCGGCCAGCGCCGCCAGCGCAGGGCCGCACGGCAAGTCGAAATCGTACAGGCGGCTATCGCGCAAGATCCAGCTGCGCGTGGCCACGTTGTCGAGCAGGCGCTGGTCATGCGAGACGAGGATGAAGGCGCCGCGCCAGCGCAGCAGGAATTGCTCCAGCCACAGCAGCGACGGCAAATCCAGGTGATTGCTCGGTTCGTCCAGCAGCAGCACGTTCGGCTCCTGCAGCAGGGCGCGCCCCAGCAGCAGGCGCGTGTGCTGGCCGCCGGACAAGGAATGCACGGGCACTTGCGCCGTATCAAGGTCGAAACCCAGTTCGGCAAGCAGGCTGTCGACCCTCCAATGCAGCTCGGGCTGCTCCAGCACGGGCGCCAGCAAGGCGTCGTACAGGCTCAGGCTGGCAAGTTCGGCCGGCAAGTGCTGCTCCACGTGCTGCAAGCGGCAGGCACGCGCATAGTGGATGATGCCGGCAGTGGCTTCCCGCGTGCCGCTGAGCAAGCCCAGCAAGGTGGATTTGCCGCAGCCATTGTGGCCGATCAGGCCGATGCGGTCGCCCTGGCGCAAGGTAAAGGCGAGTTCGTTGAAGAGGAAACCGTCGTGGGTATCCAGTTGTAAAGCTTGTGTCGAGATAAGGGTAGTCATGGCTCTTGTCTTTGTTCGGGATGCAAGCATCCGCGTTAACAGGAGCGCTAACGACAACGGAGTACCAGGAAAGGACTCGTAGAGGAGGGTGACTTTGCTCTGGCCAGGTTATCGCAGCGCGATAGAACGTGGGCAAGAGCTGGCAAATGCGCTTAAAGAGCGTGCGCGCCACAAGGCGAGCAACAAGTTTTCTTCCATTATATTTTCCTCCTTTCTGTGCAAGTTAGTCAGAAAGGCAATATAGCATAAGTGGCACTGCGGCACCGAATCAGTGCATCAACCGCCGTGGCGCTTATGCGTCAGGAACAGCACGATGCACACGCCCAGCGCAATCAAGAGCACTTGCGGGATGGTTTCGCGCAGGGTGGCGCGGCGCTGCATCTGCGGCATCAGGTCGGACAGGGCGATATAGATGAAGCCGGACGAGGCGAACACGAGCACGTACGGGATCAGGTTGCTGGCGCGGTCCAGGGTGAAATAGCCGAGCAGGCCGCCGGCCACCGCCATCAGGCTGCACAGCAGATTGAAGATGTAGGCGCGCAGGCGCGAGAAACCCGCGTTGAGCAGCACGATGAAGTCGCCGATTTCCTGCGGGATTTCATGCGCGATGATGGCCAGGCCCGTGACCAGGCCCAGTTTCGGGTCGGCCAGGAAGGCGGCCGCGATCAAAATGCCGTCCGTAAAGTTGTGCATGCCGTCGCCGACCAGGATCATCCAGCCGGCCTTGCCCGCCTCGTGCTTGTCGTGGCCGTGCGCATGGTGGTGGCCATCGCCTTCGTGGTGGTGCGAATGGCGCAGGATGGCAAATTTTTCCAGCATGAAAAAAGCCAGCAAGCCCGCCAGCAGGGTGGCGAACAGGCTGCGCGGGTCCGCCTGCGACTCGAACGCTTCGGGCAAGGCGTGCAGCAAGGACGTCGACAGCATGATGCCAACGGACAAGCTGACCATGCGCTCGACCACCTTGGACAGGAATGCAAACGAAAAGATCGCCGCCGCGGTAATGCTGAAGACGCCCGCGATCGTGGTCGCGAGCAAAATGGATATAAGGACGGGATCGATGATTTTCTTACCTCAAAATGGCGCCGGCCTACGGGCGCCCGCAATGCTGGCGTCTGGCTTGATCTGTATGATGTTGCTTATTATTTAATCTTGTGCGCGCTTGGCGGCAGCGTGGCGCAGTGAAGATGCAATTGTACTGCATTGACGCGAACCGGGCATTTTACAGCCCGGTGCGCTTTTCGCGGCAACTTCTGGAAAAAAATGTGGCAATCAGGCACTTTTAGCGCCGTTCAGCTTGCAACCTCAGGCAACGCCATGCTTTTTGAACCAGGCCAGGCAGCGCGCATAGCCGTCTTTCGCATCGGCCGCCACATAGCTGGGGCGGTAATCGGCATTGAAGGCGTGGCCCGCATCGGGATACACGACGAATTCCGACTGGTTGCCGCCCTTGGCCAGCGCATCCTTCATCTTCGCGATCGATTCCTGCGTGATACCCGTATCCTTGCCGCCATACAAGCCCAGCACGGGCACTTTCAAGCTGGCGGCGATGTCGATGGGGTTGCTCGGTTGCAAGGCAGTCGCTTCGCCCACCAGGCGGCCATACCAGGCCACGCCCGCCTTGACGGCCGGATTGTGCGCCGCGTACAGCCAGGTGATGCGGCCGCCCCAGCAAAAGCCCGTGATGCCCAGGCGGCTCGTGTCGCCGCCATTCTGTTTCGCCCACGCAACAACCGCATCGAGGTCCGCCATCACCTGTGCGTCCGGCGTCTTGGCGATGATGCCTTTCATCAATTCCGGGATGCTGGCCACCTTGGTGGGATCGCCCTGGCGCACAAACAGGTCGGGCGCCAGGGCCAGGTAGCCCTGCTTGGCGAAGCGGCGCGCCATATCGGCGATATGTTCATGCACGCCAAAGATTTCCGAAATGACCAATACCACGGGCAAACCCGTCTTGCCTTCCGGCTGGGCCGCATACACGGGCACGGCCTGGCCATCGACCATCACCGACATGGTGCCCGTGACGAGCCCGGCGGAATCCGTCTTGATGACGTTTTGCGCCGCCACGGGCAGCACGGCCACGGCAAAGCCCGCTCCCAGCGCCACCTTCAGGAAACCACGCCGGCCGTCCGGCCCGGACACGCTGCTCTGGCCCAGCAAACTTTCACAATCGGTGATCATGTCGCTCATGCGTTTCTCCTGAAAATGTTGCGTTTATAAATTAGTGCGCTTCGTCCCAGTTGCGTCCAACGCCCACCTCGGCCGTCAACGGCACTTTCAGCGCGGCCACGCCGGCCATCAGTTCCGGCAGCTTGCGCTTGACCAGTTCCAGTTCCGCGTCCGGCACTTCCAGCACCAGTTCATCGTGCACCTGCATGATCATCTTCGTCTGCAAGCCATCCTGCTCCAGCCAGCCTTGCACGGCGATCATTGCCAGCTTGATCAGGTCGGCGGCCGTGCCCTGCATCGGTGCGTTGATCGCCGCCCGTTCCGCGCCCTGGCGGCGCGGGCCGTTCGGTGAATTGATTTCCGGCAACCACAAACGGCGGCCAAATACGGTTTCCACGTAGCCGCGCGCCTTCGCTTGCTGGCGCGTGTCTTCCATGTACTGTTTCACGCCCGAGAAACGGGCAAAGTAGCGGTCGATATAGCTTTGCGCGGCCGTGCGGTCCACGCCCAGGTTACCGGCCAGGCCGAACGCGCTCATGCCGTAGATCAAACCGAAGTTGATGACCTTGGCGTAGCGGCGCTGTTCGCTCTGCACTTCCGCGGCCGGCACGCCAAAGATTTCGGCAGCCGTGGCGCGGTGAATGTCGATGCCGTCGGCAAACGCGCGCAGCATGGCTTCATCGCCCGAAATATGCGCCATGATGCGCAATTCGATCTGCGAATAATCGGCCGAAACGATGTGGCTGCCCGGCGGCGCAATGAACGCTTCGCGGATGCGCCGGCCTTCCGCACTGCGGATGGGAATATTCTGCAAGTTCGGGTCGTTCGACGCCAGCCGCCCCGTCACGGCCACGGCTTGCGCATAGTTCGTATGCACGCGGCCCGTCGTGACGTTGATCATCTTCGGCAATTTATCGGTATACGTCGACTTCAGCTTGGCCATGCCGCGGTATTCCAGCAGCACTTTGGGCAGCGGATAATCCTCGGCCAGCTTTTGCAGCACTTCCTCGTCCGTCGACGGCGCGCCCGTCGGCGTTTTCTTGACCACCGGCAACTTCAGCTTTTCAAAGAAGATTTCGCCGATCTGCTTGGGCGAGCCCAGGTTGAACGGCTGCTCGGCCAGTTCATACGCCTTCTTTTCCAGTTCCAGGATCTTCACGGCCAGCTCGGCCGACTGGATGTTGAGCAATTCGTCATCGATCAGCACGCCGTTGCGCTCGATCTTTTGCAAGACCACGGCCGTCGGCATTTCGATCTTTTCATAGATGAACGTGAGCTTTTCATCATTCGCCACATTGCCCCACATGGCATTGTGCAAGCGCAAGGTCACGTCGGCATCCTCGGCCGCATACTTGGCCGCCTGCTCCACCTCGACTTGATTGAACGTGATCTGCTTGGCGCCCTTGCCGCATACGTCCTCGAACGGGATGGTCGTGTAGTTCAGGTGGCGCAGGGCCAGGCTGTCCATGTCGTGTTTCTTGTGCGATTCGAACACATACGATTCGAGCAAGGTATCGTGGGCGATGCCGCGCAGGGTCACGCCATGGTTGGCGAAGATGTGGCTGTCATATTTCAGGTTCTGGCCCAGCTTGGGCTTGTTCGCATCTTCCAGCCACGGGCGCAGTTTCGCCAGCACGTGTTCGCGCGTCAACTGCTCGGGTGCGCCCGCGTAATCGTGGGCCAGCGGGATGTAGCAGGCGGCGTGTTCGGCGACGGAGAGGGAAATGCCGACCATTTGCGCCGTCATCGGTTCCAGCGAGGTGGTTTCCGTGTCCACGGCCGTCAGGGAAGCGGCATCGATCAGGGCGATCCATTTGTCGAGCTGTTCATCCGTCAGCACGGTTTCATACTCGGCTTCGACTGCTGGGGCCGCGTCGGCAAACATGTCGCCCGTCGTGTTGACGGCGGAGGCGCCGGCGGCAGGCGGTGCGCCGACGGGCGACATCGGCGGCGGCGCCGCGCCCAGTTCGCGCAGCAGGGCCTTGAAGCCGTAGCGGTTGAAGAAGGCCAGCAGCGCTTCCTTGTCTTCATGTTTCGCCACCAGCGAGTCGGCGATCGTCGTCATGTGGCCGGACAGATCGCAATCGGTCTTGACGGTGATCAAGGCGCGCGCCTGCGGCAGCCATGGCAGGGCCGTGCGCAGGTTTTCACCCACGGCGCCGCCCACACTGGCCGCGTTTTCCATCACGCCTTCCAGGCTGTCGTACAGGGTCAGCCACTTGACGGCCGTCTTCGGGCCGCATTTCGATACGCCGGGCACGTTGTCGACCGTATCGCCGATCAGCGACAGATAATCGATGATGCGGTTGGGCGGCACGCCGAACTTGGCCAGCACGGCCGCTTCGTCGAGCTTTTCATTGCTCATGGTATTGATCAGCATCACCTGGCTGTTGACCAGCTGCGCCAGGTCCTTGTCGCCCGTGGACACCACCACGTTCATGCCGGCGGCGGCCGCCTGCACGGCCAACGTCCCGATCACGTCATCCGCTTCGACGCCGTCGACCATCAGGATCGGCCAGCCCATGGCGCGCACGGCTTCGTGGATCGGTTCGATCTGCAGGCGCAGGTCGTCCGGCATCGAGGCGCGCGTGGCCTTGTACTCAGGATACATGTCATCGCGGAAAGTTTTACCCTTGGCATCGAACACGCAGGCGATGTAGGCGGCCGGGTAATCGGCGCGCAGGCGGCGCAGCATGTTGACCATGCCGTGCATGGCGCCCGTGGGGTAACCGTCCGGGCTGCGCAGGTCGGGCAGCGCATGGAAGGCGCGATAAAGGTAACTGGAACCGTCGACTAACAGCAGGGTGTTTTGCATAATGCCAATAAAATAAGGTGAGCGCGCCCGCCCGGCGAGTACAGCGGCGGGCGGGTGGAAGTTCGCCCAATTATCGCAGAGTTTAGGGCCGCGGCACCGGCCGCAATGCGTGCCGTTCCTGGCGTTTTTGCCACCCTGGCGGCCCCGAACGGGCATGCGGGGCGCCGCTGCCAGCCATTTCCGCGCATTTAATCAGCCGTATTAAGCAGCATTGCCTACCAGTTTGTTACAATGCCTTATAGATAAATTGACGGCATTACACCACTGCACGCGCTGCAGTCCCACACATGGAAGCGAACCCATCATGATGCGTACATCGACACTCTGGACATTCCTCGCCCTGCCCCTGCTGGCATGTTCAGCCATTGCCAGTGCCCAGACGCCGGCCAAACCGAGCGACGCGCCGCCACAGCTCGAACGTATCGAGGAAATGGGCGAAGCCCCCATCACCGTGGCACCGGCCGCCGCCAAGCAGCAGATTACCGAAAAACGCGAAGCGGGCGTCACCAGCGAAGTGAAAGTCACCAGCGGCGGCAGCACCTATTACATGAAACCGGCCGCCGGCGCCGACCAGGCCAACGGCAACGCCCTGCGCGGCCCGCAGTGGAAAGTGCTGGAATTTGACCTGGGCAAGAAGAAACAGAAACAACGCGACGAAGAGGCAGCGGACGCGCCAGCGCCGCCCGCACCAGCGAAGTAAGCAGCCACTCTCTTCTGCCCTGCCCCGGCCATGCGCGGGGGCAGCCGGCTTTTTTTGACCTTTTAGACCATTCCTCTCTTTCCCATGGCAGTTTTTACCGCGCTACACCTGGACGATATCGGCCAGTGGATCACGCAGTTTCCACTCGGCAAACCTCTGGCGCTCAAGGGCATCGCGTCCGGCATCGAAAACAGCAATTTCTTCCTGAGCACGGAGCGCGGCGAGTATGTGCTGACGATCTTTGAAAACCTCAGCTTCGAGCAATTGCCGTTCTATCTGCAACTGATGCGCCACTTGGCGGACCGGGGCGTACTGGTACCCGCGCCGATCGCCAATGCCGATGGCGAACTGGTGACGGCCCTGCAAGGCAAGCCGGCCGCCATCGTCAGCAAACTCGACGGCAGCTCGCAGATGGCGCCGCAAGCCGTGCATTGCGCCGCTGTCGGTGCCATGCTGGCCAAGATGCACCTGGCGGCGCAGGACTTCCCCCTGCAGCAGCCGAATCTGCGCGGACTGGACTGGTGGAACGCCACCACGCCGCTGGTCTTGCACCACCTCGACGATGCCAGGGCCCATTTGCTGCGCGCGGAAATCCATTTCCAGGACGCCTTTGCAGCCTGCGATACCTATAAAGCCATCCCGCGCGGTCCCGTGCATGCCGACTTGTTCCGCAACAACGTCATGTTTGACGGCGAACAACTGACGGGCTTTTTCGACTTTTACTTTGCCGGCTGCGACACCTGGCTGTTCGACGTGGCCGTCACCGTCAACGACTGGTGCGTGGACCTGGCCACGGGCGTGCTCGACACGGTGCGCGTGCGCGCCCTGCTCGACGCCTACCAGGCCGTGCGTCCGTTTACACAGGAAGAACAGACGGCATGGCAACCGATGCTGCGCGCCGCCGCGCTGCGCTTCTGGCTGTCGCGCCTGTACGATTATTACCAGCCGCGCGAAGCGGAAATGCTGACCCCGCATGATCCCACGCATTTCGAACGCATTCTGCGCGAACGTATCGCCACACCTGCTCCGGAACTGTTTTAAACATGGAAAAATTACCTGCAAGTACAGGTTGGCAATGGGTGAAACAGGGATTCGCCCTGTTTCGCAAGCAACCTGGCGGCATGTCGATGCTGTTTCTCGGCTATATGTTCTGCATGCTGGCCGTCAGCATCGTGCCCGTGCTCGGCCAGTTGCTGCCCGTCATCCTGGTCCCCGTGTTTTCCGTCGCCTTCGTGCAAGGCTGCCTGAACATCGACCAGGGCAAGCGCGTCCTGCCCAGCCTCCTGATTTCGGGCTTCCGCAAGCCCGCCTTTCCATCCCTGCTGGGACTGGGCGTGCTGTACATCCTGATGGCCATCGTTGCCATCGGCGCCTCGACCCTGGTGGACGACGGCTTGCTGTGGCAACTGGTCACGGGGCAACTGACGGAAGAAGCGGCGCGCGCCGCCATCCCCGACTCGCGCCTGGGCCTGGGCATCCTGCTGGCCATCGTGCTGTACGTGCCGGCCGCCATGGCCTTCTGCTTTGCCGCGCCGCTGATCTACTGGCGCCAAACCGGCCTGGGCAAGGCGCTGTTCTTCAGCTTTTTCGCCGTCTGGCGTTCGCTGTCGGCCTTCATCGTCTTCGCCGCCACCTGGTTCGCCATCAGCGTCATCACCAGCCAGTTGCTGGCCGTCATCTTTGGCCGCACGCCGCTGATGATGCAGCTGATGATGCCGCTGTCGATGATCTTGACCATCATCATGCATTGCTCGTTCTATGCCGCCTACCGCCAGATCTTCGGCGTGCCCGCCGATGAGAGCAAGACGGTGTCGCTGGACAAGCCGAACGACTGATTTCGACTCTGCACAAAAAAAGGGCAGCCTGCGCGGGCTGCCCTTTTTTATTGCTGCTCAGCAAACTAGCGGCCCAGGCGTTCCAATTTGGCGATGCCCAGGTCCAGCACCTTCATGCCATGCTGGCCGAAGTTGATCTGCGCGCGCGCATTGCCGCCGCCGCCTTCGATATTCACGATCACGCCTTCGCCAAACTTGGCGTGCGCCACCGATTCGCCGATGCGCCAGCCGCCGCCCGTGGCTTTTTGCGCGATCTTTTGCGCAATCGCATTGTCCGAACCCAGGCTGGCCACTCTTGGCGCCTCGTCCCAGGCCGACTTGCGGTTGCCGAACCAGTTCGCCTGCACCTTCGGCGACAGCCATTTCAAGGACTCTTCCGGCAACTCGTCGAAGAAGCGCGACTTCATGTTGTAGCGCGTCTGGCCGTGCAGCATGCGCGTCTGCGAGAAGCTCATGTACAGCCGCTTGCGCGCGCGCGTGATGGCCACGTACATCAGCCGGCGTTCCTCTTCCACGCCGTTGTCTTCCTTCGAACTGCTTTCGTGCGGGAACAGCCCCTCTTCCAGGCCCGTGATGAACACATTGTCGAATTCCAGGCCCTTGGCCGAGTGCACGGTCATCATCTGCAGCGCATCCTGGCCCGCCTGCGCCTGGTTATCGCCCGCTTCCAGCGACGCGTGCGACAAAAACGCGGAGAGCGGCGACATCACGGCCGGCAGCGGCGCGTCCGCATCGAGGATTTCGATGCCATCCTGGTTGACGACGGGCGCGCCCGACTGCGCCTGGGCGGCTGGCCCCAGGTGGGCCGGTGCGCCCTGTCCAAAACCTTCCTCGGAAATGAACTGGCTGGCCGCGCTGACCATCTGCTCCAGATTCTCGATGCGGTCGGCGCCTTCCTTTTCATTCTGATAATGCTGGAGCAAGGTACTCGCTTCCAGCACCACTCTGACCATTTCCGGCAGCGACAGTTGCTGCGTTTCGAAGCGCACGCCTTCGATCAGTTTCACGAAACCGGCCAGCACGCTGCCCGCCTTGCCCGCCACATACGGCACGGATGCGTACAGCGAAATGCCGTACTGTTCCGACGCGGCCTGCAATTGCTCGATCGAGCGCATGCCGATGCCGCGCGTGGGAAAATTGACCACGCGCAAGAAAGCGGAATCATTGTGCGGATTGTCCATCAATTGCAAATAGGCAATCGCGTGCTTGACCTCGGCGCGCTGGAAGTAACGCTGGCCGCCATACACGTGGTATGGAATCGCGGCCGAGAACAGCGCATGTTCGATCACGCGCGACTGCGCGTTCGAGCGGTACAGAATCGCGATTTCGCTGCGCGAGGCGCCATCGGCGATCAGGCTTTTCGCCTCTTCGATGATCCACTGTGCTTCCTGCAGGTCGGAACTGGCTTCATACACGCGCACCTGCTCGCCATGGCCCGCGTCCGTGCGCAAATTCTTGCCCAGGCGCTTGCTATTGTTCGCGATCAACACGTTGGCGCTGTCGAGGATGTGGCCGTGCGAGCGGTAGTTCTGCTCCAGCTTGATCAAGTTCTTGACCTGGAACTCATGCTCGAAGGCGCTCATGTTGCCGACATTCGCGCCGCGGAAGGCGTAGATGCTCTGGTCATCGTCGCCGACGGCAAACAGGGCGCCGCCATCGCGGCTGCCATGGCCGGCCAGCAATTTCAACCAGTTGTATTGCAGGTTGTTCGTATCCTGGAACTCGTCCACCAGGATATGGCGGAAACGGGCCTGGTAATGCTCGCGCAAGGGCTGGTTGCGGCTGAGCAACTCGTAAGTGCGCAGCAGCAATTCCGCAAAATCGACCACGCCTTCGCGCTGGCACTGGTCGTCGTACAGCTGGTACAGCTCGACCATCTTGCGCTCGTGCGCGTCATACGCTTCCACGTCCGTGGCGCGCAAGCCCTGGTCCTTGGCGTTGTTGATGAAATACATCACCGTCTTCGGCGGGAATTTCTCATCATCAATGTTGTTCGCCTTCAACAAGCGCTTGATCACGGAGAGTTGATCCTGGGAATCGAGGATCTGGAACGTCTGCGGCAGGGCCGCGTCGCGGTAGTGCGTGCGCAGCAAGCGGTTGCACAGGCCGTGGAAGGTGCCGATCCACATGCCGCGCGTGTTGATCGGCAGCATGGCCGACAGGCGCGTGAGCATTTCCTTGGCGGCTTTATTCGTAAAGGTCACGGCCAGGATGCCGGGCGGCGATACCTGCTGGGTCTGGATCAGCCACGCGATGCGGGTGGTCAGCACGCGGGTCTTGCCCGAACCGGCGCCGGCCAGGATCAGCGCATGCTGGGCCGGCAGGGTGACGGCAGCCAATTGTTCGGGATTGAGGTTGTGAAGAAGATTTTGCATCCCGTGATTATACCGGCATGGCTAAAAATACTGTGCATTTGTCCAGCGGTCGCGCCATTTTACCCACGCGCGCTACAATCGGCATCCCGACACAACGGCCTGTATCCCCATGACACCACCCACCCACCTCGACGGCGCCCGCGTACTGGCCTGGGCCTGGTCCGACTTGCCCTTCGGCCACGTCGCCAGTGAAGCCGGCGCCGCCTCCATCGCCATCCACGGCCTGGCCGTGTGCCAGTATGCGGGCGAGGCGCGCGTCTACCGTTTCAGCTGCGACGCTCGCTGGGAAACGCTGCAGGATGAGGTGTATGCGAGCGAAGACGAGGCCAGGGCGCAGCTGCCGGCGCAATACCGGGCCGTGGCCGCCGCATGGCATACCCGATGAGCTATGCGATACGCGCGGCCGGCGGCGCCGACCTGCCGTTGCTGGCCCAGGTCGAGCGCAGCGCCGCGGCCCTGTTTGCCCAGGCCGGGGAAGAACTGGCGTGGCTGGCGCAAGGGGAACCCTTGCCACTGGACACCTTACAGGAACTGCAGCGGCAAGACTGCCTGTGGGTGGCCGCCGATGGACAGAATACGCCCGTGGGTTTCCTGGGCGCCCAGGCGCTGGACGGCCAGTTGTTCATCGTGGAATTGTCCGTCGCCCTGCCGCATCAACGGCAGGGACTGGGTGCGCGCCTGCTCGACGCGGCGGCGGCCCATGCCCGGGCCCTGGGCTGCGCCTGGCTGACGCTGAGCACCTACCGCCACCTGCCGTGGAACGGGCCCTACTATGCGCGCCACGATTTCAGCGAAATCGACGCCGTGGCGCTGGGCGCGGGTCACGCGCGCAAGCTGGCGCGCGAAACGCAGGACGGGCACGACCCGGCGCTGCGCTGCCTGATGCGCATGCCGCTGGCGCGCTGATGCAGCGCAACACTCAGCGCACCAGTTTTGCCTTGCCCTCGCTGAGGGCCTGGGCAATCACCTGGCGCGTGGCCTTGTCGGCCGCCTTGGTGGCCTTTTCCTGCTGGCGTCCCAGCGCTTCCATCTGCTTGCCCAGGGTTTCCATCGGCTTGCCCCGCTGATCCATCTGGCGCGACAGCGCATCCACCTTGTCCGCCTCGCGTTCTTGCGCGGCGGCAATGCGGTCGTTGACCTCTTCCATGGCGTCCTGCGCATCTTCCATCTGCTGCTGCAAGCGTTCCACCTCGCGTCCGGCCGCGCGGCGCGCCGTCTCCGTGGTGGCCTGCGCCTGACGGCGTGCCGCCTCGCCCATCTTGCGGCCAAGTTCCTGCTGCTGGCGGCCCAGCGCCTGCAGTTGCGCCACATCGCGCGCGCCGACGTTCGCCTGCGCCGCGCCATGGGCGCCCATCTTGCTGCCCAGTTCGCCCATCGCCTTGCCGTGTTCGCTCATCTGCTTGCCCAGGCCGCTCATCTGAAAGCCCAGATCTTGCGACGGTTTCCAGGCGTCGCGCACGCGGGCCAGCAGCGCGGCATCCTGCGTCACATAGCCCTTGCCCTGGTCGCGGAACCACAGGAATTGCCCCTTGAGCGAACGCTGCAGCTGCTTGATCTGCTGGCCATCGACATCGGTGCCGGCCATGGTGACGCTATCCTCGCTGCTGTCGACGAGCGCATAGCCATCGCCGCTGCCCATGGAAATATTGATTTTCTTGCTCGGCGCGGCCGGTGCGGCCGGCGGCGCGGGCGGCTGCGGCGGCTCCGGCGGCTGCACGGCCAGCGCGCTGCCGCCAAGCAGGATACCGGCCAGGCTGAGGATCAAACGGTGGGAAGTGGACATGGCTGCCTCGTCGCAAAAGTAGTGGAGCATCGACTGTAGCGGCGGATGGAGCGCGGCTCCAGCGCGGTGCGACAGGCTGCAAAAAGACCTGCCTGGATGGCAGACATGGACGATGGATGGCACGCGGGGCAAAAAAAACGGAGGCCCAAGCCTCCGCAAAAACGCCGTGGTACGGCGTATGTCTATCAGTACAGCACGACGGAACGGATCGATTCGCCGCTCTTCATCAAGTCGAAACCTTGATTGATATCATCGAGCTTCAGCCTGTGTGTGATCAAATCGTCGATATTGAGCTTGCCTTCCATGTACCAGTCGACGATCTTCGGCACGTCCGTGCGGCCGCGCGCGCCGCCGAAGGCGGAACCTTTCCACACGCGCCCCGTCACCAGTTGGAATGGACGGGTGGAAATTTCCTGGCCGGCCGCGGCCACGCCGATGATGATGGACTGGCCCCAGCCCTTGTGGCAGCACTCGAGCGACTGGCGCATGGTGGTGGTGTTGCCGATGCATTCAAAACTGTAGTCGGCGCCGCCGTCCGTCAGCTGCACGATGGTGTCGACCACGTTGTCCACTTCGTTGGCGTTGACGAAATGCGTCATGCCGAACTTGCGCGCGATGGCCTGGCGCGCCGGGTTGATGTCGACGCCGATGATCTTGTCGGCGCCAACCATCTTGGCAGCCTGGATCACGTTCAGGCCGATGCCGCCCAGGCCGAACACGACGACATTCGCGCCCGCCTCGACCTTGGCCGTAAACAGCACGGCGCCCACGCCGGTGGTGACGCCGCAGCCGATGTAGCAGACTTTATCGAACGGCGCGTCTTCGCGGATCTTCGCCAGGGCGATTTCCGGCACGACGATATAGTTCGAGAAGGTGGAGGTGCCCATGTAGTGGAAGATGGGCTTGCCGTCGATGGAAAAGCGCGAGGTGGCGTCCGGCATCAGGCCGCGGCCCTGCGTCGAGCGGATCGACTGGCACAGGTTCGTCTTTTGCGACAGACAGAATTTGCACTGGCGGCATTCCGGCGTGTACAGCGGAATGACGTGGTCATCCTTCTTCAGGCTTTTCACGCCCGGGCCCACGTCGACGACGATGCCGGCGCCTTCATGACCGAGGATGGACGGGAAGATGCCTTCCGGATCGGCGCCCGACAAGGTGTAGTAATCGGTATGGCAAATGCCCGTGGCCTTGATCTCGACCAAGACCTCGCCCTCGCGCGGGCCGGCCAGGTCGACTTCTTCGATGGTCAACGGCGCGCCCGCCTTCCATGCAATCGCTGCTTTGGTTTTCATGTATGTCCTGTCTATGGTTGAACCAGGCGCGCCAGCGCGCCGTATCGCCACATCATAGCAAGGCAGGCATGCGGGCGCGAGAGGATACGCTTACTTGGTCTTTGCCCGGTTCAAAAATGCGCCGTGCAAGCCGTTCAAGGTTTCCTCGGCCAGCAGCAGCTGGCTGGCGATTTCATTGATCTTGCGGCGGCTGGAACGGGCATGGTCGCGCAGCACTTCGAACGCCGTGTTGCGGTCCGTCTGGAACTTGCCCATCAGCAAACCCACGGCCAGGCTCGTTTCGCGGCCGGCGGCCAGCGCCGCGTTCAGGTTCAGCTCGGTGCGGCGCAGCTGGCGGATCTCGTCGGCGCGCGCCAGGCCCGCTTCGAAGGCGGGCATCAAACGGCCTTCGTCGACGGGTTTGACGACGTAGCCCACGGCGCCGTAGGCGGCTGCCTGCTTGCCCGATTCGCTGTCGCCGCTGCCGGACAGGAACATGAACGGCACGGCCGTCTCGCCATGCAGGCGCTTGGCCAGTTCCAGGCCGGACATGCCCGGCATGTGGATGTCGAGCAAGGCCAGGTCCGGCTCGCGCTGGGCGATCAGCTGCAGCGCCACTTCGGCCGAATGGGCCAGGGCCGTCTCGTAGCCGGCATGGCGCAGGACTTCGCCGAGGAATTCCAACAGGAGCTGGTCATCGTCAACGATCAGGATAAGGCGTTTCGCGGCGGCTGGCTGACTCATGGGCAAAGGAACCTCGGTAATGAATGATGTTCTTATTATATGCCGATTACTGGCCCAAATCAGCCTTCCATTCCCAGCTCATGCCACAAACAATTGATTGAATTGCTGCACCGCAATATTCACATCGTCCGCCTCGTATGCATTGTTAAAGACGCTGCTGATGGCCGCCACCATGTCGGCGCCGCGCGCCACCAGCGGCGCCGCGTTCTCCGGCGTCATGCCGCCGATCACCACGCACGGCAAGGCGATCTCGCGCTTGGCCTGCAGCACGATATCGGGGGGCGTCGTCACCGGATACTTTTTCACCAGCGACGGATAAAAACCGCCGAAGGCCACATAGCTGGCGCCGCCGGCCTCGGCCGTCCTTGCCAGGGCCATGTCGCCATAGCAGGAAGCACCGACGATCTTGTCCTTGCCCAGGCGGGCGCGCACCTGCGCCACGGACGCGTCCGTGCCGCCCACGTGCACGCCATCGGCGTCGAGCTCTTCGCACAGTTCGATAAAATCGTTGATGATGAAGGGCACGCCATACTTGCGGGCCAGGGCCAGCAAGGCGCCCGCCTGCTCGCGCCGCTGCTGTGCGTCGGCACTCTTGTGGCGATATTGCAGCAGGGCCACGCCTTCCTGCAAGGCTTGTTCGCTCACGTCGAGCAGGCGGTCGGTGTCGTCCCAGTTCGGGGTCACCAGATACAGTCCACGCATGATGTTTCCTTATTGAATGAATCGTTGCGGCATGAGTTGACCTGGCGCAATCACATACGCGCCGGCCAGGGCCGCATGGCAATAGCTTTGCGCCAGATCAAGCGCTTCAGGCAATGCCTGTCCCAGTGCCAGGCGCGCCGCGATGGCGGAGGCCAGGGTGCAGCCGCTGCCGTGAAACTCGCCGGACAAGCGCGGCCAGCGCCATTCGCGCTCGCCGCCGACGCTATCGAACCAGCGGTTGATGACCGTCTCGCCCTCGCCGTGGCCGCCCGTCACCAGCACGTTCCGGCAGCCTTGCACAAGCAAGTTTGCCTCGCCGCCGAGGGCCGCCGCTTCCGGCCCGTTCGGTACGATCACGGTAGTCATCGGCAACAAGGGCGCCAGCGCCAGCACGGCATCGTCCCGGCTGAGCACGTCCCCATGGCCGCTGGCCAGCACGGGATCGAGCACGACGGGCAATCCTGGGCGGGCCAGCCGCAATTGCGCGATCAGTTGCGCGATGACGGCCGCATTCGCGGCGCTGCCCGGGATGCCGATTTTCACGGCATCGATGGCGATCTTGTCGATCAGCGCCAGCGCCTGCCGGCGCAGCAACTCCGGCGCCACAGGCTCGACAGCAAACACGCGGTCATTGTCCTGCACCGTCAGCGCCGTGATCACGGGCAAGGCATGCGCGCCCTGCGCCGCAATCGCGACAATATCGGCGGCAATGCCGGCGCCGCCCGACGGGTCGACGCCGGCAAACACCAGCACGGTGCGGTGCATCGGCACCATCACGCCAGGCGGCCCGCCATCGGCGACGATGGGGAAGCGACAAATTTGCGCGGCATGCGTCCCGCCAGAAACGCTTCGCGCCCGGCCCGCACGGCCAGCTTCATGGCACGCGCCATGCGCACGGGGTCGCGCGCGCCGGCAATGGCCGTGTTCATCAGCACGCCATCGCAGCCGAGTTCCATGGCAATCGCTGCGTCCGACGCCGTGCCCACGCCCGCGTCCACCAGCACGGGGACTTTCGCCTGGTCGATGATCAAGGACAAATTCCACGGATTCAGGATGCCCATGCCCGAGCCGATCAAGGAGGCCAGCGGCATGACGGCCACGCAGCCGATGTCTTCCAGAATCTTCGCCTGGATGGGGTCATCGCTGCAGTAGACCATCACGTCAAAACCATCCTTGACCAGCGCTTCGGCCGCGATCAAGGTTTCCGGCATGTGCGGAAACAGGGTCTTTTCATCGCCCAGCACTTCTAGCTTGACCAGATTGCGCCCGCCCAGCAGCTCGCGCGCCAGCTGCAGGGTGTACACGGCGTCTTTCGCGTTGTAGCAGCCGGCCGTGTTCGGGAGTATCGTGTACTGGTCCGGCGGCACGAAGTCGAGCAGGCTGGGCGCGTTCGGGTCCTGGCCAATGTTGACCCTGCGGATGGCCACCGTGATGATCTGCGCCTCGGCAGCGTCCGTCGCCTCGCGCGTCTGCGGCAAATCCTTGTACTTGCCGCTGCCCACCAGCAAGCGCGATTGATATTGCTTGCCTGCGATGGTCAGCAGGTCGTCATGTGTTGCGGTATTCATGTGCTTTTCCTTAAGTTTTTAAACGTCCGAAGAAAACCGTAGCGAGCGGCGATGATTTGTGGCCGAGACGCGCAACCGTGCTAGAGCACGGTGAGCATCGCAGGCCGCAAAGCGCGACGCGCAGTAGGTTTGCTTGGACGTTTTCAGCCACCGCCGATGGCGCGTACAATTTCCACTTGGTCTTGCACCTGCAAGACCTGTCCCGGCCACGCCTTGCGCGGCACGACATTGCGGTTGACGGCCAGCGCCAGCGCCTGGTTTTCCAGCGACAGCGCGGCGATCAGTTGATCGAGGGTTTGCCCCGGCGGCACCTGGTGCGGCGCGCCGTTGAGCGTGATGGATATCAATGCAGGCATCACGCTCTCCTTCAGACCTTGCGGTACAGCTCGGCGCCGTTCTTGATGAACTCGATGGCCTTGATTTCCATGCCCTGCTGGAGCGCCTTGTTTTCCGCGATGCCCATGCCGGCCGCGTATTCGCGCACTTCCTGCGTGATCTTCATGGAACAGAAATGGGGGCCGCACATGGAGCAGAAATGCGCCACCTTGGCCGAATCCTTGGGCAAGGTTTCATCGTGGAATTCGCGCGCCTTGTCCGGGTCCAGGCCGATGTTGAACTGGTCGTCCCAGCGGAATTCGAAGCGGGCTTTCGACAGCGCGTTGTCGCGGATCTGCGCGCCCGGATGGCCTTTCGCCAGGTCGGCCGCATGCGCCGCGATCTTGTAGGTGATGATGCCGTCCTTGACGTCCGCCTTGTTGGGCAAGCCCAGGTGTTCCTTCGGCGTCACGTAGCACAGCATGGCCGTGCCGTACCAGCCTATCATGGCCGCGCCGATGCCCGAGGTGATGTGGTCGTAGCCGGGCGCGATGTCGGTGGTCAGCGGCCCCAGGGTGTAGAACGGCGCTTCGCCGCACTGTTCCAGCTGCAAGTCCATGTTTTCTTTAATGAGTTGCATGGGCACGTGGCCCGGGCCTTCGATCATCACCTGCACGTCGTGCTTCCAGGCGATCTGCGTCAGTTCGCCCAGGGTTTTCAGTTCGCCCAGTTGCGCTTCGTCATTGGCGTCGTAGATGGAGCCGGGGCGCAAGCCGTCGCCCAGCGAGAACGACACGTCATACGCCTTCATGATTTCGCAGATTTCTTCGAAATGCGCGTACAGGAACGATTCCTGGTGGTGCGCCAGGCACCATTTGGCCATGATGGAGCCGCCGCGCGAAACGATGCCCGTCAGGCGCTTGGCCGTCATCGGCACGTAGCGCAGCAGCACGCCCGCGTGGATGGTGAAGTAGTCGACGCCCTGCTCCGCCTGCTCGATGAGGGTGTCGCGGAAGATTTCCCAAGTCAGATCCTCGGCCTTGCCGTTGACCTTTTCCAGCGCCTGGTAGATGGGCACGGTGCCAATCGGTACGGGGCTGTTGCGCACGATCCATTCGCGCGTTTCGTGGATATGCTTGCCGGTGGACAAGTCCATCACGTTGTCGCCGCCCCAGCGGATGGCCCAGGTCATCTTTTCCACTTCCTCGCCGATCGACGAGGTGACGGCGGAATTGCCGATGTTCGCGTTAATTTTCACCAGGAAATTGCGGCCGATGATCATCGGTTCCACTTCCGGGTGGTTGATGTTGGCGGGAATGATGGCGCGGCCGCGGGCGATTTCCTCGCGCACGAATTCCGGCGTGATCTCGGCCGGGATGCTGGCGCCGAAGGACTGGCCCGGGTGCTGGCGGCCCATCAGGTCGGCCAGGCGTTCGCCCATGGGGCCGGAAGCCTTGAGTTCGCGCAAATACTCCTGGCGGCGCATGTTTTCGCGGATGGCGACGAATTCCATTTCCGGCGTGATGATGCCTTGGCGCGCGTAATGCATTTGCGTGACGTTCTTGCCGGCAATGGCGCGGCGCGGCTTGCGGTGCAGATTGAAACGCAGCTCGGCCAGTTTCGGGTCCGCCAGGCGGGCGATGCCGTAGTCGGAGGTGGGGCCGGGCAATTCTTCCGTGTCGGCCCGCTCCATGATCCACGGCAGGCGCGGCGTATCGAGGCCGGAGCGGATGTCGATCTGCACGTCCGGGTCCGTGTAGGGACCGGAGGTGTCGTAGACGTAGATGGGCGGATTCTTTTCGCCGCCGAACGACGCTTCCGTGTCGGACTGGCCGATCTCGCGCATGGGTACGCGGATGTCGGGGCGGCTGCCTTCGACGTAGATCTTGCGCGAATTGGGCAGCGGCGCGATGGCGGCTTCGTCGACCGTGGCGGTGGCGGAGAGGAATTTCGGGTTGGCGTTCATTTTGGCTCCTTGGCTAGACTATTTTTAAGCCTGGAGCCAGCTAAGGAGGTTCGGAATTACGCACGCGGAAAGGCGGGGTGCGTTCATCCTAAAGCTTCCCTTCGCTGGCATTATCCAGATCAGGTTCGGAGGGTATTTCTCACCCGCGCTTGCACTGTGTTTCCACAGCGAAAGGCAGGACCCCTAGCGTTTGCCGCCTTGCGGCAGCGAGCCAATTATACGCGGTTCGCGCCGCGTGGCCAGATGATTTCTTGCAGGTGTCGTCTTTGCGCATCTGCTGCAATGCAGCAGACGGCGTCGCGCTTATTTCTTCTTGCCCCAGCGCCAGGCGGTCGGTTCGCCCTTCAGCTGGCAGATAAAAATGAGCACGGCAACGATGGCCACTTCATAGACGATATAGCCGACGAGCATGGTTTGCGGCGGGAACAGGAAGGCGCCGCAGGCGAACAGCGCCAGCGCGGCCAGGAACACCAGCCAGCCCTGCCAGGTGATGGGCAAGCCCCAGCCCCAGCCATAGGTCTTGGCGGGGAACCAGTAGGAGGGAGATTTGTCAGTCATGATTTTTCCTGGTCAATATCAATAACGCCAAGTATAAATCACGCTCCCCGCAAGCGCTCCGTGACATCGAGGCCGATGCCGCGGTAGCCGATGAAGCGGCTGCCATTGTCGAACATCGGTTCGCCGCTGACCTGCAGGTATTGCGTGCTGCCGTCGAGGTTGGTGCGGCTGTAGATGAAATCGAGGAACGGTTCGCGCGCGGCGATCTTGGCGTCGAGCAAGGCGCGCTCGGTGGCGTTCCAGCGCTGCGGCTCTTCCTCGCTGCCGATGCCCAGCATTTCAGCCACGGGGCCGGAAAAGCGCGTCAAATTGCCCTGCGCATCCTGCTCCCAGTACCAGTCGGACGACAGTTCCGTGAAGCGCTGGAAGCGCGCTTCGCTTTCGCGCAGCTCCGCCGTGCGGTCTTCCACCATCTGTTCCAGCGACTTGTTGTATTCCGCCAGCTTCTGGTACAGCAAGCGCACTTCCAGCATGTTGTGGATGCGCGTCTTGACTTCCACCAGGTCGAAGGGCTTGCTGACGAAATCCTTGGCGCCCGCCTGCAGGGCGCGCAGCTTGTGGCCGGGCTGGGCCGTGATCACCAGCACGGGCAGGTAGCTGCCCGCCTCGATGTCGCGCAAGCCTTCCATGACTTCGAAACCATCCATTTCCGGCATCTGCAAGTCGAGCAGGATCAGGTCGTAGCGGTGCTGCTGGTGCAGCGCGCGCACGGCTTGCGGGTCCATGGTGGACGTGATGCGCGTGTAGCCGGCATTGCGCAGCACCTGTTCCAGCAGCATGACGTTCGCCTCCTGGTCATCGACGATGAGGATGCTGGCGTTCAGGATCTCGGTGGCTTGAAGCATGGCGGTATTCCTAAAATTGAGTGCTGAATTAGCGTATTGCGTGAGTGTCGTCGGCCAGGCCGTGCGCGGCTGCATGGTGCAGGGCCACGTCGAGCGCGTCCATGAATTCGACGACCTTGATCGGCTTGGTCAGATAGCGGAAGAAGCCCGCTTGCAAGCCTTTTTCGATGTCGCGCGGCACGGCGTTGGCCGACAGGGCCATGACGGGAATGTGGCTGGTGAGGGGATCGTCGTGCAGGATATGCAGCGCGCCATAGCCGCTGATGCCAGGCAGGTTGATATCCATCAAGATCACGTCCGGCTGGTAGGTGCGCGCCAGGTCAATGCCCAGGTGCGCATCGATGGCCGTCAGCAGTTTCAAGTCGCTGCGGCGGGCGATCAATTGCTCCACCAGCGCCAGGTTGGCGGGATTGTCTTCCACGTACAGCAAGGTGCGCAGGCTTTCCTGCGGTTCCTGCACCTGCGGCAGCGCGTCGCCGTCGCCCAGCACCAGTGCCGGCGCGCTGCTGGCGGCCAGCTCGAACCAGAACGTGGTGCCCACGCCGACGGCGCTGTCGACGCCGATGGTGCCGCCCATCAATTCGACCAGTTGCTTGGTGACAACGAGGCCGATGCCCGTGCCCTCTTCCGTGCTGTTTTCCTGTCCCAGGCGGTTGAAAGGCTGGAACAGCTGCGCCACCTGGGCCGCGTCGAGACCGGCGCCGCTGTCGCGCACGCTCACGCGCACGCGTTCGCCATGCCCGCTGCATTCGACGGTGACGGCGCCGCCGCCCTGGTTGTACTTGATGGCGTTCGACAGCAGGTTGATCATCACCTGTTTTACGCGCGTGCGGTCCGCATGCACATAAAAGGCCTTGCCGCAGCGGGGGAAATGCATGCGGATGCCGCGCTTTTCCGCCTGCGGCGCGATCATGGCCTGGCAATCCTGCAGCACGTCGAGCAGCGACATCGCTTCCTGCGACAGGGTGACCTTGCCCGATTCGATCATGGCCAGGTCGAGGATTTCATTGATCAAGCGCAACAGGTACCAGCCGCCCTTGAGGATTTGCTCGATCGAGCGCTGCTGGGGCGGGCTCGGCGGCGGCACATCGGACGCCATCAGCTGGGCGAAACCCAGCACGGCGTTCAGGGGCGTGCGCAATTCATGGCTCATGCTCGACAGGAATTCGGACTTGGCGCGGTTGGCCTTTTCCGCCACCTGGCGCGCCTTCTTCAGCTCGGCATTGTTGGTTTCGACCAGCGAGCGCGTGTAGGCCTGCTGTTCGCGCAGGCGCTGGTCCAGCTGTGCCTGTTCCGCCTCGACCTGCTTGCGCACCGTGTTGTCGGTGCCGATCAGCAGATAGCCGATGACCTTGCTCTGCGCGTCGCGCAGGGCCGTCACGGAAACGATGGCGGGAAAACGGCTGCCATCCTTGCGGATGTAGGTCAGCTCATAGATGTCTTCGATGCCGCGCGTGGCCTTGAACACGAGCGCTTCCACGCCCGGCGTGATGACCGTGTCGAGTTCGGCGCTGAGGGCCGCCGCGCGGGTGACGATTTCTTGCGCATCGGAAATACCGGCCGGCGTCAGCTTGTCCACCACGTCGCCCGCTGCATAGCCGAGCATGCGTTCGGCGCCCACGTTGAAGATCTGGATCACGCCCTGCGCATCGGTGGCGATGCACGAGAAGTTCGCGCTGTTGAAAATCGCATCCTGCAAGGCGCCCGCCTTGAGCAGCTGGCGCGGCAGGCTGGCCGCCGCCGTGCGCCGGTACAGCGCCACCAGCATCAGCAACAGCAGGCATACCAGGGCCTCGATCAGGATCGCCGCATCAAAAGGCTGCGCGCGCCAGGCCAGCACGCCGATGACCACCAATACGAGGGCGCTGAACGCGAATGCCAATGCCATGGGCCAGCGCGAAGGGGCGCGAGTAGGGTTATTTTCAACTGAGTACATGGGTAGCCTGGGCTATGACAACAATAAAGAAAACGGGAAATGCGGCGCCTAGCGGCCTTGGCGCTGGCGCACGTCCGACAGCAGGCGCGTAAATTCCTTCTTGACGACGCCATAGCATTCGCACACCTGGCCTTCGAGGCCGGCGCGGTCCTGCACCGTGATATGGCCGCGCCGGTAACTGATGAGGCCGCGCGCTTGCAATCGCCCCGCCGCTTCCGTCACGCCTTCGCGGCGCACGCCCAGCATGTTGGCGATCAGTTCCTGCGTCATGGTCAGCTCGCGGTTCGGCAGGCGGTCCATGGTCAGCAGCAGCCAGCGGCACAGTTGTTGCTCCACCGTATGGTGGCGGTTGCACACGGCCGTTTGCGACATTTGCGTGATCAGGGCTTGCGTATAGCGCAGCAGCAAGCGCATGACGGGGCCCGCGCGGTCGAACTCTTCCATCAGCAGGTGCGCCTTGAGCCGGTAGCCGACACCGCCCGTCTGCACGACGGCGCGGCTCGGTGTCGAGTTGCCGCCCATGAACAGCGACACGCCCACGATGCCCTCGTTGCCGACGCCGGCAATTTCGGACGAACCGCCGTTTTCCAGCAGGTAATGGATGGAAACGATGGCCGTGGTGGGGAAATACACATGCTGGAGCTTGTCGCCAGAATCGTAGATCACGTCGCCGAGCAGCATGGAGACTTGCTCCAGATGGGGAGCCAGGCGCGCGAAATCGGCGTCGAGCATGGCGGCGAGCAAATGGTTTTGATTCGGGTTGTGCAGCTGGGCATGCGGACTCGACATGGGCAGTTTTCCTGGTTTCCAGTCGTCAGCTAGGGGGTAGATGAAAGGCGTCCGAACGAGGGTCGCCATGGTGTGCAGCGTAACACACTGCTTGCACGGTGACCCGACTATATTTCTTGTTGGCATCAACGTCCGTTCGGTACCGAACGGACCCTGCGGCGCCTGCCGCCCTACAGTCAGTCACTGCCCGGCCTGCCTGATCATGGATCGGCACCGGTGCTGCCACGGGACTCATCATGCAATCATTCTTCAAGCGCATCTCCATCTCCGTCTCCACCTCGGCGCTGCTGACCCTGGCCGTCGGGCTGTGCCTGACGGCCCTGTGCTATGTCTCGGCGCGTCAGATCGAAGCGGAAAGCGCCAGGCTGCTGTGGCAGCACCATGCCAGCGGCCATTCGCTGAGTGCCGCCATGCTGCCCGCGCATGGACTGACCCTCGATGCGAACCGCCGCGGCTCGCTGTACGTGTTGCTGGGTGGAATGTTGTCAAGCCTGCTGGCCACGGCGTATGTGTACCAGCTGGTGTCGCGCAATTCCGTGATTGCCCGCATCACGGGAGAACGCACGGCAGCCTTGCAGTTTGCCAATTTGCGCCTGTCCGAGGACATCGCCGCGCGCATGCGCAATGAAAAATCGCTGCGCTTGCGCGAACGCATCATCGAAGTCTCGGCCAATGCCATCATCCTGTGCAGCGCCGACGCGCCCGGCTACCTGATCGAATACGTCAATCCCGCCTTCGAGCGCATCACCGGCTATGCCGCCGGCGAGGTCATCGGCCAGCGCCTGGAAGACTTGCAGGGGCCGGAGCATGCGCGCCAGGACATGCATGCGATCAGCGTGGCCTTGAGCGAACAGCGCGAAGGCAAGGCCATCGTGCGCAATTTCCGCAAGGATGGCAGCACGTACTGGAGCGAGCTGTTCGTGGCGCCCGTGCGCGACGATGGCGATGGCCCCGTCAGCCACTTTGTCGTAGCGCAATACGACATCAGCACCGTCATGCGCTTCGAGCAGGAACTGGAATTCCAGTCGCGCCACGATATCCTCACGGGCCTGGCCAACCGTTTATTGCTGCGCGAGCGGCTGGAACAGGCGATGGCCGTGGCGCGCCGCAGCACCCTGCCCCTGTGGGTGGTCTTCATCGACCTCGACCGTTTCAAGTTCGTCAACGACACCCTGGGCCACGACGCGGGCGACACCTTGCTGAAACTGATCGCCGACCGCCTGCGCGCCGCCACGCGCGAAGTCGATACGGTGGCGCGCCTGGGCGGCGACGAGTTCGTCCTGCTGCTGCCGCAACACGCCAACAGCGACCCGGGCCAGCTCATCCTGCAGCGCGTGCTGGACGCCGTGGCGCAGCCGCTGCTGGTGGGCGGCCATGAATTCTTTCTCACGTGCAGCATGGGCGTGGCCAGCTATCCCGACGATGGCGACAGCGCTGAAACCCTGATCAAGCATGCCGACATCGCCATGTACCGCGCCAAGGAACAGGGCCGCAACCACTGGCAAAGCTACGCGCCGGCCATGAATGCCAGCATGCTGGCGCGGTTGAACCTGGAAAGCGAGTTGCGCCATGCGCTCGAGCGTGGCCAGTTCCACCTCGTGTACCAGCCGCAAGTGGAGCTCGACAGCGGCAAGGTGGTGGGCATGGAAGCGCTGCTGCGCTGGCGCCACCCCACCCTGGGCGCCATCGCGCCCGGCGAATTCATCCACCTGGCCGAGGAAATGGGTTTGATCGTGCCCATCGGCGCCTGGGTGCTGCAGACGGCGTGCGCGCAAGCGCGGGCCTGGCAGCGGGAGGGACTGGGCGGTTTGCGGCTGGCCGTCAATTTGTCTGCGCGGCAATTCCGGCAAAGCGGCTTGCTGCAATCGGTGCGGGAAATACTCGCCGTGACGGGCCTGGAAGCGCGTTTCCTCGAGCTGGAATTGACGGAAAGCATGATGATGCAGGATGTGGAACAGGCGATCGCCACCATGGGCAAGCTCAAGGCACTGGGCTTGCAGCTGTCGATCGACGACTTCGGCACCGGTTATTCGAGCCTGGCGCACCTGCGCCGCTTCCCCATCGACGTATTAAAAATCGACAAATCCTTCGTCAGCGACCTCACGCACAGCGACGACGACGCGGCCATCGTGCAAGCCATCATCGCGCTGGCGCACAGCCTGCGCCTGGACGTCATCGCCGAAGGCGTGGAAACGGACCAGCAGCTGGCCTTCCTGCGCCAGCACGGCTGCGACCAGATGCAGGGCTATCTGTTCAGCCGCCCCCTGGCCGCGCCCGCCTTTGAAGAATTATTACGCCAAGGCAGCATGTTGCCTGCCTTGGCGATGGTTTGACCATGCGTTAAAACGCGTGGCGCAAGCCGATGTTGAACGCGCGGTTGCCCGTGCCCACTTCCGTGGCGTTGCCCACCATGTAGGCGGCGTCGTTGCGGTTGCGGATATGCGCGTAGGCAAGATACACCTTGCTGCGCTTGGACAAGGCGTACGTGGCGCCGATGGCCAGCTGCTGCGCATCGCGGTTGGCGCTATCGCGGTCATCCTTGTGCACATACGAGGCCAGCAAGGTCGTCGCACCGAGCGGCACGGAGACGCCGACGATGGCATCGCGGCTGTCGCTCGACTGGGCCGGCGCCTGGGCCGCGCCATACGGGTTTTCCGCGAAGAACATGCTGCTGCCGTCGCCCGTGTTGCGGCCATAGCCGGCAAACGCCGTGGCCACGCCGAAGTTGTAGTTGCCGGCCAGGATAGTGTTGTTCACGTTGGCCTTGCCCGGCTCGCCGGCACGGCTCTGGCGCGCCAGGCGCAGGGTCAGGGGACCGTTGACATAGCCCAATGCCAGGCCCAGCGAACGTTGATCTGCCGCAACACCCGTGTGTTCGCCGGCGCCATACATGACGGTGGCCGTCACGCCGCGCAGCTCGGGCGAGATGTAGCGCACGGTATTGTCGATGCGCGTGGCCGAATAGCCGGCCAGGTTGGTCGCCGCGCCGGCCAGGCCGCCCTCGAACGGGTCGGCCACGTCGGTCAGCGCCTGGCTTTGCAGGTTGTACTGGCGGCCCACGGTCAGCATGCCCAGCGGGCTGTTGAGGCCGACAAAGGCCTGGCGGCCGAACAATTGCCCCGCCTGGTCCGAGCGGCCCGTGTCGCTCAGGACGCCCGCTTCCAGGATGAACACGGCTTGCCAGCCGTCGCCCAGCGACTCCGTGCCGCGCAGCCCCAGGCGCGAACCGGCCGAGACGCCACTGGTGAGCTTGCTGACGCCGCCTTCCTGCACCAGGCCCGCGTCCATCAGGCCATACACTTCAACGGACGACTGGGCGTGGGCGGCAGGCATGGCGCCGAGGGTGGTGGCAAGGCCGGCAACGATGGCGATTTTTTTCATGATGATTTCCTCGTAAAAGCGAAACCAGGAAAGCGGCGGCCACGGCAAGGCCGCAGGCGGCAAGGCGCCAAGCGGGGTATGCCGTATCAAAAGACGACGCGCCGGACAACAGATCCTGGCTAAGCTGTGGCGGCGCGGCCCATAGAGACGATGGCGCGCGGTGGTCCGCCGTGAATGGTGCACCGCTGGCGGTGCGCGTGGCTCAGGCGCCCGGCCCGCAGGGGACGCGCTGAAGGTGGCTGGCATCGCTGATGCGCTGGCCGTGAGACGCGGACGAGTGCTGGATATGAAACTTTAATGCAACCGCGTCTGCTGGCGCCGTCCGCAAGGATGGGGCAGGAGGCGCCGAGGCCGGCATTATAACATCGGCAGCGCGCTTATCTCCGTTCTGTTGCGGCCAAACGGCCCGCAAAGCCGCCAAAACACTGAAAAAGACCGCTTGCCACGCTGCAGGCGTTGCCGCGTCATCTATAATGGTTCCTTTTGCCAATCACACGCCAAATCATGGAATTAGCCAAGTCTTTCGAGCCCGCCGACATTGAACAATTCTGGCGCACCGAGTGGGAACAGCGCGGTTACTTTACCGCCACCCTCGATGCCGGAAAACCTTCCTTCAGCATCCAGTTGCCGCCGCCGAACGTCACCGGCACCCTGCACATGGGCCATGCGTTCAACCAGACCATCATGGATGGCCTGACCCGCTACCACCGCATGCTGGGCCACAACACGGCCTGGATTCCCGGCACCGACCACGCGGGCATCGCCACGCAAATCGTCGTGCAACGCCAGCTGGACGCGCAAAAGATTTCGCGCCATGACCTGGGCCGCGAGAAATTCGTGGAAAAAGTGTGGGAATGGAAAGAAAAATCCGGTTCCATCATCACCGGGCAAATGCGCCGCCTGGGCGCCTCGGCCGACTGGCAGCGCGAATACTTCACGATGGATGAACCGCGCTCGAAAGTCGTCACCGACGTCTTCGTCCGCCTGTTCGAGCAAGGCCTGATCTACCGCGGCAAGCGCCTCGTCAACTGGGACCCCGTGCTGGGCACGGCCGTGTCCGACCTGGAAGTGGTGTCGGAAGAAGAAGACGGTTCCATGTGGTACATCAAATACCCGCTGGCCGACGGCAGCGGTTTCCTGACGGTGGCCACCACCCGTCCTGAAACCATGCTGGGCGACGTGGCCGTGGCCGTCGATCCGACGGACGAGCGCTACACGGCACTGGTGGGCAAGATGCTCAAACTGCCGCTGACGGACCGCGAAATCCCCATCATCGCCGACGAATACGTCGACAAGGAATTCGGCACCGGTTGCGTGAAGATCACCCCCGCGCACGACATGAACGATTACGCCGTGGGCCAGCGCCACAAACTGGCGCAGATCGTCATCCTGACCCTGGACGCGAAGATCACCGACGACGCGCCGGAAGCCTACCGCGGCATGGACCGCTTCGCCGCGCGCAAGCAGATCGTCGCCGACCTCGACGCGCAAGGCTTGCTGGAACAGGTCAAGCCGCATAAATTGATGGTGCCGCGCGGCGACCGCACCGGCGTCGTCATCGAGCCGATGCTGACGGACCAGTGGTTCGTCGCCATGAGCAAACCGGCCCCGGAAGGCACCTTCTTCCCAGGCAAATCGATCGCCGAGACGGCGCTGGACAAGGTCGCCAATGGCGAAATCAAGTTCGTGCCGGAAAACTGGAGCACCACCTACAACCAGTGGCTCAACAACATCCAGGACTGGTGCATCTCGCGCCAGCTGTGGTGGGGCCATCAAATCCCCGCGTGGTACGACGACGCGGGCAATATCTTTGTTGCGAAAACGCAAGCCGAAGCGGAAGCAAAAGCCCTGGCCGCCGGCAGCACGGGCCCATTGAAACGCGACGACGACGTGCTCGACACGTGGTTCTCGTCCGCCCTGGTGCCGTTCTCGACCATGGGCTGGCCGGAAGACACCCCGGACATGAAGGCTTTCCTGCCCTCGTCCGTGCTGGTGACGGGTTTCGACATCATCTTCTTCTGGGTCGCGCGCATGGTCATGATGACGGCGCACTTCACGGGCAAGGTGCCGTTTGAAACCGTCTACGTGCACGGCCTGGTGCGCGATTCGACGGGGCAGAAGATGTCCAAGTCGAAGGGCAACACCTTGGATCCGATCGACCTGATCGACGGCATCGACCTGGAAGGCCTGATCGTCAAGCGCACCACGGGCCTGATGAACCCGCGCGACGCGGAAAAGATCACCAAGGCGACGCGCAAGGAATTCCCGGAAGGCATTTCCGCCTACGGCACGGATGCCGTGCGCTTCACCATGGCCAGCTATGCCTCGCTGGGCCGCAACATCAACTTCGACCTGGGCCGCTGCGAAGGCTACCGCAACTTCTGCAACAAGATGTGGAACGCCACGCGTTTCGTCATGATGAATACGGAAGGCAAGGATTGCACGGCGAACGACGCCGACCTGTCGCAGGCCGACAAGTGGATCATTTCCTTGCTGCAAAAAGCGGAACTGGACGTGGCCAAGGGCTTCGAAGACTTCCGTTTTGACAATATCGCCGCCACCATCTACAAATTCGTCTGGGACGAGTATTGCGACTGGTACTTGGAAGTAGCCAAGGTGCAAGTGCAACAGGGCACGGAAGGCCAGCAACGCGCCACCCGCCACACCCTGCTGCGCGTGCTGGAAGTAGTGCTGCGCCTGGCCCATCCGATCATCCCCTTCGTCACGGAAGCGCTGTGGCAAAGCGTTGCGCCGCTGGCCGGCAAGCTGCCGAAGGCCGACGGTGAGCCCAAGGGCGTGTCCATCATGATGCAGCCATATCCGATCGCCAACACCGACAAGATCGACGAATCGGCCGAAGCGTGGATGCAGCAGCTGAAGGCCTTGACGGATGCGACGCGCAACCTGCGCGGCGAGATGCAGATTTCGCCTTCCGTGCGCGTGCCGCTGATCGTCGAAGCGGGCAATGCCAGCGAGAAAGAAGCGCTGGCCTCGTACGCACCGTACATCCAGTCGCTGGGCAAGCTGGCCGAAGTGCAGATCGTCGACGCGCTGCCGGACTCGCCAGCGGCCGTTGCCATCGTCGGCACCACCAAGCTGATGCTGAAAGTGGAAATCGACGTGGCGGCCGAACGCGAGCGCCTGGGCAAGGAAATCGCCCGTATCGAAGCAGAAATTGCCAAAGTAAATAGTAAATTAGGCAATGAAAGCTTCGTCGCGCGTGCCCCGGCCGCCATCGTTGCGCAAGAAAACGAGCGTTTGCTCAGTTTTTCGGCGACAATTGAAAAACTGCGCGAACAGTTTGCTAAACTAGCCAGCGCATAAGGCAAGTTTGGAAGGATTGCGCGGCGTCATCCGTGACGCCGCGCAGCACCGCTGGTCTTGCCTTGGTATATAAACTGTTCGTGACCCGATCAAAAAAAACCATTGGAGACTAACGATGCGTACTTTATTCAAAACAACCGTCACAGCAAGCGTCATGATGGCCGCCCTGGCCATCGCCGGCAGCGCCATCGCGCGCGACGATAACCACACCCCCGTTGGCACGTGGAAAACCATCGACGACACCACCGGAAAACCCAAAGCCATCGTTCGCATCACGGAAAACAATGGCGTACTGCAAGGCAAGATCGAAAAGCTGCTGCGCGGACCGGACGAAGACCAGAACCCCAAGTGCGACAAGTGCAAGGATGCCAACAAGGACCAGCCGATCATCGGCCTCGTCATGCTGACGGGCCTGAAGCAGGACGGCAACGAATGGAGCGGCGGTCAAATTCTCGACCCGGCTGACGGCAAGGTCTACAAGACCAAGGCGGAACTGATCGACGGTGGCACCAAGCTGAAAGTGCGCGCCTATGTTGGCATTCCCATGATCGGCCGCACGCAAACCTGGCTGCGTGAAGAGTAATCGCTCCCCTGCGCTATCGAAGCCGGCCCTGCGCCGGCTTTTTTGTGTCTGTTTTCCGCACACGGCCGTTGTTTTCCAGACCGAATCGCTCGCATTTGAGCCGATTGGCAGCCAAAGCCAGCCTATGCGCGCCACCGAACATACTTGAAGTTTCCTAAATGAAATAGTGCATGCCTGTGACGCCATCGCCCGTAGCGAAAGGCGGCATGGCTCTGCCGGATGACCTCATCCGCGGATGCTCGGCAATGATTGCCATGCACAAAGGAACTGTATGAATCTCTTCAAGCGATATCTGAACCCGCTGCTCGTCTCGGCAGGTTTGCTGGCCATGGCCGCCCTTGCCGGTTGCGGCGGCGGCGATCAGGGGCGCGAGCCCATCCTCGGCTTGCCGGGCGCCACCTTGTCCAGCCTGGCCGTCACACCAGCCACGGCCACGGTCGCCATCGGTGCCGGCCAGCAATTCACGGCCATCGCCACGTATAGCGACGGCTCCTCGCAAGACGTCAGCGCCAAGGCGGCCTGGACGTCGGCCACGCCGGCCAGCGCCACCGTCAACGCCAGCAGCGGCATTGCCGCCGGCGTGGCGGCCGGCAGCAGCAGCATCAGCGCCGCATTCGGCGGCAAAATTGCCGCGGCGCAACTGACCGTTTCGCCAGCCACCTTGCGCGCCATCGCCATCACGCCGCTCACGCCATCGATCGCCATCGGCGGCACGCAGCAATTCGCGGTGACGGGCAGTTTCAGCGACAACAGCACGCACGACGTCACTGCCGTATCGACCTTTGTCTCGGCGACGCCAGCGACGGCAAGCATCGCCGCTGGCGGCTTGGCGCTGGGCAAGGTTGCCGGCGCCACGCAGATCACGGCCACCACGGGAACCTTGAGCGCCAGCACCGTGCTGACCGTCACGCCTGCCGTGCTGCTGTCGATTGCCGTCACGCCGCAAAACCCGACCGTGCTGATCGCCGCGACGCGCCAGTTGACGGTCATCGCCACCTACTCGGACGGCACCACCCCTGACGTCAGCGCCAGCAGCAGCTACAGCGCGGCCAATGCAGCGTCGGCCACGGTCGGCGCCAACGGCCTGGTGACCGGCGTCGCCTTGGGTAGCAGCGTCATGACGGCGAGTTTCGGCGGCAAGACCGCCAGCACCACCGTGACCGTCCCGGCTGTCACCATGACCGCCATCGCCGTCACGCCAACCACCGCCAGCATCGTCGTCGGTGCCCAGCAGCAATTTGTTGCCACCGCCACCTATTCGGATAACTCGACCGCCAACATCACGGCCAGCGCCCTGTGGACCAGTGCAGCGCCAGCCACGGCCACCGTGCTCAATACGGGTGCCGCTACCGGCGCCGCTGTCGGCGTCGCCAACATCACGGCCACGTCCGGCGCACTCTCGGGCAGCGCCGCCCTGACGGTGACGGCCGTTGTCGTGCCGCCGCCCGTGGTACTGCTGTCGATCGCCGTCGCGCCGCAAAACCCGACCGTGCTGATTGCCGCAACGCGCCAGCTGGCCGTCATCGCCACCTATTCGGACAGCAGCACCGTGGACGTCACCGCCGGCAGCGCCTTCGTTTCCGCCACGCCTGCCTCGGCCACCGTCGCCAGCGGCGGCCTGGTGACTGGCGTTGCCTTTGGCAGCAGCGTCATGAATGCCAGCTTCAACGGCAAGAACGCCAGCACCACCGTCACCGTGCCTGCCGCCACCCTGGTCAGCATCGCCGTCACGCCAGCCACCGCCAGCATCGCCGTCGGCGGCGTCCAGCAATTCGTTGCCACGGCAACTTATTCGGACAACTCGAACGCCATCATCACCAACGGCGCCGCCTGGACCTCGGGCACCATCGCCGCCGCCACGGTACTGAACACGGGCATCGCCACCGGCATCACGGCCGGCACCAGCAATATCACGGCCACGGCCGGCGGCCAGTCGGGCAGCGCGCTGCTGACCGTCACGGCAGTCGCCATCCCGCCCGTCCTGAACCCGATCATCCTGGGCCGCGCGGCACCGTTCGGCGTGCTGGCCGGCACCTCGATCACCAACAATTCGGGCGGCACCACTCTGATCACGGGCGACGTCGGTTCGCCATCGCAAACGGTCGATCCGACCCAGGCAGCCGGCTTTACCAACTACAAGTCGGGTGCCATCCTGGCCGGCGCCATGACGGACCTGCAAGCGGCGATCACGGACGGCAACAGCCGCAGCTGCGACGTCAGCTTTGCTGGCGGCATCGACCTGGGCGGCCAGACCTTCGGCCCCGGCGTGTACTGCTATGCGGGCGCCATCAGCATCACCGGTACCCTGACCCTGAACGGTCCTGGCGTGTACATCTTCCGCACGGCGCTGACCCTGAACTCGACCGTCAATTCGGCGGTTGCCCTGAATAATGGCGCCACGGCCGACAACGTCACCTGGCTGCCTGTCGGCCCGACCACCCTGGCCGCCAACAGCGTCTTCAAGGGCAATATCCTGGGCCAGTCGGCCGCCATCACGGTGGGCGACAACACGACCCTGCTCAATGGCCGCGTGCTGACGGCCGCTGCCGTTACCCTGCGCAACAACCAGATCACCAAATAAACGGGACATGACCATGACTATCGCACACACACTGGGCGCACTGAGCGTAATGGCCGGCGCCTTGCTGGCGGCGCAATCGGCGCAGGCGCAGGACAACACCTTCATCAACCCGGACTGGGCCAACAGCGCCTGGTACATCGGCGCGGGCGCGGGCCAGTCGCGCGCCACCATCGACGAGCCGCGCCTGCGCGCCAGCCTGGCCGCCAACGGCGAAACCGTCACCGGTTTCAGCAAGGACCAGCGCGACACCGGCTATAAACTGTTTGTCGGCCGGCAACTGAACCAGTATTTCGCCGTGGAAGCTGGTTACTTTGACCTGGGCAAGTTCGATTTCAAGTCGACCACCAGCGGCAACGGCGTACTCAACGGACAAGCGGCCTTTCGCGGCGTGAACCTGGACTTGCTGGGCCAGCTGCCGCTGTCGCAGCGTTTGTCCCTGCTTGGCCGGGTCGGCATGCACTACACGAAGACGAACACGGAATTCAGCGGCAACCGCCTGCTGGGTTCAACCAATACGCATGCCAGCGAGCGCAAGCTCAACGCCAAGCTGGGCCTGGGCCTCGAATACAAGTTCAGCGAAGCGCTGGCCCTGCGCGGCGAAGTCGAGCGTTATCGCCTGAACGATGCCGTCGGCAACCGGGGCGATGCGGACCTGTATTCCGTCAGCCTCGTGTATAAACTGGGCCGTCCGGCCAGCGCCACGCCAGCCTACCAGCCGGTGCCGGCGGCATTGCCCCCAATCAGCGAAACCATGCCGGCCCCTGTGGCCGAGGTGAAGCCGGCGCCGGCGCCCGTCTCGGAAAAAGTATCATTTGCTTCCGAAGCGCTGTTTGATTTCGATCAATCGACGCTCAAGCCGCAAGGCAAGGCGGCGCTGGACCAATTGGTGGGCCAGTTGACGGGCATGGACCTGGAAGTCATCGTCACGGTCGGCCATACGGATGCCGTCGGTTCCGATGCCTACAACCAGAAACTGTCGCAGCGCCGCGCCGAGGCCGTCAAGGCTTACCTGGTGGCGCAAGGCGTGGAAACCAGCCGCGTCTACACGGAAGGCAAGGGAGAAACGCAGCCCGTGGCCGACAACACGAGTGCCGCCGGCCGCGCCAAGAACCGCCGCGTGACGGTGGAAGTGGTGGGCACGCGCAAAGTTGTGCGCTAGATCAAACTGACGCGTAAAAAAACCGGCTTGCGCCGGTTTTTTTACGTCTGCGGCGCTGCCGGCTTGCGGTGATGCTTGCTCAGATGCCGGTCCAGGCTGTTGGCGAACTGCTGCCGGTCCGACTGGCTGAAGGCGGCCGGGCCGCCCGTATCGACGCCGCCGCTGCGCAATTCTTCCATGAAGGCGCGCATCGTCAGTTGCTGGGCGATATTGTCTTTCGTATAAAACTCGCCGCGCGGGTTCAGCGCAAAGCCGCCCTTGGCCAGCACGTCGGCCGCCAGCGGGATGTCGCCCGTGATGACCAGGTCGCCGGGATTCAACAGCCGCACGATTTCCTGGTCGGCAACGTCGGCACCGGACGGCACTTGCACGGTGCGGATGAAACGCGACGGCGGCACGCGCAAGCCCTGGTTCGCCACCAGGGTGAGCGGCAACTCCAGGCGGTCGGCCACGCGGTACAGGATTTCCTTGATGACCACGGGACAGGCGTCGGCATCGATCCAGATCTGCATGCCCGGCGCGGTCGGCTGACTACCTTCCGCCATCACAGTTCCCACGCTTCGCCGCCCGGGCCCATGCGCGGCGCGCTGACGCCGAAGTGCAGATAGGCGGCCGGCGTGGCGACCCGCCCACGGGGCGTGCGCTGCAGGAAACCTTGCTGTATCAGGTAAGGTTCCAGCACGTCTTCGATGGTATCGGCCGCTTCGCCGATGGCGGCGGCCAGATTGCCGATGCCGACGGGGCCGCCGCCGAACTTGAACAGCACGGCTTCGAGCAATTTACGGTCCATCACGTCAAAACCGGCGGAATCGACGTCGAGCATGGCCAGCGCGCGGTCGGCCACCACCTTGGTGATCTCGCCATTGCTTTTGACTTCCGCGAAGTCGCGCACGCGGCGCAGCAGGCGGTTGGCGATGCGGGGCGTGCCGCGCGCGCGCTGGGCGATTTCAATCGCGCCTTCCGGGTCGATCGGGGCCTTCAGCAAGGCGGCGCTGCGCGTGACGATCTTCGTCAGCTCGCCCGTGTTGTAGAACTCCAGCCGCGCGACGATGCCGAAGCGGTCGCGCAGCGGGTTGGTCAGCATGCCGGCGCGCGTGGTGGCGCCCACTAATGTAAACGGTTGCAGGTCGAGTTTCACGGAACGGGCGGCCGGGCCTTCGCCGATCATGATATCTATTTGATAATCCTCAAGCGCTGGATACAGAATCTCTTCCACCACGGGCGACAGGCGGTGGATTTCATCGATGAACAGGACGTCGTTCGCTTCCAGGTTCGTCAGGATCGCCGCCAGGTCGCCCGGGCGCTCCAGCACGGGGCCGGAAGTCTGGCGCAGATTGACGCCCATTTCGCGCGCGATGATGTGCGCCAAGGTCGTCTTGCCCAGGCCCGGCGGACCGAACAGCAAGGTATGGTCGAGCGCTTCCTTGCGCTGGCGCGCCGCCGTGATGAAGATTTCCAGCTGGTCGCGGATCTTTTCCTGCCCCACATACTCGTCGAGCTGCTTGGGCCGCAAGGCCCGTTCGATGGCCTCTTCGTTGTGCGAGATGGGCGCCGCGTCGATGATGCGCTGTTCCGTGAAGCTGTCGGTCTGGATGCTCATGCCCTATCAGCCTTTCGACAGCGCTTTCAGCGCCAGTTTGATGCCATCCGAGACGCCGCTGCCAGCTGGCACGTTTTTCACGGCGGCCAGCGCTTCCTTGTCCGAATAGCCGAGCGCCACCAGCGCGTTGAGGATATCCGATTGCGCATCGGGCGCCGCGTGCGCGCCCAGCGGACCGAGATCCGCACCGATCTTGCCCTTCAATTCCAGCAGCAGCCGTTCCGCCGTCTTCTTGCCGATGCCCGGCACTTTCACCAGACGGCCCGAGTCCTGCAGGGTGATCGCCTGGGCCAGGTCGGCAATCGTCATGCCGGACAGGACTGACAGCGCCATGCGCGCGCCCACGCCCGTGATCTTGATCAACTGGCGGAACACGGCGCGCTCGGCCGCATTACCGAAGCCAAACAGCAGGTGCGCATCTTCGCGGATGGCCTGGTGCGTGAACAGCACGACTTTTTCGCCCACGTGGGGCAAGTTGTAAAACGTGCTCATCGGCACGTCGACTTCATAGCCGACGCCCTGGCAATCGACCAGCAATTGTGGCGGATTTTTTTCAAGCAAAATACCGGAGAGACGGCCTATCATCGCGTGTTCCTAATGTTGTGTATCGTAGTTTTTATTGATTATGAGGGCCATGCCGCAGTTAACCTACTAAACGGCCGCGCTTCATGCGCAAGCCCTGCAATTGCGGCGCCAGCGCGCCGATCATGGCCAGCGCATCGATGCTGTTGGCGTGACAAATGGCCACGCCCAAGGCATCGGCCGCATCCGTGCCGGGCAAGCCGGGCAGCGACAACAGGCGGGAAACCATCTCCTGCACCTGCTCCTTGGCCGCCTTGCCGTGGCCCGTGACGGCCTGCTTCACTTGCAGGGCCGTGTATTCGGCCACCGACAGGTCGGCGTGGACCAGCGCGCAAATGGCCGCGCCCCGTGCCTGGCCCAGCAGCAAGGTCGATTGGGGATTGACGTTGACAAACACTTTTTCGATGGCCGCGCAATCGGGCTGGTAGGTGCCGACGATCTCGCTCACGCCCTGCAGGATGATCTTCAGGCGCGGCGGCAATTCCCCTTCGGAACCCGTCTTGACGGTCCCCGACGCGATATAGCGCAGCTTGTTGCCGTGTTTTTCAATGACCCCAAAGCCGGTCGTGCGCAGGCCAGGATCGATGCCAAGAATAATCATCGCCAGATTCTATAATGAATACGGCAGGCACCGGTGAATAACCGGTGCCTGCCGCTGAGTTACTGCCGGCCGGGTATTGAATCCCGGCCTGTTCCATATCAATGACGGAAGTGACGCGTTCCCGTATAGAGCATCACGACGCCGCGCTCGTCCGCCGCATCGATCACTTCCTGGTCGCGCATGGAGCCGCCCGGATGGATGACGCAGGTCGCGCCCGCGTCGACGACGACGTCGAGGCCATCGCGGAACGGGAAGAAGGCGTCCGACGCCACCACGGAACCGGTCAGCGACAGGCCCGCGTTTTGCGCCTTGATCGAGGCGATGCGGGCCGAATCGATACGGCTCATCTGGCCTGCGCCCACGCCCAGAGTCATGTTATTGCCGCAGAAGACGATGGCGTTCGACTTGACGAATTTCGCCACTTTCCAGGCGAACATCAGGTCGGACAATTGCTGCGGCGTTGGCTGCAGCTTGCTGACCACGCGCAAGTCGCCGATACCGACGTTTTTCGCGTCCGGCGATTGCACCAGCAGACCGCCGCCGACGCGCTTGAAGTCCATGGCGTTGACGCCATTGCCCAGCGGAATTTCCAGCATGCGCACGTTTTGCTTGCTCGACAGAATCTGTTTCGCTTCGGCGGAGAACGATGGAGCGATCAGCACTTCCACGAACAGCTTGGCGATTTCGCCGGCGGTGGCGCCGTCCAGTTCCGTATTGAACGCGATGATGCCGCCGAATGCGGAGGTCGGGTCCGTCTGCAGGGCACGCGCATAGGCTTCCGCCGCGTTCTTGCCCAGGGCGACCCCACATGGGTTCGCGTGCTTGACGATGACGCAGGCGGCGCTTTGCTCGAAGCCGCCCAGGCTCTTCACGCATTCCCAGGCTGCATCGGCGTCGGCGATGTTGTTGTACGACAATTCCTTGCCTTGCAGCTGACGGTAGTTGGCCAGCGCGCCATCGGTGGTGACGAGGTCGCGGTAGAAGGCGGCGCTCTGGTGCGGATTCTCGCCGTAACGCATGTCTTGCACTTTCTCAAATGCAACGTTGAGGATTTGCGGATAGGCGCCGCGCTCGGCGTGCACCTTCGTCGGGCCCAGGCTGGTCAGGTAGTTGGTGATGGCGCCATCGTATTGCGCCGTGTGCGCAAAGACTTTTTTCGCCAGCATGAACTTGGTGTCATAGCTGACGTCGCCGGCCTTGCCGTCGGCCGAGCGGATTTCCGCCAGCACCGCGTCGTAGTCGGTCGGGTCGCAGATGACGACCACGTCCTTGTGGTTCTTGGCCGCCGAACGCAGCATGGTCGGGCCGCCGATATCGATGTTTTCGATCGCGTCTTCCAGCGTGCAATCGGCCTTGGCGACCGTGCCCTGGAACGGGTACAGGTTGACGACCACCATGTCGATGGTCGGCATGTCGTGCTCGACCAGTTTCGACATGTGTTCAGGGAAATCGCGGCGCGCCAGGATACCGCCGTGCACTTTCGGGTGCAGGGTCTTCACACGGCCATCGAGCATCTCCGGGAAACCCGTGTAATCGGCAACTTCCGTGACGGGAACACCGTTGTCTGCCAGCAATTTGGCGGTGCCGCCGGTGGACAGGAGGTTGACGCCGAGGGCGGACAGGGCGCGGGCGAAGTCGAGAACGCCGGTCTTGTCGGAAACGGAGAGGAGAGCTTGTTTGATCATGGCTGTGGCTAGGTGGTTAAGTGTTCTTGGCGAATGGCGCAGGCCCGGTACCGGGCTGCGGCGGATTCAAATCTTGGCGTCACTTGCATGCCGGCATTACAGCAAACCGTGCTCCTGCAATTTCTTGCGCAGGGTATTGCGGTTGATGCCCAGCATCTGCGCGGCGTGCGACTGGTTGCCATCGGCGCGTGTCATCACGACTTCCAGGATGGGCTTTTCCACGGTCAGCACGACCATGTCATAGATATTCGATGCTTGCTGTTCGCCCAGGTCATTGAAGTAATCTTCTAGACTTTTCTGTACGACTTCCTGAATGCTTTCTTTGCTCATTTTTATGCTTCAACCGGCTGAACACCTGGCAATCCGGTGCCGCGCCGCTCATGCGGTCCGCGTGCTGCCCTCTTGCCTCGGTGTTGTAATTAATATTGCATGACGCTCTGTATAGGCGCTCGCCCTTGTACTGCTGGTAACTGATTTACCCTACTTGTTGCTATCTGCTCATGCTGCCGTGGCCATAGGTTTGATCACATCGATCAGGCCACTTTCACTGGATTCGGAGAGGCGGTATTGTAACCGTTCGCCAAATTTCCATTGCGACTCAAAAAATTGATCGACGGCCAGCAATTGCGCATCCGTCGACTCCAGCAGGTTCATTTCCTGGCGGAACGCTTCGCCGCCTTCCAGATCCCTGACGTACCAGCCGATATGCTTGCGCGCCGTGCGCACGCCGAGGAATTCCCCGTAAAACGCGTAATGGGCGCGCAAATGCTCATCCATCAGGGTACGCACTTCATCCACGTACGGCGCCGGCAACAAGGTGCCGGTGCGCAGGAAATGGTCGATTTCGCGGCAAATCCACGGCCGGCCCTGCGCCGCGCGGCCGATCATGACGGCATCGGCACCCGTTTGATCCAGCACAAAACGAGCCTTTTCCGGCGTGGTAATGTCGCCGTTGGCCACCACGGGAATGCCCACCGATGCTTTCACGGCGGCAATCGTTTCATATTCGGCATCGCCCTTGTAGCCATCGGCGCGCGTGCGGCCGTGCAGGGTCAGCATCTGGATGCCCGCTTGCTCGGCGATGCGGGCGATGGTGAGAGCATTCTTGTTGGAACGGTTCCAGCCCGTGCGAAATTTCAGGGTGACGGGCACGTCGACGGCATTGACGACGGCGTGCAGGATCTTTTCGACCAGGCTTTCATCTTGCAGCAGGGCCGAACCGCACCAGCTGTTGCACACCTTCTTCACGGGGCAACCCATGTTGATGTCGATGATCTGCGCGCCCCGGTCCACGTTGAACTTGGCGCAGTCGGCCAGGTCTTGCGGATCGGCGCCGGCGATCTGCACGGCTTTCGGCTCCATTTCGCCGTTGTGGTCCGTGCGGCGCGCGCTTTTTTCCGTTGCCCACAGGCGCGGATTCGACGCCGCCATCTCCGACACGGCATAGCCGGCACCCAGCTGCTTGCACAACTGGCGGAAAGGCCGATCCGTCACGCCCGCCATGGGAGCGACGAAAACATTGTTGCGCAGAATGTGAGGGCCGATTTGCACTGAAGAACCTGGAATGGACGGAGGAACCTGCTATTTTAACCGATTCCCTGCCTATTTAATAAGCACTATTTTTTTGGCTCAGTGCGTCAGAGCGGGCGATACGCTTGTGCAGCACAGCAAAACTGAACGGTGGCGGGGCGCAACGATGGCTTAGCCCAGCTCGTCCATCGCGGGCGCGCTCAGGTGTTCGATATTTCCCCAGTGCACTAAATGCAGCTTGCCGTCCGCATACGAAAAACGGTTGACGCTGGCATTTTTCACCTGGAAGTCGCGCGGGCTGTCGAGCGTCATGCCGACCGCCTCGCGGTAGGCGCACTCGAGCACGCCGCCATGCGCCACGATGGCGATCGTCCGGCCGTCATAGCGTTCGGCCCAGTGGGCGATGGCGCCATTCGCGCGCGCATAGAACTGGCGGAAGCTTTCCGCATCGCGCTCGCCCGACGGCATCACGGCATCGATCTGCCGCGATTGCCATTGCGCATACTCGTGCGGATAGCGCGCGGCGATGTCCGCGTACAGCAAGCCTTCGAAGGCGCCGTAGCAGCGCTCGCGCAGCAAGGGGTCCGTTTGCACGGGCAAGTCTTGCACGTCGGCCACGGCTTGCGCCGTCTGCTGCGCGCGCTGCAGATCGCTGGCGATGATGGCGGCCAGTGCTTCGTCCGCCAGCGCCTGCCCCAAGGCGGCCGCTTGCGCCAGGCCCGCCTCGTTCAGGGCGATGTCGATGTGGCCCTGCAGGCGGCGGCCCGCATTCCAGGCCGTTTCGCCATGGCGTATCAATAAAATCGTGGTGCTCATGCTTTATTTCTTCAGGGTAAGTGCCAACTCGGGATTGAGCGAGTAGGCAACGACGAGCTGGACTTCGTCGAGGATGTGGCCGTAGAGCGCGGCATGGGCTTGCTGCCCCGTAAAACGCTCGGACAGCTCCAGGCGCGGCACGTCGAGCGCATACAGGCGGAAAATATAGTGGTGGATGCGCTCGTCATTCCACGGCGGGCATGGGCCATCATAGCCGTAATAATCGCCGGCCATGGCGGCATCGCCGGCAAACCAGCCCGTGTAGTCGTTGATGCCCTGGCGCAGCCCAGTACCTGCAGCCTTGCCGCGCGGCGTGATGCCGCTGGAAAATTCCCCGGCAGCAATAGAACGCATGGCGGGCGGCAAGTCGAGCAAGCTCCAGTGATAAAAGTCGCCGCGCGGCGCCGTCAGCGGCAGGGATTGGTCGTCGCGGTTGACCAGGCTGGCGTCCTGCGGCGCATCGGGGTCGATGCAGAACAGGGCCAGCGACTCGGTGCCGTTCGGCACATCGTCCCAGGCCAGATGGGGATTGCGGTTGCCGGCGAGGCGCACGCGGCTGGCCGGATCGATCTCGGCAAAGGCATGGTCGGCCGGCATCAGGCCGCCGTCACGAAACGTCTCGCTCCACAATTTCATCGCTTGCTCCCCTTGTAGTTATTGTTTTGCACTTATTTAGCGTCCACTTGCAGCCAGAAGGTGACGGGCCCGTCGTTCGTCAGCGACACTTGCATGTCGGCACCGAACTGCCCCGTTTGCACGGTCGCATGGCGGCTGCGCGCCTGCTCCACGAAATGCGTGAACAGGCGCAAGCCGTCCTGCGGCGCGGCCGCCGGCGTAAACGACGGGCGCGTGCCGGACTTGGTGTCGGCCGCCAGGGTGAACTGCGGCACCAGCAGCAAGCTGCCGGCCACGTCCGTCACGCTGCGGTTCATCTTGCCCGCCTCGTCGGCAAACACGCGGTAGCCGAGCAGTTTGGTCAGCAAGGCGTCCGCTTCCTTCTCCGTATCGCCCCGCTCGGCGCACACGAGCACCATCAGGCCAGCGTCGATGGCGCCGATGGTGGCGCCGGCAACGTCGACCTTGGCCTGCGTGACTCTTTGCAGCAGCGCGATCATGCTGTCAAGGTGACGCGCGCGAAACTGCGCTTGCCAACTTGCAACACGAACTGACCGGCTTCCACTTGCAGCGCCTTGTCGCTGATGACGGTGCCGTCGATGCGCACGCCGCCCTGGTCGATCTTGCGCATGGCTTCCGACGTCGACGGGCACAGGCCCGCCTGTTTCAGCAATTGCGGGATGCCCAGCGGGGCGCCGGCCAGGGTCACTTCCGGGATATCGTCGGGAATGCCGCCCTTCGAGCGGTTGACGAAATCGGCCAGCGCATCTTCGGCAGCCTGCTGCGAGTGGAAGCGGGCGACGATCTCTTGCGCTAGCGCAACCTTGGCGTCGCGCGGATTGCGGCCTTCCTCGACTTCGCGCTTCAACTGGGCCAGTTCGGCGATCGAGCGCCACGACAGCAGCTCGTAGTAGCGCCACATCATGACGTCGGAAATGCTCATCAGCTTGGCGAACATGGTGTTGCCCGGTTCCGTGATGCCAATGTAGTTATTCTTCGACTTGGACATTTTTTCCACGCCGTCCAAACCTTCCAGCAGCGGCATGGTCAAAATACACTGCTGCTCCTGTCCGTACTGCTTTTGCAGTTCGCGGCCCACCAGCAGGTTGAATTTCTGGTCCGTGCCGCCCAGTTCCAGGTCCGATTTCAGGGCCACCGAGTCGTAGCCTTGCATCAGCGGGTACAGGAATTCGTGTACGGAAATAGGAATGCCGCCCTGGAAGCGCTTGGTGAAGTCGTCGCGCTCGATCATGCGCGCCACCGTGTAGTGGGAAGCGAGCTGGATGATGCCGCGCGCGCCCAGCGGATCGCACCACTCGGAGTTATAGCGGATTTCCGTCTTGCTGGCATCCAGCACTAAAGATGCTTGCGCGAAATACGTCATCGCGTTAATCTCGATCTGTTCCTTGGTCAGCGGCGGGCGCGTGACGTTGCGGCCCGAAGGGTCGCCGATCATGGAAGTAAAATCGCCGATGAGGAAAATGACTTGATGGCCCAGGTTTTGCAGCTGGCGCATCTTGTTCAGCACGACAGTGTGGCCCAGATGCAAGTCGGGTGCAGTCGGGTCCAGGCCCAGTTTGATGCGCAGTGGAACACCGGTTTTCTCGGAACGCGCTAATTTTTGCGCAAATTCGCTTTCGATCAAGAGTTCGTCGACGCCACGCTTGGTAATCGCGAGGGCTTCTTGTACTCTGTCCGACAGCGGAAGCGCGGTCTGAGCGGCGTTAGCCTTTGTAGGCGATGCGGTGGTGTTGATTTCCATAAAATTTGACTGTAGATCTCAAAATGGTAGTAGGTTTGCGGAGTTTGTTATAATGCTCGATCCCATCAATCTTGCCGTATGAAAACGAACCAAAATAACAATAACAAAGAGCACTAGTTCACGAATCGTTCAAGGGCAAATTTTAACTGATTGCATGAACCCTATACATAAAATCACAGGCTCACGCTTGTACACACAGCTGACGACGACACGCAAGGCACGCATTATCGGCGCGTCCGCAGTGCTGCTCGCCGTAGCCGCCTTCGGCGCGGTCGCTGTGTCGCCCATGGCGCCCGACGCATCGGACTTGCCGGTCACGTCCATCGCCCAGAACCTGGAAATGCCTGATCTCGCCTCGCAAATTTCCGCGATGGAACAGGTAGACCAGAATTTCACCCACGAAGAAAAAGTCCGCGCTGGCGATACCCTCGCCACCCTGCTGACCCGTCTCGGCGTGGATGATCCGGCGGCCGCCAATTTCATCAAGACCGACAAGATCGCGCGCGGCGTGATGTTGCTCAAATCGGGCAAGCGCGTGCAAGCGCAAACGACCGAAAACGGCGACCTCAACTGGATGCGCGCCACCCTCGTCGACGGTACCGACAAATCGGTCAAGAACATCCTGATCACCCGCAAGGGCGACAAGTTCGTGGCCACGGAAGTGGCAGCCCAGCTGGAACGCCGCGTTGAAATGCACGCGCGCAAGATCACTTCCACCCTGTTTGCCGCGACCGACTCCAGCCTGGACGGCACCCGCCTGCCAGACTCGATTTCCGCGCAAATCGTGGAAATGTTCTCCACCAATATCGACTTCCGTTCCGACCTGAAACGCGGCGACTCGTTCAATGTTGTCTACGAAACATTCTGGCAAGATGGCGAATTTGTCCGAGCGGGCCGCATCCTGGCCGGTGAATTCACCAACCGCGGCACGACTTACCAGTCCGTTTGGTTCGAAGACCCAGCCAGCAAGCAAGGCGGCGGTTACTACAGTTTCGACGGCAAGTCCCTCAAAAAAGCCTTCCTGAAATCCCCCCTCGAATTTTCCCGCATCTCGTCCGGTTTCTCCATGCGCGTGCACCCGATTTCCGGCAACTGGAAAGCGCACAAGGGCATCGATTTCGCCGCAGCAACGGGCACGCCTATCCGCGCTTCCGGTGACGGCGTGGTCGATTCCGTCGGCAGCCAGAACGGCTACGGTAATGTTGTTGTTCTGAAACACTGGGCCAACTACACCACCGCCTATGCGCACATGAGCCGCTTCGCTTCGGGCTTGAAAAAAGGTCAAAAAGTCAGCCAGGGCGATGTGATCGGCTACGTCGGCACCACCGGCTGGTCCACGGGCGCCCATTTGCACTATGAATTCCGCGTCGGCGGCGTGGCACAGGATCCAAGCAAGCTGAACGTACAAGCCCAGGCGCCGTTGACGGCTGCCGAGCTGAGCCGTTTCCGCATGGTCTCCGCCGACATGATGCACCGCTTCACCTTGCTGCGTCCAAACGACACGGCACTGGCTTCGCGCTAAGTAACACTGCCTTCGGGCAACATATAAAGGCACCGCCCATGCAGATGGCCGGTGCCTTTGTTTTTTCCCGCGCTTTTGCGTACGGCACAAATGCGGCACAATGCACCCCATCACTTATGCATTCAAGGACACCCCCATGCTGTATATCGGTTTGATGTCTGGCACCAGCCTGGACGGCGTTGACGGCGCGCTGGTCGACTTTGCCGACGATGGCGGCACGCGCAGCCTGGGCGACGCCTACATTCCCTTTCCCGCCAGCCTGCGCGACAACCTGATGGCCTTGCAAAGTGCCGGCCAGAATGAAATCGAACGCGAAGCGCTGGCAGCAAATCAGCTCGTCCGCCATTACGCCGACTGCGTCGCCCTGCTATTGAACGACGCGGGCATCGGCCCGGACGCCATCGCCGCCATCGGCGCGCATGGCCAGACCATCCGCCACCGCCCCGAGCTGGGCTTTACGCGCCAGTTGAACAACCCGGCCCTGCTGGCGGAACTGACGGGCATCGACGTCATCGCCGACTTGCGCAGCCGCGACGTGGCGGCCGGCGGCCAGGGTGCGCCGCTGGTGCCCGCTTTTCACCAGGCCATCTTCAACTTGCCCGGCCACACGCGCGTGCTGGCCAATATCGGCGGCATCAGCAATATCAGCGTGCTGCACGCGGACGGCACGGTGACGGGCTACGACACGGGCCCCGGCAATGCGCTGATGGATGGCTGGGCCTTGCGGCACCTGGGCCAGCCGTATGACGCCAACGGCGCCTGGGCCGCCACGGGCAAAGTCTTGCCTGCCCTGCTGGCGGATTTGCTCGACGATCCCTATTTTGACTTGCCGGCACCGAAAAGCACGGGCCGCGACCTCTTTCACGCCGACTGGCTGCAAGGCAAGCTGGCGAATCACCGTGGCGCCCAAGCCGCCGACGTGCAGGCGACATTGACCCAGCTGACTGCCGCCAGCCTGGCGCACGCCATCGCGCGCGACGGGGCGCAAGCGGAAACCGTGTATGTGTGCGGCGGCGGCGCGCAGAACGCCAGCCTGATGGCGGCCCTGGCCCGGGAATTGCCGGGCATGGCGGTGGCATCGACGGAAGCGCTGGGCGTGGCACCCAGCCAGGTCGAAGCGCTGGCGTTTGCCTGGCTGGCCTGGCGTTTTACGCAGCGCAAGCCGGGCAACTTGCCGGCCGTGACGGGTGCGCAGGGGCTGAGAGTACTGGGAGCGCTGTACCCACGTTGATATGGAACAATTGCTCCAGAAACACAAATAGCGGATCGATGATCCGCTATTTTTATGCTGCGCCTGTAAACCGGCGCGCCTGAAAAACGTTCAGGGCAAGGCGCGTTGCCGAAGACAGTACGAATAGTACGGCGAGGCAATGCAACGCCGCCATGGACGTTTTCTCAGGTGTGCTTGCTTATACCGAGAACGACGAACCGCAACCGCAGGTCGACGTCGCCGTCGGATTCTTGATCACGAACTGCGCGCCTTCCAGGTCATCCTTGTAGTCGATTTCCGCGCCGACCAGGTACTGGTAGCTCATGGAGTCGATCAACAGCTGGACGCCGTTCTTGACCATGGTGGTGTCATCTTCGTTGACGATTTCGTCGAAGGTGAAACCGTACTGGAAGCCGGAACAGCCGCCGCCCTGCACGAAGACGCGCAATTTCAGGTCTGGATTGCCTTCTTCCTCGATCAGCTGCGCGACTTTTTCGGCGGCGCTATCGGTAAAGATGATAGGCGAAGGGATCACATCTTGCATTTCAGCGACTGCATTCATTTCAGACTCCTCAGAAAACATAGCCTCATTATAGACTGTTGGCACAACTCGCGCTGCGGCGGCCGCAGAGGCGGCTGGCCGGTGTTGTTCCTGCTCACATTTCCGACACGGCCAGGTGCAGCACGGGGTCGGCGCTGTCGTGGCGACTGAGCTTGCCTTGCACCAATGCGCCGCTGTGCATTTCCAGCACTTTGTAGTAGACCTCTCCTACAATGCGGGCTTTTGGCTGGATTTCAAGCATTTCGGACACGTACACGGGGCCATTGATCTCGCCGCTGACAACCAGGCTCGAGCAGCGCACTTCGCCATCAATGCGGCCCGCCTCGCCCAGCACCACATGCGTGGGCTCGCCAGGCTCGCCCGTGACATTGCCGCGCACATGGCCATCGATGCGCAAGCCGCCGCAAAACAGCAAGTCGCCCTCAATCCGCGTGGAAGCGCCTATCAGGGTGTCGATGGGGTTTTTCGCGTTGCGCTCGAACATGAACGTCATCCTGTTGGTGTACGTGGCAGTCCAATTTAGCACAGGTCCGGCAAAAAGGCGCCGGACCTGCGCAAGCACTGCTGCCTATTTTTATGGCAGCAAGGCGATATGTTGCAAACCGGCCGTTTCTTTCAAGCCAAACATCAAGTTCATGCACTGCACGGCCTGGCCCGAAGCGCCCTTGACCAGGTTGTCCTGCACCACCAGCACGATGACGGTATTGCCGCCTTCAGGGCGGTGCAAGGCCAGGCGCAGCATGTTCGAGCCGCGCGTGGAGCGGGTTTCCGGGTGCGAACCGAACGGCATCACGTCGACGAAAGGCTCATCCTTGTATTGCGCTTCGAACAAGGCTTGCAATTCTTCATTGCTGACATCCTTGTTCAGCTGCGCGTACAGGGTCGAATGCATGCCGCGGATCATCGGCACCAGGTGCGGCGTGAAGGTCAGCGCCACCTTGTCGTCCGTGAAACGCTGCAGCTGCGCCGTCGTTTCCGGCAGGTGGCGGTGACCGGCCACGCCATAGGCCTTGAAGCTGTCGCTGCTTTCCGAGAATAGGATGCCGATTTCCGCCTTGCGGCCGGCGCCGGACACGCCCGACTTGCAGTCGGCGATCAAACCGCCCGCATTGACCAGGCCCGCCTTGAGCAGCGGGTAGAAGCCCAGCTGCATGGTGGTCGGGTAGCAACCGGGGTTGGCGATCAGCCTGGCCTGCTTGATGTCTTCGCGGTTCAGTTCCGGCAAGCCATACACGGCTTGGGCTATCAGCTCGGGGGCCGTGTGGGGAATCTTGTACCACTGCTCGAACTTGGCCTGGTCTTTCAGGCGGAAGTCGGCGGCCAGGTCGATGACTTTCACGCCGGCAGCCAGCAGGGCTGGTGCTTGTGCCATGGCAACACCATGCGGCGTGGCAAAGAAGACCACGTCGCACTGTTCCAGGTTCGCCTTGTCCGGCGAGGAAAACGCCAGCTTGACGTGGCCACGCAGGGAAGGATACATGTCGGCAACGGGCAAGCCATCTTCCTTGCGCGAAGTAATCGCCGTCAACTCGACATCTGGATGGGTAGCGAGCAAGCGCAGCAATTCCACGCCCGTGTATCCAGTGCCGCCGACGATGCCAACTTTGATCATGTTCTTTCCTTGTGTATAGATTGCATAAAGATAAAGGGAAATGCTGCCCCTACGGGTTTTCCGCGTATTTTACAGCGCAACGGCACATCCCGCTGAAATGCAAAAAAGCCGCGGGACCGAAGTCCAGCGGCTTTTCGACCAGCACCAAAAAGGTGCTGTAGCGTAAGAATTAACGCTTCGAGAATTGCTTTGCGCGACGTGCTTTGCGCAGACCAACTTTTTTACGCTCGACTTCACGTGCATCGCGGGTCACGAAGCCGGCTTTCGCCAGTTCCGGTTTCAGCGCTGCATCGTAGTCGATCAGAGCGCGGGTGATGCCGTGACGAACTGCACCAGCCTGGCCCGACTCACCGCCGCCATGGACGTTGACTTTGATGTCGAAACGCTCGACATTGCCGGTCAGTTCCAGAGGTTGACGGATGACCATCAGACCCGTTTCGCGCGAAAAGTATTCGTTTGCTGGTTTGCCGTTAACAACGATCAAGCCTGTGCCAACTTTGATAAAAACCCGAGCCACTGCACTTTTGCGACGGCCGGTTCCATAATTGTAATTACCGATCATGTCAGTTCCTTAGAGAACAAGTGCTTTAGGTTGCTGAGCAGCGTGCGGATGGGAACCTTCCGCGTACACTTTCAGCTTCTTGATCATTGCGTAGCCGAGTGGGCCTTTAGGCAGCATGCCCTTGACCGCTTTCTCAAGCGCGCGACCTGGAAAACGCTGTTGCATTTTCTGGAAGTTGGTTTCGTAGATGCCGCCTGGATAGCCAGAGTGACGGTAGTAAATTTTCTCAGTAGCTTTGGTACCGGTCACACGCAGTTTGCCTGCGTTGATGACGACGATGAAGTCGCCGGTATCGACGTGAGGAGTAAATTCTGGTTTGTGTTTGCCGCGCAGTCGGAGTGCCACTTCGCTGGCAACACGTCCGAGGACTTTGTCCGTCGCGTCAACCACGAACCAATCGCGCTGGACTTCATGTCCTTTAGCGGAAAATGTTTTCATGTTGACTTCCTAATAGATTACACGCTCAAATGGTGGTTCCGCCGATGCTGCTATGCGGACTCTGCCTTATTTACTTTTCCTGAGCGAACGGAAAGCCGACAAGTATAAGCGGCTTTGCCCTGCCGCGTCAAGCAGCGATGCAGGCCCGATGCGGGCTGGCGGCCGGCACATGGATGAGCATTCCTCTATTACAATACAAAACGCTTACAATTTTCGGAGAGTACGATGGAATGCAAAGTCAGCTGGAATGGCCCGTCGGGCATGAGTTTTCGGGCAGAAACCGGTTCCGGCCACCTGGTGACCATGGATGGCGCGCCCGATGGCGGCGGCCACAACCTGGCGCCACGCCCCATGGAAATGGTCTTGCTGGGCACGGGCGGCTGCACCGCCTATGACGTGGTGCTGATCCTGAAACGGGGCCGCGAAGCCGTCAGCGGCTGCGAAGTGACCCTGAAGGCCGAGCGCGCCGACACCGACCCGAAAGTGTTTACCAAGATCCACTTCCACTTCACGGTGCGGGGCAAGGCCCTGAAACCGACGGCCGTGGAACGGGCCGTTTCATTGTCGCATGACAAATATTGCTCGGCGTCGATCATGCTGGCGAAGACGGCAGAAATCACGCATTCCTTCGAGATCATCGAAGAAAGCGCCTGACCAAACCTGCTGCGCGTCGGTTTTGCCAGGCGTTTCACGTCTCAGGCTAAAAAAGGCGCTCTTCGGAGCGCCTTTTTTTAAATATAATACGCCGTTTTCGTCATGACCTTGCCCATCAAGCCCATCAGCGCCTTCACGGGTGCCGGGGTATCGATGGCGCCCAGGCGCTGGGCGGCGGCGCCATGTTCCACTTCGTCGATGGCCATCTGCTTGACGATGGCGCGCGACTTGGCGTCCTGCGGCGGCAATTCCTGCAAGTGGCTGGCCAGGTGCGCTTCCACCTGGCGCTCCGTTTCCACCACAAACCCCAGGCTGCGGCCGTCGCCCATGCGCGCGGCGATGGTGCCCAGCGCAAACGAACCCGCATACCACAGGGGATTGAGCAGGCTCAAACGCGAGCCCAGCTCCGTCAGGCGCTGCGCCGTCCAGGCCAGGTGGTCTTCCTCTTCGCGTCCCGCCTCGTCGAACTGGGCGCGGATGGCCGGGCTGTGCGCATAGCGCGCCTGCGAGTTGTACAGGGCTTGTGCGCACACTTCGCCCACATGGTTGACGCGCATCAAGCCGGCGCTGTGGCGCTGTTCGGCCGGACTCAGCTCCGCATCGGGCGCATGCGCGGCCGGCGTGGGGCGCGAGGCCGAGGCCACGCCCGCGATGACGCGCAAGGCCTTGTCGGCGCCAACAATCAAACGATCCAGGGGGTCAAAATGGCGGTTCGCGGTCATCGTGAGCTATTCATGTAAGGGAAAACATGAATTATAGGGTGATAGCGGCCAGCCGTCCCCACGCCGTGCGCAGGGCGAACGGGGCTTTATTGACCTGTGCGCGCTTTTTCCTGCTCGATCCAGTCCACCACGGGGCCGACGGCATCGAGGCCGGACAGGCTTTTCGCCACGCCCAGGTTCAGTGAAATCAGGAAAGAAATGCTGTCGACGGGGATGTCCGGGCAGTATTCGGCAAACGCGGCGCGAAAACGCTCCGATTGCAGCACGCGCAAGACTTTTTCGCCGCTCATGAATTGCAGCACGCTGGCGATGCTGTGCCCGCCGCCTAGCGAGTGGTAAATAAAACGGTTGTACTTCGCGTCGATCTGCTTGAAATCGAGGGTTTCCTCCGTCATCAGGCCGGCCAGATAGTACAACCCCAGGCTGACGCGGAAAAAACCGATGGCTTCGGCACTAGTCATGCCGGCGCGGGCCACGGCCAGTACCTTGTCCTGCATTGCCTGATCGATCGTTTGCATCGCGCTCTCCCGCGCCGTCCGCCGGCGCCCACCGGGCCAGCTTGCATGAAGATGCTGTTTTTTTCAATAGACCAAACGATATTTCCACCTTGCAAGTTACATTTTTTGCATGCTACTCTCGTTCTTCACCGTTGAATGGATGAAGCACATGATAGAGGTCAAGCACCTGGCAAAACGTTTCCGCATGCCGCCCCACAAGGGCAAGGGCGTGCACGTCAGCGATCCGCGCGAACACGAGGGCTGGTTCCACGCCGTGCGCGACGTCAGTTTCAGCTGCGCCCCGGGCGAAGTGCTGGGCTTGCTGGGTCCGAATGGCGCCGGCAAGACGACCACGCTGCGCCTGCTGTCGACGGCCTTGCAGGCGGACGCGGGCAGCGCCCTCGTCAATGGCGTCGACGTGCTGCGCCAGCCGCTGGTGGCGCGCCAGAGCATCGGTTTTTTGTCCGGCTCGACGGGCTTGTACGGCCGCCTGACGGCGCGCGAGAACGTGGAATACTTTGGCCGCCTGCATAGCATGCCGGCCGACAAGCTGAAACGCCGCTGCGACGAACTATTTTCCCTGCTGCAAATGGAAGAATACGGCGGCAAGCGGGCCGATCAGTTGTCGACGGGCATGAAACAGAAGTGCGCGATCGCCCGCACCGTCGTGCATGAGCCGCAAGTGGTGATCCTCGACGAGCCGACCACGGGCCTGGACGTGATGTCGGCCAAGATCCTGCTCGACTTCATCGCCAGCTACAAGGCGCTGCGCGTGCCGCTGATCTTTTCCACGCACCACCTGCACGAGGTGGAAAAACTGTGCGACCGCGTCTGCATCATCAACCGCGGCACCACCGCCTTCCATGGCACCGTCAACGAGCTGCGCCACCTGGGCGGCAGTGCCGATCTGTACGACGCCTTTGTCAGCGTCATCAACCAGGGAGCCTGAGCCATGTGGACCATTTATCTGAAAGAGTTGCTGGAACTCACGCGCGACCGCAAGACGCTGATCTTCACCATCCTCATCCCCATCTTTGCCATGCCGCTGATCTTTGGCGGTTTCGCGTATGTTTCAAACAATATGTTCAAGAACGCCAAGACGGCGGAAATGCGCTACACGCTGTTCGGCAAGGACCATTCGCCGGGCTTGAGCGCGCGTTTTGCGCAGCAGCATAATTTGCGCGAAGTGCCGCTGGCCAGCGAGGGGGAGATCCGCCGCGCCATCGGCGACGACACCATCAAGTTCGCCGTCGTCATTCCGCCCCGCTTTGAAGATGCGCTGCAGCAACAGCAGCAAGCCAAGGTCACCCTGCATTACAACAGCGCCAGCACGGTCGACGTGACCCAGCAGCGCGTGCGCGAGATCGTCGAGGCCTACAACGCGAGCCTGCGCGAAAGCGCGCTGTCGGCCCTGAACCTGAGTCCGGCCCAGCTGGCCTTTGCCCTGCACCCCATCGTGCTCGACAAGCAGTCGACGGCCAACGAGCGCGAGCAGATGGGCGCCATCGTCGGCGGCATGCTGCCGTATCTGCTGCTGATGGTGTGCCTGACGGCGGCCATGTATCCGGCCATCGACCTGGGCGCGGGCGAAAAGGAGCGGGGCACGCTGGAAACCCTGCTGCTGGCGCCCGTGCCGCGCAGCGCCATCGTGCTGGCCAAGTTCCTCGTGCTGTTTACCGTCGGCATGACCTCGGCCGTGCTGATGGTGGGCAGCATGGGCGCCCTGCTGGCCATCTTCGGCAGCTCGCTCGAAGGCAACATGGCCGTCATGGTGCGCAGCATCGGCTTGCCCGACCTGGCCATGGTGACCCTGATGCTGGTGCCGACGGCCGCCATCTTTGCCTCGCTACTGCTGTCGATCTCGATCTACGCGAAAAGCTACAAGGAAGCGGCCGGCATGATCACGCCTTTGATGCTGTTCGTCATCCTGCCCACGGTGGCGGCCATGCTGCCCGGCGTCGAGCTGAACTGGATGTGGGCCATGGTGCCGCTGACCAACGTGTCGCTGGCCATGAAGGAACTGGTGAAAGGCACCATGGATTACCGCATGTTCGGCGTGATCCTGGCCTCGACCACGGTAATCGCAGGCGCCCTGCTGATGTTGTGCCGCTGGTGGTTTAACCGGGAATCGGTGCTGTTTCGTAACTGACACTCTCATGGCGGGCCGAAAAGACCACAAGCGGCCCGCCATCCACCCCCGCCAACTGCACTCTGGGCACGCGAAAATGCCGTGTATCGCATGCAACTGCCCAGTGCGTCTTAAATTCAATACAATGCCAGCATAGAGTAGCCCTGTCGCATCGGGCAGCAACGCATGAGTTAGGAGTTGTATGGAATTGCAGATTCGCAAATTGTCGAAGACCTACGCGAATGGCGTGGTAGCGCTGGACAATGTTTCGCTGACGATACCGCCCGGGATGTTTGGCTTGCTGGGCCCGAACGGCGCCGGCAAGTCGACCCTGATGCGCACCCTGGCCACCCTGCAGGAATGCGATTCCGGCTCCATCTTCTTCGGCGACTATGACGTCCTCGACGACAAGGACGAGGTGCGCCGCCTGCTGGGCTACCTGCCGCAGGACTTCGGCCTGTACCCGAAAGTGACGGCCTACGAGCTGCTCGACCACTTCGCCATGTTGAAAGGGCTGTCGCAGCGGGCGCGCCGGCGCGAAGTCGTCGATGGCCTGCTGCAGCAAACCAATCTGTTCGACGTGCGCCACCAGCGCCTGGGCGGCTTTTCGGGCGGCATGCGCCAGCGCTTCGGCATCGCGCAAGCCCTGCTGGGCGACCCGAAACTGATCATCGTCGACGAGCCGACGGCCGGCCTCGACCCGCAGGAGAGAGTCCGCTTCCATAATCTGCTGTCCGACATCGGCGAAGACAAGACGGTGATCCTGTCGACGCATATCGTGTCCGACGTGGCCGACCTGTGCGCCAACATGGCCATCATCAACAAGGGCCATTTGCTGCTGTGCGGCAAGACCCAGGAACTGATCGATGAAGTCAGCTGCAAGATCTGGGCGCGCTTTGTCGAAAAGAAAGAACTGGCCAGCTTCCAGCAGCGCCACGCCGTCATTTCCACGCGCTTGCTGTCGGGCCGCACCTTGATCCACGTCTATAGCGACGACGATCCGGGCGATGGCTTCGAGGAAGCCATCGGCGACCTGGAAGACCTGTATTTCGCCACCATTGCGGGGCGCCACCGCGTCGCCCCGCAGTGCGACTGAGGGGGCGGCCATGTTTGCCATCGCCCGCTTTGAAGCGCGACAGCGGCTCAAGCTGCTGTCCACCTGGGTGTATTTCGCCATGTTCCTGGCGCTGGCCATGCTGTGGATGGCCGCCGCCGGCGGCGTCTTCAAGGAAGCGAGCATCAGTTTCGGCGGCAAATTCCTGATCAACGCCCCCCGTTCGCTGGCGTTCACGTGCAGCCTGCTGGGCTGCTTCGGCGCCGTGGTGGTAGCCGCCATGATGGGCCGCTCGGTGCAGCAGGATTTCGAGTACGGCATGCAGCATTTCTTCTTCAGCGCGCCGATCAAAAAATACCAGTACGTCTTTGGCCGCTTCCTCGGCGCCTACCTGGTGCTGGCGGTGGTGTTTTCCAGCATCGTGATCGGTGCCTGGCTGGGCGCCTGGCTGCCCGGCATCGACCCGGAACGGCTGGGGCCGCAACGGGCGCTGGCCTACCTGATGCCCTACGTCTTTACGCTGCTGCCCAACCTGTTCATCTTCGGCGCCATCTTCTTCGTCATCGCCGCCCTGACGCGGCGCATGCTGCCCGTGTACATCAGCTCGGTAGTCATGCTGATCGGCTACCTAGTGGCGCCGTCGCTGGCGCGCGACCTCGACTACAAGACCCTGGCGGCCCTGATCGACCCTTTCGGCACCACGGCGCTGATACGCCTGACGGAATACTGGCCGAACGCGGAACGCAACACGCGCCTGGTGACGCTGGAAGGCGTATACCTGCTGAACCGCGCCATCTGGTCCGGCTTTGCCCTCGTGGCCTTGCTGCTCGGCTACTGGCGCTTCCAGTTCCACGCGACGACGGACGCGGGCGCCAGCAAGCGCCGCAGCGAGGGCGAGGCGCCGCAGCGCCTGTCGAACGCTTCGCTGTCCACGCAGGAAACGCCGGACTTCGCGCAGCGCAACCTGGCCACCCTGCTCCTCAAGATGAGCTGGCTGAACCTGCGCGAAACCATCAAGAACATCTATTTTGTCGTTATCGTGCTGGCCGGCGTGCTGACCATGTATGCGGGCGCGCTGGACATGGGCTCCATCTACGGCACGAATACCTATCCCGTGACAGAAAAGGTGCTGGAGATGGTCAGCGCCTCGTTCGCCCTGTTCATGCTGATCATTACCACCTTCTACGCGGGCGAGCTGGTGTGGCGCGAACGGGAAGCGGGCACGTATCTGATGCTCGACGCCCTGCCCGTGCCGAACTGGCTGCCCCTGCTATCGAAACTGTTTGCGCTGGTCGGCCTGCAAGCCTTGCTGAGCCTGGTCATCATGCTGTGCGGCATGTCGATCCAGGTCTTCAAGGGCTATTACCGCCTCGATCCCGGTCTGTACCTGGAATCGCTGTTCCTGTCGCACCTGCCCTACTATGCGCTGGTCGCCGTGCTGGCCATCTTCGTGCAGGTGTTGATCAATCACAAATACCTGGCGTATTTCGCCATGATTCTGTACCACATCGCCAGCATCAGCTTTTCCTCGCTGGGCCTGGGCGACCCGCTGCTGCTGTACGGCAGCACGCCCGATGTCGTGTATTCGGCCATGAACGGTGCCGGCCACTTTGTGTTGCGCGAGCGCTGGTACTTGCTGTACTGGAGCGGCGCGGCCGTCATGCTGACGGTGCTGTCGCTGCTGTTCTGGCCCCGCGGTGCGCAGGACAGCTGGCGCATCCGCCTGCGCCTGGCGCGCCACGGTCTGACGCATGGCGTGCTGGCCAGCTTTGCCGGCGGCGCCCTGATCTTCGTCGGCGCCGGCGGCGTGCTGTTCTACGTCTTCCACGTGGCCAACGATTACCAGTCCGAATTTTCCCGCGATGGGGACCGCGCCAGCATCGAGCGCCAGTACCGCAAGTTCGCCGCCACGCCGCAGCCGAGAATCACCGACGTGAAACTCGACGTGGCCATCTACCCGGCGCAGCGCACCCTGGCCGTCACGGGCCGCTATGTGCTGCAAAACAAGACCAGCTTGCCGATCAGCCACATTTTTGTGCAGCAAGACCCGACCGCCACCATGCGCCTGCGTTTCGATACGCGCGTGCATCCCGGCCTCGATGACGGCAAGCTGGGCTTCTACAGCTACCGCCTCGCCGCGCCGCTGGCGCCGGGCGCCACCCTGGGCCTCGATTTCGACATCCGCTATGCGCCGCGCGGCATCTTCGGCCTGGGCCAGGACACGCCCGTGGTGGCCAACGGCACTTTCTTCACGAATGCCGTGCTGCCGCACATCGGTTACCAGCCGCAACAGGAATTGACGGACCCGCGCGACCGCAAGAAACACGGCTTGCCCGCGCGCGAACGGGCCTTGCCGCGCGACGATGCGAAGGGATTGGCCGACAACTACGTCAGCAACGACGCCGACCGCATCAACTTCGACGCCACCGTCAGCACCGTCGACGGCCAGACGGCCATCGCGCCGGGCATGCTGGACAACGACTGGATCGCCAAGGGGCGCCATTACTTCCATTACACGATGGACCAGCCGATCCTGAATTTCTACGCGTTCCAGTCAGCCCGCTACGCCGTCAAGCACGAGCGCTGGCAAGACGTGGCCATCGACGTGTATTACCATCCTGGCCACGAGTACAACCTCGATCGCTTCGTGCGCGGCAGCAAGGAAGCACTCGAGTACTACACGAAGAACTTCGGCCCCTACCAGCACAAGATCCTGCGCATCGTCGAATTCCCCCGCTACGCCACGTTTGCGCAATCGTTCCCGAACACGATACCGTACTCGGAAGGCCTGGGCTTTATTGCCAAGGTGGACGACAAGAACCCGAAGGACATCGACTATCCGTTCTACGTCACGGCGCATGAAGTGGCGCACCAGTGGTGGGCGCATCAATTGGTGGGCGGCAATACGCGGGGCGCCACCGTGCTCAGCGAAACCCTGGCCGAATATTCGGCCCTGATGGTGATGAAGAAAACCGCGGGGCCGGCCAAGATGCGCCGCTTCCTGCGCTATGACCTGAATCAATACCTGATGGGGCGCAGCGAAGAGCGCAAGAAGGAATTGCCGCTGGCCGAGAATGAAAACCAGGCCTACATCCATTACAACAAGGGCAGCCTGGCCATGTACTTGCTGCAAGACATTATCGGCGAGGGCAAGGTCAACGGCGTGCTGCGCGACCTGCTCAAGACCTACGGCCAGAAAGGCCCGCCGTATGCGAGCGTGACGGCGCTGATCACGGGCTTGCGCCAGGTCACCCCGCCCGAGCAGGCTTACCTGATCGACGACCTGTTCGAGAAAATCGTGCTGTTCGACAACCGTGCCCTGTCGGCCACGGCCACGAAACGCAATGATGGCAAATATGCCGTCACCATCAAGGTGCAGGCAAGCAAATTGACGGCCGGCGAACAAGGCGAGGAACACGACGCAGCGCTGCACGACTGGATCGAGATCGGCGTCGACGACGCGAATGGCCATCCGCTGCTGCGCGAACGCCTGCGCATGACGGCGCGTGAAGCAAGCTACACCGTCATCGTCGCCAGCCGCCCCGGCAAGGCGGGCATCGATCCCGACAACAAGCTGATCGACCGCAAGCCCGATGACAATATGGTCACCGTCGAGCTCGACGAACCATGACGAAAAATGGCCGCCCGTTTGAATAATGGGCGGCCATTTTTTTGCGTGTCACACGGGAATCAGGCTGCGGCGCAGCGCGTCACCAGGCTCAGGCTGATGCCCATTTCCGTCAGGTGCTGCATGTCGGCCAGGCTCAGGTCGAGCGGCGCGTCGACCGTATCGTCGCCGTTCAGCTCCAGTTGCAGCTCGGCCACGATGCGCGGCATGGTGAAGGTCACGCCGCGCGAGCGGCATTCGGCCAGGTAGCTGCGTATGCGCGAGGGCAACACTTGCGATTTGGGCGCTTGCGCGATCAGCACGTCGAAGCCGGAATCGAGATGCACGCGATTCGCGCCCTTCGCCTCGCCCTTGCGCCATTGCCGTTCCGGATCGGTGGGCAAGACTTCGAGGATGGATTTGAGCGTGGGGTCGTCCCCATGCACGCACAGCTTCGCCATATTCATATTGCAAGACTTTCTAGTCAGGACGCCGCCAGGAAGACGGCGCGATCATCAGACCGACAAGTCTACGCATGGAAGGCAAATATGTCCATACGGCAATATTTGGCATCCAACTCTAATAAGCTCTCATTTGTGCTGCATCAAACAGGCGGAACAAGCAAGTTCCGCCTGCCACACACAATTACAGTGCCACGCCACGCGCCTGCAAGGCGGCGCGCACGCCGGCGCCATAGGCCGGGTCGGCCTGGTCGAAATGACCGAGCTGGCGCTGCAAGGTTTCCGGCCGCACCTGGCTCAGGGGACCAACCAGGTTGTCGAACAGGTTTTGCCTGGCCTGGGCGGACATCAGACGGAAAAGATTGCCAGCCTGCGTGTAATCGTCTTCCACGCCGCGCCCATCGTAACGGGCCGCGCCGCCAGCCAGCGCCAACTCCCCTTCGCCATGACCGAGCCCTTGCGGTGAGCTACCTGCCGCCGCCACGTTGGCGTAGTTCTGCGCCGCGCCGCCATTGTGGATCGCCATGCCGCCATCGCGCTGCTGGTTGTGGAAGGGGCAGCGCGCCGCATTCACGGGCAGATGCTGGTGGTTCGTGCCGACGCGGTACAGCTGGGCGTCGTGGTAGGCGAACAAGCGGCCTTGCAGCATCTTGTCCGGCGAGTATCCCATGCCGGGCACGGCGTTGGCCGGCGAAAAGGCCGCCTGCTCGACTTCCGCGTGGTAATTGTCCGGGTTGCGGTTCAACTCGAAAATACCGACGGGCAACAGCGGGAAGTCCGCGTGCGGCCACACCTTCGTCAGGTCGAACGGATTCCAGCCCGTGCGCTGTTCCCACTGCGCCAGTTCCTCTTCGGTGGCCACCTGCAGCTTGACTTCCCACTGGGGGAAATCGCCGCGCGCGATGGCGCCGAACAGGTCGCGCTGGGCGTAGTCGGGGTCGGCACCGGCCAGGCGGCCCGCTTCCGCCGCAGGCAAATTCTTGATGCCCTGGCGCGTCTTGAAGTGCCACTTCACGTACACGCGCTGGCCATCGGCATTGATCAGGCTATACGTGTGACTGCCGAAGCCATCCATGTGGCGGTAGCCGTCCGGCGTGCCCCGGTCCGAGAACAGCATGGTGACCTGGTGCAGGCTTTCCGGCGCGTGGCTCCAGAAGTCGAACATCATCTCGGCCGATTTCAGATTGCTTTGCGGATCGCGCTTTTGCGTGTGGACAAAGTCGGGAAACTTGATCGGGTCCTTGATGAAGAACATGGGCGTGTTGTTGCCGACCAGGTCCCAGTTGCCCTCTTCCGTATAGAAACGCACGGCGAAGCCGCGCGGGTCGCGTTCCGTATCCGCACTGCCGCGCTCGCCGCCGACGGTGGAAAAGCGGGCGAACGTGGCCGTCTGCTTGCCCACTTCACTGAACAGCCTGGCCTTGGTGTAACGGGAAATATCGTGCGTGACGGTAAAGGTGCCGTAAGCGCCCGAGCCTTTGGCGTGCACCACGCGCTCGGGAATGCGCTCGCGGTTGAAATGCTGGAGTTTTTCGATCAGGTGGAAGTCTTGCAGCAGCAGGGGGCCGCGGGGACCGGCGCTGATGGAATTCTGGTTGTCGGCGACGGGAATACCCGAGGCGGTACTGAATGGCGGCTGTTGGCTCATGGCTGCTTTTCCTTCGTTGTTGACTAATGAAACCAGTGTAACGAGGTCAACAACAAAGGAAAAGTTAATTGATTTTATCGAACCGATAGCTATTTACAATGCACAACCATGGGCATCGCACACGCCGCCCAATTGCGCCTGCAACTTCGCCGGCTGGCCCAGGAAGCCGCCGATATCGATCACGGACAGCTTGCCGCTGCCATCGTCGAGCACGAACGTGGGAAAGCCCTGTCCTCCCACCTGCGCCAGCAAGGCGCGGCTGGCATCGATGTGGCGTTGCGTGGCGGCGCCCGCCTGCCGCGCGTACTCGGCCTGGAATGCGGCCCCGTCCATGCCCAGCTCTTGCGCCAAGGACACCAGCACGGGCACGTCGGCGATGCGCAAGCCGTCCACGTAATGGGCGCGCTGCACGCGCTGCAGCATGTCCAGGCCCTTGCCGGCCAGCGATTCAGCCGCCAGGATGGCCGTGATCGGCGACTCGGAATCCATCATGGCCGTCGTGTCGTTCAGCAAGCCGTTGATGTAAGCGTCGCCGAAGGGCTGGCCTGACAATTGCTCAATGCGCCGGTCATGCGGCAGCACATAGCCCCGCCAGGCAGGCGTGATCTGGCGGCGATTGCTGCCCGTCATCATGCCGCCGCCGTGGAAGGCCACCGTCAGGCCGGGCACGGCGCGCGCCGCCTCGACCAGCGGCGCGGCGCCGTAGCACCAGCCGCACAGGGGGTCGAAAATGTAGTGCAGTGTGGGCATGCTGGCCTTGCCGCTTACCATTTCATTTCACCCTTTGCCACCTTGGCGCTCGTTTCTAAAGCGCCATCGAGGCCGAGTTGCGGGTAGTGCTGTTTCATGGCGGCGATCAGGGCGGCCGAGTTGGCGGCCTTGGCCGTTTCCCCTTCAAACGTCACCAGGTAGTCGCGCGTAAAACCGATGCTGTCCGGCGTCAGGGGCGAACCCACCTTGAAGTGGCCGGGCACGACGGTGACGGGTTTCAGCGCCGCGATGCCGTCGAGGGTCTTGAGCCAGTCCTGGCGCGATTGCAGGCTTTGCGTATCGGCCGTCCACACGTGCAAGTTACCAAACAGCACGACGCCGCCAACGACGGCCTTGATCGATGGAATCCACACATAGGTGCGCGCGGGCGTCGGGCCGGCGATATCGAGCGACTGGCCTTCCAGGCTGATGCGCTTGCCTTTCAAGGCTTCGGGAATGACGATGCCGTGCGGCGCATTGTCTTTCAAAATCGGCCCCCAGTAGGCGACCTTGGCGTCAGCCTTGCGGCGGATCTCGGCCACGGTTTCCGGCGTGGCGACGATCTTTGCCTTCGGGAAAGCTGCCTTGATCACATCGAGGCCAAAGTAAAAATCGGGGTCGCTGTGGCTGATATAGACCGTCGTCAGTTTCTTGCCGCTGGCGCGGATCTTTTCCACCAGCTTTTGCGCTTCGGCGCGCGAAAACTGCGCATCGATCAGCACGGCGTCATGCTTGCCCGCCACCAGCACGGAAGCGACGGGGAAAATCGCCGCTTCGCCCGGGTTGAATACTTCCAGGCTCAAGGGAGCGCTGGCGGCGGCAGAAGCGGCGCCGGCGGCAAACAGGCTGGAAACAAGAACGCTGCTGATGGATTTGGAGAACATGAGGTGCCTTCACAAGATGATTGGGATGACTGCATCTTACGTTGCTTGATTCGGTAGAAAAACCCGATAAAACGCAATAGTTTGTTGCTTAATTCGATTTAATCATCGACACCATCGAACGCTGGCACGCACCGGACAGTGTACGCGTCCAGTCAAGGCGTGCGCTAAAACAACACGCCAGGCGGATGCGCATCGGCGTGTCGAATGTGTCACAGCGTCATGAGGGTGTCACATTGAATTGTTATCTTGCTAGCTCTTTCAAACCTAGCCGGATGAACCACATGACACGCAGAAAAATTTCCGTCGCTGGCTGCAGCGTCGCCATCACCCTGATGCTGGCCGCCTGCGGCAGCGATGCCAAAAAAGAAGAAGTAGTGGCTGAAGCGCCGCCGAAAAACGTCATCTTCTTCCTCGGCGATGGCATGGGCCTGACCACCATGACGGCCGCGCGCATCTATTCGGTGGGCGAAGACGGCTCGCTGACCATGGACACCCTGCCGGAAACGGCCTTCGTCAAGACGTTCTCGAACGACGCGCAAGTGACCGACAGCGCGCCATCGATGGCCGCCTACATGACCGGCGTCAAGATGAACAATGAAGTCATTTCCATGTCGGCCAACACGGTCGCCATCGATCCGGGCACGGATACGAACGGCAACAAGCTGGTCAACAAATGCGGCACCGGCAACGGCACGCCCGCCACCACCCTGCTGGAACTGGCCAAGGCCAAGGGCTTTGCCGCCGGCGTCGTCAGCACGGCGCGCGTGACGCACGCCACGCCGGCAGCGACCTACGCGCACATCTGCCACCGCGACCTGGAAAACGATATCGCCGCAGCCCTGGTGCCGGGCGGCACGGGCTACAACAGCGCCCTGGGCACCACCGGCCTGGAAGTAGTCCTCGGTGGCGGCGCGCAATTCTTTACCCCATTCAAGAGCGGCGGCAAGCGTTCCGACGACCGCGACCTGGTGGCCGAACTGAAAGCGAAGAGCTACACGGTCGCCAACAACGCCACCGACTTCAAGGCCGTCGATCCTGCCAAGACGGACCGCCTGTTCGGCGTGTTCACTTCCAGCCACATGAGCTACGACCTGGACCGCGATGCAGCCAAGGAACCGAGCCTGGCGGAAATGACCACCAAGGCCATGGACGTGCTGGCCAAGAACAAGAAGGGTTACTTCCTGATGGTCGAAGGCGGCCGCATCGACCATGCGCTGCACGAAACGACGGCCAAGAAGGCGCTGCAAGACACGGTCGCCTTCGACAACGCCATCAAGGCCGCCATCGAAAAAGCCAAGCTCACCGACCCGACCCTGGCCAATACCCTGATCGTCGTCACGGCCGACCATGACCACACCCTGGTGCTGAACGGCTACGCCAAGCGCACGGGCAAGACGGCTGCCGGCAACCCTGGCGTGCTGGGCGTGGTGAAGAACTACGTGACCGGCGCGGTCGAAAAAGACCTGGACGGCGCACCGTATTCGATCATCGGCTTCGGCAATGGCGAAAACCGCACGCAATCGAGCCGCGCCGCCATGGCCAGCCTCGACGAAACCGTCACCAGCGCCAACACCTATCACCAGGAAGCCGTGATCCGCACCACGGCCGGCAATGAAACCCACGGCGGCACCGACGTCTTCCTGGGCGCCATCGGCAAGGGTTCGGAAACCTTCCTGGGCACCATCGACAACACCAAAGTATTCGGCCTGGTCAAGACCGCCGGCGGTCTGTAATCCCCAAGAGACAAGAATTGGACAAGCACATGAAACTCGCATTGAAACCCGCCCTGAAACTCTCCTTGCTGACCACGCTCGTGGCCGCCAGCGTCGCCAGCGCCTACGCCGCCGACGCCAAGAACGTCATCTTCTTCCTCGGCGACGGCATGGGCCCGTCCGTCGTGACGGCGGCGCGCATCTACCAGTACAAGGAAGACGGCAGCCTGACCATGGATACGCTGGAACGCACGGCGCGCATCAAGACCTTCTCGAACGATGCGCAAACGACGGACAGCGCGCCATCGATGGCCGCCTACATGACCGGCGTCAAGATGAACAATGAAGTCATCTCGATGGCGCAGGATACGATCGCCAAAGAGCCCAGCCGCGACGCCAACGGCAACCTGGGCGTGGACAACTGCCCGGCCGGCGGCAAGACCGTGCCGACCATCCTGGAACTGGCGAAAGCCAAGGGCAAGGCCGTGGGCGCCATCACCACCACGGAACTGACGCATGCCACGCCGGCGACGACGTTCTCGCACATCTGCAACCGCAATGCGCAATACGCGATCGCCGCGCAAACGACGCCAGGCGGCGCAGGCTACAACGCGGCCCTCGGCGATGGCGTCGACGTGCTGATGGGTGGCGGCCGCAACCACTTCACCCCTTGGTCGACGAGCAACAAGTACGGCCGCGCCGATGGCCGCAACCTGTTGACGGAGTTTGCCGCCAAGGGCTACACCGTGGCCGCGACGAAAGCGGAAATGGCGGCAGCGCCGAGCGGCAAGAAGTTCATCGGCCTGTACAGCACCCGCAGCCACCTGGAATATGAACTGGACCGCACGGCCACGCCGCCGCTGGGCGAAGGCGCGACCCAGCCTAGCCTGTCGGAAATGACGCTGAAAGCCATCGACTTGCTGTCGAAAAACACGAACGGCTACTTCCTGATGGTCGAAGGCGGCCGCATCGACCACGCCTTGCACGGCATCAACGCCAAGCGCGCGCTGACGGACACCATCGCCTTCGACGATGCCATCAAGGCGGCCATCGCCAAGATCAAGGAAACCGATCCAAAGCTGGAAAACACCCTGATCGTCGTCACGGCCGACCATGACCACACCCTGGCCTTCAACGGCTACGGCAAGCGCGGCAATCCTATCCTCGACATCAACCGCGGCTACAAGGATAACCAGCCAAGCAAGGATGCCGATGGCAATACCTACACCACGCTGGTCTTCGGCAATGGCCCGAACCGCCCTGACCTGCGCAGCAACGTCGACAGCGCCACGGCCCTGAAAGACAACTACCTGCAAGAAACAGGCGTGCGCCTGGCCAGCGAAACCCACGGCGGCGGCGACGTCAAGCTGCTGGCCACGGGCGCCGGCGCCAAGACCTTCAAGGGCACCCTGGACAACACCAAGGTGTTCGACTTGCTGAAGGCGGCATTCGGCTTCTGATCCACATCAACACGGTAACCCCACCGGGGCGGATGGCGTATGCCCTCCGCCCCTCTGCACGTAAAGGCAACACCATGAAATCGTCCCTGATCGCCATCCTCCTGGCCGCCGGCTTTGCCGCCAGCGCCCAAGCCGCTCCCGCCACCCCTGCCGACCTGGACCTGGGCATCACCTACTACAGCCGCGTCCTGACGCCGGAAGGCGTGACGCGCGAAAGCCGCTACGAAGAAAAGATGCTGCGCCGCCCCGGCCACGTATGGGTCGAGCGCGTGCTGGCGCCGGCGACGGACGCGCATGCCGGCCACAGCCACGGCGAGAACAAGAAAGTGGCGCTGAAAACGTCGACTGCGGCCACGCAGCATGAACACAAGCACTTCAATCCCGTGCTGATCCCGCGCCACGTGATGCTGGAAAAGAACACCGTGCGCGTGGAATACATCGATGCGCATGACAAGATCGTCGTCTCGATTCCCAAGGCCGAGTACGAAAACGTCAATTTCGACGGTTCCTGGGAAAACAGTTTTTATTTGCTGGACCCGAAACTGGTGGCCGCCATGCCACTGTCGAAACAGGCATCGGGCGTGACGGGCGCGCGCTGGCGCGAAGTGGAAAAGAACGGCGTGTTCCAGCGCATCCTGTGGGACGAACAAAAACAGATTCCCCTGATCATCGAAAGCGGCGACCGCGCCAACACGTTCTACCGCCGGGTCGACGTCAAGCTGCAGCCGACCGTCAGCAAGGCGCAGCCGTGGACGAATTTGCAGAATTACGCGCAGCGCGAATACTCGGACTATCTCGACTAAGCTTGACCACCCCATGCCGGCTCGCTAGTATCGAAAGCGTACAGCAACGGGAGCGCGGCATGGATGAACAATTCGAGAATGGTTTGCGCATGCGCAAACAAGTGATGGGCGACGCCTTTGTCGAGCGCGCCTTTGCCCAGGTGGACGCCTTCACGGCGCCCCTGCAGGACTTCGTCACGCGCAACGCCTGGGGCACGACCTGGTGCCGCGACGGCCTGGACCTGAAAACGCGCAGCCTGGCGACGATTGCCATGCTGACGGCCCTGGGCCGCGCCCAGGAGCTGCGCGGCCATCTGCGCGGCGCCGTCAACAATGGCGCCTCCATGCAGGAAATCCAGGAAGTACTGCTGCACGCCGCCGTGTATTGCGGCATGCCGCTGGCCATCGACGCCTTCCGCTCGGCGCATGAAGTGCTGCGGGAAATGGGCCTGGTGGCGCCGGCCGCGCCGCCAGCCTGACCATTGCCCCATCAAATCGGGACGTAAAAAAAGCCAGGGAAATCCCTGGCTTTTGTCTGGCTGGCGCCCAATTACTCCGCCGCTGCCGCCTTCTTCGCCGGCGCCTTCTTGGCGGCCGGCTTTTTCACGGCCGTGGCCTTCTTGGCCGGCGCCTTTTTGACGGCTGGCGCTTTCTTGACGGCCGTCTTCTTCGCTGGCGCCGCGCCTTCTTCGCCTTCGACCTCGGCAGCTGCAGCCTTTGTCTTCGCACCCGGCTTGGCCTTGCGCTCTTCAAACTCGAAGCTCACCTTGCCATCCTTGCCCCGTACGAGGAAAGCCTTGAACGGACGGCGCGTGCGCTGCGAAACAAAGCCAGGCAGCAAGTCCGTCTTGCCATCGTTGAGCAGTTTTGCCATTTGTTCCGGCAAGATTTCCTGCTGCAAGATGATGCGGCCGCTGCGGAAATCGCACGTCTTCGGCTTGGCCACGCTGTGCTCGCACACATAGGCCAGGCCCATTTCGTACACGCCCGCGTTGCACTTGGGGCACGGTCCCACGGGCGTCTGGCCCGTGAAATCGACGCCTTCGCCATCTTCGCTCTCGTCGTTCTGGCCGAAATCAAATTCCAGCTTGAAATTCTTGATTTCTTCATCGCGCACGATGCGCAGGATGGCGGCGAACGGACGGCCCATCTTCGAGCGGAAGCCTTGCAGCGGGCCGATGGTGCGGTCCTTCAGCAATTGTTCCACTTCGGCGATTTCGAACTGGCGCGAACCCGGTGTCTTGCTCATCGAGAATTCGCACTTGGTGCAGGCGAAACGACGGTAGTTTTCCTTCACCACGCCGCTGCAGTTCGGGCAGGGCGTTTCCAGGGTGGCGTAGTCGCCGGGAATCGTGTCGTTGTCGTATTCCTTGGCGCGCTTGACGATGATTTGCGTCATCTGCGCGATTTCGCGCATGAATTCTTCGCGCGAAATCTTGCCTTTTTCCATCTGCGACAGCTTGTATTCCCACTCGCCCGTCAGCTCCGGTGCCGTCAATTCATTGACGCCCAGGCCTTTGAGCAAAGTCATCAGCTGCGACGCCTTGGCCGTCGGGATCAGTTCGCGGCCTTCGCGGATCAGGTAGCGCTCCGTCAGCAAGCCCTCGATGGTGGCCGCGCGCGTCGCTGGCGTGCCAAGACCCTTGCCGGCCATCGCATCGCGCAGCTCGTCGTCGTCGATCAGCTTGCCGGCACCTTCCATGGCCGACAGCAAGGTCGCTTCCGTGAAGCGCGCTGGTGGTTTCGTCACCAGGCCGTTGGCACTGACGCTTTCCGTCTGCACTTTCTCGCCCTTGGCGACGGGCACCAGGTTGCCGTTGCCATTGCTTTCCTTGTCGGCGTCCGTCGACGCTTCCTTGCCGTAGATGGCCAGCCAGCCCGGATTGGTCATGACCTTGCCTTCAGTCTTGAACTGATGGCCGGACACTTCCGTGTAGCGCGTGGTGACCTGGAATTCGGCAGGCGGGAAGAACACGGCCATGAAGCGGCGCGTGACCAGGTCATACAACTTCTGTTCCGGCTCGGACAAATTCTTTGGCGCGATCGTCGTCGGGATGATCGCGAAGTGATCCGAGATCTTCGTGTTGTCGAAGATGCGCTTGTTCGGCTTGACCCAGCCCTTGTCGATGATCTGCTTGGCGAACTGGTGGTAGTTGCTGTTTTCCTTGACCGTTTCCAGCGCCTGCAGCACGGTCGGCATGTAGTCTTCCGGCAAGTGGCGCGAATCGGTACGCGGATACGTCAATACCTTGTGCTTTTCATACAGCGCCTGGGCCAGGCCCAGGGTGTTCTTGGCGGAGAAGCCGAAACGCGAGTTCGCTTCGCGCTGCAGGCTGGTCAGGTCGAACAGGCCCGGCGCCATCGAGGTGGTCGGTTTCGATTCTTCCGTGACGATGCCTTGGCGGCCGCGGCAGGCGGTGGCGATCGAGTCGGCAGCCGTCTTGCTCCACAGGCGCTCGGCGCGCTTCTCGGGATCGTTCTCGTCCTTCTTGAACTTCGTGTCGAGCCAGCGGCCTTCATAGATGCCGGCCGCGCAAACGAATTCGGCGCGCACTTCCCAGAAGTCGCGCGGCACGAATTTCTTGATCTTGTCTTCGCGTTCGACCACGATGGACAGGGTCGGCGTCTGCACGCGGCCCACGGTGGTCAGGTAGAAGCCGCCTTCTTTCGAATTAAACGCCGTCATGGCACGCGTGCCATTGATGCCGATCAACCAATCGGCTTCCGAACGGCAGCGGGCCGCATCGGCCAGCGGCAGCATTTCCTCGTCGCTGCGCAGGTGCGAGAAACCGTCGCGGATGGCGCCCGGCGTCATCGACTGCAGCCACAGGCGCTTGACCGGTTGCTTGGCCTTGGCGTTTTGCGCGATCAGGCGGAAAATCAGCTCGCCTTCGCGCCCCGCATCGCATGCGTTGATGAGGGTGCTTACGTCTTTGCGTTTGATCAGCTTGTTTAATACTTTGAGGCGCGCTTCCGTCTTGGCGATCGGGTTCAGCGCGAAATACGGTGGAATCATCGGCAAGTGCGCGAAACTCCATTTGCCGCGCTTCACGTCGAATTCTTCCGGCACGGCGATCTCCAGCAAGTGGCCGACCGCCGACGACAGGACGTATTCATCCGATTCAAAGTACTCATCGTGCTTGGTGAAGCCGCCAAGCGTCTTCGCGATATCGTTCGCGACAGAAGGCTTCTCGGCGATGATGAGGGTTTTTGTCATATTTTTTAGTCTCGAAAAATGCTCTAGGATAGTTTCAGCATGCGCATCATACAGTGCATTGCCAGGCGCCGACGCTTTTGTCTGCGCAAGGCCCTGTGACTTGTGGTCTTGTCAAGCGGCCAATGATAAGCGCCTATTGAAGAATTCGGCAAGTTATCTGCAAGCAAGAATGCGCAAGCGCAAAAACAATGGTCTGGCGTGCGCGCCGGTGCAGTGCATCTTAAAGGGGATGGCGCGGCAGCGGCGCCAGGGTCAGGCCAACAGCCGCAGCGCAGCCGATGACGACACTATATATTAGTGCAATAAGCGGGGAGGCAAGTCTTCGTCGTCGACGAACAGGTCGTCGAACATCAGCGCGTCCGGTTCCTTGCCCTGGCTCCACAGCAGCATCAGCACGATGACTTTCAGCTTGCCCAGCGAGACGGGTGCCTCGTCGAGCGCCAGCGCCCGTTCGATGACGATTTCGCGCTGCAGCGGCGAGAGCACCTTGGCGCTTTCCAGGAACTGGATGAAACCGATGGCGGCCGTGCCCAGCACGTCGCTTTCCTGCTGCACGTAGAAGCGCGTGCCCGTGGAACTGGCCGTCAGGGTTTGCTCGGCACCGGCCATGGCGTTCAAGTCCGTCAGCCACACGAGCGCTTCGGAAATCTCCACGTCGTCGAAACCGACGGCCGACAGTTTGCGCGCCAGCACTGCCGGCTCGGGGCAGGCATCGGGGCGATAGTAAGTCTCGTAGAGGTACACCAGGATATCGAACATGGCTCTACTCTAGCAGCTAAGTTCGCTAAGACACAAGGGCGCACACCGACAAAGCGCGCCCGTGCGGCAAGGCCGCCACACAAGTGACAAGCTGTCATTTGCAGCGTTGAAACAGTCCTCCCGGCAAGCGTTCGACCCGGCCCGCCAGCTCCAGCGCCAGCAATTCAGCCATCAGCGCGCCCATGGCCAGGCCGCTGCGCGCGGCCAGGGTATCGGCATCGTGCGGGTCGTGGCCCAGCGCCGCCAGCAGCGGCGGTTCGTCTTCCACCGCTGCCGGCAACGTGGCAATGCCGCCCAGCCATTGCAGCTCTTGCAGCACGTCATCGGCCGACTCGACCAGCTTGGCGCCCTGCTTGATGAGCGCATGGCAACCCTTGGCCAGAGTCGAGTGGATGGAACCGGGCAAGGCATACACGTCGCGCCCCTGCTCGCCGGCCAGGCGCGCCGTGATCAGGGAACCCGACTGGGCAGCCGCCTCGATCACCAGCACGCCGCGCGCCAGGCCGCTGATCAGGCGGTTGCGGCGCGGAAAGTTTCCCGGCATGGCCGGCAAGCCCAGCGCGTATTCGCTGACGATGCAACCTTGTTCGGCAATTCTTTGCGCCAGATCAAGGTTGCGTCGTGGATACACCAGATCGGCGCCCGTGCCGATCACGGCCACGGTGCCGCCTTCGCCGCGCAAGCCGCCCTCGTGCGCGTGCGTGTCGATGCCCAGCGCCAGCCCGGAAATGATGGTCAAGCCTGCCATGCTCAACGCTTGGGCGAAGGCGGCCGCATTCTGCATGCCTTGCGCGCTGGCATTGCGGCTGCCGATGATGGCCACGCCGGGACGCGACAGCAGTTCCGCCCGCCCCCGCACATATAACAACAGCGGCGGATCGGCGATTTCCAGCAGCAGGGGCGGATACGCGGCATCGGCCAGGGTCAGCACGGCATTGCCGGGCCGCTGCAGCCACTGCAGGGTAAGCGCCAGCTGGCTGTTGGCCACCGGTTTGGGCGGCTGCACGATGGCGCGCGCCACGCTGGCCGGCACCACCTCGCGCAAGGCCTCGAACGGCGCGGCAAAGATATCCGGCGGCAAGCCGAAGCGGGCCAGCAAGGCGCGCGCCGCCACCGGCCCCACGCCGGGCAGATGCTGCAGGCGCAGCCAGCCCGCCAGTTCCGCGGCCGTGTCCGCCGTCGTTGCGATTGCATGCATGACAACCTCGTTGTGTACTGTGCCATCCCATGCTAGCGCCATGGCGCGCACGCGATACCGACGCGCGCAAGGATGCGTGCAATGGCGCCGCAAAACGGCCCGCCGTCCACAGTGCCATGGGCGTCTGTGATAAAATTTCCCTTTGCAGCAAACGAATAGCGCACTGGCAAACGCATCTGCCGCGCCGTTGCGCCACACGCGCCCAACCGTAGCGTACTCAAAAATAAAATAGCCCTGCCATCGTCCGCATGGCCCAGGCATGAATAATCCGGCGCACCGGCGCCCACCTTAACCAGTCGAATCAGTATGTCCATATTAAATATCCTGCGTTACCCCGATCCTCGTCTGCACACGATCGCCAAGCCCGTCACCGAATTTGACGCGCGCCTGCAAACCCTGATCGATGACATGGCCGAAACCATGTACGACGCCCCTGGCGTCGGCCTGGCCGCGTCGCAAGTGGACGAGCATATCCAGATGATGGTGATCGACACCACCGAAGAGAAAAACCAGCTGCAAGTCTTCATCAACCCGGAAATCACCTGGGCCAGCGAAGAAAAGCAGGTCTACGACGAAGGCTGCTTGTCCGTCCCCGGCGTCTACGATGGCGTCGAGCGTCCGGCCCGCATCAAGGTGCGCGCCCAAGACCGCCACGGCAAGCAGTTCGAGCTGGAAGCCGATGGCTTGCTGGCTGTCTGCATCCAGCATGAGATGGATCATTTGCTGGGCAAGGTATTCGTCGAATACCTGTCGCCGCTCAAGCGCAACCGCATCAAGACCAAGATGATCAAGGAAATCCGTGGTCTCGAGCGCGAAGCGAGCCTGCGCGCACAGAACCGCCGTTTCTAAGCTACTGCTGATAGACTAAGCAGCAACAGTAGTCGTTACACCACGCCAGCCTGGCGCCCTCGGGCGCGGGCCTGCGCACCTCACGTCAAGGAACCATATGAAAGTGATCTTCGCAGGCACGCCTGAATTCGCCGCCACGGCACTGAAAGACTTGCACGAAGCGGGATTCGAGATTCCGCTGGTGCTGACCCAGCCCGACCGCCCTGCCGGACGCGGCATGCAACTGCATGCTTCGGCCGTCAAGCAGTATGCGCAGCAGCATGGCATCGAGGTGCTGCAGCCCTTGTCCCTGCGCATGGACAGCAAGGACCCGCAGCGCGCCGCCGAGGCAAAGGCGGCCCACGAACGCCTGCTGGCCACCGATTACGACGTGATGGTGGTGGCGGCCTACGGCTTGATCTTGCCGCGCAGCACGCTCGACATCAAGCCCTGCATCAATATCCACGGTTCCCTGCTGCCGCGCTGGCGCGGCGCGGCACCGATCCACCGCGCCATCGAGGCGGGCGACGATGAAACGGGCGTGACCATCATGCAGATGGAAGAAGGCCTCGATACGGGCCCCATGCTGGCCATCGAGCGCACCCCCATCGAAGCGGGCGACTCCACCGCCACCCTGCACGACAAGCTGGCCACCCTGGGAGGCAAGATGATCGTCGAGACCCTGCGCAAGATGCAGCAGCAGCCGCTGGAAGCCGTGCCGCAGCCGGAGGCGGGCGTCACCTACGCGGCAAAGATCGCCAAGGACGAGGCGGCGCTCGATTTCAGCCAGCCGGCGCTGGAACTGGGCCTGAAAATCCGCGCCTTCAATCCGTTTCCCGGCGCCTGCGGCCAGGTCGATGGCACCACCATCAAGATCTGGGCCGCCGAGGCACTCGAAGCGGACAGCAAGGAAGCGCCGGGCCAGGTGCTGGCGGCCGACGCCCAGCACGGCATCGTCGTGGCTTGCGGCAATGGTTCCCTGCGCCTGACGGAACTGCAAAAACCGGGCGGCAAGCGCCTGCCCGCGGCCGAATTCATCAAGGGTTTCCCGCTGGAAGGCAAGCGTTTCGCATAGTTTCGCTTGATCGCACCGTGCCGTCATGTTGACGGCCATAAAAAAAGGGCTTGCCGCGGCAAGCCCTTGTTGCATCCAGCCCGCTGGCTTAGCGGCGCTGCACCTTCATCAAACGTCCGCCCACGGACGACGACAGGCTGACCTCGAAGCGGCCACCGGCTGGCAAGGCGCTGACGTCGACGCTGGCTTTGCCACCCGTCAAGTCACTGGCGACCACCGTCTTGCGGCCATCGGCGGCCACGTGCAGCACGGCGGCGTAGGGTTCCGTCTCGGCATTCCAGACCAGCGCCAGCTTGCCGCCGCTTTGTACCGCATCGAACGTGGCATCGTTGGCGGCGGCCCTGCTGCGGCGCGCCGGGCGCTCCAGCTTGGCTAAAGCCTTGCCATTTTGCAACACTTGCACATCACTGATATCGCCCGGATTGGCAAAGCTGACGCGGAAATGGCTCATGGCGCTGCCGCCATGGTCGGCCACGGAGACGCCATCGAAGGGCAAGTCGATAGTCTGTCCCGACGCCGTCAACACGCGCAAGGTGTACGCATGGCCGCTGCCGCTGGCAGCGGCGCCGGTGCGCGCCGACGAGGCAACGGCAGGGCGCAGCCCCACGCCCGCCGGCGTGATGCGGCCGGAAATGGTCAGATAGCCATTCTCGGCCACGGACATGCTGGCGGCCAGCACATTGCTGCCCGTCGCCTGCGTGCTGCGTTTTTCCAGGAATTGCTGCACCCGCGCATAGCTGTAGTCGGAGAACCAGGCGCCGCTGCAATAGCTCATCACGTCCTTCATCGGCGTGCTGCCGTAGACTGCCTTGCTCAACTGGCCGATGGTGCCCGCATAGTTGCTGTTGTACAGCGGTTGCGGACCCAGTTCGCCATTTGCATACGGGTAGTCGGTGGCAACGCCAGTCGGGCCGCCGCAGGCGACGTGCTCCAGCGAGTGGTTGTGGCCCAGCTCATGTACAAGCGTAGTCAGCCATTCAGGCCAGCTATTGCCGAACGGATCGACAGAGGCAATGCTGCTGAACCTGGCATCGAGGCCGATTGCTGCCGTGAAATCGCCGGCGACGGTGCGCGAATTGACGTATGCCAGTCCGGCGGCACGCGTGGAAGACATTTTCGGCACGAAGCCATAATAAAAGGCGCCGCTATCTTCCTGGGCGCGCTTGCCGTTCAGGGTTTCCAGGGTCGAGCTCCACCAGCTGTCGGCCGTGCTGCTGCCCGGCACGCTCAGTGGCGCGCGCGTGGTAATGCTGATATTTTCCGCCGCATACGGATACACACGGGTCAGCGCGGTGCGGATCACCTCGGCGTCCGGCAGTTGCGCCACGCCATCGTCGGTGCTCAGCGGCACCAGCACCAGATGGATTTTCGCCGCGCTGGCCACGACGGGTGCCGCTTCCTGGCTCACTTGCGTACCATCATTGCCCACGGCGGTCACGCGCACGCGCACGCCGGGCAAGATCCAGCCAGCAGGCAGGACGGCGCTGAAGTTGCCGTTGAAACTGTAATCGCTTTTCGCCGTCGGCAAGACCGATGGACCGCTCATGGTGATGCTGCCCAGGTTGCTGCCATTGGCGGCCGTCGCATTCAAGACCACGGCCGGGCTGGCCTGGCCCGCTTGCGTAGCGAGCACGGACACGCGCACGGCGGCCGACTTGCCGCGCGTCAGGCGCAAGGCTGCATCGCTGGCGTTCAGGTTCAGTACCTGCGCAAAATCAATGCTGCCCAAGGTAAAGGCCGACACCGTGCCCGCATTCACGGCGATGCGCGCAGCGGCCGACAGCATCACGCTGCCCGTTGCCGATGCGGGTGCGGACAGCAGCAGCTGGCTGGCACTGGCGCTGACGATGACAGCTGGCGTACTGCCCACCGTCGCCGCGCTGACCTGGTCGAGATTGCTGCCCTGCACCGTCACCGACAAGGTCGCGCCGTTGACGGCCGACGTGATCGACGTCACCGCCACGCTGGCCAGGACCGTGTACGTGTCGCTGCTGATCACATCGTTGTACGGACCGCGCACGGTCAGCGGTCCCGTTGCCGCGCCCGCAGGCACCACCACCGTCACGCTGCCGGCCGTCTGGCTTTGCGGCGTTGCCGCCGCGCCATTGCCGAACTGCACCGCCGTCACGGCGCCCATGCCGCCGCCCGCGATCGTCACGCTGGAACCGACACCGCCCGTCGCCGGCGCGACGCTGCTCACGCTCAGCGGCAGGTACACGTTCACGTTATAGCTGGTGGCCGCCGTGCCGCTGGCGCTGACCAGGCTCAAGGCGCCCGCGACGGGTACGCCCGGCATGACCAAGGTCGCGCTGGTGTCGCTGACGGCACTGCTGGCGACCGTCACGCCCCCGACCTGGAAAGCCGTCACACGGCTCAGATTCGTGCCAGTCACCACCAAGCTGCCACCCACGGCGACATTCGCCGCCGAGACGGCCGTCACGGCAGGAATCACGACGGGATTACCCGACGTGGTCGCCACCACCGTATCGCCACCGCCACCGCCTCCCCCGCCGCAAGCGGACAGGCCCAGCACGACAAACAATGCCACAAGCAGATGGTTTTTCATGGCTGGCAACCATGTTGGTGCAGCGCCATGCCGGAGAGGACACGAGAGAAATGTGACATATTGGTGACTTTTGGTGAGAATTTAATTTCGAGGAACCAATATTATGGGTTAATTCAATTCCCAAAGACAACTATTAATGCTTTTGATTCAATTGGTTTTGATAATAATTAAGATATCTGCTTGGAAAGCTTTATTTTGAGAATTATCCGCGCCACTCTATGTTGTCCTAAATCAAAATTATTTTCCTTTGCAGCTATTGCCATTCAATTCATTAAAAATATCTTGAGATGGCGCAAATAATGTGGAAATTTTTCCACAGCCTAGACGCCGTGCCTTCCTGCCAATTTTGGCGGAAGAATTAACGTTTTGAGTAAGATTTTCAGGAGTGTAATTTTCAGCAGCGGGGGCGGCGCAAGGCGATGTGTTGCAAGAAGGCATGCCGTGGGGCGAACGGCCGCTTTTGCTTAAAACCAAAGCAGCCTGATGCCGTATAATTTTAGACCCGGTGAAATCAGGCGATTGCCACCTTCTGCCTGCCCTACCCGGCCGGCACTCTCCGTCAGCTGATCCTGCTGGCCCGCAACCGCCCCGTACAGTCTTGTCGCCGCGCCGCCGCCCGTTTGCCTATTGAAAGCATGAAATGAACGATACCGTGATCCCCGCCATGTCCCCGACCGAAGCCACCTTGCGCGCCATCCTGGCGCAGCGGATCATGATCCTCGACGGCGCCATGGGCACGATCATCCAGCAATACAAGCTCGACGAAGAAGCGTACCGTGGCGGTCCCGCCGGCCGCTTCATCGATTTCGCCGCGCCGGCCGACAGCGGCGCGCGCGAACTGTTCGTCAAAGGCAACAATGAGCTGCTGACCCTGACGCAGCCGCACATCATCCAGGAAATCCACGAGCGTTACCTGGCGGCCGGCGCCGACCTGATCGAAACGAATACCTTCGGCGCCACGACGATCGCGCAAGACGATTACCACATGGCCCACCTGGCCTATGAAATGAACGTCCAGGCGGCAAAACTGGCGCGCGCCGCCTGCGATAAATATTCCACGCCGGACAAGCCGCGCTTCGTCGCCGGCGCCCTGGGCCCCACGCCGAAGACGGCATCGATCTCGCCCGACGTCAACGACCCGGCCGCGCGCAACGTCACCTTCGACCAGCTGGTGGCCGCCTACCTGCAGCAGACGCAGGGCCTGGTGGAGGGCGGCGCCGACGTGCTGCTGGTGGAAACCATCTTCGATACCCTGAACTGCAAGGCGGCCCTGTTCGCCATCGACCTGTACTACGAGCAGAATCCGGCCGTCGTGCGCCTGCCGCTGATGATTTCCGGCACCGTCACGGACGCCTCGGGCCGTATCCTGTCGGGCCAGACCGTGCCCGCCTTCTGGAATTCCGTGCGCCACGCGAAACCGCTGACCATCGGCCTGAACTGCGCGCTGGGCGCCGCCCTGATGCGCCCGTACGCGGAAGAGCTGGCCAAGATCGCCGACACCTTCGTCTGCATCTACCCGAACGCGGGCTTGCCCAATCCCATGAGCGACACGGGCTTCGACGAGTTGCCGGCCGACACGTCCGCCCTGCTGCGCGAATTTGCCGACGCGGGCTTCCTGAACATGGCGGGCGGCTGCTGCGGCACCACGCCCGAGCACATCGCCGCCATCGGCGAGTTGCTGTCGAAAAACACACCGCGCACGGTGCCGGCCCCATCGCACGACCTGCGCCTGGCGGGCCTGGAGCCGTTCGTCGTCAACGACGAATCGCTGTTCGTCAACGTGGGCGAGCGCACCAACGTCACGGGTTCCAAGGCGTTCGCGCGCATGATTCTCAACGAGCAATACGACGAAGCCCTGTCCGTTGCCCGCCAGCAAGTGGAAAACGGCGCGCAAGTGATCGATATCAATATGGATGAGGCGATGCTCGACTCGCTAGCCGCCATGACGCGTTTCCTGAACCTGATCGCCTCGGAACCCGATATTTCGCGCGTGCCCATCATGGTCGACTCGTCGAAATGGTCGGTCATCGAAGCGGGCTTGAAATGCGTGCAGGGCAAGGCCATCGTCAACTCGATTTCCATGAAGGAAGGCGAGGAAGAATTCCTGCGCCAGGCAAAGCTGTGCCGCCGCTACGGCGCGGCCGTGATCGTCATGGCCTTCGATGAAAAAGGGCAAGCCGACACCTTCGAGCGCAAGATCGAGATTTGCGCCCGCGCATACCATTTATTGATCGATGCGCTGGACTTCCCGCCGGAAGACATCATTTTCGACCCGAACATCTTTGCCGTCGCCACCGGCATCGAAGAGCACAACAACTACGCCGTCGACTTCATCAATGCTACGCGCTGGATCAAGGAAAACTTGCCGTACGCGAAGATCTCGGGCGGCGTGTCGAACGTGTCGTTCAGTTTCCGCGGCAACGATCCCGCCCGCGAAGCCATCCATACCGTCTTCCTGTACCACGCCATCAAGGCCGGCATGACCATGGGCATCGTCAACGCCGGCATGGTGGGCGTGTACGACAACCTGGACCCGGAATTGCGCGAACGCGTGGAAGACGTGGTGCTGAACCGCCGCGAAGACTCGACCGAGCGCATGATCGAATTTGCCGGCACCCTGAAGGCGGGCGGCAAGGCCGAAGCGCAAACCCTGGCCTGGCGCGAAGGCACGGTACAGGAACGCCTGTCGCACGCGCTGGTGCACGGCATCACGCAATTCATCGTGGAAGACACGGAAGAAGCGCGCCAGCAGCTGCTGCACAATGGCGGGCGCCCCATCCACGTGATCGAAGGCCCCTTGATGGCCGGCATGGACGTGGTGGGCGACCTGTTTGGCCAAGGCAAAATGTTCCTGCCGCAAGTGGTGAAATCGGCGCGCGTGATGAAGCAGGCCGTGGCCCATCTGATTCCGTTCATCGAAGAAGAAAAACTGCTGGAAGAGCAGCGCACGGGCATCGTCGCCAAGCCGAAGGGCAAGATCATCATGGCGACCGTGAAAGGCGACGTGCATGACATCGGCAAGAATATCGTCACGGTAGTCTTGCAATGCAATAACTTCGAAGTGGTCAACATGGGCGTGATGGTGCCGTGCTCGGAAATCCTCGCGCGCGCCAAGGTGGAAAACGCCGACATCATTGGCCTCTCGGGCCTGATCACGCCATCGCTGGAAGAAATGGCGTATGTCGCCAAGGAAATGCAGCGCGACGAACATTTCCGCATGCTCAAGATTCCCCTGCTGATCGGCGGCGCCACCACCAGCCGCGCACACACGGCCGTGAAAATCGCGCACAACTACGAAGGCCCCGTCATCTACGTGCCGGACGCTTCGCGTTCCGTTTCCGTAGCGCAATCGCTGCTGACGCCGGAGCAGCGCGACAAGTATGTGGAAGACATTGAAATCGACTACGCGCGCATCCGCGAGCAGCACGCCAACAAGAAAGCCCTGCCCATATTGCCGCTGGCGCAGGCCCGTGCCAACAAGATGGTCGTGCCGTTCGACGGCGCCTGCAAGCCCGTGAAACCGAAGTTCATCGGCCGCCGCGTGTTCAAGAACGTGGATCTGGCCACCCTGGCCAACTATATCGACTGGGGCCCGTTCTTCCAGACCTGGGACCTGGCCGGCCCCTTCCCCGCCATCTTGACGGATGAAGTGGTGGGCGACGCGGCCACCAAGGTGTACGCGGAAGGCCAGGCCTTGCTGAAAAAACTCATCGACGGGCGCTGGCTGACGGCCAATGGCGTCGTGTCCTTGCTGCCAGCGAACAGCGTCAATGACGACGATATCGAGGTGTACACGGACGATACGCGCAGTAGCGTGGCGTTCACGTATTACGGCATGCGCCAGCAAGGCGTCAAACCCGTGGTCGACGGCGTGCAGCGGCCGAACCAGTGCCTGGCCGACTTCATTGCCCCCAAGGAATCTGGCGTGAACGATTACATCGGCATGTTTGCCGTCACGTCCGGCCTGGGCATCGAAAAATACGAAAAACGCTTCGAAGACGCGCACGACGATTACTCGTCCATCATGCTCAAATCGCTGGCGGACCGCCTGGCCGAGGCGTTTGCCGAATACCTGCATGAGCGCGTGCGCAAGGATTTGTGGGGCTACGTACCCGATGAGCACTTGAACAACGACGACATGATCGCCGAGAAATATGTCGGCATCCGCCCGGCGCCCGGCTATCCTGCCTGCCCCGAGCACACGGTCAAGAAAGAAATGTTCGAGGTCATGCAGGCCGAGGAAATCGGCATGCAGCTGACAGAATCGTATGCCATGTTCCCCGGCGCGGCCGTGTCCGGCTTCTATTTTGCCCACCCGGAGTCGAAATACTTCGTCGTCGGCAAGATCGGCATGGACCAGGTGGAAGACATGGCCAAGCGCCGTGGCGCCAGCATCGAGGACGTGGAACGCTGGCTGGCACCCAATCTGTCATAATATAAGCACAAGGCGCGCGGAACTTATCGCGCGCCGAAGCGCACTAACGCAGTATGCCGGCCGGCATGCTGCATGCCCGCTCCGGCCCGTTCCCCAACTGGCAAGGAGGTAATATGGCAACCAACTTCAAACTGAAACGCTGGCAGGACCAAGTGATCCTGTTGCTGGGCCTATGGCTCGTCGTCTCGCCCTGGGCCTTTTCGTATCCCGAAGGCTCGCCACAGATGCTCAACGCCTTTATCTCGGGCCTGGTCATCGCCGTGCTGGCCGCCTTCGACCTGTACAAGACCTATTTCTGGGCCGTCGTCGTCAACCTGCTGGTGGGCGTCTGGGTCGCCGTCTCGCCGTGGGTATTGCGGCTGGCCGATCAACGCGTCGTCATGTGGAACGAGCTGCTCGTCGGTATCGCCGTCGTCGTGCTGGCCCTGTGGGAACTGCGCACCGACCCCGAGCTGCACAAGCATTGGCCCGGCGCCGCCGCGTAGCGGCGCAAAAAAGCCCTGCCACGGCCAAGCCGTGCAGGGCTTTTTCGAAAGGTAGGTCGGATTAGCGCTTGCGCGTTATCCGACAACACCACAATCATTGCCAACAATGTTGTCGGATTACGGCCCTGCGGGCCTCGGCGGCCCCACCTGATCCGACCTACAGCGCATACCTTACAACGTTGTCGCTCCATTCATAGGCCGCCATTTCCAGCTCCACCAGGTCGTCCGGCGACATGGCCAGGTCGCGCAAGGTCGGCACGATCTCGCCTTCCATGTCTTCGATGCGCTCGATGCATTCGGCCAGGCGCAGCAGGTCGCCGTAGAAGCCTTCGCGCGACAGCAGCGCTTCGGCCACTTCGTCGATGACTTCGATCTGGCTGAGGATTTCCGACATCGGCACGCCGAACAGGGTATCCATCAGGGACATGATGCCGACCGTAAAGGCGATATCGGCCGAATGGGCATGGTTCGGGCGCAGTTTATGCGCAAGCAATTCGAGCAGGCGGCCGCGCGTGGTGGCCAGCATCAGCAGCGGCGTCATGCTATGGCCGCGCTTGCTTGGTTCCGCATACAGCATGATCTGCAGCCAGCGCTGCAACTGGCGGCGGCCCAGCACGGTCACGGCCTGGCTCAGCGAATCGATGCGCTGGCGCGCGCCCACGGCTGGCGTATTGACCAAACGCAACAGGTTCAAGGCCAGCGAGACGTCGCGCTTGATGGCGCGCTCGATATCCATGTTGTCGGCATCGGACGTCACCAGTGTCATCAGTTCCATGACGGCCAGTTGCGACGGCGACAGCTTCTTGCCCGTCATGATGGCGGGCTTGGCAAAGTAATAACCCTGGAAATAATCGAAGCCCAGGTCCAGGCCCGATTTGAATTCTTCCCGCGTCTCGACCTTTTCCGCCACCAGTTTCTTGTTTTCCTGCTTGAAACGGGGCGCCAGCGCTGCCAGCACTTTCGGGTCGACCGTGCTCATGTCCATCTTGACGTATTGCACCAGCGGCAACAGTTCCTGCACTTGCGACGTATCGGAGACGACGTTTTCCAGCGCGAAAGTGAAGCCGTGGCCCACCAGTTCGCTGATGCGCGCGCGCACTTCCGGCGTGACGGGCATCGATTCAACGATTTCCAGCACCACTTTTTCACGCGGCAGGAAGACGAAGATATCGCTCATGATCACGTCGGCATCGACGTTGACGAAACCGAGCGCGTCGCCGATGACCTTTTCCATGCCCAACTGGGAAGCATGGGCGATGACGGAGGCCGTGGCGGACAGGTCGCTGGTAATGTTGGCGGGGCCGACCGGAGCGTTGCGGAATAGCAACTCATAGCCGAACAGGGCTTGATTGCGGTCAAGGATAGGTTGTCGACCCAGATAGAACTCGCGCACGCGCAAGGGTTTCGGGGTGATGTCGTTGCTGGAAATATCGATCATTAACTCTTCATCAATCACGTCGAGTGACACCGGCCGCGCGGCGCCCGCATCAAGGTTCACTATTGACAATACTTTAGCTGAATTTCGCCCGCGCTGTGGGTATTTTGGCAGCAATCCAGCGTATTGTCGTCAACAAATTAGGCCGCTGGCGTGTCTTGCACCACCCCGTCGACAAATAATTTCAATTCACCGGGCGCAAACGCCGTCCATTGCTCATTCGTCGTCAGCGGCTGGGTAACGATCACGGCCACCCTGTCCTGGGGCGTCGTCACCTGGGAAAAGTCCACGCTCAAGTCTTCATCGGAGAGTTTAGCAGTTGGAAACGGATGTTGTCGCACCAGATAGTGCAAGCTGGTCGAGCAATGGGCAAACAGCGCCTCGCCGCTCGACAGCATCATGTTGAACGTGCCGTGGGCCGCGATGCCGGGCAACAATTCCGCCAGGGCGGCATGCAGCTGCGGCAAGGCCGGCGGGGCGTCGCCAAAGCGCGCGTGCAGCTCCTGCAGCAGGTAGCAAAAGGCCAGTTCGCTGTCCGTGCAGCCGACGGGGCGGTAACTGCCCGTCAGCACGGGATGGAACTCTTTCAAGTCGCCATTGTGGGCAAAGACCCAGTAGCGGCCCCACAGTTCGCGCACGAAGGGGTGGCAATTTTCCAGCGCCACCTGGCCTTGCGTGGCCTTGCGGATATGCGCGATGACATTGCGCGATTTGATGGGATAGCGTTTGATCAGTTCGGCCACGGGCGAGGCGATGGCCGCCTGGTGGTCGACGAAATGGCGCACGCCGGCGCCCTCGAAAAAGGCGATGCCCCAGCCGTCATGGTGGGTATCGGTATGGCCGCCGCGCATGGCGAAGCCGGTAAAACTAAAGACAATGTCCGTAGGGACATTGCAATTCATTCCGAGAAGTTGGCACATGGTCTGTTTGCAGCGGGATAACATGGCCACCATACCATGCCGCCCGGCGGATTGGTATGGCGGCGATCGCCATCAGACAGCCAGAATCAGTGCAACAGGACCGGCTGGCTCATGAGGGAATCATAGCTGCCTAAAAATTCATCGATCTCTTCCATGCTGGGTTCGCTGGCAATCAGCTCCGTGACGTCGCGGCGGAAATGCTGGGCAAGGACTCCCGCGATGAAAGTCTCGCGCTTGCCGCCCTTGTCGACGATTTCATAGCCGCCGAAGCGCAGGGCTTCCAGGTCGACGTCGGCGCCGAATTCCACGACGCTGTATTGCTCGCTGTTATAGATCAGGTTCATTTTGCATCCTTCGCTCAAGCAAGAGAAACTCTTGCGGTTTCAGGACAGAGGTGGGGTTCCCACGCCGCCATTTCAAGCGGCCAGGCCACCCTGCGGGCTACAGAGTTGTAACGAGATGCAAACTGCGACTGCGGTAATACCGTCAGGCAACCACGTTCAGGAAACAAGCAGGTCGGGTTCCAGCGCCAGCAGGACATCGTAGGGACTGGCCGTCAGCCAGATGCGCAGCTGTTCGATATGCGAGGCGTCGGCCAGGCTGATGAACAGGCGCGCGGGGGGACGGCGCAGCAGACGATTTAATGTTACACGCAATACGAGATTGCCGCTGCAGCACAGGCAACCGGGCGCAATGCGCAACAGTTGCAATGGAAACGATGGAGAAGGGGAAACTTGATCGGCCAGATCGGCCAGGATGGCGCTGCCATCAGCGAGACCTTCGAGGATCGCGGCGGCCGGCTGGCCAGGCTGCAAGGCGTGCGCGATGGCCGCCTCGCGCCCGGCGGCGCGACCACCGCTGACCAGGGTCAGCGGCGTCGGGCGCCGCACGGCTGCCGTCACAGGCCTTTCTTGGCCAGCTTGCCCGGTTCGACACCCAGCTGTTTCAGCTTGCGGTACAAATGGGTGCGTTCCAGGCCCGTTTTTTCCGCCACGCGGGTCATGCTGCCGCCTTCGCGGCCCAGGTGGTGTTCGAAATACATGCGCTCGAACGCGTCGCGCGCCTCGCGCAGCGGCAAGTCGAATGACAGATTGTAGCCATGGCCTTCGGCCACCGCCGGTACGGCGATGCCTGGGCGCACCATCAGCTGTTGCGGCGCGCTGCCGCCAAAGCTGGGCACGGGATGGCTGCTTTCCTCGGCCACCACGGGTGCCACGGGACGCGGCGCCACGCTCGGCGCGCGCACGGTTTCCTGTGCCCGCGTCAAGCCTTGCTGGACTGCCTTCAGCAGTTTTTGCAGGGCAATCGGTTTTTCCAGGAAGTTCATGGCGCCGATACGCGTCGCCTCGACCGCCGTATCGATGGTGGCGTGGCCCGACATCATGATCACCGGCATGGTCAGCAAGCCATCGCGCTGCCACTCCTTGAGCAAGGTGACGCCATCCGTGTCGGGCATCCAGATATCCAGCAATACCAGATCCGGCGCACCGGCGGCACGCGCTTCGCGCGCCTGCTGCGCATTTTCGGCCAGCTGGATAGCATGTCCTTCGTCGCCCAAAATTTCCGAGAGCAACTCACGGATACCCATTTCATCATCCACTACGAGTATGTTTGCCATTCGTGTCTTGCCTTCCTCATTTCGCCGGCCGTCGCGCACAAGATGTACACGGCGGACAACTATGATTTTATTAGTGTTTTAAATACTAAACCAGACCCTCACGCCAGGAATTCCTGGGCACGAGCGTCGGGAGCTAACTTTAACAGCAAAATGACCACCGAAGCGCCATTGCCGTCGACCCGGTTCTCGATATCGATGCGTCCGCCGTGTTCATCGATAATTTTCTTCACCATCGCCAGGCCCAATCCCGTGCCGCGCGCCTTCGAGGTCACATAGGGTTCGAAGGCCCGCGCCAGGATTTTTGGCGCAAAACCAGGACCATTGTCGGTGATGGCCAGCCGTACGGCGATATTCACGCCGCCGTCCGCACTGCGATAATGAATTGCTTCCGTCCTTACGTCAATCCGCGGATGCGGCGAGTCCGGCGGCAAGTCGGCCATGGCGTCCTGCGCGTTCTGCAGCAGGTTATGGATCACCTGGCGCAACTGGGTCGGATCGCCCATCACCATCGGCAGATTCGGCGCCAGCAGCGGGTGGATGATGTCGCCATCGTCGCCGCGCAGGTACAGGTTCAATATCTCTTCGATCAGCTCGTTCAGGCGCAGCGGCACGAGCACGGCCGGCGGCGTGCGCGCATAGTCGCGGAAGTCGTCGACCATGCGCTTCATCGCATCGACCTGCTTGACGATGGTGGTGGTGGCGCGGCTGAGCAATTCGGCGTCGCGCGGCTCCAGCTTGTCTTCGAGCTTCATCTGCAGGCGCTCGGCCGACAGCTGGATCGGCGTCAACGGGTTCTTGATTTCATGCGCCAGGCGGCGCGCCACTTCGCCCCAGGCAATCGAGCGCTGCGCGGAAATGACGTCGGAAATATCATCAAAAACAACGATGTAGCCGCTGCCCGACTCCAGCGGCAGGCGCGAGCCGCGCGCCAGCAAGGTGATGTCGTGCTCGTCGGCACTGCTGCCCAGCCGGCGCGGAATCTCGATTTGGCGCTGCCAGTGCAGGCGCTGCTGTCGGCCCGACGCCGATTGCGCGCTTTGCGCCGTGAAGGCGCTGATGATGGCGCCGCCAAACTCTTCCATTCCGGCAATATGTGCCAGCGGCTGGCCCACCATGCTCATGCCCGAATGCTGGAGGATGCGCTCGACCGACTCGTTGCAGGTCACCAGCTTGAAATCGCCGTCGAGCACCATCACGCCGGCCGACATGTTCGCCAGCACCGATTCCAGGTGGGCCTTGGCGTTTTGCAGCGCGGCGCGGTTGCTTTCCACGGCCGTGCGCGCATCGAGCAGCTGGCGCGTCATGATGTTGAACGATTGCGTCAGGGTACCCAGTTCATCCTTGGTGGCGACGATGGGACGCGGCGACAGGTCGCCCTCGGCCACGGCGCGCGTGCCCTCCGCCAGCAGCAGCAGCGGCTGGGCCAGGTTGCCGGCGATCAGGAAGGCGCTGCCGATGGCGCCAAAGATGGCCAGCAGCAAGGTCAAGGTGAGGATTTCCATGTACATCTTGCGCAATCCCACGCGCGCGACGAAACGTTCCTTGTATTCGCTGTAGGCGGCGCGCAGCACTTCGCCATTCGTCGCCAGCTTGGGCGGCACCGCCTGCAGCAGTTGCAGGTAACGGGGCGAGACGGAAGGCCCCGGCACGGCCACCAGTACCCGCAGACGCAGGCTGGCCGCCGTTTCCAGCGACGCCGGCAGGCCCGAGCGGAAACCGCCGCCGCCCGACTCCGTGCCATCGTCGTGCAATTCCAGCCCCCCTTCAGCGGAGGCATAGCCGGCCGGCAAGGCCGCCTGCACCAGCATGGCCGGCGTCGGCAAGTCGGCCGCACTGTGCGGCCCGGCGCTGGCCAGCAGCACACCGTCACCGCTGACGAGCATGACATTTTGCATGCCCTCTTCGCGCAGCAGGCTGGTCAGCACTGCGGGACCGGCCACCGGGTCGGCACCCATTTCTTCGACGGCCTTGTGGCCCCGGTGGTCGAGCTCGACCAGGGCTGCATCGAGGCCGGCGCGGCCCAGCTCAATTCCCGATTCCAGCGCCGCTTCGATCTTGACGTTGAACCAGGATTCGATGGAATGGGAAACGAATTGCACGGAAACAAGGAAAATCACCAGGCCCGGCAGGATGCCGACGGCGGCGAACAGCATCACCAGGCGCGTCATCAGCTTGGAGCCGAACTTGCCGCTCTTGTAGCGCGCGTACAGGCGGGCCAGGGAAATGCCTACCAGTGCCAGCAAGGACACGGCCACGGCCGCGTTCAAGCCCAGCAGCCAGGTGTAGTAACGGTCGAAAAAGCCGGAATTGTCGGAAGCCGACGCCAGCAGGAACAGCAGGATACTGACAATGCCGCCGCCCACCACCAGCAGATAGCGCAATGCTTGACTCACTACTCCGCCGTATACAAGAAGGTTTTTTTATTCGAAGCCAGGCGCCAGTCGCTGTTATTGAAGGCATTGACCTGTATCGGCTTGGGCAGGTAGTCGCGGTCCATGCCCATGCGCAAGGTGACGTTATACGTCTGCCCCACTTTCAGCTCGCCGCGCCGCGCCACCAGCCAGCGGCTGGGACGGCGGATCAGGAACAGCGCGTCGTCGAGTGTGGGAAAGCTTTGCTGCAAGCCGCCGCCCGACACATGATACTGGCGCGTCAGCACGTTGTACGACAGCTTGCTGGTCTGGCGCGCCACGATGGCTTTTTCATCGAACCAATACCAGCGGGGCCGGGTCAGTTCGATTTCCGTCGTGAAATACAGCGGCACGCCATGCTGTACCGCATCATCGAGGTCGTGATTGAGCTCGAAGGAATACGTGGCGGCCAGCTTGTAGCCCTCTTCGCTAGCCTCGATGTAGGCACGGGTGATCTCGACCATGTCGGCAGCATGCGCGCGTGGCATGCTACATGCCAGCATCAGCAGCAGGGCCAGGAGTCGGAAGAGTCGTGTTGTCACAAGTGTGCCGGTAGTGTCCGTAAGATAAGGCTCGACGAATCGCTCAAGCCGCATTTTTTTGGAATAGCGCATAGAACAAACCGTCGTGGTCCTGCTCCGCGCTGCCAGTCGGCAACAGCTGGCCAGGCGCTGTCAATCGGGTCGCATTATTGCGCACCGCAAATGCCGCCGCCTGTGCCTCGGACTCTTGCGGCCACAATGAACAAGTCACGAACAGCAATTTACCATCGGGGCGCAGCATCTGCCACAGGTTGTCCAGAATTTTGGATGAAAGTGTTGCAAGTTGGAACGCGTCACCCTTGCGGCGCAACCAGCGGATGTCGGGATGGCGGCGCACGATGCCCGAGGCCGTGCACGGCACGTCGGCCAGGATGCGGTCGTACTGCTGGCCGTCCCACCAGGCGCTCGATTGCGCGTCCTGCGCCTTCAGCGTGGCGTCCAGGCCCAGGCGCTCGAGGTTTTCCGCGATGCGCGGCAGGCGCTTGGCGTCCGCATCGATGGCCGTCACCTGCACGTCGGCCAGCTCGAGGATGTGGCACGTCTTGCCGCCCGGTGCCGCGCAGGCGTCCAGCACGCGCATGCCGTCCTGCAAGTCCAGCAGCGGCGCGGCCAATTGCGCGCCAGCATCCTGCACGGAGACGACGCCCTGCTCGAAGCCGGGGATCAGCGCCACGCCGATCGGCTTGTCCAGGCGCACGGCGAACGGACCCACCTGGCGCGCGGCAATGCCCGCATCAGCCAGCACGGCCAGATACGCTTCGACCGTGCTCTTGCGGCGATTCACGCGCAAGGTCAATGGCGGCACGGCATTGCCGGCCGTCAGAATGGCTTGCCAGTCGCGCGGATAGGCCAGGCGCAGCGAGTCGATCCACCACTGCGGATAATTCCATTGCGCCAAAGGTTGCTGCAGGGCCGCTTCCAGCAAGGACTTGCGTTCGCGCAAGAAACGACGCAAAACGGCGTTGACCATGCCCTTGGCATGCGCCAGGTCAGGATGCGAGGTGGCCACTGTGACAGCCTGGTCGACAACGGTGAATTCTTCGTAGGGCTGCTCGCCCGGCTCGTTTGAGATCAGCGACAGCGCACAGCACAGCAGCGCGGCCAGCATCGGCGGCTCGGGCGCCTTCGACGTCATCAGGCCGACCAGGGTTTCGCTGCGGCCCAGCTGGCGCATGGTGCGGTAGGAAATATCCTGGATGGCGCCGCGCGCCTGCGGGCTGGCGTTCGATTGCGCAAACACCTTGGCCAGCGCCTGCGGCAGCGCCGTGCCCGTGCGCACTTGCGCCACGGCATTGGCAGCGCCCAGCAGGCAAAACGCCAGCGAGTCGGTGCGCAAATCGGGTTGGAAGCCTGGCTGCAAGACCGGTTTCAGGTCGGGATGGTAGCTGGGACGCAATTTCGGTGCGGCAGGAGCCTGGCCTGGCGCCGGCTTGGTTTTCAATTTCAGCGTGGGGCGCTTGTTCATAGTTATCCGGTGTGGCTGCGCGCGGCGGGCTGCATGGTGGCAAAGTCGCGGCCGCGCGTCATCAATAAAGGGTCGATTGTAGCGTTTGTGGCGCCCTCTGGCCCAAGCGATTGCAGCGATACATGTAAATTGCGGCAAAAAACTGCATATATACAAGCAGAATGCACCACGCTGATGTTTTCGCGCACCAACATGAGCATGCTGTCCTGATAATATCGTGAAATGCGCCGGCACGGGAAGCTTGCCGGCAAGCGTATTGTTCCCGGCGGCAAACCAGTATAATTAACGCAGTCTGGGCGGCTTGGGTACTTGCCGTCCGTTTTGCTTTTTGATTCATTCTATTCATTCTTAACGCGGTTCCACCGCCATCCTGCTCATGCTCGCCCAACAGAAACAAGAAATCATCGCCCTGTTCCAGGCCGCCCTCGCTCCCGTCCTGGCCGGCACTTCGCTGACGCCATCCGTGGTGCTCGAGCGACCACGCGATGCATCGCATGGCGACGTCGCCTGCAATATCGCCATGCAACTGGCCAAGCAGCTGAAACAGAACCCGCGCGAACTGGCGCAAACCATCGTGACGGCCGTGCTGGCCAACCCGGCCGGCAAGGGCCTGATCGAGGCAGTGGAAATCGCCGGCCCCGGCTTCATCAACGTGCGCGTCTCCGCCGCCGCCAAGCAGGCCGTGGTGAAAACCATCTTGAGCGAGGCCGACAGCTATGGCCGCAGCACGGCAGGCGCCGGCAAGCAAGTCATCCTGGAATTCGTCTCCGCCAACCCGACCGGTCCCCTGCACGTGGGCCACGGCCGCCAGGCGGCCCTGGGCGACGCCCTGTCCTCGCTGTTCGACGCGCAAGGCTACCAAGTGACGCGCGAGTTCTACTACAACGACGCGGGCGTGCAGATCCAGACCCTGGCCAATTCCGTGCAGGCGCGCGCGCGCGGCTTCAAGCCGGGCGACGCCGAATGGCCCGAGTCCGCCTACAACGGCGACTACATCGCCGACATCGCCAGCGATTTCAAGGCCGGCAAGACGGTATCGGCCAGCGACGGCTTGCCAGCGACGGCCAATGGCAACGTGGAAGACATCGATTCGATCCGCCCGTTCGCCGTCACCTACCTGCGCAACGAGCAGGACATCGACTTGCAGGCCTTCGGCGTGAAGTTCGACAATTACTACCTCGAATCGTCGCTGTACGCGGACGGCAAGGTCAACAGCGCCGTGGAAACCCTGATCAAGGCGGGCCACACCTACGAGCAAGATGGCGCGCTGTGGCTGCGCACCACCGATTTCGGCGACGACAAGGACCGCGTCATGCGCAAGACGGACGGCACCTACACGTATTTCGTGCCGGACGTGGCGTATCACCTGGTGAAATGGCAGCGCGGCTTCGTGCAGGCCATCAATATCCAGGGCAGTGACCACCACGGCACCATCGCGCGCGTGCGCGCCGGCCTGCAGGCGGTCGACATGGGCATCCCGCAAGGCTACCCCGACTACGTGCTGCACAAGATGGTTACCGTCATGAAGGACGGCGAAGAGGTCAAAATTTCCAAGCGCGCCGGCTCCTACGTGACCGTGCGCGACCTGATCGAATGGTCGGGCGGAGGCGACATCGCCAAGGGCCGCGACGCCGTGCGCTTCTTCCTGATCTCGCGCAAGGCCGACACGGAATTCGTCTTCGACGTCGACGTGGCGCTGAAAACCACCGATGAAAACCCGGTCTATTACGTGCAGTACGCGCATGCGCGCATCTGCCGCATCCTGGAAAACTGGGGCGGCGATGAAAGCATGGTCGCCGGAGTGGACTTGTCCCCGCTGACGGCGCCGACGGAAGCGACCCTGCTGGCGACCCTGGCCGCCTACCCGGAAATGCTGGCGCGCGCGCAAGCGGAACTGGGACCGCATCAGGTCGCCTTCTATCTGCGCGACCTGGCCGCCAACCTGCACAGCTTCTACTTCGCCGAAAAAGTGCTGGTCGAGGACGAAGCCGTCAAGATGGCCCGCCTGGCCCTCGTCATCGCCGCGCGCCAGGTATTGCGCAACGGCCTGGCACTGATCGGCGTGTCCGCGCCAAACAAAATGTAATCGCGAAGGTCTAATCGTCAATGAATCATGCTTCCCGCTTCTCTTCGACCCGGCGCCAGCAGGGCAATACCCTGGTCGGCATCATCATCGGCCTGGTCATCGGCCTGGGCATCGCCGTGGTGGTCGCCCTGGTGATCACCAAGGGCGCCTCGCCCTTCACCGACAAGTCGGGCAAGGCCGGCAAATCGGCCGAACCGACGGCCGGCCAGATCGCCGACCCGAACAAGCCGATGTACGGCAACAAGGAAGCGGCCAAGGAAGCGGCGCGCGACTTCTCCAAGGAGCCGCGCGAGATCGTCACGCCGACGCAGCCAGCCGCACCGGCGCCGGCGCCAGCACCCGCGCAGCAGCCGAAGGCGCCGCCGCCGGACGCGCTGCAGGAATTGATCGGTACCTTGAAGGACAAGCCGGCGCCGAAAACGCCGGCGGCGGCACCCGCGCCGCAAGCCAAGGCCGACGTGAAAGCCGAAGCCAAGGCCGATGCAGCCAGCGACAAATGGATTTATTATCTGCAGGCCGGCGCCTTCCATGACATGTCGGACGCCGAAAGCACGCGCGGCAAACTGGCGCTGCTCGGCTTCGAAGCCGCCATCAGCGACCGCAGCACCGATGCCGGCGTGCTGCACCGCGTGCGCATCGGGCCGTTCAACCAGCTCGAAGCGATGAACCGCGCGCGTACCAAACTGTCTGAAAACGGCATCGATGTCGCCGTCGTCCGCAACCAAAAATAAGGAACCAGCATGCGTTTTCTGAAGAAAATCCTGTTCGCCGCCGCCCTGTGCAGCATCGCCCTGGGCGCGTCTGCCTCGCCTGCCGAGCCGAAGAACGGCGTCGAATACGAAACCCTGCCCGCGCCGCAGGCGACGGAATCGGGCAAGAAAATCGAAGTGACGGAATTCTTCGCCTATTACTGCCCGCACTGCAACGTGCTCGAACCGCAGCTGGCGGCCTGGGTCAAGAAACAGGGCGACAACATCGTCTTCAAGCGCGTGCACGTGTCGCGCGACGAGAGCGTGGCGCCGCAGCAGCGGCTGTTCTTCACCCTGCAAGCCATGGGCCTGGTCGACAAGCTGCATACCGGCGTCTTCCACGCCATGCACGTGGAGCGCAACCGCCTGAACACCGACGATGCCGTCTTCGACTTCGTCGCCAAGCAGGGAGTGGACCGCCAGAAATTCATCGACACCTACCGTTCGATGGGCGTTTCGGCCCGCGTGCGCCGTGCGGACGCCATGATGCAGGGCTATAACGTGACGTTCTGGCCCATGATCGCCATCGATGGCCGCTACATCACCTCGCCTTCGCAAGCCGACCAGGGCAGCAAGTCGGCCAAGAACGAAGAGCAGCTGAACGCCCAGGCGCTCACCGTGATGGACGTGCTGGTCGCGAAAGCCAAAGCGGAAAAGAAATAAGCATGGCCACTTTCCTGGCGCGCCCGGGCATCGCCTGATGCACAGCGTTTTCATCACGGGCGCGTCGAGCGGACTGGGTGCCGCCCTGGCGCTGCAGTACGCGCGCCAGGGCGCCCAACTGGGCTTGCTGGCCCGCCGCGGCGACGCGCTGCAGCACCTGATCGCTTCCCTGCCCCACCCTGAACGCCACCGTGCCTACGCCGTCGACGTGTGCGACCACGCGGCCCTGAAAGGCGCAGCACAGGACTTCATCGCCCATGCCGGCCGCATCGACGTCGTCATCGCCAGCGCCGGCGTGTCCTACGGCACCCTGAGCGAACACGCGGAAGACCTCGACGCCTTCGCGCGCCTCATCGCCATCAACGTCACGGCCACCGTCGCCACTTTCGCTCCCTTCATCGCCGCCATGAAAAGCCAGGGCAGCGGACGCCTGGTGGGCATCGGCAGCGTGGCCGGCATCCGCGGCCTGCCCGGTGCCGAAGCCTACAGCGCCTCGAAGGCGGCCGTCATCAGCTACTGCGAATCGCTGCGCCTGGAATTGAAACCGGCGGGCATCAAGGTCGTCACCATTACGCCCGGCTACATCGACACGCCGATGACGCGCCATAACGCCTACCGCATGCCCTTCCTGATGCCGGCCGAAAAATTCGCCGTGCGCGCCGCGCGCGCCATCGCCGACGGCGACAGCTACCGCGTGATCCCGTGGCAGATGGGCGTCGTCGCCAAGCTGCTGCGCGCGCTGCCCAATGCCGTCTACGACCGGGCCTTCGCCAACGCGCCGCACAAGGCGCGCAACTGAATCGACCAACATGACGAAGCACGCAGACTTGAACAGCGCGGCCATCGCCGCCCATTGCGCCACGGGCGCCTCCCACGTGGCCATCGAAGTGGTTGACGAAACGGGATCGACCAACGCCGACCTGCTGGCGCGCTGCGCCAGCCTGGCCGGCCCGACCCTGCGCATCGCCGGCCAGCAAACGGCTGGACGGGGGCGCGCCGGACGGCCGTGGGTGTCGCAGGCGGACGCCAGCCTGATGTTCTCGCTGGCCTGGCGCTTCAAGGGTCCGCTGCACCAACTGGTCGGCCTGCCGCTGGCCGTCGGCGTGGCACTGGCCGAAAGCATGACGGCGCTGGGCGTGCCGGTGCAACTGAAATGGCCGAACGACCTGCTCAAGGATGGCCACAAGCTGGCCGGCATCCTCGTCGAGACGCAGCAGGCGCAGGACGGGGGCGTGTGGGCCGTCATCGGCTGCGGCATCAATCTCTTGATGCCCGATGCGCTGGAGCGGCAGATCGGCCGCAGCGTCTCGGCCGTGCCCTGGCTGGCGCAGATGGAGCGCAATACCCTGGTGGCGGCCCTATTGAGCCGCCTGGCAGGCGTGCTGGCCGAATTCGACGACACGGGCTTCGCGCCGTTTGCGGAACGCTGGAACCTGCTGCACGCGTGGCAGGGCCAGCACGTGAAAATCCTTGACAACGGCCAGCTGCTGCAGCAAGGCGTGGCGGCCGGCGTGGATCAACTGGGCCGCCTGCTGCTGCGCACCGACGGCGGCCTGCAGGAAGTCATGTCCGGCGACGTGTCCTTGCGCCTGGCCGGGGAGTAAACGCATGCTGCTGCTGATCGACGCCGGCAATACGCGCATCAAATGGGCGCTCGTCGCTGCCGACAGTGCCGCCGGCGGCTGGCTGGCCAGCGGCGCCGTCGCGCATGCGCAGATCGACACCCTGGCCGCGCAGTGGGCGCCACTCGCCATCAATGAGGCGCTGCTGTCGAACGTGGCCGGCGCCGTCATCGGCACGCGCCTGCGCGCCATGCTGCCGGTAGCCCCCAGCGATTTTGCCTCGCTGCCGCAACTGGCGGGACTGACGAACGGCTACCGCGCGCCGTCGCAGCTGGGCTGCGACCGCTTTGCCGCCGCCATCGGCGCGCACGCACTGGCGCCTGGCCAGGCCGTCATCGTCGCCAATTGCGGCACCGCCACCACCATTGACGCCATCACGGCAGATGGCGTTTTCCTCGGCGGGATGATCTTGCCGGGACTGGGATTGATGGCCAGTTCGCTGGCGCGCAACACGGCGCAGCTGCCGCACATCGCCAGCGACGCCGCGCTGCCGGCCGGCTTTGCCGACAATACGGACGACGCCATCCTCTCCGGCTGCCTGGCGGCGCAGGCGGGCGCCATCGAACGGGCCGTGCGCATGCACGGCGCCAGCGCCTGCCTGCTGTCGGGCGGCGCCGCAGCGCGCATCGCACCGGCCCTGGCGCTGGCGGTGCCGCTGCATCTGGTCGATAATATCGTCATGATCGGCCTGCAGACGGCCGCGCGCGCCGGGGCGGCAGGAACACAAGGAAACCACGTATGCTGAAATTCGTCTTCTGGCTGCTGGCCGGCGTCAACCTGCTGGTGCTGGCCATCGGCCAGGGTTATCTGGGCAGTTTTCGCAGCGAGACGCGCGAACCGGCACGCCTGAAAAACCAGCTGCAGGCGGGCAAGCTCACCTTGCTGACGCAGGAGCAGGCCACGGCGCCCGCCGCGCCGCCGGCCGCCGAAGAAGCTGAGAAGCCGGCGGCGGTCGCGCCAGCGCCGCCGCCATCGTATGCCTGCACGGAAGTGGGCAATTTCCTGCTGGCTGACGGGCGCCGTTTCGAGGCGCAAGTGGCCGCGCTGGACCTGGGCGACCGCCAGTCGCGCCGCAACGTGGCCGGCCAGGACATTTCCAGCTACATGGTGTACATCCCGCCGCAAGGCAGCAAGGAAGGCGCCGACCGCAAGGCCGGCGAATTGAAGCAGCTGGGCGTGACGAATTACTTCATCATGAACGAAAGCAGCCCGCTACGCTGGGGCATTTCACTGGGCGTATTCAAGTCGGAAACGAGCGCGCAAAGCCAGCTGACATCGCTCAACAAGCAGGGCGTGCACAGCGCCCGCGTCGCGCCGCGCTACAGCGCCAGCAAGCAATTCGCCTACCAGTTCCGCGACCTCGACGCCGCCACGCGCGCTCGGCTGGAGAAGATCAAAACGCAGTTCCCGGAACAGGAACTGCGCAATTGCAAATAACTACCTTTGGATGACGATGGGCTTGATGCCCGTCGATTCCGGCAAATTCGCCGCCGCCCGTGCCGCTTCGGCGCGGCTGGCGAACGGTCCGCCGTACAGGCGGAACAGGTTACCGGCCTGCACCACGCCCAAAGTACCGAGCGCTGCCGCGTACGGCTCCAGGCGCGAACGGCCCGATTCCGCATTGTCGGCGCGCGTATAGGCGCCCAGCTGCAGATAGAAGCCGCTGGCCAGCGCCGCCGGAGCAGGCATCGCCACCGTCGCATCGACGGGCAGCATCTGCGACGACACTTCCGGCTGCACCACGGCGCCCGTTTCCACAGGCGTGTCGATGGAGATGGCCACGACCGACGGCACCGGCTTGGGCGCCGCGCGGGCCGCCAGGATGGCGTCGATATCGGCCGGCAGCAAGCGCTCGACGACCACCTGGTGGCTGCCCTTGCCGAGGAAGCCCAGTTTCAGCGCCGCCGTGTAGGACACGTCGATCACGCGCGTGGCGTGGAACGGGCCGCGGTCGTTGATGCGCACGATCACCTGCTCGCCGCTGTCGATGCTCGTCACGCGCGCATACGATGGAATCGGCAAGGTCGGATGGGCCGCCGTCATCTTGTACATATCGTAGATTTCGCCCGACGAGGTGCGCTGGCCATGGAATTTCTTGCCATACCAGGTGCCCGTGCCCGTCTGCTTGAATGGCTCGTTGTCCGTGATCGGCGTATACGTCTTGCCGAAGACGACATACGGACGGTTCGAGCGCGTCGAATACGGCTCGTTGCGCACTTCCGCGTCGGGCACGTCGCGCAGATTGGCCGGCGGATTATCGCCCGGGCCGTCGTCCTTGTAATAGCCGCCGCGCCCGGAGCCGGCCGCCGGCAATGCCGGCAAGGTAGGGTCCTGGCGCACGGGCACCTTGACCTTGCCGCCCGACGGCAGCGGCACATTGTTCGATGCAGGCTTGTGCGGCGCGGTGCCGCAGGCGGCCAAGGTCAGCAAGGCCGCAAGGCTCAGCCCGCGCATGGCGAAGGTATCGATAGGCGCCCGCATCAGGTCTGCACCAGCTTGCGGTGGCGCTGAATGCTCATCAGGATGCCGGTGGCCACGCCCAGGGTCAGCAGCGCGGTGCCGCCATAGCTGAGGAATGGCAGGGGGACGCCGACCACCGGCACGATGCCGCTGACCATGCCCATGTTGACAAACGCATACGTAAAGAAAATCATAGTTATCGCTCCTGCCAGCAGGCGAGTGAAAAAACTGGGGGCGTTGGCGGCGATCATCATCCCCCGTCCCACCAGCAGTAAATACATCAGCATCAGAATCAGATTACCCACCAGGCCGAACTCCTCCGAGTACACGGCGAAGATGAAATCGGTGGTTCGCTCCGGAACGAATTCCAGGTGGGCCTGCGTGCCGTGCGTCCAGCCCTTGCCCGTCATGCCGCCGGACCCGATGGCGATGATGGACTGGATGATATGGAAGCCCTTGCCCAGCGGGTCCTTGGTCGGGTCGATCAGCATCATCACGCGGTCGCGCTGGTAATCATGCAGGTGCGACCAGGCGATCGGCAGGCAGGAAACAAAGGTGATCAGCAAGCCGGCGAGCACCTTCCACGACAGGCCGGCCAAGAAGATGACGGTAAAGCCGGCCGCCACCACCAGCAGCGCCGTGCCCAGGTCGGGCTGGCGCGCGATCAGGTAGACCGGCACCAGCAGCAGCACGGCCGCCATCAGGAACGATTTCCAGCGCAGGGCGCCCGCATTGTGCTGAAAGAACCAGGCCAGCATCAGCGGCGTGGCGATCTTCAGGAATTCGGAAGGCTGGATGTCGATCACGCCGATATGCAGCCAGCGCCGCGCACCGAGCTTGATGGTGCCGAACAGCGCCACGGCCACCAGCAAGATCACCGACACCGTATACGCGGGCACGGCGATGCGCATCATCATCTGCGGCGTCACGTTGGCCGCCACCCACATGACGAAAAAGCACAGCAGGATGTTGCGCAAGTGGTCCTCGATCTTGCCGGGGATGCCGATGCTGGCCGAATACAGGGTCAGCAGGCTGGTGCACAGCAGCATCAGGATGATGATCATCAGCGGCGGATCGAACACCGCCAGATAGGGTTTGGCGCGCCGCCACAGCGAGCGCCTCTCGTTAATGGGCATGTGCTTCCTTATTGCCTGGCAGGCGGCGCCGGGGCGGCCTGCTCGTCGGTGATTTCTTCCAGGGTGCGCACTTCGTCGACATCTTCCTTGGGCACCTTGGTGGTGTCCTTTTCCTTGTCGCTCGGGCGCTTGCCCAGCAGGTAGTAGTCGAGCGCCTTGCGCGCGATCGGCGCGGCCACGCCGGCGCCGAAGCCCGCGTTTTCCACCACGATGGCGATCGCGATGCGCGGCTTGTCGGCCGGCGCGAAGGCCGTAAACAGGGCGTTGTCGCGCAGGCGTTCGGCCAGCAGCTTGGCATTGTACTTCTCGTTTTTCTTGATGCCCACCACCTGCGCCGTACCCGTCTTGCCGCCCACCGTGTACTGCACGCCGGTGAAGATGCGCGCGGCCGTGCCGCCCTGCTCGCTGGTCACGCCCACCATGGCGCGCTTGATGATGTCGATGTTTTCCTGCTTGAGCGCGATGCGGTAGCTTTCCTTCGGTACCGTCAGGGTGCGCGCGCGCGTGGCCGCGTCTTCGATGATCTTCACCAGATGCGGCTTCATCACCACGCCGTTATTGGCCAGGTTGGCCGTCGCGTGGGCGATCTGCAGCGGCGTATAGGAATTGTAGCCGGAGCCGTTACTCACCGAAATCGTGTCGCCGCCCACCCATTTTTTCTGCTGCGGCGTCTTGAAGCGGTTGCGCTTCCATTCCGTCGATGGCAGCACGCCCGTCTTTTCATTATTCAGGTCGATGCCCGTCAGCTGGCCGAAACCGAACGGCTTCATGAAGTCGTGGATGGCGTCGATGCCCATGTCGCGGCCCAGCTGGTAGTAATAGGTGTTGCACGAGACGACGATGGACTTGTGCATGTCCACCGTGCCATGGCCGCCCACCTTGTCGTCGCGGAAGGTATGGCCACCGAGGATAAAGAAGCCGGGATCGGAAATCGACTGGCTCGGCGTGCGCTTGCCCAGTTCCAGTGCGGCCAGCGCCATGAAGGGCTTGAAGGTCGAGCCGGGCGCGTAGGTGCCGGACAGGGGACGGTTGACCATCGGCCGGTCCAGCGAGGTATTGAGTTCGTTCCAGCTTTGCTGGTCGATGCCGTCAACGAACAGGTTCGGGTCGTAGCCTGGCTTGGAGACGTAGGCGAGGATGTCGCCCGTGGCCGGATCGATCGCCACGGCCGCGCCGCGCCATTCGCCGAACGCTTCCTCGACCACCTTCTGCAGTTCGATGTCGATCGACAGGATCAGGTTGTTGCCCGGAGTGGCCGCCGTGCGCGACAGGGTCCGCATGGCGCGCCCGCCGGCCGAGACTTCCACTTCTTCGTAGCCGGTGGTGCCATGCAGCTGCTTTTCGTAGCTCTTTTCCAGGCCTTCCTTGCCGATATGGTCGGTGCCGTTGTAGTTGGCAGCGTCCTCGCCCTCTTCCAGCGCCTTGGCCTCATTGCGGTTGATGCGGCCGATGAAGCCCACCACGTGCGAGGCGACTTCGCCCATCGGATACTGGCGGAACAGGCGCGCCTGCACTTCCACGCCGGGGAAGCGGAAACGCTGCGCCGTGAAGCGCGCCACTTCCTCGTCCGTCAGGCGCGTGCGCAGCGGCACGCTGACGAAGTTCTTCGATTCTTCCAGCAGCTTCTTGAAGCGGCGGCGGTCCTTGATGTCGATCTGCACCAGGGTCGACAGCTCATCGATCACCGAATCGAGGCTGGCGCTCAATTTCGATGGCGTGATTTCCAGCGTGTAGGCCGAGTAATTGCGCGCCAGGACCACGCCGTTGCGGTCGAGGATCAGGCCGCGCGTGGGCACGATGGGCACCACGGCGATGCGGTTGTCTTCGGCCTTGGTCGCGTAGTCCTCGTGCTTGATCACCTGCAGCCAGATGAAGCGCGCCAGCAGCAGCGAAAAGCAGACGAAGACGAGCGCGCCCAGGATGGTCAGGCGCATGCGGAAAAAATGCAGTTCGCGCTCGGTATTTTTCAGTTCGGTCATGGCAGGCGCCCGTCAGATCGGCCGGTTATGGTCGCGGTCCACGGCGCGGCGCTGCGGCGCCAGCAGGATCCACGTCACGAAAGGCCACAGGGCGACGGCGACGAAGCTCTCGATGAAGTTGAGCCAGCCGGGGAAACGGCCCGAGACGATCAGCCGCGTCAGCAATTGCAACGCCTGCGTCAGCAGCAGCAGCGGCAGCACGTGCAGCGCCTGCGTCAGGATGGGGAACCACAGCACGCGGCGGTGCATCATGATGGCGAAATACGACAACAAGGTGTAGGCCAGCGCATTCTCGCCCAGCAGGGTCGAATCGTGCACGTCCATCATCAGGCCCATGAAGAACGCCACGCCGATGCCGACCTTGCGCGGCTGGTGGATGCCCCAGAAGACCAGCACCAGGGCGACGAAATCGGGCACGCCGACGAACTGCCCCCATGGCAGCAGGTTCAGCAGAAAAGCGCAGAGCAGGGAAAAACCGATGAACAGGGGGCTGACCGGCAGCAGGATGTAATGCGGGCGGTTCATCGTGTCGCTTCCTTCGGTGGCACGGCGGCAGGTGTTGGTACAGGTACTGCCGGCGCGGCCGGTTTCGGCGCGGGGCTTGCGGGCGGTTTCGCGGCCGGCGCGGTCGCGGCGGCAGCCGCAGGCTCCTTGGCCGGATCCTTGATCGGCGCCATCTTGCCGGCGATCTTGCGGCCCGTCTTGACATCTTCGGCCGGCGGGCGCGGCGGGATATCGGGCGACGTCATCAGGATGAGCAGCTGGGTGTTGCGTTCGATGCCAGCCAGCGGCTGGCACACGACGCGGCCGAACGGGCCATGCGCATTGCGCTCGACCAGGGTCACGCGCGCCACGGCCAGGCCGGCCGGGTAGAGGCCGTCGAGGCCCGAGGTAATGACGATGTCGCCGATCTGGATGTCGGCGCTGGGGGCCGTGAAGCGCAGTTCCATGGTGCCGGACTTGCCGCGCCCGATGGCCACGCTGCGCACGCCATTGCGCAGCAGCTGCACGGGAATGGCCTGCTCTTCATCGGTCAAGAGGGTTACTTCGGAGGTGAACGGGAACACGCGCGTGACCTGCCCCACCACGCCGAGGTTGTCGATCACGGGGCGGCCCAGTTCCACGCCATTCTGGATGCCCCGGTCCAGCACGATCTTGCGCGTGGCCGAATCGCGCGTGTCATACAGCACCTCGGCCATCATGGTCTTGACGGGCACGCGCTCGCGCGCCTCCATCAATTTGCGCAAGTGGTTGTTTTCAACGATATTGAGCTGTGCCTGCTGCATGATCTGCGCCGAGGCGATCTGTTCGTGCTTCAGGTCGCGCACCTGTTTTTCCAAGACGGACAGCGAAGAAAAGTAATTACCGACGCCCAGCGCCACGTCGCGCGGCACCAAGGCCGCCATTTGCACCGGATACAGCACGGTGCCGACGGCCTGACGTACGGCCGTCAGCGCGTGCATGCGCGAATCGACCAGCAGCAGGGCGATAGAAATGCCGGCGAACACCATCATCTTGACGCGGGCGGAGGCGCCTTGTTTGAAAAGTGGCGGAGGACTGTATTCCATGACTTCCAATAATCAGGCCAGGCGCAGTGCGCCAACGTGCAGGCCCCGGTCAGACGCCGGCGCCAAAACCAAAAAAAGGCCGGAGTGGTTTCCGGCCCTTCTGTCAGATTATTCGTAGGAGAAGATCGAGCCGAGCTTGTCCATACGTTCCAGTGCCATCCCGGAACCGCGCACCACGCAGGTGAGCGGGTCCTCGGCCACCAGCACCGGCAGGCCGGTTTCCTCCATCAGCAGGCGGTCCAGGTCGCGCAGCAGCGCGCCGCCGCCCGTCAGCATCATGCCTTTTTCAGCGATGTCGGCGCCCAGTTCCGGCGGCGTCTGTTCCAGCGCGTTCTTCACGGCCGAGACGATGTTGTTCAGCGGGTCGGTCAGCGCTTCGAGGATCTCGTTGCTGGAAATGGTGAACGAACGGGGGATGCCTTCGGACAGGTTGCGGCCCTTGACTTCCATTTCCTTCACTTCCGAGCCCGGGAAAGCCGAACCGATGGCCTTCTTGATGGCTTCGGCCGTCTGTTCGCCGATCAGCATGCCGTAGTTGCGGCGGATGTAGTTGACGATGGCTTCATCGAACTTGTCGCCGCCCACGCGCACGGAACCCTTGTAGACCATGCCGCCCAGCGAGATGATGCCCACTTCCGTCGTGCCGCCGCCGATGTCGACCACCATCGAGCCCGTTGCTTCCGACACGGGCAAGCCCGCGCCGATGGCCGCTGCCATCGGTTCTTCGATCAGGTACACCTGCGAGGCGCCGGCGCCCAGGGCCGATTCGCGGATCGCGCGGCGTTCGACCTGGGTCGAACCGCACGGCACGCAAATGATGATGCGCGGCGATGGACGGAAGAATTTCGAGTCGTGCACCATGCGGATGAATTGCTTGAGCATCTGCTCGGTCACGGTGAAGTCGGCGATCACGCCATCTTTCATCGGACGAATCGCTTCGATATTGCCCGGCACCTTGCCCAGCATCTGCTTGGCTTCCTTGCCGACTGCCTGAATGGTCTTCTTGCCATTCGGACCGCCTTCCTGGCGGATGGCGACGACGGATGGCTCGTCCAGGACGATACCGAGGCCGCGTACATAAATAAGGGTGTTGGCCGTGCCCAAGTCAATGGCCAGATCGGTGGAGATATACCTGCGTAAAAAACCAAACATGAGTGTCCTGTAGCGCATCGAGCTGCGCAAAAGCTGTTTATGGGGAGTTTCAAAGCGGGCGCTTTCAGGCACCCTGAAAATCCATGAAGGCGATTTTTCCGGGTTTCGCTTGGCGCTTGCGCAATCTTTTCTATGCTGCGGCAGCGGTCCATCAGCGCCGGCAACGCATTAACCCGCCATTCTACCTTATAATTTGAATGCGATTTGCTCAAAAACCATGGAAAAGTGCGACTCTTGCAGCCGCGAGTTACGCGGCATTCCTCGATTTTTGTGAGCAAAATAGCAGTAAATACCCGCGTTTTATCAAAACGCCAACTTAATACTAATGCGCGGCACTCCGCGCCATTCGCCATGTCCCTGACACTCTCCGACGTAAAACGCATCGCCCACCTGGCCCAACTTGAAATGGCCGACGACCAGGCCGTCACGTCTTTGGCCCAATTGAACAAGATTTTCGCACTGGCGGAACAAATGCAAGCCGTCAATACCGATGGCGTGGCGCCCCTGAGCCACCCGCTGGCCGCCCACATGGACAATATCGCCCTGCGCCTGCGCGAAGACGTCGCCACGGAACAGAATCGCCGCGACGCCTACCAGGCCGTGGCACCGAAGGTACAGGATGGACTCTATCTCGTTCCCAAGGTTATCGAATAAACACGCCGTTGCGCCGCTCCCGCCTTCTTGCCGAATATCACAATAGAAACGCCATGCATACAAAATCCATCAAACAGCTGTCCACGCTTTTGCAGAACAAGGAAATTTCCGCCGTTGCACTGGCGACGCATTTCCTCGACCGCATCGAAGCGGACAACTCGAACGCCTTCCTGCACGTCGACCGTGCCCTGACCCTGGCGCAAGCTGCCGAAGCGGATGCCCGCATTGCCGCTGGCACGGCCACGCCATTGACGGGTGTGCCGATCGCCCACAAGGACCTGTTCGTCACGAAAGGCTGGCGCACGACGGCCGGCTCGAAAATGCTGGCCAACTACGCCAGCCCGTTTGACGCCACCGTGGTGGAAAAATTCCAGGCGGCCGGCATGGTCACCCTGGGCAAGGTCAATTGCGATGAATTCGCCATGGGTTCCGGCAATGAGAACTCGTCCTTCGGCGCCGTGCAGAACCCGTGGGACAAGACGGCCGTGCCGGGCGGCTCCTCGGGCGGCTCGGCCGCCGCCGTCGCGGCCGGCCTGGCGCCAGCGGCCACCGGCACCGATACGGGCGGCTCGATCCGCCAGCCAGCCGCTTTTTGCGGCATCACCGGCATCAAGCCGACGTATGGCCGCGTCTCGCGCTTCGGCATGATCGCCTTTGCCTCGTCGCTGGACCAGGGCGGCCCGATGGCCCGCTCGGCCGAAGACTGCGCCCTGCTGCTCACCGCCATGGCCGGCTTCGACGAACGCGACTCGACCAGCTTGTCCCCTGAACAGGGCGGCGTGGCCGAAGATTTTTCGCGCAGTCTCGATGCCCCCCTCACGGGCTTGCGCATCGGCGTGCCGCGCGAGTACTTCGGCGAGGGCCTGGCCAAGGACGTGGAAGCGGCCGTGCGCGGCGCGCTGGCGCAGTATGAAAAGCTGGGCGCCACCCTGGTCGACATCTCGCTGCCGAACACGGCCCTGTCGATTCCCGCCTATTACATGATCGCCCCGGCAGAAGCGTCGTCGAACCTGTCGCGCTACGACGGCGTGCGCTACGGCCACCGCGCCGCCGAGTACAAGGACTTGCAGGACATGTACAAGAAGTCGCGCGCCCAGGGCTTCGGCCCGGAAGTGCAGCGCCGCATCATGGTCGGCACCTATGTGCTGTGCCACGGCTACTACGACGCCTACTACCTGAAGGCGCAAAAGATCCGCCGCCTGATCGCGCAGGACTTCGACGCCGTGCTGAATGGCCCGAACGCCGTCTGCGACGTCATCATGGGACCGGTCGCGCCGACCGTCGCCTGGGACCTGGGCGACAAGACGGACGACCCGGTGGCAAATTACCTGGCCGACATCTACACCCTGTCGACCAGCCTGGCCGGCCTGCCCGGCATGTCGATTCCCTGCGGTTTCGGCGCAGGAGACAAGAATGGCAAGCGCCCCGTCGGCCTGCAAATCATCGGCAATTATTTCGGCGAAGCGAAGCTGCTGAACGTGGCCCACCAGTTCCAGCAAGTGACGGACTGGCATACGCGCAGCCCTGCCGGCATTTAAGAAAAAAATTCGCGCCGCCCAGGCGGCGCCACCAAAAAATAAGCGAGAACACTATGCAATGGGAAATCGTCATCGGTCTTGAGAACCACGTGCAGCTCACGACCGAATCCAAAATTTTCAGCGGTTCGCCGATCAAGTACGGCGCCGAAGCCAACACGCAGGCGAGCCCCGTCGACCTGGCGCTGCCGGGCGTGCTGCCGGTGATGAACAAGCAAGCCGTCGACCGCGCGATCCGCTTCGGCCTGGCCGTGGGCGCCACCGTCGCGCCGCACTCGGTCTTCGCCCGTAAAAACTATTTTTATCCCGATTCGCCCAAGGGCTACCAGATCAGCCAGTTCGAAGACCCCGTCGTCATCGGCGGCGCCTTGACCTTCGGCTACGAAAAGGACGGCGAATTCGTCACCAAGACGGTGAACCTGACGCGCGCCCACCTGGAAGAAGACGCGGGCAAATCCCTGCATGAAGACTACGCGGGCATGAGCGGCATCGACTTGAACCGCGCCGGCACGCCGCTGCTGGAAATCGTCTCGGAGCCGGAAATCCGCAGCGCCGCCGAAGCCGTGGCCTACGCCAAGGCCCTGCACTCGCTGGTCATGTGGCTGGGCGTTTGCGACGGCAACATGCAGGAAGGCTCATTCCGCTGCGACGTCAACGTCTCCGTGCGCCCCGTCGGCCAGAAGGAATTCGGCACGCGCTGCGAGATCAAGAACCTGAACTCCTTCCGCTTCATCGAGGAAGCCGTGCACGTCGAAGTGCGCCGCCAGATCGAACTGATCGAAGACGGCGGCAAGGTCGTGCAAGCGACGCGCCTGTACGATCCGGACCGCAAGGAAACGCGCGAAATGCGCAGCAAGGAAGACGCCCAGGATTACCGCTATTTCCCGGACCCGGACCTGCCGCCGCTGGTCATCTCGCAAGCGTGGATCGACACCGTCAAGGCCTCGATGCCGGAACTGCCGGCTGCCATGCGTGCCCGCTTCATCAGCGAATACGCTCTGCCGGACTACGATGCGCTGGTGCTGACGCAATCGAAAGCCATGGCGATCTACTTCGTCGCCGTGGTCGAGAAGGCCGGCAAGGAAAACGCCAAGGCCGCCGCCAATTGGCTGATGGGCGACGTATCGTCGACCCTGAACCGCGAAGGCGTGGACCTGGACGACGCCCCCGTCTCCGCCGCGCAGCTGGCCGCCATGCTCAAGCGCATCGCCGACGGCACGATCTCGAACAAGGCGGCAAAGGAAGTCTTCGCCGGCATGTGGGAAGCGAAATCGAACGACGAGCACCTGGTTGACGCCATCATCGACGCCAAGGGCCTGAAGCAGATCTCGGATTCGGGCGCACTGGAAGCCATCGTCGATGAAGTGCTGGCGGCCAACGCCAAATCGGTGGAGCAGTACCGCGCCGGCAAGGAAGCGGCCATCAATGCGCTGATCGGCCAGGCCATGAAGGCCTCCAAGGGCAAGGCCAACCCGGCCCAGCTGACGGAATTGCTGAAGGCTAAGCTGGCGGGCTGACTCTCCTCTTCCCCCCAAAAAAGACGCTGCGGCGTCTTTTTTTCCGCCTGTCAGATCTCCTCATAAACAAGCTTGTCTACTTTTTATGGCACGCCTGACAGGCGTTTATACGCCACTGAAAATTAAAGTATACATTTTTGTCTACAAGGTTTAATCTAGCCCTATTGAATTTCAGGCAAGAGGAAAACCGCATGGCCAAGACGCCCGACACCCCGAAACCGACGGCAGCCGAACTCGATCTGCTGCAGGCACTGTGGCCGCTGGGCGCCGCCACGGCCAAGCAGGTGCACGAGGCGATGGCGCTGGCCAAGCCGGCCATCACCTACGGCACCGTGCTGCGCCTGATGCAGATCATGCACGGCAAGGGCTTGCTAATCCGCGACGAAAGCCAGCGTTCGCACGTGTATGCGCCGGCCCAGGCCCAGGACAGCCTGCAGACGAACCTGCTCAAGGAATTGATGCAGAAAGCCTTTGCCGGCTCGGCCAAGGCGCTGGTGCTGGCGGCGCTGCGCACGGGCGTGTCGCGCGCCGAACGCGAGGAAATCGAAAAAATGCTCAAGGACGATCAGTCATGAGCGGCTTCGTGCCGGCGCTGGGCTGGACCCTGCTGCACTTCCTGTGGCAGGGCATCCTGATCGGCTGCGCCACGGCGCTGGCGCGGGCCGCCCTGCGCAATGCGCGTCCCGAGGCGCGCTATGCCGTCGGTTGCGGCGCCCTGCTAGCCTGCCTGGCATGGCCTGCGGCGGGCTTGTATCTGCGCCTGGCCGGCGGCGACGCCACGGGCGCCCAGTACTCCGGCGCCTTGCTGCCGGCCGCCCTGCTGGCGCCCGACAGCCTGCCCGACCTGGACCTGCTGCTGCGCGCCGTCGTCGGCGTGTGGGCCCTGTGTGCCGCCGTGCTGGCCGTGCGCATGGCGCTGGGCATGCTGTGGATAGAGCGCAGCGCCAGGAACACGGGCGCCGCGCATGGACAACTGCAGACAAGGCTGTCGCGCATGGCGCACGATGCCGGCGTGGCGCGGCCCGTGCGGCTGCGCGTGCTCGACAACATCGCCAGTCCGCTCACGGCCGGCATCTGGCGACCCATGGTGCTGGTGCCCGCGGCGCTGCTCACCGGCATGCCGCCGCACCTGCTCGATGCGCTGCTGGCGCATGAACTGGCGCACATCCGGCGCCACGATTATCTGATCAACCTGCTGCAAAACGCCATCGAGGCGCTGCTGTTCTTCCACCCTGCCGTCTGGTGGATTTCACGCGGCGTGCGCCTCGAACGCGAACACATTGCAGATGATTTCGCAGCAAGACAACTGGGCGAACCGCGGCGTCTGGCTCTTGCACTCTCGGAACTGGAACGTCTCCAGTTCTCAACCCACCACCTGGCCCAGGCGGCCAACGGAGGAGATCTTATGTCACGTATCAAACGATTGCTGCGCCCCGCACCGCAAACCCTGAACTGGAAGGCAGCCGTGCCGCTGCTGGCATTGGCCGGTGCCTGCCTCGGCATCTACGGCCAGGCCGTCGCCGCCGACAGCGCACCCGTGCTGGAGCGCCGCCCCGTCATCGACTTTGGCGTCTGCGGCAAACCGGTCTATCCGGCCGCCTCGCTGCAGGCGAAGGAAGAGGGTACGGTCACCATGTCCTTCGACGTGAATGCCACTGGCAAGGTATTGGACTCGAGCGTGGTCAAGAGCAGCGGCCATCCGGCCCTCGACGAGGCGGCGCGCAGCGGCATTGCCAAATGCACGTTCAAGCCGGCCCTCGCCGGCGGCAAGCCGGTCGGCGCCAGCGTCAAGGTGCAATACGTCTGGAGCCTGCACTAAGGCATTTGCGGCGGCACATCGTGGCAGCATTGCTGCAGCGGTGCCGCCGCCCGCTTGCGGGTATGATCATGGATTCTTCCACGCACCTGTGAATCTGCCATGAACAAGATCAAAACCGGCCTGGTCGGCTACGGCTTTGCCGGCTCCACCTTCCACGCTCCCGTCCTGTCCACCATCGATGCCCTGGAATTGACGGCCGTCGCCTCCAGCAAGCCCGAGCTCGTGCACAAGGATTGGCCGCACGCGACCGTGTATGCGGAGCCCGCGCAACTGTTTGCCGATCCGTCCATCGAGCTGGTCGTCATCGCCGCGCCCAACGAGGCGCATTTCAGCCTGGCGCAGGCGGCCCTGCAAGCGGGCAAGCACGTCGTGGTCGACAAGCCCTTCACCATTTCCAGCACCGAGGCGCAGAGCCTGATCGCACTGGCGAAAGAGCGCCAGCTGGTGCTCAGCGTGTATCACAACCGGCGCTGGGATGGCGACTTCCTCACCATCAAGGCGCTGCTGGCGCAGGGCACCTTGGGACGCATCGCCAGCGTCGAATCGCATTTCGACCGTTTCCGCCCCGAGATCCGCCAGCGCTGGCGCGAATCCGGCGCACCGGGCGGCGGCTTGCTGTACGACCTGGGCCCGCACATGCTGGACCAGGCCATGCAGCTGTTCGGCAAGCCGGAAAAACTGTATGCCGATATCGTCCTGCAGCGCGATGGCGCGCAAGCCGTCGACTACATGCACATCGTTTTGTACTACGACCGCCTGCGCGTGGTGCTGCAAGCGGGTTGTCTGGTGAAGGCGCCGACGGCGCGCTTCGCCGTGCATGGCGACAAGGGCAGTTTCGTGAAATTCGGCCTCGACCCGCAGGAAGACGCCCTGAAGGCGGGCGGCAGGCCGGGCCAGTCCGGCTGGGGCGTCGATCCCGTGCGCGGCGCGCTGCACCTGGGCACGCAGCCGGACGGCCATTGCGAACACCTCGAAATGCAGGCGGGCCGCTACCAGGATTTTTACCAGGGCATGGCCGACGCCATCCGCCACGGCGCACCGGCGCCCGTGGCGGCCGAGGATGGGGCCGCGACGATACGCCTGATCGAACTGGCGCTGCAAAGCGCCGCCGAAGGGCGCGTGCTCGCGGTCAGTTGATGACGAAGGCCAGCACCACGGCGCCCAGCGCCAGCAAGGCCAGGCCGCAGATGAACAACAGCTCGCCCCACGATTCGTAGCGCAAGCGCGACTGGCCGGGGCGCAGCGACATGAACGAGAGCACGGCGCTGACGAGAAAGACGATGGCATCGACGGCGAGCAGCTTGTCGATGGCCACGCGCACCTCGCCGCGCGGCGCCAGATGCCCGATCGACAGCACCGTCATGCACACGCCGACCATCGTCGCCGACGTCGGCAGGATATGCGCCGACAAGCCCCGCGCCGACAAGTCCCGGTCGGGCGCCTTGCCGTCGCCAGGCATCAGGGCCGGCCCTGGTTCGTTCCCGCTGGCCAGACCAGCTCCACGCGCGCGGAACTGCCTGCCTTGATCTGCACCTTGCGCTCCAGCGACTTGCCGGCCAGGGTGGCGCGCAGGCTGTAGCTGCCCGGCGCCAGTTTCGCCAGCAGGAACGGTCCGCTGGCCGTCGTGTCCAGCACCGGATTACCCTTGGCATCGCGTATTTCCAGCTTCACGTCGGAGGCAAATTCCGCCTTGCCCGCTGCCTGCACGGAAAACACCAGGCTCAAAGGCCAATGCCGGCTGGCGCTCTTGATGGCCGTCGACTCATCGAGGCCGATGCCGCCGCTCAGGTACTCCACCGCCCCGTTCTTCTGCACGGGCGGCAGTGCGCCGTCGGTTTGCGCCTGCGCCGCACTTCCCAGCAACAGCCCGGCGGCCAGCATCGCCGCCGCCAGGCCCAGGGTACCGCGTCTGTTTAATGCCATCTCACTCTCCTCATGTCGGTTGAATCAAGATAGGAAGCGCAGCTTAGGCCAGTCTTAGAAGGTTAGCGCCGGCGCATGGCGTCGGCGATCTTCTGGTCCGTCTTGTACTGGCTCAGCGCATACACTGCCCAGATCGTGGCCGGCAGCCAGCCGATCACGGTGATTTGCAGGATCAGGCAAATGATGCCGGCGATCGGGCGGCCGATCGTGAAAAAGGTCAGCCATGGGAGTAACAGGGCAATCAGCAAGCGCATCGTTCGTTCCTTGAGTATTCCCCTGTGCCGCGGGGACCGGGCCGGCATGCGCCGGCGGTAAATTCAGTTAATCCGATTATAACGATACCCGGCCCTCACACCTGCACGGGTGCCAGCAGTTTTTCCATCCAGGCCTGAATGGCGGCAAAGATCGCCTCGCGGTTCACCTCATTGAAATTCTCGTGATAATTGGCCGGATAAAAATGATAGTCGAGCAAGCCATCGGGCACGCTGCGCAGCAGGCTTTCCGTGGCCCGGCTGTCGGCCAGCTTGTCGTCGCCCGCCACCACGGCGAACAGGGGGAAACGCCAATCCGACAAGCCGCCCGCCAGCGCCTTTTGCGCCGACGTCAGCGCATGGGCAAACCGCACCGACGCCGCACTGGCGCGGATGCCGTCGCGCTCGTCCTGGAAATGGCGCTCGGTGATGGTTTGATCGTGCGTGAGCAGCATGGTCAAGTTGCCCAATGGCACTTTCATCGTCGGGAAGCGCTGCGCCAGCCAGCCGGACAGCATCTGCAGCACCTTCGGCACGGGAATCGCATTCACGTAATACGGCGATGAAATCACAAACCCCTTGATGGCCGGGTCGCCAGCAAAGCGCCGCAGCCCCAGGTGCGTGGCAATCAATCCGCCCATGGAATGGCCCATGACGAAAATCGGCAAGCCCGGGTAGGCCTGCTTGACCCAGGCGAGGAACAGCTCTTCGTCGTCGAGGAAGGCATCGAACGAGGGGATATCCACCTTGCGCTTGCCATCGTGGCCCACCATGTCGAAGCTGACGGTGGCGATGCCATGCTGGCGGAAGTACAACGCCGGCGTGACGTAGTCGCCCGCATGCGCCATGCCGCCGTGGATCGCCAGAATCACGGCGCGGGGATGCTCCGGCTGCCAGATGTGGATGGGCCGCTCGACCTGGTCGCTGCACAGCAGGCTGGCCATCTTGTCTTCTGAAAAACGCATCGCTGCTCCTGTCATGCCCTGTCACGCCTTCAGATGATCGATCAACTGACGCGCATACAGGGGTAATTCACTGAACTGGCGCACGCAGATCGTCAGATTGCGTACCGACCAGGGATCGGATAATTCCAGGCAGCGCAGCGCCATCGTCTGCTGGCAGCGGCTGGCCGCCGCCAGCGGCACCACGCTGATGCCCACGCCGCTGGCCACCATGCGGCACACGGCATCGAAGCTGCGCAGGCGCACGCGCACCTTCAAGGGGCGCCCCAGGCGTGCCGCATGCATGCCCAGGTACTGCTGCATCGCGCTGTCGTCGGCCAGGCCGATGAAATCGTGATCCAGCACGCTGGCAAAGTCGACGACGCCATCCTGTCCGAGCGCGCGGTGATGCACGCCGTCGGCCGCGGCGATGACGACCAGCCGGTCGGGGCGGAACAGAAACGTCTGCAGGCCGCGCATGTCGACCGAGTCGGACACGATGCCCATGTCGGCCAGCCCTTCCGAGACGGCCTTGACGATATCGTAACTGAGGCGCTCTTCCAGGTCGATGGTCAGGTTCGGGTGGCGGTCGAGAAAAGCGCCTAGCGCCTCGGGCAAAAATTCGCTGAGCGCGGCCGTATTGCACAGCAGCCGCAACTGCCCTTTCAAGCCACGCGCAAATTCGCCGAGTTCCCCGCGCATTTTCTCCATTTGCAGCAATACCAGGCGCGCGTGATGCAGCAGGGTCTGGCCCACGGGCGTCGGCTCCACGCCGCGCCGCCCGCGCAGCAGCAAGGGCATGCCCAGCATCTCTTCCATGCCGCGCACGCGCGCACTGCTGGAGGCCAATGCGAGATGGCTGCGCGCGGCGCCCGCCGTCAGGCTGCCCGCCTCCACCACGTTGACAAACAGCTGCAAGTCGACCAGATCAAAGCGCATGGCGCCCTCCTTTATGCCATCTTACCAGCCTTCGTATTCTACTGAGGCTGACTCAAAATAATCCACCTTGGCGAAACCGCCCAGCGCGCGCAGAATCCACGCAATTCACTGCGGAATAGAAAAAATGGAGACGTCATTCCTGCTGGCCGTCGGCGCCAGCTTCCTCGTCGCTGGCTTCGTCAAGGGCGTAGTCGGATTGGGTCTGCCGACGGTGGCCATGGGCACGCTCAGCCTCGTCATGCCGCCCGTGCAGGCGGCGGCCCTGTTGATCGTGCCGTCGATGGTCACGAATATCTGGCAACTGGCGGCCGGCCCCGGGCTGCGCGCCCTGCTGCGGCGCCTGTGGCCCATGCTGGCGGCCGTCATGGCCGGTACCTTGGCGGGCGGCGCGCTGCTGCCGGCCGACAGCGGCGCCTGGGCCGTCGTCGCGCTGGGCGTGGCGCTGATGCTGTATGCGCTGGCGGGCCTGTTCTCGCTGCAGCTGCGCGTGCCGGCGCGGCAGGAAGCGTGGCTGGGGCCATTGGCGGGCGCGGCGACGGGACTGGTGACGGCCGCCACGGGCGTATTCGTGATCCCCGCCGTGCCGTATCTGCAGGGACTGGGGCTGGCGCGCGATGCGCTGGTGCAGGCGCTGGGCCTGGCCTTTACGGCATCAACGGTGGCGCTGGCGGCCAGCCTGGCCCTGCACGGCGACTTCAGCCTCGGCGCGGCCGGCGCATCCGCGTATGCGCTGCTGCCGGCGCTGGCCGGCATGCTGGCCGGTCAATGGCTGCGCGGGCGCATCGCGCAGCAGGCATTCAAACGGTGTTTTTTTGCCGGGCTGTTCGCCCTGGGCCTGCATGCGGCGGTCAAACCATGGCTGGCGTGATCCAAGTAACGGCTTCGGGCGAGCATGCGCTGTCGGCCTGCATCGACGGGCAGCAGGTGGCCATGCTCGATTTCAGTCCCTGCGGCGCGCAAGCCACGCTCAACATGCTGTTCGTGAAACCGCCATTTCGCCATCGTGGCGTGGCAAGGGCATTGATGCGTGAAATCCAGCGGCGCTATGCCCAGGTGCACTGGGTCAACCGAGGCCGAGAATGGACGCGACCGACAGTTCGAGTTGTTCGACCAGTTCCGGCTGCATGAATTGATACTCGTCAGGAATATCGAGCACATGGATGGTCTTGTGCTCGAGCAGACGGCCAAACTGCGCGCGCAGGCGCGACTTGTGCTTCTCTTCCATCACGAAAATCACCTCGCACCAGGCCAGGTCATTCGCATTGACGGGATGGCGCGCGTTCGTGCTGGTGCCGCCCGAACGCACGGACAGGTCGGGATGGCTGCGCCATACCCGCTCCGCCGTGGGACTGCGCCACTGGTTGCGACTGCAAACGAACAGGACGTTCAAGCGCGCCTGAACCTCAGATGCCGTAGCGCGTGCGGTACGCGGAAACAGCCTCTTTATATTTCAGCAGTTCCGGATCGGCGCCCGCGCCGTTCAGGTAGCCGAACAAGTCGTCCAGGTTGCCGATCGAGATGACGGGGATGCCATACTGTTTCGACACTTCCTGCACCGCCGAACTTGGCGATAGCTGGCCGTCTGGGCCGGAACGCTCCATGCGGTCCAGGGCGATCAGCACGGCGCATGGTTCGGCGCCGGCGGCGCGGATCATGTCCACCGATTCGCGCACCGAGGTGCCGGCCGAGATCACATCGTCAATGATGACAACTTTGCCATGCAGCTTGGCGCCGACGATGGTGCCGCCTTCGCCGTGATCCTTGGCTTCCTTGCGGTTGAAGGCGAACGAGGTGTTACGGCCCTTGCCGGCCAGCGCCACGGCGGTGGCCGACGCCAGGGTGATGCCCTTGTAGGCGGGGCCGAACAGCATGTCGAACTCCACGCCCGAGTCGAGCAGGGTCTGCGCGTAGAACTGCGCCAGCTCGGCCAGGGTGGCGCCGTCATGGAACAGGCCCGCATTGAAGAAGTACGGCGATGATCGCCCGGCCTTGGTGGTGAACTCGCCAAACCGCAAGACTCCCTTGGATACTGAAAACGCGATAAACTGCTGGCGTAAATTATTCACATTAGCCTCATTTTTTAAAAGTGCCTGTATTTTAATCCGCGCGCAGCGGCGAGACAATCGCCATGCCGCGCCCGCCGGCCCCGTCCAGCGCCCTTTTCATTCTCACTCTATGCCAAAAATTATCTCCGCCAACCTGAACGGCATCCGTTCCGCCGCCAAAAAAGGCTTTTTCAACTGGATGGGCACGCAGACGGCCGATTTCATCTGCGTGCAGGAATTGAAGGCGCAGCTGCCCGACATGACGCCGGAATTCCTCAACCCGCACGGCTACCATGGCCATTTCCACTATGCCGAGAAAAAGGGTTACTCCGGCACGGGCGTGTACAGCAAGGTGGAACCGGACGCCGTGCATATCGGCTTCGGCAGCCCCGAATTCGACGCCGAAGGCCGCTACGTGCGCTGTGATTTTGGCAACCTGTCCGTCATTTCCGTGTACTGCCCCTCCGGCTCGTCCGGCCCGGAACGCCAGGAAGCCAAGTTCCGCTTCATGGAACTGTTCCTGCCGCACCTGCTGGAATTGAAGGCGCTGGGCCGCGAAGTGGTCATCTGCGGCGACTGGAACATCGCCCACCACGAAATCGACCTGAAAAACTGGAAGGGCAACAAGAAGAATTCCGGCTTCCTGCCGGAAGAACGCGCTTGGCTGACGCGCGTCTTCGACGAAGTGGGCTTTGTCGACGTGCACCGTGGCCTGGACAAGCGCGAAGACCAGTACACCTGGTGGAGCAACCGCGGACAAGCCTACGCGAAGAACGTGGGCTGGCGCATCGATTACCACGTCGCCACGCCAGGCATCGCGGCCCAGGCGCATACGGTCAGCGTCTACAAGGACGAGCGGTTTTCCGACCATGCGCCCCTGATCATCGATTACACCGTCAAGGCATAAGCACCGCTACAGGCTGCGCCGGCTTTCAAAGTGGCGCGGCGCGCCGCTCAAAGGGTCCGTGAAATCGATCGCGCGCGCCAGCAGTTGCAGCGGCTGCGACATGTCATCTTCCTTGCACGGCAGGGCAACAGGGTAAAACGCATCGTTGACGATGGGGATGCCCAACGATGCCAGGTGCACGCGCAGCTGGTGCTTGCGGCCCGTGTGCGGCTGCAAGCGGTACAGAGTCACGTCGCCGCGCTCCTCGATCACGTCGATGACGGTTTCCGAATTCGGCTCGCCCGCTACTTCGCGCATGAGGAAAAACTGCTCGCCCTCGACCATGCGGCTGCGGTAGGTGAATGGGAAATCGCGTCCCGCCAGCACGGGCGCCAGCGCCTCGTAGGCCTTGCGCACTTCGCGGCGCTGGAACAGCGACTGGTAGGCGCCACGGCTGGCTACCTGGCGTGAAAAAATCACCACGCCGGCCGTCTCGCGGTCGAGGCGGTGGATCGGCGTCAGCTCGGCGCAGTCCAGGTTTTTCTTCAGGCGCGTCAGCAAGGTCTCCTGCACGAAGCGCCCGCCCGGCGTCATCGGCAGAAAATGCGGCTTGTCGACCACGATCAGATGCTCGTCCTGGAACAGGATCTCTTCGTGAAACGGGATCAGCGTCTCGCGCTCCAGCTCGCGGTAGTAAAAAATGCGCATGCCGCGCCGGTACGCGCTGTCGGGCGCCAGCACGGCGCCGTCGCCATTGACCACTTCACCGCGCGCCATGCGGTCCCGCCACTGCGCGGCGCCGATCTGCGGATAGCGCTCCAGCAGAAACGACAGCATGCTTGGCCACTGCCCTTCCGGCAGCCACAGGTAGCTGGGTGCCACGCCGTCGCGCATGGGCAACGGGGCGGCGGCGTGGCGCTTGGTCATCCTAGCGCTGCGCGATGGCGTTGCTGCGGTACGGCGGCAAGGCGTCCACGCTGACGCCCTTGCTGCGCGCGTACAGCGGCAGCACTTGCGCCATGTGGCTGTTCATCTGCGAGATACGGTCCTTGCCCGATGGGTGCGTCGAGAGGAATTCCGGCGGCGCGCCCTTGCTCACGGCCGCCATTTTCTGCCACAGGATGACGCCGGCGCGCGGGTCGAAACCGGCACGCGCAGCCAGATCCATGCCGATCAGGTCCGCTTCGCGCTCATCGTCGCGCGAAAACTTCAGCATCACGCCCTGCGCCGCCATATTCGTGGCGGTACTGGTGATGCTCGGATCGACGCCGAGCCAGGCCGACAGTCCGGCGCCGGCCAGCTTGGCGCCGACGGCGGCCAGGTTGCCCTTGCCCGCCTGCGCCTGCGAGTGTTCGCGAAGCGCATGCGAAATCTCATGCCCCATGACGATGGCCACTTCATCGTCGGTCAAATTGAGCTTGGTGATGATGCCGCTGTAAAAAGCGATCTGCCCACCCGGCATGCAAAAGGCATTGACCTGGTCGGAATTGAGCAGGTTGACCTGCCAGTTCCAGTTGGCCGCCGCCTCGTTCCAGCGCGTGGCGAACGGGATGATGCGCTGGGCGATGGCGCGCAGGCGCCTGACTTGCGGGTCGCTGTCGGGCACCAGCGCATTTTTTTCCTTCGCCTCGTTGACCAGCTGCGCATATTGCTGCTTCGATTGTTCATTGAAATCGGCGCCGCCGGCAAAGATGCGCGACGTCGACAGCGGACGCACCTTGATGCCATCCTGGACCGTCGCCTGCTGGGCGTGAGCGGACAGGGGTGCCAGCGCGGTGGCCGCGCACAGGCTGGCCAGGACGGCGTAACGTTTAAGGGATATTGGTGCCATCGGCAGACCTCCATGGAGCAATTTTAGGCAGCATCATCATGGCCGGAAAGGCCAGGAAGAAGCAAACAATGAAAAACGAGAACCAGCCCAATTCCGCGACCAGAAAACCCACCGAGGCGTTGATCAGGGTGCGCGGCACGGCGCTCAGGCTGGAAAACAGGGCGTATTGCGTGGCCGTATAGCGCGGGTCCGTGCTGCGCGACAGGAACGCGACAAAGGCGGCCGCGCCCAGTCCCAGGCTGGCGAAGGCTTCAAAACCGATCACGGCGCTGAGCAGCATGGTATTCGGCCCCACCTGCGCCAGCCAGGCAAAGCCCAGGATGGCGATCGCCTGCAGCGCGCCAAACACCCACAGGCCCCGGTTGATGCCCAGCTTGAGCATCCACACGCCGCCCACCACGCCGCCGGCCAGGCTGGCCCAGAAACCCGTGGTGTTGGCGGCCAGGCCGATCTGCGTCATGCTGAAACCCAGGTCCAGATAAAACTTCGTCGCCAGCGCGGTGGCCATGCTGTCGCCTATTTTGTAGAGTAATACAAAGGCAAGGATCCACATTGCGTTACGCCAACCATCGCGCGCAATAAACTCCTGAAATGGCAAGATGATCGCTTCGCGCATGGTCTTCGGCGGCGAACCGTACACGGTGGGCTCCTTGATCAGCAAGGTGCAGACGAGGCCCGGCAACATGAAGGCGGCCGTGATCCAGAACACGGGCTGCCACGGCATGCGGTCGGCCAGGATCAGCGACAGCGCGCCCGGCACCATGCCCGCCACTTTATACGCGTTGACGATGACGGCGGCGCCCAGGCCCTGCTCGTTAACGGACAGGATTTCGCGCCGGTAGGCGTCGATGACGATGTCCTGGCTGGCAGAGAGAAAAGCCACGCCGCCCGCGGCGGCCGCGATCAGGCCGATCTGCGTGAGCGGGTCCAGCATGCCCATGCCGCCGATGGAAAAGAACAGCGCCACTTGCGTGAGCGCCATCCAGCCGCGCCGGCGTCCCAGCCCCAGGATGCGGTAGCGGTCCATCAGGGGCGCCCACAGGAATTTCCAGATATACGGGAACTGCACCATGGCGAACAGCCCCAGCGCTTTCACGTTCAAGCCCGACTTGGCCAGCCATGCCTGCAGCAGGTACAGCAGGATGAACAGGGGCAAGCCGGAACTGAAGCCCAGCACCAGCACGGCCAGCATGCGGCCATTGGCATAGGAACGCCAGCCAGGCGCCGGGCTTGTGGTCATCAATGCACCGCTTTTTTACGCAGACGGAAGACAGCCAGGTCGCCGCGCAGGTTCGGCAGCACGGAAACCATCTTGCCTTCGGCCAGGGCCACGCATTCGATCACTTCCAGGCCGCATTCCTCTGCCAGTTCGCGGAAGTCGTTGATGGTAGCGCAGCGCACGTTGGGCGTGTCGTACCACTGGTAAGGCAGCGATTTCGACACGGGCATCCGGCCTTTCAGCAAGGCCACGCGGTGCGGCCAGTAGGCAAAGTTGGGAAACGAGACGATGGCTTCGGCGCCCACGCGCACGATGTCGCGCAGCAGCGGCTCGACCTGCTTCATCATCTGCAGCGACGACAGGCACAGCACCGTATCGAAACTGTTGTCGCCAAAGATGGCCAGGCCCTTTTCCATGTCCTGCTGGATCACATTGACGCCGCGCAAAGTACTGGCCAATACCTTGTCGTCGGCGATCTCGATGCCATAGCCGCTGCATTCCTTGTCGCTTTGCAGGTACTGCAGCATCACGCCTTCGCCGCAGCCCACGTCCAGCACGTGCGCGTTGTTCGGCACCCAGTGGGCGATGAAGGCCAGGTCGGGGCGCAGCGCGCTCAATTCGTCAAAAGTCATGCGGTCTCCTTCGCGCCCTGGCGGACGGCAGTGTGCGGTGCAGGAGCGGGCAAGCCCGCCCCGATGTCGTTCCAAACCTGGCCATAATAGGCGCGCACCATGTTCATGTAGCGCGGATCTTCCAGCAGGAAGGCGTCGTGGCCGTGCGGCGCGTCGATTTCGGCATATGTGACCTGGCGGCGGTTGCACACGAGCGCTTCGACGATCTCGCGGCTGCGCTCGGGCGAGAAGCGCCAGTCGGTGGAAAACGAGGCGAGGAAGAACTTGGCCTTGGTACCCGACAGGGCCTGGGCCAGGTCGCCGCCATGCGCGCGCGCCGGGTCGAAATAGTCGAGCGCCTTGGTGATCAGCAGGTAGGTGTTCGCGTCGAAGTACTCGGAGAACTTGTCGCCCTGGTAGCGCAGATACGATTCGATCTCGAAATCGATGCCGAAGCCGAATTTGTAGTCGCCCGTCTGCGCCGCGTCGCGCAGCTTGCGGCCGAATTTCTCGGCCATGTCGTCGTTCGACAGATACGTGATGTGGCCCACCATGCGCGCCACGCGCAAGCCGTTCTTCGGCACCACGCCGTGCGCATAAAAGTCGCCGCCACGGTAGTCGGGGTCGGACAGGATGGCCTGGCGCGCCACGTCATTGAAGGCGATGTTCTGCGCCGACAGCTTGGCCGTCGAGGCGATCACCACGCAGTGGCGCAGCCGCTCGGGGAACATGATGCTCCACGCCAGCGCCTGCATGCCGCCCAGCGAGCCCCCCATCACGGCGGCGAACTGACTGATGCCCAGTTCATCGGCCAGGCGCGCCTGCGCGCTGACCCAGTCTTCCACCGTGACGACGGGGAAGGCGGCGCCATATGGCTTGCCGGTGGCGGGATTGGTGTGCATCGGGCCCGTCGAGCCGAAGCAGGAACCGAGGTTGTTGACGCCGATGACGAAGAATTTATCCGTGTCGAGCGGCTTGCCGGGGCCGACCATATTGTCCCACCAGCCCGTGCTTTTCGGCTCGTCGGCGTAGACGCCGGCCACGTGGTGCGAGGCGTTCAGGGCGTGGCAGACCAGCACCGCGTTCGATTTGTCGGCGTTCAGGGTGCCGTAGGTTTCATACATCAACATATAGTCCCGCAGCGATGCGCCGCTTTGCAGCTGCAGGGGTTGCGCAAAATACATAGTTTGCGGCGAAACGATTCCAATGGATGACATGTGTGTCGGTTTATAAAAGGGAGGCGGCCCCACGGGCCATGGTCGATGCAGCACCGCGATGATAGGTGCTGCAACTTTAACATCAGGACACATCTTGCCGCGCGCGATGTGTCCTGATGCTTAAGGTGACAGTTTACATGAGCTGAAGTTGATGGACAGCTTCCGCGATCACATTTGGCTCCATCGAGCGCATAATTTTGCGCATTTGTGGTGCAATCAGGCCCAGATCGCTGTTGAGGATCTCTTGCTTGACCGCCAACAGCTGCGCCGGATGCATGGAAAACTCGCGCAAGCCCATGCCCAGCAGCAAGCGCGTAAGCTTCACGTCGCCCGCCATCTCGCCGCACACGGCCACGTCGATGCCCGCCTTGTGGCCGGCGGCGATCGTCATGGAGATCAGCTGCAGCACGGCCGGATGCAGCGGATTGTACAAATGCGCCACCTCGTAGTCGACCCGGTCGATTGCCAGGGTGTACTGGATCAGATCGTTCGTGCCGATCGACAGGAAATCCATGCGCTTGACGAACATGGGCAGGGCCAGCGCGGCGGCCGGAATCTCGATCATGGCGCCCACTTCGACCTCGTCGTCGAACTTGACGCCCTCCTCGCGCAGGCTGCCCTTCGCTTGTGCGATCATGGCCAGCGACTGGTCGATCTCGAACGCATGCGCCAGCATGGGAATCAGGATGCGCACCTTGCCGAAGGCGGAGGCGCGCAAAATCGCCCGCAGCTGCGTCAGGAACAATTGCGGCTCGGCCAGGCAGTAACGGATGGCGCGCAAGCCCAGGGCGGGATTCAAGGCCGTATGGTCGGACTGGTCGAGCGGCTTGTCGGCACCGATGTCGAGCGTGCGGATGGTGACGACTCTTCCCTTCATCGACTGCACCGTGTTGCGGTAAGCCTCGAACTGCTCGTCCTCGGTGGGAATCTTGTGGACGCGGCCCATGAACAGGAATTCGGAGCGGAACAGGCCCACGCCGCTGGCGCCCGACTCCAGCGCAAACGCGCAATCCTCGGGCAATTCGATGTTCGCCAGCAGGGTAACGGGCGTGCCGCATTTGGTGACGGCCGGCGTCTTTTTCAGCTTGCCCAGCTTCTTGCGCGCGCGCTGCATGGCCACCTGGCGCTCGCGGTACTGTTCCAGCACCAGCGCGCTGGGGTTGGCGATGACGACGCCGGCGTCGCCGTCGATGATCAACCAGTCGTCCTGCTCGATCAGCATCGACGCCTGCGACATGCCGACGGCGGCCGGGATATCGAGGCTGCGCGCGACGATGGCCGTGTGCGAGTTCTGCCCGCCCACGTCGGTGATGAAACCGATGAAGGAGCGGTCGCGGAACTGCAGCATGTCGGCCGGAGAGATATCGTGCGCGACGACGATCATCTGCGCCATCAATTCGTCTTCGGCCGCCGCCTTGGGCAGCAGCTGCTCGGTACCCAGCAAGACTTTCAAGACACGTTCGGCCACTTGCTGGATATCGGCCTTGCGTTCGCGCAAATACGGGTCTTCGATTTCGTCGAACTGCGCAGACAATTCATCGATTTGCGTCAGCAGCGCCCATTCGGCGTTGTAGTGGCGCTTGCGGATGATGTCGAGCGGCGCTTCGGAAATCATCGGGTCGGAGAGGATCAGCGCGTGCACGTCGATGAACGCGCCCAGCTCCGTGGGCGCATCCTTGGGCAGCTCGTTCCACAGGGTTTGCAGTTCCTTGTGGACGGTGGCGATGGCGCTTTGCAGGCGCTGCACTTCGGCTTCGATCTGTTCCTGGGCGACCAGGTAATGTTTGACGTCAAGGGCGGCCGGCGCCAGCAGATGCGCGCGGCCGATGGCGATGCCGCGTGAAACCGGGATGCCGTGGAGCGTGAAAGATGCCATGGGGTGACCTGTCGGAATGCGGCTGCGGCTGCGTTCGGCGGGCATTACTCGCCTTCGCCAAACCTGTCATTAATCAGGGCGGTGAGCGCATCGACACATGCCTGCTCATCATCGCCCTCGGCTTCCAGGGTCACTTTCGCGCCCTTGCCGGCGGCCAGCATCATCACGCCCATGATGGACTTGGCGTTGATGCGGCGCGCGTTGCGGGTCAGCCAGACGTCGCTCTTGAACTTGGCGGCGAGCTGGGTAAATTTGGCGGAGGCGCGTGCGTGCAGTCCCAGCTTGTTGATGATTTCGAGTTCTTTTTGAATCATTTTTGTATGGTCTCTATCCCTGAATGCGCTACGCTGATGACAATCTTGGCCTATAAAACCCGCCGCCTTCAGGGCGGCGGCCATGCATTTCCCTATTCGCCCACGCGGATGCGGTTATCGACGCGCACGGCGCCGCTTTGCGCACCGGCCAGCGCCATCTCCACCACCACGTCGAGCGTGTCGCGGCGGTATGTGATGGCGCGCAGCAGCATCGGCAGGCTGATGCCGGCGATGACTTCCACCCGGCCCGCATCGGCCAGCTTGTTGCAGCAGTTCGACGGCGTGCCGCCCTTAACGTCGGTAATCACCAGCACGCCGGAGCCGTCGTCGAGCCGGCAGATGGCTTCCGAGGCCAGCTTTTGTACTTCCGCCAGGTCCTGGTCGGCGACGACGTCGATGGCTTCAAACCGTTCCGTTGGCCCGCGAAACACATGCGCGCAGGCGGCGATGAAAGCCTGTCCCAGCGGTGCATGTGTCATGAGCAAAATCCCTACCATAGTCATTTCACCTTCTAGCGCTGCTGCGCTTGCGCAACGCCATGCTCGACGGCGTCGACAAACATGGCTGCCACGTCAAAACCCGTCTGCTGCATGATTTCCTGGAAGCAAGTCGGGCTGGTGACATTGACCTCCGTCAGATAGTCGCCGATCACGTCCAATCCTACCAGCATCAGGCCCCGCGCGGCCAGGATGGGGCCCAGCTTTTCTGCGATTTCCAGGTCGCGCGCCGTCAATGGCTGCGCCACGCCCGTGCCGCCGGCCGCCAGGTTGCCCCGCACTTCGCCCGCCTGCGGGATGCGCGCCAGCGAAAACGGCACCGGCTTGCCGCCGATGACGAGGATGCGCTTGTCGCCCTTGACGATGTCGGCGATGAAACGCTGCGCCATGATGGTCTGCGCGCCGTTATCCGTCAGTGTCTCGATGATGGCGCCCAGGTTCAGGCCATCGGCCTTGACGCGGAAGATGCCCGTGCCGCCCATGCCGTCGAGCGGCTTGAAGATGACGTCCTGGTGCTTGGCGTGGAAGGCGCGCAGGCGCGCTTCATCCGACGTCACCAGGGTCGGCGAAGTGAATTCGGAAAACTGGGCAATGGCCAGCTTTTCATTGTTGTCGCGGATGGCGGATGGCTTGTTGAAGACGCAGGCACCCTGCTTTTCCGCCAGTTCCAGCAAATACGTGCCGTACACGTATTCCATGTCGAACGGCGGGTCCTTGCGCTCGATGATGGCGTCCAGGGCCGACAGGCGCACTTCCTCGGTGGAAACGACCTTGTACCAGTCGTGTTCGTCGCCGGTCAGCGCGATGTGTTTTACCCGTGCCGTGACGATGCCCTCTTCCAGCGCCATGTCCTTCTGTTCGAACGCATACACGGCATGACCGCGTTTGGCCGCCTCGCGCATCATGGCGAAGGTGGAATCTTTGTAAGTCTTGAAGCCTGCCAGCGGGTCGGCAAGGAATGCAATTTTCATGGTGCGTCCAATCGGGGAGCCTGGATAAGGAATGCTTGATTCTAGCCGAGATCGCCAGGCGCAGTGGTCAGCGCGCCCGGCAAGCTGCGGGGAGGGATCAATACACCTCGGGATTCGGGTCCGTGCGCTCCATTTCCAGCGACGCGGCCAGCAAGGCCAGGCGCGCCACCACGCCATACACGTAGAAGCGGTTCGGCGCGGCCGTGCCCGGCTTGGCCTTCAAGTCCGGCACGGCATGCTGCTGGGCAAACGCCAGCGGCACGTACTGCGAGCCGGGCGCATTCAGGTTCTGGTCCACGCCCTTTTCCGCGTGCACGCGATAGAAACCGCCCACCACGTAGCGGTCGATCATGTAGACGACGGGTTCCGCCACGGCATCCTTGATGCTTTCAAAGGTCGGCACGCCTTCCTGGATGATGACGTCGGTGACCACTTTTCCGTCCTTGACGATGGACATCTTGTCGCGCTGCTTGCGCGACAGGTCGCGCACTTCGCTGGCGTCGCGCACCGTCATGATGCCCGTGCCATACGTGCCCGCATCGGGCTTGACGATGACGAACGGCTTTTCCTTGATGCCGTATTCCTTGTATTTCTTGCGGATCTTGGCCAGCAGCACGTCGACGCTGGCGGCCAGCGCGTCTTCGCCCTCGCCTTCCTGGAAGTTGACGTCGCTGCACTTGGCGTGGAAGGGATTGAGCATCCACGGGTCGACATCGATCATCTTGCCGAATTTTTTCACCACTTCATCGTAGGCCGTGTAGTGGTTGCTCTTGCGGCGCAAGGCCCAGCCCGCGTGCAATGGCGGCAACAGGCTTTGTTCATGAATATTTTGCAAGATATCGGGGATACCGTCCGACAAGTCGTTATTCAGCAGAATCGTGCACGGGTCGAAATCCTTCAAACCCAGGCGGCGGCCATTGTTCAGGCGCACGAGGGGCTCGATGACGAGCATGTTGCCATCTGGCAACGCCAAGGGTGTCGGCTGGGTGATGTCGGGCGACCACGAACCGAAGCGCACGTGCAGTCCCGTCTGGCGGAAGATTTGCATCAGGCGCGCCACGTTCTGCAGGTATTGCGGCGTGGTGTTGTGCAATTCCGGCACGATCAGCAGGTTGCGGGCGTCCGGACAATACTTGTCGATGGCGGCCATGGCCGCCTGCACGGACAGGGGCAGCATTTCCGTGGCCAGGTTGTGAAAACCGCCAGGGAACAGATTGGTATCGACGGGCGCCAGCTTGTAGCCCGCGTTACGCAAGTCTACCGAGCAATAGAAGGGCGGCGTGTGCTCTTGCCACTCCATGCGAAACCAGCGCTCAATGGCCGGCGTCGCAGCCAGAATCTTTTTTTCGAGGTCGAGCAGCGGTCCGGTCAGGGCCGTGACGAGATGGGGAACCATAGTTACATCCTTAAATTATGTGCAGTATTCAAAAAAGCACACAGAACTGCCGACTATATTACCGTGTAAGTACCCCAAATCGGGGCAAAAGCCTTGTTTTAAAGACCTTTTCCATTCCCACAACGAAAAAAAGGCACCTCAATGAGGCGCCTTTTCCAGCAGGACATGCCGCGCCGGGGCGCTGGCATGCCAGATCCTTGTTATTTAGCCATGATACGCTTGCTCGCCATGGCTGGTGATATCGAGGCCTTCGCGCTCTTCTTCTTCCGGTACGCGCAAGCCGATGACGATGTCGACCAGTTTATAGGCAACGACGGAGACCAGGGCCGACCACAGGATGGTGGTGCCGACCGCTTGCGCCTGCACCCACACCTGATGGCCGATCGAGTATGGGTCAGCCGACATCTTGTTGGTGACATAGTCGAAGATGCCCTGGCCGCCCAATTGTGGTGCAGCAAACACGCCCGTCAGCAAGGCACCGAGGATACCGCCCACGCCATGCACGCCGAACACGTCGAGCGAATCGTCGGCGCCGATCAGGCGTTTCAAGCCATTCACGCCCCACAGGCAGATGACGCCGGCCAGCAGGCCGATGACCAGGCCGCCCATCGGGCCGACAAAGCCGGCCGCCGGGGTGATCGCCACCAGGCCGGCCACGGCGCCCGATGCGCCACCGAGCATGGATGGCTTGCCTTTGCTGATCCATTCGCCAAATACCCACGACAGGGTGGCGGCGGCAGTCGCCAGCAAGGTGTTGACGAAGGCCAGGGCCGCCACGTCGCCCGCTTCCAGCGAGGAACCGGCGTTGAAACCGAACCAGCCCACCCACAGCAGGGAAGCGCCGATCATGGTCATCGTCAGCGAGTGCGGCGCCATCGATTCACGGCCGTAGCCGACGCGCTTGCCGATCATGATCGCGCCCACCAGGCCGGCGACGGCGGCATTGATGTGCACCACGGTGCCGCCGGCGAAGTCCAGCGCGCCTTTTTGCCAGATCCAGCCCGCTTTCAGGGCTTCGCTGGCCGAGGTGGCGGCATTGGTGATCAGGTCAGGACCGGTCCAGAACCACACCATGTGGGCCGCAGGCAGGTAGGCAAATGTGAACCACAGCACGACGAAGGCCAGCACGGCGGCAAACTTGGCGCGCTCGGCAAAGGCGCCGACGATCAGTGCGCAGGTGATGGCGGCAAACGTGCCCTGGAAAGCCACGAAGACGAACTCGGGAATGACGACGCCCTTGCTGAAGGTAGCGGCGGCGGCAAACGTGCCCTTGGCCGGGTCCCAGATACCGTTCAGGAACAGGCGGTCGAAGCCACCGAAGAAGGCGGTTTTTTCCGTGAAGGCGACCGAGTAACCGTAGATACACCACAGCACGATCACCAGCGCGAACACCATGAACACTTGCATCAGCACCGACAGCATGTTCTTCGAGCGCACCAGGCCGCCGTAGAACAGGGCCAGGCCGGGGATGGTCATCAAAATCACCAGCAAGGTGGAAATCATCATGAAACTGGTATCGCCCTTGTTGGCGACAGGGGCGGCAGCCGGCGCGGCAGCGGCCGGGGCCGGAGCAGCGGCAGCGGGCGCGGCGTCAGGCACGGGCGTGACGGCGGGGGTGGCGACGGCCGTGGTTGTAGCCGCCTCCGTCTTGGCGGGGGCATCGGCAAAGCTCGGCGTGGCGACGCCAAACGCACACAGACAGGCTATCCCAGCGAGCAATTTTGTTATATTTTTACGCATCAATATTCCCCTTAGAGCGCTTCGTTGCCGGTTTCACCGGTACGGATGCGGATGACTTGTTCCAGGTTGTAGACGAAAATCTTGCCATCGCCGATTTTGCCGGTACGCGCGGCGCCTTCGATCGCTTCGATGGCCTGGTCGACAATGGCGTCATCGACGGCCGCTTCAATCTTGGTTTTTGGCAAAAAATCAACGACATACTCGGCGCCACGGTAGAGTTCCGTGTGGCCTTTCTGGCGGCCGAAACCTTTGACTTCGGTGACGGTAATACCTTGCACGTTGATAGCCGACAAGGCTTCGCGTACTTCGTCCAGTTTGAACGGTTTAATGATTGCAGTAATCATTTTCATGGCAGTCTCGCTTAAAAGGTTTTGGATACGGTCAGCACGAGACCGGATTTCGCCAGATTCTTGCCATTCGGTGCCAGCGACGTGATGTTGGCCTTGACGTAGGCCAACGCAACAGTTGCCACGCCGAAATCCTTGGTGACACCCAGCTTGTAATCGGTGTAGCTGAGGGCATCGTTATGTTCGACCTTCTGGCGGCCCACATGCAGGTTCAGCAGATAGCCTTCGTACATATCGATATTCGCGCCCACATCGAGGTAGCCGCTGTTCTTGCTGTCAGGCACGCCAAACAGATTGGTCGTCGAGTGCGAATATTTGATGTAGGCCGGGCCATAGCCCAGCTGGCCGTACAGCTCGAAGGTGTTCGCATTCGTGCTCAAGCCGTTCGATGGGTAGAAGTAATACAGGCCGCCCACGTCATAGGTGAAATCCTTGCTGATCTCGCCCCGTTTACCGGCATAAATATCCCATTCCAGGTTCGTATCGCCGCCGCCGTCCTTGATCCATTTGATGCTCGACAACCAGGTCCCAACGTACAAACCCGTCGGATTGTGGGTATAGTCGGCACCGCCGCTGATGGCAGGGTCGAGACGGCTTTGCGACACGCCACGGTAGCGGTAATCGCTGGTCAGCGCCACGTTGTAGCTCACCACGTTATCAGGTACGGCTTCGGCTGCAGCAGGCGCCGCCACTGCATCCTGGGCCATGGCGCTGCCGCACAAAGCGGCCATGGCCAGCGTCAACGCTGCAGCTAAAGTCATGTTCTTGGACAGATTCTTCATGGCGATTCCCTTTTATTGAACTTTTAAAGCGGTTGAGGTTTAAAATCTTGGCTGGAGATCACAAAGCGTTCATACCTTCTTTAGCAGAATACGTGCCAGCTCTCTTGCCACCTTGACAGGTGCGTTTCCGGCCATACATACCCTGCAAGCCGCTGGGCATGCGGGAATACGCTGCTGAAGCGTTGTGGATTTGCCTATTTTCGCACCAGATTAACACCGCTGTGCACCGCAATGGTGCGATGCACATGCCGCACCATAAAAGGACTGACCATGGACATGAATACCTTCTTTAACGACTTGCAAGGCAAGATTCACCAAGCCATCGAGAACTCGCCAGCCAAGGATATCGAGAAAAACGTGAAATCGATGATGACCCAGGGCTTCGCCCGCCTCGATCTCGTCACGCGCGAGGAATTCGATATCCAGGCGCAAGTGCTGGCCAAGACCCGCGCCAAGCTTGATGCACTGGAATTGCGCCTGATCGAACTGGAAACGCGTCTGAACGAATCCAAAGCCTAATCTGCCGCCAGCCAGGACCCGTTATTGACGGCCTTGCTGGCATACCTCAAGCCTGACGGCGTTTCAAGCGCTAGACTGATCCTGCCCGCACCCGCGCCACAGGGGAGTCTGATGAGCCTGGCCGTCCTGAAAAGCCGCGCCCTGGCCGGCATGGAAGCGCCCGAGGTAAGTGTCGAAGTCCACCTTGCCAATGGCTTGCCCTCCTTTACGATAGTCGGCCTGCCGGATACGGAAGTGAAGGAATCGCGCGACCGCGTCCGTGCCGCGCTGCAAAACTGCGGCTTCGAGATGCCGGCGCGGCGCATCACGGCCAATCTGGCGCCGGCAGACCTGCCCAAGGAATCGGGGCGCTTCGACCTGCCCATTGCGCTGGGCATCCTGGCCGCCTCCGGCCAGTTGCCGGGCGACCAATTACACCACTATGAATTTGCCGGCGAACTGTCGCTGTCGGGACAGCTGCGCCCCATCCGCGGCGCGCTGGCCATGACCTTTGCCATGCAGCGCAGCGGGGCGGGCACGCCACGCGCCTTCATCCTGCCGCAGGCGAACGCGGACGAGGCGGCGCTGGTCAGCGATGCCTGCATCTATCCCGCCCACAGCCTGCTCGAAGTCTGCGCGCATTTTGCCGCGCACGTCAACCACACGGCCTTGCAGCGTCACCAGCCCAGGCTGGCAGCGCACGCTTTTGCGTATCCCGACTTTGCCGACGTGCAGGGCCAGCAGCAGGCACGGCGGGCGCTGGAAGTGGCGGCCGCGGGCGGCCACAACGTCCTGATGGTGGGACCGCCGGGCGCGGGCAAGACCATGCTGGCCAGCCGCTTCCCCGGCGTTCTGCCGCCCATGAGCGATGAGGAAGCGCTGGAATCGGCCGCCGTGCATTCGCTGGGCGGCCACTTCAAGGTGGAACACTGGAAACGCCGCCCCTACCGCGCCCCGCACCAGACAGCGTCCGGCGTGGCCCTGGTGGGCGGTGGCAACGTGCCGCGCCCGGGAGAAATCTCGCTGGCGCACTGCGGCGTGCTGTTTCTCGATGAAATCGCCGAATTCCAGCGCAGGGTGCTCGATGTGCTGCGCCAGCCCATGGAATCGGGCGTCATCCATATTTCACGCGCGGCCCGCCAGGCCGAGTTTCCTGCCCGCTTTCAGCTGATCGCCGCCATGAATCCCTGCCCGTGCGGCTATCTGGGCCACGCTTCCGGCCGTTGCCACTGCACGCCGGACGCCGTGCTCCGTTATCACAGCCGCCTGTCCGGCCCGCTGCTCGACCGTATCGACCTGCAAATCGAAGTGGCCGCAATGCCGCCGGCGGCACTGGGCCGGCACGCCGGTGCCGGAGAAAGCACGCAATCGATTGCCAAGAGGGTAGCAGCGGCCTTTGCCCTGCAGCAGGCACGCCAGGGAAAGGCGAATCAGCGCCTGAGCAGCACGGAAATCGAACAGCATTGCCGCCTGGAAACACATGGCGAACAGTTGCTGCATGGCGCCATGGCGCGCCTGCACTGGTCCGCGCGCACCTATCACCGGGTACTGCGCGTGGCGCGCAGCATCGCGGATCTGGCGGACAGCCGCGGCATCACGCAAGCGCATGTCGCCGAAGCGATCCAGTACCGGCGTGTGCTGCGTGAAATATAAGGCGCCCGGTGAGCACCACACGTGCGCGATTGCGCGCGATTGGCGGCGCTGCTACCATCTGCTGATGAAAAAACCATCACTTGCCCTCTTTCTGGCTACGCTCGCGGCCGCCAGCATTCTGTCCGCCTGCAGTCCGAAATTCGACTGGCGCGACTATCGCAGCCCCGACGCCCAGTTCACGGCCCTGTTTCCAGGCAAGCCGGCCGTGCTGACACGCGAGATCGATCTCAATGGCAAGAAAGTCAGCCTGACCATGACGGCAAGCGAGGTCGATGGCAATACCTTCGCCATCGGCAGCGCCGTGCTCGACAGCGCAGAACAGGCACAAGCGGCCTTGCCCACCATGCAGACTGCCCTGTTAAAAAATATCAACGGCAGCGTGCGCAGCGAAAAATCGGCATCGGCGGCCAGCAGCACGGCAGCCGGCACGCACAAGCGCAGTTCGCTCAGCATCGAGGCCAAGGGCACGCAGCAAGGCAAGCCTGTCTTGCTGGTCGGCCGTTTCGTGGCGCAGGATAAACGGATTTTCCAGATCATCATCCTCGGTGAAGAAAGCAAGCTGTCGCGTGACACCATCGATACCTTCATGGACTCGGTGAAACTCGATTGAGACTTAACGGTCGCTTAAACCGGTGTTTTTACAGTGAGCAAGCCCTTGTAAATGCGTGCGTTGTCCAACAGATAGCCCTATCCGGCTTGCAAATGTGCAATCCGGGCAATCGGACGGCCTGTGCGACATTTCAAGTCGTGATATTGTTTCGACACTAACAACAAGTTTCAGAAAGCGCTTATGTTGATCTCATTCAAATCCAAATCCTCCCCAGAAGTGCTGATGTACCAGGAACATGCCCAGCGTATCCTCGACATCCTGCACAAGAACCCCACGCGCGGCGTCATCACGCCAGCGGAAGCGGGCGATGCCCTGGCCCTGCTGGAAAAAGAAGTCGCGGAAAGCAAACTGCATCCGGAAAATGACGTCGAACACGATGCGCATACGCCGGAAACGCTGGAAGATGGCGAAACGGGTGCCCATGCGCGCGCGCAAAAAGTGCACTTTTCACAGCGCGCCTATCCCTTGATGGAAATGCTGCGCTCGGCCAAGGCGGAAGGCGAAAGCATCACTTGGGGCATCTAGTCCGATGAACGCTGCAGACGAAAAAAAACCCCGCTGATGCGGGGTTTTTTTATATAACAAGCCTGACGATAACCTACTTTCACACTGGTTGCAGCACTATCATCGGCGCAAAGTTGTTTCACGGTCCTG